>NZ_JBQENX010000008.1:0-266375 GCF_052044775.1 Enterobacter sp. 22466 | reverse complement strand
TGGCGGCTTTAGCGCGGTGGTCCCACCTGACCCCATGCCGAACTCAGAAGTGAAACGCCGTAGCGCCGATGGTAGTGTGGGGTCTCCCCATGTGAGAGTAGGGAACTGCCAGGCATCAATTAAGTGAAGAGGCCATCCGAAAGGATGGCCTTTTTGCGTTTCCAGACTGCACAAACTATTCCCCCACAACCCGCTGCTTATACGGTAAACTACCTGCGTTTTTGCATCAGGATAGCGCCTATGAACCACTCCCTTAAGCCCTGGAATACCTTTGGTATTCAACGGAATGCTAATCAAATTGTACGCGCCGATACGGCCCAGCAACTGCTGGATGCATGGCAAAGCGCAACAGAAAACAACGAACCCGTACTGATTCTGGGCGAAGGCAGTAATGTCCTGTTTCTCGATGATTTTGCCGGGACGGTCATTATTAACCGCATCATGGGAATTGATGTCGAAGAGTGTGCCGATAGCTGGCGTTTGCACGTAGGTGCTGGCGAAAACTGGCATCAACTGGTGCAATATACCCTCGAAAACGGGATGCCGGGGCTGGAAAACCTGGCTCTCATCCCGGGCTGCGCGGGATCATCACCTATTCAAAATATCGGTGCGTATGGCATCGAACTCAAACACGTGTGTGACTATGTCGACTGCGTTGAGCTGGCGACCGGTACGGCCCAGCGTTTAACGGCAGAGCAGTGCCGTTTTGGCTATCGTGACAGCATTTTCAAACACGAATATCAGGATCGCTACGTTATTGTCGCCGTAGGCCTGCGTTTGTCTAAAACCTGGCAGCCGGTGCTGACCTATGGTGATTTAACGCGCCTCGATCCGGCAACCGTCACCCCTCGCGATGTGTTTGACTCGGTTTGCCACATGCGAATGACCAAACTGCCCGATCCCAAAGTAAACGGAAATGCTGGCAGTTTCTTCAAAAACCCCGTGATAAGCAGCGAAAATGCAAAAGCATTGCTGGCGGGATGGCCTTCAGCACCCCATTACCCGCAGGCGGATGGCAACGTCAAGCTGGCCGCAGGGTGGCTTATCGATCAATGCCAGCTAAAAGGCACAGCTGTAGGTGGCGCTGCAGTTCACCGCCAACAGGCACTGGTGCTGATTAATCAACACGATGCGACCAGTGACGACGTCGTGCAACTGGCGCATCAGGTGCGTCAGAAAGTAGGAGAAAAATTTAACGTCTGGCTGGAGCCGGAAGTCCGCTTCATAGGTCGTACGGGTGAAGTGAATGCCGTGGAGGTCATCGCGTGAAGGACAATACCATCCCGTTAACCCTGATTGGCATCCTTGCCGATGGTGAGTTTCATTCAGGGGAACAATTAGGCGAGCAGCTGGGTATGAGCCGTGCTGCCATTAATAAACATATTCAGACCCTCCGCGACTGGGGGGTTGATGTCTTCACCGTGCCCGGAAAAGGCTACAGTCTGCCGGAGCCCATTCAGCTTCTGAATGAAGAGCTCATCCGCAGCCAGATAGGGCATGGCAACGTGGCCGTATTGCCAGTAATCGATTCGACAAACCAGTACCTTCTGGAACGGATAAGCGAACTGGCATCAGGGGATGCCTGCGTTGCAGAGTACCAGCAGGCCGGGCGTGGTCGCCGTGGGCGCAAGTGGTTTTCACCGTTTGGCGCTAATCTCTATCTTTCCATGTACTGGCGCCTTGATCAGGGCCCTGCTGCCGCCGTAGGCCTCAGTCTGGTGATCGGGATTGTGATGGCGGAAGTTCTGCACGAACTTGGCGCGGATAAAGTACGGGTTAAATGGCCGAACGACCTCTACCTGAACGATCGTAAGCTTGCTGGTATCCTGGTCGAACTGACGGGAAAAACAGGCGATGCTGCGCAAATTGTCATTGGTGCCGGTCTCAACATGGTGATGCGAAATGTGCAAAGCGATGTGGTGAATCAGGCGTGGACCAATCTTCAGGAAGCGGGGATCACCATCGACCGCAATACGCTTGCCGTGCGTATGATTAAAGAGCTGCGTACCTCTCTGTCTCTCTTTGAACAAGAAGGGCTGGCATCGTTTCTGTCTCGTTGGGAAAAACTCGATAACTTTATCAACCGACCGGTGAAACTGCTGATTGGCGATAAAGAGATCTACGGTATCTCCCGCGGCATTGATGCGCAGGGCGCCCTGCTTCTGGAGCAGGATGGCGTCATCAAGCCCTGGGTAGGCGGTGAGATCTCCCTGCGCAGCGCGGAATAACCGGACTGAGTGAATGATGCGAAAATCTGTCTGCGCCACACTGGTCGTGATGAGTCTGCTGGTCTCTCCACTCTCTCATGCCGGTCAGGCCTGGGAGAGTTATAAAGCACGCTTCTTCAAACCGGAAGGACGCATTGTCGATACCGGCAATGGCAGCGTTTCGCATACCGAAGGTCAGGGATTCGCCATGCTGATGGCGGTGGCCAACGACGATAAAACCACGTTCGATACGCTCTGGAAGTGGACCGACAACACCCTTAAGAATAAACACAACGGTCTTTATTACTGGCGCTATAACCCCGCGGAAACTGACCCGGTCGCTGACAAAAATAACGCTTCCGATGGCGATGTACTGATTGCCTGGGCACTGTTAAAAGCGAACGCGCGCTGGCATGACCAACGCTACATCCGTGCGTCGGATGCCATCACGAAGGCGCTGGTTTCCCACAACGTCATCCGGTATGCGGGTTATCGCGTCATGTTGCCGGGCGTTCAGGGATTTAAGCTGGACAACGAGGTGGTGCTCAACCCCTCTTATTTCATTTTCCCGGCCTGGCAGGCGTTTGCCGAACGCAGTCATTTGCCGGTCTGGCGTGAATTGATGAAGGACGGGCAACAGCTACTGGCCCAAATGGGGTCGGGTAAAGCCGGGTTGCCCACGGACTGGGTCTCGCTGGACGCGAAAGGGAAGCTGGTACCCGCCAGTGCCTGGCCGCCACGTATGAGCTATGACGCCATCCGCATTCCGCTGTACGTCGCCTGGGCTGATAAAAAAAGCCCGCTGCTGACACCGTGGCGGACCTGGTTCGGCCAGTTCCCACGGGAACACACTCCCGCGTGGGTTAACGTCACCACGAATGAATATGCCCCCTATATGATGGCAGGCGGTCTGCTGGCTGTAAGGGATTTAACGATGGGGCAGTCAACCGGCGAACCCGAAATTACCCCCGAAGATGACTATTATTCCGCGAGCCTGAAGATGCTCGTCTGGCTCGCGGAACAATAATTCCCCCTCCCCAATGGGAAGAGGGTCGGTAGAACTTACTGCGGATAAGGGACCCAGTCTCCGCCGTTCAGGCGAACGTACGGTTTGTTCTGGTACTGAATCACGACCGCGTTAGCGTTCTCAGAGACTTCAGCGGTTTGCGGCAGATTACTGGTGAGCTGATCCCAGTTCACGCTATCTTCCACAAACAGCTTACCATCGACCGCGCGGGCCACAAGTTCTGAGATCGCCAGATAGCTGGTTGGCTGAGTGATCTCAATTGGCGCGCCCTGATGCGGTGCCTTCATGCCAAAGAATTTAATCCCGGCAGGCACGTTGGTAATGGACGGGCTGGGGATATCACGCAGACCGGATACCTGCATTCTGTCGCCTTTCAGCGCCCCACCGTGTTCTGGAACGACAACCACCATCACTTTACGGCCAGATTTTTCCAGTTCAGTGAAGAACGCATCCAGCTCATCAAAGAACTTTTGCGCACGCACTTTGTAATCTGCGGTTTTGCTCACGCCAGGGAAGTGGTTACCGTCGTGAAGCGGCAGGGTGTTATAGAACGTCGCGCTGCGCGGATTGCTGTCTTTTTCGATGGTTTGCAGCCAGCGCTGTAGCACGGCGGTATCGTCATAGACGGGTGAACCGTCGAAGCCCAACAGCGTAACCGGCAGACCGGTTTGATCCATCAGCGGTGCCTGCATACCCCCTTGTTCACGTACCTCTTTCAGGAAGTTACCGAACTGGCCGTTATGCCCCAGCATCAGGTGCTGCGTAAAGCCCAGTTTTGCCAGGTTATCGAACAGATAACACTGGTTGCCAGCGGGCTGATACAGATTCTTATGCGATGGCTGACCGCAGCTTGCACGCAGCAGACGAATTGCCGCCGGGCCGCTGTACGAGGTGGCAGAGTTAAAGTCTTTAAACTGGATATCGAAATGCGACCAGAGCGGGTGCGACATTAAACCAGCCGCGTCAACATCAGCCCAGGAGAGGGAACAGATGTTGATCACCAGCAGTTCAAACGGCTGGGCATCCGCCGGGAGCGCATCCGGGAATTTAGTCTGACGCTTATCTTCCGCCGTGTAGAAGCTGGAAAGCCAGGCGTTCAGGTTGGTTGAGGTTGGCGGCGCGGTCTGCGCTGGAATATCACCCACCACCGGCGTATCGCCTGCCGTGGTGACGGTTGCTGCCGCACTCCCGCCGGTAGTGGTCACCGTGCTGGTCGGTTGACCGGCTGGCCACAGGGAGAAACTTGGTCCTGCCAGCGTCAGAACGTTCAGCCAGATCATAATGGCGACGACAAACACCGTGACGCGGATCCACTGTGACAGAAACAGCCAGGCAACCAGCAGCACGAAGATCGCGCCAATCATCTGCCAGTTAATAAAGCGCTCGGTCAGGTCCAGCATATAGCTGGCGCTAAATCCCGCCACCTGAGAACCCTGGCTCATGATGCTGTCCGGCCCCGGTAGCCAGGTATCATGCCAGAACAGCGCAAAGCCCACGGGGATGGCAATCCAGTGACGTAAGCGATGCAGCCTGATGTTCGGCAGCGGCATCAACAGGAAGGCCATAAACACCAGGTTGAGCAGGGGATGGAAGTTGAGATAGCCAGCCCACAGCAGACCAAACTTCACCAGAAAGTAGAAGTTCCAGCCAGAAAGGCCGCGCCAGTATTGCCAGAGCGGCGATGGTGACGAAGCGGTATAAGTAGAATTAGTCATGTTTTCGGTCTGCCTTGACGTGTGATGCCCGTGTCAGTGTTCCGGCTGGTTTGACATAGCGAGGTTTGCCAAATACCACTCTGGACGTATCGCGAATACGGCGCAGTGAATGGCGTGCATAGTAACCAAGCGGGAAAAAGATCAGCGCACAGAATACGACCAGTTGAATGATATCGCTGATATTCATGATGGTGCGTTCTCCCCATTCTCAGTTAATAAGCGAAGGGGTTCCGGAACCCGACGCCAGACATGGCCGTCATGCCTTGCATTGAGGATCGGTTTTAAATCGCTTGCCGCAGGGAGCGGTTTAACCCAGTTTTCAGGCGCAAGGGTGCGCATCTGCACCAGCTCAGCGCTGATCAGATTGTCTTCGAACCAAATCATACGGTTCGAGAAAATATCCCCGGTAGGCAGGGGGAAGATATGGTTCAGCGCGGTATCGAGATCGTTCACCCGACAAAAGGACAAAAACAGCACCAGACGGTTGTCGCCAATCGTCATGATGTCCCCGGTACGGTTAGGACGACATAAAGTGAGCGCCTGTTCAACGCGGATCCCCGGCACAGGACGCAGGGCAACCATTACCCCTTTCCCGTCTGCAGGAAGCAGCGTGTTGTTCATCATGTTACCAACGGCATCACAGAAGGTATCCCATTTCTGGTAACCGCGCAGTTTCATTGGCTGGGTCATGGAAAGCAGCGTGGAAATATCTTCCGGTACGTGGCGGTTGAACTGCTGACCCTGCACACTTTCGATGAGCGTCAGGCAGCGTGAGAGTGGGGCATTCCACGGGATCACCATGTTTGCGCCACAGCCCAAAAGCAGACGCTCATCGGTGGCACGCAGGCTGGTATTGTTTTCGCGTACCACTATTTTTAACGCACTGCCGCGCTGACGACGTAAGGTATGAATTTGTCTTGCCAGCGTTTCAATCTGGTTATTCTGCATCAGCGAGAAAACCAGGGTGGCCGCCTGCGTCGTGCGGGCTTCATGAAAAAGCGCTTCATTGGAGTCAAACAGCGACCAGTTTTCAGACAGCGCGGGCGCGCCTTCCAGCACCGCGATATGGCTCAGGATCCGTTTTTCATCGCTGCGCGGTTGCACCACGGTTTCTTCTTGCTGGGCAAGGTGCCACTCACCGTCAATATGGTTAAGCGTTAGCTGTTGTCGGGCGCTCACCCCTTTTTCATTACACCAGAATGCAATATCGTAGAGATAGCTCCCCGCCTGGTCGCGAAGACTTGCCAGGCCGAAAAGAGATCGATATTCACCCATTAAAAGTGAGAACAGCTTATCGTTATTACTGCCGGGATTGATTATCAATAGCGTGCAATTTTGAAATCTTGCCCATTTATTGATTTTTTCCAGCCACTGCAGCAGTTTTTCAGCAGGGATATTTTGCAGGGCGTTATGTGAACATTTAAGAATCAATAAATAGTGATCCGGATCGATGGAGCACTGAATGTCGCGGGACAAAAAGTATAGACTATCTGCTTCTGAGGGCATGGAAAATAATCGCACCGTCTGTGGACCGCGGTCACGTTCCAGGGTGATAATTTTGTTGGGATCGTCGCCCATGCTAATGACCGCCACCCGGGCATCCTTGTTCTGGGCGGAAATTGTCTGGTTTACCAGACTGATAGCATCTTCATTGCGATCCGAATTAATCCACCAGACCCCTCCGACTGGCATGTGGCGCAATTCGTCCCATAATGACTGGATGCCAATAGAAAATATGGAGTCCACGGTGTCCCTCTTTTCGTCTAATTTATCTGTATATCAGTTTACTAGCGAAAGCGTAGAAATAAACCTAACATTGAAATTAAAGAGCATCAGATTTAGCATGTAAATGAAATTTCACCGGGCAGGAAGCCTCGCTACTTCTGAACGTGCGAAGATACTCAAAGGGATGGAAAAAAATGGATAATAATGAACCCGGAACCCCAGTCGATTCGACCCTGGGTTACACATTCCAAAACGATTTTCTGGCGCTGACGCAGGCCTTTTCTTTACCTGAAATAGATTACACCGATATTTCCCAGCGGGAACAGTTGGCCGCGGCTATTAAACGTTGGCCGTTATTAGCTGAATTTACCCAACAACAATAAGGGAGCCATTGATGGCCATACTCGGATTACAGGGCGTCCGTGGTGGAGTGGGTACAACATCCGTTACCGCGGCGCTGGCGTGGTCATTACAGCTTTTAGGTGAATCGGTGCTGGTAATTGATGCCTGCTCCGACAATTTGCTACGTATGTCATTTAACGTCGACTTTACCCGTACCGAGGGTTGGGCCCGCGCGTTGCTTGATGATAAAGACTGGCGTGATGCGGGTCTGCGTTACACCTCCCAGCTTGATTTACTGCCGTTTGGTCAACTGACCACGACGGAACGTGAAAACGAAGCAGCGTATCAACGCTTATTTTCACAATTCACGCTCGCGCTGCAGAGTCTGAAAGAAAAAGGCCATTATCAGTGGATCCTGCTGGATCTGCCACACGGCGCCGGCACGCTGACCCGACAGTTGATTGCACAATGTGACCATGTACTCTCCATTGTGAATGTCGATGCAAATTGCCATATCCGTTTGCATCAGCAAGGGTTGCCGCAGAATAGCCATATCCTGATCAACGATTTACGTATTGGCAGCCAGATCCAGGACGATCTGTATCAGGTTTGGCTGCAAAGCCAGCGCCGCCTGTTGCCGATTGTGATCCATCGTGATGAAGGCATGGCGGAATGTCTCGCCTCCAAACAGCCACTCGGCGAGTACCGCAGCGATTCACTGGCGGCAGAAGAGATCCTGACGCTGGCAAACTGGTGTCTGCTGCACTTCGCCAATGGGGCGGAACCTGCCAGGAGTACGGTATGAGCCGACTCTCCAGCTGGTTACTCATCCCACCGGTCAGTTCGCGCTTAAGCGACCATTACCGGCATTTTCGCCGACATGGCGCGTCGGCGTTTAGCGCCGCGTTCGGCTGTTTCTGGATGATTCTGGCCTGGATGTTCATTCCCCTGGAGCACCCTCGCTGGCAGCGCATTCGTGCGCGACACAGTGAATTGTATCCGCACATTAATCCTGACCGGCCCCGGCCTTTAGATCCGGCACGTTACATTATTCAGGCGATCTGGCTGGTGGTCACCTCTGCGCGTCATGAAAAAAAGACCCCGCACTGGCGTAGTTTCAGCCGGGTCCAGCTTTTACGTGAACGCTATCATCAGTGGCTGGACAGACTGCCTGACCGCGTGGGCGATAAGACCAGCCATCTGGATAACCATAAGGAGCTCGGGCATCTGCACCCGGGCTTACGGCGTTTTATTTTGGGCGTGATCGTTGTCTTCTCGCTCATTCTGGCGCTGGTCTGTATCACGCAACCCTTTAACCCGCTGGCGCAGTTCACCTTCCTGATCCTGCTGTGGGGCGTGGCGCTGCTGGTGCGGCGTATACCGGGGCGTTTCTCCGCTCTGATGCTGATTGTGTTGTCGCTGACCGTCTCCTGCCGCTATATCTGGTGGCGTTATACCTCAACGCTGAACTGGGACGACCCGGTTAGTCTGATATGCGGTCTGGTGCTGCTGTTTGCAGAAACCTACGCCTGGATCGTGCTGGTGCTGGGCTATTTCCAGGTGATCTGGCCGCTCAACCGCCAACCAGTTCCGCTGCCAAAAGATACGTCGACGTGGCCGACTGTCGATCTCTTTGTGCCGACCTATAACGAAGACCTGAGCGTGGTGAAAAATACCATTTATGCCGCGCTGGGCATCGACTGGCCCAAAGATAAGCTCAAAATCTGGATCCTGGATGACGGCGGTCGCGCCGCGTTCCGTCAGTTCGCAGAAGAGGTGGGCGTTGAGTATATCGCCCGTACCTCGCACGAGCATGCCAAAGCCGGGAACATCAACAACGCGCTGAAGTATGCAACAGGGGAGTTTGTCTCTATCTTTGACTGCGACCACGTGCCGACGCGCTCGTTCCTGCAGATGACGATGGGCTGGTTCCTGAAAGAGAAGGAGCTGGCGATGATGCAGACGCCGCACCATTTCTTCTCACCGGATCCGTTTGAACGTAACCTTGGTCGTTTCCGTAAAACCCCGAACGAAGGCACCCTGTTCTATGGTCTGGTGCAGGATGGCAACGACATGTGGGATGCGACCTTCTTCTGCGGTTCCTGTGCGGTTATCCGCCGTAAACCGCTGGATGAAATTGGCGGCATCGCGGTTGAAACGGTCACTGAAGATGCGCACACCTCGCTGCGCTTGCATCGCCGCGGCTATACCTCGGCCTATATGCGTATCCCTCAGGCGGCCGGTCTGGCGACGGAGTCACTGTCGGCGCATATCGGCCAGCGTATTCGCTGGGCGCGCGGCATGGTGCAGATTTTCCGTCTTGATAACCCGCTGCTGGGTAAAGGCCTCAAGCTGGCGCAACGTCTGTGCTACGTCAACGCCATGTTCCACTTCTTATCCGGTATCCCGCGGCTCATCTTCCTGACCGCGCCGCTGGCGTTCCTGCTCCTTCACGCCTATATCATCTACGCACCGGCCCTGATGATTGCGCTGTTTGTGCTGCCGCACATGATCCACGCGAGCCTGACGAACTCGAAGATTCAGGGGAAGTATCGCCATTCGTTCTGGAGTGAAATCTACGAAACGGTGCTGGCCTGGTATATCGCGCCGCCGACAATGGTGGCGCTGATTAACCCGCATAAAGGCAAATTCAACGTCACTGCGAAGGGTGGCCTGGTGGAAGAAGAGTATGTCGACTGGGTGATCTCCCGTCCGTACATCTTCCTGGTGCTGCTGAACATTGTGGGCGTGATTGCCGGTATCTGGCGCTACTTCTACGGTCCGGAAAACGAGATCCTGACGGTGTTCGTCAGTATGGCATGGGTATTCTACAACCTGATTATTCTCGGCGGTGCGGTGGCAGTATCGGTGGAGAGCAAGCAGGTACGTCGCGCACATCGCGTTGAAATCAGCATGCCTGCGGCGATAGCCCGTGAAGATGGCCATCTCTTCTCCTGTACCGTACACGACTTCTCCGACGGTGGTCTGGGTATCAAAATCAACGGTCAGGCGAAGGTGCTGGAAGGGCAGAAGGTCAACCTGCTGCTTAAGCGCGGCCAGCAGGAGTATGTCTTCCCGACACAGGTTGTGCGTGTGGCAGGCAATGAAGTGGGTCTGCAGCTGATGCCGCTGACCAGGAAGCAACATATTGATTTTGTGCAGTGTACGTTTGCCCGCGCGGATACGTGGGCTCTCTGGCAGGACAGCTTCCCGGAAGATAAACCTCTGGAAAGCCTGCTGGATATTCTGAAGCTGGGGTTCCGTGGCTATCGTCACCTTGCAGAATTTGCCCCGTCGTCGGTGAAAATAATTTTCCGGTCACTTACTTCGCTGGTTTCCTGGGTCGTGTCGTTCATTCCTCGTCGTCCTGAGCGGGATGAGGCGAAGCAGGCGGACCCGGTTATGGCTCAACAATGATGATAACGCGATGAAAACAAAACTTTCCTGGTTATGTGCAGTGGCAATGGGGATGAGTACGCTCCCCGCAACAATGGCTAACGCAGCGCCTGATAACGTCGCGGCCACGCCAGCTCCTACGGTGCCTGTGGTTGCGCAAGCGACCGAACCGGTTGTCACGGCGGCACCCGGGCAGACAGAAAACCTGGTGCCCAACCAGCCGACAGCGGGCAACACCTTGCCGGCAGATACGCAGGTTGTGGGGCAGGTGATGCCGGGCGTGCGGGGCGCTAACGCGCCGGTTGTCGCGGAGAATGCGCCGTCACGAGACGTGAAGCTCACCTTTGCGCAGATTGCGCCGCCTCCGGGCAGCATGGTGCTGCGCGGCGTTAACCCTGACGGCGGTATCGAGTTTGGCATGCGCAGCGATGAGGTTGTCTCTAACGCAGTGCTGAATCTCGAGTATACCCCGTCGCCATCGCTGTTGCCGACGCAGTCTCAGCTGAAGGTCTACCTCAATGATGAGCTGATGGACGTTCTGCCGGTCACCAAAGAGCAGTTGGGCAAGAAAACCCTGGCGCAGGTGCCGATCAACCCGCTGTTTATCACCGACTTTAACCGTATCCGTCTGGAATTTGTGGGCCACTACCGTGACGTCTGCGAAAACCCGGCCAGCAACACGCTGTGGATGGATATCGGGCGTAACTCATCGCTGCAGATGACCTACCAGTCTCTGGCGCTGAAAAACGATCTCTCAGCGTTCCCGGTGCCGTTCTTCGATCCGCGCGATAACCGTCCGCTCACCCTGCCGATGGTCTTTGCCTCCTCTCCGGATGTGACGGAACAACGCGCGGCGACCATTGTGGCCTCCTGGTTCGGCTCCCGTTCCGGCTGGCGCGGGCAGAACTTCCCGGTCATGTACGACAAAATCCCTGACAGAAATGCCATCATCTTCGCCACCAATGCGAAGCGTCCTGCATTCCTGCGCGAGCACCCGGACGTCAAAGCCCCGACCATTGAGATGATTAGCCACCCGGACAACCCGTATGTGAAGCTGCTGGTGGTCTTTGGCCGTGACGAAAAAGACCTGGTGCAGGCGGCAAAAGCGATTGCGCAGGGGAATATCCTGTTCCGCGGCAGCAGCGTGGTGGTCGATGAGGTCAAGCCGCTGCTGGCACGTAAACCGTATGACGCGCCAAACTGGGTGCGTACCGACCGGGCAGTGACCTTCGGTGAGCTGAAAACCTACGAAGAGCAGCTGCAGGCGACGGGGCTTGAGCCATCGCCTATCAGCCTGTCGCTGAACCTGCCGCCGGACCTGTATCTGCTGCGGACCAACGGCATTGATATCAACCTGAACTACCGTTACACCGCGCCGTCAACCAAAGACAGCTCGCGCATGGATATCAGCCTGAACAACCAGTTCCTGCAATCCTTTAGCCTGACCAGCACCCAGGACACTAACCGGCTGATGCTCCGTCTGCCGGTATTGCAGGGGCTGCTGGATGGTAAGACCGATGTCTCTATCCCGGCGCTGAAGCTCGGGGCGATAAACCAGCTGCGCTTTAATTTCCAGTACATGAACCCACTGCCTGGCGGTTCGGTGGACAACTGCATCACCTTCCAGCAGGTGCAGAACCACGTCGTGATTGGCGATGAGTCGACCATCGACTTCTCGAAGTACTATCACTTCCTCGCGATGCCGGATCTGCGGGCATTTGCCAACGCGGGCTTCCCGTTCAGCCGCATGGCGGACCTGTCTGAATCCATTGTTGTGATGCCAAAAGCGCCAAACGAAGAGCAGGTGACCACCCTGCTGGACACCATGGCGACCGTGGGCGCGCAAACGGGCCTGCCGGCGATTAACGTCACGTTGACTGACGATGGTGCGCAAATCCAGAACAAAGATGCAGACATCATGGTGATCGGGACCATCCCGGATAAGCTCAAAGATGAGAAGCGTGTCGATCTGCTGGTTCAGGCTGCTCAGTCCTGGGTTAACACGCCGCTGCGTCAGACCCAGTTCCCGAGCATCATGCCGGATATCAACGATCGTAAAGCCAGCGCGCAAACGGCGGTAACGTCTCAGGGCGCGATGGCGGCCGTGGTCGGTTTCCAGTCACCGTACAACGATCAGCGTAGCGTCATTGCCCTGCTGGCAGACAGCCCGCGCGGCTATGAACTGCTCAACAGCGCGATGAACGACAGCGGTAAACGTGCCTCCATGTTCGGTTCTGTCTCGGTGATCCGTGAGTCGGGCGTCAACAGCCTGCGCGTGGGCGATGTGTACTATGTAGGCCATCTGCCATGGTTCGAACGTCTGTGGTATGCGCTCTCTAACCATCCGGTTCTGCTGGCTATCCTGGCCGCCGTCAGCGTGGTGTTGCTGGCCTGGGTGCTGTGGCGTCTGCTGCGAATCATCAGCCGTCGTCGCCTGAATCCGGATCATGAGTAAGATGTGATGAAAGCCTTTCGCTGGTGTGTAGTCGGATTGATGCTGGCGGCGACGCCTCTTCGTGCCGCCTGCACCTGGCCTGCCTGGGAGCAGTTTAAACAGGATTACATCAGCGAGGGCGGGCGGGTCATTGACCCCAGTGACACGCGTAAAATCACCACCTCGGAAGGGCAAAGTTACGCGCTGTTCTTTGCCCTGGCCGCGAATGACCGTAAAGCGTTCGACCAGGTGCTGGCATGGACGCGGGATAATCTTGCCGGTGGGCATCTCGACGACATGCTCCCCGCCTGGCTATGGGGACAGAAAGACAAAGAGAACTGGGCGGTCATCGACACCAATTCCGCCTCGGATGCCGATGTCTGGATTGCCTGGTCACTGCTTGAAGCGGGCCGGTTATGGAAAGACGCCGACTACACCCGCACGGGTAAGGCGCTACTCAAACGCATTGCCCGCGAGGAAATGGTGAAAGTACCCGGTCTCGGCCTGATGTTGCTCCCGGGTAAAGTGGGTTTTGCCGATGAAAACGCCTGGCGTTTTAACCCCAGCTATCTTCCGCCTCAGCTGGCGAGCTATTTCACGCGTTTTGGTGCCCCGTGGACTACCCTGCGTGAAACCAACCTGCGCTTGCTGCAGGAGAGTGCGCCAAAAGGCTTTTCGCCGGACTGGGTGCAATACCAGAAAAACAAAGGCTGGCGGTTAAAGCAGGATCCGCCGCTGGTGGGAGGATACGATGCTATCCGCGTCTATCTTTGGGTGGGGATGATGAGCGATAACGATCCCCAGAAAGCCCGGCTACTGGCACGTTTCCAGCCGATGGCCGCCACGACAATAAAACAGGGTGTTCCGCCGGAGAAAGTGGATGTGGCGAGCGGGAAACGCACGGGCAATGGCCCGGTCGGCTTCTCTGCTGCCATGCTGCCTTTTTTACAGCAGCGTGACGCGCAGGCCGTTCAGCGTCAGCGTGTGGCTGACCATTTTCCCGGTAACAATGCCTATTACAGTTATGTACTGACTCTCTTTGGACAAGGATGGGATCAGCATCGTTTTCGCTTCACCACAAAAGGTGAATTAATACCGGATTGGGGCCAGGAATGCGCAAGTTCACAGTAAATCTACTCAGTTTATCGCTTGGCCTGGCGCTGATGCCGCTGGCTCAGGCCGTCAACTCCCCGCAGCAGCAACAACTGCTGGAACAGGTGCGCCTGGGGGAATCGACGCAGCGTGAGGATTTGGTGCGTCAGTCGCTCTATCGTCTTGAGCTGATTGATCCCAACAACCCTGACGTTATTGCCGCGCGTTTCCGCTATCTGCTTCGTCAGGGCGATAATGCCGGTGCGCAAAAAGAGCTGGATCGACTGAAAGGGATCGCACCCGGTTCCAGTGCGTATCAGTCCTCACGCAATACCATGCTGCTTTCCACGCCGGATGGCCGCCAGCAGTTACAGCAGGCCCGCTTACTCGCCACGACGGGTCACACCCAGGAGGCGATTGCCGCCTATGACAAGCTGTTCGACGGCAACCCGCCGGGCGGCGATGTGGCGACGGAATACTGGAATGTGGTGGCGAAAGATCCTGCCCGCCGCAATGCGGCCATTAATCAGCTGAAGAAGATTAACAGCAGCAGTCCTGGCAATACGCAACTGCAGTCGACGCTGGCCCAGCTGCTGTTCCAGACCGGACGCCGTGATGAAGGGTTTGCGGTGCTGCAGGAGATGGCCAAATCCAGCAATGGCCGCAGCCAGGCGTCGGATATGTGGTATGAGCAGATCAAAGACCAGCCGGTCAGCAGCGCCAGCGTCTCTGCGCTGCAAAAATACCTGAGCGTATTCAGTGACGGCGAGAACGTAGCGGCAGCGCGTTCACAGCTTGAAGCGCAGCAGAAACAGCTCGCCGACCCCACCTTCCGTGCCAAAGCGCAAGGCCTGGCGGCGGTAAATGCCGGGCAGGGTGATAAGGCGGTGGCCGAGCTGCAAAAGGCGGTCAGCGCAAACCACGCTGACAGCGAAGCCGTTGGCGCGCTGGGTCAGGCTTATTCCCAGAAAGGCGACCGCGCTCGCGCGGTGGCACAGTTTGAAAAGGCGATCGCCCTCGATCCGCAGAGCGATAATCGCGGTAAATGGGACAGTTTGCTGAAGGTGAACCGCTACTGGCTGCTGATCCAGCAGGGGGATGCGGCGCTGAAAGCGAATAATCCGGCGCAGGCGGAACGCTACTATCAGCAGGCGCGCAATATCGACAATAGCGACAGTTATGCGGTGCTGGGGCTGGGTGATGCCGCAGCGGCGCGTAAAGATAACGAAGCGGCCGAGCGCTATTATCGCCAGGCGTTGCGTATGGACAGCGGTAACAGCAACGCGGTTCGCGGGCTGGCCAATATTTATCGTGCCCAGTCGCCAGAGAAAGCCTCGCAGTTTATCCAGTCGCTCTCCGCCAGCCAGCGTCGCAGCATCGATGATATTGAACGTAGCCTGACCAACGAACAGCTCTCCGCGCAGGCTGAGCAGCTGGAGAACCAGGGCAAATACGCTCAGGCCGCCGGGATTCAGCGCCGTCGTCTGGCGCTCTCCCCAGGCGACGTGTGGATCACCTATCGTCTGTCGCGCGATCTCTACAGCGCAGGCCAGCGCAGCCAGGCGGATACCCTGATGCGTCAGCTTGCCAGCCAGAAACCGACCGACCCGGACCAGGTGTATGCTAACGGGCTCTATCTTTCCGGAAACGATCAGGATCGCGCCGCGCTGGCCCATCTGGAGACGCTGCCGCGTAGCCAGTGGAACGGCAATATTCAGGAGCTCGCCGATCGTCTGCAAAGCAATCAGGTGCTTGAAACCGCCAACCGCCTGCGCGACAGCGGCAAAGAGCAGGAGGCGGAAAATCTTCTGCGTCAGCAACCTGCCTCCACCCGTATCGACTTAACCCTGGCGGACTGGGCGCAGCAGCGTGGCGATCTCAACGCGGCGAAAACGGCTTACAGCGGCGTGCTGCAGCGTGAGCCACAAAACGAAGATGCGATCCTCGGTCTGACTGAAATCTACAGCGCGCAGGGCGACAAGGCCGCTGCACGCGCCGAGCTGGCGAAACTGCCTGCGGCGCAAAACGGTCAGCCGTTGTCGCTCAATATGCAGCGCCGCATCGCGATGGCGCAGGCGGGGCTGGGTGATTCTGCTGCCGCCGCGCAGACGTTTAACAAGATCATTCCGCAGGCTAAATCGCAGCCTGCGTCGATGGAAAACGCGCTGGTGCTGCGTGATGCGGCCCGTTTTCAGGCGCAAAACGGCCAGCCTCAGCAGGCGCTGGAGACCTATAAAGATGCGATGGTCTCCTCGGGTATCACCACCACCCGTCCGGCCGATAATGACAGCTTTACGCGTCTGACGCGTAACGATGAAAAAGATGACTGGCTGAAACGCGGCGTGCGTAGCGATGCCGGTGATTTATACCGCCAGCAGGATGTTAACGTCACGCTGCAGCACGATTACTGGGGCTCCAGCGGCACGGGCGGCTACTCCGATCTGAAAGCCCACACCACCATGCTGCAGGTGGATGCGCCGCTCTCTGATGGGCGGATGTTCTTCCGCAGCGATCTGGTCAATATGGATGCCGGTTCGTTTGCCACCAACAACGGCACCTACGATCCCAAATGGGGTACCTGTGCCGAAACGCCGTGTCGCGGCAACACCAACCAGACGTCAAATGGCGCAAGCGTGGCCGTGGGCTGGCAGAATAAAACCTGGGCATGGGATATCGGCACCACGCCGATGGGCTTTGACGTCGTCGACGTGGTGGGCGGCGTCAGTTACAGCAGCGATCTCGGTCCTATCGGCTATACCGTTAACGCTCATCGTCGTCCGATCTCCAGCTCGCTGCTGGCCTTCGCCGGGCAAAAAGATACCAACACCGGCACCACCTGGGGCGGCGTGCGCGCCACCGGTGGTGGCGTGAGCATAAGCTATGACAAAGGTGAGGCGAACGGCATCTGGTCAAGCCTGAACGCGGAATCGCTGACGGGCAAAAATGTGGAAGATAACTGGCGCGTCCGCTGGATGACCGGTTACTACTACAAGCTCATTAATAAAAACAACGAGCGCCTGACGGTCGGCGTCTCCAATATGCTCTGGCACTACGACAAAGATCTGAGTGGCTATACCCTGGGTCAGGGGGGGTATTACAGTCCGCAGGAGTATGTCTCCTTCGCGCTGCCGGTGACCTGGCGTAAACGCACGGAGAACTGGTCCTGGGAGCTGGGCGGGTCTGTATCCTGGTCTCACTCTAAAACCAACGATGTGCTGCGCTATCCGATTCAGGGACTTATCCCTGTCGATGAGCCAGGCCGCTATACCGACAGAGGCGATATGGAAACCGGCAGCAGTTCTTCCGGTACCGGTTATACCGCGCGGGCCATTATCGAGCGCCGGGTGACGTCCAACTGGTTTGTTGGGCTGGGTGTGGACATTCAGGAAGCGAAAGACTATACCCCAAGCCATGCGCTGCTTTATGTTCGCTACTCCGCCGCAGGCTGGCAGGGCGATATGGACTTACCGCCGCAGCCGCTTATTCCGTATGCGGACTGGTAATCGGATTTAACTTAATCCATTTGTAAGTCTCTCTTAAAAGTGCAGCGATCGGGTATACTCAGGCGCGCCAGGTTTACACCCTGGTGCGCCCTGCGCTTCGAGTTCTGTGGAGAGTCATTTTGCGTGTCAGCCGTTCCTTAACGATCAAACAGATGGCGATGGTTTCTGCCGTCACAATGCTGTTTGTACTGCTATTTTGCGTAATTTTGCTGTTTCATTCCGTGCAGCAGAATCGCTATAACACGGCTACACAATTAGAAAGTATTGCCCGCTCGGTGCGTGGCCCGCTCTCTGCTTCGATTCTGAAAGGCGATATTCCCGAAGCGGAAACCATTTTAAAACGCATTCAGCCTGCGGGCGTCGTCAGCCGCGCAGACGTGGTGCTGCCTAACCAGTTCCAGGCGCTGCGGATGAGTTTTATCCCTGAACGTCCCGTCCCGATGATGGTGATGCGTCTGTTTGAGCTGCCGGTACAAATTTCGCTCCCCATCTACTCGCTTGAACGCCCTGCGAATCCGCAGCCGCTGGCTTATCTTGTCCTGCAGGCGGACTCGTATCGCATGTATAAGTTCGTCATGAGCTGGTTTATCACGTTAGTGACCACTTGCTTACTTATGACGCTGATCCTCAGCGTGGCGCTGACCTGGTGCATTAACCGGCTGATTGTTCATCCGCTGCGCCGTATCGCCCGGGAGCTAAACTCGCTTTCTCCCCAGGACCAGATGGGACATCAGCTTGAGCTCCCGCGCCTTCATCATGACGATGAGATCGGCATGCTGGTGCGCAGCTACAACCTCAACCAGCAGCGCATTCAGCGTCAGCAGGATGAACTGAACAGTAGCGCCACCCGTTTCCCGGTGTCGGAGCTCCCCAATAAAGCGTTTCTGATGGCGATGCTGGAGCAGACCGTGGCCCGCCAGCAGACCACCGCGTTGATGGTCATCGCCTGTGAGACCCTGCAGGACACCGCTGGCGTGCTCAAGGAGAGCCAGCGTGAAATGCTGCTGCTGACGCTGGTGGAAAAGGTCAAATCTGTTCTTGCGCCGCGCATGGTGCTGACCCAGGTCAGCGGTTATGACCTGGTGGTGATTGCAAACGGCGTGAAAGAGCCGTGGCATGCCATCACACTAGGTCAGCAAGTACTCACTGTCATTAATGAGCGGCTGCCCATTCAGGGGATCCAGCTTCGCCCCAGCGCCAGTATTGGCATTGCGATGTTCTACGGCGATCTGACCGCAGAACAGCTTTATCGCCGCGCCTTCTCGGCGGCCTTTACCGCCCGCCGCAAAGGGAAAAACCAGATCCAGTTCTTCGACCCGGAACAGATGGAAAAGGCGCAGCAGCGTCTGACGGAAGAGAGCGACATTCTCACTGCGTTGGATAACCACCAGTTTGCCCTCTGGCTGCAACCGCAGGTCAACTTGCTGACGGGTGAAGTGAAAAGCGCGGAAGCGTTGCTGCGTGTGCAACAGCCGGATGGCTCCTGGGAGCTACCGGAAGGGTTGATCGACCGCATCGAATCCTGCGGCCTGATGGTCACCGTCGGCTACTGGGTGCTTGAGGAGTCCTGCCGCCAGCTCGCCGCCTGGCAGGAGCGTGGCGTGAACCTGCCGCTGTCGGTCAATCTCTCTGCCCTGCAGCTGATGCATCCGACCATGGTCTCGGAGATGCTGGAGCTCATCAATCGCTACCGGATCCAGCCGGATACGCTGATTCTGGAAGTAACGGAAAGCCGCCGTATCGACGACCCGAATGAGGCGGTCGCGATACTGAAACCGCTGCGTAACGCCGGTATTCGCATTGCGCTGGATGATTTTGGGATGGGCTATGCCGGACTGCGTCAGCTCCAGCACATGAAAACGCTGCCGGTGGATGTTCTGAAAATCGACAAAGCGTTTGTGGAAGGGTTGCCGGAAGACAGCAGCATGGTGCAGGCCATTATCCAGATGGCGCGCAGCCTCAACCTGAATCTGATTGCCGAGGGCATCGAGACGGAAGCACAGCGCCGCTGGCTGGCTGACGCGGGTGTCGAGAAGGGCCAGGGCTTCCTGTTTGCCCGCGCCGTCCCGTCGGATGTCTTTGAACAGCGATACCTTTCAGGCGCTGGCAATAACGCAAAAGTGTAATTTTGTTGCTGGCTTGTGCGAGCCAGCTCAAAGTTCTTAACATTTGTGTTTCAAATTTGAACTGAGTTTATTTCTGTCCTGTTATGCGGGTGTTATTTTAGAGCCGCAGGTTAACCATAACCTTACAAAGCCTGTGGTTTTTCTTCCCAAGGACATTCTATGAAAACCTCACTCTTCAAAAGTCTTTACTTTCAGGTCCTGACAGCCATCGCAATCGGTATTTTACTGGGGCACTACTACCCTGAACTGGGCGCGCAGATGAAACCGCTTGGCGACGCGTTCGTTAAGCTCATTAAAATGGTTATCGCCCCGGTGATCTTCTGTACGGTAGTGACCGGTATCGCTGGCATGGAAAGCATGAAGGCGGTAGGGCGTACCGGTGCTGTGGCGCTTCTCTATTTCGAAGTGGTCAGTACCCTGGCTCTGATTATCGGTCTGATCATTGTTAACGTGGTGCAGCCTGGCGCAGGTATGAACGTCGACCCGTCGACGCTGGATGCCAAAGCGGTGGCGGTCTACGCCGAGCAGGCGAAAGATCAGGGCGTGGTCGCCTTCCTGCTGGATGTCATTCCCGGCAGCGTGATCGGGGCGTTTGCCAGCGGCAACATCCTGCAGGTGCTGCTGTTCGCCGTCATGTT
Organism: Enterobacter sp. 22466; assembly: GCF_052044775.1. Taxonomy (NCBI): domain Bacteria; kingdom Pseudomonadati; phylum Pseudomonadota; class Gammaproteobacteria; order Enterobacterales; family Enterobacteriaceae; genus Enterobacter; species Enterobacter sp. 22466. The sequence goes on along the minus strand of NZ_JBQENX010000008.1, from coordinate 246,170 downwards.
TGGTTTTGCCCTGCATCGTCTGGGCAGCAAAGGCCAGCTGATCTTTAACGTTATTGAAAGCTTCTCGCAGGTCATCTTCGGCATCATCAACATGATCATGCGTCTGGCGCCGATTGGTGCCTTCGGGGCAATGGCGTTCACCATCGGGAAATACGGCGTCGGCACGCTGGTACAGCTCGGCCAGCTGATCATCTGCTTCTATATCACCTGTATTCTGTTTGTGGTGGTGGTGCTGGGTTCTATTGCCCGCGCGGCCGGTTTCAGCATCTTCAAATTTATCCGCTATATCCGCGAAGAGCTGCTGATTGTGCTGGGGACCTCCTCCTCTGAGTCGGCGTTGCCGCGTATGCTCGATAAGATGGAGAAGCTGGGCTGTCGTAAATCAGTGGTGGGGCTGGTGATCCCGACGGGTTACTCCTTTAACCTCGACGGCACCTCGATATACCTGACCATGGCGGCAGTGTTTATCGCGCAGGCGACCAACAGCCATATGGATATCTTCCATCAGATCACCCTGCTGGTGGTGCTGTTGCTCTCATCGAAAGGGGCGGCGGGCGTAACGGGCAGTGGCTTTATCGTGCTGGCGGCAACCATTTCCGCGGTAGGGCATCTGCCGGTGGCGGGTCTGGCGTTGATTCTCGGTATTGACCGCTTTATGTCTGAGGCGCGTGCGTTAACCAACCTGGTGGGTAACGGCGTGGCGACGGTTGTGGTGGCAAAATGGGTTAAAGAGCTGGATCACAAAAAGCTCGACGATACGCTGAATAATCGCTCTTCTGATAGTAAAAACCCGGGTTTATCCTCCTGATTTTCCGCTAAATACCCGCATTCCCTTGTCGGAATGCGGGCTCCTGCGCATAATAACTGTTCGTACCTGTCATAATTCGACAAGATTTTTTTTGGGTATATTGCACTTCTCACCGTGACGTTTTGCCGAACGCGCGGTCTAATCGACGTGTTTTCATCGTCATCTTTTAGAGTGAAGCGCGTCGCGAGACACTCTTTTTAACCAGGAATGTTGATCAGGGGTTCACATGCAGGGCACAAAAATTCGACTCTTAACCGGCGGTTTGCTGATGATGGCAGCAGCCAGTTATGTGCAGGCAGATGCGCTCCAGCCAGACCCGGCCTGGCAACAAGGGACCCTGGCGAATGGTTTTCAGTGGCAGGTGTTAGCCACACCGCAGCGTCCCAGCGATCGTATTGAAATCCGTCTGTCTGTGAATACCGGCTCCCTCACTGAAAGCACCCAGCAGACCGGCTTTAGCCATTTTATTCCCCGACTGGCGCTCACCCAGAGCGGCAGTTTACAGGCTGTTCAGGTGCGTTCGCTCTGGCAGCAGGGCATCGACCCGAAGCGTCCATTGCCGCCGGCCGTTGTGTCATATGACTACACCATGTTTAACCTGAGCCTGCCGAATAACCGCAACGATCTGCTTAAAGAAGCGCTTACGTATCTCTCCGATGCCACCGGCAATCTGGCGATTACGCCGGAAACCGTCAATTATGCGTTGCGCAACAGCGATATGGTCGCGACCTGGCCGACAGACACCAAAGAGGGCTGGTGGCGCTATCGCCTGAAAGGCTCAGCGCTGCTTGGACACGATCCGGCAGAGCCACTGAAACAGCCGGTGGATGCCGAACAGGTAAAATCGTTCTATCAGAAATGGTACACCCCGGACGCGATGACGTTGATCGTGGTCGGGAATGTGGACAGCCGCGCGGTGGTAGAGCAGATTAACAAAGCCTTTGGCGAGCTGAAAGGCAAGCGTGAAACGCCAGCCCCCGTCCCGACGCTCTCTCCGCTGCGTACCGAGCCTGTCAGCATCACCACTGACGCCGTGCGTCAGGATCGACTCTCCATGATGTGGGATACCGCCTGGCAGCCTATCCGTGAATCCGCCGCGCTGTTGCGCTACTGGCGTGCCGATCTGACGCGTGAAGCGCTGTTCTGGCACGTTCAGCAGACCCTCAGTAAGAACGGTGTGAAGAATATTGCTCTGGGCTTTGACTGTCGTGTGCTGTTCCAGCGCGCGCAGTGCGCCATTAATATCGAATCGCCCGGCGATAAGCTGAATGCCAATCTGGGCGTGGTGGCGAAAGAGCTGGCAAAAGTGCGCAAAGAGGGGCTGTCAGAAGATGAGTTCAACGCGCTGGTGGCGCAGAAAAAACTCGAACTGCAGAAGCTGTTTGCCACCTATGCCCGCGCCGATACGGATATCCTGATCAGCCAGCGTATTCGCTCGTTGCAGAATCAGGTGGTGGACATCGCGCCGGAGCAGTACCAGAAGCTCCGTCAGGACTTCCTGAATGGGCTGACCGTCGATATGTTAAATCAGGATTTACGTCAGCAGCTGTCGCAGGATATGGGATTAGTCCTTCTGCAGCCGAAAGGCGAGCCGGAATACAACATGAAGGAGCTGCAGGCGACATGGGATTCAATCATGACCGCCGCGCCGCAACCAACCCAGGCGGCAACGTCTGATGATCTGCATCAGGACGCGACGGATATTCCGCAGGGGTAGTAATCCTAAAAATTTCCCTCTCCCGGTGGGAGAGGGTCAGGGTGAGGGCATCAGCCCGCACCCTATTTAAGCAGGCATCGCCTCACGCGGAATAATCGCCCCGCGATACTGGATCACCTTACTGGCTGTCAGGTGTCCGCGCTGTGCTGCCGCTTCAGGCGTTCCGCCCGTCAGACGCACTGCCAGATACCCCGCGCTGAAGGAATCCCCCGCTGCTGTAGTATCTACCACTTTGTCCTTCGCCAGTTTCACCGCCGGGACGTCAATCACCGCGTCACCTGCCACCGCCACCAGGCACGACGCCGCACCACGCTTAATCACCACTTCGCTCACGCCAGCGGCCTGGGTGCGTGCGATCACCTCATCAACCGGCTTCTCGCCCCACAGAGCATCTTCATCGTCGAGCGTCAGGAACGCGATATCGGTGCACTGCAGCATCTGCTGATAAACCTGCTGCGTCTCTTCCCGGCTGGCCCACAGGCGCGGACGGTAGTTGTTATCAAAAATGACCTTGCCGCCATTGGCGCGGCATTCGCGCAGCAGCGACAGCAGCTTTTCACGACTGGTCGGGCTTAAGATGGCGAGGCTAATCCCGCTCAGATAGAGATAATCAAACGTCGCCAGCGTTTCGCAAATGGCGTCTGCGCCGTCGCTCTCCAGCCAGTATTTGGCCGCGGCTTCGTTGCGCCAGTAGTAGAAGGTGCGCTCGCCGGTGTCATCGGTCTCGATGTAATACAAACCCGGCAGGCGGTTTTCCATGCGCTGAATCAGCGAGGTATCAATGTGTTCGCTCTGCCAGGCATCCAGCATTTGCTGGCTGAAACTGTCCGTACCCAGCGCGGTCACGTAATTCACGGTGAGCGCCTCAGGCGGCACCTGGCGGGCAATATAAACGGAGGTGTTTAGGGTATCGCCACCAAAACCGCGGCTAACGTCCGCGCCTTTTTGTGACAGCTCAATCATGCATTCGCCAATGACGGCAATTTTTTTGGACATAATCATGAACCTGAACAGAGTAATTAAAGGTAGTGTGCGCTGTGTGAATTATGCGGTCAACTATATTAAAACGACGTTCCATTATTTTTTTTGAGCCAGCGCGGGTTCCTGTTAATTTCTGTCATCTTAATTTCATTTTCCCGGTGAATTGAACATAAAGTTCTCAATTGTTGCGCCGATAACCCAGTGACGAGTCCAGAAAGGCCATCCCAACAACAGGACATCTGAAATGAAGTCAGAGCAGGTTATCCAGCGGCTGAGCACTACGCCTGAGGCAAGTATTGAGAACTTGCAGGAGCATCGCTACTGGCTGCAATGTGAGCGTGCGTACACCTATCAGCCAATCTATCGTACCGACGGTCGACTGATGGCGATTGAAATTTTGACGGTCGTTACGCACCCCTCAAACCCTTCACAGCGTATCGCGCCGGACCGCTATTTCGCCGAAGTTGCCGTTCGCCAGCGTCTGGACGTGCTGGAAGAGCAGTTGCGTATGCTGGCAACGAAACAGGCTTTTTTCGAACAGCACGATATTCTGGCCTCGGTCAACGTGGATGGCCCAACCCTGCTGGCGCTGCGCCAGAATGCGAACCTGCAGGAGCTTATCGCCACCCTGCCGTGGATGCGCTTTGAACTGGTGGAGCATGTCCGCCTGCCGCAGGAATCTTCTTTTGCCTCGATGTGTGAATTTGGCCCCCTGTGGCTGGATGACTTTGGCACCGGCATGGCGAACTTCTCCGCCCTCAGCGAGGTGCGATACGACTACATCAAAGTGGCCCGCGATCTGTTCATTATGCTGCGCCAGACCCCGGAAGGGCGGAATCTGTTTACGCTGTTATTGCAGCTGATGAACCGCTACTGCAAAGGGGTCATTGTGGAAGGTGTGGAAACGCTGGAAGAGTGGCGCGATGTGCAAAACTCACCTGCCGCCGCCGCGCAAGGCTATTACCTCTCGCGTCCGGTTCCCATGGATACCCTCGACACCGTGATAACACACCTCTGAACCGCCCGTTTCCCTTTGTCTGGACTATAGTTTTACAGGACAGGTCATCAGGAAAAGGGGATCAAAATGACTAAAACAACCAGGGTAATCTCCTGGACAGCAGGGATTTTCTTGTTGTTGATCGTGGTCGCTATCATCGTTATTGCGACATTCGACTGGAACCGCCTTAAGCCGACCATCAACCAGAAAGTCTCAACCGAACTGAACCGCCCCTTCGCGATACGCGGTGATTTAGGCGTGGTGTGGGAACGTCAGAAGGAGGAGACCGGCTGGCGAAGCTGGATCCCGTGGCCGCACGTTCACGCCGACGACATCATTCTGGGTAACCCGCCGGATATTCCTGCCGTCACCATGGTGCATCTCCCGCGGGTTGAAGCCACGCTGGCGCCGTTAGCGCTGCTTACGAAAACGGTCTACCTGCCGTGGATCAAGCTTCAGCAGCCCGATGCTCGCCTGATCCGCCTCTCGGAAAAAAACAACAACTGGACATTTAACCTCGCCAGCAGCGGCGAGAAAGATCCCAACGCCCAGCCCTCTTCGTGGTCATTCCGTCTCGATAACATTCTTTTCGATCGCGGACGGATCGCCATCGACGATAAGGTTAGCAAGGCTGATGTGGAGATCCTGGTCGATCCGCTGGGCAAACCGCTGCCGTTTAGCGAAGTGACCGGCACTAAAGCGAAAGGGGATAACGCCAGCGCGGGCGATTACGTTTTTGGCCTGCGGGCTAGCGGACGCTACAACGGACAACCGTTAACCGGCACCGGTAAAATTGGCGGCATGCTGGCGCTGCGAAGCGCAGGTACCCCGTTCCCGGTGCAGGCGGACTTCCGCTCCGGCAACACGCGAGTCGCCTTTACCGGTACGGTCAACGACCCCATGAACATGGGCGGGGTTGATTTGCAGCTCAAGTTTGCCGGAGATTCGCTGGGCGAACTGTATGAACTCACCGGCGTGCTGCTGCCGGATACGCCGCCGTTTGAGACGGACGGGCATCTGGTGGCCAAAATCGATACGGAAAAATCGTCTGTCTTTGACTATCGGGATTTCAACGGCCGTATCGGCGACAGCGATATCCACGGTACGCTGACTTACACCACCGGCAAACCGCGCCCGAAACTGGAAGGGGATGTGGAGTCCCGCCAGCTCAGGCTTGCCGATCTGGGCCCCCTGATCGGCGTTGATTCCGGCAAAGGCACGAAGTCGAAAGAGGTGAAAAAAGACCTGCAGCCCGCGGGGAAAGTGCTGCCCTACGATCGCTTTGAAACCGACAAGTGGGATGTAATGGATGCGGATGTGCGCTTCAAGGGGCGTAAAATCGAGCATGGCAGCACGCTACCCATCAGCAATCTCTCAACCCATATTCTGCTTAAAAATGCCGACCTGCGTCTGCAGCCGCTGAAATTTGGTATGGCGGGCGGAACCATCTCCTCGAACATTCATCTGGAAGGCGATAAAAAGCCGATGCAGGGCCGGGCTGATATTCAGGCACGCAGGCTCAAACTGAAAGAGCTGATGCCCAACGTGGAGCTGATGCAGAAAACCCTCGGTGAAATGAACGGCGATGCGGACATTCGCGGGGTGGGGAACTCCGTGGCGGCGCTGCTCGGGAGCAGTAACGGCAACCTCAAGCTGCTGATGAACGACGGGCTGGTGAGCCGCAACCTGATGGAGATCCTGGGACTGAACGTCGGGAACTATATCATCGGGCAGATCTTTGGTGATGATGAAGTGCGGGTGAACTGCGCGGCGGCGAATCTGGATCTGGTCAACGGCGTGGCGCGGCCGCAGATTTTTGCCTTCGACACGGAAAATGCGGTGATCAACGTGACCGGGACCGCCAGCATGGCCTCTGAGCAGCTTGATTTAACCATCGACCCGGAAAGCAAGGGGATCCGTATCATCACCCTGCGTTCGCCACTTTATGTGCGTGGCACCTTCAAAAATCCTCAGGCGGGGGTAAAACCCGGGCCGCTGATTGCGCGCGGTGCGGTGGCGGCAGCGCTCGCGACGCTGGTCACGCCAGCTGCGGCGCTGCTGGCGCTGATTTCGCCATCAGAAGGGGAAGCCAATCAGTGCCGGAACATTTTGTCGCAGATGAAGAAGTAGCTCCCTTTCTCCCTCTCCCTGTGGGAGAGGGCCGGGGTGAGGGCATCAGGCTGCAGTAAATTACAGAGCCTGATGCTTAGTCTCGTGCGTCAGCAGCAGCGCAATCAGCGTCAGTGCCGCCATGGCCGCCAGATACACGCCCACGTAGAACAGGCCATAATTTGCCTGCAGCCAGGTGGCGATGTATGGCGCAACGGAGGCACCCAGAATAGAAGAGACGTTATAGGAGAATGACGCGCCGGTATAACGCACTTCCGTCGGGAACAGCTCTGGCAGCAGCGCGCCCATCGGACCGAAGGTTAACCCCATCAGGCTCAGGCCAATCAGCAGATACGCCATCACCAGCGCCGGGCTACCCGAACCGAGCAGCGGCGGGAAGACAAACAGGGCGAACAGAATGATAAGCGTCGTGATGGTAATCATGCTGGAGCGACGGCCAAATTTATCCGCCAGCAGGCCAGCAATCGGCACCATGACGCCAAACCCAATCACCGCCATCATCAGCATCCACAGCACTTCATTACGCGGCAGGCCCAGCCCAACCGGCGCGGCAGCGGTGCTGTACGTCATGGAGTAGACGGTCATGATATAGAACAGCGTATAGGTGGCCAGCATGATAAACGTGCCCAGCACGGTCACGCGGACATGTTTGGTCAGCAGCGTGCCCAGCGGCACTTTTACCTGTTTTTTCGCCGCCGCCACTTTCGCGAACACCGGGGTTTCGTGCAGAGAAACGCGAACATACAGGCCAATCAGCACCAGTACGGCAGAGAAGACGAACGGAATACGCCAGCCCCAGCTCATGAACTGTTCATCCGTCAGCAGCCAGGAGAGCAGCAGGAAGGTGCCGTTCGCAAAGAAGAAGCCAATCGGTGCGCCAAGCTGCGGGAAGGAACCATACAGCGCACGCTTACGCGCCGGTGCGTTCTCGGTCGCCAACAGCGCCGCGCCGCCCCATTCGCCGCCCAGACCCAGACCCTGGCCAAAACGTGCCAGCGCCAGCAGCACCGGTGCCAGAATGCCAATACTCTCGTAGGTAGGCAGCAGGCCGATGGCGACGGTGGAAATGCCCATCGTCAGCAACGAAGCCACCAGCGTCACTTTACGCCCGATGCGATCGCCAAAATGACCAAACAGCGCCGAGCCAATCGGACGCGCGACGAAGGCGATAGCAAAGGTTGCCAGAGACTGCAGTGTGGCCGCCGTCGGGTCGCCCTGCGGGAAGAAGATATGCGGGAAGACAATAACCGCTGCGGTGGCGTAAATGTAAAAGTCGAAGAACTCGATGGCGGTGCCAATCAGCGAGGCGACGACGACTTTATTGCGTGAGTTGACCGGAACGTTTTCGCTCCCGGAATCGAGTGTTGTGGCGGTTGCTTGCATAATATTTTCTTATTTTTTGTCGGACGAAAGGCCATATTACGCACAGCAAAAGCGACATTTCAATCTGTAACAAAACGGCGAACCGGTGATAAAAGCAACAAAAAGCGGATAATGTTCAGCCCAGCCAAAACACTTCTATGAAATGCTTCACGGATTTTAAATATTAGTGGATAAAACTGGTTTTCAGTTAAATAAAAGTTACGGACTGGATATATATGCTGAAATGATGAATCGGGCTGAAACTTTCAGCCCGAAAGGGGGGTTAGCGGTGTGTTTTCCCCGGCATGCGCGTGTCGCCTTTGTATTCGGCGGTGGCGATCCACGCCGCACAGAACAGGGTCAGGCGGGCGAAGAAGTAGAAGAACGCCATCAGCCCCAGAACCGAGCCAAACGCGGCGCCAGAAGGGGATTTCACCAGTGACGGCAGGGTATACGTCATCACGATTTTAATCACCTCAAAGCCTATCGCCGCGAGCAGTGTTCCTCGGATCAGTGCTTTCTTGCGCGGGCGATGACGCGGCAAGCGCCAGAAGATCCAGAAGAACAGCAGGTAGTTGGCGAAAATGGAGATCGCCAGCCCGATGCCGCGCCACGCAGGCTTGAGCCAGTCGATGTAATCAAGATAGAGCGCGGAGATAATCATCTGCTGCGCGGAACCGGCGACCGAGGTAATGGAGAGCGTGACGACCAGCGCCACCAGCAGACCAATCAGCGAAACAAAATCGCGGAAATACTTAACCCAAATTTTCTCCTGATCCTGAGGCTTACGCTCCCACACCTCGCGCGACTGGGCGCGAATGGCCTCGCGCAGGTTACCCATCCAGTTCACGCCGGAATAGAGCGCAATCAGCAAACCGACAATACCCACCGTGGTGCGCTGCTGCACGGCAGTATTGATGGTGCTTTTTAGCGTGGTGGCGAGGGTCGGGTCACTGACGTTATTCAGGATCTTATTGAAAATATCCTGCAGCAGCGTCGGGTGAGACGCGAGCACAAAACCGGCTGCCGCGAACGAGACCATCAGGATCGGGATCATCGACAAAAAGGAAAAATAGGTAATCGCTGCACCAAACTGATTCCCCATCCGGTCGTTGAAACGTTCCGCGGCGCGTATCAGGTGCGCAATCACGGGGATCTGCTGAATTTTCTCCGCCAGCGTGGTGACCGTCCCCAGCGCTTTGCTGGCTTTGCCGGGTGTGCCGGGCTCTTCGGGCCCGGTCTCCATCTTCTTGATGGGATCGTAATCTAATTGTTGAGTGGGTCGTTGCGGGTTATTTTCCGGCGTCACGCGTTTTTTCCTTTTCGTTTGGCTGGATGTCATTGAATTATAGCTTGCGACTAATCCACGTAAGCTTTTGTGATTTCCGTAAGCCACTCCATAAACAGGTGCACCCGGCGGGAGAGGTTACGGCGGTGGGGGTAGATCAGGGAAACCGGCATGGGTTCCGCCCGGTACTGCGGCAGCACTTCAATCAGCTTTTTCGTGCGTAGAGAATCACGTACGCCCACGCGGGGAACCTGAATAATACCCAGCCCGGCGATACAGGCGGCATGGTAGGTCTCTGTACTGTTGACCGTCAAGACCCCGCCCGTTTTAACCCACTGGGTCGCGCTGCCGTTATAAAACTCAAAGCCTTGCGGGCGCGAACCCAGCATCGCGGCGTAGTGGATCACCGCGTGTGAGGCCAGGTCGTCGAGCGTTTCCGGATAACCAAACCGCGTCAGATAATCCGGGCTGGCACAGTTAATCACCGAAAGCTTGCCCAGCGGGCGGGCGATAAGCCCTGAATCCTTCAACGTGCCGACGCGCACCACGCAGTCAAACCCTTCGCGGATCACATCCACCAGACGATCGCTGCTGCTGAGCTCCAGTTCAATACCCGGATACTGCTGCAGAAACGCAGGCAGTTTTGGGATGACTAAATTTCGTGCAACGCCCACCGGCATATCGACGCGTAGCCGCCCGCTGATGCTGGAGGGATCGTGCTGGAACATGCCGTCCAGTTCATCGAGGTTCGACAGCAGATCTTTTGCCCGTTCGTAATAGACCATGCCGTCCTGGGTGAGGCTGACGCGGCGCGTGGTGCGGTGCAACAGCTGGGTGCCCAGCCGGTTTTCCAGCGCCTGAATCTGGCGCGAAACGCTGCCTCTCGGCAGGGTCAGCGTCTCCGCTGCCCGGGAAAAGCTCTCCAGTTCCGCGACACGAACAAACAGCTGCATTGCGTGAATTTTATCCATCGGTATCGCTCATTGTTGTTGAGAATGAAACAGTGAAGCGCGCTAGCCTGTCTTTATTGATCTTCTATCAGCTAATAAGCTCTTTCTCAATCTCCCTGATAACCGAAATGAGGTTTCTTATGACTGAACGTATCGCATTAGTGACCGGTGGCAGCCGTGGTCTGGGTAAAAACGCGGCTCTGAAGCTGGCAGCAGCGGGAACAGGAATCATCCTGACTTATCATCACAATCAGCAGGACGCGCTGGATGTGGTGCGTGAAATTCAGGAAAAAGGCATTAACGCGGCGGCATTACAGCTCAACGTCGGTGATATCACAGGTTTTGAGCATTTTGCCCAACAGCTGCAGGAAACCCTGAGAACCGTCTGGCAGCGTGATACCTTTGATTATTTATTGAACAATGCCGGAACGGGTTTATACGCCCCCTATACCGGGACGACAGAAGCGCAGTTCGATGAGGTAATGAATGTTCATTTCAAAGGGCCATTTTTCCTGACCCAGCGCCTGCTGCCTTTGCTGAATGATGGCGGACGGATCCTCAACGTCTCCAGCGGACTGGCCCGTTTTACTCAGCCAGGCTCCGCGACCTACGCGGCAATGAAGGGGGCGATGGAAGTGCTGACCCGCTATCAGGCCAAAGAGCTGGGCGCGCGCGGGATCTCCGTCAATATCATCGCGCCGGGGGCAATTGAAACCGATTTTGGCGGCGGACACGTACGCGATGACGCGCAGCTTAATCAGATGCTGGCGTCGCAAACGGCGCTGGGACGGGTTGGCCTGCCGGATGATATTGGTGATGCCATCGCGGCGCTGCTCAGCGATAAACTGGGCTGGATGAATGCGCAACGTATTGAAGTGTCTGGTGGGATGTTCCTGTAATGCATCTTCCTGAGGGGACGGAACCCCTTAAGGAAATCCTTAAGCAGAGTGTGTCCGGATACGGGCAGATATAAACATCGGCGGTGAATTTGTAACGTCTCCATTCATTGAGTTTTTTCTCAAATAACGCCTCTATACAATCCCCCCTCGCGATTCTCAGAGGGAGAAAAACGATGCGAGTAATCATGTTTGACAGGCAGTCGATATTTATTCATGGAGCGATAAACAGTCTGCGGAAGGTAATGCCGGAAATAAATATGACAGGGACCCGTCAGGCAGATGAATTACGGGCGCAGTTGTCCGCGTCACCGTCCGCTATCGTCATGATTGACGGAGAGTTAATTCATCACGAGGGCATCACATTTCTGGAAGACATTATCACGCGTTTCCCTGCGATACGTGTGGTGATGGTACTGGCGAAAAAAGAGCCCCGGTGGGCAAAACAGCTGTTGCAGTGCAACGTAATGGCAATTGTTCCCCGCAACGCGTCTGCAGAGCGGTTTTGCGCGGTGCTGGATTCGGTCTCCAGAGGGATGGTCTGTTTTCCCGGCGAGTGGCTGACGCAGCAGGCGTCTCACCAGACGTTGTTATCCTTAAGCGAGCGCCAGCGTGAAGTGCTGAAGTTACTCGCCGCCGGGGAGTCGAATAAAGAAATTGGCCGCACGCTGAATATCAGTGCGGCAACGGTGAAGGCCCATCTGGAGTTGCTCTTCCGGCGGCTGGATGTAAAAAATCGCACGCAGGCCGCGATGTGCTATACCCGGCTCACCGCCTGAGCGATGGCATTTATCGGGCAAGGTGTGTGACTAAAACTGAACATCAACAACACCAGCGCATCATGCTGGTGTTGTGTTAATGGCTGAGTAATATTTTCCTGAATTAACATCTCATAGATCTGAATATCGTTATCTAACAAGCGCTCTGCTTCAGCAACGGTAATAAGGCGATGGAATTTCTCCCATTGCTGAATGACATGACCATATCCAATGACCCCTGTACCGCGCTCGTCACGATATTTTTCCAGGGACAGTCCTTGCTGTTTTTTAATTAATTCAACGGCAGCAGAAGATAGCTTTAACATGGTATTTTCCTCTTTCAGACATCACTGTAGAGGAAATGCGCCACGAGACATATCCGCCAAATGGCCGTTGCTCAACCGTTATTTTCCAGATAGTCGCGCTGCAATAAACCAAACAGCCAGTCATTATGCCAGTGGCCGCCAAGGTAATAGCTCTCACGCAGCTCACCCTCCAGCCGGAAGCGGGCTTTTTCCAGCAGACGCCGGGAGGCGATATTCCCTGCCGTGACGGTGGCGGTGAGGCGGCGGATCCCCCCCTGGTGGAAGGCATAATCACAGAGTGCCTGCAGGGATTCATAGCCGTAACCTTTCCCCTGAGCCGCGGGGGCGAAAAGGAAACCGACTTCGACGCAATCCGCTTCGTGGTGTTGGTAGCCGGTCACCCCCAGCGGAGTCTGGCTGGCGTTATCGCGAACCACGAGGCAGAGCCAGTGCGCGCTGCCGGGTGTCCACGGCGTCAGCCGGGAATCAAAGGCGTCACGAATGTCCGCCACAGTGCGATCCTGCGCGACAAAACGCATCACATCCGGGTCTTGCTGTAGCGCCAGGAAAAAGGGCCAGTCATCTTCCTGTAACGGTGAGCAGGTAAGACGCGATGTTGTTAACTGAGGCATTCAGATTCTCCTGAAACAATGTCAATGATTTTGGTGCTGTCACTTTATTTCAACAGAAAGTCAGGTATGGTTAACCTCGTATAAATAAAAAGAAAAACGGCCGTTCCGGGCCCCTTTTGGATGTCTTCGTGGTCTTTTAAGGAAAACAATGACGCTCAGCACATCACACCATATCCGCGAACAGTTTGAACACTGTCTGGCGGTCATTCGTCAGGCCTCAGTGGAAATATTGCTTCTCCTGAATGTACATGTTTCTGAGGGAAAAGATCCACGCTGGTTCCTGGAGCAGCTGGACAGCGCGCGTTTAGGCCTGGGCGGGTGGGGCGCCGTGGCGAAGAAGCTCAACCTGAACGATGCTGAGATGTCGGAATTTACCCTGCAACTGCGCCTGCTGCAGCAGCGCGTTCCTCAGTACGAAAGCGGGCAGGATGTCAGTGAAAATCAGCTCATTGCGGCGATGCGGTTTGTCACCGCGCTGGAGCATCTTCGTCTGCAACAACCGCTCCTGACATACAGTACCGAACTGGCGCCCGGCAGTGAGCTTCAACAGCAGCAGGCACACAAGCAGGTGCGTGCGATTGAGCTGATGATTAAAGGGCTTATTCAGCAGGCGTGGCCCGATCAGGTGCGGCTGAATAACCATCTTAAGACCCTGTTTAACGCGGACCGCGTGCGGCGCTGGCTGAAGCTGGGTGACATCAACGACGTGCTGAGCGGAATGATGTTCAGCGAGCTGGCCCAGATGCTGGTGGATAAAAAAGAGTACAGCCGCTATTACGCGTCGCTGTTCAGCGATGCGTCCATGCTGACGCTGCTGGTAGAACCGCGCAAAACGCTGCAAACCTTCCTTGATGATATCCGCCAAATCCGCAACAACCTTACCGTCCAGAAAGCATTAACCTCGGCGCAAATCCAGCTGCTGGATAACTACTACACCCAGATCACCCGTCCCGTTCAGCGTGCGTTTGAAGAGGGGCGCACTCGCGTCAACCCGGCCGGGTTAATGGCGGTGGATGCCAGCGAGCTGCATGCTTTCTGGGAGAAAGCGCAGAAAATGGATCGGGTCACCGGCGGGGATCTGTTTGAAGTGCGTGACACGATTGAAAAACCGACCCAGCGCGCGCCGCGCACGCCTGAACAACGCGAGCAGCTCATCTCCGGCGTGTTATGGGGCGCGGTGGGCGTGATGGTCATTGCGATTGTCGCGGGAGGGTTCTGGCTGGTGACCAGCAGTTCGCCAGCAGAGACAGCGGTGGCCGCCACCGAAACGCCTGCGCCGCAGGAGATGCGGGAAACGCCCTCCTCGCGGGAGACGCTGACGCGCATGGGCATCACCTGGGACGAGAATAATTTCCGCTCGGCCATCAACCGCAACGACACCCGTATCGCGCAGCTCTTTTTACAGGGCGGAATGGACTGGAAGCTCTCATGGACCGAAGAGGCGATGTCATCCAACCATGACGACGTGCTGGAGCTAATGTTGCGCTACCGGCAAAACATGGTGGAAGAGAAGCCGTGCCGGCGGTTTATCAATACGCTCACCCACGCCATGGCGAATGGCGAATCGCTGACCGCCGTACGTAAACAGTACCTGAAAGCCTTTTGCACCGTCCCTGCCGTGGTAAAACGCCAGCAGCACGATTTGGATATGGCGACGCGCCGCGCCGAGTCACAGCCGAATGCCAGCACAAAAAAATGGCAGGCTATTCAGTCTGCCATTTATGAGGTGATCCGCTGATCGTATCTCCCTCTTCATGTGGGTTGAGGGCTCCCCGGTAATTCATAAACAGAAGCAATAACGTTGCTCTCAGAATGACTGAGGGCGTTCAGCGATGCCCTGGTCCGGCTGTAAATCGCTGAGGCGTTTCCTGCAGGCCGGGGCGAGGCGCATGGATGCGCCGAGAGGGCGGCCTTACAGGGACGTTACATCCGCCCGTCCCCGATAAGCCGGAAGGAATAAGCCGAGGGCACCGCGAAGCGGCGATTTACCGCCGGGAGCCCGGGTCGCCAGGGCGGTGGCGATTGAGCCGCCCTGGCACGTTCACGGGTCATGTTGTTACAGAGTAGCAAGGAACATAAAGTGAACGGAATGACCTCCACAGCCGTATGTTCCCCCTCACCCCAGCCCTCTCCCTCAAGGGAGAGGGGGCCGTCTGTGCAGGAATTATTTTATGGGGATCCCTCAACCGTTTGGGAGAGGGCCGGGGTGAGGGCACCAGACCGCACCCCACTCAAGGCTCCCCATACAACCCAATCAACCGCCGCACTACGCCATTCGTCCAGCCAAAGCCATCCTGCAATGGATACTCACCGCCGCCCCCTTCGCGTGGAGTACTGCTGGCGATGTGATACTTCTCAATCAGCTTATGGTGAGTCTGATAAAAATGGTTCACCGTGTGCAGCCAGCTCCAGGCGATCTCATCGCCCAGCGAGTCGTTGCCGTACTGCTTGAAGCCCTGAATGGCCATCCACTGCAGCGGCGCCCAGCCGTTGGGTTTATCCCACTGCTCGCCGGTTTCGTACTCGGTCGCGAGGATACCGCCTGGGGTGAGCAGACGTGATTTAACCGCATCAGACAAGCGTTCTGCCTGCTCATGGGTCGCCATTCCGACATACAGGGGCACGATGCTCGCCGCAGAGAACAGCGCCATAACTTCGCGTCGCCAGTCGTAATCCCGGTAGCAGCCATTCTCTTCATCCCACAGGTAGCGGTTTACCGCCGCCCGGCGATCGCTGGCTTTCTGGCGGAACAGGTCTGCCGTCTCTTTATCCCCTTTCGACGCCGAGATATTGGCGATAGCGCTTTCCAGCTTGAACAGGAAGGCGTTCAGGTCGATGGGGATAAACTGCGTGGTGCGAATGCTGGCCAGTCGGCCCGGTTCGCGCAGCCAGCGGGAGGAGTAATCCCAGCCGGAGGCCGCCCCCGCGCGCAGATCGCGATACACCTCATTGGGGGGGCGACCGGAATGGCGGGCCGTCTCCACGTCCTCAATCCACGATTCGTCGCGCGGGGTGTCACGGTCGTCCCAGTAGCGGTTCAGCAATGAGCCATCCGGCATACGCACCGCGCTGCGATAGGCCTGATTCAGCAGCAGCGACTCCGCGCCGTCCATCCAGAAGGCGTGCTCCATTTTGAGGTGCTCAAGGTAGCGCTTCGCACCGCGCACCCCGTCCTCTTCAAACAGCTCCACCATCAGGGCAAACACCGGCGGCTGGGAGCGGCTGAGGTAGTAGGTACGGTTGCCGTTCGGGATATGGCCGTAACGCTCGATAAGCCAGGCGAAGTTATCCGCCATACACTTCAGCAGGTCGTTACGACCACTCTCGGCCAGCCCCAGCATCGAGAAGTAGGAATCCCAGTAGTAGGTCTCGCTGAATCGCCCGCCGGGGACGATATAGGCCTGCGGCAGCGCCAGCAGGGAGGACCAGGGAATATGGTCCTGCGGCTCGCGCGTCAGCACGGGCCACAGGCTGTCGATATGCTCTTTAAGCGTCAGCCCCGGGTCGGACACATATTCCGTGCTGTAGGTTTCGGGCAGCCAGAAGTGATTCTCTACGAACTGGCGCAGGTCGAAATCCCGGTGGCGTCTTACCTTGCGATAGCGGATCAGAATATCCAGCGGATCCATCTTCGGTGCGCAGTCGGGAAAGGTTTTGCTGTCCGCAAACAGCCTTGTTGACTGCACATGTTCGAACAGCTCAAGGTAACGGTCAGCGGGCGTCAGGGCGTCGGAGGCGGGCAGCCCCTCGATCATTTCGGGCTCCGGCTCCGCCTCAATCATCTCATCCAGTTTCAACTCGCAGGGATCGGTCTCGTAGCGCAGCTCTTCTTCGATCCCGAACGCGATGTTCTCGGTAGCCTGTATCTTCTGGTTGAACATGGTGATAAGGACCTCCGGTTGTGTGTTCAAAAGACAGGTTTTTCCGGGCGTCCTATAAGCGTAGACACTCGCTTCGGTAGATGGGGAGGAATATGTGCGGTAGATCACTCTTTTCGGAGCATTCGTTTTGCAACGAATGATGTCATCAGGCCCGGACATGCCGTCGTCCGGGCGTCTTGCGGCGTTCAGTACAGATAATTCCGTTTTGCCAGATCCACCAGTTCCGCCAGGCGAGTCATATTGAATTTTGCCATGATGCGCTGCTTATACGCGCTGACCTTTTTGTTATTCATATTAAGCATCGAGGCGATAATCTGGTTGCTGTAGCCCGCGGAAATATAGCGCAAAATACAGATATCAATATGCGACAGCGATAATAACAGCGATGCATCCCGGGGATACCGGGCATGGTGTTGCCATAGCTCCGAGCCATAGCAATATCCCCCGGAGAGAATCTTGTCGACGGTGGTAATAATTTTATCCAGTGAGCTGTTTTTATTTAAATAACCAGCCGCACCGGCCCGTCGGCTCAACTGAATATGAAAGTCGCTGGAGGACGAAGAAAAAATGAGAACCTGAATATCAGGGTAGGCTTTTCTTATTTGCACCAGTTGAGAGAAAACGTCGGGGCTCTGTTGCAAATGTTCCATAATAATCAGGTCAGCATTTAACATCGGCAACGCGCTGTGCATTGCCTCAATCGTGAGGAATTGTGCCGCCGTCTGATAACCGTGTTCTGCTAATAACCCCTGGATGCCTGTCCGGAGTAATGAACTGGCATCCATGAGAATGACTTTTTTATCTGACATTCCTGATTGTCCTGATTGGGTGACAAAAATCTCATTTTCCATCCGCGCTAAAAAAAGTTGGCTAAGACTTGTCTTTATCTTCGCCATTATTTTCTGTCGTCTAAATACCGCCAGATGACGGTGCCTCTGCCCCCTTTTATCCGCACTCGGGACATATAAGACCGGTTTGCGACAGGTCTTATTAAGCCAAAACTTGCCAGCCGGGAAGATAGCGTCAGCCAGGGAATGTATCCCGTATGGAAGTGCGTCTGGCGCGTTGCGCAGACACAGATCGATTATTTACACGAGAATTTAAACATGACTCTCAAGCCAGTAAATATTGCAGTCGTAGATAAAGATACGATTGTCAAAGCTGACGTTCTGCGCAGTGAAAAGGTTGGCAGTGCTGTCAAAATTAAGGCCATCCCGAATGCAAAATACATTCTTGCTGAAGGGGAAAATGGCGTCGCGCCAGAAAACATTACGCTGAAACGCGTAGGCAAAGACCTGTTCGTCATGCTGGAAGGCACTGATGAGGATCAGCCACAGCTGATCATTGAAGACTATTTCGATAACCCAGGTGAGCTGGTGGGTAAGGGCGAAGACGGTCAGTGGCACGAGTACATCGCCACCGACGGTGACGACGACCACAAAGCCGCGTTCCTGCTGGACGGCGAATCCTCCGCCCAGGCGCTGGGTGCGGGTGCCATTGCGGGTCTCGACGGTCTGGCCGTTGCGGGCACCGCGTTCTCTCCTGCTCTGCTGGCGCTGGGTGCGTTAGCCGGGATTGGTGCGCTGGTAGGTCTGGGCGCCATTATTCGTCATAACCGTGACGATGGCGGTGACAAAAAAGGCACCGTTGCGCCTGTTACTACCCCTGTGCTGACCGACGTGCACGACGACTATGGCACAAAAACTGGCTCGATCCCGCAAAACGGCGTGACCGATGACGCGACACCAACGTTTAGCGGTACAGGCCGACCGGGCGACATTGTTGAACTCTGGGAAAATAACAAAAAGCTGGGTGAAGCTCGCGTGGGTGCTGATGGCAAATGGACCTGGACGCCGGAAACCCCGCTGGCGCACGGCGACCACAGCATTGTGCTGATCGGTAAAGGCCCGGATGGCCGCACCAGCGCGCCGAGCGACTCTTTTGATTTCACCGTCGATCTGGAAGCCCCTGTTAAGCCGATTATTGGCGAAGTGGAAGACGATGTTGGCGCGAAAACAGGCCCAATCCACAACGGCGATGCGACTGACGATAAACAGCCGGTCTTCCGCGGTGAAGGTGCTACGCCTGGCGATACCGTACGCCTGATCGTTGACGACGAAGTGGTCGGTACTGCGATCGTCGGTGAAGACGGTAAATGGCAAGTGACGCCTGAGAAACCGCTGCCGGAAGGCAGTCACACCGGGAAGGTGATCATCACCGATCCGGCCGGAAACGACAGCGAACCGTCTGATGACTTCAAATTTATCGTTACGCCAGAAAAACCGATCATCGGCGAAGTAGAAGATGATGCCGGTACCGTGGTGGGCCCAATCCAGAACGGCGGCGCGACTGACGATACGCAGCCGACGTTCCGCGGTGAAAACGGCACGCCTGGCGATACCGTCAGACTGATCGTGGACGATGAACTGGTGGGGACGGCGATCGTCGGTGACGACGGCAAGTGGGCAGTGACCCCTGAGAAACCGTTGCCGGAAGGTAGCCACACCGGGAAAGTGATCATTACCGATCCGGAAGGCAACGCCAGCGAACCGTCTGATGATTTCGAATTTATCGTGGATCTGCAGGGCCCTGACAAGCCGGTCATTGGCCACGTTGAAGACGACCAGGGACCGTCCGTAGGGCCAATTCACAATGGTGACACCACCGACGACACCCAGCCGGTGTTCAGTGGCGACAAAGGTACACCTGGCGACACCGTGCGTCTGATTATTGACGACGAAGTTGTGGGTACCGCAATTGTCGGTGATGACGGCAAGTGGGAAGTGACCCCTGAGAAACCGCTGCCGGAAGGCGAACATGAAGCGGTCGTGGTGATCACCGATCCGGTGGGTAACGACAGCGATCCGTCCGATCCGATCGGTTTCATCGTAGACACCACGCCGCCGGTAAAACCGACGATCGATAGCGTGTTTGATGATGCGGGCCTGAAAACAGGCAACCTGACCAACGGCGAGGTCACCGATGACAGCACCCCGGCCTTTACCGGTACCGCTGAGAAAAACAGTCTGGTGCACATCATTGTTAACGGTAAGGAAGTGGATTCCGTTACCGCTGACCCGACAGGTAAATGGACCTGGACGCCGTCTCCGGCGCTGACGAACGGGCACTACGATGTGAAAGTGGTTGCCGAAGACAAAGCGGGTCTGCGTTCTGAACCGTCTGACGCGTTCTCGTTTGAGCTGGTAGCAGGCGGCATTCCTCCGGCACCGGCAATCACGGACGTAATCGATGATGTCGATGCCCATGTTGGCACCGTACAGCAGGGTGGCATCACCAACGATGACAAACCGACCATCACCGGTACGGGTCAGGACGGGACGACTATTTACCTGTATGACGGCACTAACCCGACACCTGTCGGTAGCGCTGTGGTGACAGGTGGCACCTGGACCATTGATTTCGACACTGCACTTTCGCAGGGTGAGCACCGCTTCCGCGCGGTGGCGGAAAACGCCGTGGGCAACCGCAGCCCGGAAACCGGGGAGTGGGTGATTATTGTGGACTCCGTTAAACCGCTGGCACCTACGGACATTGAACTGTGGGACGACTTCGGCACGCCGGGCATTATTGCGGATAACGGTACCACCGACGATAACACCCCAACCTACCGTGGTAAGGGTGACGCGAACGGTACCGCGATCATCGATCTGGGTAATGGCACCACCGTGCGCGTGCCGGTAGATGGCAGCGGTAACTGGAGCTACACCCCGGCACCGGCTCTGGCGGACGGTGACTACACCTGGAAAGTCGCGATTGAAGATAAAGCGGGTAACGTTGGACCAGAGTCTGCGCCGATCCACTTCACCGTGGACACCAGCCACAACGGTGTGTCTATCAGCCACGTGGAAGACGATGAAGGCGAACTGAAGAGCAATCTGGCCAGCGGCAGCCATACCGATGACACGACACCCACCGTTGTGGGCCGCGCGACGCCTGGTGCCGAAGTGAAAGTGTATCTGGACGGCAACTTTGTCGACAGCGTGATCGCTGACCCGGCGACCGGTGTGTGGAAATACACCTTCAACCCGGCGCTGACCACTGACAAGACGTACCAGATCACCGCCAGTGAAAATACCGGCACCGGTGATAGCGCGCAGACGGCGCCATTTGAACTGACGCTGGATACCCGCGTACCGGTTGGCTCATTCGATAGCGTATCGGATGACGTCGGTCTGATACAGGACGACCTGGCGAACCCGGCGGTGACCGACGACACCACGCCAACCCTGCACGGGACCGGCGTCGCGGGTGATGTCGTGTTTATTTATGACGGTGACACGCTGATCGACACCGTGACCGTAGGGCCGGGCAACACCTGGAACTTTACGCTGCCTGCACAGAACAACGGCACGGAACTGGCCCTGAAGACGGTGTTCCAGAGCCCGACCGGCGTGAGAAGCGCCCCGTCCGCGGAGTGGAAAATCACCATTGATACCGACGCGCCGACAAGCAGCGCGGTGGTGGATGCGATGACCCAGGACTCCGGTGTCAGCGGCAGCGACTTTATTACTAACAATGGTCAGGCCGGTAGCCTGGTCAGCGGTCATCTCTCGGCTCCGCTGGAAGCGGGCGGGAAAGTGCTGGTCTCCACCGACGGTGGGAAAACCTGGCTTGAAGCGATGGTCGACGGCGACAAATGGGCGTTTGTTGACGGACAGGGACACAGTGCTGACTGGACTGTACTGACGCGCGTGGTCGATATCGCCGGGAACTACACCGAATCCTCGCAGAAAGTGGTGCTGGATCAGGTGGCACCGGATGCACCGACCGACGTGGTGCGCAGTGGCAACGACGTGACGGTGACGCTGCCAGGCAGCGGGATTGTCGAAGGTGACACCGTGCTGGTGAAGAGCGGCGACATTACCGTGACCCATACGCTGACGGCCGCCGACATTGCTAACGGCAACGTGACCCTGAGTCTGCCACCGGGCGGCTACACCGATATTCCGGTGGGCGCGGCGATTGTTGACGCAGCGGGTAACAGCTCCAGCTACCGCACCAGCGCGTTCACCAGTACCAACAGCTTCGAAGACGATACGGAGTTCGCAGACATTAATGCGGGCGCATGGGTGCACGGGATGCGTTTCTCCCACACACCGGATACCGGCACGGCGGATTATGAATTCGACAAACAGGTCATCGGGACGGGAAGCACCAACAGCCTGTATTTGTACAGCACCTCAACGGATGCCGGGATGCAGGCCAGCATGTTTGTCGACTTCCAGTATGGCGCCAAAACGATCGATTTCGTTTTCAACCCACGCTTTGCTGGCCCGTCGACGGTGGTGACGTTCTACGACGTCAACGGCGATGTGATTAGCTCGCAGCCGGTGAGCGCTTTCATCGGCAACCGTAACGTCCCGGTGTCGTTTACCAGCCCGGATGATACGCCGGTTTACCGGATGGAGATCCATCACGAGGAACTGGCGACCAGTACCGGGTTTGGCTTCAGCATCGATAACCTGGTGGTGAGCGGAACGGCGAAAACCGTCACCCCGGGTGAGTTCCTGGCGGATAACCAGGGCGATGTCTGGTACGGCGACGCAGCAGACAACCTGTATCAGGTTGCGGATGTCACCAGCCTGACCAACGCGGTGATTCAGGGTGGCGAAGGCACCGACACGCTGAAACTGCTGGGGGCGGATCAGCACCTCGACCTGAGCGCGCTGACCCACCCTGTCCAGTCAGTGGAAGTGTTCGACATTACGGGAACAGGCAATAACACCCTGACACTGAGTGCGGGGGATGTGCTGGAAAACGCCACGCAGAATCTGTTCCACGACAACGACTTCAACCAAATGATGGTGAAGGGCGACGCGGGCGACACGGTGAATCTGAGCGACCTGCTGCCGAACGGTATGGACCCGGGTAACTGGACCGATGGCGGGACGGTGAATGTTGGGGGAGTGGAGTATCAGTCTTATCAGATGGATAGCCTGAATACCGAGATCCTCGTTCAGATGGGAGTCACGGTCACGCTACAGAACCATTAATTGATGCCAGGAAAGTGAGGCTCCTGCACCGGAGCCTCCGCAAAGTTTTAGACCAGAACATAAACAGAATTCATTTGGAAAATTGTATGAAAAAGACCATTACTACGAACAACAATACCGAAAATATCGCTGCAATGGCGACCTTACCACCGCTGCCGAGTGACGTTTTACTGTGGAACGACTACCAGTTCCCGCGTGAAATTCACAACGGCGATCCGAGCGAAGATAACACCCCAACCTTTAGCGGTAAGGGTGAGGCGGGCATGACGGCGGTGATCGACCTCGGTGGCGGTCAGAGCGTTCGCGTACCGGTCAGTTCAGAAGGTATCTGGAGCTGGACGCCTGCGCCTGCGCTGGCGGACGGGTCTTATACCTGGTCTGTGGCACTGGAAGACGCGCAGGGCAACCGCGGTCCGTCTACCCCGCCAATCAGCTTCACCATCGATACGGTGGGTAATGCGGTGTCCATCAGCCACGCTGAAGATAACACCGGTACGCTGACCAACCCGCTGGCAAGCGGCAGCAGCACGGATGACGTTAACCCGGTTATCGTGGGGACGGCGACGCCGGGCTCCCTGGTGACCCTGTACGTTGATGGCGAACCTGTTGGCTCGATGACCGCTGATCCGGTCACCGGCGAGTGGGCGATTGAGATCAACCCGGCGCTGGAATCGGGTAAAACCTACGAAATCACCGCGGGCGAGTATAGCGGCCCGGGTGAAATCCCTGCGCCGACGCGTCCGTTCCTGTTGACGGTGGACACCGTTGTGCCAACCGGCACCTTCGATCGTATTGAAGACAACGAAGGCCGTTATAAGGGTGATGTGGCCAACCCGGGCGTGACCGATGACACCACCCCAACCCTGCACGGTACCGGCCGTCCGGGGGATATCGTGTTCGTGCGCAACGGCAGCGACATCATTGATTCAGTCACTGTTCGCCCTGACGGCAGCTGGGAATACACCCTGCCTGAGCAGACGAACGGCACTTCGCTGGACGTGAGCGTGGTCTTCCGTGGCCCGACCGGGGTGGAAAGCGCACCGACTGCACCGTGGAAGCTGGTGATCGATACTGAAGCACCAAACAAACCGATTATTGGCGACGTCGAGGACGACCAGGGTCCGGATGTCGGCCCTATTCACAACGGTGACACCACGGATGACACGCAGCCGGTATTCAGCGGCGAAGGCGCCGTGCCTGGCGATACCGTTGAACTGATTGTTGACGACGAAGTCGTGGGGACCGCGATTGTCGGTGACGACGGTAAATGGGAAGTGACCCCGGAGAAACCGCTGCCGGAAGGCGAACATGAAGCGGTCGTGGTGATCACCGATCCTGCGGGCAACGCCAGCGAGCCGTCCGATCCGATCGACTTTATCGTCGACACGCAGCCGCCGGCAAAACCGACGATCGATACCGTTTATGATGACGCAGGTCAGCAGACCGGCAATATCGCTAACGGTGGTATTACGGACGACAGCACCCCGGACTTTACCGGTACGGCCGAGAAGGGCAGCCTGGTGTTTATCATTGTGAACGGGAAAACCGTTGACTCTGTGACCGCTGACGCCTCAACCGGGATCTGGACCTGGACGCCAGCACTGGGCATGGCCAACGGCCATTACGATGTCACCGTTGTGGCGCAGGACAAAGCGGGGCTGCGTTCCGAGCCGTCTGACGCGTTCTCGTTTGATCTGCTGGCCGGCGGTATTCCAACGGCACCGGCAATCACTGACGTGATTGACGACGTCGACGCACATGTGGGTACGGTACAAAACGGCGGCATCACGAACGACGCACGCCCGACCATTACCGGTACCGCACAGGATGGCACCACGGTCTATCTGTACGATGGTACTAACCCGGATCCGATCGGCAGTGCCGTGGTAACAGCTGGCCGCTGGACCATTGACTTTGATTCTGATCTGCCGCAGGGCGAGCACCGCTTCCGTGCCGTGGCCGAAGACAGAACCGGTAACCGCAGTCCGGAAACCGGCGAGTGGGTGATTATTGTCGATTCCGTTGATCCGCTGGCACCTACGGACATTGAGCTGTGGGACGACTTCGGCACGCCGGGTCTCATCGCCAATGACGGCACCACCGACGATAACACCCCAACCTACCGTGGTAAGGGTGAGGCGAACGGTACCGCGATTATCGATCTGGGTAACGGTACTACCGTGCGCGTCCCGGTAGACGATAAGGGTAACTGGAGCTATACCCCAGCCCCGGCGCTGGCGGATGGCGACTATACCTGGAAAGTCTCTATCGAAGACAAAGCCGGTAACGTGGGTCCGGCTTCTGACCCTATCCACTTTATCGTGGATACCAGCCGTAACGGTGTTTCCATCAGCCACGTTGTGGACGATCAGGGTGACATCGTCGGTAATCTGGGCAGCGGTAGCCACACTGACGACACGACCCCAACAGTGGTAGGCCGTGCGACGGCGGGTGCCCTGGTGAACGTGTACGTTGATGGCAAATACATCGACAGCGTACGTGCTGACGCCATTACCGGTGCATGGCAGTACACCCTCAGCCCGGCACTGACGGCGGATGCAACCTATAAGATCACCGCCAGCGAAGACGCAGGCGCAGGTGAGAGTGCACAAACCGCACCGTTCGAACTGACGCTGGATACGCGAGTGCCGACAGGTTCTCTGGATCGCGTCGCGGATGACGTGGGTCTGGTTCAGGGCGATCTGGCGAACCCGGCCGTGACCGATGACACCACCCCAACCCTGTACGGTAAAGGTGTGGCAGGTGATGTGGTGTTTATCTACGACGGTACCCGACTGCTTGACTCCGTCACCGTAGGGCCAGCAAATACCTGGAACTACACGCTGCCACAGCAGAACAACGGCACTGAGCTGTCTCTGACGGCGGTATTCCAGAGCCCGACCGGCGTGAAGAGCGCGCCAACGGCAGCGTGGAACCTGACCATTGATACCGAAGCGCCAAACGCGCCGGTCATTACCGGCTCCTGGGATGATGTCCAGGGCGGTGTATATAACGGTCTGGTGGGTAATGGTGGTGTCACCAACGACAGAACGCTGGATTTACGCGGAACGGCGGAAGCAAATAGTGTTGTTTACATTGTGATCGATAACTATGGCACTGTTGCGGGTTCCGTGACGGCGGATGCGAAAGGTAACTGGGCATTCCCTGTCACGACTAACTACAACCAGCAGTACGACTTCCATGCGTACTCTGTCGATCCGGCGGGCAACCGTTCAGTGGACTCTGCGAAGTTCTCGATTACGGTTGATACGGTCAATAACGCACCTGTCATTACCGGCTCCTGGGATGACGTTCAGGGCGGTGTGTATAACGGTCTGGTGGGTAACGGTGGCGTAACCAACGACAGAACGCTGGATTTACGCGGCACGGCGGAAGCGGGCAGCGTGGTGTATATCATCAACCCGGCAAACGGTGGGGTGCATGGTTCAACCACGGCGGGTGCAAATGGACAATGGTCTTTCCCGCTGACCACCAACTATAACCAGACGTATAACTTCCAGGCTTACTCTGTTGATAAAGCCGGGAACCGTTCGGTGAACTCGACCAACTTCGCGATTACCGTGGATACCGTAGTGGCTGCACCGAACGTAACGGTTATCACTGATAACGTGAACGGCGGTAAAGTCGGTAACCTGGTTGACGGAGATCGTACTAACGACAACCGTCCGACCATTACCGGTAATGGTGCCGAAGCGGGTGCGAAGATTGAGATCGTGCTGGCGCTGGGTAACCAGGGATGGACGAGCGGTACAAACCTCGTCTACACCACCACGGCCAAAGCCGATGGTACCTGGAGCCTTGAAATTCCGAAGGCATTGCAGGATGGCACCTGGTACTTCCGTGCTAATCAGACTGACCTGGCGGGCAACAAGAGCGCTCTGGGGAACCAGCACTATGTTGTTGTCGATACCGTGGCTGCCGCGCCGAACGTAACGGTTATTACTGATAACGTGGCGGGCGGTAAAGTCGGTAACCTGGTTGACGGTGAGCGTACTAACGACAACCGGCCGACCATCACCGGTAACGGTGCGGAAGCGGGCGCGAAGATCGAAATCGTTCTGGCGCTGGGTAATCAGGGGTGGAGTAATAACAACCTCGTGTATACCACCACCGCCAAAGCGGACGGTACCTGGAGCCTGGAAATTCCGAAGGCATTGCAGGATGGCACCTGGTACTTCCGTGCCAATCAGACTGACCAGGCGGGCAACAAGAGCGCTCTGGGTAACCAGCACTATGTTGTGGTTGATACGGTTAACGCAGCACCGACCATTACCAGCGTGATGGATAACGTCGGGAATGAAACCGGCAATGTTGCCAACCTGGGTAAAACGGATGACAGCACGCCAACGTTGAACGGTACGGCGGAGGCAGGCAGTACGGTCTATATCGCCGTGAATGGTGGCACCTACTCGACCACCGCCTCGGCGACGGGTAGCTGGAGCTTTACACCGTCTGCACTGCCGCTGGGTAACCATACCTTTAGCGTCTTCTCGATTGATCAGGCGGGTAACAGGAGTGCGGGTGTTTCCCGTAGCCTGACGGTAATCTCACCGAAAACAAGTGGCTTTGAGGACTTTAATGCGCTGACCCCACAGAGCTATGGGAAGGGGCTGGTTACACTGGCGAGTGGTCTGAAATTTACGTTAAGCGATAACTATTATCCGGGTTACGGTGGTGCAATTTATCAGTGGGGTGTAGGGAATAGCCGTAAACTGGCACTGACCGGTGATATCACCATGCATTTTGATGGTGTGAATGCGGTAAGCATGAAGCTTTCCGGTGCAAACGACTCAATTCAATCAAGTGTCGTGAAATCCACCTTCATTGTCTACGATACTGCAGGCAAGGTGATTTCATCCGGGTATCTGCCTTCTGGGGAAGCGACCTTCTCCGCCACCGCACCAGCGGGACGCGAGATTGGCAATATTGTCTTCCATATGGGGCGAGGGGCCAGCAGTGGTCTGTCGGGCGGTGGTAATACCATCAACACCGATCAGTACATGATTGATGATGTTCGCTGGACGGTTAATACCACCCGCACTGCCTCCAGAAGCATGATGATGAGCACGGAAGAGCAGCATGACGACAACACCCATGCCGTCAGCACGCTGAACGGTCATGAGATCAATCTGGATAACCTCCAGCACAAGACCATTGATCTGACCAACAGCAAGCAGGACAAGCTGAATATCAGTCTGAACGACGTGCTGACCCACGCGGAGAAAGATCTGTTTATCGCCGATGGCAACAAACAGATGATGGTTCAGGGTAACAAAGGTGATGTTGTGAACCTGAGCGATCTGCTGCCAGACAATACCGATCCGGGCAACTGGACCAACGCAGGTAACGTCAAGGTGTCTGGCGTCGAATACCAGGTGTACCAGATGGAAAATCTGGACGTGGAACTGCTGGTGCAGAACGGCGTCACCGTCAACGTGAATAATCACTAACTTAAACTTTTCCAGGCCCCCGGGAGGGGGCCTGTGGAGGATTTATGACTTTTTTCAAGACCTCTTTATTCGCGGCGCTGTTTACTACCTCCGCATTTGTTATCCACCCGGCGCTGGCGGCGGAGAATTTTGGTAAGACGTATCAGCCTGTCGCTCCCGTCGGCCAGACCCAGACGCAGGTGGTTTACTACCGTGATGCCAGCAACACCTCAGGTGGCGCGGCACATATTTATGTCGATAACGAATTCCACGACGCACTGCTGCCGGGCGGCTATACCGTTTTCTGTCTGGCGCCGGGCAAGCACAATCTGGGCGCGTACCAGAATGATGCACCGCAGTATCGTGGCAAAGAGCAGGGCTACAACGTCGAGATGAGCGGCGGCCAGACCTATTTCGTGCGCGTCAGCTCAACCATGAATGCGGTGCCGGAAGCCCGTACGCGCGAGCAGGCGGAAAAGGATCTCGCTGGTCTGCGTGAGCAGACACACGTGCTGTCCCGTGCCTCAAGCGTAGAGGCCTGTAAGAACCTTGCGCCACAGTATAAAGATTACACCCTCTCGGGCGATGTGATGTTCCGCTTCGGTAAGGGAAATGAGAAGGGCGTTTCCGCTCAGGGTCGCCAGGCCGTAAAAGATCTGGTTGCGACGATCAAACGTGAAAACGTTGAACTGAAGCAGATCCAGGTGATCGGCCACACGGATGCCATTGGCAGCGATCGCAGCAACTATGCCCTTGGCCTGAAGCGCGCGCAGACTGTCCGCACCATGCTGGCTGAGAACGGCCTTCCGGCACGCCTGATGACGGCGACCAGCGTGGGCAGCAATGAGCCTGTAGTCAATGACTGTGACGCCTCGAACAAGAGCGCGTTGATCTCCTGTCTGTCGCCTAACCGCCGTGTTGTGGTACGCGTAAGCGGCGATCAGAACGTGACTGCTCCTGCGCAGAAATAATCGCTAAACCCTGCCTTCCCGTAACGGGAGGGCACCATCTTTTCCCCCTGTTTCCTCTCTAAAACCTCTTTCGTATCAAAAAATAACCAGTTCCATTGAGACAGGTCTCATTAAGGCAAGACCATTCCGCGTGACAGAATATTCCTAATTCATCTCAAAAAGTCTTTTTATCTTTTTGATTTAACTGTCTTTTAACAACCAGGAACACGCGAAATATGGAATCCTCAATGGCCAATACCCAGGAGGAACAGCTGCACACTATCGCCCGTGATACCCGACTTAATGACGACACTCTGCTCAGAAGCATTGCCTGGCTGTCCGATCATTATGGTCTGGGTAAGAGTGACGATGTCTTGCTGGCTGGTCTGCCTGTTGAACAAACTCTCACACCCTCTTTAGCGCTTGATGCGCTCAAAAACGCCGGTATCACCGGGGGGCTCATCAAGCGTAACAGCGCTGAACTGCCCGAGCAGGTTTTCCCCATGATTCTGCTGCGCAAAGGTGCGGGCGGCATGGTGCTGCTTGCGCGTGAGCGTCGTAAAAATGCCGACGATAAATGGGATCTCTTCTACTCCCTGATCATGCCGGAAGTGGGCGATGAGCCGGTTGAGCTGAACCATGAGGCGCTGAGCGAACTGTATGTCGGTTATGCCATTGCGGCGAAACCAACAGCGCGCATTGACAGCCGGGTCAGCGATATCGCGCCGCCGCAACCAAAAGGTCACTGGCTGTTCAGTACCCTGTGGCGCTATCGCAGCTACTACCGCAGCGCCGCGCTGGCGTCGGTGCTGGTGAACGTGCTCGCGCTGGCCACGGTATTCTTTACCATGAACGTGTATGACCGCGTTATCCCTAACCAGGCCTTTACCACGCTCTGGTCGCTGGCAATTGGCGTCCTGGTGGCGATGGTCTTTGAAGCCATCACCCGTACGGTGCGTGCGCATCTGCTTGATACCGCCGGAAAGAAAGCGGATTTGATTGTCGGTAGCATTCTGTTTCGTCAGTCGCTGGCGGTCAAAATGGAGCATAAACCGGCCTCGTCTGGCTCGTTTGCCAACCAGTTGCGCGAGTTTGAATCCGTGCGTGACTTCGTCTCTTCCGCCACCCTGGCGACCATTGCCGATCTGCCTTTTGTGCTGCTGTTTATCGGCATTATTTTTGCCATCGGCGGTTCGCTGGCCATTATTCCGCTGCTGATGTTGCCGATGATCCTGATTGTCAGCCTGCTGATCCAGTGGCCGCTGGCGAAGGTGATGAAAGCCAGCCTGCAGGAGGCCTCGTTAAAGCAGGGCGTGCTGATTGAATCCATTGAAGGCATGGAAACCCTGAAATCGGTTGGCGGTGAATCCTGGATGCAGAGCCGCTGGCAGAAATTCAGCGCCATGCAATCTTCCAGCGCGGCGGCGTCAAAACATTACTCGACGCTGGCAATGAACTCGGTGAGTTTTCTGCAGCAGTTGCAGACGGTGATGCTGATTGTCACCGGCGTATACCTGATCGATGCCGGTAACCTGACCCAGGGTGCGCTGATCGGGACCGTGATGCTGGCGGGTCGCGTGACCGCGCCATTAAGCCAGGTGATTGGTTTAGCGGTGCGTTACCAGCAGGCGAAAGCTGCGCTGAGCTCGCTGAACAGACTGATGGAACACCCGACCGATCGCAGCAGCGACATTGATTACATCAAACAGCCTGAGCTGAATGGCGATATTGAGCTGAAAGGCGTGACCTTCTCCTATCCGGCACCGCCGATGCAGCCGAACCCGGAGATCCTCAAAGGGGTCAACCTGACGATCAAACCGGGCGAGCGCGTGGCGATTGTCGGCAAAATCGGCAGCGGTAAATCGACCCTGCTGCGCATCATTGCGCGTCTCTATACCCCGGTGAAAGGGCAGCTCTTCAGCAGTGGTCTGGATGTGAACCAGATTGAGCCCTCCGACTGGCGTAACAACGTGGGCTTTGTCGGCCAGGAAGCGCGTCTGTTTTACGGCACCCTGCGTGAAAACATCATGATTGGTCGTCAGAACGCCTCCTCCGATGAATTCCTGCACGTGCTGCGTCTCACGGGGCTGGATCAGATTGCCGCGCGTCATCCGCGCGGGATCCACATGCCGGTGGGCGAGCAGGGGAACAGTCTCTCCGGTGGGCAGCGTCAGCTGGTGTCACTGGCCCGTACGCTGCTGGCGAGACCGAATCTGTTACTGCTGGATGAACCGACCAGTGCGATGGACTCCCAGACGGAAGCCCTGTTCTTACAACACCTGAAAGTCGCGACCGCCGGGCACACGCTGGTGGTGGTGACCCATCGCCCGTCGCTGCTGGCGCTGGTGGATCGCATGGTGATTATTGATAACGGCAAAATTGTGGCCGATGGTCCTAAACAGCAGGTGTTGGCCGCACTGAACGGCACACCGGCAAACGACAGTGCCCCTGCAAAAGCCGCTACTGGAAAACAGCCCGTGGAGGCCAGCGCATGAAATTCTTAAAGCGTAACAATAACAAGGCATTGTCCGCGCGTGATGCCGCCTGGATGAGCGATATCCAGGAAGCGCTATTCTCGCAGACCACGCCAAAGTCACGCCTGGTGTTATGGCTGATTCTGCTGGTGTTCGCCGGGTTTTTAACCTGGGCGCATTTCGCCAAAGTGGAAGAGATCACCAAAGGCGACGCGAAAATCGTCTCGAAAAGCCGCGAGCAAATTATCCAGAGCCTGGAAGGCGGTATTCTCGAAGAGCTGCACGTCCGTGAGGGCGACATTGTCGAGCCGGGGCAGGTACTGCTGAAAATCGACCCGACTCGCGCCCAGTCCAGCTATCAGGAGACGCTGCGTAAAGTGGTGGCGCTGGAAGCAACCGTTAACCGCCTGCGTGCAGAGGCCTACGGCCTGCCGCTGACCTTTAGCGACCGGGTGAAACAGTACCCTTCCGAAGTGGACCTGGAAACCCGCGCCTATAACAGCCGCAAACAGGCGCTGGAAGAGGGCGTGGCTTCGCTCGAGAAAAGCTACCGCCTGGCGCAAAACGAAATTGCCATGTCCGAGCCGCTGGCCGCGCGCGGCCTGCTCTCGGAAGTGGAGTTGCTGCGTATGCGTCGTCAGGCGAATGACCTGCAATCGCAGATTGTCGAGCGCCGCAACCGCTATCAGGCGGATGCCAACGCCGAGCTGATTCGCCAGGAGCTGGATCTGGTGCAGGCTGAAGAGAGCCTGACAGGACGTGCCGACGTGGTGAGCCGAACCACCATCACCGCGCTGGTAAAAGGCACCGTGAAAAACGTGCGTGTCACCACCATCGGTGGCGTTATCCAGCCGGGTGAACACATTATGGAAATCGTGCCGCTGGAAGACCAGCTGCTGGTGGAAGGGAAAATCAAACCGTCAGACGTCGCTTTCCTGCATGCGGGATTACCGGCGATGGTGAAGATCACCGCCTACGATTTCGGCATTTACGGTGGCCTGAAAGGGCACGTGTCTCTGGTCAGCCCGGACACGCTGAAGGATGACGCCAAAGCCGCCGCCGGTCGCCCTGACGACACCTACTACCGGGTGATGGTCCTGACCGACAGCAGCACGCTGACGGCGGGCGGTAAATCCCTGCCGATTATTCCCGGCATGATTGCCACGGTTGAAATCCGCACCGGTGAAAAAACCATTCTCGATTACCTGTTGAAACCTATCTTCAAAGCGAAGGAAGCGTTCCGCGAGCGTTAATATGAAAAGTAACTCTATTTTTATGCAGCGCCGTCTGGCGGCGCTGTTGACGGCCGCGGCTTGCCTGGCATCGGCTAAAAGTGCAGCAAATAGTGACGGCTTATTAGCCTTTGCGCCTGTAGACCCTGTGGTAAAATCTCGCATGGTGATGGCCTCCACACCGCCCGCACCCGCTGCGCCGTTAGTGGAGCAGGCGCCGGTGACACACGTGGCCGCCGCGCCGAAACGTGATAATAAGGCCCACGCACCCAGCGAAAGGGAAATTCGCGCCCTGTTTAATGATGCGGTGAATACCGCGCTGAGTATCAGCCCCGAAGTGCGTGGCGCGAATTATAATACTGAAGCGGCAGAAGCGAATGTTGACGAAGCGAAAGGTCAGCGCTGGCCGCAAATTGATGTCGGTACCCGTTCCAAAAGTTATCAGTTTGGTGGTGGTGAGCGTCGCTACAGCGACAGCCGACCGGCGGTCACCGTGAATATGGCGACCACACTGCTCGATTTTGGCCGTACCAGTAACACCATTAAAAGCCGTGAAGCCCTGCATGACGCGGCGAAAAATAACGTCGATGCCCAGGCGGAAGATATCGCCTGGCAGGTCAGCAGCGCGCTCGTCGAACTGAGCAAGCAGCGCCAGATTATCAGTCTGAGCCAAAAGTATGTGGCGCGGATGAACGAGCTGGTTGAGATGCTGGACGGGATCGTGAAGGTTGATCAGGGCCGTCGCAGCGAGCTGACTCAGGCCCGGGGGCGGCTGCTCCAGGCGCAATCGTCGCTGGACACGGCCGTCTCACGAGCGCGTGATACTGAAATTACCCTTAACCGCCTGCTGGGGGACAAAAAAGTGCCCCTGCCTGCGGCGACGACCTGGAACCTGAAACCGGGTGAACTGACGACACAGCTTTCAGCCATCGACACGCATCCGACGATTCGCCAGGCTCAGGCGGAGACCGCGTCGGCGCTGGCGGATGCGGATGTCGCGCGCTCGGCCTCTTACCCGACAGTGACCTGGAACGTGGGCAAAAGCACCGGGCGCGACGAACTCGGACGTGAACAGTCCTGGGAGACAGGCGTGAACGTGAGCTGGCCGATTTTCCGCGGCGGTTCTCAGCGAGCCGCTGCACTCTCTGCCGCGCGTCGTGCGGACGCCAGCAGAGAAACCATTGAAAAACAGTTACGCGATCTGGATAACCGCGTACGGGCGGCCGATCAGGATGCCCGTAGCATGCTGGAGCGTGCTGAGTTGTACCATGACTTAGCGTTTGAATCCGATCGCATTCGCCATGATTTCTTCGATCAGTGGTACCACCTTGGCAGACGAACCCTGCTGGATGTGCTGAGTGCAGAAAGTGATTATTACGGTAACCAGGTTGCGGAAGCGACCAACCGCTTTGACGCTTACGCTGCTATTTTTCGTAGTTATGCCAGTGCGGGAACATTATTGCAGTGGCTGAGTAAGCCCTAATCAGCCATTTTTATAATGAACCACACAGCAGGCACAGAAAGAGAGTGCAGATGAATCACTATTCAGGAAAGAAAATTTATATCGCCTTACTCGACGATCATCCGATTGTCCGCAAAGGGCTGGAGATTATTTTCAGCCAGGAGCCGGATTTCGAACTGAAGGGCAGTTTTGCCAGCCGTATCGACCTGATTAATTTTTTACGTACCAACCGGATTGATGTGCTGATCCTCGACTATTTACTCGGGGATGAAGACATCGACGGATTACCGATGATTAAGCAGCTGATGAGCAATTTTCCCTGGCTGAAAATTTTGATCTCATCGACGCTGGAAAATACCGCTATTGTCCGTATGGCCCTGAAGGCCGGTGTGCGCGGGCATATCGGTAAAAGTCGTGATGCCTCGGAAGTGGTGGAGGCGGTGCGCCGCGTGGCGGCAGGGCATATCTGCCTTTCCGAAAGCATGGAGAAGGAGTTTTATCTTATCTCCGAGCCGTCTGCACCCGGTGACGCTGAAGATGAGCAGCATGTGATTGACGGCATTGGCCGTCTGGATCAGCTCTCTGCGCGGGAGCTGGAGGTGTTACGCCTTTTCCTTTCCGGTATGTCGGTGCTGCAAATTTCTGAGAAGTTCAGCCGGAGCCGTAAAACGGTTAGCGGCCAGAAGAAATCCGCAATGAAAAAGCTGGGCGTGAAGACCGACCCGGAGCTGTTCCTCTGGCACGACCAACTGCTGTGAGTATTGCCCGGCGGCGCTACGCTTGCACGGGCCTACAATAAATCGTGCAATTAATTGATATTATTGTCGATTGTAGGCCGGGTCAGCGCAGCGCCACCCGGCAAGAAGTACTGTTACGCAGTGCCGTCGCCAGGTCGCTAATCGAGCACGGCTTAAACAGACAATCGTTCATGCCCGCCTGTACACACCGTTCCTTAATCTCATGCATCGCATTGGCGGTAAAACCAATAATCCATGTCGGTGCCCGACCCTGCTCACGCTCAGCGTTACGCATCATTCCCGTTAGCTGATAACCGTTGATGCCTGGCATATTGCAGTCGGTGATCACCACATCAAACGCGGTGTCGGTCCAGATTTTAAGTGCCTCATCGCCACCGGAAGCCAGATGCGCGTGCTGCCCCAGCCAGGCAAGCTGTTTGGCCAGCAGGATCCGGTTTGCGGGATTGTCATCCACCACCAGCACGTTAAGCGCCGGTAACGTTTCCTCTTCCTCATCACGCCGGGCAGGCGGCGTAACGGCACGGGTGACTTTAGGCAGGGAGAAGGTGGCCCTGACGGTGGTGCCAACATGCTTTTCGCTGGCCAGCGTGAGCGTGCCATTCATGCTTTCACAGATGGTTCGGCTGATATATAGCCCAAGGCCGGTGCCCGCCCGACGATTGTCCGCCTGGCTGAACGGCTTAAAGAGCGCGGCCTGCTGGCTGGCATCAATACCCACACCGCTGTCCTGCACCTCGATAACAAACATCACGTTATCGGTGCCGGGCTCCTCGCGTTGCGATAAAGTCAGGGTCACGCTGCCGCGGTCGGTAAATTTAATGGCGTTGCTCAGCAGGTTGGAGAGCACCTGCTTAATACGCAGCGGGTCGGCGTAGACCTCGTACAGCGCGTCCGTCGGGAAGACTTTATTCAACTGGATATTCTTTTCAATCGCCACCCCCTGGAACACCCGCATCATGTTGTCGATGAGTTTGCCAAACTGCACGGGTTCCGGGTTGAAATCGAGATGCCCGCCCTCGATACGGGAGATATCCAGGATATCGCCAATCAACCCCACCAGACCCTCTGCTGAGTCGTAGGCGACTTCCAGCGCCTGAAGATCGTGCTCGCCCTTGCGCCCTTTTTTCAGGACGATGTCCAGCATGCCGATAATGGCGTTCATCGGGGTGCGGATCTCATGGCTCATGGTTGACAGGAACACCGATTTTGCCCGGTTAGAGTCTTCGGCGCGATCTTTCGCCTCGCTCAGCTCCGCCAGCAACGACTCACGTTCGGTAAGCATCTCGCGCAGCTGGGTGAGTTGCTCGTTCAGTTGCCTGCGCAGCGCTGCTTTGCGCACAATCTGTCGACGTAAATAGAGCGCCCATCCCAGCGCTAACAGCACCAGAACGGCGCTGAAGACACCCGTGGCAATCAGCACTTCGCGATAGCGATACCAGAAGCTGTCGACCACCACCAGCTCGTTGGGCCGCCAGCGGTTTGCCAGATTTTCCATCTCAATGGGTGAGATACTCAGCAGGACTTTATCCAGAATGCTCTGCAGCTCAGGGCTTGCCAGGCCTACGCCAAAGGAGATCCAGGCGGGGGAGTCGCCAACAATCGAAACCACCTTCAGCTTATCCTGAAAGTTGGTATAGATCTGATAATCCGTCATCACCAGAATGCCGATTGCCGCGTCGGCATCGCCGTTGGTGATGCTGGCGAGCAGCTGCGATTCATTGCCCACGTGGACAATCTTGATCTCCGGGTATCGCTCGCGCACCTGTTGTTCCACGCCGATGTTTTTCACCAGCGCCAGGCGTTTGCCGCGCAGGTCGGCCAGCGTGTTAATGTCGTTACGTGAGGTGGATGTCGCAAGGGCAAACGCGCTGCGTAAGTAGGGCCGCGTGAAGAGGATCTGACCCTTGCGCGCCTCGCTCGGCGTCACTGACGCGAGCATGTCAGCCTGCCCGTGGTTGACCTGGGCTATCAAATCATCGGTGGTATTGCCAGTCTCAAAGCTAAAGCGCAAGCCGGTGCGCAGCGACACCACGGAGAAGAGATCCGCCACCACCCCGCGCAGCATCCCCTTGTTGTCGATAAAGGAGACCGGCGCGGCATTATCCTGGCTGTAGATCAGCACGTTCACCACCGGATGGTGGGCGATCCACGCTTTCTCCTGGTCGGTAAAGACCAGCGACTTGGTTCCCTGCGCAATATCGACCCGATCGGGCTGCCAGCGGCGATAGAGATCCAGCTTTTCCTCTTCGGGTACCGCGCGGATGGTGGCGTTAATCAACTGGTTGAGCTGCGGGTTATTCTGGCTCAGGGCGAACCCCACTTCACGGTTGGGCAGCCGCGAGAAGCGCTCGATATGAATATTGTTTAAATAGTTTCGGCTCAGCGAATAGCTGTTTCCCAGATAGGCGCGTGAATGCCCAAAGGCCACGGCGCTCAGCGCTTCCTGATAGCTGTCAAACAGACGAAAGCGCGCGTTGGGATAGGCCGCTTTCACCTGTGCCAGAGGCAGGTAGTCCCGGACCATCGCGACGTCGGTATTCGCCAGATCGTCGGCGAGAGGCTGGGTATCCCGGTCGTTCGCCCCCAGCACCGGTTTATCGCTGGCATAGGGCGTTGAGAAGACAAAGGCGTCGTTGGCGTCAAAGGCGGAGACCGAGGGGATAAGATCGATATCACCGCGCGCCAGCGCCTGCCACAGATCTTCCTGCGAGTCGTACATTTTAACCTGCACCGGCAGATTAAGCTGCCAGGACACCAGGCCGAGATAGTCGGCGCTCAGCCCCTCATATTCATGGCGCATATTGCGCATACCGAAAGGGGGCGCGTCATAGCGTGTGATGCCCACCGTCAAATGTTGTACATGCTTTAGCAGCGTTGCCTGCTCTTCGGTAAGCGGCAGACGATTCATGCCCTCAATCGGGGTGCGCATCAGAATCTTATATTCTTCGCTGTGTGCCGCGGGCATCACGAATAAAAATAAAACCAGAAGCAAAAAACGGCAAAGGTAGTGGCGCATAACTTTTATAACGCTCCTGAGAATAAGATACTGATAGTGATATTCTGATTAAACGGTAAATGTATTGTTATAAGACAAGGCTTGGTTATTATTCTGGTAGTCGTTAATAACGAAAAGCGCAATGTCAGGTCAGGAACAGTATTATTTCTACGCGATCCTCTCAATACTAATATAAGCCTGCATTTCTGCCTGCTTTTTGCTCCTTACATGTTACGCCATTACGGATTGCCGGGCACATCAAGACCGGTCTTGTCGCTAACGTGACCGGCGACCGGGAAAATAATACGCACGTTTATTTAATTATTGAGCCTGGACGATGCGCCGATCCTTTCATCCTCATTCCTCTGCTGCAAAACACGAAGCAATGCGTCAGACATTTACTGCGCTGGCGGAACAGTACCGTCATGCAATGGCCGTGGCGGACTATGCAACGGCGTCCCGCTGCTGCGAAAAAGCGCTGGCCGTTCTGCCGCATAATATGTCGGTACAGAGCGATTACGCCCTGAGCCTGATGCGTGAGGGGAAACATGACAAGGCGTATAAGGTCTATCGCAAAATTTATCAGTCGCCGCGCCGTCATGAAGCGTCAGAAACCTGGCTCGATGGCCTGGCGGAATTATGCGGTCATATGGGCAAAACGGATGAAATGCGCGCCTGTGGTCTGGAGTCATTAACCCTCTCTGACCGGCGTTTTCGTCAGGGTACCGTCTGGCCACTGCCCCAGACGCCACCGCCACCTTTCCGGGCAGATTGCCCGGAAAAGAACATCATCGCGTTCAGTTTGTACGGCGATCAGCCGCGCTACTGCGAAACCTTAATTAAAAACATTGAGGCCGCCGCAGCGCTGTTTCCGGCCTGGCGCTGTCGCGTGTATCTGGATGACTCCGTGCCGCAGCACGTCTGGCAGCGGCTGACGCAGGCGGGGGCCTCGCTGGTGGATATGAGCCAGGAAAAGCACATCTACCCAACGCTGTGGCGTTTTCTGGTAATGGATGACCCGCAGGTCGAGCGTTTTTTAGTGCGTGATGCGGACTCCCTGCTCTCTGAACGGGAGCAGGTTTGCGTGGACGCCTGGCTGCGCTCGCCGTTTTATTTCCACCATATGCGCGACTACTTCACCCATACCGAACTGTTGCTGGCCGGGATGTGGGGCGGCTGTGGCGGCACGATCCCGAACGTGGAAGGTATGATGCGTCAGTTTGTGGCGAACTACCGGGGGAGCGCCCGTTTCACCGACCAGTATTTCCTCAAGGTGGCGCTCTGGCCCACGGTGCGGCAGAGCATTCTGAATCATGATGAGATCTTCGCGTTTCACCATGCTCAACCCTGGCCTGCTCATCCGCCTGTTCGCTGGCAGACTGAGCACTTCCACGTGGGCAGCAACGCCGGGTTTACCGTACTGGCGGGGCCGAGCGAGAAAGCCGGCGGTGAAAAGCAGGCTGTCGCATTACGCATTAAGGGAGAGCGCTATCGCTATACGGCGGTGGTGCGTAATGGACAATGGCGATTGCCCATCCCATTCTTCCTCGCCGACGGTTTTCGCGCAGGCGAGGTGCAGGTTGAGGTTATCCGGGATAATGGCGTCTGAGCCGGGCAACGCGCCCGGCACGGTGTGGTTAGAAAAGGTACTTCAGGCCGACGGTGGTCATGACGTTCCAGTTTTCAATACCACCGCTATTGTCTGCACGCTGTGTTTCGCCGGTGCTGTAATCATAGGCGGACAAGCTGCCTTTTTTGTTGGTGGTACGGTTCCAGGTTCCCTCAATGTACACTTTGGCATTGGGCGTCACGTAATAACCGGCGTTCCCGGCAATTGAGTAATAGTTCTGGTTTTTAACCTTCGATCTGAAGGTGATATCGGTCAGATAATGTTCATCATTATCTGACGAGCGTACCCACCCGCTGTATTTAAAGCTGCCACCAAACTCAAAACGTTCGTAACGGTAATGACCGACAAGGCCAATGTACGGCATTTTGTAACGCTGTTTGTAACCGATGACGGTCACCCCGGCCGGAAAATCACCGATGTCAGGTAATCCCGTATCCTCATCGGTATAGTGGTAAGAACCACCGGAGGCCTTAAAGCTATAGCGGCTCTCCTGATAACCGGCCATCACCCCGACCCGATAAGCGGGTTCGTTTAGCAGCCATCCCTTGATATTTACATCAAATTCGTTTGCGTAGTTCAGGCGGGTGTCAGGGTGTTTACTCTGATCGGTCCAGGCATCCTGATCGAGGTCCTGCCAGTCCGTATCATCCATATAACCGCCGCGGCTGGCGAGGGTAGTCCAGCCTGAAGCGCCGAGCGATACCCATGGCAGAAGATCCCAGTCAATGGAGCCTTTAATTATGGCCGCATTATTGTATTTCCAGTTGAGCTGGCTGTTTTTATGGCCGCTGGAGTCCGGCTCGTAAACCCGTTCTTTTGTCTTGCCGCTCAGGCTGCCCAGACCTATTTCACTGCTGACTTTTTCCGGGGTAAACAGAGCCTCTCCGGAATCTGCGAGGGCAGAAAAGGAAATGGGTATTGCAAGAGTCAGAGCCAGAATTGAACGCCTCATCATAAATCCTTCAATTATGTTGTGGGTTTACCTTTGGATGACGATTACGCGAGCTGCGTGACCTGCACCCCTGTCTGTACCAGCAGCTCTGTTTCCGTCCCCGGATGGTGATAAACCTCATACTGCACGCCGTCCAGGGTGACGGAGCCTCTCGCTTTCATCCACTCTCCTGGGTCGGCATCTGCCGGTAACAGGTCGGAAAGATTGAACTGCTCCTCCGGTGTTCCTTTGATCAGCAGTTGCTTACTGCTGTGGTCAGGAAAAAGGTTCTCCTCTCCCTGGATCAGAATATCTCCGGGTGTGATCTCCACCAGCGCCGGAAATTGACCGTTAATTGCCTCATCCGTTCTGGCGTCAGCGTTATTATTGCTGCGGTCATCTATCATTTTACTCATCACGGATTAACCTGTTTATATATAGCAAATCCCGGGCATTTTTACCGGGGGAAAACAGACTCGCAACAAGTCCGGTCTTATATTCGGGCCCGGGCGTTAATTTTTTAAAAACAAGACCGACCTTAGTCCGGGCTGACCCGCCTATTGCTAAAATTCCCGCACATTATGACGGGTATCCAGACAATGCAGAACGACGCGCGGTTGCTAAAATTAAGGCTGCACCCGTCTGCCTATTTCCAGCTCTCATCTTTCAGGGAACGACTCAAACGATGCGTTTTATCACTGCCCGGTTAATTAGCCTTTTTTTGCTGCTTTGCAGTATCGGGCAGATTCAGGCCCAGGACCTGACCCTGCAGCGCCGCGTACAGGTCAATGCGCCGCATGTCCAGTTCAGCGATGATGTTCAGCAATGGCTGAATAACAATCAGACGCTTCATGTGGGCGTCTGGGGGCAGCCGCATCCGCCTCTCAGCGAAGGGATGGGGCACGGGATTTTCAACGGGATTGCGGCTGATTATCTGGCGCTGCTGGAAGATAGCCTGAAGATCAACGTTAAACTCCACTATTACAGCCAGAGTCGTGATGCGTTCCAGGCGCTGCGTCGCCATGAAATTCAGATGGTGGCGATGTGGAACCCGGAGCTGTGGCCAAACCCCGATCTGGTGACCACACCGCCATGGCTGCTGGATAAGGCAGTCTTAATGACCCCCCGCGAGCGGGCCGACGACGCGCCCGAAGAGAGCCCAAAAACGTTAGGTCTGATGGCTGATACCAACGCCAGTCCGGCCCTGCGGCGTTACTATCCCGGCAGCACGCTCCGCTTCCAGTCCTGGTATCCTTCGGCCGTCAGCGCGCTGGCGTTTAAGCAGATAGACGCGCTGTGGATTAACCGGGCCAGCGCGGAGTACCTCACCCAGTATCATCAGGCTCAGGGGCTACGCTGGCGTTACAGTCCGGCGCTGCCCAATCTGAACATGAGCTTTGGTGTGGATCGCCAGTTGCCGCAGCTGGCGGAAGCCATCGACACGGTGTTTAAACATATCCCGTTAGCCAGCCGTTTGCGTATCACCACCAGTTGGGGGCTTAACCGGAGCTTCGTGATCACCACCAATCCGCTGGCGCTGGATCAGGAGGAAGAGAACTGGCTGCGGGAGCACAGTCAGATTCAGGTGATCCTGGACAGCCGCCAGCGTCCGCTGTCGTTTCTGGAGGAGGGATCGCCAGCGGGTCTGGTGGTTGACCTGCTCAACCAGTTCAGCGAGCAGTATGATATTCACTTCACAATATTGACCGCTAATAGCGACGCCGAACTTAACGCGCTAAAGCGGGACAACCCGGATGCACTGGTGCTCAGACAACTGGCTGAGGTATCGCAAAAAACAGCCGCCGCCACAGCGATGACCCCGCCGTTACTTACTACACCCGCCGTGGTGGTGATGGATCAGGAGATCAAACGACCGGACGATTTTTCCCAGCTAAAGGGCGAAAAGCTGGCAATTATGGCCGACGACCCGCTGCTACCATGGCTGGAAACCTGGTATCCCACAATCAAACTGGTGTCGTTGACGGACATGGACGATGCGCTCGCACGGCTGAAAAAAGGCGATGTGCGCGGGGTAATTGCGCCGCAGTTTATCGCCAACTATCTGGTGACGCGCCACCATCCCACCCGTTTTCATCTGGCAGTGACGGTACCCGTGCCTCCCATTGATGTGGTTATTGCCGCGCAGACCGACACCAGCCAGCCGATTAATATCCTCAATAAAGCGCTGGCGGATATGCAACCGCAGGGATTG
The DNA here is from genome assembly GCF_052044775.1 of Enterobacter sp. 22466. NCBI lineage: Bacteria > Pseudomonadati > Pseudomonadota > Gammaproteobacteria > Enterobacterales > Enterobacteriaceae > Enterobacter > Enterobacter sp. 22466. Next base: position 203,357 of record NZ_JBQENX010000008.1, on the reverse strand, counting down.
ATGCAGCTGGCGGGAGACTGGCGACAAGCGGCCATCGACAATAGCGAAACCTGGGCCCAAAGTTCATTACTCAATTCCCTGGTGTGGGGCGTGTTGCTTCTGCTGGTGGTGACCGGGTGCTGGCTGTGGATACAGTATCTGCGCGCCGCGCTGCGCCGTGGCAACGTCCTGCAGCACCAGCTTACCGAGCAGTTACGTTTTACCCAGGCGCTGATCGACGCCTCGCCCGTGGCGCTCTACGTTCGCGATCGCAACGGCCATCTGCTGCGCTACAACCAGGCCTGGGCGGATGCCATCGGTCAGCCGGGCGATGCCTTCCAGGGGCAGCCAGTAACGGCGATCGACATTGCCGAACCCACGGTGCTGGCGAACCTGGACGCAAAATACCAGCAGGCGCTGCAGGATGGTCAACCGCAGAACTGGTCTGACAGCTTTACGATCAACGATCAGACACGCTACCTGCAGGGCTGGGTGGTGCCGTGGCACGACAGTCAGGGGGAGATTGGCGGTCTGATTGGCGGCTGGCTGGATGTCACCGAGAAAGAGCAACTGATTGCTCAGCTCTCGGAGACCAAAAGTAATCTGGAGCAGGCGATAGGCAGCAAAAACGCGTTTATGCAGACGATGGGGCATGAAGTGCGTACGCCGCTCAGCGTGATCACCGGCCTGCTGGAGATGGAGCTTCAGGCGCTGGATGCGCGGCATGAGCATAATGAAAACCTGAATCTGATTTGGGAATCCTCCCTCAATCTGCTTTCGCTTATCGGCGATATGTTCGATGTCTTCCGCGCCGATAACCCGCAGCTGAACGGAACGACGCGCAACACGCATCTGCCGCAGTTAATCCACAGTACCGTGGCGCTTTACCGGCAACAGGCAGAAGCGAAAGGCATCACCCTGAATGTACTGATCGAGCTTTCTACCGAGCGCTTTACCACCGATCCGCTGCTGATTATTCGTATTCTCTCCAGTCTGCTGCGTAACGCCATTAAGCATGCAAATTGCCAGGAGATTGACGTTGAGGTGTACGAGGGCAGCAGAGATCCAAATGCCACGGCCATTCCGCTGGTCATCGAGGTATGCGATCAGGGCGAGGGCATAGATGGGGAGATGCTGGAGGAGATTGCCGGACGTGCGCATCACGTGACGCTGAAATCAGAGTGGACCGACACCGGATTCAGTTTACCGGCCTGTCTGTATATGGCGCAGGCCGCGGGTGCGCAGGTGCGTATCGACAGTGAACCGCATGAGGGCTGCGTGGTGAGCCTTCACTTTAACGCCGTGCCAGCGGCCAGCAAAGTATTGACCCCTGCGCCGGTCGAACAGATGCGCAGCCTGCATATTCTTGGCGTGGACGACTATCCGCCAGCACGCCGGGCGCTGCAGCAGCGGCTGGAGTCCTGGGGGCACCGGGTGTCGCTGGCGACACAGGGGGCGGAGGCGCTGTCGATGTGGCAGCAACATCCTGACCGCTACGATGTGATTATCACCGACTGTACCATGCCGGAGATGGACGGCTATGAGCTGGCACAGCAGATCCGCCATACCGAGCAGCTTTCCGGCCTGCCGCCTGTGCCGATCTTTGGCCTGACGGCGATCAGCGGTGCCGAAGCGGCAGAGCGCTGTATCGCTGCCGGTATGAATGAATATCTGGAAAAACCGCTGACGGCGGAGAAACTGCAGACGCTGCTGGATCGTTATTTTGCCGTCGGCAGCGCAAAACCTGATCTTGTCAGTGATGCTACGCGGGCGCTGCAGGCCGAAATGGTGGAGGTCAACCGCCAGGATGCCAGCCAGCTGACGCAGTGGCTCGCACAGAAAAATCGCGATAAGGTGGGGCGTATGGCGCACCGTATCAACGGCGGCGCGCGCATGATGAACATGACAGCGTTGCAGCAAGCCTGTGAAGCCCTGGAAACAGCCTGTCACGACGAACGAACCTGGCAGGAGATTGAGATCCTCGTCGGGCGCGTGCTGGAAGAGATGACCCGGTTTAATCAGCAGTTGTCCTCAGACTAAGAGGTAAGATGAACGTGCTCCCCTGTGCACAAAAACAGATCCAGACCGCCTGCGCCCTTATCGAAAGCATTCTCGGGCGCGAGCTGATGGCGATTCATTTATACGGTTCGGCGATGGACGGTGGTCTGAAACCGCTGAGCGATATTGATCTGCTGGTCACGGTGCGTTCGCCGCTGCGGGATGAACAACGGCATACCTTAATGCAGAAGCTGCTGGCCATTTCGGCCTGGCCCGGGACGTCGGAAATTTATCGGGCGCTGGAGGTGACGGTGGTTGTCTGGTCGCAGATTGTGCCATGGCAATTTCCGCCCATGCGGGAACTGCAGTTTGGGGAGTGGCTACGGGACGAGATTGCAAACGGTGAATACGAACCGGCGCAGCCCGACCCCGATCTGGCGATTTTACTGACCAAAGCGCGTCAAAACAGCCTCCCCCTGCGGGGAGAAGCGGCCAGCACGCTGTTTGAGGCGGTTCCTGAACGCGATCTGCAGCATACGTTTCGCCAGACCCTCGCGCTGTGGAACAGGGCCGACGATCTGGAGGGTGACGAGAGGCATATCCTTCTGACGCTGGCGCGTATCGGGTATAGCGTTGAAACCGGTCAGATCGCCTCCAAAGACGAGGCGGCGGCCTGGCTGCTGCCGCAACTGCCTGAAGCCCATGCGAAACTGCTGGCGGAGGCGCGTGCTGAGTATCTCGGGTTGGTCACCGTGGATTGGGCAGAAAAAATGCCTCAGATTGAGGCATTTGTACGCGACGTCAAAAAAACGATCCTGGAAAAAATGGCGTAACGCCGTCCGGCATTATCGCATCGTCACAAACTCTTCCGCCGCCGTCGGGTGGATCGCCACGGTGTTGTCGAAGTCTTTCTTCGTCGCGCCCATCTTCAGCGCCACCGCGAAGCCCTGCAGGATCTCATCCATGCCAAAGCCAATGCCGTGGATACCGACAATCTTCTCGTCCGGGCCGACGCAGACCAGCTTCATGCGGCACGGCTGACGGTGCGAGGTGACGGCGGTATACATCGCGGTAAACGCCGATTTATACACTTTCACCTGGTCGTCGCCATACTGCTCGCGCGCCTGCGGCTCGGTCAAGCCGACGGTGCCGATTGGCGGGTGGCTGAAGACCACGGTCGGGATGTTGCTGTAGTCCAGATGCTCGTCCGGCTTGTTGTTGAACAGGCGCTCGGAAAGGCGACGGCCTGCCGCAACGGCTACTGGGGTCAGCTCAACCGCGCCGGTGTTATCCCCGACGGCGTAAATGCCCGGGACGCTGGTGTTCTGGAATTTATCGACGACGATATAGCCTTTTTCGTCGGTTTTCACGCCGGTCACGCCGAGGTTGAAGTTATCGTTCGCCGGTTCACGGCCAATCGCCCAGATCAGGCAGTCGACGGTCTGGCTGCGACCATCTTCCAGCTCCAGGGTCAGGCTGCCGTCTGCATTTTTAATCACCGCTTTTGGCACGGCATTGGTATGCAGGGTTGGACCTTCGGTGTTCATCACTTCCACTAAGGTGTCGACGATCAACGGGTCAAAGCTGCGCAGCGGCGCGTGTTTACGCACGAACAGGTGCGCTTCAGCGCCCAGACCGTTAATCACGCCAGCCAGCTCGACCGCGATATAGCCCGCGCCCACCACGGCAACGCGCTCAGGCAGGGCAGGCAGCTCGAAGAACCCGTCGGAGTCGATGCCGTATTGGGCACCCGGAATGTTCGGGTGGCTCGGACGGCCGCCGGTGGCGATCAGGATATGATCGGCAGTGATCGTCTCCCCGTTCACTTCGATCGTTTTGGCATCGACGAAGCGGGCAAAACCGTGGATCACGTCAACGTTGTTCTTACCCAGCACGTTGTCGTACGAGGTGTGAATGCGGTCGATGTAGGCGGTACGGCTGGCGATCAGCTTCTCCCAGTCGAAGTGGTTGATCGTGGTGTCAAAGCCGTAATCCGGGCCATACATATGGATGGCTTCACGGATTTGCGCCGCATGCCACATCACCTTTTTCGGTACACAACCCACGTTGACGCAGGTGCCGCCCAGCGCTTTGGCTTCAATCAGCGCACACTTCTGGCCATACATGGCCGCACGGTTGATGGAGGCGATGCCGCCGCTACCGCCGCCGATTGCGATGTAGTCATAATGCTTAGTCATAGCTTTTATCCTTAATCGTGAATTGCCGCGATTGTATACCTGAAATCAATAGTTTCCACCGATGGCTGCGATTACTCTGGCACGATCCAGCTGACGGTGGCGTGACCTGTCCCGGCAGGTACCAGGGTTTTATGCAGCCACGGCAGAACGTTGTTCATCTGCGCTTCGAGCTTCCATGGCGGGTTAATGACAATCATGCCGGAGGCGGTCATGCCGCGCTGGTCGCTGTCCGGACGGACGGCCAGCTCAATCTGCAGGATTTTGCGGATGCCGGTCGCTTCCAGATCTTTGATCATGCGCTTGATCTGCGCGCGCAGAACCACCGGGTACCACAGGGCGTAGGTGCCGGTCGCAAAACGTTTGTAACCTTCGTTAATGCCGGTGACCACCGCCTGATAGTCGGTTTTGATTTCGTATGGCGGGTCGATCAGCACCAGGCCGCGACGGGAGACCGGCGGCAGCTTGGCTTTCAGCTGCAGGTAGCCATCGGCTTTGTCCACGCGGGCGCGGCTGTCTTTCTGAAACTCAGAACGCAGCAGCGGGAAATCGCTTGGGTGCAGCTCTGTTAACTGCAGGCTGTCCTGCTCACGCAGCAGCTGACGGGCAATCAATGGCGAGCCCGGGTAGTAGCGCAGCTGGCCGTTGCGGTTGAAATGATTCACCACACCAATGTATGGCTCCAGTTCGGCAGGCAGATCGTCCTGCTGCCAGATACGGGCGATCCCTTCCAGATATTCACCGGTACGCTCGGCGTGTTCGCCGCTCAGCTGATAGCGGCCCGCGCCCGCGTGGGTGTCCAGATAGAGAAACGGCTTCTCTTTCTCTTTGAGTGATTCGATGATCAGGCTCTGAACGGTGTGTTTGAGGACGTCGGCGTGGTTGCCTGCGTGAAAGCTGTGGCGATAACTGAGCATGGATGAATGTGTTCCGGGTAGTCAACGTAGGCCCGATAAGCGTAGCGCCATCGGGCAAAAATAGAGCGTATCGCCACAGTATACAGAAAAGTTTCCACGGCCGCGAAAGCGCAACGCCCGGCATTGAAATCCTCTACACTTAACCCCATTACTGAACCATATGCACAGCGCCGGATGCGCGCTTCATTCATCAAATTCAACAGGACAGCGTTTATGACCAATCCATTACTGACGCCTTTTTCGTTGCCACCGTTTTCTAAAATCCTCCCTGAGCATGTGGTTCCAGCCGTTACGCAAGCGCTGGACAACTGCCGCGCGGCGGTAGAAAGCGTGGTCGCGCAGGGCGGGCCGTACACCTGGGAAAATCTGTGTCAGCCGCTGGCCGAAGTGGATGACGTGCTGGGGCGTATCTTCTCCCCGGTAAGCCACCTCAACTCGGTAAAAAACAGCCCGGAGCTGCGTGAAGCCTATGAACAAACCCTGCCGCTGCTCTCTGAGTACAGCACCTGGGTCGGCCAGCACGAGGGGCTTTACAAGGCGTATCGCGATCTGCGCGACGGCGACCACTATGCCGAACTGAACACCGCGCAGAAAAAATCCGTCGATAACGCCCTGCGTGATTTTGAACTGTCCGGGATTGGCCTGCCAAAAGAGAAGCAGGTTCGCTATGGCGAAATCGCAGCGCGCCTGTCTGAGCTGGGTAACCAGTACAGCAATAATGTGCTCGACGCCACGATGGGCTGGACGAAGCTGATCACCGATGAAGCAGAGCTGGCGGGTATGCCGGAAAGCGCACTGGCGGCGGCAAAAGCCCAGGCCGAAGCGAAAGAGCAGGACGGTTTCCTGTTAACCCTGGATATCCCAAGCTATCTGCCGGTGATGACCTACTGCGACAACCAGGCATTGCGTGAAGAAATGTACCGCGCCTACAGCACCCGCGCCTCCGATCAGGGGCCGAATGCCGGGAAGTGGGATAACAGCCCGGTGATGGCGGAAATCCTCGCCCTGCGTCACGAGCTGGCACAACTGCTGGGCTTTGACAGCTACGCGGACAAATCCCTCGCTACCAAAATGGCCGAGAACCCGCAGCAGGTGCTCGATTTCCTGACGGATCTGGCGAAACGCGCCCGTCCTCAGGGTGAAAAAGAGCTGGCCCAGCTGCGCGCCTTCGCCAAAGCGGAGTTCGGCGTGGATGAGCTGCAGCCGTGGGACATCGCGTATTACAGCGAAAAACAAAAGCAGCACCTCTACAGCATCAGCGACGAGCAGCTGCGCCCGTACTTCCCGGAAAACAAAGCCGTTAACGGCCTGTTCGAAGTGGTGAAACGCATCTACGGCATCACCGCCAAAGAGCGTACCGATATCGACGTCTGGCACCCGGACGTGCGTTTCTTCGAGCTGTATGACGAGAAAAACGAACTGCGCGGCAGCTTCTACCTCGACCTCTACGCCCGTGAGAACAAGCGCGGCGGGGCGTGGATGGATGACTGCGTCGGCCAGATGCGTAAAGCGGACGGTTCCCTGCAGAAGCCTGTCGCTTACCTGACCTGTAACTTCAACCGCCCGGTAAACGGCAAGCCTGCGCTGTTCACCCACGATGAAGTGATCACCCTGTTCCATGAGTTCGGTCACGGTCTGCACCATATGCTGACCCGCATCGAAACTGCAGGCGTGGCCGGTATCAGCGGTGTGCCGTGGGATGCGGTCGAGCTGCCAAGCCAGTTTATGGAAAACTGGTGCTGGGAGCCGGACGCGCTGGCGTTTATCTCCGGCCACTACGAGACCGGTGAACCGCTGCCGAAAGAACTGCTGGATAAAATGCTGGCTGCCAAGAACTACCAGGCGGCAATGTTTATTCTGCGCCAGCTGGAGTTCGGCCTGTTCGACTTCCGCCTGCACGCCGAGTTTAGCCCGGCGCAGGGGGCAAAAATCCTCGAAACCCTGGCTGAGATTAAAAAGCAGGTCGCTGTTATTCCAGGGCCAACCTGGGGTCGCTTCCCGCACGCGTTCAGCCATATCTTCGCGGGCGGCTATGCGGCAGGTTATTACAGCTACCTGTGGGCCGATGTCCTGGCGGCGGATGCCTTCTCTCGCTTCGAAGAGGAAGGGATCTTCAACCGTGAAACCGGTCAGTCGTTCCTCGATAACATCCTGACCCGCGGCGGTTCAGAAGAGCCGATGGAGCTGTTCAAACGCTTCCGTGGCCGCGAGCCGCAGCTGGATGCGATGCTGGAGCATTACGGGATCAAAGGCTGATTGCTACGTGAAGATCTGCTTAGTGGATGAAACAGGCGCCGGAGACGGCGCCTTATCTGTTCTGGCGGCCCGCTGGGGGCTGGAGCACGATGAAGAAAACCTGATGGCGCTGGTGATGACGCCAGAGCATCTCGAATTACGTAAGCGCGACGAACCGAAACTCGGCGGGATTTTTGTCGACTTTGTCGGGGGCGCGATGGCACACCGGCGCAAGTTTGGCGGTGGCCGCGGTGAAGCGGTGGCCAAAGCGGTCGGTATCAAGGGAAGCTATCTTCCGGACGTGGTGGATGCCACGGCAGGGCTGGGGCGTGATGCGTTTGTGCTGGCCTCGGTGGGCTGTCATGTGCGAATGCTGGAGCGCAATCCGGTGGTGGCCGCGTTGCTGGATGACGGCCTGACCCGTGGCTACGCGGACCCGGAAATCGGCCCGTGGTTGCAGGAACGTTTACAGCTGATCCACGTCTCCAGCCTGACGGCGTTGACCGATATCACCCCGCGCCCGCAGGTGGTCTATCTCGACCCGATGTTCCCGCATAAGCAGAAAAGCGCGCTGGTGAAAAAAGAGATGCGGGTGTTTCAGTCGCTGGTGGGGCCGGATCTGGATGCGGACGGCCTGCTGGAGCCTGCTCGTCAGCTCGCGACGAAGCGGGTGGTGGTGAAGCGCCCGGACTACGCGCCGCCGCTGGCGGACGTTGCGACGACCAACGCGGTGACCACCAAAGGGCACCGGTTTGATATTTATATCCCCTCACCCCAACCCCTCTCCCCATAGGGGCGAGGGGCTCGATCCTTCCCTCTCCCTGTGGGAGAGGGTTAGGGTGAGGGGAATTTAATGCACTTACTCGTCTTCTTCATCACGCAGTGGAACAATCAGCATATCCACATGAACGGTGTTGATCAGCTGACGCGCTGAGGACATCAGCTTGCTCCAGAAGTCCTGATGGTGACCGCAAACCACCAGATCCATATCGTATTTCTTGATCGCATCGACCAGCACCTGGCCCAGATCGCCGCTACCGCTTAAGGTTTCAGTGATCGGGTAACCCGCGTTGGTGGACAGTTCGCTCAGGGCGTGGTGAGTTTCTTCGGAGATGCGCTTCTGCATATCGCCGAGATTAACGTCGATCAGACCGGTGTAAAGGTCGGAGTAATTCACATCAACGTGAATCAGCGAAACTTTCGCGTTGTAGGGACGTGCCATGGATACTGCTTTATCAACCAGCACTTTGCTCTCCGGAGAGAGGTCTACCGCGATGAGAATGTGTTTGTAAGCCATAGTGTTACTCCTTCCTTAAGTTATCGATGACTAAACAGAAAGCCGTCGTCTGATGCTTTCATTACGGCCCAGTTAAACAAAATTTTCAAGCTTTGGTGTTGATAACGATTAACCTTGTGGCAAAAAAATTAACGGATCTCCTACACTATTTAATGAGCCGTTCGGATATTAAAACGCGAACCGGATCGACTTTTGGTCATTCTTTCACTGAACTGTCTGTCAGGGCATTGGGGTGCGGTAGCTCAGAAGCCTTGCTTCGTGGGCGGACGCCGGGGAGGATGTATGATTAGCACCGTCGCATTGTTTTGGGCGTTATGCGTAGTTTGCATAGTGAATATGGCGCGCTACTTCTCATCGTTACGTGCGCTGTTAGTGGTACTTCGTGGTTGCGATCCGTTGCTTTATCAGTATGTGGACGGTGGAGGGTTCTTCACCTCGCATGGACAGCCCAGCAAGCAGATGCGTCTGGTGGGATATATCTACTACCAGCGTTACCGGGATCATCACGATGAAGAGTTTATCCGCCGCTGCGAGCGCCTGCGTCGCCAGTTCATTTTGACCAGCGCCCTGTGTGGCCTGGTCGTCGTCAGTATGATTGCCTTAATGATTTGGCACTGAGTATTACAGCAGGCGGGGTAAGCCCCGCCTTCTTTCATCTGGCTCAGGGCTTAACTGAGAACCGGAGATCGGTGATATTGTTCTCAATAGAAATAACCTTCCCGCTATAGGCAATTTTCACTTCCCCGCTTGTATCAATACTGGCTGAGGTAATCGTGCCTGTACCTTCGATGACCGGATACTTCATAGCAAGCTGATGGATAATGTCAGCATCTTTCCCTGAGAGCGCCCCCGAGAGATAGTAACGGTAGATTGTTGGTACGGTTGTACCACCCTGATTGTTCACGGTCATATAGAGCCAGACGCTATCGGATAATTTATAAACGCGCTGTAGCTCATCGCTTTTTCGCTGATTGGGCTGATGGTTTAACCAGAGAAATCCAATGACCATTGCCAGAAGCGAAACGGTAACAAGGCGATGAATCCATTTAATAGCCGTTTTGAATGGCATACTCGATTCCTTCTCTGATGTTGCGTTGGTCCGTTGGGTCGTCTCCGTAAGGCGGCTTTTCGTACCATTTTCCCCATTTCGGTTTTGAGGTACCTGCCCGGCCTTGAGCCCAGCCTGCTCCCATAAGAAGGATGGTTGCAGGGATACCTGCCGCAGTACCGGCGGCTCCGAAGTTGAAGTTACCAAATGCAGCAAAATATGGGTCGAATTTTTTATAATCCCAGGGCCCGCCATTCCGGACTTTTTGATAGAACCAATAATACGTTGAGGGCGTGGCCATATTGCGTGACATTCCATTAAGGCGTGCCTCACGCATATTGTTCGCTATAACGATTGAACCCGGTCCTGAAATAGGGACAGAAGCCATACATTCTCCTTTGTCTGGATGTTTCTTCTGGTCGCCATGATAGTTTTTTTTGTGTTTTGAACTTGAGCAAAAAATGTTCAGAAAATCCTCATGTTATCAAATACCTCATGACAAATAGCAGCCATAAAAAAAGCGGGTCAGTTTCCTGACCCGCTTTTTTGTCGCATCTCACCGATTAAATCAGCTTCAGCGCAATCCAGTACAACCCACCCGAGAGCAGGATAGACGCCGGAAGCGTAAATACCCAGGCCATCAGAATGTTGGTCACGGTTTTGCGTTGCAGACCGCCGCCATCAACAATCATGGTACCTGCCACGGACGAAGAGAGTACGTGGGTGGTGGAGACCGGCATACCGGTGTAGCTTGCCAGACCGATAGAGACCGCCGCCGTCATCTGCGCGGACATGCCCTGCGCATAGGTCATGCCTTTCTTACCGATCTTCTCGCCGATGGTGGTTGCCACACGACGCCAGCCAATCATCGTACCGATACCCAGTGCCAGCGCGACAGCCATGATGATCCAGATTGGCGCGTACTCAATGGTGTTGAGCATATCGCTTTTCAGTTTCTTCAGCAGACGCTTGTCGTCAGCATTCACGTCTGGCAGCTTCGCGACTTTGTCGGTCACGTCAGAGATGCAGAGCATAATGCGACGCAGCTGACCACGCTGTTCAACGGCCAGTTTGTCGTAGCTTTCGATATCGCCCAGCATGCCCTTGGCACGTTCCAGTGCGTTAATCGCGTTAGCCGGATGGCAGTGGAACTCACCTGGTGCGGTGGTCGCACCCGCTTCAGGAGACGGGATCAGCTGGTCAACGCCGGTTGCTTTCTTCAGCAGATCGGGATGCTGCTGGAAGTAAACTTCAACGTTGTTGATGGCATCACGGGTACGGGTGATTTCGTATCCGGAAGCATTCATGTTGACCACGAAGCCCGCTGGCGCAACACCAATCAGTACCAGCATCACCAGACCAATGCCTTTCTGGCCGTCGTTCGCACCGTGAGAGAAGGCCACGCCGATGGCGGAGATGATCAGGGCGATACGTGTCCAGAATGGCGGCTTTTTCTTGCCGTCTTTCTTCTCACGCTCTGCTGGCGTCAGGTGGATACGCGCACGTTTTTTCGTGTTGCTCCAGTAGCGACGCAGGATAAAGATTAACCCACCTGCAACCACCAGACCGACGATAGGCGAGATGATCAGAGAGCCGAAAATGCCCAATACTTTCGGGATATTCAGCGCATCAACGACGGAAGTGCCGGTCATCAGGGCGTTGGTTAACCCGATACCGATAATGGCGCCGATGAGGGTGTGAGAACTGGATGCAGGCAGGCCGAAATACCAGGTACCGAGGTTCCAGATAATTGCAGCAAGCAGCATTGAGAACACCATAGCGAGGCCATGGCCAGAACTTACGTTAAGCAGCAGATCCGTTGGCAGCATATGCACAATGGCATACGCAACGCTCAGTCCACCCAGAAGGACACCAAAAAAGTTAAATACCGCCGCCATCACGACCGCCAGTTGCGATCGCATTGCGCGAGTGTAGATAACCGTTGCTACTGCGTTTGCAGTGTCGTGGAAGCCGTTGATCGCTTCGTAAAACAGTACAAAAACCAGAGCAAGCAATAATAAAAGCCCGGTATGTAAATCCAGGCCGGCAAACAAATGTAGCATAGGACGTTACGCCATTTTGAGGACATGAACGCGGCGCATTATCCAGGACAAATGCGCGGCGGGCAAAGTGAAATATAGACTTTTTTTGACATACCACCTGATTTGGGAAAAGTGCCTGAAAGGATATTCTTTAAATTTCAATGAAATGGCTTTGTAATATCTTTTTACGCTGGTGTGACCACAGAGGAAACTTTACAATCCGCGGCAGTGAACAAAGAGGGGTTTGACGTGGAAAGGTTTGATGCCGTGGTAATTGGCGCCGGTGCGGCGGGTATGTTTTGTGCGGCGATGGCCGGACAGGCGGGTCGTCGCGTGCTGCTGCTGGATAACGGTAAAAAGCCCGGGCGCAAGATCCTGATGTCTGGCGGCGGTCGCTGCAACTTTACGAACCTGTATGTCGAACCTGCGGCCTATCTGAGCCAGAACCGCCATTTTTGTAAATCTGCGCTGGCGCGTTATACCCAGTGGGACTTTATCGAGCTGGTGGGTAAGCACGGCATCGCGTGGCATGAGAAGACGCTGGGACAGCTGTTCTGCGACGACTCCGCGCAGCAGATTGTCGATATGCTGGTGACCGAGTGCGAGAAGGGCGGCGTGGTGATGCGCCTGCGCACGGAAGTGCTGGAGGTGGCGCGCGACGAGCAGGGCTATACGCTGCAGCTCAACGGTGAAACCGTCAGCGCCGATAACCTGGTCATTGCCAGCGGCGGTCTGTCGATGCCGGGGCTGGGCGCCTCGCCATTCGGCTACAAAATTGCCGAGCAGTTTGGCCTGAAGGTGCTGCCAACGCGTGCGGGACTGGTTCCTTTTACTCTGCACAAACCGCTTCTGGAACAGCTTCAGACGCTTTCTGGCGTTTCTGTACCTTCCGTTATTACCGCCGAAGACGGAACGGTGTTCCGCGAAAACCTGCTCTTTACCCATCGTGGCCTCTCGGGGCCGGCGGTGCTGCAAATCTCCAGCTACTGGCAGCCGGGCGAGTTCGTCACGGTTAACCTGCTGCCGGAGTGCGATCTGGATGCGTTCCTCAATGAACAACGTGCGGCGCACCCGAATCAGAGCCTGAAAAATACCCTGGCGATGCAGTTGCCAAAGCGTCTGGTGGAGTGTTTGCAGGGGTTAGGGCAGATCCCTGATGTTTCCCTTAAGCAGCTTAACAGCCGCGAGCAGGAGACGCTGGTAGAGACCCTGACAAACTGGCGTGTGCAGCCCAACGGCACCGAAGGCTACCGCACGGCGGAGGTCACGCTGGGCGGCGTCGACACGAATGAGCTCTCCTCTCGCACCATGGAAGCGCGCAATGTGCCGGGGCTCTACTTCATCGGTGAAGTGATGGATGTGACCGGCTGGCTCGGCGGGTATAATTTCCAGTGGGCGTGGGCCAGTGCCTGGGCGTGTGCGCAGGCGCTGGCAGAGAAGCCCTGAGGGAGTCCATTTTTGGATTAGCGGCTCGCGGTAAGCGTTGTTTCTTCAGCTTCACGCACAACGTCTACAATATTGCTGGCCGCCACAGTACCCATTTTGATATACGACGCTGCGCTGACGCCGCCAATATGAGGGGAGATAATGACGTTCTCGACCCCCTGCCAGAGGTGCGGAGCGGTCAGGGGTTCGCTGGTAAAGCTGTCCAGCCCCGCGCTGTGCAAGGTTCGATTCTTTAGCGCCGCGAGCAATGAACGATCGTCAATCAAGCCGCCGCGTGCCGTATTCACCAGAATAGCGTTTCGCTTAACGTATGCGAGCGTCTCTGCATTGATCATGCCCCGATTTTCGTCGGTGAGCGGACAATGCAACGAAATCACATCGGAACGGGAAAGAAGGTCGGTCAGGGTGTCAGCGCGCTGGCACACGTCAGGCATTGTTTTAGCGAAGGGATCGTAAGCCAGAACCCGCATACCAAAGACGTGCCCTATCTTCGCCACCCGCGAGCCAATCGCCCCCAGCCCGATCAGCCCCAGCGTTTGCCCCTCCAGTTCGATGGATTTATGCGTGGCTTTGTCCCAGTGCCCTTCGCGCAGTCGCGTGTCCAGGGACACCACGGATTTGGCGCAGGCGAGAATCAACGCCCAGGTGTGTTCAGCCACCGCCGCCGCGTTAGCTCCCGGTGCAGAGCGGACGGCGATATTACGCTCAGCCGCTGCCACCTGGTCTATCACATCGATCCCGCTTCCGTGCTTGGAAATAACCTGCAGGGCTGGTGCTGCATCCATGATTTTCGCGCTAATCTTGCCGTAACGTACCAGTATTGCCACCGGATTATACTGTTCACACAGTGCAATCAGCTCATCCTCCGTGGGCTGACGACCCGCAAATACCACCTCAAAGTCGTGCAATATCGCCATGGCTTGCTCTGCCAGGTCGCTCCCGGTTACCAGGACTACCTTCTTATTAGTCATTACAGCGTCTCCCCGTCTGCCAGCATGCCCGCCTTACGCAGCGCGTCATTGAGCCAGTGTGGGCGTAAATCGCCCTCACGGATAGCAGCAAGACGTTTGGTCTCCATCTCGAGCTTCTCTTTTGCCAGACGGATTATCTGCTTAACGTCCTCGCGTGGGATCACCACCACGCCGTCGATATCGGCCACGACCAAATCTCCGGCCTGCACTGTCGCCCCGGCAACGGAAATGGGATGGTTCACCCGGCCAGAAATGGACTTTGTCGGGCCGCAGGGATTCAGACCCGCAGAGAAAACGGGATAGTTACCCTTGCTCAGTGTGTCGGCGTCACGTACCGCTCCGTCGATAATGATCCCTGCAATACCGCTCGCCTGAGCCTGGGTTGCCATGATTTCACCCAGTAGCGCGCAGCTCAGATCGCCTTTGCCATCGACGACCAGCACATCGCCGGGCTGGGCAACGGCCATCGCGGCATGAATGGCCAGATTATCCCCGGGACGCACCTCAACGGTAACTGCCGGACCCGCAACGGCCATGTGCGATGCCAACGGTTTGATTCGTCCATGCAGCGTACCGCGGCGCCCGGCGACATCCGCCAGTATGGCAGCCTGATATTCGGCGGCCTGGCGGACCTCTTCAGCTGAAACGCGTTCGAACTGGCGATTGATCAATGATTTTTCAGAAACGGACATGACGCTCTCCATATTGTTTTACTGTGTACAATGCAGGTGTACAATACAAAACAACTATAGCGGTGTTGCTTTCCTTTTAGCCAGACCTGAGAAGGGGTTTGTGATGTAAACACGAAGTGACTCACAAAATTTGAGGTACACTCTCTGCCGGGCTGAAAAGGAGATAATGATGGGGAATGAAGGCGTTGTAGCGGTTGAAAAAGCGCTGGCTTTACTGGATTGCTTCCGTCCTGGCGATGAAAGCCTGACGTTAACCGCCCTGGCGCAGCTATCGGGTTACCACAAAACCACGGTTTACCGCTTAATGAACTCTCTTGAACGGATGAACTATGTCGTCAGGCATGATGACGGCAATTATGCGCTTGGCCCTCGTCTGCTTTATCTCGGTAAGCTGTATGAACAATCTTTCCATCTTTCCCGGGTGGTTCAGCCGGAACTTCAGGCCTTGTCTCTGGCTTCCCAGGAGAGCGCCAGCTGGTATGTATTAGAAGGCGGGCAACGTCTGTGCCTGTTTAGGGCAGAAGCGTCACATGGGCTCCGTCACAGCAATCTCCCCGGCACCCAGTTCCCGCTGGACGATTCTGCTATCAGTAAGGTTCTACGCCATTGGGGCCTCAATGAGCCCCTGCCGGGCGGTGAGCCTGCGCTTCCGCTCTACACGGCAGGTGCCCGCGATCCCCATACCGCTGCGTTTGCGATGCCCGTCTTCGGCGTTCATGACAAACTGATTGCGGCGCTGGCACTGACCGGTCCCATCTCACGACTGACGGAAGATCGCAGGGAGCAAGGTATTCGTCAGTTGATGCACGACACCGCCAGCCGCCTGTCACAGAAAATGGGGGCCAGTAAGCCCTTCTGTCAGCAGTTCTACGGGGAAACGAGCGATACCGCGGAAGAAAACCGTTAACGAAAAGCGGGACACGCGTCCCGCTTTTGTCATTGCTAATGCGTGACCTGATTTTCGTGTAGCTGAGCGTTACGGGCCTGTCGTCCCATAATGAGTACTGCGATACCTCCCGCCACACACAGCGCCGCCAGCGGAAGCATCGCCAGCGTGTAGCTGCCCGTCCGCTCATTAATAATACCGTATGCATTGACCATGACCGCGCCGCCGATCAGGTTAGCAATAGCGCCAATTGCGGCGAGTCCTGCAGCCGCCGAGGTACTGCTCATCCAGCCGGACGCCAGCGCCCAGAAAGGCCCTTTCATTGAATAAGCGCCGATGAGCATGATGCTGAGAATAACAATGGTGGCAGCAAGGGAGACGCTGACAAATGCGGCAAATACGCCTGCGGCAATCATGAAAAGCGTCAGCGCAGTATGCCAGCGGCGTTCGTTGGTTCGGTCAGAACTTCGTCCCCATACAATCATGAGTACGGATGCCAGACCGTACGGGATGGCGTTGAACAGGCCTGTCTCAAGATTATTGAGATGGAAGGATTTCAGCAGTTGAGGAGACCATACGCTGATGGTGGTGCCAGCAGACGATGCGCCAGCGTAAATCAGCGCCAGCAGCCAGATTTGGCGATGTTTCAATAACTGCCACGTCGTTTGATGTCCAATATTCTTTTGCTGATTGCGCTCGTTTTCCAGCGTGGTTTCCAGCCATTGCTTTTGTTCACTGCTGAGCCAGTTCGCCTGATGAGGGCGATCGCGGAGAATAAACCAGGCGGCAATGCCGAGCAGTACGGCGGGCAAACCTTCAATGATAAACAGCAGGTGCCAGCCACGCAGACCCAGCCAGCCGTCCATCGACAGTATCAACCCGGAAAGCGGGGAGCCGATGAAGTTGGCGAGTGGGATGGCGACCATAAAGGAGGCAATAATGCGTGCGCGATAGCGGGAAGGGATCCACCAGGTCAGATAAAGCACGACGCCAGGGAAGAAGCCCGCCTCTGCGGCGCCGAGAAGAAAACGGACGATATAGAGCGACGTGGTGTTCTGGACCAGCGACATACACATGGACACAATGCCCCAGCTAATCATGATGCGCGGGATCCACAGTCGTGCGCCGACTTTTTGCATCGCCAGGTTGCTTGGCACTTCAAACAAAAAATAGGCCACAAAGTAGAGACTGCTGGCGAAACCAAATGCCGCTTTGCTGAGACCGAGATCCTCATTCATCTGCAGCGATGCCATGCCGATGTTCCCGCGATCGATAATGGAGATCAGATAGCTGACGATGAGAAACGGCAGGATACGCCAGATGACCTTCCGCATCGTCTCCTTTTCTATCCCCTCACTGGTGGTAGCGCCATAACGCGTTTGTTCTGTCATTGTGTCCTCGCAGGGTCTGTTCTTGGTTTTATCAGGTACAACTCAGTTTTATTTAACAAAACCACTATAGCGACGTTGCGTTATTTTTATCCAGTGAATGGAAGGTTTAAATTATGTAAATAAGAGGTGACTCACATATCAGGCGCGTTACGCAAAGCGCCTAAACGGCAGATGCGTCACCCCACATTGTGAGGTAAAGTACACGCCTTGCGCAGCCACAGCGCTGCGGTTTGAAGGGGGGAACCGGTGTAAAACCGTTCCATCTTTTTCTCTGCTGGCATATGCCAGTCTGCATGGTTTTTGTGTTTTGCCTCTAAAAAAGGGTTGTGTATGTCTGCTGCTCATCTCGGTTTCCCGACGGAAACCGTTGTTGTCTTTGTGGTGATGGCTGTCGGGGCGATGTTTATCGACCTCTTCATGCACCGTCACGATAAGCCTGTCTCGCTGAAAAGTGCCGCGATGTGGTCCGTTTTCTGGTTCTCGATGGCGATGGCGTTTGCCGGGTTCCTGTATGTTCATCACGGCGCCGAGATGGCGAGCCTGTTCCTCACCGGCTATGCGCTGGAAGAGGTGCTCTCGGTCGATAACCTGTTTGTGATGATGGCGATTTTCGCCTGGTTCGGTGTACCAGATAAGTACCGTCACCGCGTGCTTTACTGGGGCGTACTGGGGGCCATTGTCTTCCGCGGTATCTTCGTGGCCATTGGGACCAGCCTGCTGAGTCTGGGGCCGTACGTGGAGGTTATTTTCGCGCTGGTTGTTGGCTGGACGGCGGTGATGATGCTCAGGCGCAACGAAGAGAGCGACGAGGTTGAAGATTACTCCGGGCATCTGGCCTATCGGCTGGTGAAGCGTTTTTATCCTGTCTGGCCGAAAATCAGCAGCCACGCCTTCATTCTGACGCAGAAAGAGGTGGATGCGGAGCTGGAAAAACCGGAAAACCAGGACGTGATGGTTGGGCGCGTCAAAAAAGCGAAGCGTTACGCGACGCCATTATTGCTTTGCGTGGCGGTCGTGGAGCTGTCCGATGTGATGTTCGCGTTTGACTCCGTACCGGCTATTATCGCCGTCAGCCGCGAGCCGCTGATTATCTACAGCGCGATGATGTTTGCCATCCTCGGCCTGCGTACGCTCTATTTCGTACTGGAAGCGCTGAAGCAATATCTGGTTCATCTGGAGAAAGCGGTGGTCCTGCTGCTGTTCTTCGTGGCGTTCAAGCTCGGTTTGAATGCGACGGACCACTTCTGGCACCACGGCTACAGCATTGGCGCGACGACCAGTCTGTTCGTGGTATTAGGCGTGCTGGCGCTGGGGATTATTGCGAGCGTGATGTTCCCTGGGAAACGTGAGGCCTGATGCACCGCTCTTCTCCCTCTCCCTGTGGGCTGAGGGTTCCCCAGTAATTTTTTACCAAAAGCGACGAATGTTATTTCAGGAAAATGAATGATTTACAGCGACGCCCTGGTCCGGCTGTAAATCGCTGAGGCGTTCCCTGCAGGCCGGGGCGAGGCGCATGGATGCGCCGAGAGGGCGGCTTTACAGGGACGTTACATCCGCCCGTCCCCGATAAGCCGGAAGGAATAAGCCGAAGGCACCGCGAAGCGGCGATTTACCGCCGGGAGCCCGGGTCGCCAGGGCGGCGGCGATTGAGCCGCCCTGGCACGTTCACAAGTCATGCCGTTACAGAGTAGCAAGGAACATAAAGTGAACGGAATGACCTCTACAGCCATATGTTCCCCCTCACCCCAGCCCTCTCCCTCAAGGGAGAGGGAGTTCTCCGTGCAGGCATTATTTTGTGGGGAACCCTCAGCCCTGTGGGAGAGGGCCGGGGTGAGGGCACCAGACCGCACCTAACCCTTAATCGGTGAGTTGCGGCGCTTGCGCGGATGATGGAAGTGCCGCCAGTGTGGATCCTGCGCAGCCGCCAGCAGTTCATGGTCGCCACGGGTATCACCCCAGGCGCGCAGGTGGTACGCGTTCAGATTGCCATACACCTTTTCCAGTCTGGCGACTTTCTGGGCGCAGCGGCAGTTGTTGCCGGTAATGCGCCCGGTCAGCTTGCCGTTTTTCACTTCCAGTTGCGTGCCAATCAGCTTGATGCCGAGTTTGTCAGCCCACGGCTGGAGCACCAGAGCAGGAGAGGCGGAGCAGATCGTCACTTCCGCACCGGAGTTCACTTCAGCCGCCACCGCCAGCACCCCTTCGGGGCGCATCAGCTTGTCCCAGTATTTTTCGCAAAACGCTTCCGCCTGCTGTCGTAGCCAGTGCTCATCCACGCCCGTCAGGAAGGTCTTAATCAGTACCTCTTTCAGCTCATCGCGCGTTAGCTTGCGGCGCACGCAGTGCAGCGTCGGTAGCGCCATACGCACCAGACGGCCTGCGAAATAACGTTTGCCGAAGGCAAAACGCAGGAAAGGGATGAAGCTGTCGTGGTGCGTTAACGTTCCATCAAAGTCGAAGACAGAGAGCACGTTGGATTTGGCCACGGCCTCGTCGGCAATCATATTGGTCATAAATACGTCTTAGCTGAAATACACATTCTGCTCATTAGTTTACCTGCTTTGGCGCCACAGTCCTTAAACCATGTGCTTTTTTTTCTCATTCTTGCGACCCAACCGAGGAGTCCAAAAACAGACCCGATAATGATTGGGTAAAAAGTGAGCTGTCTATATTATCGCCGCATCGAAAGATATTTGGGAGGAACGTTGGCCTCCACCGGTAAGGAAAAATTCACTCACTTTTTCTCTCTTGATATGACGTTCAGATCGCTTATTTCAATACTCTCGTTAAGTTTTGCCTCGTTTTCCGCGTTCAGTTTTCAGCTGCCCGCATCCATGCTATCGATGAACCACGACCTCGCGGGAACGCCGGCGAAATCGGCGTTGCTTCACCCGCAAGCGGCTCCGCTGCGCTCACGTATTCTTGACCAGTATCAGAAATGGAAAGGCACGCACTATCAGTGGGGCGGCTCCACGCATCGCGGGGTGGACTGTTCCGCGCTGATGCAACATCTGTTCAGCGATGCCGCACATCTCAGCCTGCCGCGTACGACAAGCGAGCAGATCCATCGTGGCGTGAAGGTCGCACAGTACCGGCTTCGGGCCGGGGATCTGGTGTTCTTCCGGACCGGCCCGAACCAAAAGCACGTGGGCGTCTATATTGGCGGTAGCCAGTTTATTCATGCCTCAAGCAGTCAGGGCGTGACGGTGTCCACCCTGAACGATAGCTACTGGCAGGCGCGCTATATTACTGCCCGCCGGGTTGCAGGCAGTGAGACCTGACCACTCAGATAATGTCATCCACCACGCCACCGTCGACGCGTAACGCCGCGCCCGAGGTGGCGGAGGCCTGCGCTGAGCAGACATACACCACCATATTGGCCACCTCTTCAACCGTGGCCGCACGCTGGATCACCGAGCTGGGGCGGTTGGCCATCACAAACTCTTTTGCCAGTTGTTCCAGCGATTTACCGGTTTTTTCGATCTCGTCTTTCATCATCTCCGCGAATCCGTCAGACATCGTCGGCCCCGGCAATACGCTGTTGACCGTCACGCCGCTGCCCGCCACGAACTTCGCCAGTCCGCGTGCCAGCGAGAGCTGCGCCGTTTTGGTCACGCCGTAGTGGATCATGTCCGCCGGGATATTGCAGGCCGACTCGGAGGAGATAAATACCACGCGGCCCCAGCCTTTCTGCACCATACCGGGCAGCAGCGCGCGTGAGAGACGCACGCCGGACATCACGTTGGTCTGCCAGTAACGCTCCCAGGTGTCATCGTCGGTGGCGTAAAAATCCTGCGGCCCGTAAATCCCGGCATTGTTGACCAGAATGTCGACGTTGCTCGCCACCTTCAGCAGCGACTCGACCCCTTCCGGCGTGCTGAGATCGGCTATCGCGGCACGCACCTGCACGCCCGGCACCACCTGCTGCAGCTGCTGAATACCTTTATTCACCGACTCCGTACTGCGGCCATTGACGATCACTTCCGCACCGCTTTCGGCCAGCCCTCTGGCAATGGCGAAGCCGATCCCGCCGGTGGAGGCGGTAACCAGCGCCACTTTTCCCGTAAAGTCGATTTTCATCCTCTGCTCCTTATCGTTTTAACGTTCGGACCTTAAAGCGTAGCAGGTGACGATGACGGCTCCTGGCTAAAAAGGCGCAACAGGGTCTCAACCTGTTCGTCCAGCGGGTGAAGGGAGCGCTTAACGATCAGGTGCAGCGGCGTGGCCCGACGCACGCCGTGACTGAGCGGCAGCATCTTCAGCACCCCTTGATCCAGCTGAGCCTGGATGCGCTCCTCCGGCAGCCAGCCGTAACCCACCTGCGACATCACCGCCTCAATGGCGGCGTCAATGGTGGAGAAGGTCCATGAGCCTCCGGCAGCGCGCGCGGAAGAGTGGTTGTCTGCAATCTGGATCAGCGGCCACGGGCGGAGCATGTCGTCATTAAGCGGTGCGTCGAGCTGAAAGAGGGGATGCTGGTGATGGGCCACCGCGATAAAGTCGATATTCATCAGCCATTCGCCCAGCCCGGTAATATCCTGGCGGCGGGTGAGGATCATCACATCGGCTTCATCGTTAATGGCATCGGCGCGGGTATTTTCCAGCACTTCGGTGAGGCGCACCTGCGTTTGCGGGTACTGCTGCTGGAACTGACGCAGGATGGCGAACAGACGTCGGCGGGGGAAGATATTGTCCACCACCAGATCCAGTCGCGTGCGCATTCCGTTGCGCAGGGTAGCCGCCCGCGTCTCAACGTAGGCAAAGGCTTTCAGCAGCGGTTTGACCTGGTTGAGAAGCAGTTCCCCGGCAGGGGTCAACACCGCCCGGCGCCCTTCCTGCACCAGAAGCGCCACCCCCAGCCGTTCCTGCAACAGCGACAGGTTATAGCTGACGGAAGACTGGCTGCGGTGCGTCTCTTCCGCTGCTCTGGCAAAGCTGCCCGCGTCCACCACTCTCTCCAGCAAAGACCATTGTTCGAGCGTCGTCTTGTGCATAATTAATCTAAAATTTGGATGAATTTGATTCAAAAATAGCGTTATTCATTCATTTTTTGAAGGGGTACGATCGTCTCATCAAAACAAAGGAGACATCTTATGAGCACCTTCGACAAACATGACTTAAGCGGCTTCATCGGCAAACATCTGGTTTATACCTACGATAACGGCTGGAACTACGAGATTTATATCAAGAATGAAAAGACCATCGACTACCGTATTCACAGCGGTCTGGTGGGTAATCGTTGGGTAAAAGATCAGCGGGTATACATTGTTCGCGTAGGTGAGAGTATTTATAAAATCTCCTGGACCGAACCCACCGGCACCGATGTTAGCCTCATTGTGAACCTGGGCGACAAACTGTTCCATGGCACCATCTTCTTCCCACGTTGGGTCATGAACAACCCGGAAAAAACCGTCTGTTTCCAGAACGATCACATTCCGCTGATGAACAGCTATCGCGATGCGGGCCCGGCCTATCCAACGGAAGTGATTGATGAGTTTGCCACTATTACTTTTGTGCGCGACTGCGGAGCCAACGATGACAGCGTAATTGCGTGTGCTGCCAGTGAATTGCCAAAAGACTTCCCGAATAATTTAAAATAAGCGCGACAATTAACTAAAAAGAAAAGTTCCCGGTTGTTTCTGCTTTTACAGAAATAACCGGGATTTTTTTTGTTTGTTGAGGGTTGGTTTAAACGTTACATTTTGCAAAAATTGAATGTGATCACAAAATAAAAAATTCATAATTATGTAACCTCTTGTTTATAAAGTTATTTAAATACACTCCTTAACACTTTAAATACGCATCTTAATTTTTCCCTAAGAAATGCGCGTTACCTTGATATGAGTTTATGAACCGTTGAAATAAACGAACCGGTAATTGGTTAATATCAAAAGCGTGCCATTCTTATTGCAAGGAAATTAATGATGAGCGATTTTTTGCCTTTTTCCCGCCCTTCCATGGGCAATGAGGAAATAACGGCGTTGCAGGAGGTATTAACCTCTGGCTGGATCACGACCGGGCCGAAAAATCAGGCGCTTGAAGAGGCATTCTGCCAACTGACCGGGAATCACCACGCCATTGCCGTCAGTTCGGCCACCGCCGGGATGCACGTCACCCTGATGGCGCTGGGTATTGGCCCTGGCGATGAAGTAATTACCCCCTCCCTGACCTGGGTCTCCACGCTGAATATGATTGTTCTGCTGGGAGCAACCCCGGTGATGATCGATGTGGACAAAGACACGCTGATGGTCACCCCGGACGCGGTTGACGCCGCCATTACGCCGCGCACCAAAGCCATTATCCCGGTGCATTACGCCGGCGCGCCGTGTGACATCGACGCCATTCGCGCCGTGGGGGAGCGTCACGGTATTCCGGTGATTGAAGATGCGGCACACGCCGCGGGCACGTACTACAAAGATCGCCACGTGGGCTGGCAGGGCACGGCAATTTTCTCCTTCCACGCCATTAAAAACATGACCTGCGCCGAGGGCGGTCTGGTGGTGACGGATGACGAACAGCTGGCACAAAAAATCCGCAGCCTGAAATTCCACGGTCTGGGCGTCGATGCCTATGACCGCCAGACCCACGGCCGCGCGCCGCAGGCCGAGGTGATCGCGCCCGGCTTTAAATACAACCTCGCGGACATCAACGCCGCGCTGGCGCTGGTGCAGTTGGGCAAACTGAAACAGGCCAACAAACGCCGTCAGGACATCGCCGAACGCTACCTGCGCGAGCTGGCCGACACGCCGTTCCAGCCGCTAACGCTTCCGTCATGGCCGCATGTGCACGCCTGGCATCTGTTTATTATCCGCGTGGATGAAGCCCGCTGCGGGATCTCCCGAGACAACCTGATGGCGGCCCTGAAAGAGCAGGGCATCGGCACTGGCCTGCATTTCCGCGCGGCACACACGCAAAAATACTACCGCGAGCGTTTTCCTGATGTATCGCTCCCGCATTCTGAATGGAACAGCGCGCGTATTTGTTCTCTCCCACTTTTCCCGGACATGACTCATGACGACACAACCCGCGTCATTACCGCGCTCCATCAGCTTGCAGGACATTGATATGTTCAGTGCACCACCTGTACAAAAAGTTTCTGTGGTGATCCCGGTTTATAACGAGCAGGAGAGCCTGCCCGAACTGATCCGCCGCACCACCGCCGCCTGTGAGACGCTGGGCAAAGCCTATGAAATCCTGCTGGTGGATGATGGCAGCAGCGATAACTCCGCCCTGATGTTGACCGAGGCTGCGCAGGCCGAAGGCAGCCATGTCGTTGCGGTGCTGCTTAACCGCAACTACGGCCAGCACTCGGCCATTATGGCCGGGTTCAGCCACGTGACGGGCGATCTGGTCATCACCCTGGATGCCGATCTGCAAAACCCGCCGGAGGAGATCCCCCGGCTGGTCGCCAAAGCCGATGAAGGGTACGACGTGGTGGGTACGGTACGGCAGAATCGTCAGGATAGCCTGTTCCGCAAGCTGGCTTCCCGCACCATCAACCGCCTGATCCAGCGCACCACCGGCAAAGCGATGGGCGATTACGGCTGCATGCTGCGCGCCTATCGCCGCCATATTGTCGACGCCATGCTGCACTGCCATGAACGCAGCACCTTCATTCCGATTCTGGCGAATACCTTTGCCCGTAAGGCGACGGAGATCCCGGTGCTGCACGCCGAGCGTGAGCACGGGGAATCGAAGTACAGCTTTATGCGTCTTATCAACCTGATGTACGACCTCATCACCTGCCTGACCACCACGCCGCTGCGCCTGCTGAGCGTCTTCGGCAGCATTATCGCGCTGGCCGGGTTTGCGCTTTCCGTTTTGCTGGTCGTCCTGCGTCTGGTCTTTGGCCCCCAGTGGGCGGCGGAAGGGGTCTTCATGCTCTTTGCCGTGCTGTTCATGTTCATCGGCGCCCAGTTTGTCGGGATGGGGCTGCTCGGTGAGTACATTGGCCGTATCTATAACGATGTTCGCGCACGTCCGCGCTACTTTATTCAACGTGTTGTCCGCCAGGAACACAAAGTCTCTCAAGAGGAAAAACACCCATGAAAGCTGTTGTCTTTGCCTATCACGATATGGGGTGCGCGGGCCTGCTTGCCCTGCTTGAAGCGGGTTATGATATCGCTGCCATCTTCACGCATCCGGATGCCGCGGGAGAGAATAATTTCTTTGGCTCCGTGGCGCGTATCGCCGCCGAGCGCGGCATTCCGGTCTATGCGCCGGACGATATCAACCACCCGCTGTGGGTGGATCGCATTCGCGCCGTCGCGCCGGATGTCATCTTCTCGTTCTACTACCGCAATTTGATCTGTGACGAGATCTTAAGCCTGGCGAAAACAGGGGCATTTAACCTTCACGGCTCTTTGCTGCCCGCCTACCGTGGCCGCGCGCCGCTGAACTGGGTGCTGGTGAATGGTGAAACTGAAACCGGTGTGACCCTGCACCGCATGGTGCACCGCGCGGATGCGGGTGCCATCATTGCGCAGCAGCGTGTGGCCATCGGCGCGGATGAGACGGCGCTGCAGCTTCATCAGAAACTCTGCTCCGTGGCGCAAAGCCTGCTGCGTGATGCACTGCCGACCATCCTGAACGGCACCTTCAGCGAGACCGCTCAGGACGAGAGCAAGGCGAGTTGTTTTGGCCGCCGCACGCCGGAAGACGGCCGTCTGGACTGGAACAAGCCCGCCCGCCAGCTGCACAACCTGGTGCGCGCAGTGACCGACCCCTGGCCGGGGGCGTATAGCTTCGCCGGTGTAAGCAAATTTATCGTCTGGAAATCCCGCGTGCGCGATGACGTCCCGGCCGCGAAACCGGGCACCATCGTCTCTGTCTCGCCGCTGATTGTCAGCTGCGGCGAGCAGGCGCTGGAGATCGTGACCGGTCAGACCGACAACGGCGTTTATGTGCAGGGCGCGCAGCTGGCGCAGTCTCTGGGGCTGGTTCCCGGCGCCTTGATCACCAGCGCTCCAGTGGTGGCAATTAAGCGCCGTACCCGCGTGCTGATCCTCGGCGTGAACGGTTTTATTGGTAACCACCTGACCGAGCGTCTGCTGAAAGACGATAACTACGAAATTTATGGCCTCGACATTGGCTCCGATGCCATCAGCCGTTTCCTTGACTGCCCGCGCTTCCATTTCGTGGAAGGGGATATCAGCATCCACTCCGAGTGGATTGAGTACCATATTAAAAAATGCGACGTGGTGCTGCCGCTGGTCGCCATTGCCACGCCGATTGAGTACACCCGCAACCCGCTGCGCGTATTCGAGCTGGACTTTGAAGAGAACCTGAAGATTATCCGCGACTGCGTGAAATACGATAAGCGCATCATCTTCCCGTCCACCTCCGAAGTGTACGGCATGTGTACCGATAAAAACTTCGATGAAGATACCTCTAACCTGGTGGTCGGGCCGATCAACAAGCAGCGCTGGATTTACTCCGTCTCCAAACAGCTGCTGGACCGCGTGATTTGGGCCTACGGCGAGAAAGAAGGGCTGCGTTTTACCCTGTTCCGGCCGTTTAACTGGATGGGGCCACGTCTGGATAACCTGAACGCGGCGCGCATTGGCAGCTCCCGCGCCATTACCCAGCTGATCCTGAACCTGGTGGAAGGCTCGCCCATTAAGCTCATTGAAGGCGGTAAACAAAAACGCTGCTTCACCGACATCAGCGATGGCATCGAAGCTCTGTTCCGCATCATCGAAAACAAGGATGGCCGCTGCAACGGGGAGATCATCAACATCGGCAACCCGGATAACGAAGCGAGCATTCGTGAACTGGCCGAAATGCTGTTGGCCAGCTTTGAGCGCCATCCGCTGCGTAACCAGTTCCCGCCGTTTGCAGGATTCCGCGAAGTGGAAAGCAGCAGCTACTATGGCAAAGGCTACCAGGACGTTGAGCACCGAAAACCGAGCATTCGCAATGCGAAGCGCTGCCTGAACTGGACGCCAACGGTGAAGATGGAGCAGACCATTGATGAGACGCTCGATTTCTTCCTGCGCACCGTGGAGCTGTCGGAACAGGCCTCATGAAAAAAGTCGGTTTACGCATTGATGTCGATACCTTCAGGGGAACGCGTGACGGCGTTCCCGGACTGCTGACGCTGCTGAGCAAGCACGATGTGCGTGCCAGCATCTTCTTCAGCGTGGGGCCAGACAACATGGGACGTCATTTATGGCGTCTGGTTAAACCGGCATTTCTGTTCAAAATGCTGCGCTCGCGCGCAGCATCGCTCTACGGCTGGGATATTTTGCTGGCCGGTACCGCATGGCCCGGCAGGCGTATCGGCGCGGGTAACGAAGCCATCATCCGTGAAGCGGCGCAACACCATGAGGTCGGCCTGCATGCCTGGGATCACCATGCCTGGCAGGCCTGGGCGGGCGTCTGGGATATTCCTCGCCTGGCCCGGGAAATCGAGCGTGGTCTGCGGGAGCTGGAGGCCATTATCGGTCAACCGGTGCGCTGCTCCGCCGTGGCGGGATGGCGTGCGGATCAACGCGTCGTGAAAGCCAAAGAGACGTTCGCGTTTCGCTACAACAGCGATTGCCGGGGTAGCGGACCGTTTTTACCGCAGCTCGGTGAAAACCGCGTTGGCACGGTGCAAATCCCGGTCACGCTTCCCACCTGGGATGAAGTGGTGGGGCGCGAGGTGACTGCCGACGGCTTCAACCGCTACATTCTGGACTGCATGCATCGCGACACCGGCACCCCGGTCTACACCATCCACGCCGAGGTGGAGGGGATTGCGTATCAGCATGATTTCGATGCGCTGTTGACGCTGGCGGCGCAGGAGGGGATTCAGTTCTGCCCGTTGATCGACCTGCTGCCAGACGATCTCAGTACGCTGCCCGTCGGCAAAATTGTGCGTAATGACATGGCTGGCCGGGAAGGCTGGCTTGGCTATCAACAAACCGTGAGTCCGGTACCATGAAAGTCGCCCGTTATGGCTTAGTGCTGTTCGCCCTGTTTATTGTTTACTACCTCATTCCGGTCGATATCCGTCTGTTATGGCAGCCTGATGAAACGCGCTATGCGGAAATCAGCCGTGAAATGCTCGCCTCCGGCGACTGGATTGTGCCCCATTTTCTGGGGCTGCGTTACTTTGAAAAGCCGATTGCCGGTTACTGGGTCAACAGCCTCGGGCAACTGCTGTTTGGCCACACGAACTTTGCCGTGCGCGCCGGGGCCATCTTTTCTAACGGCCTGACGGCGCTGCTGGTCATCTGGATGGCCTGGCAACTCTGGCGTGATAAACGCGTTGCCCTGTTCTCCGGCCTTATCTTCCTGACGCTGTTTCTGGTGTATGGCATTGGCACCTATGCCGTGCTCGATCCCATCATCACCCTGTGGCTGGTGGCGGCGATGTGCAGTTTCTGGCTGGCCTCGCAGGCGCAGACCCTGGCTGGCAAAGTGGGGGGCTACATATTGCTGGGGCTGGCCTGCGGCATGGGGGTGATGACCAAAGGTTTCCTCGCCCTGGCGGTGCCGGTGCTTGGCGTCCTGCCGTGGGTGATAGCCCAAAAGCGCTGGAAAGAGGTGCTGATTTTTGGCGGGCTCGCCATCCTGAGCTGCGTGCTCATTGTCCTGCCCTGGGGGCTGGCGATTGCCTGGCGTGAACCCGATTTCTGGCGCTACTTCTTCTGGGTTGAACACGTTCAGCGTTTCGCCCAAAGCGACGCCCAGCACAAAGCCCCGTTCTGGTATTATCTGCCATTCCTGGTCGCGGGCAGTCTGCCGTGGCTGGCACTGTTGCCCGGTGCGCTGCGTCTGGGCTGGCGTGAAAAACATCCTGCAGGCGGCGGGCTTTATCTGCTCGGTTGGGTGGTGATGCCGCTTTTATTCTTCAGCATTGCCAAAGGCAAGCTGCCGACCTACATCCTGCCGTGTTTTGCCCCGCTGGCTATCCTGATGGCGCGCTATGCCTGCCTTGCGGCGGAAAAAGGTGCCAGGGCGTTACGCATTAACGGCGGGATTAACCTGGCGTTTGGCGTCATCGGCGTGGTGGCGGCGCTGGTGGTCTCTCCGTGGGGGCTGGCTAAGCATCCGGTCTGGACGTCGGTCGAACTGTATAAAGTCTTCTGCGCGGTGGTGGCCTTCCTCGTCTGGGCCGTGGTGGGCTGGTTTAGCTTCAGACGGAGCCAGCAGCGCTGGTGGCTGGCGGCGCTGTGCCCTGCCGGGCTGGCGTTGCTGATTGGCTTTGCCATTCCCAACCTGGTGGTGGATTCCAAACAGCCGCAGTCGCTGGTGGATACCGTGCGCGACCCGCTCCAGCAGAGCCGGTTCGTGCTGGCCGATAACGTCGGCGTGGCGGCAGGGCTGGCGTGGGAGCTGAAGCGTAACGACATCATCCTGTTTGGTCAGAGCGGTGAGCTGCGCTACGGGCTGGATTACCCGGATGTGAAAGACCGCTTTATCAATAAAGATGACTTTGCGCAGTGGCTGGCGACGCATCGCCAGCAGGGGAGCGTGTCGCTGGTGATCCTGCTGTCGAAGAACGACGATCTGAAACGAGCCAACCTGCCAGCGCCTGACCACCTGTATATCCAGGGGCGGCTGGCTTACCTGCAGTATCTGCCGCAATGATGACCTGGTGGTGGCTGGTGCTGGCAAGTCTGCTGACCTGCGCGGGGCAGCTCTGCCAGAAGCAGGCGACCCGTCCGGCGACAACCGGGCGGCGTGGCGCGCATATTATGCTGTGGATGGGGCTCGCCTTGCTGGCACTGGGCTGCGGCATGCTGGTCTGGCTGGGGGTGTTGCAGCGTCTTCCCGTCGGGGTGGCCTATCCGATGCTGAGCCTTAATTTTGTCTGGGTGACACTGGCGGCGAAGGGACTCTGGCATGAAAAGGTGGCCTGGCATCACTGGCTGGGCGTTGGGTTGATCATCACCGGGATAGTGTTGCTGGGAGGAAGCCTGTGAAAGGGGTGTTCTGGGCCTTATGCAGCGTGGTGTTAGTCAGCGTGGCGCAGCTGCTGCTGCGCAGTGCCATGCAGGCGCTTCCCTCTGTCGGCGAGGCGTTCGCAGTTCTCCGGGCCCTCTGGCATTTCTCGTCCGGTACCGCCGCGCTGCTGCTGGGGCTGATGGGCTATGTGGCCTCTATGGGCTGCTGGTATCTGGCGCTGCATCGCATGGCACTCAGCAAAGCGTATGCCTTGCTGAGCCTCAGTTATATTCTGGTGTGGGGCGCGGCGATCCTGCTGCCCGGCTGGGGCGAGTCGTTCTCGTGGCAGGGGCTGGCGGGCGTCGGGTTGATTATGCTGGGCGTGCTGGTGATATTTCTGCCCCGGACATCGGGTGGTGAAAAATCGCCCCGGGGGTAAGGGTAAACGGGGTGGGCGTGCAGACGGCGAGACTCAGGGAGCCAAACTGAAGCTGGCTGACCGAGTGGGTCTGTGAGGTGCTGTCGATGCTGACAATCTGCCAGGCGCTGCCGCCTCGCTGCTTCACAATCGCCTCCTTACGCGTCCAGATCCCCCAGAACGTGGAGAGCTTCGCCTCCTGCGCTTCGCGTTCCAGCTCTGCATGTTCCGCCACGCTGAACACGGCGTTCGCCAGTGCCTGCCAGTTTTCACGCGGGCGTATCACTTCGATATCGCAGCCCACTTCACCTTCATCGCTCACCAGCAGGGCAATGTCGTCCCCGCTGTGGCTCAGGTTAAACCAGAGCCGATGATCTTTTGCAAAGGCGGGTTTCCCCTGTTCGCCGTACACAATGTCGGGCAGCGGAGAAGGGGACAATGCCCGGGCGAGCAGCGTCCTGCCTGCCAGCCAGGAACGGTGTCGCGCACCCTGAGGTGCCATATCTGCGAGCGTTGACGCCAGCGGGTCCGCGCTAAGGGTGGAGATTTTTCCCAGTATAAACTGGTACATAGTTACGCCCAGCGTTTGATAATGATTGAGGTATTGATGCCGCCAAACGCGAAGTTATTGCTTTGCAGATACTCGCAGTCAATCTGACGGGCTTCCCCCATAATATAATCTAAAGCACCGCATTGCTCATCCGGTTGTCTTAAATTGAGCGTCGGGGCAAACCAGCCTTCACGCATCATCTGCACGCTCATCCACGCTTCCAGCGCACCGCAGGCGCCTAACGTATGACCAAAATAGCTTTTTAGCGAGGAGATGGGGACGTTGTCGCCAAAGATGGCCGCAGTGGCCTGGCTTTCGGCGATATCACCGCGATCGGTGGCGGTGCCGTGGGCGGAGATATACCCGATGTCCGATGCGCGTAAGCCTGCTATCGCCAGTGATTGCGCCATGCAAATCTGCATGGTTTCACGCTGCGGCTGGGTGATGTGTGCCGCATCGCAGTTGGTGGCAAAGCCCACGATTTCGCCGTAGATGGTCGCCCCGCGTGCTTTGGCGTGCTCCAGCTCTTCCAGAATCAGCGTGCCTGCCCCTTCGCCGATGACCAGCCCATCGCGCGCGGTATCGAAGGGCGACGGCGTGGTTTTCGGCGCGTCGTTGCGCTGGCTGGTGGCGAACAGCGTATCAAATACCGCCGCTTCTGACGGACAAAGCTCCTCGGCGCCCCCGGCGACCATCACGGTCTGATAACCATGGCGAATGGCTTCCCAGGCGTAACCAATCGCCTGGCTGCCGGAAGTACAGGCACTCGAGGTGGGAATGACGCGCCCACGCAGACCAAAGAACAGGCCGGTATTGACCGCGGTGGTGTGCGGCATCATCTGCACATAGGTGGTGCCGGTGATGTTATTGGTGTGTTTTTCCATCAGCATGGAGGCGAAGTCGCTGACCGGTCCTGTGCTACCCGTGGACGACCCATAGGCGATGCCGGTTTGCCCCTGCGTCAGTACCGGGTCATCGATCAGGCCCGCCTGCTCAAGTGCCAGTTCGGTGGCGCGGGTAGAGAGCAGCGACACGCGACCCATGGCGCGAATGCGCTTGCGGGTATAGTGTGCCGGGAGGGTGAAATCCTCGATGGGGGCGGCCAGCAGGGTTTGCAGACCGGCATACTCTTGCCACTCCGTCATGGTGCGGACGGCATTTTCGTAGCCGAGCAGCCGCTGGGCAATGGTCGGCCAGTCCTCGCCAAAGGCGGTCACGCCCCCCATCCCCGTAATCACCACCCGACGCGTCATAACATCCCCCCGTTGATCGAGATCACCTGGCGTGTCACATAGCCTGCCCGGTCCGACATCAGATAACTTGCCAGACCGGCCACCTCGTCGGCCTGTCCCATGCGCTGCATCGGGATCATGGACATGGCCTCTTTCAGCGCGGCCTCTTCCATCTCGATCATGCCGGTATCAATCAGCCCTGGCGCGATGCAGTTGACGGTAATTTTGCGCTTTGCCAGTTCAATGGCCAGCGCCTTGGTGGCGCCGATAATACCGGCCTTGGCGGCACTGTAGTTCACCTGCCCACGGTTGCCCATCACGCCTGACACGGACGACAGGGTAATAATTCGTCCGCCCTTGCGGGTTGCGATCATCGGCATGATGCAGGGATGAATGACGTTATAAAAACTGTCGAGGTTGGTGTGGATGACGCTGTCCCAGTCCTCGTCGCTGAGCGCCGGAAACGCGCCATCGCGGGCGATTCCGGCATTGCTGACCACGCCATACCATGCGCCAGAGGTGCTGATTTCCTGTTCCAGAACCTCGCGGCACTGCTCGCGGTTACCCACGTCAAAGGTCAGTAAACGGCCCGTTCCGCCAGCCTGAACAATGCTCTCCAGCGTCTCGCGCGCACCGTCAGCATCACGATGGTAATGCACGCCCACGGTGAAACCGTCAGCCGCAAGCTGACGGGCGATGGCGCGGCCAATGCCTTTGCTGGCGCCCGTGACCAGTACGGAACGTGTCATGATGAAGCTCCCTGGGTGAAAAGTGAGGTTAATTCGTCTTCGCTGGGCTGGAACGTATTCACGCGGCCCGTGGCAAGAGGGGCGTTATCTGCCTGAATCGTGCATTCAAAGCTGCCAAAGCGTTCGTCCTGCATCAGGCGCTCGATGGTAATGGTTAACGTGGTGCCGGCGGCAAAGCGGCCCGTGCTACACACCAGCTCGCGTGCACCCAGCACCATGCCCAGCGGACTGTGGGGCAGCCCTTTTTGCAGACGGTGCCATTCAGACCAGACGCCCACGGTCTGGGCCATCAGTTCCAGCGCAAACCAGCCCGGCAGATCGCCGTCAACGTTCAGGAACGGCGCAAGCACACCGTGCCCGTCGACCGTGACGCTGCACACCGCGCTGCTGTCGGTGACACGCTCAACGCGCTCCAGCAACATCATCGGTGCGTCGTGAGGCAGGTAGTCGGCGGGGGATAAATAACTCATGACACTCTCCCCAGCAGCAGGCTGGCGTTGTTACCGCCAAAGGCGAATGAGTTCGATAAAATCACCGGTTTTGTCAGGGGCGCACGCTGATGCAGCAGGCCGCAGGGCGGCAGCGTGTCGTCCGGCGCGTAGCGGGAAAAATCCTGCGGCGGCAGCGGCAGGTCACGGGTCAGGATCAGCCAGCTTAATGCGGCTTCAGTGATCCCGGCCGCGCCAAGCGTATGGCCGGTGAGGTGTTTGGTGGAGCTGCACGGTACCCGGTCGCCAAAGAGGGTGTTAATCACGTGCGCCTCAATCCGATCGTTGAGGGGAGTGGCGGTGCCGTGCAAATTAATATAGCCCACCTCGTCTGCCGTCATGCCTGCCGCCTTCAGCGCCTGAGTAATAGCGCGAATGGCGCCTTCCCCCTCGGGATGTGGGGCAGAGATATGGTACGCATCGCTCGATTCGCCCGCCCCCAGCAGCGCCACCTGATCCGCTTCGCGGGTCAGCACCATGAGGGCCGCCGCTTCACCGATGGTGATCCCCCGGCGGTCGCGGCCAAACGGTTCGCACTGCGTGGGCGAGAGCGATTCAAGGCTGTTAAAACCATTGACCGGCATACGGCTTAAGCTGTCTGCTCCGCCCACAAGGGCGACGTCCACCAGTCCGGCCTCAATCAGACGCTGCCCGCTGATGATCGCCCGGGCGCTGGAGGAGCAGGCGGTCGAAATGGTATACGCCGGGCCATCCAGCTGCAGCCAGTTGGCGAGGAAGCGGGAGGGGTCGCCCAGCTCCTGCTGCGGGTACTGCCATTGCGGGCTGCGTTCGCCGTTCAGGGAGAGGCGCACGTACTCATCACCTTCATCCAGCCCTGAGGTGCTGGTGCCCAGCACTACCGCCACGCGGTCGCGGCCCACGCGGGCGATGGCGGCCTCAACGGCAGGCTGAATCTGTGCCAGCGCCGCCAGCAACAGCTGATTGTTACGGCTGCGGTGTGCTGCCAGGCTATCCGGTATCGGCGGCAGTTCACCCTCAACGCCACCGAGCATGGCATCGGGTAAGCCTTGCAGCCATCCGGCGCGGTGACGCATCCCCGGCGCTACCCCGGCGTTCAGGTTGGCCGCGATCTCATCGGCCGAGTTGCCCAGCGCGTTGACCATGCCAACAGCGGAAATGTAAATCATCTCAGTCACCCAGATATTGAATGGTGATGTGGTATTTGAAGACGTGCTGCGCAATGCTGATCGGCTCACGCTTACCGTTGCGTTGCAGGTAAACAATCTCGGTGACCAGCTTGCCGTCAGGGTTACGCAGTTCGCGTCGGGTGCCAGTATCCTTTAGCGTCCAGCCTTTCGGCAACTGCGGCTGCCAGGCGCTGAGCGGCCAGTGGCTGAGCATCACATCCGCCAGCACCTGGCTGGCGGGCGGCAGCTGGGGCATAACAACTGACTGCTCGGTATGGATCCCGGTGTTGTCATAGGTCGCGAGAAACAGGCGGATCCCCACCGACGAGAGCCCGGCAAGCGTCATTTTTTGCCCGTCAGCGTTCAGCAGAACCAGCAGCGACTGGGTCTGGCCGTTAAACCGGCCGGTCAGCAACTGCTGAGAACGGATGGCTGGCGTAATGCCCGGCGGTGGCAGCGTCACCTGCGTGCCCGGCTGCAGCCAGGCCTGCGGGCGAGTTTCTTCAGTATCGGTCGAATGGCTGCAGCCTGCCAGCAGCAGCGTCGCAGCCAGCGCGGCGGCGCGGTAAAAAGCGTTCATCAGGGTTTTCTCTCGTTCCTGGCCGGCATCGCCAGCGGGGCCAGCAGGAAGGCGGTAAAAATACCGCTTACCAGCACGATACCAAAGCTGCTGATGGCCTGCGTCGCGCTGAACACCAGCATGCCCAGCGTCAGCAGCGTGGTCATCATCGCCAGGGTGATGGCCAGCATCGACGTCAGCGGCGTGCCGCGCGGGTTGCTGAAAAACAGCGTGTAGTTGATGCCAATGCCGAGCACCAGCACCAGCGCCAGCAGTGAAAACAGATTGACGGAATGCCCGGCGATGGCCAGCGCCGCCAGCCCGCAGCTGAGCGATAGCACTGACGGCACCAGGCTGATAAGCCCCTGGCGCCAGCCAAGACGGAGCATCGCGCCGCAGGCGATCACCGCCAGCGCCACGCACAGTAGCCCCGTCAGCAGCGTGCGGTAGAGGGCAAACAGGCTGTCAAAACGGGCCTTGCGATCGACCCAGACAACCCCTTCATGTTGCGCCGCCCGTTCACTCAGTGCCGCGCTGTTTTTGACGCCGTCCACCGGGACGAGCACGCCGCTTTGGCCGTCCGGCAGGGTCAGCCAGAGCAGACGCCAGCCTTCGCTGGCCGGGCTGGCAAGCCAGGCCTCCACGCTGACAGGCATCGGCGTCAGATTCGGTGAGACAGCGTTAAGGCCCGCGCTGTGCAGCACGTTCGTTACCGCAGGCGCAGCGTGGTGCAGCAGCGCAAGATCGCTTTTTTGCCGCTTCATGGAGTTCAGCGGCAGGGTTCGCCAGCTTGCCAGCTCACCCGCTTTTTGCGCCTGCGCCAGCGCCGGGGTAAAGGCCTCCAGCCGCTCCAGCGTCTGCTGGGCTGACGCGCCGTAAACCACAAACCATTTCTGATCGACGCGCTGGCCGGTCAGGGCGGTGATGGTTTTCTCCTGCGCCAGAATCGTTTTTGGCAGCGCCTGCAGCTGAGCAATATCGTCGTCCACCTTCAGGGTGCTAATCCCTGCGGCGGAAAGAAGCGCCAGCGTGACGGGCAGGCCAACCGCGAGTGTCTTTTTGCGTCGCCAGGCGGCCAGCCAGCGCGACATCGCTCTGCTGGCCGGAACCGGGCGTACCGGCATTCCACGGCACAGCCAGGGGTGCCAGAAAATTACCGTCAGACAGGAGGCGCTCAGCCCCACGGCGGCAAACAGCGCCATCTGGCGGATCCCCGGGAAGGGGGCCAGCATCATAATCAGGTACGCCACGACGGTCGTCAGAAGCGCCAGCAGCAGGGCATAACGCACTTTGGCCAGACTTTGCCACGGTGAATTTTCGCCACCGTGCACCAGCCGTTCGGTCAGGTAATAGAGGGTGTAATCGGCCGAAATCCCGATGATGCTCATGCTCATCACCAGCGTCATCAGGTGCAGTTCGCCAAAGAACAGCAGGGTGGCGACCGTGCCCGCCAGCGCGCCGATGGCAATGGAGATCGCGCACAGCAGCAACGGACGCAGGGAGCGGAACGTCGCCACAATCAGCAGGAACACCCCCAGAAGGGTGGCGACACCCAGCGTGGAGATATCCCGTTTGGCCTGCTGGCTGGCGTAATCGCTGTAAAACACCGTGCCGCGAGACAGCAGTTGCGCCTGTGGGTAATGCGTTTTCAGCGTCGCCTGCAGCGCGTTCAGGGTGGTCACCAGCCGGTGGGTTTGCTGCATATCAAAGGAGGAACCGGCCAGCTCGCCGTGCAGCAGATACCAGTAGTTTCCGGCGTCATCCTGTGTCACCAGCCAGCCATCCATCAGCCGCAGCTTCTGGCCGTTTAGCGCCAGCGCGAGCTGCGCGCCGCGCATCAGCATCAGCGGATCGTTTTGCAGCTCCTTGCCGCTCACGCCGGAAAAGGCTGAATAGAGCTGAGATAACACCCACTGCGCCTGCGCTTCACCGCCGTTTTGCAGGCGGGCGCGGGTGGCGGGGTCAATCAGCCCGTTGCGGTGCTGCCAGAAGAACTCGCCCCAGGCTTTTTGCCCGGTGGCGTCCATGGGCCCTTTAACTTCGCTCAGCGCACCGCTGCGTTGCAGCAGCATCAGCCACTGCTGCGCCACGCGCGGATCGGGTTTTTTGCCGGGGCTGACCAGCCAGACAAGCTGACGGTCGAGCCGCTGCATAAACCCGTCGTTAAGCGCCGGAGGGATCGCCCCCAGCGTCTGTGTCGGCAACATAGCCAGCACGCTGCTGTTCAGGCGCGCGCCGGGCAGCAGCGACACCAGCAGGCCCAGCAGGATCAGGCATACCGTGGCCCACAGCAGCGCCGGGCGCAGCGATTTACGGTGCGGCAAAGCGTTGGCGTTCGTCATCGGTCAGGCTGGCGGGTGTCAGTCGGTGGCGGGAGAGGGTGATATCCGTGTGGTCGCCCTGTTTATCGTTAAGACGAACAGACTCCAGATACGTCGCACCGCCCAAATCGAGGGTGGTGAAAAGGGTATTCAGCGGCGTTGTTGTAGGGGTGAGCACCAGCGACCAACGGCCTTCCCCCTGGTCTTTAAAATCGATGCGGAAATTGTCTTTCAGCACCTTGCGGTCGGCCTGGAACAACGCCCGCAGCAGGTGGTTGAACTGGAACATCTGCGGATTATTGTCGGCGGTAATGGTCTGCGGCGGCTGGCCGTTGATGGTCTGCACCATCCGTTTGTCATCCAGCAGCAGCGTCATGGGAAACGGGGCCTTTTGATCCCACAGCAGGCCGCTGTCACGGGCGATCACCATCTCGCCCTGCGAGCGCAGTGGCTGCGGCATGTCTTTAATCGTGCGAACCTGTTCGAAGTGCGCGCGCACCACAGGTTGCTCTGCGAACCGCTGTTGCAGTTCATCCAGCGTCACGGCGCTGACCAGCGGGCTGAATATCAGCGCCAGCAAAGGCAACCATTTCATGGCGTGACTCCCATACGTTCAAACAAGATCCCCGGGCTGACAAAGCACATTTCGCGGGTGGCCTCGTCGACCGCCACCTGGATGGTGTAACCGGTGGTGGTGCGTTTACCGGTCTGCGCATCGAAGATTTGATAGGCAATGCGCAGGCGGTTTTCATACTCTTCAATGTGCGCCCGGACCCGGATGCGTTGCTCA
Source organism: Enterobacter sp. 22466 (assembly GCF_052044775.1). NCBI lineage: Bacteria > Pseudomonadati > Pseudomonadota > Gammaproteobacteria > Enterobacterales > Enterobacteriaceae > Enterobacter > Enterobacter sp. 22466. The sequence continues at coordinate 165,129 of NZ_JBQENX010000008.1, read as the reverse complement.
AACGTCACTGCATCGCGGTATTTCACCCGCGTATCGACCACCGGCCAGACATAGCCGGAGGCTTTCATCTGGCGATAGCCGTAGTCGAACTGATTGAGCAGCGCTTCGCGGGCTATTTCAAAGTAGCGGAAATAGTTGCCGTGCCAGACCACGCCCATCATGTCGACGTCGTGGAACGGGACGGTGATTTCAACTTCCGTCGTAAAGCGGGGATCGGTCAACACCCTTTACTCCTTCTCGCTGATTTCGGGCAGTTGCCAGAAATCGAAAAAATTAAACCAGTCGAGCGGCGACAGTAAGGCGTAATGTTCCAGCCGCTGCGCGTAGCGATCGACGGTATGTTGCAGCGCCTGCTGACGTTCACCGCGCGGCAGCAGCAGCGGGTCGGCAAACGGTTCGCAGTGCAGGGTCAGCCTCCCCTGCTGGCTGAGGGCAAAAATCAGCACCACCGGACAGCGCAGAATGGACGCCAGGATAAACGGCCCCTGCGGGAATGGCGCGGGCTGGCCCATAAACTCGCTCCAGATCACGCGCCAGCTGCCGCCGCGCTGTGGCGTGACGGCGATACGATCGCCCACGATGGCCACCCATTCGCCGCGATCCAGCTTTTCTTTGATCAGGATAGCGGTCTCCGGGCCGATGTCAGTGACGGGCATCAGGTGAATGCCCGCCTGCGGCGCCATCTCTTCCATAATCTGCTTAAAGCGTTGGGCGTTATCGCTAAAGACCAGGGCGTTGATGGTTTTCCCCCCTTCACGCTGCGCCAGCGCCCGGCAGGCTTCCACGTCGCCAAGATGCGAGGCCAGCAGCAGTTTACCCTGTGGATCGTCCAGCCCCAGCGCCTCGCGGGCACCCGGTGCAAACACCAGATCGCGATGCAGCTTCATCTCGCCGCGCCAGCTGGCCACCTTGTTCAGCATGGCATGACCAAAACGCAGGAAGTGAAAAAAGCTGTGCAGGCGGGGAGGCTGAGGGATCTGTCGCTGTGCCATGACCTCTTTAACCCGCCTCAGCCATTGCTGCGACGCCTGACGCGCCGGGCGGGCGGTGAGCCAGTAAACGGCGGTGACCGGCCACAGCAGGAGGGTGAAGGCCTTGCGTCCAAGCAACTGCCAGACGCGTAACATCAGGCGCATGCCCCATAGCCCTTTGACCTCCTGCTGTTGCGCCCAGTGCTGCGGGCGACGGCGCATCAGCAGGGAGGGGATGCGCGGCAACATCCCCAGGAACAGACGGGTATGCATCAGCGAGATGCGCACGTTGTCTTTTAGCGCATCGAAGTGGGATACACCGTCTGCCGGATAGGTGACGCGGGTGGGCAGAAAATAGCTGGGCGTGCCCTGCCAGTAGAGGCGGACCATGACTTCAGTATCAAAGTCCATGCGCTTGCCGAGCGGGGTACGTGCGGCAAGCTGCATCACCGGCGCAATCGGGTAGACCCGAAAGCCGCACATGCTGTCTTTAAGCTGCAGGGACAACGTTTCAATCCAGACCCAGACGTGCGTTATCCAGCGACCGTAGAGACGCGAACGGGGTATGGAGTCATCGTAAACGGGCTGACCGGAAATCAGCGCCTCGGGGTGACGTTGCGCCAGCGCCAGAAAGCGGGGGAGATCTTCAATGGCGTGCTGGCCGTCGGCGTCCACCTGGATTGCATGAGTGAAGCCGCGCTCTGCGCAGGCTTTCAGCCCCGCCATCACTGCCGCGCCTTTGCCGCTGTTTTTCGCCAGACGCAGCAGTGTAACCTGCGGATGCTGCTCTGCTAACTGCGCCAGGGTGTGGCGCGTGTTCTCTTCGCTGCCATCGTCAACCACCAGGCACGGGAGGTCAAACGGTGCCAGACGTGCGAGCACCGCGGCCATCATCGCACCGTGGTTGTAGCAGGGGATCAACACGCAGGGGCGGAACGTTACTGACATAGGCGAATCTTCCCGCTGCTGGCGGTATGGCGTTCACTGCCCGCATGGCGCTGGTAGCTGAAGCTGAGCATCTGACGGGCAGGGTGCCAGTCAAGGATCAGCGTCACCGTGTTGTCCGGCAACAGCGGGGCCGCAAACTTCACATTCTGAATGCTGTGAAAACGGTAGCCCGGTGCCATCAGGGTGATGGCGTAATGCATGACCCAGTCGAGTTGTGCAACGCCAGGGAGCAGCGGCTGGACGGCAAAATGCCCCTTAAACCAGAGCAGGTCAGGGTCAAGGTAAAGCGTGATCTCCAGATGCTCCGGATGAGTCTGGTGGCGTTCGATTTCATGAATCTTCATGAAATAACTCCTGTAGCTGTGCAGTCACGCGCTTGTTCATGCTGTTGACCGGGATTTCATCGACAATGCGCCAGTAGCGGGGCACGGCAACCGGTTCAAGGCAGGGGCGAAGGGCGCGACGCCACGCGGATTCCTGGGCATTTTTACCCCCGTTGTCTCTGTGCAAACGCGCCGCGTCACTGAGTACCAGCAGCACGCCAATGGCCTGACGACCACGGCGAGTGACCGCCACTGCGGCGGCGTCACAGATGCCGTCCAGCGCCAGTAACCGCTGCTCAATCTCATCAAGCGAAATGCGTTTATCTTCAATTTTGACCACCCGACCACGGCGTCCAACGATGTTGAACTGCCCGTCAGCCGCGAAATGCAGGATATCATCCAGCACGATTCCTTCAGCCTCGCGGATCAGTGGCGACGTCACCCGATCGCCGTGGAACGTCACGCCAGGAAACGGCTGCCAGAGCGTTGTCTCATCCTGACGGTGACGCCAGGCCATAACGCCCGTTTCGGTGCTGCCGTAAATTTCGTCGGGCCAGACGTTCAGCCAGTCATGACAAGGAATGATGTCGCGCCAGGGCAGTTCGCCCCCGGCCGAGAGCAGCAGGGCAACCGGAGGCGGCACCAGCGAGGTATCGAGCCGCTTGAGGAATGCCGGGCTGCTGATAAAGAGGTACCGTTTGTTCTGCGGCAGCGCTGACAGCTGTTCCGCATACTGCAGCAGGGAGGCGTGCAGCGGCAGGCCAAGCGCCATGGGTAATACAACACGAAACGTCAGGCCATACAGATGATGCAACACCACGGAGGCCACGACGCTACAGCCTGCCAGCCGTTCGCCAAACCGATCAGCGAGCAGACGGGCTTCCCGATCCAGGCCGATCACCGGCTTAATCACCCGCTGCGGCGCGCCGGTGGAGCCAGAGGTGAAAAGCTCGATCACCTGCATATCGTCAATGGCAGGCAAGGGGGAAAAGGGGGTGTTTGTCGGCACAGTGGCGGTGACCAACCGCTGCCGCCCCGAAAAGTCGAGCGCTGCGTCGCTCAGGACGCCGCTGAACATGGCCCGCTGTTCGTTAAGCTGCGCCGCCCGGCTGTGACCGGGGAGCACGGGGGTTTTACCCGCATGAAGCGCCGCCAGCAGAGCGACGATAAAAAGATAGCCGTTTTCAAAACAGAGCGCCCAGCGCTCGCCCTCTTCCTGACGCAGCGCGTCGACCAGTTGCGTAACATCGTGGCGCAGATCGCCCAGCGTCCAGATACGATCGTCAAGCCAGGCGACAGGCGTCTCATCAGGACGTGGGGCGTTTAGCCACTGACTCAGAGGAAGCGGTTTATCCATCGTTTTTTATTACCCGTTGTCGCACCAGCCATTCACCCGCCATTAACGTTCCCATCAGGATGTAGGAAAGCATCCCGTTCCACAGTGTCCACAGGCGCAGGTCGGCGTACAGCACGGTAAACAGCGCGACTGCGCCGTTGCCGATAAAAAAGCCGCACCAGACTTTCGTCACTTTACGCGTGTAACGCACCCCGGCAGGAGACAGGTGGGGCTCCCGTATCCGCGCCAGCCGTTCCACCATCGGCATGGACGTCCACAACGAGCCCCCAAAGACCACCAGCATCACCAGATTAACGACCACCGGATAAAACAGCACCCACAGGTGAGCGTGGAAAAGGCTCGCCACGCACAGCACTGCCCCGGCCAGCGTCACGCTCAGGAAAACGTAGCGTAAGGGGCCGCGCTGCTGGCGCGTCTGCCAGGCACGCAGCAGCAACACCAGCGCCATCAGGGGCAATATCCACGGCAAATGGTGGCTTGCAAGGCCATAACCAATCAAAAACGGCCAGGCCAGCAGCATCAACCCCGTCAGTATCGGGATGAGCGGAATGGCAGGCACGTCAGGCGTCGCGCTGGAGTTGTTCCACAACGTCGACGATGTCCTGAACGGTACGCACCGCTTTGAAGGTTTCAGGCTTAATTTTATGGCCCGTCTTCTTCTGCAGGTTAACCACCATATCCACGGCATCAATGCTGTCGAGATCCAGATCTTCGTAAAGCCGGGCCTGCGGCGTAATGAGCTCAGGGTCGAGTTCAAAAAGTTTAATAAGAAGCGCAGAGACTTCCTGATAAATGGTTTCTTGTTCTGTCATAGCGGGTCATTCTCAGGCGCGTTGTTGATGAATAAAAGCGGCGAGCGTGGCAACGGAATAGAAGTGCTGACGCATCTCGTCGCTCTCGGCAGAAAGCACTACGCCGTACTGATTTTTCACAGCCAGCCCCAGCTCCAGGGCATCAATAGAGTCCAGACCCAGTCCGTCACCAAACAGCGGAGCGTCGGTGTCGATATCCTCTGGGGTAAGTTCTTCCAGATTCAGCGTAGAGATAATGAGATTCTTAATTTCAAGATAGAGCGCTTGCATCTTTCATTCCTGACAAAGATTGAAGACCGGATGTTAATTGCTGCTGCATATGCCGGTTTAACTGCCTTGCCGCCAGCGCAGGTTCGTGCTGGCTCGCATCGTAAAAATCATGAATGTTGATGCGTTCGCGAACATCCACGGTAAAAATGGGTTTATTAGGCGGCACATTGTACCAGCGACTCTGTTTATCCAGCATGCGTTCACTACAGTGGATCACCACCACGCGCAGAGAGCTGTTGCACCGCACGGCAATATTCGCCGCCCCCCGCTGCAGGGTAATGGCTTCGCCCACGCGGGTGCGGGTGCCTTCCGGAAAGATAAGCAGGGTGTCGCCCTGCGCCAGACGCTGCTGGCTGGCACGAAGCAGCGTTTCTGCTTCGCTGTTGATCAGGTAATCGGCTGCACGGATCACGCCGCTGACAAAGGGGTTACCCAGCAGCGCGCTTTTCACCAGACAGTCGGTTTCGTTCATCACCGAGGCGAGGATCACATAGTCCAGCAGCGAAGGATGGTTGGCTATCACCAGGCAGCCGCGCTCGGCGCGCAGCACGTCCAGGTTGTTGAAGCGGTAATCCAGCACGCCGGTTCCGCGAACGACCGCCAGGAACAGCCGAAAACTGGCGGAAATGCTGCGTCGCGCCAGTCGACGGCGTGCCGTGCGATCGCGCTGAAAAATCAGCAGCAGGTTAAACCAGACCAGCGACAGCAGCAGCCCGCCGAGGCCAAACAGGGCGAAGCAGAACCCGGTCATCAGCATGCGCCAAAACCGATCGAGGCGGGAGAGGATCTGGCTCATTGGCGCGTCCACTGCCACTGCAAACGCTCGCCCGCCAGGGCAAATTGCCGCGCGTCGCTCAGGTAATGTCGCAGGAACTGAAGGCTTTGCGGCAGCGCGGGCTCTTCCCCTGTGCTTTCGCGATGGGTTTCACAGCAGAGCGCGTCACCGGCTTCAATCACCAGCGCAAGAGCGTAAGGCCAGACGGGCATCTGCGGCGGGAGCCCGGCGTGATAAAACGCGGGCAGAACGCCGTCAAAATCCACCAGCAAAACGCGGGAATAGCCCGCGTGAAGCAGACTCAACACTTCGCACAAACTTTGCTGGAAGGTGTCCATCCCGGCGGAGACCGAGGATGAGACAATCGGCTGACCTGCGGTGATCGTAAGATTGCCGACCGCGGCGTTATGCACAGACATTGCAAAATCGGTGGGGGAGACGGGTTGCTCCGTCGCCAGCGCTTGCAGAATACGGTAGTTGCGTTCCAGCTCACCATGGCGGCTGCTGTAGACCACGGCATCGATACGATGTTTGCGCAGCATCGCAAGACCAATATCCACCGCCAGCTTACTGCCCGAATTGAGGCGGCGGGCGGTCATCATCGGCAGTTCGGTCAGTTTCGCAAGCGGCGCGGCGGGATCGATGGCGTCAGACTGGCGCGACCATGCCTGCCATGCGCCGGCATCGCTGAGTCCTGGCGCTCTGGCCTGCCAGTCGATAATGGTGAGGGTAAATTTCATCTACGCGCGTCCGCGATAAACCTGTTTCTGTGATTTTTACTTCGCAAGCGCGATGTTACAGCGTACATCGTACAGTGTTGTCGCAGGCTTGCGAATAACGTTTCTCCTAAAAATTTCCCGTAGAGTCATGTTCCGTCTCACCCCAGACGATTAACCGGGAAGCCGACTCTTGGGTCGTCCCGGCCCCAGCAGTATCGCCAGTTTGCTGCCGCCTTTGGTGGTCTCCATCCAGATTTTACAGACGCTGGTGAGCGGTACCGACAGCAGCATCCCAACCGGGCCCAGCAGCCATCCCCAAATCAGTAAGGATAAGAACACCACCAGCGTCGACATCCCCAGCCGGTGGCCCATCATCCGTGGCTCAAGAATATTCCCCAGCACCATATGCACCACGAGGAACAGCGCCCCCACCAGCATGCACTCATAGAAGCCATTAAACAGAAACGCCTGAATCATGGGCGGCACGGCGGAGAGGACCGCGCCAATGTTGGGCACGTAGTTCAGCAAAAACGCCAGCACTCCCCACATCAACGCGAACTGCACGCCCATCAGCATCAGCCCCAGCCAGACAATCACGCCGGTCCAGACGCTCAACAGGGTTTTTAATGCCAGATATTTGGAGACGCCCTTTAACGCGCGGTGTAAACCGGCGATGTGAATTTGCGGATTATTCAGCGCAAAGCGCAGCTTATAGGGCACGTGGCGCACTTCGAACAGCATAAACACCACCGTCATGACCAGCAGCAAAATGCTGGCCATGGCGCCGGACAGGCCGGTCATCAGCGTGGTGGCGTAGGTCATGATTTTTTCGGAATCCATCCGGCGCAACATCCGTTCCGGCGAAATATGCAGGTTCAGAAACGGCATCATCTCCTGAAGCGCCACGATCTTGCGCGTCAGCTCTTTGTTGTATTGCGGCAGCATCGTGGAGAACTCGCTCAGCGAGGCGGCCAGCACGCCGAAGAGGGCGGTGAGGGCAATCAGCATCACGATTACCACAATGGTTATGGCCACCGGGCGGCTGATACCCCGGCGCAAAAACCAGGTCACCAGCGGGTTAAGCACAATGGCAAAAAAGAGCGCCAGCAGAAGCTGGACAATAATATCGGCGGCAGCATGGATACCGGCGAGGATCACCACCAGAGAGGCGAGTTTTAACAGGATGTGGAGTCCTGCTTTGTCGGGCGGGTTAGGGGTCATGCGTGTTCCTTAATGTGATTGCCCGTTAAGTGTAGTGCGCGGGTTCCGCTTCGTCTGGCACCGTTAATCTGAAAGTCGCTGCTGATTTTCTGCTGGCGTCGTGGTAATAGTGAAACACTGTTGCAAAAATCCAGGTAAAACCCCATGCCCGAACCTGCCGCCGAACCGGCATTAAGCGGATTGCGCCTTAATCTGCGCATTGTCTCCGTTGTGATTTTTAACTTTGCCAGTTACCTGACGATTGGCCTGCCGCTGGCGGTCTTGCCGGGCTACGTCCATGACGTGATGGGGTTTAGCGCATTCTGGGCGGGGCTGGTGATTAGCCTGCAGTACTTCGCCACGCTGTTGAGCCGCCCACATGCGGGTCGCTACGCGGATCTGTTCGGGCCGAAGAGCATTGTGATTACGGGATTATGCGGCTGTTTTCTCAGTGGCCTGAGCTACCTGCTGGCGGCAACGACCAGCCACTGGCCGTTGGTCAGCCTGGTGCTGTTGTGCCTGGGCCGGGTGATCCTGGGGATTGGGCAAAGCCTGGCAGGAACCGGTTCGACGCTGTGGGGGGTAGGCGTGGTCGGGGCACCGCACATTGGCCGGGTGATCTCCTGGAACGGCATTGTCACCTACGGGGCAATGGCGCTTGGCGCCCCGCTTGGGGTGATGTGCTATGCGTATGGCGGACTGTACGGCCTGGCGGGCACCATTATGGTGGTCGCGCTGGTGGCGATCCTGTTTGCCCTGCCGCGTCCGAAAGTGAAGGCCAGCAAAGGTAAACCGCTGCCGTTCCGGGCAGTGCTGGGGCGCGTCTGGCCGTATGGTATGGCACTGGCGCTGGCAACCACCGGCTTTGGGGTGATCGCCACCTTTATCACCCTGTTTTATGACGCCAAAGGCTGGGACGGGGCGGCCTTTGCGTTAACCCTGTTCAGCTGTGCGTTTGTGGGTGCCCGTTTGCTCTTCCCGAACGGTATTAACCGCCTGGGCGGGCTGAATGTGGCGATGATCTGCTTTGCCGTTGAGATTGTCGGGCTGCTGCTGACCGGTATCGCTACCGCGCCGTGGACGGCAAAAATTGGCGTGTTCTTCGCCGGAGCCGGTTTTTCGCTGGTCTTCCCGGCGCTGGGCGTGGTGGCGGTGAAAGCCGTGCCGCCGCAGAATCAGGGTGCGGCGCTGGCAACCTACACGGTGTTTATGGATATGTCGTTGGGCATTACCGGGCCGCTGGCAGGGCTGGTAATGGCCTGGGCAGGCGTGCCGGTTATCTATCTTGCGGCTGCGGGTCTGGTGGTGATGGCCCTGATGCTCACGTGGCGGCTAAAAAAATGGCCCCCGGTGCAGGCACCGGAGGCCACGTCATCATCCTGACGCGTTACTGAATCACGATGGTGTTGATGATGTTTTCAGCGGCAGTCTGCGCTTTCTGCTGATCTTCCGCTGGCAGGGTGATCTGCAGGGTCAGCAGTTTGTTATCCACCTTACCCAGCACCACGGAAGAGTAAGCCGTCTGACCTTTCGCAGAGATAATGCTGTCCAGCTGCTGCAGCGTGTGGCCTTTCAGTTCGATGGACTTGTTGGTCACCACCTGCAGCTGCGGGTCGCGGCTGCGCTGCTGATCTTCCAGACGTTTGGACAGCACGGCCAGGTCTTCGCTGGTGTCGTCGCCCACAATCACAATCACTGCTTTCTGCCCGGTTGCATCGGAATAGACGTGCATGTTGTTCGCCTGGGTACCCAGCTTGCCGCTCTGGTCAGTCATATCCGCTGGCAGAGAGAAGCTGAGTTTACCGTCCAGCAGGTTCACCGGCTGACCGGTTGCGTTGCTCTCTGCAGACGCGCCCTGAGCAGGCGTTTTCGTGTCGCTGTTATCACAGGCTGCAAGGCCGACAACCAGCAGGCCAATCCCGACATATTTAACCAGATTGCGCATTGACTTCTTCCTTTCGATAAACGGCCATAACGGCTCATTTGTCCATCTTATCACAACTGATAAAGCGAACCCTTAACCAGCCTGCAATGCTGTGATTTCAGATTTATCTGCCAGTCTTTTCAGCAGCATATTCAGCAACACGCCGTACATCGGCAGGAAGAACACAATGCTGATAAGCACTTTGAAGCAGTAGTCCACCAGCGCAATTTCCATCCAGTGTTCGGCCATAAACGCATCCGGGCTGTGCCAGAAAGCGATAAAGAAGAAGGCCAGCGTATCGCTGACGTTGCCGAACAGCGTCGAGGCGGTGGGCGCCATCCACCAGCGGTGATTCTGACGCAGGCGGTTAAACACATGCACGTCGAGGATCTGCCCCAGCGCATAGGCCATAAAGCTTGCGGTGGCGATACGGGCGACAAACAGGTTGAAGTGGGTTAACGCTTCAAAGCCCTGCCAGCTTCCCATGTAAAACAGGGAGGAAATGACGTACGACACGAACAGCGCCGGCAGCATGACCGCAAAAATAATGCGGCGAGCCAGCGGTGCGCCAAAAATTCGCACGGTCAGATCGGTGGCGAGAAAAATAAACGGGAAGCTGAACGCGCCCCAGGTGGTATGGAAACCAAAGATGGCGATCGGCAACTGCACCAGATAGTTACTGGAGGTGATCACCAGCAGATGAAAAAGCGAAAGCCAGAACAACGCTTTTACGCGCTGCGATTCAGAAAACGGCGTCATATTGTGACCTTTTTATACGTTGGGGTGAGGGAACCCAATAAAAACCGCAGCATGATACTGCTTTGACGGGACTTTGCAATGGTTAGTTTTTACGCAACCGTTAACCTGGTTTGCATTGCTGGCTACGGGGCGTAAACTACAGCCGTTTTTATCTGACCGAGAACACCATGACCGATCTGTTTTCCACTCCAGACCACACCCTTGATGCGCAGGGCCTCCGCTGCCCTGAGCCGGTAATGATGGTGCGCAAAACCGTGCGCAATATGCAAACCGGCGAAACGCTGCTGATCATCGCTGACGATCCGGCAACCACCCGCGATATCCCCGGTTTTTGTACCTTTATGGAGCATGAACTGGTGGCACAGCAGACCGAAGCGCTGCCGTACCGGTATTTGATCCGTAAGGGGTAACCCCCTTACTGCATGCCCAGCAATCCCGGCAGCCACAGCGAAATCGCCGGGATGTACGTTACCATTCCCAGCACCACCAGCAGCATGCCGTAAAACGGTAGCATTGCGCGCACCACATGTTCGATTTTCTGCTTGCTCACCGCACTGGCCACAAACAGCACCGATCCCACCGGCGGCGTGATAAGCCCGATCCCCAGATTCACCATCATGATCATCCCGAAATGCACCGGGTCGATCCCCAACGCATTGGTCACCGGCAACAGCACCGGCGTCAGGATCAGAATGATCGGCGCCATATCCATCAGGGTGCCAATCAGCAGCAGCATGATGTTGAGGTACATCAGGATCACGTACTTGTTATCCGAGAGCGAGGTGAAGAACGCCGTGATGCGCACGGGCAACTGCATGTAGGTCATCACCGCGCCAAACGCCGCCGCAAAGCCAATCAAGATCATCACGATAGTGACCGTTTTCACCGTCCGGCACATCAGCTTCGGCAGTTCGCTCCACTTATAGTCGCGGTAGATAAACATGGTGACAAAGAACGCCCACAGGCAGGCGACTGCCGCGGATTCGGTGGCGGTAAATATCCCGGACAATATGCCGCCGAGGATAATCACCACCGTCATCAGCCCCCACAGGGCATCGAGAAATATCTTCAGCGCCTGTTTAAAGGGGATCTTTTCGCCTTTTGGATAGCCGCGCTTATGGGCAAAGCACAGACATAGCGCCATCAGGCACAGCCCCAGCAGCAGCCCCGGCAGCACGCCTGCGATAAACAGCGTGGCGATGGAGACCGTACCGCCTGCGGCCAGCGAGTAGATCACCGAGTTGTGGCTGGGCGGGATTAAAATCGCCTGCACCGACCCGCTGGCGGTGACCGCCGCCGCATACTCGCGGGGATACCCCTTTCTCTCCATCTCCGGGATCATCACGCTGCCGATGGAGGCCGTATCCGCCACCGATGAACCGGAAATCGCGCCGAAAAAGGTAGAAGCCACAATATTCACCAGCGACAGCCCGCCGCGAATAAAACCGACAAAGACATACGCGAAATTCACCAGCCGCCGGGCGATGCCGCCTTCCGCCATGATCGCCCCCGCCAGGATGAAAAACGGGATCGCCAGCAGGGTAAATTTGTTAACCCCGCTGGTGATTTGGATCATCAGCGCCTCGAGCGGTAACTCGATCCACAACGCGCCCGCAACGGCGCTTAAGCCGACGGCAAACGCCACCGGCATACCCAGCGCCAGCAAAATGGCGAGGGTGAATAACAAAACGAATGCATCCATTGTTCACCCCTTAACTGTGGTTGCCGATCAGCACCACAGGACGGTTTTCCTGTGAGCCAAACAGCAGACGTTCAATGACAAACAGGATCAGCACCGCAGAACCAATCGGCAGCGGCAGATAACTCTCCCCTGACGTCAGGATCGGAAACTCGGCGACCGGCTGCTCCCAGAGCTCGACACACAGCCAGTAGCTGTACCAGAACATAATCAGCGAGATCAGCAGCATCAGCAGATCCACCACGCGCGCACACGCTGTTTTCAGCATGTCCGGCAGTCGGTCGGTCAGCATGTTCACCGCGATGTGTGACCCTGCGCGATAGCTCACCGCCGCGCCGATAAACGTAAAGGTCACCATGCAGATGATGGCAATCGGTTCCGGCCAGGATTCACCGCGATTCAGGACATAGCGCGAGAAGATGCCAATCGGGATCACCACCGTCATGACCAGCAGCGCGCATCCCGCTACGCCCATGGCGAGCAGATACAGCCGGTCCATCCACTTCAGGTAGAGTTCGGACATACGCTCTCCGTTTACTGAACGTCAGCAATGGCTTTCATCAGGTCCTGATGCTTTTCGCCATACTGCGCGCGCACCGGCTCTGTGGCTTTGATAAATACCGATTTGTCGATCTCGTGGAACTGCACGCCACCGGCTTTCATCTTCGCCAGCGCCTCGGCGTTATAGGCCTGCCACAGCTTGCGCTGTTCGAACTGCGCTTCGCGCGCCAGGGTCAGGATTTTCTGCTGTTCGTCTGCGCTGAGCTTGTCCCATTTCACTTTCGAGTAGAGCAGCATTTCCGGGGTAATGAAGTGGCCGCTGAGGGTATAGTTTTTGGCGATCGGCATATAGTTATGGGCGATGAAGGTCGGCGGATTATTCTCAGCGCCGTCGATTACGCCGGTCTGCATGCCGCTGTAGACCTCACTGACCCCCATCGCCACCGAGTTAGCCCCCATGTCTTTCAGTGTCGCCAGCGCCACCGGGCTTCCCTGAACGCGGATTTTTTTGCCTTTCAGATCCTCCGGTTTGACGATCGGCGTTTTGGTGATCGGGTTACGGGTGCCGGAGTCCATCCAGCCAAGAAACACCAGCCGTGATTTGGGATTGGCGGTCAGTTTGTCGCCAATCTGCTTGCCGATATCGCCGTCGATGACGTTGTGCATGTGGTCTTCATCGCGGAACACATAGGGCAGGGTAAAGACTTCGATATCGGGCAGGATCGCCGCCACCGGCGCCATGGAGACACGGATCATGTCGATCGCCCCCATCTGCGCCTGTTCAATCATCTGCTTTTCATCCCCGAGCACGCCGCCGGGAAAGACCTTGATCTCCAGCTTGCCGTCGGTTTGTTGTTTGAGTTTCTCCCCCATGTGCTGCACGGCCACTACGTTCGGGTAGCCTTCAGGATGTACGTCGGCGGCTTTAATGGTTTGTGCAGAGACAGAGCAGGCAAAAGCAGACAGACACAGGGCAGCCAGTAACGGCTTGAAGGTCGTTTTCATCGAGTCAACTCCAGGGTAGTGAGGTAAGCGTTAAAACAGTGTTTTATTTTTGTACGCTTAAAAATTAGACCATGGCCTGGAAAGCGGAGGTGAAGCGCCTCACAAAAGCGCAAATTTATGAAACGATGGTTTAGATTTGTGGGAAAGGAAGGCCGGGTGGCTGTTACACCTTACCCGGCCAGGCGTGCATTGCGTGTTATTTGCGTCGCAGTAAGCGGAGCGCGTTGGCCGTCACCAGCACCGTCGCGCCGGTATCCGCTAGCACCGCCAGCCACAGCCCGGTGATACCGAGCAGGGTGGTGACGAGAAAAATCCCCTTAAGCCCCAGGGCGATGCTGATGTTCTGGCGAATATTGGCGCGCGTGGCGCGGGCCAGGGAAATCATCTGCGCCAGCCCGGTCAGGCGGTTATGGGTGAGCGCGGCATCGGCGGTCTCCAGCGCCACGTCGGTGCCGCTGCCCATGGCAATGCCGATGGTGGACGCTTTCATCGCCGGTGCATCGTTGATCCCGTCGCCGACCATCGCCAGCGGGGCGAATGCGTTCAGTTCCGTGACCGCGCTGACTTTATCCGCGGGCAGCAATCCGGCCTTGAATTCCAGCCCCAGCTCACCGGCAATTGCCGCCGCCGCGCGCGGATTATCGCCGGTCAGGATCACGCCCTGTACGCCAAGCTGATGCAGCGCCGTCACGGCCTCTTTAGCGTCATCGCGCAGGGTGTCGCGCAGCGCCAGCATCCCTTTCGCGACGCCGTCCTGCATGACGGTCACGACAGTTTGTCCGGTCTGTTCTAACGCCTCAACCTCTGGGTTAGAAGACTTACCCGCCGCGACAATCAGCACCTTTTTACCGTCGATGTCGGCCTCAATCCCGGACCCGACCAGCGCCCGCTGTGCCGTTGCCGTCGGAATGGCCAGCCCGCGCGACTGCGCTTCACGCACAATCGCCTGCGCCAGCGGGTGAGTGGAACCCTGCTCAACGGCGGCGGCCAGCGTAAGCAGTTCATCTTCACCGATATCCTGTGGATACACGCCAGTGACCTGCGGCTTGCCGACGGTCAGCGTGCCGGTTTTATCGAACGCGATATGCTGAACCTGGCTCAGCTGCTCCAGCGCCGCGCCGCCCTTAATCAGCGCCCCGCGACGTGCCGCCGCTGCCAGCCCGGAGGTAATCGCCGCAGGCGTGGAGATCACCAGCGCGCACGGGCAGCCAATCAGCAGCAGGGTCAGACCTTTATAAATCCAGCCTTCCCACGGCGCGCCAAAGAACAGCGGCGGGACGATAGTGACCAGCAGGGCAACCAGCATGATGGTGGGGGTGTAAATCCGGCTGAAGCGGTCGATAAATCGCTCGACGGGGGCGCGACGCTCCTCGGCCTCTTCGATCAGCTTCAGGATACGGTCGATAGCGCTGTCACCCGGTTCGGAAAGCACCGTGAGCTGGACCAGACGGTCGACGCTGGTGGCGCCCGCAGGCACTTTTTCACCGGCCGCGCGTTCAACCGGAATCGACTCCCCGGTGAGGGCGCTTTCGTCGAAGCTCGCGGTGGCGGTGAGCAGGGTACCGTCCGCAGGCAGGCGCCCTCCGGCAGCGACTTCAATCACATCGCCCGGACGCAGCGCGTTAATGGCCACCGTCTGGCGTTCGCTTCCGGTCACTCGCGTGGCGGTTTCGGGCTTCAGTGCCATCAGGGCGCTGACCCCTTTACGCGCCCGGCTTGCCGCCCAGCCTTCAAGACGTTCGCCAATTAAGAACAGCAGCAGCACCATGGCCGCTTCCGCTGTGGCACCAATGAACAGCGCGCCGATAGCCGCCACGCTCATCAGCGTTTCGATAGCGAACCAGCTGCCGCTTTTCATCAGCCGCAGCGCCTGGCGGGCAATGGGATACAGCCCGACAAGCGTGGTGGCGATAAACGCCAGATTGCCAAACGGGTGGTTGATCTGCTCCAGACCCCAGCTCAGGGCCATCATAATCACGAGCGCGATAAGGGGCAGATTTTCACGCAGCGGAGCGGTTTTTTCGGCGGGGGCCGTTTCGCTACGCAGGGAGTAACCGGCCTTGCTGACGGCGGACACCACCTGCTGGCTGACGTCATTATCGGCGCTGACCAGCAGTTTTTCGGTGGCAAAGAGCACCTGAACGTGGCTGACGCCTGGGATCTGTTTTACCGCATTTTCGACTTTGCGGGCGCAGGCCGCGCAGTCCATGCCGTTAACCACCCAGCTGTAGCGGTTTCCACTTTCAGGCAGCGGCTGCGCGTTTTGTGTTTCGCACGTCCCTTCACAGCAGCAGTCGTCCTTCGCCGGAACCGGACTGAGCTTAAGTGCGGAAAATTGAGGGACTTTTTTAGGTGTTTCTGGAGTCGACATGGCAGTCTCCGGTAATGATAATTTTCTCATTAACCGCAGCATACACTCTGGAGTCGACTCCAGAGTCAAGGCTTATTTAGATATACAGCGAACGCACAATCAGGAAGTGCCCGGCAAAGTAGCAGGCGGCGGCAATCGCGTTATCAGCCCGGAAACGACGGCGATAGTGGCTGCCCAGCCAGACGATATTCCCGATTAACAGCAGGGCCGCGCCGAAGAAGGCGGACATCGCCGGGGCCGTTGGACGGAAGAACCACAGTTCACCGGCCAGCCACACCATCACCAGCGTCATGGCGATAAACGTGCAGACAGGCAGACGCATCTCTTCCAGCCGCGACCAGATCACCGCAATCAGCAGGGCGCCAATCACCAGCAGCACCAGCGGGAGCGGCCAGAAGAAGGACAGCGTCATCTGGCTGGCGAAGTAGATGGTGTAGAGCAGATGCGACAGGAAGAACGCCCCCACGGCATACAGCAGACGCTGACGCGGCAGCAGGGTTAAGGCATCGCCAATCAGGGAAGCACACAGCCCGGCGAGGACCAGATAGCTGACGGCGTTAAACATCGGCGCTTGCCAGGCAAGCAGCAGGAGCAGCAACAGCGTGACGGGTTTAAACAACCAGCGCTGCCAGGCCGGACCGCGGTACGACGCATCGACATAAAGCCATGCGGAAAAACAGACAGCGATAAATGACCAAAGCATATTAACTCCCTGTATCTGTTAAGGCTGAATAATCAGTTTCATCTTCAGTGTAGTGATGCGGGCAGGCGTTTGGCAATGCCGGGGGAGTCAGGGTATCCTGAATTCCGCATAATCTTATGGGATTGTTGAATGAGCAAGATGCCGCTGTTTTTCATTATCGTGGTGGCGATTATCGTCATTGCCGCCTCGTTCCGTTTTGTGCAGCAGCGCCGCGAGAAGGCGGATAACGACGCCGCGCCGTTGATGCAAAAACGCGTGGTGGTCAGCAACAAACGCGAGAAACCGCTTAACGAACGGCGTTCGCGCCAGCAACAGGTCACCCCTGCGGGAACGACCATGCGCTATGAAGCGAGCTTTAAGCCGGAAACGGGCGGCCTGGAGATGACCTTCCGCCTGGAGGCCCAGCAGTACCATCAGCTGACAGTCGGTGAGAAAGGGATGCTGAGTTACAAAGGGTCGCGGTTTGAGGGGTTTGAACCGGCGCAGTAATCATCCCCTCTCCCTGTGGGAGAGGGCATCAGACCGCACCTTACTTCTTCACCTGCGCCTTAAACTTCTTCATCCACACCAGCAGTTCAAACACGCCGAAAATAAATACGCGCAGCTGCTGCCAGCCGGTCATCTGCGGGCCGTCTTTTGGCAGGCCGTTTTTCAGCATCACCATCTGCAGGGCGTGCATGAACGTGGTAAAGATAAACGCCACGTTCACAAAGATATTCATCGGGCGCGGGAACGGATGCACCAGATTGAGCAGCAAAAATGCCCAGACGCACAGCATCAGCAAACGTCCCAGATTAATCAGTACTGGCATTGGATTCTCCTTGTGCCTGACGATGATACAGACGATAAGCGACCTGACCCGCCACTTTTTCGCGGTGTAAATCCCAGTGAACCGGCACTGGCGGTAGCCCGTTTTCCACTTCGCTTTCAACGTAAATCAGCGCGTCATCCGCCAGCCAGCCGTTGCTTTCCAGCAGGGATAACGTCTCTTCCAGCAGCCCCTTACGGAACGGCGGATCGACAAACACCACGTTGTGCGGCGTGCCTGGCTGCGCGAGGAAGCTGAGCGTATTGGTGTTCACCACTTTGGCGTTGGTGGCTTTCAGCGTCGCCAGATTTTGCTGCAGCGTCTGCGCGACGCCGCGCTCCATCTCCAGCAGCGTGGCGCTGGCGGCGTAGCGCGAGAGGGCTTCCAGCCCTAATGCGCCGCTGCCCGCAAAGCAGTCGAGGCAGTGGGCGTCTACCATTGACGGGGCCAGCCAGTTAAACAGCGTTTCACGCACGCGGTCAGTGGTTGGGCGTAAACCGGGGCTGTCCGGCACCGGGAGTTTCCGGCCTCGCCACTGGCCACCGATAATACGAATTTGACCGGCTGGGGCGCGGTTGGGTTTCTTCATCTCAGGAAAGCTCTGTTAACAATTGGCCTGCGATTGCGGGCGGTGATGTCAATTAAGTAAAGTGTTAGACTATTTCATCATTTTTTTAGCTTCCATGTATATAGCGCCGCGAGGAGTGTAGTCGCAGATGGCAAAACAAAAAAAACGTGGCTTCTTTTCCTGGCTGGGCTTCGGTGAAAAAGAGCAAGAAACAGAACAGAAAACCGAAGAACAACAAGCCGTTGAAGAGCAGTCTCAGCCTGAAACGCCTGTAGAAACCGCCGCGGTTGTTGAAGCGGAAGAGCATGCGCACAGCAAAGAAGAGACTGAAGCCTTTGCTGAAGAGGTGGTTGAGGTCACCGAACAGGTTCAGGAGAGCGAAAAGCCCGAACCTGTTGTTGAAGCGGTTACTGAAGCGCCGCAGGCCGTTATCGAACATGAAGCGTTGCCGCTGCCGGAAGAGGTAAAAGCGGAGGACGTTTCCCCTGAAGAGTGGCAGGCCGAAGCGGAAACCGTGGAAATTGTCGACGCGGTGGAAGAAGAAGCGGCACATGAGCCGGAGCTGACCGACGAAGAGCTGGAAGCCCAGGCGCTGGCCGCTCAGGCGGCTGAAGAAGCGGTTATCGTCGTGCCGGTGGAAGAGCAGGCCGAAGAGGAGATCGTTCAGGAGCAGGAAAAACCGACCAAAGAAGGTTTCTTTGCCCGCCTGAAGCGCAGCCTGTTAAAAACCAAAGAAAACTTAGGTTCCGGATTTATCAGTCTGTTCCGCGGCAAAAAGATCGACGACGATCTGTTTGAAGAGCTGGAAGAGCAACTGCTGATCGCGGACGTTGGGGTGGAAACCACCCGTAAGATCATTACCAACCTGACCGAAGGGGCGAGCCGCAAACAGCTGCGCGACGCCGAAGCGCTGTACGGCTTGCTGAAAGACGAGATGGGTGAAATTCTCGCAAAAGTTGACGAACCGCTTAATATTGAAGGCAAAACGCCATTTGTTATTCTGATGGTTGGCGTTAACGGTGTCGGGAAAACCACCACCATCGGCAAACTGGCGCGTCAGTTCGAGCAGCAGGGTAAATCGGTAATGCTGGCGGCGGGTGATACCTTCCGCGCGGCGGCGGTTGAACAGCTGCAGGTGTGGGGCCAGCGCAACAACATTCCGGTGATTGCGCAGCACACCGGTGCGGATTCCGCGTCCGTGATCTTTGACGCCATCCAGGCGGCGAAGTCTCGTAATGTGGATGTCCTGATTGCCGATACCGCAGGGCGTTTGCAGAACAAATCGCACCTGATGGAAGAGTTGAAGAAAATCGTCCGCGTCATGAAGAAGCTGGACGAAGACGCACCGCATGAAATTATGCTGACCATCGATGCCAGCACCGGACAAAACGCCGTCAGCCAGGCGAAGCTGTTCCATGAAGCGGTAGGACTGACCGGGATCACGCTGACCAAACTGGACGGCACCGCGAAAGGCGGGGTGATCTTCTCTGTGGCCGATCAGTTCGGCATTCCTATTCGTTATATCGGTGTGGGCGAGCGTATTGAGGATTTGCGTCCGTTTAAAGCGGACGACTTTATTGAGGCACTATTTGCCCGAGAGGACTAACAATGATTCGCTTTGAACACGTCAGCAAGGCCTATCTCGGTGGGAGACAAGCGCTGCAGGGGGTGACCTTCCATCTGCAGCCAGGCGAGATGGCATTCCTGACCGGCCATTCCGGCGCGGGGAAAAGTACCCTGCTCAAGCTTATCTGTGGGATTGAACGGCCAAGCGCCGGGAAGATCTTTTTCAGCGGCCATGAGATAAGCCGTCTGAAAAACCGTGAGGTGCCGTTCCTGCGTCGTCAGATCGGGATGATTTTCCAGGATCACCACCTGCTGATGGATCGCACCGTTTTCGATAACGTGGCGATCCCGCTGATTATTGCCGGTGCCAGCTATGATGATATCCGCCGTCGCGTCTCTGCGGCGCTGGATAAGGTCGGGCTGCTGGACAAAGCGAAGAACTTCCCGATCCAGCTCTCCGGCGGTGAACAGCAGCGTGTGGGCATTGCCCGTGCGGTGGTGAACAAACCTGCGGTACTGCTGGCGGATGAACCGACCGGTAACCTGGACGACGCCCTCTCTGAAGGGATTTTGCGTCTGTTTGAGGAATTCAACCGCGTTGGGGTGACGGTATTGATGGCGACGCACGACATCGGGCTGATTTCCCGCCGTTCGTACCGCATGCTGACCCTGAGCGACGGGCATTTGCACGGAGGCCACGGTGAACAAGCGTGATGCAATGAACCAGATTCGGCAGTTCGGGAACCGGTTTGACCGTTTCCGTAAGCCGCAGGGTGGCGGTGACGGTAACCGTAATGCGCCGAAGCGGGCAAAAGCCGCGCCGAAGCCGAATTCCCGCAAAACCAACGTGTTCAATGAACAGGTACGCTACGCCTTCCACGGCGCGTTGCAGGATCTGAAAAGTAAACCGCTGGCGACGTTCCTGACGGTGATGGTTATCGCCATCTCGCTGACGCTGCCAAGCGTCTGCTACATGGTCTATAAGAACGTGAATCAGGCGGCGTCGCAGTATTATCCGTCTCCGCAGATCACGGTCTATCTGGACAAAGCGCTCGACGATAACGCCGCAGCGCAGGTGGTGGGGCAAATCCAGGCCGAGAAGGGCGTGGAGAAGGTGAACTACCTTTCCCGCGAAGAAGCGCTGGGTGAGTTCCGTAACTGGTCAGGCTTTGGCGGTGCGCTGGATATGCTCGAAGAGAACCCGCTACCGGCCGTGGCGGTGGTGATCCCGAAGCTCGACTTCCAGGGGACGGATTCGCTTAATACGCTGCGCGATCGCATCTCTACCATTAAAGGCATTGATGAAGTGCGCATGGACGACAGCTGGTTTGCGCGTCTTGCCGCCCTGACCGGGCTGGTGGGTCGTGTGGCGGCGATGATTGGTGTGCTGATGGTGGCGGCGGTGTTCCTCGTCATCGGTAACAGCGTGCGCCTGAGCATTTTCGCCCGCCGCGACACCATCAACGTGCAAAAGCTGATTGGTGCGACGGATGGCTTCATCCTGCGTCCGTTCCTCTACGGCGGCGCATTGCTCGGTTTTTCCGGCGCATTTCTTTCACTGATATTGTCAGAAATTTTGGTGATGCGGCTCTCCTCCGCCGTGACCGAGGTGGCGCAGGTCTTCGGAACTAAGTTTGATATCAGTGGCTTAGGGTTCGATGAGTGCCTGTTACTGCTGCTGGTTTGCTCCATGATTGGCTGGGTGGCAGCATGGCTGGCGACGGTTCAACATTTACGCCACTTTACTCCCGACTAACAAAAGCGTGATATAATCTTTCCCTGCACCGAGATGTTCGCTCTGCAGGGAAAGCGTCCCTGTTGTCTCTTCCCCTGTTATCATCTCCATGTCACATTTTGTGCGTAATTTATTCACCGTTGCACCTGGAACTTGTGGATAAAATCACTGTCTGATAAAAGAGTGAATGCTAATCTCGTTGCTCAAACGCTTTGGCATGGTTGTTGCCTGATGGGGACAACCTGGACCAGAAGAAACATTGAGAGGAATGAATGACCAAAGAAATGCAAACTTTAGCTTTAGCCCCTGTTGGTAACCTGGAATCGTATATCCGGGCTGCGAACACCTGGCCGATGTTAACGGCCGAGGAAGAAAAGGAGCTTGCTGAAAAGCTGCATTACCAGGGCGATCTGGAAGCAGCGAAAAAGCTGATCCTGTCTCACCTGCGCTTTGTTGTTCACATTGCTCGTAATTATGCGGGCTATGGCCTGCCGCAGGCGGACTTGATTCAGGAAGGTAACATCGGCCTGATGAAGGCTGTACGTCGCTTTAACCCGGAAGTGGGTGTACGACTGGTCTCCTTCGCTGTGCACTGGATCAAAGCAGAGATTCACGAATACGTGCTGCGTAACTGGCGTATCGTGAAAGTCGCCACGACAAAAGCGCAACGCAAACTGTTCTTTAACCTGCGTAAAACCAAGCAGCGTCTGGGCTGGTTCAATCAGGATGAAGTGGAAATGGTGGCGCGCGAGCTGGGTGTTTCCAGCAAAGACGTGCGTGAGATGGAATCCCGTATGGCCGCGCAGGACATGACCTTTGACATGTCTTCTGACGACGATGCGTCCGACAGCCAGCCGATGGCGCCGGTGCTGTATCTGCAGGATAAGACCTCTAACTTTGCTGACGGCATTGAAGAGGACAACTGGGAAGATCAGGCCGCGAACAAGCTGAGCTATGCGATGGAAGGCCTTGACGAGCGTAGCCAGGATATTATCCGTGCCCGCTGGCTGGACGAAGACAACAAGTCCACCCTGCAGGAGCTGGCCGACCGCTACGGCGTCTCCGCTGAACGTGTGCGTCAGCTTGAAAAGAACGCCATGAAGAAACTTCGCGCCGCGATTGAAGCGTAATTTCCGCGAAGTATGACGAGAGCCCCTGGATGCGAATCCGGGGGTTTTGTTTTTTTAACGCCCACTCTGGCGAATTTCTCCCCCCTGGCAAACACTTACTGATGCGCTAAGCAGGCGACTTTCTCAGGGGGACAGGGTGAAAAATAACGAACTGAACGACCGGCGTTTACAGGCGACGCCGCGCGGCATCGGCGTGATGTGTAACTTCTATGCCGATAAAGCTGAAAACGCCACGGTGTGGGACGTCGAGGGCAACGAGTATATCGACTTCGCCGCCGGAATAGCGGTGCTGAACACCGGGCATCGCCATCCAAAAATCATTTCCGCCATTGAAAAACAACTTCACGCCTTCACCCATACGGCGTACCAGATTGTGCCGTACGAAGGTTATGTGTCGCTTGCCGAGCGCATCAACGGGCGCGTGCCGATTGACGGCCCGGCAAAAACCGCTTTCTTCTCAACGGGGGCAGAAGCCGTCGAAAACGCGGTAAAAATTGCCCGCGCATACACCAGACGCCCTGGCCTGATTACCTTTGGTGGCGCCTTCCATGGGCGCACCTTTATGACCATGGCGCTGACCGGGAAAGTCGCACCCTACAAGCTGGGCTTCGGGCCGTTTCCTGGCTCGGTATATCACGCCCAATACCCCAATGAACTGCACGGTGTCAGTACGGTGGAGGCATTAAAAAGCCTGGAGCGTATCTTCAAAGCGGACATTGCCCCGGACCAGGTGGCAGCCATCATTCTTGAACCGGTTCAGGGCGAGGGCGGTTTCAATATCGCACCGGCGGATTTCATGCAGGACCTGCGCGCCCTGTGCGATACCCACGGTATTTTGCTGATCGCCGACGAGGTGCAAAGCGGTTTTGCACGTACCGGGAAACTGTTCTCGATGGAACACCACTGCGTGAAGCCGGATCTGATCACCATGGCGAAAAGCCTGGCGGGCGGGATGCCGCTCTCGGCGGTATCGGGCCGCGCCGAGGTGATGGACGCACCTGCACCTGGCGGACTGGGCGGTACCTATGCCGGTAATCCACTGGCGATCGCCGCCGCACATGCCGTGCTGGACGTGATTGATGAAGAAGACCTCTGCACCCGCTCGGCGCATCTGGGTCATCACCTGGTGGAAGTGCTGAACAAAGCGAAGGAACACTGCCCGTATATCGCGGATATCCGCGCGCAGGGCTCAATGGTGGCGGTGGAGTTTAACGATCCGCAATCCGGGCAGCCGTCACCGGAATTTACCCGTCAGGTGCAGGAGCGAGCCCTGCAGGAAGGCCTTCTGCTTCTGAGTTGCGGTGTGTACGGTAACGTCATCCGCTTCCTTTACCCGCTCACAATCCCTGAAGTGCAGTTCCGTAAAGCGCTGGACATTATTTCTGCGTCGCTGACTCGTTAAAGCCAGAAGCCCGGTGAAATTCCTGCCGGGCTTATCATATATTCATTTCAAATTTGCTATTCCAAAATCATAAAAATGGGGTATGTTTTAGCAGAGTATGCTGAAAAAGCGCGAACAGCACACCTATAAATGAAATAAAGCGCTGCACAACAACATCACAACAATCGTAATAACCATAATAATGGGGAATCTCAGGATGAACATGAAGGGTAAAGCGTTACTGGCAGGATGTATCGCGTTGGCATTCAGCACCATGGCGCAGGCCGATATCAAAGTGGCCGTGGTGGGCGCGATGTCCGGTCCGGTAGCACAGTACGGCGACCAGGAGTTTACGGGCGCAGAGCAGGCGGTTGCCGATATTAATGCGAAGGGCGGTATCAAGGGCGAAAAACTGCAGATCGTAAAATATGATGATGCCTGTGACCCGAAACAAGCGGTTGCCGTGGCGAACAAAGTGGTGAACGACGGCATCAAATACGTTATCGGTCACCTGTGCTCCTCTTCCACCCAGCCTGCGTCTGATATCTACGAAGACGAAGGCATCCTGATGATCACCCCGGCCGCAACGGCGCCGGAGCTGACGTCGCGCGGTTATAAGCTGATCCTGCGCACCACCGGTCTGGACTCCGATCAGGGCCCAACGGCCGCCAAATACATTGTCGAAAAAGTGAAGCCGAAGCGTATCGCGATCGTTCATGACAAACAGCAGTACGGTGAGGGTCTGGCGCGC
Organism: Enterobacter sp. 22466; assembly: GCF_052044775.1. Lineage (NCBI taxonomy): Bacteria > Pseudomonadati > Pseudomonadota > Gammaproteobacteria > Enterobacterales > Enterobacteriaceae > Enterobacter > Enterobacter sp. 22466. The sequence goes on along the minus strand of NZ_JBQENX010000008.1, from coordinate 140,853 downwards.
TCCGTACAGGATAACCTGAAGAAAGCGAATGCTGACGTCGTGTTCTTTGATGGTATCACCGCCGGTGAGAAAGACTTCTCCACCCTGGTGGCGCGTCTGAAGAAAGAGAATATCGACTTCGTATACTACGGTGGCTACCACCCGGAAATGGGCCAGATCCTGCGTCAGGCTCGTGCTGCGGGTCTGAAAACCCAGTTCATGGGGCCGGAAGGGGTGGCGAACGTTTCCCTGTCTAACATCGCCGGTGAGTCTGCGGAAGGCCTGCTGGTGACCAAGCCGAAGAACTACGACCAGGTTCCTGCGAACAAACCTATCGTAGATGCTATCAAGGCGAAGAAACAGGATCCAAGCGGCGCGTTCGTCTGGACCACCTACGCGGCACTGCAGTCTCTGCAGGCGGGTCTGAACCAGTCAGCCGATCCGGCTGAGATTGCCAGCTGGCTGAAAGCGAACTCTGTTGATACCGTGATGGGGCCGCTCTCCTGGGATGAGAAGGGCGATCTGAAGGGCTTCGAGTTCGGCGTGTTTGACTGGCATGCCAACGGTACTGCTACTGACGCAAAATAATGCTGGTGCGGGTTGATGCCCCCCTCACCCCGGCCCTCTCCCACAGGGAGAGGGAGAAAACCGGGCAATTCCCTCTCCCTGTGGGAGAGGGTTAGGGTGAGGGCATCAGGCCGCACAGTTCACCCCAAACGCTTCTCCCATCCATTTTTCTGCGCCGTAAACCCTAACGCCTGCATAAACGCCGCCATCACGCTACGGTCCTCCACGCCTACGTCGGCCATCCACCAGGAGGTAATGCTCGGGTTTTCACGGATCACGTCTTCAATCAGGTACTGTCCTACGCCGCGACGACGGGTGACGTCACGCACGCGCAGAGAGTCCAGCGCCCCTTCCGCGCCGCTCAGCGTCACGCGCACAGCCGCCAGCAGGCGCTCGTTGAAGCGCGCGGCGTAAATACGGTGGGTCTCGTCAACGTTGAGCGACGAAGGGGAATATTCCGGCCAGATCTTGCCCAGGTCGATATGATCCTGGTCGCTAAAGGTCACCAGACGAACGATAGTCAGTTTCATTAGCTGCTTGTCCAAATCAAATTGAGTAGAGGCAGTGTACTCAATTTATTCGCTCAGCGGCTTCCTCTTTTTATTCCCGTTTGCTAGGGGATTAGTTTTTTGCCAGCGCGAAGTGCAGTTTGAAAACACATGGATCGAAAAATAAGCAGAATTTTAACCTGAATGGCAGTGATTTATTCGGCGCTTTGTACCGTTATTTTATGCTGCAAACTGCACTTTTATTTGTTTATCTCTGCCTGATTTCAGAATATTATCTTTGCTTAATCGCCTGAAAAATAGAGATTTTAGTCTGGTTTTTGATAAAAACCTGCGCTAAACCATTAAGGGCACTGGTAAAAATAGCGTTGTGCATTAAAAGTACAGAATGCTTTTTAACCATAATAAAACAAAATATATACACGACATCACGAATGGGGATTCAGAGATGAAAAGGAACGCGAAGACGTTAATCGCGGGCATGGTTGCATTGTCTCTCTCGCATGCAGCTATGGCGGAAGAGATTAAAGTTGCGGTGGTCGGTGCCATGTCCGGGCCTGTTGCCCAGTGGGGGGACATGGAGTTCAACGGCGCACGTCAGGCAATTAAAGACATCAATGCCAAAGGCGGCATCAAAGGCGACAAGCTGGTGGGCGTGGAGTACGACGACGCCTGCGATCCAAAACAGGCCGTCGCGGTGGCGAACAAAATCGTGAACGATGGCATCCAGTATGTGATCGGCCATCTGTGCTCATCATCCACTCAGCCAGCGTCTGATATCTACGAAGACGAAGGTATTCTGATGATTACCCCCGGTGCCACCAACCCGGAGCTGACCCAGCGCGGCTACCAGCACATTATGCGTACAGCCGGTCTGGACTCCTCCCAGGGGCCAACCGCGGCGAAATACATCCTCGAGACGGTTAAACCGCAGCGCATTGCCATTATTCATGACAAACAGCAGTACGGCGAAGGCCTGGCGCGTTCTGTTCAGGACGGGCTGAAAAAAGGTGGCGCAAATATTGTCTTCTTCGACGGGATTACCGCGGGTGAGAAAGATTTCTCCGCGCTGATCGCTCGTCTGCAAAAAGAGAATATCGACTTTGTTTACTACGGTGGTTATTACCCGGAAATGGGCCAGATGCTGCGCCAGGCGCGCTCGGTCGGTCTGAAAACCCAGTTCATGGGGCCAGAAGGCGTGGGTAACGCCTCCCTGTCTAACATCGCCGGTGATGCCGCTGAAGGCATGCTGGTGACGATGCCAAAACGCTATGACCAGGATCCGGCGAACAAAGCTATCGTAGAGGCGCTCAAGGCGCAGAAGAAAGATCCAAGTGGTCCGTATGTCTGGATCACCTACGCGGCCGTGCAGTCTCTGGCCACCGCGCTGGATCGTACCGGCAGCAAAGAGCCGCTGGATCTGGTGAAAGATTTAAAAGCACACGGGGCGAACACCGTGATTGGGCCGCTGAACTGGGATGAGAAAGGCGATCTGAAGGGATTTGAATTTGGTGTCTTTAAGTGGCACGCCGACGGTTCGTCTTCGGCCGCCAAATAATTATCCCACCGCCCGCACCGCCGGGCGGGTATAAAAAGGTTTGCATATGTCCGAGCAGTTTCTCTATTTCCTGCAGCAGATGTTTAACGGCGTCACGCTGGGAAGCACCTACGCGCTGATTGCCATCGGCTATACGATGGTGTACGGCATTATCGGCATGATCAACTTCGCCCACGGCGAGGTGTACATGATCGGTAGCTACGTCTCCTTTATGATCATCGCCGCGCTGATGATGATGGGTATCGACAGCAGCTGGCTGCTGGTCGCCGCCGGTTTTGTCGGCGCGATTGTGATTGCCAGCGCCTACGGCTGGAGCATCGAGCGGGTGGCCTACCGGCCGGTACGCAGCTCCAAGCGCCTGATTGCCCTCATCTCCGCGATTGGGATGTCTATCTTCCTGCAAAACTACGTCAGCCTGACCGAAGGCTCGCGCGACGTGGCGTTGCCAAGCCTGTTTAACGGCCAGTGGATCGTCGGCGCCAGCGAAAACTTCTCTGCCTCCATCACCACCATGCAGCTGGTTATCTGGGTGGTGACCTTTATTGCGATGCTCGCCCTGACGCTCTTCATCCGCTACTCCCGCATGGGACGTGCCTGCCGCGCCTGCGCGGAAGATCTGAAGATGGCGAGCCTGCTCGGGATTAACACTGACCGCGTGATTGCCCTGACCTTTGTGATCGGCGCGGCGATGGCGGCGGTGGCAGGTGTTCTGCTCGGCCAGTTCTACGGCGTGATTAACCCGTACATCGGCTTTATGGCCGGGATGAAAGCCTTTACCGCGGCGGTACTAGGCGGTATTGGCAGTATTCCTGGCGCGATGATTGGCGGCCTGATTCTGGGCGTGGCAGAAGCGCTCTCCTCAGCGTATCTGAGTACCGAGTATAAAGATGTGGTCTCGTTTGCCCTGCTGATTCTGGTTCTGCTGGTGATGCCTACCGGTATTCTGGGTCGTCCGGAGGTAGAGAAAGTATGAAACCGATGCATTTTGCAATGGCGCTGCTCTCTGCCGCCATGTTCTTCGTGCTGGCGGGCGTCTTTATGGGCATTCAGTTAGAGCTGAACGGCACAAAGCTTGTGGTCGACACCGCCGCAGACATTCGCTGGCAGTGGGTCTTTATCGGCACCGCCGTGGTGTTCCTGTTCCAGCTGCTGCGTCCGCTGTTCCAGAAAACGCTGAAAGGCGTCTCGGGACCGAAGTTTGTCCTGCCGGCTATCGACGGCTCCACCGTGAAGCAGAAGCTGTTCCTCGTGGCGCTGCTGGTGGCTGCGGTGGCGTGGCCGTTCGTGGTCTCGCGCGGCACGGTAGATATCGCCACCCTGACCATGATCTACGTTATTCTGGGTCTGGGCCTGAACGTGGTAGTGGGGCTCTCTGGCCTGCTGGTACTGGGCTACGGCGGTTTCTACGCCATTGGCGCGTATACCTTTGCGCTACTCAATCACTATTACGGCCTCGGCTTCTGGACGTGCCTGCCGCTGGCGGGGCTGGTCTCTGCCGCTGCAGGTTTCCTGCTTGGCTTCCCGGTGCTGCGCCTGCGCGGTGACTACCTGGCGATTGTGACCTTAGGCTTCGGCGAAATCGTCCGTATCCTGCTGCTCAACAATACCGAGGTGACCGGCGGCCCGAACGGCATCAGCCAGATCCCGAAACCGACCTTCTTTGGTCTGGAGTTCAGCCGTACCGCCCGTGAAGGCGGCTGGGATACCTTCAGCAACTTCTTTGGCGTGAAGTATGATCCGTCCGACCGCGTTATCTGGCTCTACATGGTGGCGCTGCTGCTGGTGGTCATCACGCTGTTCGTGATTAACCGCCTGCTGCGTATGCCGCTGGGCCGCGCCTGGGAAGCGCTGCGTGAAGATGAAATCGCCTGCCGCTCCCTGGGCCTCAACCCGACCCGCATCAAGCTGACCGCGTTTACCATCAGCGCCGCGTTTGCTGGTTTTGCCGGCACGCTGTTTGCCGCGCGTCAGGGCTTTGTCAGCCCGGAATCGTTCACCTTTGCCGAATCCGCCTTTGTGCTGGCGATTGTGGTGCTCGGCGGGATGGGCTCGCAGTTCGCCGTGATCCTCGCCGCCATTCTGCTGGTGGTCTCGCGCGAGCTGATGCGTGACTTTAACGAATACAGCATGCTGATGCTGGGTGGTTTGATGGTGCTGATGATGATCTGGCGTCCGCAGGGTCTGCTGCCGATGACCCGTCCACAGCTGAAGCTGAAGAACGGGCAAGCGAAAGGAGAGCAGGCATGAGTCAGCCATTATTATCCGTTAACGGTCTGATGATGCGTTTTGGCGGCCTGCTGGCAGTCAACAATGTGAATCTGGATCTGCACAAGAAAGAGATCGTCTCCCTGATTGGCCCGAACGGCGCGGGAAAAACCACGGTCTTTAACTGCCTGACCGGTTTCTACAAGCCGACGGGCGGCACCATCATGCTGCGCGACCAGCACCTGGAAGGGCTGCCGGGCCAGCAGATTGCCCGCATGGGCGTGGTGCGTACCTTCCAGCACGTGCGTCTGTTCCGCGAGATGACGGTGATTGAGAACCTGCTGGTGGCGCAACACCAGCAGCTGAAAACCGGTCTGTTCTCCGGCCTGCTGAAAACGCCGGCCTTTCGCCGGGCGCAGAGCGAAGCGCTGGATCGTGCGGCGACCTGGCTCGACCGTATCGGTCTGCTGCCGCACGCCAACCGTCAGGCAAGTAACCTTGCGTACGGTGACCAGCGTCGCCTTGAGATCGTGCGCTGCATGGTAACGCAGCCGGAAATCCTGATGCTTGATGAACCCGCAGCGGGTCTGAACCCGAAAGAGACCAAAGAGCTGGACGAGCTGATTGCTGAACTTCGCGATCATCACGACACCACTATCCTGCTGATTGAGCACGATATGAAGCTGGTGATGGGCATTTCAGACCGTATCTACGTGGTGAACCAGGGGACGCCGCTGGCAAACGGCACGCCGGAAGAGATCCGCAACAATCCGGACGTGATCCGCGCATACCTGGGTGAGGCATAAGATGGAAAAAGCGATGTTAACGTTTGACAAGGTCAACGCCCACTACGGCAAGATCCAGGCGCTGCACGACGTCAGCCTGCATATCAATCAGGGCGAAATCGTCACCCTGATTGGGGCTAACGGCGCGGGCAAAACCACGCTGCTCGGTACCCTGTGCGGCGACCCGCGCGCCACCAGCGGGCGGATTGTGTTTGATGGTAAAGACATCACCGACTGGCAGACCGCCAGGATCATGCGTGAAGCGGTGGCGATAGTCCCTGAAGGGCGTCGCGTATTTTCCCGCATGACGGTGGAAGAGAACCTGGCGATGGGCGGCTTCTTTGCTCACCGCGATGAATACCAGACCCGCATCAAGTGGGTGTACGAACTCTTCCCACGCCTGTGGGAGCGCCGCATCCAGCGTGCGGGCACCATGTCCGGTGGTGAGCAGCAGATGCTGGCGATCGGCCGCGCGCTGATGAGCCAGCCGCGCCTGCTGCTGCTGGATGAACCGTCGCTGGGTCTTGCGCCAATTATCATTCAGCAGATCTTCGACACCATCGAGCAGTTGCGTAAAGAGGGGATGACCATCTTCCTCGTCGAGCAGAACGCCAACCAGGCGCTGAAGCTCGCCGACCGCGGTTACGTGCTGGAGAACGGCCACGTAGTGCTTGAGGATACCGGCGATGCGCTGCTGGCCAATGAAGCGGTGCGGAGTGCGTATTTAGGCGGATAGGTAAAAGCAAAATGGCAACGCACGTTGCCATTTTTAGTGTTTTCTCCCTCTCCCTGTGGGAGAGGGCCGGGGTGAGGGCATCAGACCGCACCCCACCACACCCAACCACACCCCAAACCCCTTCACACAACCATCATCCCGCTGACCTTTTGTTGTCACTTATCTGTAAACAAACAGTTATTTTTCTGTCATTCGAGCATGTCATGTTACCTCGCGAGCATAAAACGCGTGATATCGCGCATCCGGCACAATAAGAGAGATGACAATGACATCGTTACGACACACAGCTTTGGGTCTGGCACTGGGTCTGGCTTTTGCGACGAACGCAATGGCTGTGACGACCATTCCGTTCTGGCATTCCATGGAAGGGGAGTTGGGTAAAGAGGTTGACTCCCTGGCGCAGCGTTTCAACGACACCCATCCGGATTACAAAATTGTGCCGGTGTACAAAGGTAACTACGAGCAAAGCCTGAGCGCGGGCATTGCCGCCTTCCGTACCGGTAACGCCCCTGCGTTGTTACAGGTTTATGAAGTGGGTACCGCGACCATGATGGCCTCCAAAGCCATCAAACCGGTCTATGAAGTGTTCAAAGAAGCGGGGATCAACTTCGACGAATCCCAGTTTGTACCGACCGTAGCGGGTTATTACACCGATTCTAAAACCGGTCACCTGCTGTCTCAGCCGTTTAACAGCTCGACGCCGGTGCTGTACTACAACAAAGACGCCTTTAAGAAAGCCGGTTTAGACCCGGAGCAACCGCCAAAAACCTGGCAGGATCTGGCGGAGTACACCGCGAAGCTGAAAGCGGCGGGAATGAAGTGCGGCTACGCCAGCGGCTGGCAGGGCTGGATCCAGATTGAAAACTTCAGCGCCTGGCACGGCCTGCCGGTGGCCACCAAAAACAACGGTTTCGACGGCACCGACGCGGTACTGGAGTTCAACAAGCCAGAGCAGGTGAAGCACATCGCGCTGCTGGAAGAGTTGAACAAGAAGGGTGATTTCAGCTACTTCGGACGTAAAGACGAATCCACCGAGAAGTTCTACAACGGTGACTGCGCCATTACCACCGCCTCGTCCGGCTCGCTGGCGGATATCCGTCACTATGCCAAATTCAACTACGGCGTGGGCATGATGCCGTACGACGCAGACGTGAAAGGCGCGCCGCAGAACGCCATCATCGGCGGAGCGAGCCTGTGGGTGATGCAGGGTAAAGACGCCGGCACCTACAAAGGGGTGGCCGAGTTCCTCGACTTCCTGGCGAAACCTGAAAACGCGGCCGAATGGCACCAGAAAACCGGCTACCTGCCGATCACCAAAGCTGCCTATGACCTGACCCGCGAGCAGGGCTTCTACAGCAAGAATCCGGGCGCGGATATCGCGACGCGTCAGATGCTGAACAAGCCGCCGTTGCCGTTCACCAAAGGCCTGCGTCTGGGCAACATGCCGCAGATCCGTACCATCGTCGATGAAGAGCTGGAAAGCGTGTGGACCGGGAAGAAAACACCACAGCAGGCGCTGGATTCAGCGGTAGAGCGCGGGAATCAGCTGCTGCGCCGCTTTGAGCAGTCGACCAAATCGTAATTAAAACCTTACCCCTCACCCCGGCCCTCTCCCCAAAGGGGAGAGGGTGTAATTATCCCCTCGCCCCTTTGGGGAGAGGGTTAGGGTGAGGGGAAACCAACCTGAGCAAACCTATGTCATCATCCCGTCCGGTGTTTCGTTCCCGCTGGCTGCCGTACCTGCTGGTCGCGCCTCAGCTGGTCATCACCGTTATCTTCTTTATCTGGCCTGCGGGCGAAGCGCTGTGGTACTCGGTACAAAGCGTTGATCCCTTCGGGCTCTCCAGCCAGTTTGTCGGGCTGGACAACTTTACCGCGCTGTTCCACGACAGCTACTACCTGGACTCCTTCTGGACGACGATGAAGTTCAGCGCACTGGTCACCGTGAGCGGCCTTGTCGCCTCGCTGTTCTTCGCCGCGCTGGTGGATTACGTGGTGCGCGGCAGCCGTCTGTATCAGACCCTGATGCTGCTGCCCTATGCCGTGGCGCCAGCGGTCGCCGCCGTGCTGTGGATCTTCCTGTTTAACCCCGGTCGCGGGTTGATTACCCATTTCCTGGCCGAACTGGGCTACGACTGGAACCACGCCCAGAACAGCGGCCAGGCGATGTTCCTGGTGGTGTTCGCCTCGGTGTGGAAGCAGATCAGCTACAACTTCCTGTTCTTCTTTGCCGCGCTGCAGTCCATTCCTCGTTCGCTGGTGGAAGCCGCCGCGATTGATGGCGCAGGCCCGATCCGCCGCTTCTTCAGGCTGTCGCTGCCGCTGATTGCTCCGGTGAGTTTCTTCCTGCTGGTGGTGAACCTGGTGTATGCCTTTTTCGACACCTTCCCGGTCATCGACGCGGCCACCGCCGGTGGCCCGGTGCAGGCCACGACGACGCTGATTTATAAAATCTACCGCGAAGGGTTTGCCGGTCTGGATCTCTCGGCTTCCGCCGCGCAGTCCGTTGTGCTGATGTTCCTCGTCATCATCCTCACGGTGGTGCAGTTCCGCTATGTCGAAAGTAAGGTGCGCTACCAATGATTGAGAACCGTCGCGGGCTGACGATTTTCAGCCATACCATGCTGATTCTGGGGATTATCGTCATCCTCTTTCCGCTGTACGTGGCGTTTGTCGCCGCCACGCTGGACACCAAAGCGGTGTTTGATACGCCGATGACGCTGATCCCAGGCACGCATCTGTTCGAGAACATGAAAACCATCTGGACCCAGGGCGTGGGGGCCAACAGCGCGCCGTTCTGGCTGATGATGCTCAACAGCTTCATCATGGCGTTCGGCATTACGGTGGGCAAAATCACGGTGTCGATGCTCTCGGCATTTGCCATCGTCTGGTTCCGCTTTCCGCTGCGCAACCTCTTCTTCTGGATGATTTTCATCACCCTGATGCTGCCGGTGGAGGTGCGTATCTTCCCGACGGTGGAAGTGATCGCCAACCTGAAGATGCTCGACAGCTACGCGGGCTTAACCCTGCCGCTGATGGCGTCTGCGACCGCCACCTTCCTGTTCCGCCAGTTCTTTATGACGCTGCCGGACGAGCTGATTGAAGCCGCGCGCATTGACGGCGCCTCACCGATGCGCTTTTTCCGCGACATCGTGCTGCCGCTGTCGAAAACCAACCTCGCGGCGCTGTTTGTGATCACCTTTATCTACGGCTGGAACCAGTACCTGTGGCCGCTGCTGATTATTCAGGACGTCAACCTCGGCACCGCCGTCGCGGGCATCAAGGGCATGATCGCCACCGGCGAAGGCACCACCCTCTGGAACCAGGTGATGGCGGCGATGCTGCTCACCCTTATCCCCCCGGTCGTTATCGTTTTAGCCATGCAGCGTGCGTTTGTGCGTGGTTTAGTAGACAGTGAGAAATAAGATGGCAGGTTTAAAACTACAGGCAGTGACCAAAAGCTGGGATGGCAAAACCCAGGTGATTCAGCCGCTCACCCTCGACGTGGCGGACGGGGAGTTCATCGTCATGGTCGGCCCGTCCGGCTGCGGCAAATCGACGCTGCTGCGCATGGTGGCCGGGCTGGAGCGCGTGACGTCCGGGGATATCTGGATTGACCGCCAGCGCGTGACCGAGATGGAGCCCAAAGATCGCGGCATTGCGATGGTGTTCCAGAACTACGCCCTCTATCCGCACATGAGCGTGGAAGAGAACATGGCCTGGGGGCTGAAAATCCGCGGCATGGGCAAGGGGCATATCGAGGAGCGGGTGAAAGAGGCGGCACGCATTCTGGAGCTGGATGGCCTGCTTAAGCGTCGTCCGCGTGAGCTCTCCGGCGGCCAGCGCCAGCGCGTGGCGATGGGGCGTGCCATTGTGCGCGATCCGGCGGTGTTCCTGTTCGATGAACCGCTCTCTAACCTCGACGCCAAGCTGCGCGTGCAGATGCGTCTGGAGCTGCAGCAACTGCATCGCCGTCTGAAAACCACCTCCCTGTACGTGACCCACGATCAGGTCGAAGCCATGACCCTCGCCCAACGGGTGATGGTGATGAACAAAGGCATCGCCGAGCAGATTGGCACGCCGGTGGAAGTCTATGAGAAACCGGCCACCCGCTTTGTGGCGAGCTTTATCGGCAGCCCGGCAATGAACCTGCTGGAAGGGCGGATCAGCAGTGCGGGCACCCACTTTGAGCTGGAAAGCGGGATGGCATTACCCATCAACTGGTACTATCGTGGCTACGCCGGGCGTAAGATGACGCTCGGTATCCGCCCGGAGCATATCGGTTTAACCTCTCAGGCGGACGGTGGCGTGCCGCTGGTGATGGACACGCTGGAGATGTTAGGTGCAGATAACCTGGCGCACGGACGCTGGGGCGAGCAAAAAATGGTGGTGCGTCTGCCGCATCAGGAACGCCCGAAAGCAGGCAGTACGCTGTGGCTGCACCTGCCGGAAAATCACCTGCACTTATTTGACGGTGAAACAGGACAACGAGTATGAGCAACTGGCCTTATCCCCACATCGTCGCCCACCGTGGCGGCGGTAAACTGGCGCCGGAAAATACCCTGGCGGCAATTGATGTTGGCGCACGCTACGGCCACACGATGATTGAGTTCGACGCCAAGCTGTCGAAAGACGGCGAAATTTTCCTGCTGCATGATGACAACCTCGAACGCACCAGCAACGGCTGGGGCGTGGCGGGGGAACTGCCGTGGCGCGATCTGCTGAAGGTGGATGCCGGAAGCTGGTTCAGCGGCGAGTACAAAGGCGAACCGCTGCCGCTGCTGGCGGAAGTGGCCGACCGTTGTCGTCAACACGGGATGATGGCCAACATCGAAATCAAACCGACGACCGGTACCGGGCCGCTCACGGGCAACGTGATTGCGCTGGCCGCGCGCGAGCTATGGGAAGGCATGACGCCACCGCTGCTGTCGTCATTTGACATTGATGCCCTTGAAGCGGCACAGGCTGCGGTGCCGGAGCTGCCGCGCGGGCTGCTGCTGGACGAGTGGCGCGAGGACTGGCGTGAGCTGACCACCCGCTTAGCGTGTGTCTCTATTCATCTCAATCATAAGCTGCTGGATGAGGCGCGGGTGAAGATGCTGAAAGCGGCGGGGCTGCATATTCTGGTGTATACCGTCAACAAACCCCAGCGTGCGGCTGAGCTGCTGCGCTGGGGGGTGGACAGCATCTGTACCGATGCGATTGACCTGATCGGCCCGGACTTTAGTTCTGCGGATTAAGCATACTGCCATTCGACTGCGACGGCAGCATATGCTGCTGTCCGCTGCCTGAAGAACTCATCCCCCCTAACATCCCGCCGTTTTTATTCGGCAGCGGCTGCTCGCGCATTTGCCCCTGCTGCACGCGCTGGGTGTTAGTGTTCATCTGATTTTGCAGGCTCTGCTGCTGCATTCGGGTCTGCGTGTTCAACTGCTGATTCAGCATCCCTTTTTGCTGTTGCTGCTGGCTCATCATCTCTGTCTGCATACGCTGCTGGCTCGGAATGACATAGCCCGGCTGGTTAGGGTTATTCATCGTATTGAGTGGCTGTGCAAGTGCGGCAAACGGGAGCAACGCCGTCAGAATAAGTAAGCGTTTCATTGTCATCTCCTTCTGTGAGGTTTCTCTTAAGTTTACCCTGAATTCACCATGACGATGATTTTTTAGGAGTTGTGAACCAGGCTTAAGCGGGGAATATGGCTCCCTTCACCTGGAGAACAATAATGATGAAACCAACCCTTTTGCGCTGGGTCGCCATCGCTGCGCTGATGGCAGGCGGTACATTTAGCGTGGCGGCTAACCCGCCAGCGGCACCTCCGGTCTCTTATGGCGTGGAGGAAGATGTGTTTCATCCCGTGCGGGCAACCCACGGGATGGTGGCCTCGGTGGATGCGCTGGCAACGAAAGTGGGCGTCGATATTCTCAAACAGGGCGGTAATGCGGTGGATGCCGCGGTGGCGGTCGGCTATGCGCTGGCGGTAACACACCCGCAGGCGGGGAATCTGGGCGGTGGCGGTTTTATGATGCTGCGCACCAAAGACGGAAAGACGACGGCTATCGACTTCCGCGAAATGGCGCCTGCTCAGGCCTCCCGCGATATGTTCCTTGACGATCAGGGCAACCCGGACAGTAAAAAATCGCTGACCTCGCACCTTGCGTCCGGCACGCCGGGCACCGTTGCGGGCTTCTCGCTGGCGCTGGAAAAATACGGCACGATGCCGCTGAACAAAGTGGTCCAGCCTGCCATTAAGCTGGCGCGCGACGGCTTTGTGGTGAATGACGCCCTGGCCGATGACCTTAAAACCTACGGCAGTGAAGTCATTCCGAACCATGAAAACAGCAAGGCGATCTTCTGGAAAGACGGAGAGCCGCTGAAGAAGGGCGATAAGCTGGTGCAGAAGAACCTTGCCAAAAGCCTGGAGCTGATTGCGGAGCATGGCCCGGACGCCTTCTACAAAGGGGCGATTGCCGACCAGATTGCCGAAGAGATGCAAAAAAACGGCGGGCTGATCACCAAAGCGGATCTGGCGGAGTATAAGGCGGTGGAGCGCGAGCCGATTAGCGGCACCTACCGTGGCTATGAGGTCTTCTCCATGCCGCCGCCGTCCTCCGGCGGGATCCACATTGTGCAGATCCTCAACATTCTGGAAAACTTCGATATGCACAAGTTCGGCTTCGGCAGTGCCGATGCCATGCAGGTGATGGCCGAGGCGGAAAAACGCGCCTATGCCGACCGCTCGGAATACCTGGGTGACCCGGACTTTGTGAAGGTGCCGTGGCAGGCGCTGACCAACAAAGCGTATGCCAAATCCATTGCCGATCAGATCGACATCAATAAGGCTAAGCCGTCGAGCGAGATCCGCCCTGGCAAGCTGGCACCGTATGAAAGTAACCAGACCACCCACTTCTCGGTGGTGGATAAAGACGGTAACGCGGTGGCGGTGACCTATACGCTCAATACCACCTTTGGAACCGGGATTGTGGCGGGCAACAGCGGCATTCTGCTGAACAACGAGATGGATGACTTCTCTGCCAAACCGGGTGTGCCGAACGTCTACGGGCTGGTCGGTGGCGATGCCAACGCGGTGGGGCCGAAGAAACGTCCGCTGTCGTCGATGTCACCGACCATTGTGGTGAAAGATGGTAAAACCTGGCTGGTGACCGGTAGCCCGGGCGGCAGCCGGATTATCACCACCGTGCTGCAGATGGTGGTAAACAGTATCGACTTTGGGATGAACGTCGCCGAAGCGACCAACGCCCCGCGTTTCCACCACCAGTGGCTGCCGGATGAGCTGCGCGTCGAGAAGGGCTTTAGCCCGGATACGATCAAATTGCTGGAGCAGCGCGGACAGAAGGTGGCGGTGAAAGAGGCGATGGGCAGCACCCAGAGCATTATGGTGGGGCCGGACGGGGCGCTGTTTGGCGCATCAGACCCGCGGTCGGTGGATGATTTAACGGCGGGGTATTAATCTGTTGTGTAATTCCCTCTCCCGGTGGGAGAGGGTTAGGGTGAGGGCAACAAACTACTTCATTCGCGCCATATAATACGCATCCACATACTCGCCGTTGCGCAGGGCATAACGCTTGCCTGTGCCTTCAATCTCAAATCCGTGTTTTTTGTACACCGCAATCGCCGGCTCGTTATCGACAAACACCGTCAGCTCAATGCGGTCAACGCGCAGCCAGTTATCGCACATATCAATCATGGTGCGCATCAGTGCGCTGGCAACGCCCCGGTTTTGCCACTGCGCGCCTACACAAATCCCAAAATCAGCCACATGGCTGCGGCGTGGGCGTTGCGCGACAGCGATGCACAGATGCCCGGTGACATTACCGTCTATACAGGCGACCAGCTGCTTAATGCCGGGCTGGTCGGTGAGTCGTTCTTGCCACATTTGCTCAGACGGATGAGGAACCTGTAGTGTGTTGTGGTACACCTCCGGTTGGGCGTGGATCTGACGAATGGCGTCATAATCTTTCGGTTCCGCATGGCGTATCACTATCTCACTCATTCCTTGTTCCTCAGTCAGTTAAACATCCCTTCCAACATCAGTGACTTTGAAATTTGAGTCAACCGCTATTTTTTGCAAAAAGTATTGGACAAGTGCGAATGAGAATGATTATTATTGCTCTGCATTCAGGAAGACCACTACGGGAACCTGAAAGCACGACATTGCTCACATTGCTTCCAGTATTACTTTAGCCAGCTTTTAGCTGGCTTTTTTTTTGTTATGGTAAGACCCAGTAACCTTCCAAAAGGGCTGAGCCATGACACTACATTGCGCATTTATTGGATTTGGTAAAAGTACGACCCGCTATCACCTTCCGTATGTTCTCAACCGTAAAGACAGCTGGCATGTGGCGCATATCTACCGTCGCCGCGCGAAGCCAGAAGAGCAGTCCCCGCAGTATTCCCACATCCATTTCACCAGCGATCTGGATGAGGTGCTTAACGACCCGCAGGTTAAACTGGTCATCGTCTGTACCCATGCCGACAGCCATTTTGACTATGCGAAACGCGCGCTCGACGCGGGTAAAAACGTGCTGGTCGAAAAACCTTTCACCCCGACCATTGCCGAAGCGAAAACCTTGTTCGCGCTGGCGAAGAGCAAAGGGCTGACCGTCACGCCGTATCAGAACCGCCGCTTTGACAGCTGTTTCCTGACGGCGAAAAAGGCGATAGAAAGCGGCAAGCTCGGCGACATTGTGGAAATGGAAAGCCACTTCGACTACTACCGCCCGGTGGCGGAAACCAAACCCGGCCTGCCGCAGGATGGCTCTTTTTATGGCCTGGGCGTGCACACCATGGATCAGATCATTTCCCTGTTTGGCCGCCCGGACCACGTGGCGTATGACATCCGTAGCCTGCGTAACAAAGCCAACCCGGACGATACTTTTGAAGCGCAGCTGTTCTACGGCGACCTGAAAGCCATCGTCAAAACCAGCCATCTGGTGAAAATCGACTACCCGAAATTTATCGTTCACGGCACGAAAGGTTCGTTTATCAAGTACGGTATCGATCAGCAGGAGACCAGCCTGAAGGCCAATATCATGCCGGGTGAGCCGGGCTTTGCGGCGGATGATTCGGTTGGCGTACTGGAGTATGTGAACGCAGAAGGCGTGACGGTCAGAGAAGAGCTTACGCCAGAAACCGGTGACTATGGCCGCGTCTACGACGCGCTGTATGCAACCCTTACCCGCGGTACGGCAAATTACGTCAAAGAATCTGACGTTCTGACTAATCTCGAAATCCTTGAACGGGCCTTCGAACAGGCTTCTCCTGCCACGGTAACCCTTGCGAAATAAGCAAAAAAAGGCTCCTCTGTACTTGTTCATAATTTTTGAACAGAGGAGTCAATTTTCACCCTCTATGATCCCAGGCGGTTTGCGTCCACACTTACTCCATCGAAACGAACTGAGGGTGAAAACAATGATCTACTTACGCAAAGCAAACGAACGTGGTCACGCGAATCATGGCTGGCTGGACTCATGGCATTCATTCTCGTTTGCCGACTACTACGACCCGAACTTCATGGGCTTCTCCGCACTGCGCGTGATTAACGATGACGTGATTGATGCAGGCCAGGGCTTCGGTACCCACCCGCATAAAGACATGGAAATCCTGACCAATGTGCTGGAAGGGGCGGTTGAGCACCAGGACAGCATGGGCAATAAAGAGCAGGTTCCGGCGGGCGAGTTCCAGATCATGAGCGCGGGTACCGGTGTACGTCACTCCGAGTACAACCCGAGCAAAACGGAAAAACTGCACCTGTATCAAATCTGGATCATTCCAGAAGAGACCGGCATCACGCCGCGCTACGAACAGCGCCGCTTTGACGCCAAACAGGGCAAACAGCTGGTGCTCTCCCCGGATGCGCGTGAAGGTTCGCTGAAAGTGCATCAGGATATGGAGCTGTACCGCTGGGCACTGGCGAAAGACGAACAGTCTGTGCACCAGATTGCCGCAAACCGCCGCGTCTGGATCCAGGTGGTGAAAGGTGACGTGTCCATCAACGGCACCAAAGCGACAACGGCGGATGGTCTGGCCATCTGGGATGAGCAAGCGCTCTCCGTGCATGCCGACAGCGAAAGTGAAATTCTGCTGTTTGATCTGCCACCGGTGTAATAAATCATAAATAAATGCCCATCCTTCCCTTTGACAGGGGAAGGATGGGCTTTGTCCGTGATAAACTGAGCAAATCTCTCTCTTCAAGATTTCTCAGGACGATGAAAAAGAAACGCCCCGTACTTCAGGATGTCGCCGATCGTGTTGGTGTGACCAAAATGACGGTCAGCCGTTTTTTACGTAACCCGGAACAGGTTTCCGTAGCGTTGCGTGGCAAGATTGCCGCTGCTCTCGATGAACTGGGTTATATCCCCAACCGCGCACCTGATATTCTCTCCAATGCCACCAGTCGTGCGGTGGGCGTCCTCCTGCCTTCTTTGACCAACCAGGTCTTTGCCGAAGTGCTGCGCGGTATTGAAAGCGTCACGGATGCGTTTGGTTACCAGACCATGCTGGCGCACTACGGCTACAAACCGGAACTGGAAGAAGAACGTCTTGAATCGATGCTTTCCTGGAACATCGATGGCCTGATTTTAACTGAACGTACTCATACCCCCCGTACGCTGAAGATGATTGAAGTGGCTGGTATTCCGGTGGTGGAACTGATGGACAGCCAGTCGCCGTGCCTTGATATTGCCGTGGGGTTTGACAACTTCGAAGCGGCACGGCAGATGACGGCGGCGATCATCGCGCGCGGTCATCGTCATATCGCCTACCTGGGTGCGCGTCTTGATGAACGTACTATCATCAAACAGAAGGGATACGAGCAGGCGATGCTTGACGCAAATCTGACCCCGTACAGCGTGATGGTGGAGCAGTCCTCGTCCTATACGTCGGGTATTGAGCTGATGCGCCAGGCACGGCGCGAGTATCCACAACTGGACGGTATTTTCTGTACCAACGATGACCTTGCGGTCGGTGCAGCGTTCGAATGCCAGCGTCTGGGGCTGAAGATCCCCGATGATATGGCGATTGCCGGTTTCCACGGCCATGACATCGGTCAGGTGATGGAGCCGCGTCTGGCGAGCGTCCTGACACCGCGTGAACGCATGGGCCGCATTGGCGCAGAACGCTTGCTGGCGCGCATTCGTGGTGAAGCAGTGACCCCGAAAATGTTAGATTTAGGTTTCACCTTGTCACCGGGTGGATCTATTTAATCCGACAAATTTGAAGTAGCTCACACTTATTCACTTCGCGCACGTTTGGATATTGCTTCTCTTTTGCCCCGGCAGGACAATGTTACCGATAACTGTTACCCGTAACAATTGACTGAGGGACACCCTTTGAGCACGACTAATCATGATCACCACGTTTACGTCCTGATGGGCGTTTCCGGTAGCGGTAAATCTGCCGTGGCAAGCGAAGTGGCGCATCAACTTAATGCGGCGTTTCTTGATGGCGACTTCCTCCATCCGCGCAGCAACATCATGAAGATGGCTTCCGGCGAGCCGCTGAACGACGATGATCGTAAACCGTGGTTACAGGCGCTGAACGATGCCGCGTTTGCCATGCAGCGCACCAATAAAGTTTCCCTGATCGTCTGCTCTGCGCTGAAAAAAACCTACCGCGACCTGCTGCGCGACGGCAACCCGAACCTCTCTTTCATCTACCTGAAAGGCGATTTCGAGGTCATTGAAAGCCGTCTCAAGGCGCGTAAAGGCCACTTCTTCAAAACCCAGATGCTGGTCACACAGTTCGAAGCGCTGCAGGAGCCGGGTGAAGATGAAAAAGACGTCTTAGTGGTTGATATCGATCAGTCACTGGAGGGTGTTGTTGCCAGCACCATCGAGGTCATTAACAAAAGGCAGTAAGTTTTGAGTACATTAACGCTAGTGTTGACAGCAGTGGGTTCGGTATTGCTGCTGCTGTTTTTAGTGATGAAAGCGCGTATGCATGCTTTTGTTGCTTTGATGGTGGTTTCTATTGGTGCAGGTCTCTTTTCCGGTATGCCGCTCGACAAGATCGCTGCGACGATGGAAAAAGGGATGGGGGGCACACTGGGCTTCCTGGCTATTGTGGTCGCGCTGGGCGCGATGTTTGGCAAGATCCTGCATGAGACGGGCGCGGTCGACCAGATTGCCGTCAAGATGCTGAAATCATTTGGTCATAGTCGTGCACACTATGCGATTGGCCTGGCCGGTCTGATCTGCGCGCTGCCGTTGTTCTTTGAAGTGGCCGTGGTGCTGCTGATTAGCGTGGCGTTCTCCATGGCGCGCCATACCGGTACTAACCTTGTGAAGCTGGTTATTCCGCTGTTTGCGGGCGTGGCCGCGGCGGCGGCGTTTCTCCTGCCGGGACCGGCACCGATGCTGCTGGCTTCCCAGATGCACGCTGACTTTGGCTGGATGATCCTGATTGGCCTGTGCGCGGCAATCCCGGGAATGATTATCGCCGGTCCGCTGTGGGGCAACTTCATCAGCCGCTACGTTGAACTGCATATTCCTGATGATATTACCGAGCCGCACCTGGGCGAAGGTAAAATGCCGTCCTTCGGCTTCAGCCTGTCTCTGATCCTGCTGCCGCTGGTGCTGGTGGGTCTGAAAACCATTGCCGCGCGCTTTGTACCGGTGGGCTCTACCGCGTACGAATGGTTCGAATTTATCGGTCACCCGTTCACCGCGATCCTGGTGGCGTGCCTGGTGGCGATTTATGGCCTGGCGATGCGTCAGGGGATGCCGAAAGACCGCGTGATGGAAATCTGCGGCGCTGCGTTGCAGCCAGCGGGTATTATCCTGCTGGTGATCGGTGCGGGTGGTGTGTTCAAACAGGTGCTGGTGGATTCCGGTGTTGGTCCGGCACTGGGTGAAGCGCTGACCGGAATGGGTCTGCCCATCGCGGTGACCTGCTTCGTGCTGGCGGCGGCGGTGCGTATCATTCAGGGCTCCGCGACTGTTGCCTGTTTAACGGCGGTTGGCCTGGTGATGCCGGTGATTGAACAGCTTAACTACTCCGGTGCGCAGATGGCGGCGCTGTCTATCTGTATCGCGGGTGGCTCGATTGTGGTGTCGCACGTGAACGACGCCGGTTTCTGGCTGTTCGGTAAATTTACCGGTGCCACCGAAGCGCAAACCCTGAAAACCTGGACGCTGATGGAAACTATCCTCGGCACCACGGGCGCGATTGTCGGGATGATTGCGTTTACGCTGCTGAGCTAACCCCGATTTTCTCCCTCTCCCACGGGGAGAGGGAGCAAACACTAAAAACGGCAATCAAGGATTGCCGTTTTGCTTTTACCTAGCCCTTCATCCACGCCCGGATCCCGTCCAGGAACATCTGCGTCGCCATCATCACCAGAATCAGCCCCATCAACCGTTCCAGCGCATTGACCCCTTTCTCGCCCAGCAGGCGCAGGAACAGCGACGACTGCAGCAGGATGATGAACGTTCCGCCCCAGGCAATCAGCAGGGCAATCACCAGATGGCTCATCTGGTTGGGATACTGATGCGACAGGAGCATCAATGTGGCCAGAATGGTCGGCCCGGCGACCAGCGGGATCGCCAGCGGTACGATAAACGGCTCTTCACCCGCCGGCAGGCCGCTGCTGCCCCCTTCGGCACTCGGGAAAATCATCTTAATGGCAATCAGGAACAGAATAATCCCGCCGGAAATCGAAACGGTTTCGGCGCGCAGATTCAGGAAGGCGAGAATTTTTTCCCCGGCAAACAGGAAGATAAACATCACCAGCAGGGCGATAAGCAGCTCGCGGATCATGATCGCCCGTCGGCGCTTGGGTTCGGTGTGCTTCAGCACCGACATGAAGATCGGCAGGTTTCCCAGAGGATCCATTATCAGGATCAATAAAACCGCCGCAGAAATGATTTCACTCATGTAAATTAGCCCTGAATTTCTCTATGGTTATTAGGATGATTAGCTCTTTTTCTGATTGCCGGGCAATCATCGATTAATTTCGCTTGCGACTTTGGCAGCATTTTGTAATGTGAAGCATATCCCAGTTCAATACTGGCTTGCACAATCAGCACACACCCTCTGCAGGAAACAAATGCTATGAAAAACGTTGGTTTTATCGGCTGGCGCGGTATGGTCGGCTCTGTACTCATGCAACGCATGGTTGAAGAGCGCGATTTCGACGCTATCCGCCCGGTCTTCTTCTCCACTTCCCAGCTCGGCCAGGCTGCACCGTCCTTTGGTGGTACCACAGGGACGTTGCAGGATGCTTACGATCTGGAAGCGCTGAAGGCACTCGACATTATTGTGACCTGCCAGGGCGGCGATTATACCAACGAAATCTATCCAAAGCTGCGTGAAAGCGGCTGGCAGGGCTACTGGATTGACGCAGCCTCTTCGCTGCGCATGAAAGACGATGCCATCATCATCCTCGACCCGGTGAACCAGGACGTGATCACCAAAGGCCTCAACAACGGCGTGAAAACCTTTGTCGGTGGTAACTGTACCGTCAGCCTGATGCTGATGTCCCTCGGCGGCCTGTTCGCGCAGGACCTGGTGGAGTGGGTCTCCGTGGCGACCTACCAGGCCGCGTCCGGCGGCGGTGCGCGTCATATGCGTGAACTGCTGACCCAAATGGGCCAGCTGCACCACAGCGTTGCGGCCGAGCTGGCAAACCCGGCGTCCGCAATCCTCGATATCGAGCGTAAAGTCACCGAGTTGACCCGCAGCGGCGAACTGCCGGTGGATAACTTTGGCGTACCGCTGGCCGGTGGCCTGATCCCGTGGATCGACAAACAGCTGGATAACGGCCAGACCCGTGAAGAGTGGAAGGGTCAGGCGGAGACCAACAAAATCCTCAATACCGCGAACACCATTCCGGTTGACGGTCTGTGCGTACGTATCGGCGCGCTGCGCTGCCATAGCCAGGCCTTCACCATTAAACTGAAAAAAGATGTGTCTATTCCGACCGTGGAAGAGCTGCTCGCCGCGCACAACCCGTGGGCGAAAGTGGTGCCAAACGATCGCGATATCACCATGCGCGAACTGACGCCAGCGGCCGTCACCGGCACGCTGACCACGCCGGTAGGGCGTCTGCGTAAGCTGAACATGGGGCCAGAGTTCCTCTCCGCGTTCACCGTGGGTGACCAGCTCCTGTGGGGCGCCGCCGAGCCGCTACGCCGCATGCTGCGCCAACTGGCGTAATAATTTGTTAACTACCGGGGGTGATTTTCACCCCCTTTTTTTGCGTACTACATGGAGTAAAACGCGTATGTCTTATTTTTTATCAGGAGTCATGTAGAGCGTTGGCTATGCTTTAAGGAAGAGTCATTTCTTACCTGAGGTTAGGACGGGACTAAGTGGAAGCCCGTTCAGGTCACATTAAAGTCGTCCCAGGCGCTTAAAAAGGGCGACATAAAAAACAGGATGAATACCATGTCCGATCGTGTGGATAGAGACGTGATTAATGCGCTTATTGCGGGTCATTTTGCCGACCCCTTTTCTGTGCTGGGGATGCACCAAACAGAGGCGGGACTGGAAGTCCGTGCGCTGTTACCGGATGCCACAGAAGTGTGGGTTATCGAACCTAAAACCGGCCGCAAGGTAGGCAATCTGGAATGCCTCGACTCGCGTGGCTTCTTCTCGGGCGTCATGCCCCGTCGTAAAAACCCTTTTCGTTATCAACTCGCCGTCATCTGGCACGGTCAGCAAAACCTGATCGACGATCCCTACAGTTTTGGTCCGCTGTTACAGGAGATGGATGCCTGGCTGCTGTCTGAAGGTACCCATTTACGCCCGTACGAAACGCTGGGCGCCCATGCGGATACGATGGACGGCATCACCGGCACGCGGTTTGCCGTGTGGGCACCTAACGCCCGGCGCGTCTCCGTTGTCGGGCAGTTCAACTACTGGGATGGTCGCCGTCATCCGATGCGCCTGCGTCGGGAAACGGGCATCTGGGAGCTGTTCATCCCCGGCGCGCAAAACGGTCAGCTCTATAAATTTGAGATGATCGACGCCCACGGAAAGCTGCGCATTAAAGCGGACCCGTACGCGTTCGAAGCGCAGATGCGCCCGGATACTGCCTCGCTGATTTGCGGGCTGCCGGAAAAAGTGGTGCAGAGCGAGGAGCGCAAACAGGCCAACCGTTTCGATGCCCCCATCTCCGTGTATGAAGTGCATCTCGGATCCTGGCGACGCCACACCGATAACAACTTCTGGCTCAGCTACCGGGAGCTTGCCGATCAGCTGGTGCCGTATGCCAAATGGATGGGCTTTACCCACCTTGAGCTGCTGCCAGTCAATGAGCATCCATTTGACGGAAGCTGGGGCTACCAGCCAACCGGGTTGTATGCCCCGACGCGCCGTTTCGGCACGCGCGACGATTTTCGCTATTTTATCAATGCCGCACACGCCGCCGGGCTGAACGTGATCCTCGACTGGGTGCCAGGCCATTTCCCGTCTGATGACTTTGGTCTGTCCGAGTTTGACGGTACGAAGCTGTACGAGCACAGCGACCCGCGCGAAGGCTATCACCAGGACTGGAACACGCTTATCTACAACTACGGTCGCCGTGAAGTCGCGAACTACCTCGTCGGGAATGCGCTGTACTGGATCGAACGTTTTGGCATTGATGCCCTGCGCGTGGATGCGGTGGCATCGATGATTTACCGCGACTACAGCCGTAAAGAGGGGGAGTGGATCCCGAACGAATATGGTGGTCGTGAAAACCTGGAAGCCATCGAATTTTTGCGCAGCACCAACCGCATTATTGGCGAGCAGGTTGAGGGCGCGGTGACGATGGCGGAAGAGTCGACTGACTTTGCCGGTGTTTCGCGTCCACCGTCCATGGGGGGCCTGGGCTTCTGGTACAAGTGGAACCTGGGCTGGATGCACGACACGCTCGACTATATGAAGCTCGACCCGGTCTATCGTCAGTACCATCACGACAAACTCACCTTCGGGCTGCTCTACAACTACACCGAAAACTTCATGCTGCCGCTGTCGCACGATGAAGTGGTGCACGGTAAAAAATCCATCCTCGACCGGATGCCGGGCGACGCGTGGCAGAAGTTCGCCAACCTGCGCGCCTACTACGGCTGGATGTTCGCCTTCCCGGGCAAAAAACTGCTGTTTATGGGCAATGAGTTCGCCCAGGGGCGGGAGTGGAACCACGATACCAGCCTCGACTGGCATCTGCTGGAAGGGGGCGATAACTGGCATCACGGCGTACAGCGACTGGTGCGTGACCTTAACCTGACCTACCGCCACCATAAAGCGCTGCACGAGCTGGACTTCGATCCCTACGGTTTTGAGTGGCTGGTGGTGGACGACAACGAACGCTCGGTGTTTGTCTTTGTGCGCCGGGATAAAGCGGGCAACGAGATTATTGTCGCCAGCAACTTTACGCCGGTACCCCGTCATCATTACCGCTTTGGCATTAATCAGGCCGGTAAGTGGCGCGAAATCCTCAACACCGATTCCATGCATTACCACGGCAGCAATGCCGGTAACGGCGGATGGGTCCAGAGCGATGCCATCGAAAGCCACGGGCGCCCCAACTCTCTGAGCCTGACGCTGCCGCCGCTCGGTACCATCTGGCTGGTGCGGGAGGGCGAATGACGCAGCTTACGGCAGGTAAACCCGAACCGCTCGGGGCGAGTTATGACGGAAAGGGGGTCAATTTCACCCTCTTTTCTGCTCACGCGGAGCGGGTCGAACTCTGTGTGTTTGATGGTGAAGGTAATGAACATCGTTACGATTTACCGGCACGCACCGGGGATACCTGGCACGGCTACCTGGCCGGCGGGCGGCCTGGAATGCACTACGGTTTTCGCGTTCATGGTCCCTGGGAGCCTTCTCAGGGGCACTGGTTTAACCCGGCGAAGCTGCTGATTGATCCTTGTGCCCACCGCGTGGAGGGCGAATTTAAAGATGACCCGATTTTCCACGCCGGCTATGGGGAACCCGACCACCGCGACAGCGCCCATATCGTCCCGAAAAGTGTGGTGGTGGGTGACCACTACGACTGGGAAGACGATGCCCCGCCGGGCACGCCGTGGGGCAACACCGTTATATATGAGGCCCATGTAAAAGGGCTGACCTACCTCCATCCGTCTATCCCCAAAGAGATGCGCGGCACCTATAAGGCGCTCGGCCATCCGACCATGATCGCCTATCTGAAACACCTCGGGATCACCGCTCTGGAGTTGTTGCCCATCGCCCATTTCGCCAGCGAGCCTCGCCTGCAGCGGCTGGGGCTGAGCAACTACTGGGGCTACAACCCGCTGGCAATGTTTGCGCTCGACCCGCGCTATGCCGTCCACCCGGACAAGGCGCGGGATGAGTTTCGCGATGCGGTGAAGGCGCTTCATGCGGCGGGTATCGAAGTGATTCTGGACGTGGTGCTGAACCACAGCGCGGAAAGCGATCTCGACGGTCCGACGCTCTCCATGCGCGGAATTGATAACCGTAGCTATTATTGGATCAGAGAGGATGGTGATTACCACAACTGGACCGGTTGCGGTAACACGCTCAACCTCAGCCATCCGGCGGTGACGCATTTTGCTTATGCATGCCTGAAATATTGGGTGGAAACGTTCCACGTCGACGGTTTTCGTTTTGACCTGGCGCCGGTGATGGGGCGCACGCCGGCGTTCAGCCAGCAGGCGCCGCTGTTTGAGGCGATCAAAAACTGCCCGGTGCTCTCGCAGGTGAAGCTGATTGCCGAGCCGTGGGACATTGGTGAAGGCGGCTACCAGGTGGGCAATTTCCCGCCGCTGTTTGCCGAATGGAACGACCATTATCGCGATGCTGTACGCCGATTCTGGCTGGCGCGAAATCTGTCTCTGGGGGAGTTCGCCGGACGCTTTGCCGCTTCCAGCGATCTGTTTAAACGCGATGGCAAACGACCTTCTGCCACCGTCAACCTGGTGACCGCGCACGACGGTTTTACGCTCCGGGACTGCGTTTGTTTCAATCAGAAACACAATGAGGCAAATGGCGAGGAGAATCGCGATGGCACTAACAATAACCATAGCTTTAATCATGGTATAGAAGGGTTAGGCGGAAGCCTGGACGTTATCGAACGGCGACGTGCCAGCGTGCATGCGCTGCTGACCACGCTGCTGTTGTCGCAGGGCACGCCGATGCTGCTGGCAGGGGATGAACATGGCCACAGCCAGCACGGTAACAACAATGCGTATTGCCAGGACAACACCTTAACCTGGCTCGACTGGGGAGAAGCGAACAGCGGCCTGATCCACTTTACCGCAGCGCTGATCCATCTTCGCCAGCAGATCCCCGCGCTCACCGCCAACCGCTGGTGGGAGGAGGGCGACGGCAACGTTCGCTGGCTGAATCAAGACGCGCAACCGTTAAGCGCGCAAGAGTGGCAACACGGTGTACCGCGCCTGCAGATCCTGCTTTCGGATCGCTGGCTGGTTACGCTGAACGCGACGGATGACGTCGCAGAGATTGTTTTACCTGACGGGGAATGGCGCGCCGTTCCCCCCTTTGCCGGAGCGGATAATCCGGTAGTAATGGCTGTCTGGCACGGGCCTGCGCACGGAGTGTGCGTATTCCAAAGATGATAAAAAAGGAGTTAGTCATGGTTAGATTAGAGAAGAACGATCCCTTAATGTTGGCACGCCAGCTCCCCTTAAAAACGGTTGCCCTGATCCTCGCTGGCGGGCGCGGAACCCGTCTGAAAGATTTGACCATCAAGCGCGCCAAGCCGGCTGTTCACTTTGGTGGTAAGTTTCGAATTATCGATTTTGCACTGTCCAACTGCCTGAACTCCGGTATTCGCCGCATTGGCGTCATTACGCAGTATCAGTCGCACACCCTGGTGCAGCATATTCAGCGCGGCTGGTCATTCTTCAGCGAAGAGATGAATGAGTTTGTCGATCTCCTGCCTGCCCAGCAGCGTGTTCACGGTGAAAACTGGTACCGCGGCACCGCTGATGCGGTGACCCAGAACCTCGATATCATTCGCCGCTACAACGCGGAGTACATCGTGATCCTCGCCGGGGACCACATCTACAAGCAAGACTACTCCCACATGCTCATTGACCACGTCGAGAAAGGGGCGCGCTGCACCGTGGCGTGTCTGCCGGTGCCCGTTGCTGAAGCGACGGCGTTTGGCGTGATGCACGTGGACGCGGACGATAAAATTATCGACTTCGTTGAAAAACCGGCCAACCCGCCCACCATGCCGGGAGATGACACCAAATCGCTCGCCAGCATGGGGATCTATGTCTTTGATGCAGATTACCTTTATGAGCTGCTGGAAGAAGACGACAAAGACGAACACTCCAGCCACGACTTCGGCAAAGACATCATTCCAAAAATTACCAAAGCTGGCATGGCCTATGCACATCCTTTCCCGTTGTCCTGCGTGCAGTCAGATCCGAATGCGGAACCTTACTGGCGCGATGTGGGAACCCTGGAAGCGTACTGGAAAGCCAACCTCGATCTGGCCTCCGTCACGCCTGAGCTGGATATGTACGACCAGAACTGGCCGATCCGTACCCATATGGAATCCCTGCCGCCAGCGAAATTCGTGCAGGACCGCTCCGGCAGCCACGGCATGACGCTGAACTCACTGGTCTCCGGCGGGTGCATTATCTCCGGCTCGGTGGTGGTGCAGTCGGTGCTGTTCCCGCGCGTGCGTATAAACTCATTCTGTAATATCGATTCGGCGGTGCTGCTGCCGGATGTCTGGGTCGGGCGTTCGTGTCGTCTGCGTCGCTGCGTGATCGACCGTGCCTGCGTCATTCCTGAAGGAATGGTGATTGGTGAAAACGCGGAAGAAGATGCACGTCGCTTCTACCGTTCTGAAGAGGGGATCGTGTTAGTCACACGGGAAATGTTGCGGAAGCTGCAGATCAAACAGGAGCGATGATGCAGGTTTTACATGTATGTTCTGAGATGTTCCCGTTGTTAAAAACGGGCGGCCTGGCGGATGTTCTTGGTGCATTACCCGCGGCGCAAATCGCCGGCGGAGTCGATACCCGAGTCCTGCTGCCCGCCTTCCCGGATATCCGGCGCGGCATTCCCGATGCAAAGGTGGTGACGCGCCGTGACACCTTCGCCGGACGCATCACCCTGCTGTATGGACATTACAATGGCGTGGGCATTTACCTGATCGACGCGCCGCACTTATATGACCGGCCAGGTAGCCCGTATCACGATACGAACCTGTTTGCCTATACCGACAACGTGCTGCGTTTTGCGCTGCTCGGTTGGGTTGGGGCTGAAATGGCGGTAGGGCTGGATCCGTTCTGGCGCCCGGACATTGTGCACGCCCACGACTGGCATGCGGGGCTCGCTCCGGCGTACCTGGCGGCGCGGGGCCACCCGGCGAAGTCGGTCTTTACGGTGCATAACCTGGCGTATCAGGGCATGTACTACGCCCATCACATGAATGAAATCGATCTGCCATGGTCGTTCTATAACATGCATGGGCTGGAGTTTAACGGGCAGATCTCTTTCCTGAAAGCCGGGCTTTATTATGCCGATCACATCACGGCCGTGAGCCCGACCTACGCCCGTGAAATCACGCAGCCTGAGTTTGGTTACGGCCTGGAAGGGTTGCTCCGTCAGCGCCATCGTGAAGGGCGTCTGTCGGGTATCCTCAACGGTGTCGATGAGCAGATCTGGAGCCCCGAGACCGATCTGCTGCTGGCGGCCCGCTATGGCCGTGATTCCGTGGAAGATAAAGCGGAAAACAAACGCCAGCTACAGATTGCGATGGGGCTGAAGGTTAACGACAAAGTGCCGTTATTCGCGGTGGTGAGCCGTCTGACCAGCCAGAAAGGGCTGGATCTGGTGCTGGAGGCGTTGCCGGGTCTGCTGGAGCAGGGCGGACAGCTGGCGCTACTCGGCGCGGGCGACCCGGTATTGCAGGAAGGATTCCTGGCGGCCGCGGCGGAACACCCGGGGCAGGTGGGCGTGCAGATTGGCTATCACGAAGCGTTCTCGCACCGGATCATGGGCGGCGCGGACGTCATCCTGGTACCGAGCCGTTTCGAGCCCTGCGGCCTGACGCAGCTCTACGGCCTGAAATACGGCACCCTGCCGCTGGTACGCCGCACGGGCGGGCTGGCGGATACCGTATCTGACAGCTCGCTGGAAAACCTGGCGGACGGTATCGCCAGCGGGTTTGTCTTTGAGGACAGTAATGCCTGGTCGCTGCTACGGGCGATTCGGCGTGCTTTCGTCTTGTGGTCCCGTCCGTCGCTGTGGCGTTACGTTCAACGCCAGGCGATGTCCATGGACTTTAGCTGGCACGTTGCGGCGCAGTCATACCGCGATCTCTATCAACGCTTGATGTAACGAGGCGAAGTTACTGATATGAACGCTCCTTTTAGCTACTCTTCACCCACGCTCAGCGTTGAGGCGTTAAAGCACTCTATCGCCTATAAGCTGATGTTCACCATCGGGAAAGATCCGGTTATCGCCAACAAGCACGAGTGGCTGAACGCCACCCTGTTTGCGGTGCGTGACCGCATGGTCGAACGCTGGCTGCGCTCCAACCGCGCCCAGCTCTCACAGGAAACGCGTCAGGTTTATTACCTGTCGATGGAATTTTTGATTGGCCGCACTCTGTCTAACGCGCTGTTATCGCTGGGTATTTATGACGATGTAAAAAGCGCGCTGGAGGAGATGGGGCTGGATTTAGAAGAGCTGATTGACGAAGAGAACGACCCTGGCCTCGGTAATGGTGGTCTGGGGCGACTTGCTGCCTGCTTCCTGGATTCACTGGCGACGCTGGCCCTGCCGGGCCGTGGCTACGGTATTCGCTACGACTACGGTATGTTCAAACAGAACATCGTTGACGGGCGTCAGAAAGAGTCCCCGGATTACTGGCTGGAATACGGTAACCCGTGGGAGTTTAAACGCCACAATACGCGCTACAAGGTGCGGTTTGGCGGGCGTATTCAGCAGGAAGGGAAAAAGTCCCGCTGGGTGGAAACCGAAGAGATCCTCGCTGTCGCCTATGACCAGATCATTCCCGGTTATGACACCGACGCGACCAATACGCTGCGTCTGTGGAACGCGCAGGCCAGTAGCGAGATCAACCTGGGTAAATTTAACCAGGGCGACTACTTCGCGGCGGTGGAAGATAAAAACCACTCCGAGAACGTCTCCCGCGTGCTCTACCCGGACGACTCGACCTATTCCGGGCGTGAGCTGCGCCTGCGTCAGGAGTATTTCCTCGTCTCCGCGACGATTCAGGACATCCTCAGCCGTCACTATCAGCTGCACAAGACCTACGCGAACCTGGCGGAAAAAACCGCCATTCACCTCAACGACACCCATCCGGTGCTGTCGATCCCGGAGCTGATGCGTCTGCTTATCGACGAGCATAAGTTCAGCTGGGACGACGCGTTCGAGGTGACCTGTCAGGTCTTCTCCTACACCAACCACACGCTGATGAGCGAAGCGCTGGAAACCTGGCCGGTGGATATGCTCGGCAAAATTTTGCCGCGTCACTTGCAGATTATCTTCGAGATCAACGACTACTTCCTCAAGACGTTGCAGGAGCAGTATCCGAACGATACCGGCCTGCTGAGTCGCGCTTCTATCATTGATGAATCGAACGGTCGCCGCGTACGCATGGCCTGGCTGGCGGTGGTGATCAGCCACAAGGTGAACGGGGTGTCAGAGCTGCACTCGAACCTGATGGTGCAGTCGCTGTTTGCGGACTTTGCGAAGATCTTCCCGACGCGTTTCTGCAACGTGACCAACGGGGTTACGCCGCGTCGCTGGCTGGCGCTGGCAAACCAGCCGCTTTCTGAGGTGCTGGATGAACACATTGGCCGCACCTGGCGAACCGATCTCAGCCAACTGAGCGAGCTTGAACAGCATATTGATTTCCCGGCGGTGAACAAGGCCGTACGGGAAGCCAAACTGCTGAACAAGAAACGTCTGTCAGTCTGGCTGGCGCTGCATCTGAACGTGGTGGCGAACCCGAAAGCGCTGTTCGACGTGCAGATCAAGCGTATTCACGAGTACAAGCGCCAGCTGATGAACGTGCTGCACGTCATTACGCACTATAACCGCATCAAGGCCGATCCGTCGGCGGAGTGGGTACCGCGCGTGAAGATCTTTGCCGGTAAGGCGGCGTCCGCCTACTACATGGCGAAGCA
Source organism: Enterobacter sp. 22466 (assembly GCF_052044775.1). NCBI lineage: Bacteria > Pseudomonadati > Pseudomonadota > Gammaproteobacteria > Enterobacterales > Enterobacteriaceae > Enterobacter > Enterobacter sp. 22466. The sequence goes on along the minus strand of NZ_JBQENX010000008.1, from coordinate 110,391 downwards.
CATTATTCACCTCATCAACGATGTGGCGAAGGTGGTCAACAACGATCCGGATATCGGCGACAAGCTGAAGGTGGTCTTTGTTCCTAACTACAGCGTCAGCCTCGCGCAGCTGATCATTCCGGCGGCCGATCTCTCTGAGCAGATCTCCACGGCGGGGACGGAAGCGTCCGGCACCAGTAACATGAAGTTTGCCCTTAACGGTGCGCTGACCATCGGCACGCTGGACGGGGCGAATGTCGAAATGCTGGAGCACGTGGGGGCTGAGAATATCTTTATCTTCGGGAATACCACGGAAGAGGTGGAGGCGCTGCGCAAGAAGGGCTACTCGCCGCGTGAGTATTACGAAGAGGATGAGGAGCTACGTCAGGTGCTGACGCAAATCGCCACCGGGGTGTTTAGCCCAGACGAGCCTGGGCGCTATCGGGACCTGGTGGATTCGCTGATTAACTTTGGCGACCACTATCAGGTGCTGGCGGATTACCGCAGCTACGTGGATTGTCAGGACAGGGTGGACGAGCTGTATCGTCAGCAGGAGAAGTGGACCAGCGTCGCGATGCATAACATCGCCAATATGGGGTATTTCTCGTCAGACAGGACCATCAAGGAGTATGCCGAGACGATCTGGCATATCGATCCGGTGCGGTTATAAAAGCAAAACGGCAACCCTGGTTGCCGTTTTTAGTGTTTGTTCCCTCTCCCGGTGGGAGAGGGGCAGGGTGCGGGCATCAGCCCGCACCGATCGCATCACGACGCCAACGACAGCTCACGCTTTCCCGCATGCTGCAGCAACCACTGCGCCACGCGAGACTGCTGTTCGGCGTTCAGCCACATTCCCTCTTTGGTACGACGCCAGATGGCATCATCCAGACGGCGAACCCACTCATGTTCCACCAGATAGCGCAGTTCGGCTTCGTACAACTCGTGGCCAAAATGTTCGCCCAGGTCGGCAATCTCTTTCGCGTCACCCAGGATCAATTCCGTGTTGCTGCCGTAGGTACGGGCATAGTGGCGCGCCATGCCTTCGGTGATGAACGGGTAGCGACGACGCAGTTTCGCAGCGTAATCATCGCGGTTACCGGCAATTTCCCCGCCAGGCAGTACCGCGCCTTTGGTCCACGCCGGGCCAATGCCTTTGTAGTACGGCGCCAGTTTTTCCAGCGCGTGCTCAGCCAGCTTACGGTAGGTGGTGAGCTTGCCGCCAAACACGGAGAGCAGCGGTGCCTGACCGTCCACGTCGTGAATATCGAGCGTGTAGTCGCGGGTAATCGCCTGCGGTGAGTCAGATTCGTCATCGCACAGCGGACGCACGCCGGAGTAAGTCCAGACCACGTCATCGCGGGACAGCTGTTTCTTGAAGTGCGCGTTATACACCTTCAGAAGGTAGCTCACTTCGCTCTCGTCGATCTCGACGTTTTTCGGATCGCCTTTGTACTCCACGTCGGTGGTGCCGATGATGGAGAATTCGTCCATCCATGGGATCACAAACACGATGCGCTTGTCTTCGTTCTGCAGAATGTAGGCCTGCTTCTGGGTGTGCACGCGTGGTACCACAATGTGGCTGCCTTTGATCAGGCGGATACCGTACGGAGAAGGCAGATGCATCCCCTCGTCGAAGAACTGTTTCACCCATGGGCCGGTGGCGTTGACCAGACCGCGCGCTTTCCAGCTGAACTTCTCGCCGGTATCCACGTCTTCCGCTTCGACGATCCACAGGCCGTTTTCACGGCGCGCAGCGGTGGCGCGGGTACGGGTTTTCACTTCCCCGCCTTTCTTCTCAACCATCTGTGCGTTGGCCAGCACCAGACGCGCATCGTCCACCCAGCAGTCGGAATATTCGAAACCGCGCACGATTTCAGGCTTAAGGACCGATTCTGAGCCAAAACGCAAACCGGTTGAACCCGGCAGGCTGGTGCGTTTACCCAGATGATCGTACATAAACAGACCGATTCGAATCATCCACGCCGGACGCAGATGCGGGCGATGGGGCAGGCGGAAGCGCATCGGGATGGCCAGGTGCGGTGCCATCTTCAGCAGCACTTCACGTTCGGCCAGCGCTTCACTGACCAGGCGGAATTCGTAGTGCTCCAGGTAGCGCAGGCCACCGTGAATCAGTTTGGAGCTGGCGGACGACGTCGCGCAGGCGAGGTCGTTAGCTTCCAGCATCAGTACGGATAATCCGCGTCCTGCGGCGTCTGCCGCAATACCGGCACCGTTGATGCCACCGCCTATCACAATCAGATCTTTGGTTTCCATAACACCCTCACGCACTTTCGTTAAAGCTCAGAAATGTTCGATATCGCTCATAATAGCAAAGGAACGCGCTTTTGGTAACATCAAAAAAACAATTTAGAGTGATATGGATAACATAATGGCGTTTACCCGCCGCCAGGACGTACACTACGGGGTAAAATAGTGCGACTAACTTTTCTCCCTCTCCCCGTGGGAGAGGGCTGGGGTGAGGGCATCAGAGCGCACCCAACCTGAACAACAGAAAGAGAACACCATGGATCAGTTTGAATGTATTAACGTAGAAGAAGCCCACCAGAAGATGCACCAGGGAACGGCGGTGCTGGTGGATATCCGCGATCCGCAGAGTTTTGCGATGGGCCACACCCCGGGTGCGTTCCACCTCACCAACGATACGCTGGGCGCGTTTATGCGCGATAACGACTTCGATACGCCGGTGATGGTGATGTGCTATCACGGCAACAGCAGCAAAGGTGCGGCGCAGTACCTTATTCAGCAGGGCTATGATGCGGTCTACAGCGTCGACGGCGGTTTCGATGCCTGGCATCGTCATTTCCCGGCAGAAGTGGAATACGCTTTTGAGCGCTGATCCCGCTATACTGTCCCCTTTTGTGTGGAAATAAGCGACCGCCGCCCATGTTGATGATCACCTCTTTTACCAATCCGCGCGTCGCCCAGGCGTTTGTCGACTATATGGCAACCCAGGGCATCATCCTGACCGTTCAGCAGCACACGAAAACCGATGTCTGGCTGGCGGATGAAAGCCAGGCCGATCGCGTGAATGCGGAACTGGCCCGCTTTCTTGAGAACCCCGCCGATCCCCGCTACCTGGCCGCGAGCTGGCAGTCCGGGCAGACGGGGAGCGGACTGCATTACCGGCGCTTCCCTTTTCTTGCCACCATTCGCGAACGCGCAGGTCCGTTTACGCTGCTGCTGATGGCGGCCTGCATTATCGTCTTCATCATTATGAACGTGGTGGGCGACCAGAGCGTGATGATCGCCCTTGCGTGGCCATACGACCCGTCTCTGGATTTTGACGTCTGGCGCTATTTCACCCACGCGCTGATGCACTTCTCGGTGATGCATATTCTCTTCAACCTGCTGTGGTGGTGGTATCTCGGCGGGGCCGTGGAGAAGCGTCTGGGCAGCGGCAAGCTGATTGTTATCACCATTATTAGCGCCCTGCTGAGCGGCTATGTGCAGCACAAATTCAGCGGCCCGTGGTTCGGTGGTTTATCCGGCGTGGTGTATGCCCTGATGGGCTATGTCTGGCTCAGGGGGGAGCGCGACCCCGAAAGTGGCATCTATCTGCAGCGCGGATTGATAACCTTTGCGTTAATATGGCTAATTGCCGGATGGTTTGATCTGTTTGGTATGTCTATCGCCAATGGTGCGCACGTCACCGGGCTGGCCGTCGGGCTGGCAATGGCGTTTGCCGACACGCTCCATGCGCGAAAACGAACATAATTCCCAGGGATATTTCATGAAACAAACACAACGTCATGACGCCATTATCGAACTGGTAAAAAAACAGGGATACGTCAGTACTGAAGAGCTGGTGGAACAGTTTGCCGTCAGCCCACAAACCATCCGCCGCGACCTGAACGATCTTGCCGATCAAAACCGTATTTTGCGCCACCATGGCGGGGCGGCGCTGCCGTCCAGCTCGGTCAACACCTCGTGGCATGACCGCAAAGCCACGCAAACGGCAGAGAAAGAGCGCATCGCCCGCAAAGTCGCCACCCAGATCCCCAACGGGGCGACGCTGTTTATTGATATCGGCACCACGCCAGAAGCGGTCGCCCATGCGCTGCTGGATCACGAAAACCTGCGCATCGTGACCAACAACCTGAACGTGGCCAATACCCTGATGCAGAAAGACGATTTCCGCATCATCCTCGCCGGGGGCGAACTGCGCAGCCGCGACGGCGGCATCATTGGCGAAGCGACGCTCGATTTTATCTCTCAGTTCCGTCTCGACTTCGGCATTCTGGGGATCAGCGGCATCGACAGCGACGGGTCGTTGCTGGAGTTTGATTATCACGAGGTGCGCACCAAGCGCGCGATCATTGAAAACTCACGTCACGTGATGCTGGTGGTGGACCACTCCAAATTTGGCCGTAACGCGATGGTGAACATGGGCAGCATCAGCATGGTGGATGCGGTCTACACCGACGTGATGCCGCCGGCGGGGGTGCTGCAGGTGATTAAGGATAATAATTTGCAGTTAGAGTTATGTTGAGAAGCCATTCTCCCTCTCCCTGTGGGAGAGGGCCGGGGTGAGGGCATCAGACCGCATAGGACTTACACCCCATACCCCATCATCTTCAACAGCTGCTGCGCATGCTGCACTGCATCCTGACGGTGCGCCACGCCCAGCTTCTGATACAGATTACGAATATGCGTTTTGATGGTGGTTGCCGCCACCGCCAGCTCACCGGCAATCTGCTCATTGCTGTAGCCTGAATAGATAAGCCCCAGCACCTGCCATTCGCGCTGCGTCAGCGGGCTGGTACGAATAAGCTCAGGCACTTCCGGATGATTCAGTAAGCGTTCAACGAAGTTCTCGTCGAAGTGGGCGAACTTGTGGCGATGGTGCTGGTTAATCTCGCGCAGAATACGCTGGGCGCGGTGCTGATCCAGCTCCGGCAGCGTGTTGAGCTGAATAAGCTGACGCAGCTGCTGGGCCATCACTTCACCTTCAATCACAAAGTGACTGATAAACCCGGTGCGGTTTGCCAGCTGTAACGCCTCCAGCAGCACGCGCTGGGCATCATTTTTACGCCCGGCCTGCCAGTAGAGCTGGTTAAGCAGCAGCAGGTTACGGTTGAGATCGCTCATCAGGCGCAGACTGCGGGCGTTCTCGTTCAGCTCTTCCAGCACAATCTCAGCAGGCTCGAACTCACCCAGCAGGATCTGCGCGCGGGCAATATTCCTCCACTGGCTTTGCAGGAAGTGGTTATTGGCAAACTCCGGTTTTGGCGTCTGGCGCAGCCAGTTAGCGGCGGATTTCTTATCACCCGTCATCTGCCAGTAAATCACCCGCACCTTATCGGCGTTCGAAACCCAGTCGCTGTGGTACTGACCATTGCCGAGCAGATTTTCCAGACGGTTCAGGTGGTTGCGGGCATTATCCAGATCCCCGCGCGCCAGCGAGCACTGTACCAGCAGCGCCAGGCACTGCAGCTGTTGCTGCGGCTGGAAGCCAGAGAGCACTTCCACACCCTGACGGGCACAGCTCTCGGCCTCATCCAGGCGCGACCACGCCCACAGAAGCTGGGCGCGAATACGCAACAGGAACTCGTGCATTGGCAGTTGTTCCAGATGCTGCTCGCGGATCAGCTGGAACGCTTTTTCCTGATTCTCCCAGGCTGCCTGCAGGAACCCCTGAGCAAATAAGATTTCGCTTTGCTGGATCAGGCTCCACAGGGCGTAATGCCAGACATCATGACGGCGGGCCATCTGTTCGGTTTGTTGCATCAACGACAGGGAGCGCGTCAGCTCACCCTTGCAGTGGAGTACCTCGCCATGTACCGAGGTCGCCACAATGCGGCTGTAGAAGTTGGCCAGCGGCAGCTCATCCAGCGCGACCATCGCCAGCCGCTCAGCCTCTTCCGGATCGCCATCGTTGATCGCAACCTGTGCCCGCAGGGCGTTAAATTCGCCATGCAGGGTGGTATCCATATCGCTTTCCATCTCCTGCTCGGCACGCGCCAGCAGGGTATTCACTTCGCTGTAGCGGTGCTGGCTTTGCATCAGCCAGGCCTGCAGCAGCACCAGACGCGGGTTCTCCAGCAGGCTCTCCCATGGCAGCGCTTTCAGCGACTCTTCCAGCAGCGTCAGTTCGCTGTGGTTAAACAATCCCCACGCGTGGTTGAGGAGGATATCGCGCAGCATGCTGGCATCACCGGCGGCGAGCGCATGGTGAATGGCCTCGCTCGGGAAGCCCTGCGCCATCCAGCTCTCGGCGGCGGCACGGTGGATTTCCGGCAGCTCAGTCGCCAGCTCCCACTGGCAACGCTGGCGCAGGAAACTGCCAAACAGCGGGTGATAGCTGAACCATTCGCCGGGATCGTCCATCCGCGTCAGGAACAGCCCCTGGCGTTCAATCTCTTCAAGCTGCAGCTGCCCGTTTTCGCAGCCGGTCACGCGCACAATCAGGGCGTCGTTCATGGAACGCAGCAGGGAGCTTTTCAGCAGGAAATTACGGGTCGAAGGATCGACACTGTTCAGCACCTCATCCACCAGGTAGTCAGAAAGGTGGCTGGCGTTGATCCCCGCAAGACGACGTGCAGACTGATGCGCCGGGCTGTTGTTTTGCCGGGCGGAGAGGGCAATCAGCTGCAGCGCTGTCGCCCAGCCGGCGACATCATCGCACAGGCGGCTGCTTTCGGCGGCCTCAATCGGTGAGTTCAGGCGGCAGTCGAAGAACTGTTTGGCTTCCTGATGGGTAAAGGCCAGCTGTTGGCTACCGACTTCCAGCAGCTGGTCGCGCACGCGCAGGTTGGCAATACCCAGCTGCGGCAGGTTACGCGACAGCACCACCAGGGTCAGGTTTTCCGGCTGATGACGCAGGAAAAAGCGCATGGACTCATGGATCACCGGGTTGGTGATCAGATGGTAATCATCAATGACCACGTAAAGCGGGCGATGCCACTCGGCCAGTTCGATAAACAGCTGAGAGAAAAGGGAAGACAGGCTGGCGTACTGGCGCTTTTGCACCATCACTTCGCTGGCCACGCAGTGCCCGTTGGTGGCCTGCTGAATAGCGGCAATCAGATAGCTGGCAAAACGTTCTTGCTGGTTGTCACCCTCATCAAGGGAGTACCAGCCAAGATCACTCTTACCCGCGGCCCATTGCGAAATGAGCGTTGTTTTTCCATAACCTGCAGGGCTCGTAACCAGCGCCAGTCGGAAATTATGCGCGCCGGAAAGTTTAGCCAGCAGACGCTCGCGGACCACTGTATGGTCAAGACGAACCGGGCGACTTAATTTAGACGGAATCAACATAGGTTTCACTTCACTGTGGGGAACGAGAGAATTTATTTTTTTTGCGCTTCGTAATTAATAGATATAAGGTCGGCCAGAAAGGGAACTATTGCAAGTTATGTCTGGATTTGGTGGCTCTGAATTTGCACTCTGTCACAAAACATTCAGACAGATGATGGAACTTTCTGGAAAGGGCTGTAATGCCGCGTCAACGCTGGCTTGTATGGCTGTGCTGCGGCTACGCTGAAACTGGTTTCAGAAAGGTATAGTGACGTCAAATTTAATAAACACGGGGTAAAGTTTAGTGAAATTAATAATCTTCTTCGTTCTGACCCGATTGCAGAAATATTATTCTACGTAAGTAATCATTTCAGCGCGTTTTAATTTCACCCGAAACTGCATTTCATTTTCCTGACACGCTTCCCGGTTATCTTTTTATCTTCCTGACACACTCCGACTATGCTCTCAGAGTGGCCTCGATCACACTTTTATGCTCATCCCCGCTACTCCTCCCTGCCTAATCCCCTGCGGGAGGAGGAAGAGGAGAAATGAGCCAGGCACACTAGCGCCAACTTGTGTTTTCTTTCTAAAGGATGCCGATCCCCTATGTCACAGCCTACCTTCAACAAAGCTCAATTCCAGGCTGCCCTGACGCGTCAGTGGCAGCGTTTTGGCCTTCATGCTGCAAACGAGATGACGCCTCACCAGTGGTGGCAGGCGGTGAGCGGTGCGCTCGCAGAGCAGCTGGATGCTCAACCTCTGGCAAAACCGGTAAAAGGTCAGCGCCACGTCAACTACATCTCAATGGAATTCCTGATCGGTCGTCTGACCGGCAACAACCTGCTGAACCTCGGCTGGTATCAGGAGGTAGGGGATGTGCTGAAAGAACATGACATTAACCTGACCGACCTGCTGGAAGAAGAGATTGACCCGGCGCTGGGCAATGGCGGTCTGGGACGTCTGGCGGCCTGTTTCCTCGATTCGATGGCAACGGTTGGGCAGTCGGCCATTGGTTACGGCCTGAACTATCAATACGGTCTGTTCCGCCAGTCATTTGCAGACGGGCATCAGATGGAAGCGCCGGACGACTGGCACCGTAACACCTACCCGTGGTTCCGCCACAACGCGCAGCTGGATGTGCAGGTGAACATTGGCGGCAAAGTATCAAAACAGGGTCTCTGGGAACCGGCATTTACGTTTATCGGCGAAGCCTGGGACCTGCCGGTGCTTGGTTACCGTAACGGTGTGGCGCAACCGCTGCGTCTGTGGCAGGCGAAGCATGCGCATCCGTTTAACCTGACCAAATTTAACGACGGCGATTTCCTGCGTGCCGAACAGCAGGGCATCGACGCCGAGAAGCTGACCAAAGTGCTCTACCCGAACGACAACCATCTGGCGGGCAAGAAACTGCGTCTGATGCAGCAGTACTTCCAGTGCGCCTGCTCCGTGGCGGATATTCTGCGTCGTCACCACCTGGCGGGCCGCAAGCTGGCACAGCTGCCTGACTTTGAAGTGATTCAGCTTAACGATACGCACCCAACCATTGCGATCCCGGAACTGCTGCGTGTGCTGATCGACGAGCACCAGCTGAGCTGGGATGACGCCTGGGCGATCACCAGCCGCACCTTTGCTTACACCAACCACACCCTGATGCCAGAAGCGCTGGAGTGCTGGGACGAGAAGCTGGTGAAAACGCTGCTGCCGCGCCATATGCAGATCATCAATAAGATCAATGACCAGTTTAAAACGCTGGTGGATAAAACCTGGCCGGGCAACAAAGCGGTCTGGGCGAAGCTGGCCGTGGTGCATGACAAACAGGTGCGCATGGCAAATATGTGCGTGGTGAGCGGCTTTGCGGTGAACGGTGTGGCGGCGCTGCACTCGGATCTGGTGGTGAAAGATCTGTTCCCGGAATATCACCAGCTGTGGCCGACCAAATTCCATAACGTGACCAACGGCATCACGCCGCGTCGCTGGATCAAACAGTGCAACCCGCTGCTGGCCGGTCTGCTGGACAAAACGCTGAAGAAAGAGTGGGCCAACGATCTGGACCAACTGATCAACCTGGAAAAATACGCGGACGACGCGAAATTCCGCGAGCAGTACCGCGCCATCAAGCGGGATAACAAAGTGCGTCTGGCGGCGTTTGTGAAAGCGCGTACCGGTATAGAGATTAACCCGAACGCCATTTTCGACATCCAGATTAAGCGTCTGCACGAATATAAACGTCAGCACCTGAACCTGCTGCATATCCTCGCGCTGTACAAAGAGATCCGCGAGAATCCGCAGGCTGACCGCGTGCCACGCGTGTTCTTGTTCGGCGCGAAAGCGGCACCGGGTTACTACCTGGCGAAAAACATTATCCTCGCCATCAATAAAGTGGCGGCGGCTATCAACAACGATCCGAAAGTGGGCGACAAGCTGAAAGTGGTGTTCCTGCCGGACTACTGCGTCTCTGCCGCAGAGATGCTGATCCCGGCGGCGGATATCTCCGAGCAGATCTCGACCGCGGGTAAAGAAGCGTCCGGTACCGGCAACATGAAGCTGGCGCTGAACGGCGCGCTGACTGTCGGTACGCTCGACGGTGCGAACGTAGAGATTGCCGAGAAGGTCGGAGAAGAGAACATCTTTATCTTTGGTCATACGGTTGAAGAGGTGAAAGCCCTCAAGGCCAAAGGCTACGATCCGGTGAAATGGCGTAAGAAGGACAAAGTGCTGGATGCGGTGCTGAAAGAGCTGGAAAGCGGTAAATACAGCGATGGCGATAAGCACGCGTTTGACCAGATGCTGCACAGCATGAACAAACACGGCGGCGACCCGTATCTGGTGATGGCGGACTTCACGGCCTACGTGGAAGCGCAAAAACAGGTCGACGTGCTGTACCGTGACCAGGAAGCGTGGACCCGGGCGTGCATTCTGAACACCGCCCGCTGCGGAATGTTCAGCTCTGACCGTTCAATCCGTGATTATCAGGCTCGTATCTGGCAGGCAAAACGCTAAGGAAGCGCGATGGAGAGTAAACGTCTGGACAGTGCCGCGCAGGCGGCGGGGATCAGCCTCAGTTACATTAATGCTCACGGCAAACCACAGTCTATTGGCGCCGACACCAAAAGACGTTTGCTGGATGCCATGCACAAAACCGACGCGAAAGCGTCGGCCACGCCGGTACCGAACGTCAAAGTCTTCACTGCGGGCAAGAAGATGTCGCTGGCGGTGGAAGGACGTGGCGAGTTTACCTGGCTGCTGACCACCGAAGAGGGACATCAGCACAAGGGCCACGCCACCGGCGGCAAAGCACTCACCCTTCCGGCGAAGCTGCCGGAGGGTTACCACACCCTAACGCTCACCCAGGACGAACTGCGCTTTCACTGCCGGTTGATCGTGGCGCCAAAACGTTGTTATGAGCCGCAGGCGTTGCTCGAAGGCAAAAAGCTGTGGGGGGCCTGCGTGCAACTCTACACCCTGCGCTCTGACAGCAACTGGGGCATCGGCGATTTTGGTGACCTGAAAAAGATGCTGGCATCGGTGGGGGAGCGCGGTGGCGCGTTTATCGGCCTCAACCCGATCCACGCCCTCTATCCGGCCAACCCGGAGAGCGCCAGCCCGTACAGCCCGTCGTCCCGTCGCTGGCTGAACGTAATTTACATCGACGTGAATGCGTTAGACGATTTCAAAAACAGCCCGGAGGCGCAGGCGTGGTGGGCACTGAGCACCACCCAGCAGGCGCTGAAGCAGGCCCGCGAAGCAGACTGGGTGGACTATTCCACCGTGACGGCGCTGAAGATGGCTGCCCTGCGTCTGGCGTGGAAAGGCTTTTCTCAGCGTGATGATGAAGAGATGGCCGCCTTCCGTCAGTTTGTGGCGCAGGAGGGCGAGAGCCTCTACTGGCAGGCGGCGTTCGATGCGCTGCATGCGTATCAGGTGAAAGAGGACGAAATGCGCTGGGGCTGGCCGGTCTGGCCGGAAGCGTATCAATCCGTCGACACGCCTGAAGTGAAAGCGTTCTGTAAAAAGTACGTCGATGAAGTGGACTTCTACCTGTGGCTGCAGTGGCTGGCGTACAGCCAGTTTGCCGCCTGCTGGCAGGTAAGTCAGGGCTATAAGATGCCGATCGGCCTGTATCGCGACCTGGCCGTTGGCGTGGCAGAAGGCGGGGCGGAAACCTGGTGTGACCGTGAGCTGTACTGCCTGAAGGCCTCCGTAGGCGCACCACCGGATATTCTGGGCCCGCTCGGCCAGAACTGGGGCCTGCCGCCGATGGATCCGCACGTGATGGCGGCGCGTGCCTATGAGCCGTTTATCGACCTGCTGCGCGCCAACATGCAGAACTGTGGTGCGCTGCGTATCGACCACGTGATGTCGGTGCTGCGCCTGTGGTGGATCCCGTACGGTGAAACGGCCGATCACGGGGCGTATGTTCAGTATCCGGTTGACGATCTGCTGTCGATCCTGGCGCTGGAAAGTAAACGTCATCAGTGCATGGTCATCGGCGAAGATCTCGGTACCGTGCCGGTGGAAATCGTCAGCAAGCTCCGCGACAGCGGCGTTTACTCCTATAAAGTGCTCTATTTTGAAAACGACCATGAGAAAACCTTCCGCGCGCCGCAAGCGTACCCGGAACAGTCAATGGCAGTCGCGACGACGCATGACCTTCCTACGCTTCGTGGCTATTGGGAAAGCGGCGATCTGACGCTCGGTAAAACCCTGGGTCTCTATCCCGATGAAGATGTGCTTCGCGGCCTGTATCAGGATCGCGAGCTGGCGAAGCAGGGTCTGCTGGATGCACTGCATAAGCACGGCTGTCTGCCGAAACGCGCCGGGCATAAAGCATCGCTGATGGCGATGACGCCGACGCTCAATCGTGGATTGCAGCGCTACATTGCCGACAGCAACAGCGCCCTGCTGGGCCTGCAGCCGGAAGACTGGATTGATATGGCGGAGCCGGTGAACATCCCGGGCACCAGCTATCAGTACAAGAACTGGCGCCGCAAGTTATCCACCACGCTTGAAATGATGTTTGCCGATGACGGGGTGAACAGGCTGATTAAGGATTTGGATAAGCGCAGAAGGGGGGTGGGTAAGAAGCGGTAGTTTCACCCTCACCCTAACCCTCTCCCAGAGGGAGAGGGAATAGAATATAGGCCGGGTAAGCGTCAGCGCCACCCGGCTTTTTTACATCAAACCACCATATTCAACAGCAGCACCCCGACCAGACCGCACACCGAAATAATGGTTTCCAGCGCGGACCAGGACTTGATGGTTTCACCGATAGTCAGGTTGAAGTACTCCTTGAACAGCCAGAAGCCCGGATCGTTCACGTGAGAGAAAATCACGCTACCGGAACCGACGGCAATAACCATCAGCTCAGGGCTCACTCCTGTCGTAGCAATCAGCGGCGCAACGATACCGCCTGCGGTGATTGCCGCAACGGTTGCAGAACCCAGCGCGATACGCAGAACTGCGGCGATAGACCAGGCCATCAGAAGCGGCGACACGTTGGTTTCATGCATCATGGCCGCGATGTATTTATCCACGCCGCTATCGACCAGCACCTGCTTGAACGCACCGCCACCGCCGATGATCAACAGCATCATGGCAATGATTTTGATGGAAGAGGTCAGCGTGTCGTTGATCTGATCCATGGAACGACCGCGGTTCAGGCCGAAGGTGAACATCGCAATCAGCACCGCAATCAGCGTGGCCATGACCGGGTCGCCGAGGAACTCAGCAACGGACAGGAACGCGTGACCTTTCGGCAGAACCATCTCTGCCACGGCGCGCATCGCCATCAGGATCACCGGGACCAGAGAGGTCCAGACGCTGACGCCAAAGCCAGGCATCTCTTCTTCGGTGAAGGTTTTCGCGCTGTACAGACCTTCCGGAATCGGCTTATCAATGCCTTTCAGGAAGCGGGCATAAACAGGGCCGGCCAGAATCACGGTTGGGATCGCCAGAATCGTACCGAACAGCAGGGTTTTACCCATATCGGCGTGGAAAATGGTGGCGATAGCGGTTGGGCCCGGATGCGGTGGCAGGAAGCCGTGCGTCACGGACAGCGCCGCCGCCATTGGCACACCGACATACAGCAGTGGAATGCTCGCCGCCGCCGCAATGGTGAAGACCAGCGGCAGCATCAGCACGAAGCCCACTTCATAGAACAGTGCGAAACCGACGGTAAAACCGGTTAACACAACTGCCCACTGGATGTTCTTCTTACCAAATTTGTCGATAAGCGTGGTGGCAATACGCTGTGCGCCACCGCAGTCTGCCAGCATTTTGCCGAGCATGGCGCCAAAGCCCATGATCAACGCCAGGCTGCCGAGCGTGCCGCCGACACCCGCTTTAATGGAGCTAATAACTTTGACCAGCGGCATCCCTTGCATCAGACCGACTGCAAGTGCCACCAGAACCAGAGCGATAAACCCGTTCATTTTGAAACGGATCATCAAGAGCAGTAATAACACAACACCGATAGCAACGATGACTAATGGCATGATTTACCTGGCCTTTGAATTGTTATGGGTAACGTCATTGTTTCAACGACACGTTCCGGTTGTCCCAACTGGGAACAGAGTGGTTAACGGCACTAATACTGATACCTTGGAAACTATTTAGTTTAGTCGGCTGTTATGAGTGTGTTTAGTGCCCATGAGAATGATACGGGTAACATGGCGTGATTGAGAATCACCCTGGAGGGCAAAATTTAAATTATGAGACGCAGGTCAACATATAGAGGTAAACGCAAAACGGTAACCATGAGGTTACCGTTTTTTATGTTTTCACCCTCTCCCGCGGGAGAGGGCCGGGGTGAGGGCATCAGACCGCATTGTACTTGTAGGCCCGATAAGCGCAGCGCCACCGGGCAATACAGACGGGCAATGAATCAGTAGTAAGAGTGCTCGCCGCGCTGGTGTTCGGTCAGGTCACGCACGCCTTTCAGTTCCGGGAACTCGTTCAGCAGTTGCTTCTCGATCCCTTCTTTCAGGGTCACATCGACCATGGAACAACCGTTACAGCCGCCGCCAAACTGCAGAATTGCATAGCCTTCGTCGGTGATTTCCATCAGGGAAACGCGACCACCGTGGCCGGCCAGCTGCGGGTTGATCTGGGATTGCAGCAGATACTCTACGCGCTCCATCAGCGGGGCATCGTCAGAGACCTTGCGCATTTTGGCGTTTGGCGCTTTCAGCGTCAGCTGCGAGCCCAGTTGATCGGTGACGAAGTCGATCTCCGCATCTTCAAGATACGGCGCGCTCAGCTCATCAACATAGGCCGTGAGCTGGTCAAATTTAAGGGCAGTGTCAGTTGCTTCCACCGCGTCTGGCGGACAATAGGAGACACCACATTCTGCATTCGGAGTGCCTGGATTGATCACAAACACGCGGATCTGCGTCCCTTCTTCCTGATTTGCCAGCAGTTTGGCAAAGTGCGCTTGTGCAGAATCGGAAATACGGATCATAGCTTTGGCCTAATAGTTGACTAAATTACCTGGGTATAATCATACGCCCATTGGAGAAGGGCTACAAGGTACGGCACAGACACCATACCTGAACCGACGCGGCGCCGCTTTGCAAAAGCAGTCGGGAAAGTTCAGCAACGGTACTGCCTGTGGTGACGACATCATCCACAATCGCGATATGGAGCCCTTTGACGGCGAATTCAAGGCGAAAGGCGTTTTTGAGGTTCCTTTTGCGAAGCCGGGCATTCAGCTGATGCTGAATGGCGGTGGCATGGCGGCGTGTCAGCGCAGCGGCGGGGTACTGACAGCCGAGCCACCGGGCGAGCGGACGGCAGAGCAGGTCGCTCTGGTTGTAGCCACGCCGCCAGTGACGGCGTTGGTATAAGGGCACATTCACCACCATATCCACTTTCGGCAGCGCGCGCGTGCGCCGTGCCTGCAACACCGCCAGCAATAACAGGCGGGCGAGAGGGCGAGCCAGCGCACTCTGGCCGGAAAACTTCAGCGCGTGGATAAGCCTGCTTAACGGTGGAACGTAATCATCAACCGCCACCAGAGCGCTCCACGGCGGTGGTTTTTTCAGGCAACGACCGCAGGGAAACTCTGGGCTGTACGCCGGTAAACCGCACTGTGGACACGTTGTGATGATGCTTGCCAGCGAACGCGTGCAGACAGAACAGACTCCCCACGTGCTCAGCGCAAGCGGCATTCGGCATAGCCAGCACAAGCCGGGCACTGTTAGCATAGGCAACCTCCATGTAAAAAAGAGAACAGTAACTGATGAACACGCTGTGGTGGCAGACCGTCGGGACGGGAAATCGCCATCTTGTGCTGCTGCACGGATGGGGACTGAATGCGGAAGTATGGCATTGCGTAAATGAGGAACTTGCCTCGCATTTCACGCTGCATCTGGTGGATTTACCCGGTTTTGGCCGCAGCCGCGGCTATGGGGCGATGTCGCTTGAAGAGATGGCGCAGCAGGTTCTGGCCGCCGCACCGCAACAGGCCATCTGGCTCGGCTGGAGTCTGGGCGGGCTGGTGGCAAGTGAGGTTGCATTAACGAACCCTGAACGCGTGCAGGCGCTGGTAACGGTGGCCTCGTCGCCGAACTTCAGTGCGCAGGAAGAGTGGCCGGGTATTAAGCCGGACGTACTGAGCAACTTCCAGCGGCAGTTGAGCGAAGATTACCAGCGAACGGTAGAACGCTTCCTGGCCCTGCAGACGATGGGGACGGAGAGCGCCCGTAAGGATGCTCGTCTGCTGAAGCAAACCGTGCTGTCGCTGCCGATGCCGGACGTAGAGGTGCTGAACGGGGGACTCGAGTTACTGAAAACGGTCGACCTGCGTGAGCCGCTGACCGCGCTGGCGCTGCCCCACCTGCGCATTTATGGTTATCTGGATGGGCTGGTTCCACGCAAAGTGGTACCACTGCTGGATGAACTGTGGCCAGAGAGTCAATCGCTGACAATCGCCAAAGCGGCCCATGCGCCGTTTATCTCGCATCCTGCCGAGTTTTGTTCAGCGTTGATCGCCTTCAGTCACGAAGTGCCCACCACTCCCTGAGACAGGCTTTCCCTTCCGGGCAATGTTTACAACTGCCGGACAGACAACCGTCCGGCTCTTCCTGAATACGTATGGCTTTCCCCATCGCTTCCAGTCTTTCCAGCATGGCATCGATCATTGGCTGCGGCGTATGCAGGCTGAGGCTCAGCTGTTTTGCCTCCATACGCCCCTGCAACGCCAGTAAATCACGAACCTGAATCAACGATGCCATGGCTCCCCCTAGTGACAGTCGCCCGCCGGGCTATTGCAGCAGGTCGCGGCGGTTTTACGGTTTGCCAGCAGGTTGATATCGACGCGGCTGCGTGCCCGGCGTAGCAGACCGAGAACGAGCACGTTAAACAGCACAACCGCCAGGATGCAGACCAGGCTGTAGCGCGGATGCTGGCTGAAGTTAACGGTCTGGTAAAAGAGCGTCGCCAGTGAGTAGGCGATGTTTAACCCCCACAGGATGGAGAACCCCATCCAGCCGCGGCTGGACTCACGGGCTATCGCCCCCATCACCGAGATGCACGGAATATAGAGCAGGACAAAGATGAGGTAGCTGTAGGCCGCTGACGCGCTGCCAAATTTCTCGCTCATCACGCCCATGGCACCGGTGGCCATTTCGCCGTCGCCTTTGCTGGCTTCAATCGGGTTCGCCAGTACGCTCAGGCTGAAGGTGTCTTTCAGGCTCTGCCAGGTCTCTTCCACCGCGCCGAGCAGTTCATCACCGAGGTGGAACGCTGCCGGGTTAAACGCTTCTTCCTGGATATTCTCTGCGGTGTACAGCGTGTTCAGGGTGCCGACCACCACCTCTTTTGCCATCGCTCCGGTAAACAGACCAACGGTCGCCTGCCAGTTATCCTCATGCACGCCAATCGGTTTAAACACCGGGGTAATGACGCGGCTGACGGAGGCGAGGGCGGAGTCGTTGATATTATCCGCCGCCTGCCCGCTCAGGGTGAAGCTGTTCAGCGCGCTCAGGAAGATGCTGACGATGACAATCACTTTACCGGCGCGCAGCACAAAACCTTTCAGGCGCTGCCAGGTCTGGATCGCCAGGCTTTTCAGATGCGGCACGTGATACACCGGCAGTTCCATCACAAACGGTGACGCTTCCCCGCGCATGATGGTGTGTTTAAGCATGAGCCCGGTCAGGATCGCCATCACGATGCCCAGCACATACAGCGAGAAGACCGCCAGTGCTCCTTGCTGACCAAAGAAGGCCGCGGCGAAGACCGCAAAGATAGCCAGTCGCGCTCCGCAGGACATAAATGGCGCCATCATGATGGTCATCAGACGTTCGCGGGGGGCATCAAGCGTGCGCGCACCCATTACCGACGGCACGTTACAGCCGAAGCCGACAATCAGCGGGACGAAGGATTTACCCGGCAGGCCCAGGGCCTGCATCAGGCGATCCATCACGAAGGCCGCGCGGGCCATGTACCCGGAGTCCTCAAGGAACGACAGGAACAGGTACATCATGCCGATTTGCGGTACCAGCGGCAGAACGGTGTTGATACCACCACCGATCCCCTGGGCGAGGAAAATGGTCAGCCATTCCGGGAAGTGCAGGGTGTAACCCAGCCACTGAATGCCGTGGACAAATATCGCCACCGAACCGGCATCGAACACAGGCTGTAGTGCGCCGCCGATGTTAATGGCGAGCAGGAACATCAGGTACATCACCAGTAAAAAGATCGGCAAACCGAGGAAGCGGTTAAGCACAATCTTGTCCACGGCGGCCGTAAAGCGGCTTGGCTCGGCCGTCAGGGCGTTACTGACCACGTCACAAATGGCGGAGATGGCCTGATAGCGCGCGTCGGCGATGTGCAGGGCCGGGTCATCGAGCTCATCGCTCAGACGCGCCAGCGCCACGTCCAGTTTGTCGGCGGCATGGCCCGCATAGGCGCGGCTGTAGATATCGCCTTCCAGCATCTGCAGGCCGAGCCACAGGCGCTGTCTGGCGGGCATGCTGTTGTCCATCTCCTGCGCCAGCAGACCGGCTTCGCGCAGCAGCGGTTGCGCATAGTGCACCAGCTCAACGTCGGCGTTGCCCGCGTGGCGGTCAATGGCCAGCTTCAGCGCGTCAATTCCGCGGGCACGGGTAGAAACCAGCGGCACTACCGGGCAGCCCAGACGCGCGGAGAGGGCATCGACGTCGATACGCAGCTTTTGTTTCTCTGCGATGTCGAGCATGTTGAGCGCCACAATGCAGGGGATCCCCAGCTCAAGCAATTGCAGCGTCAGATAGAGGTTACGCTCCAGGTTAGACGCATCGACCACGTTGATTAACAGGTCCGCATCGCCACTCAGAATATAGTGACAGGCAATCTGCTCATCGAGCGAGGTTTGTGACGAAATGGTGGTTAAGGAGTAGGTGCCGGGCAGATCCACCAGGGTGACCTGATTGTCTGTCGTGGTGAACTGGCCTTCTTTACGTTCTACCGTTACGCCCGCCCAGTTACCCACACGCTGGCGTGCACCGGTGAGCTGGTTAAATAACGTTGTCTTGCCGGAATTAGGATTGCCAATTAAGCCAATAGTTAATTTTTTCATTGTTTTCGACTCACTGAAACCGCTGGCTTGTTATTGGGATAAGGCTTCGACTTCAATTAATGCGAGGTCTTTTTTACGCAGTACCAGATTCACACGTCGGGTTTCGATATGAACAGGATCCCCTAACGGGGCCACGCGCACCACCTGGAATGACGAGCCGGGGAGCATGCCCAGCGACAGCAGCTTTTGCCGATAGGCCGGGCTAATTTCGCGGGTAAAACCGGTAATTTTCCATGCACTGTCTGGAGTGAATTGCATAATGCCTGATTCCACGGAAGGTTAAATTATCTACTATGGGATGATAATGAGAATAGTTTTTATCAGCAATATGAAAACTGTGACGGAATGTTGTTGAGCGTATTAATTTACGGCCTGTTTGACCTTGCTCAATATTTGCTGAATTACGGGGCAGGGAATAATAAATGTATTTGTTAACGGAGTGATAAATGGTGGTTTAAATATGGATATGCAATCGGTTTCATCTCTTGCGATATAATTTGTCCTCTCACCCCGGCCCTCTCCCCAAGGGAGAGGGTTAGGGTGAGGGGCATTTACAACCTTAGCGTTTCTTACCCATCGCGGCCGCCAGCGCATCCATCATCGCGCTGTTGCCCGCAGGCTGCGCATCACGTCCGCGTGGCTTCGCGCCTTTGGCGGCCGGGCGCTGCTGCTCACGGCCACCGCCGTTACTGCCGCGGCGCGCGTTGGTTTCACCTGGCTGTTCGTCCAGACGCATGGTCAGCGCGATGCGCTTGCGCTGCAGGTCCACTTCCAGCACTTTCACCTTCACGATGTCGCCCGCTTTGACCACGGTATGCGGGTCTTCAACAAACTTGTCGGCGAGGGAAGAGATATGGACCAGACCGTCCTGATGCACGCCGATATCCACAAACGCGCCAAAGTTGGTGACGTTGGTGACCGCACCTTCCAGCACCATGCCGGGCAGCAGGTCGTTCATGGTCTCCACGCCGTCAGCAAAGGTCGCGGTTTTAAACTCAGGACGCGGATCGCGGCCCGGTTTTTCCAGCTCTTTGATGATGTCGGTCACGGTCGGCACGCCGAACTGCTCGTCGGTGAAATCGACCGCTTTCAGGTTGCGCAGCGCGTTGCTGTCGCCCATCAGGTCTTTGAGTGCCTGCTGGGTCGCTGCCAGTATGCGCTCAACCACCGGGTAGGCTTCCGGATGAACGGTTGACGCATCCAGCGGGTTATCGCCGTGGTTGATGCGCAGGAAGCCCGCACACTGCTCAAACGCTTTCGGCCCCAGACGGCTTACCTTCAGCAACTGCTGGCGGTTCTGGAACTGACCGTTCTCATCACGCCAGGCAACGATGTTCTGCGCCATCATGCGGGTTAAGCCTGCCACGCGGGTCAGCAGAGGAACGGAGGCGGTGTTCAGGTCCACGCCCACGGCGTTTACGCAATCTTCCACCACCGCATCCAGCTTACGCGCCAGCTGCGTCTGGCTCACGTCGTGCTGATACTGGCCCACACCGATGGATTTCGGGTCGATCTTCACCAGTTCCGCCAGCGGATCCTGCAGACGACGGGCGATAGAGACCGCACCGCGCAGGGAGACGTCCAGGTCCGGGAACTCCTGGGCCGCCAGCTCTGACGCAGAATAGACGGACGCCCCGGCCTCGCTGACGATCACTTTCTGCGCCGTCACTTTCGGGAACTGTTTCTGAACGTCGAGGTAGAAACGTTCGGTTTCGCGGGAGGCCGTACCGTTGCCGATAGCCACCAGCTCAACGTTATATTTCTCGCACAGCGCGGCCACCACTACAGCGGCCTTCGCCGCCTGACCGGTATGCGGGTAAATGGTGTCGGTTGCCACCAGCTTGCCGGTGCCGTCAACCACCGCCACTTTTACGCCGGTACGCAGACCCGGATCGAGACCCATGGTCGCACGCAGGCCAGCAGGTGCGGCCATCAGCAGGTCATGCAGGTTACGGGCAAAGACGTTGATTGCTTCGTCTTCAGCGCGCTCGCGCACGGTGCCCATCAGTTCGGTTTCGAGGTGCATCAGCACCTTAATGCGCCACGTCCAGCTCACCACGCCTTTACGCCAGCTGTCTGCCGGGGCGTTATTCAGGCGCAGGCCGAGGTGGTCGGTGATGATCTGCTCGCAGTGGCTCTCTTTTGGCGGCTCATCAAACTGCGGGTCGGCGTTGAGAGAGAGCTGCAGCACGCCTTCATTACGGCCGCGGAACATGGCCAGTGCACGGTGAGAAGGCACGGTTGAAATCGGTTCGTGGTGATCGAAGTAGTCGCGGAATTTCGCGCCTTCCTCTTCTTTGCCTGCCACCACGGTAGAGACGATGTGGGCGTTCTTCCACAGATAATCACGCACACGGGAGAGCAGGGCGGCATCCTCGGAGAAGCGCTCCATCAGAATGTAGCGTGCGCCATCAAGGGCCGCTTTGGTGTCTGCCACGCCTTTGTCAGCGTCGATAAATTTGGCCGCTTCGGTTTCCGGGTCGTGTGACGGTTCGTTCCACAGCAGCTCGGCCAGCGGCTCCAGACCTGCTTCAATTGCAATCTGCCCGCGCGTACGGCGCTTCGGTTTATACGGCAGATAGAGGTCTTCGAGTTCGGTTTTACTCAGGGTGCCGTTAATGGCCTTTTCCAGATCGCTGGTCAGTTTGCCCTGTTCGCCGATGGATTTGAGGATTGCCTGACGGCGGTCTTCCAGTTCGCGGAGGTAGCCCAGACGGGTCTCCAGGTTACGCAGCTGCGTGTCATCCAGACCGCCGGTGACTTCCTTACGATAACGTGCAATAAACGGCACGGTGTTCCCTTCATCAAGCAGGCGAACGGCAGCTTCTACCTGTTCGGCTCTGGCCTGAAGTTCACCCGCAATAATGCGGCAGAGCGAATCTTTCATCATGGCTTTATCATCTGTTGAGTCGAAAAAATCAGGGGATAGTTATACGGGCTGACACGGCAAAATGCCAGCCGTGGAGGGCGCTCTCGGACTATTTTACGTAGGTGATCTCGTTCACGTACCAGCTCGCTTCTCCGGCCGGGGTCTGGACGACGGCTAAATCACCCACCTCCTTTTTCAGCAGCGCGCGGGCCATCGGCGAGTCGATGGAGATGTAATCCTTACGGCCAAAAATTTCGTCGTACCCGACAATGCGAAAGCGCAGGGTATTGCCATCATCATTCTCGATCTCAACCCACGCGCCGAAGAACACTTTGCCCTCCTGCTGCGGCGAATAATCGACAATTTTAAGATTTTCGAGACATTTGGTCAGATAGCGTACCCGGCGGTCGATCTCACGCAGCCGCTTCTTGTTGTACTGGTAGTCAGCATTTTCGCTGCGGTCGCCCAGGCTTGCCGCCCAGGTCACTTTTTTGGTCACTTCCGGACGCTCTTCGCGCCACAGGTAATCCATCTCTTTTTTGAGTTTTTCGTACCCTTCGCGGGTGATCAGGGGCGTTTTCATACTGTGACCTTCAGACTCGACTTCATTGCAAACATTGCGCACATTACGTATCACGTAGTCTATCAGACAGCGTTAATAATCATTTATGTGATGAATTGTGCAGATAAGCTGCTGTTAAATATGCTTTGTAACAATTTCGACTAGAATTTATACCAGAATTCGCTGGTCGAACCCGTGCACTTTTTTAGAATACGCTGTTATTAGACTATCCGAACCTTTGGGAGTACACACAATGCAAGAGAACTACAAAATTCTGGTCGTGGATGACGACATGCGCCTGCGTGCGCTGCTGGAACGTTATCTGACCGAGCAGGGCTTCCAGGTTCGTAGCGTCGCGAACGCTGAGCAGATGGACCGCCTGCTGACCCGTGAATCCTTCCATCTGATGGTCCTCGACCTGATGCTGCCGGGCGAAGACGGGCTCTCTATTTGCCGCCGACTGCGCAGCCAGAGCAACCCCATGCCAATCATTATGGTGACGGCGAAAGGGGAAGAGGTTGACCGTATCGTGGGCCTCGAAATCGGCGCTGACGACTACATTCCTAAACCGTTTAACCCGCGTGAACTGCTGGCGCGTATTCGTGCCGTGCTGCGCCGTCAGGCGAACGAACTGCCAGGCGCACCGTCGCAGGAAGAAGCGGTGATTGCGTTCGGGAAGTTCAAGCTGAACCTCGGTACGCGTGAGATGTTCCGTGAAGACGAGCCAATGCCGCTCACCAGCGGCGAGTTCGCGGTACTGAAAGCGCTGGTCAGCCACCCGCGTGAGCCCCTCTCCCGTGACAAGCTGATGAACCTGGCGCGTGGCCGCGAATATTCCGCAATGGAACGCTCCATCGACGTGCAGATCTCTCGTCTGCGCCGCATGGTGGAAGAAGATCCGGCGCATCCTCGTTATATTCAGACCGTGTGGGGTCTGGGCTACGTGTTCGTCCCGGACGGCGCTAAAGCATGAGGCGAATGCGCTTCTCACCGCGAAGCTCGTTTGCCCGTACCCTGCTTTTGATTGTCACCCTGCTGTTTGTCAGCCTGGTGACAACCTACCTGGTGGTGCTGAACTTTGCGATCCTGCCGAGCCTTCAGCAGTTTAATAAGGTCCTGGCGTACGAAGTGCGTATGCTGATGACCGATAAACTGCAGCTGGAGGACGGCACGCAGTTAGTGGTTCCTCCGGCGTTTCGCCGTGAAATCTACCGTGAACTGGGCATTTCGCTCTACTCGAATGAAGCGGCGGAAGACGCGGGTCTGCGCTGGGCACAGCACTATGAATTCCTCAGCCAGCAGATGGCACAGCAGCTGGGTGGCCCGACGGAAGTGCGTGTTGAGGTCAACAAAAGCTCGCCTGTCGTCTGGCTGAAAACCTGGCTGTCACCCAATATCTGGGTGCGCGTTCCGCTGACAGAAATCCACCAGGGCGACTTCTCGCCGCTGTTCCGCTACACCCTTGCCATCATGCTGTTAGCGATAGGCGGCGCGTGGCTGTTTATCCGTATACAGAACCGACCGCTGGTCGACCTGGAGCACGCAGCGCTGCAGGTCGGTAAAGGCATTATTCCTCCGCCGCTGCGTGAATATGGCGCATCGGAGGTGCGTTCGGTGACGCGCGCGTTTAATCATATGGCGGCTGGCGTCAAACAGCTGGCGGATGACCGTACGCTGCTGATGGCGGGCGTTAGCCATGATCTGCGTACGCCACTCACGCGTATCCGCCTGGCGACGGAGATGATGGGCGAAGAGGACGGTTATCTCGCCGAGTCCATCAACAAGGATATCGAAGAGTGTAACGCCATCATTGAGCAGTTTATTGACTACCTGCGTACCGGGCAGGAGATGCCGATGGAGATGGCTGACCTGAACGCGGTGCTGGGCGAAGTGGTGGCGGCAGAGAGCGGCTACGAGCGCGAGATTGAGACTGACCTTCAGGCCGGTGAGATTCAGGTTCGCATGCATCCGCTCTCCATCAAGCGCGCGGTGGCGAACATGGTGGTGAATGCGGCCCGCTACGGTAATGGCTGGATTAAAGTCAGCAGCGGATCGGAACTTAACCGCGCCTGGTTCCAGGTGGAAGATGACGGTCCGGGTATCAAGCCCGAGCAGCGTAAGCATCTGTTCCAGCCGTTTGTGCGCGGCGACAGCGCGCGCAGCACCAGCGGAACCGGTTTAGGCCTGGCGATTGTGCAGCGTATTGTTGATAACCATAACGGTTTGCTGGAGATTGGTACCAGCGAGCGGGGTGGGTTGAGCATTCGCGCCTGGTTGCCGGTGCCGGTGACGCGGGGGCAGGTGAAAGAGGGTTAATCGGGGTGCGGCCTGATGCCCTACCCCGGCCCTCTCCCACGGGGAGAGGGAGAAACCATTAAAAAAGGCAACTTTCGTTGCCTTTTTGCTTTTACCTACAGCTTCGGTCCCGCACTCACCAGCGCTTCACCCGCCGGGGTATCGGTATACTTCTCGAAGTTCTCAATAAACAGCTTCGCCAGCGTTTCCGCTTTCTCACGCCACTGTTCCGGGGATCCATAGGTGTTACGCGGGTCAAGGATATGCGTATCCACGCCCGGCAGCGCCGTTGGAATAGCCAGATCAAACATCGGCAGGGTGAAGGTTTCAGCGTTATCCAGAGAACCATCCAGAATGGCGTCGATAATGGCGCGGGTATCTTTGATGGAGATACGCTTGCCGGTACCGTTCCAGCCGGTGTTAACCAGGTACGCCTGCGCCCCGGAGGCCTGCATGCGTTTTACCAGCACTTCTGCGTACTGCGTCGGGTGCAGCGACAGGAAGGCCGCGCCGAAGCAGGCGGAGAAAGTTGGGGTTGGCTCCGTCACGCCGCGCTCGGTGCCCGCCAGTTTGGCGGTAAAACCGGAGAGGAAGTGATACTGCGTCTGGCTGGCGGTCAGGCGGGAAACCGGCGGCAGCACGCCGAACGCATCCGCCGTCAGGAAAATCACCTTCGTCGCATGACCCGCTTTCGACACCGGCTTCACAATGTTGTCGATGTGGTAGATCGGGTAGGAAACGCGGGTGTTTTCGGTTTTGGATGCGTCGTCGAAGTCGATAGATCCGTCGGCACGTACGGTGACGTTTTCCAGCAGCGCATCGCGGCGGATGGCATGGAAGATATCCGGCTCAGCTTCTTCAGACAGACGGATGGTCTTCGCGTAGCAACCGCCTTCGAAGTTAAACACGCCGTCGTCATCCCAGCCGTGCTCGTCATCCCCAATCAGACGACGTTTTGGATCGGTAGACAGGGTGGTTTTACCGGTGCCGGACAGGCCGAAGAACACCGCTACATCCCCTTTTTCACCGACGTTCGCTGAGCAGTGCATGGAGGCGATACCGCGCAGCGGCAGCAGGTAGTTCATGACCGAGAACATCCCTTTCTTCATCTCGCCGCCGTACCAGGTACCGCCAATCAGCTGGATACGCTCGGTCAGGTTAAAGGCGATAAAGTTCTCGGAGTTCAGGCCCTGCTCTTGCCACTGTGGGTTGGTGCATTTGGCACCGTTCATCACGATGAAATCGGGTTTGAACGTCTGCAGCTCTTCGTCGGTTGGACGAATAAACATGTTTTTCACGAAATGCGCCTGCCAGGCCACTTCGGTGATAAAACGCACGGAAAGACGGGTGTCGGCGTTAGCGCCGCAGAAAGCGTCGACAATGAACAGACGCTTGCCGGAAAGTTGCTGGGTGACGAGCCCTTTCAGATGCTGCCAGGTTTCCGGGGAGAGCGGTTTGTTATCGTTCTTCCCTTTGCCCTTGTCAGCCCACCACAGCGTGTCGCGGGTGGTTTCGTCTCGGACGATATACTTATCTTTCGGCGAACGACCGGTAAAGATACCGGTATCGACGGCGATAGCACCAAGGTTAGTCAACACACCTCGCTCGTATCCTTCCAGTGCTGGATTGAGCTCTTCCTGATACAGCGTATCGTAATCGGGGTTGTAGACGATTTCCTGGACGTCGTGAATACCATAAGCCTTGAGATCTTGCGGGGTTAAACCAGTAACACGCATATCACTGCTCCTTAGCCAATATGTACTGCCTGAAATTGTAGGGTTTTTCTGAGGTTGTTAACCGCGACGGGGCTCATAGATTTACGTATCTGGTCAAAACCCTTACTAACGGAAAACGCTGCGACTCCAGTCACAGGGCAGGCGGATTATCGCAGGAATCACTTTTTTGTTGGGGAAAATGTTCCGAAAAGGTTAATGGCTGGTGATTTTATCGGAAAGAATGTGAATGTAATCGCATACACGTAAGAAAATTACGTAAGGGTTACAGTATGAAAACGATTCATGTCATTCGCGGATTGATGAAACAATACGCTTTTCTGGAAAAGGGATGAGAGATGGAAAACAGTGAAACGTTATCCCCTTCAACGCGCCTGGCCGTCGTGCTGGTGGGTGCTTTACAGGGACTAATTTGCTACGGGATCAGTGAGTACATCGCGTATGCGAAATTGCCATCCGATACGGTGTGGTCGTTGTGCGTGATGCCTGCAACGGTGGCGATGACCGCCACTGTCGCGCTTTCCGTGACGTCATTCAGAAAACCGTTACTCTGGCTGGCGCTCGCGATCGTTGGCGCTGTTGTCGCCGGGATGGGCGCCTGGCTTAAGTGGAGCGTATCGGGGCTTGAACACTGGGAAATCAAAGAAGCCGTACTCGTCTGGGGCTTTCATCTTCTGTTGATGATGCTATTGATGTTGCCATGGCTGCAAAGGCGTCTGTCGCCTGAGACGACGGCCTCGTTCTACAGTGATTTTTACGATAAGCACTGGCACAACGCGCTGACTGTACTGACTATTTTTATCTCCAACGGCCTCTTCTGGCTGGTGCTTTTCCTCTGGGCTGAACTCTTCAAACTCATTGGCATTCAGTTTTTTGATCGCCTTTTCTTCCAGTCTGACTGGTTTATTTCAGTGGCGATTGGCGTGGTTTCTGCCAGTGTCGCCGTACTGGCGCGCATGCAGGTGCGCTTGATGCGCGCATTACAAAACCTGCTTACCCTGATCGCCACCGGCCTGTTACCTCTGATGGCGGCCTTAGCGCTGCTGTTTATTGGCGCATTGCCCATGATGGGCTTTGAGGCCATTTCCGCACGGATATCCGCGGCGGGCCTGCTGACCGCCTTAGCGCTACTGCTCCTTTTTCTGGTGACGATTGTCTGGCATCCGCAGCGTCAGACGCTACCTTACTATGCGCTTCTCAACGGGATGGTTCGTCTCGCCATCGCTATCGTTCCCACCTATCCGGTGTTAGCAGGGTGGGCGTTATGGCTGCGCATTTCGCAATATGGCTGGTCACCGGAACGTCTCTATGGCGTGCTCATTACGCTGGTGGCGCTGGTCTGGGCGGTAGGATTTTGCATAAGCGTTGTCTTCACCCGCCGCGAAGCGCAAAAGCTGCAGGCTTACGTTATCCCGGTAACGGGATTACTTGCGCTTACTCTTCTTATTCTGGTTCATACGCCGGTGCTTGATCCGTGGCGTATCAGCGTTGAAAGCCACATGTCCCGTTATCATGACGGGCGCATCAACGCGGATCAGGTCAGCCTGTATATGCTCAGCAACAGCGGGCGTAAGGGACGCGAGGCGATGCAGACGCTGCAATACGATCGGCAGTTTATGGCTGAGCCAAAGCGCCAGCGTGAGCTGTACGGCCTTCTCAGCGGAAATCGGGACGGAGCAGGGAAGATGACAGTCGCAGTGCTTGAGAAACAGATCCAGCTCGCACCGGGTACGTCTCGACCCGACAAGGGGTTGTGGCAGGCGATGCTGAATAACCAGTACCGATTTGATTCCTGCAGCCGCGAGCGGAAAACCTGTTTACTGATGTCGCTGGATCTGAACGGCGACGGCAAGCCTGAAGCGGTGATTTATCAGTTTAGCGACCGCACGATTGTGGTGTACACGCAAACCCGTACCGGCTGGAAGCTGGCAGGCGATACCTGGAAAATGCCTGATGGTTTATCACGGGAAGAGCTGGAACGCGCAGTGCAGCAGGGGAAGGTGAAACCCGTTGTGAAGCCGTGGGCAGATATTCAGATCTTCGGGGAACGCGTAGAGATAAATTACGATAATGCGCTGGTGCGTTAACAAAACGGCTCCTTGCGGAGCCGTTGCTTTATGATCAGTGGACCTGCGGATCCGCCGGAGAGGCGTTGTTGCGGATCTCAGCGATATCCATCGAATTGAACACATAGTGCGTACCGCAGTAGTCACAGTGCATATCGATTTCACCGTCTTCAGCCATAATGCTGTCGATCTCTTCATCCGGCAGGGTTTTCAGTGCGCCAGCGCAGCGTTCGCGTGAGCAGGTACACTTAAACTCCACGGCCTGCGGATCGTAAACCGTCACCTCTTCTTCATGATACAGACGCCACAGCACATCGGTCGCCGACAGGTTGAACAGCTCTTCCGCCTTGATGGTTTCGGTCAGCGTCGCCAGGTGCTCAAAATCATTGGTCTGCGCATCCTGTGCAGGCAGAACCTGCAGCAGCATACCGCCTGCAGCGGGTTGACCGTCTACTTCACCGGTACGGATGAACAGGCGAGTTGGCAGCTGTTCGGAACGCATGAAGTAATCTTCCAGGCAGGCGGCCAGGGTATCGCCTTCCAGACCGACCACGCCCTGATAGCGTTCACCTTCTTCCGGGGAGATGGTGATCACCAGGTAGCCATTACCCACCAGTGTTTTCAGGTCGGCATTGTCAGGAACGTCGCCCTGAACGCGCGCGACGCCGCGCATCTGCTGCTGATTGTTACCATTGATCACGGCCAGCGACATCGGGCCATCACCCTGCAGCTGCACGGTGATATCACCAGCAAACTTCAGCGTGGCGGTCAGCAGGCTGGTGGCAACCAGCAGTTCGCCCAACAGGGTTTTCACCGGCAGCGGGTAGTTGTGGTTTTCCAGAATCTGTTTCCAGGTTTCGGATACGGTGACCAGCTCGCCACGCACGGCGAATTGTTCAAACAGATAGCGGTGTAATTGGTCGTGTTGGGCCATAATAGTCTCTCGTGCAGGTGAGGGTTACTCGGTCTCACCGTGTTTAAATTTCATCAGATCGCGGCGCTCTTTTTTATCCGGTCGCCGGTCCGGGTGGGGCATGGTCAGCGCATTCATTTTGCGCGCCAGCGCGGTCTTCTCGCGCTTTTCAATGCTCTCAGCCGTCTCTTCATAAAGCTGTACGGCTTCAGATGCGGGCCGTCGTTGTTCGGTAATGGCTTTAATCACCACCGTTCGTTCATCGTTGCCCTGACGCAGCGTTAAGGTGGCATTCAGTTCAACCAGTTTACTCGGCTTGCTACGCTGGCCGTTGTAATGCACCTTTCCGCCGTCGATCATCTCGCGGGCAAGGGCGCGCGTTTTATAAAAACGGGCTGCCCACAGCCATTTATCCAGTCTTACCCCATCTGAGGGTTTTTCTTTCATGGCGTCTCCTTCACGGTCAGTGAGGGGATCATCTGACGATAGTCACCCAGCCCCGGATGCCGCAGATAGCTTTTGTCCGCCAGGCCGGAGTCAGGATTGGTCACGCCCAGGCAGTAGCGAATGCCAAACGCCGCGGCGGAATCCAGAATGGGCTCGCTGTCATCAATGAACAGCGTGCGTTCCGGCTGTAAACCGGTCTCTTCCTTCACCGCATGCCACAACCGCTGATCCTCTTTCGGATAACCAAATGTGTGGGTGGAAAGTAATAAATCAAGGTGTGACGCAAGACCCGTATGTTCCAGCTTCACGGCCAGATTATGCGGATGGGCGTTGGTCAGCAAAATACGACGCTTGCCGCTTGCTTTCAGCGCATCCAGGAAGGGCACGGTGTCCTCACGCAGTACGGCGCGCGGGCCCTGGGCGGTGGTCATGGCACAAATATCCAAACCGAGTCGTTCGCTCCAGTAGTCCAGACAGTACCAGTTTAGCGTATGTTGCACCGCGCTATATTGCGAACGAATGAATTCCTGCGCTTCTGCCGGGGAGATACCCTGCTGTTCGCCATAGGTTTCCGGGACCAGCTTTTGCCAGAAGTAATTATCGAAGGCGAGATCGAGCAGCGTGCCGTCCATATCCAGCAGGACGGTATCAACCTCCTGCCAGGCGATATCAAGATGCATAGGGGAACTCCAGCCAGAAGAAACGTGCGCGACAGGGTAGCACAACTTGTCGCGCAGGGATGTTATCCGATCAGGCTCTCAGAGGAGGGGACCAGCTTAGGATTGAGGCAATTTTCGTAGTATTGCTGGATCTCGGCAAGCCGGGTGCGTGAACGCTGGTAGCGACGCAGGGCCATGAAACCATTCCAGAAAATGGATGCCAGCATCGCAAACATCAGCAACGATGTACCGATGTAACGCCATAACCCCGCGCTGTCCGGCATCCGGTGCAGGCCGATATGGCGCGTGCCGTTGGCGTCGGTAAAGATACTGGTCACAATCCCTTCGGCGCTGAACGGGGTCTGCATCAGCATCTGCGCCAGACGCTGGAACTGCCCCCATTGCTCCTGTGCCGGGTAGTCATACAGCGCGGTCTGCGGGTAAGGCTGATCGACCAGGTCGCTCCCTTCATCGCTGACAATCACAAAGCCGCCAGGCGCCGGACTGTTCAGCGCCTGGGCCGCACGGGTGGTTTCACGCATCACAAACGGCGCGGTAGAGGTGGCCACCAGGTTATCCAGCGATTCGGCGCTGACCGGACGCAGCAGTACATTTACGCCGTCCAGTCGACCCGCTTCGGCGCGCTTCACCAGCGAGTCCCAGTCCTTGCTATTACCCAGGTTGACGAGCGCGTTTTTAAGGCGAACACATTCGTCCTGCGCGGAACATAAATCCTGCGTTTTCAGCACGATTTCGCCAAAGTCATCCAGCAGTACCATTCCGGATTTCTGAATGGCAGAACGCAGGGCAGGGCTGACGCGTGAATCATCATCGGTTTTCGGGTGCAACTGGCGGTTAAGCGTCTGGGTAAGCGCGGTGGCTTTATTGACGACATCCGACTCCGGTAGCGGTAGCGGCGGTGCATCGTTCCAGACGATTTGCGAGCAATCGAACGGCATGAACGGTGAGTTCTGACGGGTATTCCAGGCTCCCGGTGTGTGGATGTTACACATCCCGGTTCCCTTCAGACGGAGCGTATCCCCCACCCGTACGCCGGCTTCATCCAGTTGCTTAACGCTGGTGGCTTCAACGGTTTGCGCCCCTTTGATCCACGACAGGGTGAATTTGATGGGCATATCCAGCGGCACGAACAGCAGCAACAGGGCAAAGACCAGCGCTGCGCCCCCGGCGATAACCGTGCTGCGTAGCCAGTGCTGAAGCGGGAAGTTCTTCACTTCATCGTGCAGGGACAGGTAGCGTCCCTGACGTACAACGTGGCGGTCAAGATAGATATCAATATCGGTTTTATGCCCTAAATCCTGGGCGATCCACGGCTGCCAGTGGCGCGGATAGATCAGGTCGATAATCCCGAGGGAGATGTTGTTGATATGTTCCTGATCGTTCTCACCAAACAGGCCCCAGCGTTTTGGCGTACCGCGCAGGCAGTGAATTTCACGCAAAGAGGTTTTGGCAGGAGGCGCAAACAGCCCCCACAGCCCGGCGGCCAACAGCAGCACTGCACCGCCAGCAAGCCAGGGGACAAAGACATCCGGCGTCAGCAGGCAGAAGAAAAAGAGCAGGAAGGCGGCCACAATCAGGACCGCCTCGCGAATGCCATCCGGGCGACTCAGGGCGTGCTCTTCATGCGTCTCCTGACGAATGTTCAGCAGTTCAATTTGCTCGGTCTCTTCGCCACGGATGGAGGCCTGCTTTGAGCTCGCGCGTTCCAGAGCAAAGCGCGGCGCTTCCTGAAGGTATTCGCCCAGAGTATGGCCGTTTAGCGAGATAACCAGCGGCAGCGAATCGGTATGGATCAGCTCGACGCTGTTTTCATCGTTAATGTACTGCTCCCAGGACGGAGGCAGATGCACTTCGACGGAATCCAGATAGTAGCGCCATTTATTGGGATCGTCAGTGGTGATGCCATAGCGGGTAATGGAGCGCGTCACGCAGAGCACCGTGTCGCTTTGCGCGTTCAGATTGAGGATTACCGGCGCAGCAGTGGCCCCCGTTGGCCCAGGCGTTAACTGGGAACGGTTGAGGGTCTCAAGGTAGTTTTCAACGGCATCACGCTCTTCTTGCGTGAGTTTACGCGTTGTGGCGCCAGCAAAGGCATTTAAAAAGGGCAGCCGAAAACGCCGCTGTACGCGACGCCTGTATAACCACCCTGCAACCAACGCGCCGGCCAGCATAGCAGCGAGAACGATCAAAATGGTGCTCATGCTTTCCCCATCTTACTTTATCTTCTTACAGGTGTAGTCAGTAGCACCTTTAACAATGAATGAGAGTCTGTGGTTGGCTATCGGCAAGCATGGAGTCGAACTTGAGCATTCTGCAGCGCATCCCAGTGACCGATGATGATAGCAAAGCCTGTGATGGCGCGATATCAGCAAATTCCTGGAAACATTTCAACCTCTTGACATTTGTTTTGAATTGAGGATTGATTCCTGTCAGGTTGCACAAATGTAAATAAAGAACAATTGACATTGCCGAAACCGTGCGGCGTATCGCACAATAAAGTCAGTTCACACTGCAAAGACCCATCAAGATGAGCAAACCACTACAAAAACCCACCATTCTCAATGTTGAAACTGTCGCGAAATCGCGGCTGTTTAATGTCGAAAGTGTGGACCTGGAGTTCAGCAACGGTGTGCGTCGCGTTTATGAGCGTATGCGCCCCTCGTCGCGCGAAGCGGTGATGATTATCCCCATCGTCGACGACCATCTGATTTTGATCCGCGAATATGCAGTGGGCACGGAATCTT
This sequence comes from Enterobacter sp. 22466, assembly GCF_052044775.1. NCBI lineage: Bacteria > Pseudomonadati > Pseudomonadota > Gammaproteobacteria > Enterobacterales > Enterobacteriaceae > Enterobacter > Enterobacter sp. 22466. The sequence continues at coordinate 77,286 of NZ_JBQENX010000008.1, read as the reverse complement.
ATGAACTGGGTTTCTCGAAAGGCCTTATCGACCCGGGTGAAACGGTCTTTGAAGCGGCAAACCGCGAGCTGAAAGAAGAGGTCGGTTTTGGCGCGAATGAGCTGTCGTTCCTGAAAAAACTGAGTATGGCTCCCTCCTATTTTTCCAGCAAAATGAACATTGTGGTGGCTGAAGATCTCTATCCTGAATCGCTGGAAGGGGACGAGCCGGAGCCGCTGCCACAGGTTCGCTGGCCGCTGGCGCACCTGATGGATTTGCTGGAAGATCCTGACTTCAACGAGGCGCGTAACGTGAGCGCGCTGTTCCTGGTACGGGAATGGCTGAAGGGGCAGGGGCGACTGTAGTGGCCTGATGCCCTCACCCCAACCCTCTCCCACGGGAGAGGGAGCAAAAACAAAAACGGCAACCCGAGGTTGCCGTTTTGCTTTGTTGTCAGAACAGCTCGTGCGTCTCGCCGTTATCAATAATCTCTGTACCCACCTCATGTACCGCCTGCGTGGTAGGCTGCGTACCTTCGATGAAATACTCCTCACGACTATTGCCACCGTTAGCTAACTGTCCGGTGCTGCGGTCGATATTGACCGTGACCACACCTGGAGGCGGCGTCAGTGGTTGTTCCGGCACGCCCTCAAGAACGGATTTCATATAGGCATCCCAGGCCGGTTGCGCACTCTTCGCCCCGCCTTCGTAGCCGGAAATCTGATCTTTAATCGCGCCAGACGCCGTGGTGCGGCCTAAATCGCGGCGGTGATCGTCAAAGCCGATCCAGACCGAAGTCACCACGCCCGGACCGTAGCCGGAGAACCAGGCATCTTTCGAGCTGTTGGTGGTCCCGGTTTTACCGCCGATGTCATTGCGCTGTAAATCACGCCCTGCACGCCAGCCGGTACCCTGCCAGCCCGGTTCACCGAAGATGTTGGTGTTCAGCGCGCTCTTGATCAGGAAAGAGAGCGGGGTGTTGATCACATGCGGGGCATATTCCTGCGCACCGGTCTGTGCGACCAGCGCCTGGTTTGCCTGTTCCAGCTGTGGCTGTGGCACCACACCGTTCTGCTGCTCCTGCGACACGGCAACGTCTTCCATGTCCTTGTTCTCAAGCACCTCAGATTTCGGCGTATTGCCGTAAATTACCGGAATATCGCACTCCGCGCAGGCGATTTTAGGCTTCGCTTCGAACAGCACACCGCCCTGGTCATTCTCGATTTTACTGATGAAGTACGGGTCAATCAGGAAGCCGCCGTTAGCCATGACCGAATACCCACGCGCCACCTGCAGCGGCGTGAACGAAGCCGAGCCTAACGCCAGCGATTCGGTACGCACGATATTCTGTGCCGGGAAGCCAAAGCGTTGCAGATACTCTGCCGCGTAGTCGACGCCCATCGCACGCATCGCACGCACCATCACCACGTTTTTCGACTGTCCCAGACCCTGACGAAGACGAATAGGGCCAGCATATTCCGCCGGGGAGTTCTTCGGCTGCCAGTCGGAACCGGCACCGGCATCCCAGCGAGAGATCGGCACGTCGTTGAGGATACTGGCAAGGGTCAGCCCTTTATCCATCGCCGCCGTGTAGAGGAACGGTTTGATATTAGAGCCGACCTGACGCAGCGCCTGAGTGGCGCGGTTAAATTTGCTCTGGTTGAAATCAAACCCACCGACCAGCGCCAGCACGGCACCGTTTTGCGGGTTAATGGAGACCAGCGCGGAGTTCACGTCTGGCACCTGCGCCAGCCACCAGGCATCGCCCACCTGACGCACCCAGATTTGCTGTCCGGTCTGTACTACATCGGTCACCTTGCGTGGTGTTGGCCCTTGCAGGGTGTCAGAGCGATACGGACGCGCCCAGCGGATACCCTCCATGCGCAGGGAGACTGATGTGCCGTCTGCCAGTGTCGCAATGGCTTCCTGAGGGTCGGCTTGCGTGACCACTGCAGGCAGCAACGGGCCATAGGTTGGCAGCGCTTTCAGCGTACTGGTGATTTTTTTACTGTCCCAGGCGCTTTCACCCACCTTCCAGAGTACGTTGGATGGGCCGCGATAGCCGTGGCGCATATCGTAGTCCATCACGTTATTTCTCACCGCCTCCTGTGCCGCCTGCTGCACTTTGCGGGTGACCGTGGTGTACACGCGATAACCATCTTCATAGGCCTTATCGCCATACCGGCTGACCATTTCCTGGCGCACCATTTCGGTCAGATACGGGGCAGAGAAGGCGATCTCCGGCGCATGGTAGTTGGCGTCGATGACATCGTTGCGTGCCTGCTCATATTCACTCTGACTGATGTAGCCTTCGCTCAGCATACGTGACAGGACGACATTGCGACGTGCGGTGGCGCGATCGAGTGAGTAGAGCGGGTTAAACGTGGACGGGGCTTTAGGCAGGCCAGCAATGGTCGCCATTTCGCTTAAGGTCAGCTGCTCCACGGGTTTACCGAAGTACACCTGAGCCGCGGCACCCACGCCATAGGCGCGATAACCGAGATAGATCTTGTTGAGGTAAAGCTCAAGGATTTCGTCTTTACTCAGCAACTGCTCAATGCGGATCGCAAGGAACACCTCTTTTATCTTACGTGTCAGCGTCTTTTCTGGGCTGAGGAAGAAGTTACGTGCCAGCTGCTGCGTGATGGTACTTGCCCCCTGAGAGGCATGCCCGGAGAACATCGCGACGCTTGCGGCGCGGAAAATCCCCACCGGATCAACACCGTGGTGCTCGTAAAAACGGCTGTCCTCAGTGGCGATGAAGGCCTTCACCATCACCGGGGGAATTTGATTTAAGGTCAGCGGGATACGGCGCTTTTCGCCGTACTGCGCCATCAGCTCGCCGTCGGCGCTGTAGACCTGCATTGGGATCTGGAGTCGCACATCACGAAGCGTAGCGACATCAGGTAGCTGCGGCTCAATATATTTGTACAAACCATAAATCGAGCCTGCTCCCAGCAGAATGCAACACACTGCAAGGATTAATAAATACTTTACGAACTTCACCGGAGATTTCCCATCTGGTTTCACTTGGGCAGTTTCTAAACAATCGCGCGGTAGTATAAAGGCAAGCCTGATTCATTGATATAGCCGTCACGGCGACGGGCGATAAGGAGATCGTGAAGCATGGCTTTCAAAACATGGCAAACGGGCGTTCATATTCAACAAGATAGGGTGCTGATTGTCGCGCTGGTTCGCGAGCGTCTCAGCTGGTGTCTGCGCCGCTGGTGGGCGATACCGCTGACGGAAGGCATCATCCTCGACGGGAAAATTTGTCAGCCAGAACAACTGGTTGACGCATTACGCGACTGGCGGCGTACATTGCCGCATCAGCACCGGGTGTTCCTCTCATTTCCGGCCGCGCGTACCCTGCAACGATCGCTGCCCCGCCCGGCTATCGCCCTTTGCGACAGCGAACAGCTCTCCTGGCTGGGGGCTACGCTCTCGCGTGAACTGGAGATGTCCCCTGACGCGCTGTGCTTCGATTACGCACAGGACACGTTCAGCAACACATTTCATGTCACCGCAGCGCAAAACAAAGAGGTTGAAACACTTCTGACGCTCGCGAAAACGCTGCATTTACGTTTGGTGACGATTACCCCGGATGCCAGCGCGCTGGCAAACCTTCTTCCTGCGGTGGCGCCGGCGCAGTGTGTCGCGTGGCGAGACGAGCATCAGTGGTTGTGGGCAATGCGCCACCAGTGGGGGCGCCGCTTCGCTACCGAGGCCAAAAGCGTGGCTGAACTGGCGGCACTGTTGGCCCTCGCGCCGGACGATATCGTGCTGTTTGATAGCCAGCGCGATCCGTGGGAGACCCTCTCTCGCACTCAGCCCCCGCTGCCGGAATGCGGTGCCGATTATACCGTCGCGCTGGCGCTGGCCATGAGCGAGGTGCCTGAATGAGCATGACCAATCTTCTTCCGTGGCGACAGCAACGACGCGCGCGCCGCCTGCGGTTCTGGGGAAAGCTATCTGCAGCCGCGTCTGTTCTGACGCTGATAACGGTTTTCAGCCTGAGAATGCACGCCAACCTGAAGCTGCACGCCCTGCAGACTGAACTGGCGGGCATGCAGACCGTGCAGCGCGTGCTGTCTTCACGTCTGCCTCTTGCCACACCGGCGCCCACGCGCCAGCCCCGGCGTAGGGCGTGGCAGCCGGTGCTGACGTCTCTTTCCGATGCCATTCCGGCGCAGGCCTGGTTCACGGAGCTTCGTTATCAACACCCTTCTGTGACAATCAGCGGCTATGCCTCAGCACTGCCCGCCCTGTCGGCAATGGGTGATGTTCTCCGGCACATAGCGGGGTTTACCTCCGGGCCAGCAGGAGAGATACGGCAGGATGGTCACGGGCGCTGGATGTTCACTTTTCAGCTCACAGACCAGGGGTAACGCGTGAACATGATACTGGAACGCTGGTGTGAGAGCCGTCGCCGGTACCGGGTCCTGTGCGGTGGGCTGGGCGTTGCCTTTCTGTGGGGGACCGCATGGGGCGTATTCCTGAGGCCGCTTAATTCACAGCTTGCTGCACTTCAGATGCAAATGGCCGACGCCGTACAGCGCCATGCGGCGCTGTGGCGTGTCGCCCGCAACGGGCCTCGCCGGACACCAGAGTCTGACGTACGCCCGGTGGTGCGCTTTTCCCCGCTGGACTTTCAGGCTGATGGCGCAACGCTGGTGCACTGGAAACCCCTTCCGGGCGGTGGGGAGCTGGCGCTGGATGCCGACTGGCCGGCAATCCTGACGGTATTCACCCGGCTGGCGCAGCAAGATGTCCGGATTGCCGCCTTTACGCTTGCGCCCCAGGGCGCGGCGTTACGTCTGCGAGTGCAGCTGGAGCAAGACCATGCGAAATAGCCTGCGCTACCTGCTGGTTTGCTCCGTGCTGATTTTGACCGGAATGCGCGATCCATTTCGTCCCCCGGACGATCCCTGTGCCGTTGGCGAGCTGGCGCAGTGGCACTATCGCGGCATGGTCGGTGGGGTTGGCATTTTGCAGGACGGGAAAAATCGCTGGCATCGTCTTTACCTGCAAGAGCGTTTACCGCCGGGCTGGCGGGTCAGTGCAATCAATGAGACGGCGCTCGCCATAGAGCTGGGTGAAACCTGTGAGCCAACGCAATGGTCGTGGCAACGAGAAGGAACGAAGAAAAATGAATTTAAGGATAGCGCTGCTGTTACTAACGATCGTCACTCCGCTGGCCGCCGCACCGAAACCGGTCACGCTGGTGGTGGATGACGTTCCTGTGGTTCAGGTTCTGCAGGCGCTGGTTGCACAGGCGAACCGTAATCTGGTGGTGTCACCCGACGTGAGCGGCACGCTGTCGCTCAATCTGACACATGTTCCGTGGCGACAGGCGCTGCAGACGGTTATCACCAGTGCAGGGCTCGTGCTGCATGAAGAGGGTGGCATTTTTTATGTCCATACGGCGGCCTGGCAGCGCGAACAGCAGGAGCGTAAAGCGCAGGATCGGGCCCGCCGTGAACTGGATGCTCCGCTGCTCTCGCAGAGCATTGCGTTTTCTTACGCCGATGCTGGGGAACTGCAAAAAACTGCGGAAAAACTGCTCAGTCCGAAGGGCAGTTTATCGCTCGATAAGCGCACCAACCGCCTGCTGGTCCGGGATAATAAGGCCGTACTGAAGACGCTACAGCACTGGGCAACACAGATGGATATTCCCGTCGAGCAGGTCGAACTGGCGGCGCATATCGTGACCATCAATGAAAAAAGCCTGCGGGAGTTGGGCGTGAAATGGAGCCTTGCCGAGGCCACGGAGACGGGCAAGGTGGGGCAGGTGACTGCCCTTGGCAGCGATCTGTCCGTTGCCAGCGCCACTACCCACGTGGGGTTTAATATCGGGCGGATTAACGGCAGGCTGCTGGATCTGGAGTTGTCGGCGCTGGAGCAAAAACAGCAGGTCGACATCATCGCCAGCCCGCGATTGCTGGCCTCACATATGCAACCGGCCAGTATCAAACAGGGCAGCGAAATCCCTTATCAGGTCTCCAGCGGTGAGAGTGGGGCCACCTCTGTGGAGTTCAAAGAGGCGGTATTAGGCATGGAGGTCACGCCGGTGGTGCTACCGGGCGGTCGCGTGCGCCTGAAATTACACATCAGCGAAAATATGCCGGGGCAGGTGTTGCAACAGGCCGATGGCGAAACGCTGGCTATCGACAAACAGGAGATAGAAACCCAGGTGGAGGTAAAAAGTGGAGAAACGCTGGCGCTGGGCGGGATTTTCTCGCAAAAGAATAAAACCGGGAGTGATAGCGTACCCGGGCTCGGTAAAATCCCCTGGCTTGGGCAGCTTTTTCGCCATGATGGAAAAGACAACGAACGGCGTGAGTTAGTGGTGTTTATTACGCCACGTCTGGTGGCTATTCGCTGACGGGTAACGATCCCCGCAATGATTTTGCATTCAGTTTGTTGCAGATGTTTGACGTGGGGCATGAATTAGCATACAAGGAGTACCGATTTGAGTTGGACTGACGTCTTGTTGTCTTATGCGTCTGGCGCGGCGATTTAATCAGTTGCCAAACAAGCCGGAGTATTGAGATAATTTTTAGTCTGACTCTCGCTCTATTGCATATGAGGTTTCAGTTCATGTCCTGCTACGCCGGGTGTCTGCGAAGCGGGGATTACCATTAACGAATAGTCTTAGTAGTACCGAAAAAATGGCAGAGAAACGCAATATCTTTCTGGTTGGGCCTATGGGTGCCGGCAAAAGCACTATTGGGCGTCAGTTAGCTCAACAACTCAATATGGAATTTTACGATTCTGATCAAGAGATTGAGAAACGAACCGGAGCTGATGTGGGCTGGGTCTTCGATGTAGAAGGCGAAGAAGGTTTCCGTGACCGAGAAGAAAAAGTGATCAACGAACTCACGGAAAAACAGGGCATCGTGCTGGCAACTGGCGGCGGTTCTGTAAAATCTCGCGAAACCCGCAACCGTCTCTCCGCCCGTGGCGTAGTGGTTTATCTTGAGACGACCATCGAAAAACAGCTGGCACGTACGCAGCGCGATAAAAAGCGCCCGCTGCTGCAGGTTGAAACGCCACCACGGGAAGTTCTGGAAGCGTTGGCCGATGAACGCAATCCTCTGTACGAAGAGATTGCTGATGTGACCATTCGTACTGATGATCAGAGCGCTAAAGTGGTTGCAAACCAGATTATTCATATGCTGGAAAGCAACTGATTCTGGCTTTATATACACTCGCCTGCGGGTAAAAGCATTAAAGGTGGATGTCGCGTCATGGAGAGGATTACAGTTACTCTCGGGGAACGTAGTTACCCTATCACCATCGCGGCTGGTTTGTTTAACGACCCAGCTTCCTTTTTACCACTGAAAGCGGGTGATCAGGCGATGCTGGTCACCAATGAGACACTGGCTCCGCTTTATCTTGACCGCGTTCGCCACCTGCTTGAGCAGGCCGGCGTGAAGGTCGACAGTGTGATTCTGCCCGATGGCGAGCAGTATAAAAGCCTGACGGTACTGGATACCGTCTTTACCGCATTACTGCAAAAACCGCACGGTCGCGATACGACACTGCTTGCCCTGGGCGGCGGTGTTGTGGGCGATCTGACGGGGTTTGCGGCGGCAAGTTATCAACGTGGCGTCCGTTTTATTCAGATTCCAACCACGTTACTGTCTCAGGTCGACTCTTCCGTTGGCGGCAAAACTGCAGTCAACCATCCGCTCGGCAAAAACATGATTGGCGCGTTCTACCAGCCCGCTTCGGTGGTGGTGGATCTCGACTGTCTGAAAACCCTGCCACCACGCGAACTGGCTTCTGGCCTGGCTGAAGTGATCAAATACGGCATTATTCTTGATGGCGAGTTCTTTAACTGGCTGGAAGAGAATATGGATGCGTTGGTGCGCCTGGATGAGGCTAAACTGGCATACTGCATTCGCCGTTGTTGTGAGCTGAAAGCAGAAGTTGTTGCAGCAGACGAGCGTGAAACGGGCTTACGTGCTTTACTGAATCTTGGGCATACGTTTGGCCACGCGATTGAAGCCGAAATGGGTTACGGAAACTGGCTCCACGGTGAAGCTGTCGCGGCTGGCATGGTGATGGCTGCCCGCACCTCCGAACGTCTGGGTCAGTTCAAACCAGAAGAGACGGCGCGTATCATCGCACTGCTGGAACGTGCAGGCTTGCCGGTAACCGGGCCGCAGGAGATGTCGGCGCAAGCGTATTTACCCCACATGATGCGCGATAAAAAAGTATTGGCAGGTGAGATGCGTCTTGTACTCCCGCTTGCAATAGGGAAGAGTGAAGTGCGCGGCGGAGTGCCGCACGATGTCGTTCTTGGCGCTATCGCTGATTGTCAGCAGGCGTAACAACTAGAAAGGTCAGGCCACTGTTACCGGTGGTCGTTTAGCTTCAGGCGAAATGCAAAGTCGTTGGCATAAGCCTTTGAGTGGGGTGTTAAATGGATGAATTCAAACCAGAAGACGAGCTGAAACCCGATCCCAGCGATCGTCGTACTGGTCGTTCTCGTCAATCTTCAGAACGTGATAACGAGCCGCAGATCAACTTTGACGATGTTGATCTGGATGCAGACGATCGTCGCCCTTCACGTAGCCGTAATGCGCGTGATGAGCGAGAAGAAGAGGATTATGAGTCCGAAGAAGATTCAATGGACGAACAGCCAGTAGAGCGTCGCCCGCGTAAACGTAAAAAAGCGGCCGCGCAGAAACCGGCCTCCCGCCAGTACATCATGATGGGACTCGGCGTTCTGGTGCTTGTGCTGCTGATTGTCGGCATTGGCTCCGCGCTGAAAGCACCTTCAACGAATTCTGGCGAGCAAACGGCTTCCGCTGAGAAGAGCATCAACCTCTCCGGTAACGATGCGACAGACCAGGCAAATGGCGCACAGCCAGCGCCGGGTACGACCTCCGCAGAGCAGACCGCCAGTAACACAACGACGCCGCAGGATGTTTCCCTGCCGCCAGTTTCTTCCACGCCTGCTCAGAATCAGGCACCTGTCACGCCAGAGGGCCAGCAGCGTGTAGAGGTTCAGGGCGATCTGAACAACGCGCTGATGCAGCCGCAAAACCAGCAGCAGGTGGATAACGTGGTGGTGAACTCTACGTTGCCAACTGAACCTGCAACCGTTGCGCCTGTTCGCGGTGGCAACGCTCAGCCACAAACCGCGGCAACGGAAACCAAACCGCGTCAGACTCAGACCCAGACGGCACCACGTCAGGAACGTAAGCAGGCGGTCATTGAACCTAAGCGTGAGACCAAACCTCAGGCCGTGGTAAAAGCGCCTGAAGTCAAAGCTGCACCGGCGCAGCCGAAACGCACTGAAACCGCTGCGGCAAGCGAGCCCGCAAAAGCGCCAGTGACGCAGACTGCACCGAAGGCCACGGCGACCACCACGGCGCCTGCGGCGACAACGGCTCCAGCTGCAACTGCCACAGCACCGGCTACCACAGCGGGTAAAACGACGGGTAACGTCGGTTCGCTCAAATCTGCACCGTCCAGTAATTACACGCTGCAACTGAGCAGTTCGTCTAACTATGACAACCTCAACGGTTGGGCGAAGAAATCGAATCTGAAAAACTACGTGGTTTATCAGACGACCCGTAACGGGCAGCCGTGGTATGTGCTGGTGAGCGGTGTGTATGCTTCCAAAGATGAAGCGAAACGTGCCGTGGCGACACTGCCAGCAGACGTTCAGGCGAAAAACCCGTGGGCGAAGCCCATTCATCAGGTTCAGGCCGATCTTAAGTAATGTTTAAAGCGCAGGATGCTGTCGGAGCTTTCTCCACAGCCGGAGAAGGTGTAATCAGTTAGTCAGCATGAAAAAAAATCGCGCTTTTCTGAAATGGGCAGGGGGGAAATACCCCCTGCTCGATGATATTAAAAAGCACCTGCCAAAAGGCGAGTGTCTTATCGAGCCCTTTGTGGGCGCAGGATCGGTGTTCCTGAACACCGATTTTTCTCGTTATATCCTGGCGGATATCAACAGCGATCTCATCAGCCTCTATAACATCGTCAAACTGCGTACCGATGAGTATGTGGAAGAGGCGCGCAAGCTGTTTACGCCCGAGAACAATCACCCGGATGTTTACTACCAGCTGCGCACTGAGTTTAACCAGAGCCAGGATCCGTTCCGCCGGGCACTGTTGTTCCTCTATCTCAACCGCCATGGCTACAACGGCCTGTGCCGGTATAATCTGCGTGGGGAATTTAACGTGCCGTTTGGCCGCTATAAGCGCCCCTATTTCCCGCAGGACGAGCTGTATCACTTTGCTGAAAAAGCGCAGAATGCCGAATTCCACTGTCTCTCATATGAAGAGTGTATGGAGCTGGCGGGCGTAGACTCGGTGGTTTACTGCGATCCGCCGTACGCCCCGCTGTCGGCGACGGCGAATTTTACCGCCTATCACACCAACAGCTTCAGTCCGGCCGAGCAGGCCCGTCTGGCGGAGATGGCGGAAAAGCTGGTCAGCAAAAGAATTCCGGTGTTAATTTCGAATCACGATACCCCTGATACGCGCGAATGGTACAAAGCCGCGAAGCATTTTCAGGTCAAAGTGCGGCGTAGCATTAGCAGCAACGGCGGCACACGTAAAAAGGTGGACGAACTCCTGGCTCTTTATCGCCCCTGAGCCGTTTTGCCCGCCGGTAAACACATTTCAAGGAGATGCGGATGAAACAGTTTTTGATTGCTCCCTCAATTCTGTCGGCCGATTTTGCCCGCCTGGGCGAAGACACTGCTAACGCGCTCGCCGCGGGTGCGGATGTTGTCCATTTCGACGTTATGGACAACCACTACGTTCCCAATCTGACCATCGGCCCGATGGTGCTTAAGGCGCTGCGTAACTACGGTATTACCGCGCCCATTGACGTCCATCTGATGGTGAAACCGGTTGACCGCATCGTGCCTGATTTTGCCGCGGCGGGCGCCAGTATCATCACCTTCCATCCGGAAGCGTCGGAACACGTTGACCGCACGCTGCAGCTGATCAAAGAGAACGGCTGTAAAGCGGGTCTGGTCTTTAACCCGGCAACGCCCCTGAGCTATCTCGACTATGTGATGGATAAGCTGGACGTTATTTTGCTGATGTCCGTTAACCCGGGCTTTGGCGGACAGTCTTTCATCCCTCACACCCTGGATAAACTGCGTGAAGTGCGCCGTCGTATTGATGAGTCAGGCTACGACATTCGTCTGGAAGTGGATGGCGGCGTGAAGGTGAATAACATTGGCGAAATTGCGGCTGCGGGCGCGGATATGTTTGTTGCAGGTTCGGCAATTTTCGACCAACCGGATTACAAAAAAGTCATTGATGAAATGCGCCGCGAGCTGGCGAAGGTAAGTCATGGATAAATTGCAGGCAACCCGGGGTATTGCATTTGACCTCGATGGCACGCTGGTTGACAGCGCGCCGGGCTTAACGAGCGCCGTCGACCAGGCGCTGTACGCCCTTGAACTGCCCGTCGCGGGCGAAGATCGCGTCGTGACGTGGATTGGTAATGGCGCAGATGTCCTGATGGAGCGCGCCCTGACGTGGGCTCGCCAGGAGCGTGCGTCACAACGTTCCGCACAGGGTAAACCGAGCGTTGATCACGCGGATATCCCGCAGGAAGAACAGCTACGTATTCTGCGCAAACTGTTTGACCGTTTCTACGAAGAAACCGTTGAAGAAGGCAGCTTCCTGTTCCCGGATGTCGCGGAAACGCTGAGTGCGCTGCATGAGAAAGGCATTCCGCTGGGGCTGGTTACCAACAAGCCGACGCCGTTTGTTGCGCCACTGCTGGAGGCGCTGGATATCGCGAAATACTTCACCGTGATCGTGGGCGGTGATGACGTTCAGAATAAAAAGCCGCACCCGGAACCGCTGTTGCTGGTGGCAGGAAAATTATCCTTAACACCTGCGGAGCTGCTCTTTGTCGGTGATTCACGCAATGATATTCTGGCTGCCAGAGCGGCGGGTTGTCCCTCCGTGGGGTTAACTTATGGCTACAACTACGGTGAGGCCATTACCCTGAGTGAGCCGGACGTCGTGTTCGATCGCTTCAAAGATTTGTTGCCCGCACTCGGGCTTTCATACAGTGAACATCAGGAATTGAAAAATGACTAAGCCCATCGTTTTTAGTGGCGCCCAGCCGTCAGGTGAATTGACCATTGGTAACTACATGGGTGCGTTACGTCAGTGGGTTAGCATGCAGGATGACTACCATTGCATTTACTGCATCGTGGATCTGCATGCTATTACCGCCCGTCAGGATCCTGAGAAGCTGCGTAAAGCCACGCTGGACACTCTGGCGCTGTATCTGGCATGTGGGATCGATCCTGAAAAGAGCACCATCTTCGTTCAGTCCCATGTGCCGGAGCACGCGCAGCTTGGCTGGGCGCTGAACTGCTACACCTACTTTGGTGAACTGAGCCGCATGACGCAGTTCAAGGACAAATCCGCGCGCTACTCTGAAAACATCAACGCCGGTCTGTTTGACTATCCGGTGCTGATGGCGGCTGACATTCTGCTGTATCAGACTAACCAGGTGCCGGTGGGTGAAGACCAGAAGCAACATCTTGAACTGAGCCGCGATATCGCCCAGCGCTTTAACGCGCTTTATGGCGAAGTGTTCAAAGTGCCAGAGCCATTTATTCCGAAATCCGGTGCGCGTGTGATGTCGCTGCTGGAGCCAACCAAAAAGATGTCCAAGTCTGACGATAACCGCAACAACGTTATCGGCCTGCTGGAAGATCCGAAATCGGTGGTTAAAAAGCTCAAGCGTGCCGTGACCGACTCCGATGAGCCGCCTGTTGTGCGCTACGATGTGCAGAACAAAGCGGGGGTTTCCAACCTGCTGGATATCCTCTCCGGTGTGACCGGCCAGAGCATTCCTGAGCTGGAACAGCACTTTGAAGGCAAGATGTACGGCCACCTGAAAGGCGAAGTGGCGGATGCCGTTTCCGGTATGCTGACCGAGCTGCAGGAGCGTTATCACCGCTACCGTAACGATGAAGCCTTCCTGCAGAAGGTGATGAAAGAGGGCGCTGAAAAAGCCAGCGCGCGCGCGTCAGAAACCCTGAAAGCGGTGTACGAAGCGATTGGGTTTGTGGGTAAGCCGTAGGTAAAAGCAAAACGGTAACGGCGTTACCGTTTTAGGGTTTGTACCCTCTCCCTGTGAGAGAGGGCCTGGGTGAGGGCATCACGCCGCACTTTTCAAAACAAAAAAACCGGGGAGTCCCCGGTTTTTTTACGCCTGTAAAACAGCTTACTGCTGTGCCGCCGGGCCACAACCCCCGATGATCTTCGAAATGGAGATCGCCGGGTGCAGCAGGTAATCGTAGCTGCAGTTGTTTTTGGTGTTTTGCACGTGGCCGGTGCAGGCCGTCAGAGTCGATAACAGGCCTACCAGAACGGCAGCTTTAGCCAGTTTGAACATACGCATTCCTTGTCTTAAAAAAACTAAATTGGATGTAACACGAGGGAATAAATGGAAAAGTTCCATTTCGCGGGAGGTATGTTATCGACAGCAGTAACAGGGGAGTAGTCCGGTTAAGGACTACCCGAAGAAGGGAGAATATGCGCTAGTGATTTGAGAACCAGTTGAGTTTATCGCGCAGTTCAACCACGCGGCCGACAATAATCAGCGCCGGGCTTTCAACCTGCTGCGCCAGCTCACCCAGCTGTGTCAGCACGCCATTTACCACGCGCTGCTTAATGGAGGTGCCGTTTTCCACCAGCGCGACAGGCATATCCGCTTCCATGCCGTGTTCCAGTAATTTCGCCTGGATCGTAGCGGCCTGATTCAGCCCCATATAGAAGACCAGCGTCTGCTTTTCGGCGGCCAGGTTATGCCAGTCCAGTTCGCTGCCGGTTTTCAGGTGCCCCGTCACCAGACGCACGCTCTGCGCGTAATCACGATGGGTCAATGGAATACCGGAGTATGCCGAACAGCCGGATGCTGCCGTAATGCCAGGCACCACAGAGAACGGAATACCTGCGTTGCAGAGGGTTTCCAGTTCCTCGCCGCCGCGACCAAAGATAAACGGATCCCCGCCCTTCAGGCGCACCACACGTTTTCCTTTTTGCGCTTCTCTCAGCAGGATCTGGTTAATCTCTTCCTGCGGCACGCAGTGATAACCCGCACGTTTACCCACAAACACACGGTCCGCATCACGACGTACCAGATTCATGATCTCATCGGAGACCAGACGATCATAGACAACGGTATCGGCCTGCTGTATCTGCTGGAGACCTTTCAGCGTCAGTAATCCCGCATCGCCGGGGCCTGCACCTACCAGCACCACCTCGCCACGATGATCCAGCGGTTCAGAGAGCAACCGATCGGTCGTCTCTTCAACCGCCTTCACATCCTGATTGGCCAGCGACTGGGCCAGCCGGTCATTGACGAAGAATTTTTCCCAGAAGCGACGGCGCTCGCCCACGGTCGCGAAGGTTTGCTTCACCCGGGAACGCAATTGCCCTGCATAGTGGGCAATTTGCCCAAGATGTTGCGGCAGCAGTGCTTCCAGTTTTTCCCGCAGCAGGCGGGCGAGAACCGGCGAGCGGCCACCTGACGACACCGCAATCATCAACGGTGAACGGTCGATTATCGACGGCATGATAAAGCTGGCTTCTTTCGGCGCATCCACCACGTTGCAGAATATACGGCGCGCTTCGCAGGCATCGCTGACGCGCTGATTCACTTCATCGTCATCCGTCGCGGCAATAGTCAGCCAGCAGGTATCCAGCAGGGACTCGTTAAACTCTCCCTGATTCAGCGTGAGCATCCCTTCTTTCGCCCAGGCTTCAAACTGTGGTGCGAAGGCGAGGGCGTTAACCGTAAGACGGGCACCAGCCTCTAACAGCAAGCGGGCTTTACGTTCAGCCACATCGCCGCCACCCACAAGCAGGCAGTCGCGATGGCGTAATTGACAGAAAATCGGCAGGTGGTCCACGACATTACCTCACAGCATTCATGGAGGGGGTAAGAATTGACGTCAGAATAACAGCAGGAATCGCCGGAAACATACGGTTTTTCCTGCCGTTACCCATAAGGGGTCATAAGCCTTTCCTATAGGAAAGGCGGGGGGTTAGGCTTTTAACTGCACCTGGCCGTCCTTCACGCGAACGTCGTAGTGCTTCACCGAGTAGCTTTCATCTTCCATGCACAGTCCGTCGCTTAAACGGAAACGCTGTTTTTTCAGCGGACTGGCGACCCACAGCTCACCCTGATGCTCGGCAATCAGCCCGCGGGAGAGGACGCTGGCCTCAAAAAAAGGGTCAATATTGCTGATGGCAAAAACCTGTTCGTCGTGGCGAGGGCGGAAAATCGCGACCTGCTCGTTTCCCAGCAGCGCACAGACGCCGGTTGCCGGCAGAATGTCGTTAATGTTGCAGATGTTTACCCACTGGCTCATGCGTTTTCCTCCACCAGCGTCACCGGAATACGTTCATAAGGTGTCGCCGGACGATGCTGTTCGCGCTCTGCTACTACCTGCACGTTCGGGTCGCGCTGGGTGCTGTTGATGAAGTGTTTGAAGCGGGTCTGTGCCGCTGACGTGTTGACGGTTTCCGTCCACTCGCAAATCACCGCCGCGCGCAGGCGCGCCATCTCGGCTTCCAGATGTTCGTTAAGCCCCAGCTTGTCGTCGATGATGACCGATTTCAGGTAGTCGATGCCGCCCTCCAGATTATCCAGCCAGGAAGCGGTACGGGTCAGTTTGTCGGCGGTACGGATGTAGAACATCATGAAGCGGTCGAGATACTGAATCAGCGTGTCGTGGTCAAGATCGGCCGCCAGCAGGTCAGCGTGGCGTGGTTTCATCCCGCCGTTACCGCAGACGTACAGGTTCCAGCCTTTCTCGGTGGCGATGATCCCCACGTCTTTCCCCTGCGCTTCGGCACATTCACGGGTACAGCCGGAGACGCCGAACTTCATTTTGTGCGGGGTACGGATGCCTTTGTAGCGGTTTTCCAGCTCGACGCCGAAGCCCACGCTGTCGCCCACGCCGTAGCGGCACCAGGTGCTGCCCACGCAGGTTTTCGCCATGCGCAGCGCTTTGGCATACGCGTGACCGGTTTCGAAGCCCGCCTCAATCAGCTGACGCCAGATTTCCGGCAGGTCATCTTTCTGCGCACCAAACAGGCCGATACGCTGGGAACCGGTGATTTTGGTGTAGAGGTTAAATTCACGCGCGATACGGCCCACGGCCACCAGTCCTTCCGGGGTGATTTCACCGCCCGCGGAGCGTGGGATAACGGAGTAAGTCCCGTCTTTCTGGATATTCGCCAGGAAGTTGTCGTTGGTATCCTGCAGCGGCGTATGTTCGGGTTTGAGGATGTACTCATTCCAGCAGGAGGCCAGCAGGGATCCGACGGTCGGTTTACACACTTCGCAGCCATAGCCCTGGCCGTGCTTGGCCAGCAGTTCGTCGAAGGATTTAATGCCTTCCACGCGGATCAGGTGATACAGCTCCTGGCGAGAGTACGCGAAGTGCTCGCACAGGTTGTTGTTCACTTCGATGCCCTGTTTCGCCAGTTCGGCGTTCAGCACCTGAGTGACCAGAGGAATACAGCCGCCGCAGCCGGTCCCGGCTTTGGTTTCCGCTTTGAGCGCCGCAACGGTGTGACAACCTTTGTTGATGGCGGCGATCAGCATGCCTTTGGTGACGTCGAAGCAGGAGCAGATCTGCGCGCTGTCTGGCAGTTTATCGACGCCGATTGACGGCTTGCCGCTGGAGGCGTGCGCCGGGAGGATCAGCGCGTCCGGGTTCTCCGGCAGTTCGATGGCGTTCAGCACCAGTTGCAGCAGGTTGCCGTAGTCGCTGGTGTCGCCCACCAGCACCGCGCCGAGCAGGGTTTTGTTGTCCTGGCTGACGATCAGGCGTTTATAGATCTCTTTGCTCTCGTCGAGATAAACGTAGCTGCGTGCGCCCGGCGTGCGGCCATGCGCATCGCCAATGCCGCCCACGTCCACGCCCAGCAGCTTCAGCTTGGCGCTTAAGTCCGCGCCTTCGAAGGCGTTTTCGTTACCGAGGATATGGTCAACGGCGACCTGCGCCATTTTGTAGCCCGGCGCCACCAGACCGTACACGCGGTTATTCCAGCTGGCGCATTCGCCGATAGCATAGATATCCGGGTCGGAGGTCTGGCAGGTATCGTTCACCATGATCCCGCCGCGCTGGGCAACCGCCAGACCGCACTGGGTGGCCAGCTTGTCGCGTGGACGAATACCGGTGGAGAAGACGATAAAGTCGACTTCGAGCTCGCTGCCGTCGGCAAAGCGCATGGTTTTACGCGCTTCGGTGCCTTCCTGCACAATCTCTTTGGTGTTTTTGCTGGTGTGGACTTTCACACCCATGCTTTCAATCTTACGGCGCAGCTGATCGCCACCCATGTGGTCCAGCTGTTCGGCCATCAGCATCGGGGCAAATTCGATGACGTGCGTTTCAACGCCGAGGTTTTTCAACGCTCCGGCTGCTTCCAGACCCAGCAGGCCGCCCCCAACCACCGCGCCGCGTTTACTGCGACGTGCGCAGGATTCGATGGCGTTGAGATCTTCAATGGTACGGTAAACGAAGCAATCCTGTGTTTCCGAACCTTTGATAGGCGGGATCCACGGATATGAGCCAGTCGCCATGATCAGCTTGTCGTAAAAAACCGTACGGCCAGCGCTGGAGTGGATCACTTTCTCCTGACGGTTGATGGTGATAGCGCGTTCGCCCACCAGCACTTTTACGCCATGCTTCTCATAGAAACCTTCACGCACCAGAGAGAGCTCTTCGGCGGTATGATGGGAGAAGTAGGAAGACAAGTGCACACGGTCGTACGCCTTGCGGGGTTCTTCACAGAACACGGTAATATCGAACTGCTCAGCGCTGGCTTTATCGAGAAGATCCTCAATAAAGCGGTGGCCGACCATGCCGTTACCGATGATAGCGAGTCTGACTTTGCTCATTTTTGCCTCGATTTCTTTTCTATTACTGCCTACCTTAACGATTCAGCAGGGGCACTTATTGATGCAAATCAAATACGCCTTCGCCTACTCCCTAGGTGGTAGATGTATGATTTGTCAGGATTTTTATAAGTTATGGAAATCGCTGGCTTTTCGTTGTCGTCGATTTTATGTACAAAAAAAGTGGCTATTTTTGGAAAAACAGGTACTCCTTAATTTCAGCCACGTTTTTCAGGGGAAAGGTATGTCTACAACACCGCTTTGGCTTGTGCAGAATGTTCGTTTACCGGATCGCGAAGGGCTGTGGCAGATCGCCATCGAGGATGGTCGGTTTGGTGATATCACGCCCATGGACGAGACCCACAGCGAAAGCTATGAGGTCTTAAATGCCCGCGGCGGACTGGCCATTCCACCGTTTATCGAGCCGCATATTCATCTGGATACCACCCAGACAGCGGGCGAACCCAACTGGAACCAGTCCGGCACGCTGTTTGAAGGGATTGAACGTTGGGCGGAGCGTAAGGCGCTGCTTAGTCATGACGATGTCAAAGCGCGCGCATGGAAAACGCTGAAGTGGCAAATTGCCAACGGGATCCAGTTTGTCCGCACCCACGTGGATGTCTCCGACCCGACGCTTACCGCCCTGAAGGCGATGCTGGAGGTTAAACAGGAGGTCGCCCCATGGGTGACGCTGCAAATCGTGGCATTCCCGTAGGAAGGCATTCTCTCTTACCCGAACGGCGCGGCGCTGCTGGAAGAGGCATTAACGCTGGGCGCGGATGTGGTGGGTGCCATCCCGCACTTCGAATTCACCCGGGAATACGGCGTGCAGTCCCTGCATATCGCCTTTGACCTGGCGAACAAATACGACCGTCCGCTGGATATTCATTGTGATGAAATCGACGATGAGCAGTCCCGCTTTGTGGAGACGGTCGCCACGCTGGCCTATGAAGCTGGCATTGGCGCGCGGGTCACGGCCAGCCACACCACCGCCATGCACTCTTACAACGGCGCGTATACCTCCCGGCTGTTCCGCCTGCTGAAGATGTCGGGCATTAACTTCGTGGCGAATCCGCTGGTGAATATCCACCTGCAGGGGCGTTTTGACGACTATCCGAAGCGTCGGGGCATCACCCGCGTGAAGGAACTGCAGGCGGCGGGCATTAACGTCTGCTTTGGACATGATGATGTGTTTGATCCATGGTATCCGCTCGGTACCGGCAATATGCTGCAGGTGCTGCATATGGGGCTGCACGTCTGTCAGATGATGGGCTACCCGCAAATTGACAGCGGCCTGAACCTGATCACCCATAACAGCGCCCGCACGTTTGGCCTGAGCGATTACGGTATTGAGACGGGTAACCCGGCGAACCTGGTGATTTTGCCTGCAGAGAGTGGGTTTGAGGCGGTACGCTGTCAGGTGCCGGTGCGCTGGTCCATTCGGCAGGGGCGGATTATTGCCACCACGCAACTGGCGCAGACCTGGATCCAGATGGATAACGGGGGAGAAGAGATAAGTTTTGCCAGAAACAGCCCCTCTGCGTAGCGCAGAGGGGCGCGGGGATTAGTGCGACGTCGCAGCAGCGTTATGCTGGCGGTGGCGGGTCACAAAGCCCAGGATGAAGCACATGATGAACACCACAGCGTACAGACCGTTAGCGGTGTGCAGCGCCGCCAGCGGGCCGCTGTGAGCGACGATCGGCCCCGTCACCACAAAGGTCAGCATGGTACCGATGGTGCCGCAGGTCAGGACGAAGTTCACCAGCTTCGGCGAGGCCACTTTGGTCTGCAGGGAGCCCAGGGTGATAATCGATGTGTAAATGGCGCTGGAGAAGAAGCCCAGGGTCAGAATGAACCACGGCATATGCTCCGGGGAACCGTTGATGAACAGATACATCAACACGGTAGCCAGGCCTGCCAGCACGGTCAGGATGCGCTGCAGATCGAAGAAGCGCAGGATGAAGCTAAACGCCCACATGCCGAACATGTAAGACATCCAGAAATCGCTCACCAGTTTGCCCGCGTCGTTCAGGCTCATGCCCAGACCTTTGGCGTATTCCGGCACCCAGGAGATAAAGCCCAGTTGACCCAGGATGTAGCACAGCGCGGCAATGGAGAGGAACAGTACGCCGATACCCCATTTCTCTTTCACCACAGGCTCTGCCGTGGTCTGTGCTTTTTTACCCAGAACCGGGAATTCGCAGCCGAAGGTCAGGATGAAGATGGCCACGTAAACCAGGCCGATACAGGCGTAGACCCAGTACCACTCAATGCTGCGCGCCAGCAGAACGGCCGCGACCATCGGGAAAATCATCCCGGCCATGCTGAAGAAGGAGTCGGTAAACAGCAGGCGCGCGCCGCGCTGACGGCCTTCATACATATGGGTAATCAGGAAGGTACCAATCGACATGGTGATCCCGCTGACCAGACCGAGCACGAACATGGCGGCGGAGAACAGGGCGATGCTGTGGCTCAGCATCAGACCCGCCACGGCGGCGACCATCAGCACAAAACCAAAACGCAGCTGCGTTTTCAGCGGAACAATTTCCATCAGCCAGGCATTCAGGAAAATGGAGATCAGGATCCCCGCGTTGAGGAAGGTGAAGGTGTTACTCATGCTGGAAACGGGCAGATGGAAGTAGTCTGCGATATTTCCCATCACCATCCCGGTGACGATCACCAACGCGCCGGTCAGGGCGTAGGAGAAAAAGCTGATCCATGTGAGCTTGATACGATTGCTGTTAGTCATGTCTGGCCTGTTCAGGAAAAGAAAAGCGCCGGATGGGCGCTGAGAGCGGGCAGATTTTAGTCGCGAAAGTGATCCATTCATATCTTTTAAAGAAAATATGAGCTTCATTGCAGGGTTTTATGTGATCACGATCACATAAAATAGCGCCGTAACCAATCGTTTGCGCGGTAACAACTGTTTCAATTTCGTAAAATTAGGTAAAAGGCTGGTCTCCGTTCATACTGCTCTTTAGAATCAAGCCATTCGCTTTTTATACTGCGCTTTGTTAAGGAATTCTCATGCTCAAATCAACACTGGCGGCTGTCGCAGCTGTGTTTGCTCTTTCTGCCGTTTCCCCGGCCGCGCTGGCAGCAAAAGGGGACCCTCATGTTCTGCTGACCACCTCCGCAGGGAATATTGAGCTGGAACTGAATAGCCAGAAAGCCCCGGTTTCTGTGAAAAACTTCCTCGACTACGTAAACAGCGGCTTTTATAACAACACCACCTTCCACCGCGTGATCCCAGGCTTTATGGTGCAGGGCGGCGGTTTCAACGAGCAGATGCAGCAGAAACAGCCGAACCCCCCGATCAAAAACGAAGCGGACAACGGCCTGCTGAACACCCGCGGCACCATCGCCATGGCGCGTACGGCGGATAAAGACAGCGCCACCAGCCAGTTCTTTATCAACGTGGCGGATAACGCCTTCCTCGACCACGGCCAGCGTGACTTCGGCTATGCGGTGTTTGGTAAAGTGGTAAAAGGGATGGACGTGGCGGACAAGATTTCTCAGGTACAGACCCACGACGTTGGGCCATACCAGAATGTGCCATCCAAACCGGTCGTGATCCTCTCTGCAAAAGTACTGCCGTAATCCTCTTTGACACGGGCGTGTCTCGCCCGTGTTGTTAGCCCTCCCTGCGAAAGCGCGTTTTGCTGCTTATACTTTGGCAAACGGACATATTCAGGGAGGCGTTAAGTGAAAAAACTCACCGATAAGCAAAAATCCCGTCTCTGGGAGCAGCAGCGTAACGTCAATTTTCAGGCCAGTTGTCTCCTTGAAAAGGGTCATGGCCCTTCAGATCCCCAGATTGAGACACTGGAACTTGGGCCTTCAGCGCCTGGGTTGCCCCATCTGTGCCTTATTCACCGCCATCTGTATCGCAGAGAGATGAAACGGGCAGGTGAATACCGTACGGACGATATTTTCAAAGGGGACATCCCTTTTTGCCATTTCGAATACATTGAGAAGATGGGCAATGAATTGATGTCGGCACTGGAAAGCGACCGGTACCTGGTGGGTCTTCAGAAAGAAGAGTTTATCGAGCGGATAAGCCATTACTATTGTGAAATCAATATGCTGCATCCTTTTGCGAGCGGTAATGGCATTGCACAGCGCGTTTTCTTTGAACAGCTGGCGATCCATGCGGGTTACCTGCTGGACTGGCGCGATATCGATCCTGAGCAGTGGGTCGCCGCTAACCAGAGCGGCGCAACGGGAGATTTATCCGCCCTGAACGCTATCTTTGCCAAAGTAGTGAGCGAAGCGCGGGAATCTGAGTAGAATAGGGCGGCATTT
The DNA here is from genome assembly GCF_052044775.1 of Enterobacter sp. 22466. Classification (NCBI taxonomy): domain Bacteria; kingdom Pseudomonadati; phylum Pseudomonadota; class Gammaproteobacteria; order Enterobacterales; family Enterobacteriaceae; genus Enterobacter; species Enterobacter sp. 22466. The sequence continues at coordinate 55,080 of NZ_JBQENX010000008.1, read as the reverse complement.
TTTTCGGGAGCCGCCATGATTCTGCTGATTGATAACTACGATTCCTTCACCTGGAACCTTTACCAGTATTTTTGTGAGCTGGGTGCAGAGGTGGTTGTCCGCCGTAACGACGACATCAGCCTGACCGGGATTGACGCGCTGGCCCCAAAGAAAATCGTTATCTCGCCGGGGCCGTGTACCCCATCGGAATCGGGCATCTCTCTGGATGTGATCCGCCACTACGCCGGCAGGCTGCCTATCCTTGGCGTCTGCCTTGGCCATCAGGCCATCGGGCAGGTGTTTGGCGCCACCATCGTCCGTGCTGCCAGGGTGATGCACGGTAAAACCTCACCGGTTACCCACACCGGCACGGGCGTGTTTAGTGGGTTAAATAACCCGTTAACCGTCACGCGCTACCACTCTCTGGTGATTGACCCGCCGACGCTGCCCGACTGCTTTGAGGTGACCGCCTGGAGCGAGACGCAGGAGATCATGGGCATTCGCCATCGTGAATGGGATCTCGAAGGGGTGCAGTTCCACCCGGAGAGTATTCTCAGCGAACAGGGACACCAGCTGCTGGCTAATTTCCTCAATCGCTGAATATCTGTTGCCTTGTTGTGATTTTTTATGCATATTTTGTGATTATATTTTCACAATCACTGTGACATAAAATGGATGGTCATGACATGGCAACTGAACAATCTGCAATTACCCGCGCGACATTCGATGAAGTCATTCTGCCGATTTATGCACCGGCCGAGTTTATCCCGGTAAAGGGAAAAGGCAGCCGCGTCTGGGATCAGCAGGGGAAAGAGTACGTGGATTTCGCCGGGGGGATTGCGGTGACGGCGCTGGGGCATTGCCATCCTGCACTGGTCGAGGCGCTGAAAACCCAGGGCGAAACCCTGTGGCACACCAGCAACGTCTTTACCAACGAACCGGCGTTGCGCCTGGGGCGCAAGATCATTGACGCGACTTTCGCCGAGCGCGTGCTGTTTATGAACTCCGGTACGGAAGCCAATGAAACCGCCTTCAAGCTGGCGCGCTACTACGCTTCCACACGCCACAGCCCGTACAAAACCAAAATCATCGCTTTCCATAACGCTTTCCACGGTCGTTCGCTGTTTACCGTTTCCGTTGGCGGCCAGCCGAAGTATTCCGACGGTTTTGGTCCGAAACCCGCCGATATCATTCATGTACCGTTTAACGATCTGCATGCGGTGAAAGCAGTGATGGATGACCATACCTGCGCAGTCGTGGTTGAGCCGATTCAGGGTGAAGGCGGCGTGACGGCGGCAACGCCGGAATTCCTCAAAGGGCTGCGCGCGCTGTGCGATCAGCATCAGGCGCTGCTGGTGTTTGATGAGGTCCAGAGCGGGATGGGGCGTACAGGCTCCCTGTTCGCCTACATGCACTACGGCGTGACGCCGGATATTCTGACCAGCGCCAAAGCGCTCGGCGGCGGCTTCCCGGTCAGCGCGGTGCTCACCACCCAGGAGATCGCCTCCGCCTTCCACGTTGGCTCTCACGGCTCCACCTACGGCGGAAACCCGCTGGCCTGCGCCATCGCCGGTGCGGCGTTTGATATCATCAATACGCCGGAGGTGTTAAGCGGCGTTCAGGCGAAGCGCGAGCTGTTCGTGAAACATCTGCAGCAGATCGACGAAACGTACGACGTCTTCAGCGAGATCCGTGGTATGGGACTGCTGATTGGTGCAGAGCTGAAGCCGCAGTACAAAGGCCGCGCACGCGATTTCCTGCACGCCGCTGCTCACGAAGGGGTGATGGTGCTCAACGCTGGCCCGGACGTTATGCGCTTTGCGCCGTCGCTGGTGGTCGAAGAGAACGATATTGAAGATGGATTAACCCGCTTTGCCGCGGCGGTGGCGAAGATCGTTAAAGGCTAATATTCGGTTCGCTTTAACCGCCGCGTTAACCAGATGCCGTGATGCGGACGCTGACGCCATGCCACCGACGAAATGGTGTGCATGGTGTTCAGATGCCCCAGAATACGCTGCAGATGCTGCTCCAGGGTGCTCATTGGCCCGTGGGTGAGCGTTTCCGGCGCTTCCAGAATGTTCGAATCCCCCGATTCACCCGGTGCGTCATACTCCAGACGCTGCTGACACCGCTGCAGGGCAATCTCACACGACTGCAAATAGCGCTGCGCCAGGTCTGGTGTCAGCATGGTATGTTCACGCGCCAGCGTGGTCATCGCGTTAATATGTTCGACGATGAACTGGCTGTGCGTCACCCAGAGCTTCATATCCGCCAGATAGTGCGAGTTAAAGCCGGGCTCCTGCATCGCCTGATTCAGCGAGTTGAACAGGGCGTTATGCGCCTGGTTGACCTTCATCCGCTGATACGCCAGCGGGGAGGGCTGCGGATCGTCGCTCAGGATCAGGCGGATAGCCTGCTGGTCGGCCTCCAGCGCGTCGTGGGCGTTCTGCCTGAGCAGGCCGCTTTGCCATTGTGGCCACAGCCAGACCATTCCACCAAAGGCAATCAGGCAGCCAATCAGGGTATCGATAAGCCTGGCGACAATAAATTGTTCGCCATTGAGCGTAAGCAACTGCAGGGTGTATACCGCCGTGACCGTAAAGCCCACCATCGCCCAGCCGTAGTTCTTGCGGATGATCAGGTAGCTCACCAGGGTAATCAATAGCATGCCTGCCAGCGTATAGCCTTCCGGCACGTGGAAGTGCAGCGTTACGCCCGCGATAATCAACCCCGCCATGGTTCCGCCCGCCCGGTGCAGAATACGCACCCGCGTGGCGCCGTAGCCGTTCTGGGTGACAAACAGTACCGTCATTAATATCCAGTAGGGTTTGGGCAGATGGAGCGCCATGCCCATCAGGCTGGCGATGCTCAGCATCACGCTAATCCGGGCGGCGTTGCGCAGGGCGGAAGATTTAAACGAGAGATAGCTTTTAAGCGCAGGCAGCAGCGGCAGGCGCTTTTGCTTATCCGCCATCAGGTCACGGGGATAGAGCGGGCGCTGGGTTCGCAGCACGCGGGCAATACGGCTAAAGTGCCAGGCGGCAAACTGACCCACCGGGTTATCCTCGTGCTGGCGGGCGATCTTCTCCAGTGCGCCGAGCTGCTTGTCCATGTTAAAGCGGGTGGGGTAGCGGTGATAAAGAATGTCGTCGGCCAGTACCCGCAGACGTGCGGACACGGTCTGCGCGTTCCAGCGGATCACCGCTTCGGCATGGCTGCGCTCCACCAGCTTTTGCACCTCCTGCGGGTGGTGCAGGCTCACAGAGATATGCTCCTGCAGATCCAGCCCCACCTGGAAGGTGCGCAGCAGCCGTTTGTATTCGTGGTTCTTGTTGGCGGCCAGCATGTGCAGTTGCTGGTAGCACTGGCTTATCAGATCCACCACCTTCTGCTGGCGCGTCAGCAGCGGCGGCAGCGATTTTTCCGGGTCGGTATGCTGAGTCAGCAGCGTGTATTTGGCTTCGCAGTACTCTGCGAGCTGGACATAGAGCAGGCTCAGGGATTCACGCAGCGGCTGTTCCCGCCACAGCCAGAACCAGAACCAGTTAAACAGGCCATACCATAGCGTACCGAGGGCGTAGATCAGCAGCGGCTCCCATACCGGCATGTTACCTGCGAGACTGAGGGTAAAGATGGCCGCAATGAGTGAGGCGGGCAGTAAACGCGCGTGCAGCGAACTGATTTCGGCGGTCACCCCCAGCGTCATCGCCAGCACGCTCAGGATCAGCGGCAGCGGAATATCGCGGGCCAGCAACAGTTGCACGGCGAGGCTACACCCGGCAAACAGCGAACCGCCAATAATCAGTCGTTTGAAAAAACGCTTATGCGGGGTGTCGAGACCGGCAATATTGCAGCAGGCAGGTACGAGAGAGAACAGCAGCCCTTGTTGAAGATGTCCAAGGATCAGGCCCACGGCCACAGGAAGGCACAACACCAGCGTTTGTCGCAGTGCGTAGTTAACTTCCGGGTGATAAATCAGCCTGCGCCACATGAGGAGTAGAGACAAAAACGGCGTGACACCTTGCGATGGCACGCCGTTTTATCGGGATTAACGGGTTCCGTAAACCACGATGGTTTTACCGTGGGCAGAGATCAGGTTCTGATCTTCCAGCATTTTCAGGATACGGCCCACTGTTTCACGGGAGCAACCGACGATCTGACCAATTTCCTGGCGGGTAATTTTAATTTGCATGCCGTCAGGGTGGGTCATGGCGTCTGGCTGTTTCGCCAGGTTCAGCAGCGTTTGCGCGATACGGCCGGTCACGTCCAGGAAGGCGAGGTTACCCACTTTCTCTGATGTGACCTGCAGACGGCGAGCCATCTGCGAAGAAAGACGCATCAGGATATCAGGGTTAACCTGAATCAACTGACGGAATTTCTTGTAGGAAATTTCAGCCACTTCACATGCTGTCTTTGCACGAACCCAGGCGCTACGTTCCTGGCCTTCTTCAAACAGGCCCAGTTCACCGATGAAATCGCCCTGGTTCAGATAAGAAAGGATCATCTCTTTCCCTTCTTCATCTTTGATCAGCACTGCCACCGAGCCTTTGACGATGTAATACAACGTTTCCGCTTTTTCACCCTGGTGAATCAGCGTGCTCTTCGATGGGTACTTATGAATGTGGCAATGAGACAAGAACCATTCGAGAGTCGGGTCTGTTTGCGGTTTGCCAAGCACCATGCGCTGTTATCCTCTGTTATAAGCTGTCACCAGAGTCATAAGATGCATCCGGACTCTGGGGTTGCAATCGAATTCTTACCCATACCTGGGAAGTCGGCTGTCGTAACGTTTCGCAGCCAGTAAAGTTTGATGTCCTCTGCATACATGTGTAACGTCAATGTATTACTGTAGCATCCAGAGTGTTTTAGCATAGCTTTCGCCGCGTGTCTCCTGGTGTCTCGCTTCAGCATGACGCAGGTCGCCTTCCATTGCGAGAAATGTAACGCACGCGTAATCTGTCACCAAAAATGCAACGTTGGAGTTAATGAATATGCAAGCGCGCGTGAAATGGGTAGAAGGTTTAACGTTCCTGGGCGAGTCCGCTTCAGGACACCAGATTTTGATGGACGGTAACTCCGGCGATAAAGCACCCAGCCCAATGGAGATGGTGCTGATGGCGGCTGGGGGATGCAGCGCAATTGACGTGGTGTCGATTCTGCAAAAGGGCCGTCATGATGTGACGGATTGCGAAGTTAAGCTCACGTCTGAACGTCGCGAAGAGGCGCCACGCCTGTTCACCCACATCAACCTGCACTTTATTGTCACCGGGAAAGAACTGAAAGATGCGGCCGTTTCACGCGCGGTCGATCTGTCAGCGGAGAAATACTGCTCTGTGGCATTGATGCTGGAGAAGGCGGTAAAAATTACCCATTCGTATGAAGTGATCGAGGCGTGATTGATGGGGCATCGTGCGTGTTGATGCCCTCATCCTAACCCTCTCCCACCGGGAGAGGGAATATGATTATGTGATCTGTTTCCCTTCCATCAACCGCTGCACCAGCGGCGTCATGATCAACTCCATCGCCAGCCCCATTTTTCCGCCGGGCACCACTAACGTATTCATGTGAGAAATAAACGAACCCTGCAGCATCGCCAGCAGCCAGGGGTAATCGATGCCGTCGAGATTACGGAAATGGATCACCACAAAGCTCTCATCCAGCGACGGGATACTTTTGGCCGCGAACGGGTTGGAGGTGTCCACCGTCGGCACACGCTGGAAGTTGATGTGGGTGCGGGAAAACTGTGGTGTCAGATAATTGATGTAATCTTCCATTGAGCGCACAACCGAATCCATCACCGCCTCACGCGAATGGCCGCGCTCGCTGATATCACGCGTCAGCTTCTGGATCCACTCCAGGTTAACGATTGGCACCACGCCGACCAGCAGATCCACATGTCGCGCCACGTCGTGATGCGGCGTCACCACGCCACCGTGCAATCCTTCGTAAAACAGCACGTCGGTAGGTTCCGGCAGCGGCTGCCAGGGAGTAAAGGTGCCCGGGACCTGGTTCCAGGGAACGGCTTCGTCGTAGGTGTGCAGATATTTGCGGGACTGGCCTTTGCCGCTTAGGCCGTACTCCTGAAACGTTTGCTCCAGCAGGCCGAAGTCATTGGCCTCCGGGCCGAAGTAGCTGATGTGTTTGCCCAAATCGCGCGCTTTGCGGATGGCCATGTCCATCTCCGGGCGCGTGTAGCGGTGAAAGCTGTCGCCTTCGACCTCTGCCGCACGGAGATTCAACTGGGCGAAAATCTTGCGAAACGCGAGGCTGGTGGTGGTGGTTCCCGCACCACTCGACCCCGTAACGGCAATAACCGGATGTCTGGCAGACATAGCAACTCCCTGACTGGAAAGGTTGAAAGATCAGCCGTGAAACGCGTTGCGGGGCATGATATTGACCGTCTCATGCAGTTCAGACCACACCAGCACCACGTCGCCGCTTTTAAGCTGGCGTTTAACATCGTTGACCTTTTGCTCAAGCGAGCGTTCATGTTCACCATAATCGGTGCCTTCACGCAAGACAAAGGTTTCAATCAGATTATCGAGCGTTTCGGGCGCCAGATCCTGCCAGGGGATAATCATGTTGCACCGTCCAGGTAAGGGGTTAACCAGTCAGGAATGCGCGTCTCCAGCCACATTTTCGGGCGACGCAGCGTTCCGCCGACAAACCCCACGTGGCCGCCGTGCTCGGTCAGCTGATAGTGAACGTTGTCGGGCAGAAATTCCTGTGCAGGGATGGAGTGATGATCCATAAACGGGTCATCTTTCGCGTGAATGATCAGCGTCGGCTGAGTGATCTTGCTGAGCAGCGGCATGGCGCTGCACTGACGATAGTAGTCAATGGCATCGGCGAACCCATGAATTTTGGCGGTGATCAGGTCGTCGAACTCACGAATGCGGCGGACCTTTTTCAACTGACGCAGGCTCACCGGAAGGGTATCCGGATAGGCCTTCAGCTTGCGCGCCGCATTGGCTTTCAGCAGGTTGAGCAGGTAGCGCTGATAGACCCGGGAAAAGCCTTTCTCCATGTGGTAGCTGCACTGTTCCAGCATAAAGGGGGCAGAGACAATCACCGCAGCATTCAGCGGCACCGCGTCACCCTCTTTAGCCAGCAGACAGGCCAGCATATTTCCGCCGAGCGAATAGCCCACCGCGGCCGTCGGCACGGTACCGAAATTCTCCCGCAGCCAGTGCAAAAACCAGGTGCCATCTTCAGTTTCGCCGGAGTGATAGATGCGTTTCTGGCGATTCGGCTCGCCGCTGCATCCCCGAAAGTGCATCACCACGCCCAGCCAGCCGCGCGCTTTTGCTGCCTGAATTAACCCATGTGCATACGGGCTGTGCAGACTGCCTTCCAGACCGTGAAACACCACCAGACGGGGTTTGTGGCGCGCCTGTTCGGGAGCTTCGCTCCAGGCGAGATCCAGAAAGTCACCGTCCGGCAAATCCAGCCGCTGCCAGTGCGGGGTGAACTGCACCTTGCGGCGGATCAGGCGCGGCAGCATGGTCTGCATGTGGCAGTTGGCCACGCCGCGCATGGGCACGAACTCTGTGCTGTCTTCGGCGGTGAGGTCGAAGTCTGATGGAATGATTTGGGTCATAAGGGTGATGCTGATTCTTGTCGGAAATTTACGATACTTTCCGAATTGTACCCCGTTTAGCCTGGTTTGCCGAACCATGAACTGATCCCGATCACAAATATTTACCTTGATTATTACTCTCAGGCTAATGATTCCACTCTACGCTTAATTGATGCCTTTCTCGCCTGGGTGCAGACTTTACTCAGCGTTAAGCAAATCAAAATGATGTGCTGAATCAGGAGGTTAATAATGTTATCTGGGCAAATACCCACCCGGCAATGGAACACCCGACGCAGCGAAAAAGCGCGTCGTCTGGCCTCCGTACCGGTGCAGGGCAAGGTTCTGCCAACCGGCGATCTTGTCGCCATGCTGGAAAAGCTGATCGCACCAGGCGATAAGGTCGTTCTGGAAGGCAACAACCAGAAGCAGGCGGATTTTCTTTCCCGCTCGCTGGCCGAAGTAAACCCGCAAATTGTGCATGACCTGCACATGATCATGCCAAGCGTTGGCCGCAGTGAACATCTGGATATCTTTGAGAAGGGCATTGCCCGTAAGCTGGACTTCTCCTTCTCCGGCACGCAGAGCCTGCGCATCTCCCAGCTGCTGGAGGATGGTCAACTCGAAATCGGCGCCATTCATACCTATATCGAACTGTATTCACGTCTCTACGTTGACCTTTCACCAAACGTGGCGCTGATTGCCGGGTTTAAAGCAGACCGCAAAGGCAATCTCTATACCGGGGCAAGTACCGAAGATACCCCGGCGCTGGTGGAGGCCGCCGCGTTCCACGATGGAATCGTCATCGCACAGGTTAACGAGCTGGTGGACGACGAATGCGACCTGCCGCGCGTCGATATTCCTGGCTCCTGGATTGACTACGTGGTGGTGGCCGACAAGCCATTCTTTATTGAACCGCTGTTTACCCGCGACCCGCGCCTGATCAAACAGGAACATATCCTGATGGCGATGATGGCCATCAAAGGCATCTACGCTGAACATCAGGTGCAGTCCCTGAACCACGGGATCGGGTTTAACACCGCGGCAATTGAGCTGCTGCTGCCCACCTACGGTGAACAGCTCGGCCTGAAGGGCAAAATCTGTAAACACTGGACGCTGAACCCACATCCGACACTGATCCCGGCGATTGAAAGCGGCTGGGTGGAGAGCGTGCACTGCTTCGGGGGGGAACTGGGGATGGAAGAGTACATCCGCGCCCGTCCGGACGTGTTCTTCACCGGTGCTGACGGCTCCATGCGCTCCAACCGCGCCTTCTGCCAGCTGGCGGGCCAGTACGCTGTGGATATGTTTATCGGCTCCACCCTGCAGGTGGATGGTTACGCCAACTCCTCAACGGTGACCCGCGGTCGTCTCTCCGGCTTCGGCGGCGCGCCAAACATGGGCCATGATCCACACGGTCGTCGCCACGCCACCCCGGCCTGGCTGAACATGATCACCGAACCCGACCCGATGCAGCGCGGTAAAAAACTGGTCGTACAGATGGTGGAAACCTTCCAGGCGGGCGTGAAGCCTACCTTCGTGGAAAAACTGGACGCCGTTGACGTGGCGAAAGCCTCCGGTATGCCGCTGGCACCGGTGATGATTTACGGCGATGACGTCACCCACGTGCTGACGGAAGAGGGGATTGCCTACCTCTACCGGGCAAAAGATCTGGAAGAGCGTCGCGCCATGGTCGCGGCCGTGGCCGGTATCACCGATATCGGTCTGGGTGTGGATGCCAGACGCGTGGCGGAACTGCGCCAGAGCGGCAAAGTCGTGTACCCGGAAGACATGGGGATTCGTCGTACCGATGCCACCCGCTCTCTGCTGGCCGCGGGCAGCGTGGCTGACCTCGTTGAGTGGTCCGGCGGTCTCTACAACCCACCTGCGAAATTCCGGAGCTGGTAATGACACTTCTGCCCCAGATTCAGGTTGAAGGCGGTGCCGAATGGCTGGCGCGAACCGCCACGCAGTGTCTGATCGACGAAGCACGCTTAAGCCCGAAACCCGGTCTGGTGGACAGTCGGGGGAACGGTGCGCACCACGATTTATCGCTTGCGCTGATGGAGCGCTCCGCGCACAGCCTGACCTCCACGTTTCAGGCGCTGGCGCAGCAGAGCTGGCAGCGTCCGGCGGATATTGCCCTCAGGCAAACCGTTGGCCGCCTTGGCCGCGAAGGCGAACGGCAGATGATGATCGCCACCGACGGCGTGAATACGCACCGTGGCGCAATCTGGGCGCTGGGGCTGCTGGTGAGCGCGGTGGCGATGCTGGGCGGCGACGCCCGCGCGCAAACCGTCGCTAACACCGCTGCACAGCTGGCGAAACTCCCGGACGACGCTGCACCGAAGGTGTTCAGTAAGGGGTTACGCGCCACGCACCGCTACCGCGTGCCGGGCGCGCGGGAAGAGGCTCAGCAGGCGTTTCCGCACATCATGCAGCGCGCGCTGCCGCAGCTTCGCCTGAGCCGTCTCAACGGCAGCAGCGAAACGAACGCCAGACTCGACGCGCTGATGGCAATCATGACCTCACTCACCGATACCTGCGTGCTGTCGCGCGCCGGAATGGAGGGGCTGGACGTCATGCAGAACGGCGCCCGGGCGGTACTGAACGCCGGAGGATGCGCAACGCTCGCGGGGCAGCAGGCGCTGGCGCGATTAGATCGCCAGATGCTGACGCTCAATGCCTCACCGGGCGGTGCCGCCGACCTGCTTGCCGCCACGCTGTTTCTTGACCGTGTCGAAACGCCCTATTCAAAGCATTAAGAGGATGTTATGGAAAAAATCACATTGACCATGCCAGCCAGCCGCACGTTAAGCGGCCGGGCGCTGGCAGGGGTAGTTGGATCCGGGGATATGGAGGTGCTGTTCACCGCCGAACCGGGCCAGACCTTAACCATTGATATCACCACCTCCGTCGACAACAGCCGTGGGCGCTGGGAGGCGTTATTCAACCGTCTGGAGACCGTCAGCAGCCTGCCCGCAGGCAAACTGACCATCCACGACTTTGGCGCGACGCCGGGCGTGGCACGCATTCGTATCGAACAGGTTTTTGAAGGGGTGAGCCATGCGTGATGACAGCAGCTTTATCGAATTAAAAGCGCGCCAGCGTGCGCAGGCGCTGCTCGACGAGGGCAGCTACCGCGAACTGCTGGATCCGTTTGCAGGCATTATCTCTCCGTGGCTTGGGCCACAGGGCATTGTGCCGCAGGCCGATGATGGCATGGTGGTCGCGAAAGGGACTATCAACGGCCATCCTGCGGTCGTCGTGGCGATTGAAGGCGCGTTCCAGGGCGGCAGCATGGGCGAGGTCTCCGGCGCGAAAATGGCAGCAGCGCTGGAGCTGGCGGCGGAAGATAACCGTAACGGCATTCCGACTCAGGCCGTGCTGTGCCTCGAAACCGGCGGCGTACGCCTGCAGGAAGCCAACCTCGGCCTGGCGGCGATTGCCGATATCCATGCAGCGATTGTTGACCTGCGTCGCTACACGCCCGTTATCGGGATTGTCGCCGGGACCGTGGGCTGCTTCGGCGGGATGTCCATCGCGGCGGCGCTTTGCAGCTACCTGATTGTGACCCGCGAAGCGCGTCTGGGGCTAAACGGTCCACAGGTAATTGAGCAGGAAGCGGGCATTGAAGAGTACGACTCCCGCGACCGTCCGTTTATCTGGAGCATGACTGGCGGTGAGGTGCGCTATCAGAGCGGGCTGGTGGACGCGCTGGTCGGCGACGGCGTGAATGCGGTGAAAGCCGCGATGAACGAGGCCATCGCCAAAGGCGTACCGGCAAAACATCGTACCGATAACTACGACGATTACCTGAACCGCCTGATGAATTTCGACACCCGCAAGCAGGCCGATGCCGAACAGATTAACGCGCTTTTTGCCCGGGAGGTGAAATGATGAGTAACGCAATGAGCCGTGGCGAACGCTGGCTGGAAACCCTCTCCCCGAACGCCAAACGTATTGAGGGGCTGTGCCCGTCCGTGCAGGCGGCAGACGGCGAGCTGCACGGTGAAACGGTGCGTTTTATCGCCGTGGTGCCGGATGCAAATAACCATTTCCCGCGTGCGGCGCAGGGCGAAGTCGGTCTGCTGGAAGGCTGGACGCTGGCGAAAGTGGTCAGCGAAACCGTCGCGGCGGATGCCGATAAAGCCGTCAAACGCCCGATTGTGGCGGTGATTGACGTCCCAAGCCAGGCCTATGGCCGTCGTGAAGAGGCGTTTGGTATTCACCAGGCGCTGGCGGGAGCCGCTGCCGCGTATGCGAACGCGCGCCTGGCCGGTCATCCGGTGATTGGGCTTATCGTCGGCAAGGCGATGTCCGGTGCGTTTCTGGCGCACGGCTACCAGGCCAATCGCCTGATTGCCTTTAACGACAAAGGCGTGCTCATCCACGCCATGGGGAAAGCGTCTGCCGCGCGGATCACCCTGCGCAGCGTGGAGGCGCTGGAAAAACTGGCTGCCACTATTCCACCTATGGCATATGACATCAGCAACTACGCCACGCTGGGGCTGCTCTCCAGCCTGCTGGATATCAGCAACCCGGATGCCCCATCCGATAGCGACCTGACGCTGGTGAAAACCACCCTGCAACAGGCCATCAGTGACGCTCGTCAGGATCCGACGCTGAAAAGCCGTCTGGGTGCTGACAATCGCCGCAGCTCGGCGCTCGTACGCGAACGTATGCGCGCCAGCTGGTAAGTAAAAAGAGACCTGCCAGATGCACAACCTCACGGGCGTATCCGTTACGCCCGTGCGGGAAGCTGCATCCTGAAAATAATAATCATCGCGCCAGTGCTACTTCTTTTTAATCACAGGTGATTTATGACTTACGTAATTGTTCATGCTCTCGCACCGATTTTCGTCATCATGCTGCTGGGATTCTGGGCCGGTAAGGCAAAGATGGTCGATAACAAAAATGTTTCCCTGCTCAATATCTTCGTTATGGATTTTGCCCTGCCTGCCGCGCTGTTTAGCGCGACCGTGCAAACCCCGTGGACCGGTATCGTGGCGCAGTCGCCGCTGATCCTGGTGCTGACCCTGGCGATGTGGATCACCTACGCAGCTATCTATTTCCTTGCCACGAAGGTCTTTAAAAAATCCCCTCAGGATGCGGCCGTGCTGACGCTCACCGTCGCGCTGCCAAACTATGCGGCGCTTGGTCTGCCGATTCTGGGCAGCGTGCTGGGTGAAGGATCTTCCACGTCTCTGTCCGTGGCGGTCTCTATTGCCTGCGGTTCCGTGCTGATGACGCCGTTCTGTCTGCTTATTCTGGAGCGAGAAAAAGCGCGTTCCGAAGGCAATACCTCCGGCTCAACCCTCTCTATGCTGCCGGTGCTGATGTGGCGATCCATTAAAAAACCGATCGTGATGGGTCCGCTGCTCGGTGTGATTTTATCCGCTATCGGCATCAAAATGCCGGATCTGGTCCTCGCTGCGATTAAACCGCTGGGACTGTCCGCCACCGCCGCCGCGCTGTTCCTGACCGGGGTGATCCTCTCTGCCCGTAAGCTGCAGATCAACACCATGGTGATCACCTCGACCATCGCCAAACTGCTTATCCAGCCAGCCATTGCCTGGGGTATCGTTTTAATCTTCGGTCTGCACGGCTCCGTGGCGATCACCGCTATCCTGATGATTGCGCTGTCCGCGGGTTTCTTCGGGGTAGTGTTTGGTAACCGCTTTGGCGTGCAGTCACCGGATGCAGAAGCGGTACTGCTGTTAAGCTCAGTCCTGTGTATCCTGTCGCTGCCGCTGTTTATCTCATTGACGTCAGGAATGTAATCATGACCACAACATTACGCCCGCACGACCTCATCTGGCTTACCGCGCGTGACGCGCTGGAAGGGATCACTGAAACCTGGGTGGATGCCGCCTGGCATACCGGCCTGCCGGTGGTGGTGCGGCGTGATGTTGATAACGATGGCCGAATCCCCGTTGGCGTGCGCGGACTGCGCCGCGACCAGCGGGCGGCCGGATGGGTGAAGACGGAAAACGTACGCCGCGTGGTGTCACCTGAAGAGCTGTGCGTCACCGCCGATCTGCTGCGTTCTCCGTTTGTCACTCAGCCACCTGTTCAGGTGGCGTTACAGCTTGCGCAGCAGTCGTGGCCGTGGACGTGGGGCATTACCGGCAGCACCGGCTTTGCGCTGGCGACCGGCATTCCGGTGATCCATGCCGACAGCGATCTTGATCTGCTGATCCGCGCCCCGCAGCCGATATCACCCGACGCGTTTACCGCCTGGCAGTTGCAGTTAAGTGGTGCGCTGTGCCGGGCTGATACCCAGGTGGATACGCCAGAGGGTGGATTCGCGCTGGCGGAGTGGCTGCGCGATGGCAAAACGCTGCTGAAAACCCGCCGTGGGCCACGCCTGGTGGCAGACCCATGGCGCAGGGAGGAGTGATGAAAATACTGTTTACCTTTCCGGGGCAGGGTACGCAGCATGAAGGTATGCTGCAAAACCTGCCGGGAACGGAACTGGCTCAGGCGCGTGAGGTGCTGGGTGCCGAAGTTGATACGCTGGACAGTGCCGCCTCGTTAACCCATACCCGTGCGGTTCAGCTTTCCCTGCTCATTGCTGGCGTCGCATGGGCGCACGAGCTGGAGCGACGTGGCGTGTCGCCTGACATCGTCAGCGGTTTATCGATTGGCGCTTATCCCGCGGCGGTCGTGGCAGGGGCGCTGGAATTTACGGACGCCCTTAAGCTGGTGGCGCTGCGTGGCGATCTGATGGAGCAGGCGTATCCGCACGGCTACGGCCTGACGGCGATTATGGGGCTGACCCTGCCGCAGGTGGAGCAACTTATCGAAGGCACCGGAACGTATATTGCTAACCTGAACGCCGAAACGCAGATCGTCATTGCCGGATCCGATGGAGGGATGGCGCAGGTGGCAAAACGCGCCCTGGAAAAGGGGGCGAGCAAAGCGCAAAGGCTGGCAGTCAGCGTGCCATCCCATTGTGAACTGCTGGCGGAGCCGGCACAAAAGCTGGTCTCGGCGTTTGAAGCGGTCACCCTTTCCCGACCGCGCTGTGCGTACCTGAGCGGCAGCACCGGGCGCGTGCTCTGGCAACCGGAGAGAATCGCGGACGATCTGGCGATGAACATGGCGCGCACCGTGCGCTGGCAGGAGGCGATGATTTCCGCGAACGAACGTGAAGCCCGGCTGGCGATCGAGATGCCGCCCGGCGGCGTACTGACCTGTCTGACGCGACAGGCCGCGTGGGAAGGGGAGACCCTTTCACTGGAGCGCAGCGGGGCGGATGTGGCGGTGCATCTGGCAGGAAGGCTTCGTGCGTGAGTTTTTAGCCCGGTAAGCGTAGCGCCACCGGGCAATACATCAGACTCCGTCCTGCAGGCTGCGGGCATACATTCGCCCTTCGGCGGCCAGCGCCCGCAGACTCGGGTCCTGTTCGCGGTTGCGGGCAAAGACAATCGCGATTAACTGCTGCATCTGGTACGGCTGCGCCAGCTTTAACAGCTGCACCGAGTTCTCATACACCTTCTTCATCCTGCCCGGCATCAGCGTAAAGCCGACGCCCGCCTGAACCAGGCTGAGCATTGAGAAAATGTCATTCACGCGGGTGACAATTTCCGGTTCAAATCCGGCGATATGAAATGCCTCCTGGAACCCCGCATAGGTGGCAAACCCTTCTGCCAGCGAGACAAATTTCTGATCTTTATAATCGCGTAAATCAGCCAGCCCGCTGGTATTCAGCGTGGCAGAGGCAGGCGCGGCCAGGAAAATGTCATCATGAAACAGGGGCAGGACTTCAAGGCTGTTGCGGTCGATATCGCTTTCGGAAATCGAGATGAGGATCGCGTCCAGCGAACCCTCGTCCAGCATATGCAGCAACGTATCGTTGGAGCCCATGGTCAGGTCCATCTCCAGATCCGGGCGACGCAGCTTCATGCCCATGATCAGGCGCGGCACGGTTTCCAGCGTCAGCGAGTAGAGCGTGCCGACGCGCAACCGCCCCTGACCAATACCGGCGATTTTACGGGACTCTTCCAGCCCGCGCTCCATCACCTGCATAACTTCCTGACAATACTCCAGCAGCGTCCAGGCGGACGGAAGGGCAATCAGGTTACGTCCCTTATGGGTAAAGAGCGGACAGCGGACGTTCTCTTCCAGAGTATGCAGCGCACGATGCACGCTGACACCGCTCAGACCCAGCGTTTCGGCGGTACGGGCGATATTGCCCTTCTCCATAAACGTCATGAAGATGCTGAGCTTACGGAATGTAATTTCGCTCGTGATATCGAACCCCATAACCCTCCCGGCGGTCAGTCAGCCTGCAGCATCGCTTCCAGCTGTTCCTGGGCATCCAGCCATGCCATTTCGCACTCTTCGAGGCTGGATTTGGTCTTCGCCTGGGTTTGCAGGCAGTCGGTCAGCTCCGCTTTACGGCTCTGGTCGTACAGACCGCTGTCGCCCAGTTTTTCTTCAACGTCTGCAAGCGTGGCGTTGAGTTTCTCCATCTCTTTTTCGAGACGGGCAATCTCTTTACGCAGTGGCTGAGTCTGCGTACGCAGTTCAGCTTCACGGCGCTTCTGATCTTTACGCGCCTGCGCGCTGTTGGCGTTCTCTTTCGCCGACTCTTCCGGCTGGTTTTCCTGCTTCTGCACGTCCGTCAGCCACTGCTGATAGTCTTCCAGGTCGCCGTCAAACGGCTCGACTTTTCCGTCGTGCACCAGATAGAGATCGTCCGTGGTGGAGCGGATCAGGTGGCGGTCGTGCGAGACCACAACCAGCGCGCCCTCAAACTCAATCAGCGCTTCGGTCAGCGCCTGACGCATGTCAAGGTCGAGGTGGTTGGTCGGTTCATCGAGCAGCAGCAGGTTCGGGCGCTGCCAGACAATCAGCGCCAGCACCAGACGGGCTTTTTCGCCGCCGGAGAAACGCTCGGTGTTTTCGGTGACCTTATCGCCCTGGAAGCCAAAGCCGCCGAGGTAGTCGCGTAGCTTTTGCTCCATCTCCTGTGGTGCCAGACGCGCCAGGTGCTGGATAGGGGATTCATCCGCGCGTAAAAATTCCAGCTGATGCTGGGCGAAGTAGCCAAGCTTGATACCTTTTGCCAGGCCGATCTCGCCGCTTACCGGGTTAAGCTCGCCCGCCAGCAGTTTGATGAGTGTTGATTTACCGGCGCCATTACGTCCCAGCAGACCAATACGCGAACCCGGCACCAGGTTGAGTTTGATGGAGTCGAGGATGATGCGATCGCCGTATCCGGCGCTCACTTTTTCCATCTTCAGCAGCGGGTTTGGCAGGCTTTCCGGCTCGCGGAAGCTGAAGTGGAACGGGTTATCCACGTGCGCCGGGGCGATCATCTCCATGCGTTCCAGCATCTTGATGCGGCTTTGGGCCTGTTTGGCCTTCGAGGCTTTGGCCTTGAAGCGGTCAACAAAACTCTGCAGATGCGCCACGCGCTGCTGCTGGCTTTCGTACATCGCCTGTTGTTGAGCGAGGCGCGTTGCGCGCTGGCGTTCGAAAGAGCTGTAGTTTCCGGTGTACTCGAACATATTTTGCTGTTCGATATGAATGATTTTATCCACCACCGGATCGAGGAAGTCACGGTCGTGGGAGATCAGAATCAGAGTGCCCTGATAGCTCTTGAGCCACTTCTCCAGCCAAATGACCGCATCGAGATCGAGGTGGTTCGTCGGTTCATCGAGCAGCAGCAAATCAGAGCGGCAGATCAGCGCCTGCGCCAGGTTAAGACGCATACGCCAGCCACCGGAGAAGTCGCTGACGGGACGTTCAAGCTGTTCGTTGCTGAACCCCAGGCCGTGGAGCAGGCTGGAGGCGCGGGAGCGAATGGTCCACGCGTCGATGGCGTCCAGCTTGCCGTGGACGGTGGCGATGGCGTGGCCATCGTTGCGCTCGTTGGCGGCGTTCAGTTCCGCTTCCAGCTTACGGTATTCACGATCGCCATCAATAACATAGTCGAGCGCCGGCTCACTCAGGGCGGGCGTCTCCTGGTTTACCCAGGCGAGCTGCCAGTTTCCCGGATACGTAAAGTTACCGCCATCCGCGCTAATCTCGTTTTTCAGCAGCGCCAGCAGGGTGGATTTACCGCAGCCGTTTTTGCCGACCAGACCCACTTTTTGACCTGGATTAATGGTGGCGGTGGCGTTATCCAGCAGGACGCGCACGCCGCGACGAATTTGTAACGAGGAGAAAACAATCATAGAAGCGCCGTATGTTCCGACTATGTTAATTTGTCATTATGATAATGTAAGGTGTGGGCCATTTTCCGCACCGGGCCGCCATGGTAGCCCAAAACAACGACGATACACAAAAACAGAAACAGAACCGGGAGGGGAGTGATGTCTCAGACAGCAAAAGTGCTGCTGCTGTATGCCCATCCGGAATCTCAGGACTCGGTGGCAAACCGCGTCCTGCTTAAGCCGGCTACTCAGCTCAGTAACGTGACGGTGCACGATCTCTACGCGCACTACCCTGATTTCTTTATCGATATTCCGTACGAGCAGGAATTGCTGCGTCAGCATGACGTGATTGTGTTCCAGCATCCGCTCTATACCTATAGCTGTCCGGCCCTGCTAAAAGAGTGGCTGGATCGGGTGCTGAGTCGGGGATTTTCCAGCGGGGTGGGGGGCAACCAACTGGCGGGAAAGTACTGGCGTAGCGTGATTACCACCGGTGAGCCGGAGAGCGCTTACCGCTACGATGGCCTTAACCGTTATCCGATGAGCGATATCCTGCGGCCCTTCGAGCTGACGGCGGCGATGTGCCGTATGCACTGGATGAGCCCAATTATTATCTACTGGGCGCGGCGTCAGGATCCGAAGGAGCTGGCGAGCCACGCCAGAGCGTACGGTGAATGGCTGGCATCACCGATTCCGGCAGGAGGGCGTTAATGGAAGGATCGAATTTACTCCTCGCCGGGGTGCTGTTTTTGTTTGCCGCGGTGGTGGCGGTACCGTTGGCCGCACGGCTCGGTATTGGCGCGGTGCTCGGGTATCTGCTGGCGGGGATCGCAATTGGCCCCTGGGGGCTGGGATTCATCAGCGATGTCGATGAAATTCTCCATTTCTCCGAGCTGGGCGTGGTGTTCCTGATGTTCATCATTGGCCTGGAGCTGAACCCGTCAAAGCTGTGGCAGCTCCGGCGCTCAATCTTTGGCGTTGGCGCGGCGCAGGTGGTGTTCAGCGCAGCCATTCTGGCCGGGCTGCTGATGCTCACTGACTTTTCGTGGCAGGCGGCGACCATCGGCGGTATTGGCCTTGCCATGTCCTCAACGGCGATGGCATTGCAGCTGATGCGTGACAAGGGCATGAACCGCAGTGAGTCGGGGCAACTGGGCTTTTCGGTGCTGCTGTTTCAGGATTTAGCGGTGATCCCGGCGTTGGCGCTGGTGCCGCTGTTGGCCGGGCCCGGTGACGATCATTTCGACTGGGCAAAAGTCTCCATGAAGGTGCTGGCCTTTGCGGGCATGCTGATTGGGGGGCGTTTCCTGCTGCGTCCGGTGTTCCGCTTTATCGCCGCGTCAGGCGTGCGTGAGGTGTTTACCGCCGCAACGCTGCTGCTGGTACTGGGCTCTGCGCTGTTTATGGACGCGCTGGGGCTGTCGATGGCGCTCGGTACGTTCATCGCTGGGGTGCTGCTCGCCGAGAGCGAATACCGCCACGAACTGGAAATTGCGATCGAACCCTTTAAAGGGCTGCTGTTAGGGCTGTTCTTTATTTCGGTAGGCATGGCGCTCAATCTCGGTGTGCTCTATACCCATCTGCTGTGGGTTATTGTGAGCGTGGCTGTGCTGGTGGCGGTGAAAACCCTGGTGCTGTACGTCATGGCGCGTATATCCGGGCTGCGCAGTTCGGAACGCATGCAGTTTGCCAGCGTGCTTAGCCAGGGGGGAGAGTTCGCGTTTGTGCTGTTCTCTACGGCGTCGTCGCAGAAACTGTTCAAAGACGATCAGATGGCGCTTCTGCTGGTGACGGTCACGCTGTCGATGATGACCACGCCGCTGCTGATGAAGCTGGTGGATAAACTGCTGTCGCGCCGCTTAAACCCGGCTGACGATGAAGATGAAGCTCCGTGGGTGGAAGACGATAAGCCGCAGGTGATTGTGGTGGGGTTTGGCCGCTTCGGGCAGGTGATCGGTCGTCTGCTGATGGCGAACAAAATGCGCATCACGGTGCTGGAGCGGGATATCAGCGCGGTCAACCTGATGCGCAAATACGGTTATAAGGTTTATTACGGTGATGCGACGCAGCTCGAACTGCTGCGATCCGCAGGCGCGGAGGCGGCGGAGTCGATCGTCATTACCTGTAACGATCCGGAAGACACGATGAAGCTGGTAGAACTTTGTCAGCAGCATTTCCCGCATCTGCATATCCTGGCGCGTGCGCGGGGACGTGTGGAAGCGCACGAACTGTTGCAGGCGGGGGTGAAACACTTCTCGCGTGAGACGTTTTCCAGTGCGCTTGAGTTAGGGCGAAAAGCGCTGATTTCGCTGGGCATGCACCCGCATCAGGCGCAGCGTGCCCAGATGCACTTCCGCCGGCTGGATATGCGTATGCTGCGCGAGCTGATGCCCGTGCACACGGATACAGCGCAGATCTCCCGCGTGCGGGAAGCGCGTCGTGAGCTGGAGGAGATTTTCCAGCGCGAGATGCAGCAGGAACGACGCCAGCTGGACGGCTGGGACGAATTTGAATAAAGGGTAACCAAATATGGCTGTACGTAAACGCTTTATCGCGGGCGCAAAATGCCCGACCTGCCAGGCACAAGATACCCTGGCGATGTGGCGTGAGAATAATATTGATGTAGTTGAGTGCGTTAAGTGCGGTCACCAGATGCGTGAGGCCGACAAAGAAGCACGCGATCACGTGCGCAAAGAAGAGCAAGTGATCGGCATTTTTCATCCGGACTAGCGATATGCCCTGAGTTTTTTTAAGCTAAAGGGTACACGGGTGCAGATTTCCGCTACAATCTGCGCCAGCAATTTTCCCACGCTCAGGAGATATCATGAAAGTAGCAAAAGACCTGGTGGTCAGCCTGGCCTATCAGGTACGTACAGAAGACGGTGTGTTGGTTGATGAGTCTCCGGTGAGTGCGCCGCTGGACTACCTGCATGGTCACGGTTCCCTGATTTCCGGCCTGGAAAACGCGCTGGAAGGTCATGAAGTTGGCGATAAATTTGATGTTGCTGTAGGCGCGAACGACGCTTACGGTCAGTATGACGACAACCTGGTTCAGCGCGTTCCTAAAGACGTGTTCATGGGCGTTGACGAACTGCAGGTTGGCATGCGCTTCCTGGCGGAAACTGACCAGGGCCCGGTTCCGGTTGAAATTACTGAAGTTGAAGACGACCACGTTGTGGTTGATGGCAACCACATGCTGGCTGGCCAGAACCTGAAGTTCAACGTAGAAGTTGTCGCTATCCGTGAAGCAACGGAAGAAGAGCTGGCTCATGGCCACGTTCACGGTGCGCACGGTCACGACCATGACCACGATCACGGCCACGACGGCTGCTGCGGTGGTCACGGCCACGACCACGACCATGGTCACGACCACGGTAAAGGTGGTTGCGGTAACGGCGGCTGCGGTTGCCACTGATTCCGTATGACGGAAAATAAAAAAGCGGGATAATCCCGCTTTTTTTACGCCTCAATAATGAGGCGGTGGCGTCTCTTCAGACTGTGAGGCGATGTTTGACGGCTGCGTTGCCTTCAGCTTTTCCGTCAGCAGGCGCATATGATCCCGCAGTTTCGCCATTTCGAGTTCATGCGCGGTCACGGTCTGGTTAAGCTCTTCGATGGTGATGTCCTGAAAAGCCAGGCGGCTTTCCAGTTCAGCCAGTCTCGCTTCAATCGTTGTGTCCTTCATCATTCACCTCGTCTGTTTCTGATTCGCCATAGTGGGCCAGCGGCGGCGAAGTTTAACTGAGTTTGTCCCTTCGTGCAGTATCCATCCCTTTGGCAAGAAACTTATTTAAACAAAAATAGTCTGAAAAGTGGCGAGAATCGGGAGAGTCTGTCTGTAGATTTCTTCCACAACGTTTTATAGTACGTAGCTCATTTACGTTTAATGCTGGGGTGAGAGTCCCCAGGCCCTGGAGATATGGATGAAATCACTGTTTAAAGTAACGCTGCTGGCGACGACGATGGCTGTTGCGCTGAACGCGCCGCTGTCCTTCGCTGCTGATACTGCTGCGAAGCCTGCTGCAACTGCAGACAGCAAAGCGGCGTTCAAAAATGACGACCAGAAATCTGCCTACGCACTGGGCGCATCTCTGGGTCGTTACATGGAAAACTCTCTGAAAGAACAAGAGAAACTGGGTATCAAACTGGACAAAGCTCAGCTGATCGCGGGTGTTCAGGATGCATTTGCTGATAAGAGCAAACTGTCTGACCAGGAAATTGAACAGACTCTGCAGGCGTTTGAAGCGCGTGTGAAAGGTGCCGCTCAGACGAAGATGGAAGCGGACGCTAAAGACAACGAAGCGAAAGGCAAAGCCTACCGCGATACCTTTGCTAAAGAGAAGGGCGTAAAAACCTCTTCTACCGGTCTGGTATACAAAGTTGAGAAAGAAGGTACCGGTGACGCACCGAAAGACAGCGATACTGTCGTGGTGAACTACAAAGGTACGCTGATCGACGGTAAAGAATTCGATAACTCTTACACCCGTGGTGAGCCGCTCTCCTTCCGTCTGGATGGTGTGATCCCAGGCTGGACCGAAGGCCTGAAAAACATCAAGAAAGGCGGTAAGATCAAGCTGGTTATTCCACCGGATCTGGCCTATGGCAAAACCGGCGTTCCGGGTATCCCTGCCAATTCTACGCTGGTGTTTGACGTAGAGCTGCTGGACATCAAACCGGCACCGAAAGCCGATGCGAAACCAGAAGCGCAGGCAGATCAGAAAGCTGCCGCAGACGCGAAGAAGTAATCGTATGAAAACCGCCGCCTTTAAGGCGGCGGTTTTTTTATTGTGGGGCAGATATAATTAACACTGGAAAGCGTTAGGCACGCTGTATTAATTTAGTTGTCCGTGTAGATAATGAGCCTGCCCTGAAAACCTAACGACAGGCTCCTGAAAAGGAGTGTTTTTTTCATGTCCAGGTCGCTTTTAACCAACGAAACCAGTGAACTTGATTTGCTGGATCAACGTCCTTTCGACCAGACCGACTTCGATATTCTGAAATCCTACGAAGCGGTGGTGGACGGGTTAGCGATGCTCATTGGGTCCCACTGCGAAATCGTATTGCACTCCCTGCAAGATCTGAAGTGTTCCGCCATCCGCATTGCTAATGGTGAGCATACTGGCCGTAAAATTGGTTCGCCAATCACCGACCTTGCATTGCGCATGTTGCATGACATGACCGGCGCGGACAGCAGCGTCTCCAAATGTTATTTCACTCGCGCCAAAAGCGGCGTGCTGATGAAATCAGAAACCATTGCTATTCGAAACCGCGAGCACCGTGTGATTGGACTGCTGTGCATCAACATGAACCTTGATGTGCCATTCTCGCAAATAATGAGCACCTTTATTCCGCCAGAAACGCCAGACGTGGGCTCTTCTGTTAACTTTGCCTCCTCTGTTGAAGATCTCGTGACGCAGACTCTCGAGTTCACGATTGAAGAAGTGAATGCCGATCGCAACGTATCGAACAACGCCAAGAACCGTCAGATCGTGCTGAATCTCTATGAAAAAGGCATTTTTGATATCAAAGACGCGATTAACCAGGTGGCCGATCGTCTGAACATCTCCAAACATACGGTTTATCTCTACATTCGCCAGTTCAAAAGCGGTGATTTCCTGGGACAAGATAAGTAATGCGTTTTGCGTTAATGGTGACAGGCCCGGCGTATGGTACTCAGCAGGCCAGCAGCGCGCTGCAGTTTGCCCAGGCGCTGCTACAAGCCGGACATGAACTTGTGAGTGTCTTCTTCTATCGGGAAGGGGTCTATAACGCGAACCAGTTTACGTCACCGGCAAGCGATGAATTTGATCTGGTGCGCGCCTGGCAGGCGTTAAATGAGGCGCAGGGTGTTGAACTGCATATCTGTGTGGCAGCGGCCCTGCGTCGCGGTGTGACGGATGCAGCCGAAGCTGAACGCCTGGGTTTGCCGGGCGCTAACCTGCAGCCTGGTTTTTCGTTGAGTGGTCTTGGCGCGCTGGCCCAGGCGGCGTTAACCTGCGACAGAGTGGTGCAATTCTGATGAAGCGTGTGGCATTTGTTTTTACTTCTGCGCCGCACGGAAGCGCCTCAGGCCGCGAAGGTCTGGATGCGCTGCTTGCGACATCGGCATTAACAGAAGATATCGGCGTCTTCTTTTTAGGGGACGGGGTGTTTCAAATGCTGGCGGGGCAACAGCCGCAAGCCATTCTGGCGCGCGACTATATCGCAACCTTCAAAGTGCTTCCGCTTTACGATATTGAAAACTGCTATGTCTGTGCCGACTCTTTAACTGCGCGCGGTTTGAGCGATAAGACCCCTTTCGTGCTGGACGTGACGACCTTACCTTCTGCTGCGCTGCGCGAACAACTCTCCCACTACGACACTGTTCTGACTTTCTGAGGCCGCCATGCTCCATACCCTGAGCCGCTCACCGTGGCAATGTGATATCGACACGTTACTGAGCATGCTGCGCGAAGGTGATGATCTGCTGTTGATTCAGGATGGCGTACTCGCTGCGCTGGAAGGCAGCCGTTTCGTTGAAATCCTCACGAATGCCCCCATAACTGTCTCTGCGCTAAAGGACGATCTGGATGCGCGGGGTCTTTCTGGTCAAATTTCAGCCAAAATTGACGTGGTTGGCTATACTGATTTCGTCAATCTTACTGTGACGCACGCCAGTCAAATGAACTGGTGATTTGAGATCGCTGTATATTTCTTGACACCTTTTCGACGTAGCCCTAAAATTTCGCGTCCTCATATTGTATGAGGTCGTTTTATTACGTGTTTACGAAGCAAAAGCTAAAACCAGGAGCTATTTAATGGCAACAGTTAACCAGCTGGTACGCAAACCACGTGCACGCAAAGTTGCAAAGAGCAACGTGCCTGCGCTGGAAGCATGCCCGCAGAAACGTGGTGTATGTACTCGTGTGTATACCACCACTCCTAAAAAACCAAACTCCGCACTGCGTAAAGTATGCCGTGTGCGTTTGACTAACGGTTTCGAAGTGACTTCCTACATCGGTGGTGAAGGTCACAACCTGCAGGAGCACTCCGTGATCCTGATCCGTGGCGGTCGTGTTAAAGACCTTCCGGGTGTTCGTTACCACACCGTTCGTGGTGCGCTGGACTGCTCAGGTGTTAAAGACCGTAAGCAGGCTCGCTCCAAGTACGGCGTGAAGCGTCCTAAGGCTTAATGGTTCTCCGTTAAGTAAGGCCAAACTGATTTATCTTAATGTCAAACTAAACTCGTAGAGTTTTGGACAATCCTGAATTAACAACGGAGTATTCCCATGCCACGTCGTCGCGTCATTGGTCAGCGTAAAATTCTTCCAGATCCGAAATTCGGATCAGAACTGCTGGCAAAATTTGTAAATATCCTGATGGTAGATGGTAAAAAATCTACTGCAGAAGCAATCGTATACAGCGCGCTGGAGACCCTGGCTCAGCGTTCTGGTAAAAATGAACTGGAAGCTTTCGAAGTCGCTCTCGACAACGTTCGCCCAACTGTAGAAGTTAAGTCCCGCCGCGTTGGTGGTTCTACTTATCAGGTTCCAGTTGAAGTTCGTCCGGTTCGTCGTAATGCCCTGGCAATGCGTTGGATCGTTGAAGCTGCTCGTAAACGCGGTGATAAATCCATGGCTCTGCGTCTGGCGAACGAACTTTCTGATGCTGCAGAAAACAAAGGTACTGCAGTTAAGAAACGTGAAGACGTTCACCGTATGGCAGAAGCCAACAAGGCGTTCGCACACTACCGTTGGTAATCCCTTCGGAGTATTAGTCACCAGGCGGGCGCTTCAGAGAAGCCGCCCGCTCTGGGTTACTTAACTGAACGCCTAAAGAAACAAACGAGGAATCAAATGGCTCGTACAACACCCATCGCACGCTACCGTAACATCGGTATCAGTGCGCACATCGACGCCGGTAAGACCACTACTACCGAACGTATTCTGTTCTACACCGGTGTAAACCACAAAATCGGTGAAGTTCATGACGGCGCAGCCACCATGGACTGGATGGAACAGGAGCAGGAGCGTGGTATTACTATCACCTCCGCAGCGACTACTGCATTCTGGTCAGGTATGGCTAAGCAGTACGAACCGCATCGCGTAAACATCATCGACACCCCAGGGCACGTTGACTTCACCATCGAAGTAGAACGTTCCATGCGTGTTCTTGACGGCGCGGTAATGGTTTATTGCGCAGTTGGTGGTGTTCAGCCACAGTCTGAAACCGTATGGCGTCAGGCGAACAAATATAAAGTTCCACGCATCGCGTTCGTTAACAAAATGGACCGTATGGGTGCTAACTTCCTGAAAGTTGTTGGTCAGATCAAAACCCGTCTGGGCGCGAACCCTGTTCCGCTGCAGCTGGCAATTGGTGCTGAAGAAGGCTTCACCGGCGTTATCGACCTGGTGAAAATGAAAGCCATCAACTGGAACGATGCAGACCAGGGCGTTACCTTCGAATACGAAGATATCCCGGCTGAGATGCAGGACCTGGCTGACGAATGGCACCAGAACCTGATCGAATCCGCTGCTGAAGCTTCTGAAGAGCTGATGGAGAAATACCTGGGTGGTGAAGAACTGACTGAAGAAGAGATCAAAAAAGCTCTGCGTCAGCGTGTTCTGAACAACGAAATCATCCTGGTAACCTGTGGTTCTGCGTTCAAGAACAAAGGTGTTCAGGCGATGCTGGATGCGGTAGTTGACTACCTGCCATCCCCGGTTGACGTTCCTGCGATCAACGGCATCCTGGACGACGGTAAAGATACTCCGGCTGAGCGTCACGCAAGCGACGACGAGCCGTTCTCTGCACTGGCGTTCAAAATTGCTACCGACCCATTCGTGGGTAACCTGACCTTCTTCCGCGTATACTCTGGTGTGGTTAACTCCGGTGACACCATCCTGAACTCCGTGAAAGCGGCGCGTGAACGTTTTGGCCGTATCGTACAGATGCACGCTAACAAACGTGAAGAGATCAAAGAAGTTCGTGCGGGCGACATCGCTGCAGCTATCGGTCTGAAAGACGTGACCACTGGTGACACCCTGTGTGACCCGGATCACCCGATCATTCTGGAGCGTATGGAATTCCCTGAGCCGGTAATCTCCATCGCGGTTGAACCAAAAACCAAAGCTGACCAGGAAAAAATGGGTCTGGCTCTGGGCCGTCTGGCGAAAGAAGACCCATCATTCCGCGTATGGACTGATGAAGAATCTAACCAGACCATCATCGCAGGTATGGGTGAACTGCACCTGGACATCATCGTTGACCGTATGAAACGCGAATTCAACGTTGAAGCGAACGTGGGTAAACCTCAGGTTGCTTACCGCGAAGCGATTCGCGCGAAAGTTACCGATATTGAAGGTAAACACGCTAAGCAGTCTGGTGGTCGCGGTCAGTACGGTCACGTTGTGATCGACATGTACCCACTGGAGCCGGGCTCTAACCCGAAAGGTTACGAGTTCATCAACGACATCAAAGGTGGTGTAATTCCTGGCGAATACATCCCTGCCGTTGATAAAGGCATCCAGGAACAGCTGAAAGCGGGCCCTCTGGCTGGCTATCCGGTTGTTGACATGGGTATCCGTCTGCACTTCGGTTCTTACCACGACGTTGACTCCTCTGAACTGGCGTTTAAACTGGCTGCGTCTATTGCCTTTAAAGAAGGCTTTAAGAAAGCAAAACCAGTTCTGCTTGAGCCAATCATGAAGGTTGAAGTAGAAACTCCTGAAGAGAACACCGGTGACGTTATCGGTGACTTGAGCCGTCGTCGCGGTATGCTGCGCGGTCAGGAATCCGAAGTAACTGGCGTTAAGATCCATGCTGAAGTTCCGCTGTCTGAAATGTTCGGATATGCAACTCAGCTGCGTTCTCTGACCAAAGGTCGTGCATCATACACCATGGAATTCCTGAAGTATGATGATGCGCCTAACAACGTTGCTCAGGCCGTTATTGAAGCCCGTGGTAAGTAATCCACAGGATTAAAACCTAAGTCCCGTGCTCTCTCCTGAGGGGAGAGCACTATAGTAAGGAATATAGCCGTGTCTAAAGAAAAATTTGAACGTACAAAACCGCACGTCAACGTTGGTACTATCGGCCACGTTGACCATGGTAAAACTACCCTGACTGCTGCAATCACTACCGTTCTGGCTAAAACCTACGGTGGTTCTGCTCGTGCATTCGACCAGATCGATAACGCACCAGAAGAAAAAGCTCGTGGTATCACCATCAACACCTCTCACGTTGAATATGACACCCCGACTCGCCACTACGCACACGTAGACTGCCCAGGCCACGCCGACTATGTTAAAAACATGATCACCGGTGCTGCGCAGATGGACGGCGCGATCCTGGTAGTAGCTGCGACTGACGGCCCAATGCCTCAGACTCGTGAGCACATCCTGCTGGGTCGTCAGGTAGGCGTTCCTTACATCATCGTGTTCCTGAACAAATGTGACATGGTTGATGACGAAGAGCTGCTGGAACTGGTAGAGATGGAAGTTCGTGAACTGCTGTCTCAGTACGATTTCCCAGGCGACGACACTCCAATCGTTCGTGGTTCCGCGCTGAAAGCGCTGGAAGGCGAAGCAGAGTGGGAAGCGAAAATCATCGAACTGGCTGGCTTCCTGGATTCTTACATCCCAGAACCAGAGCGTGCGATTGACAAGCCATTCCTGCTGCCAATCGAAGACGTATTCTCCATCTCCGGTCGTGGTACCGTTGTTACCGGTCGTGTAGAGCGCGGTATCATCAAAGTGGGTGAAGAAGTTGAAATCGTTGGTATCAAAGAGACTGCGAAGTCTACCTGTACTGGCGTTGAAATGTTCCGCAAACTGCTGGACGAAGGCCGTGCTGGTGAGAACGTTGGTGTTCTGCTGCGTGGTATCAAACGTGAAGAAATCGAACGTGGTCAGGTACTGGCGAAGCCAGGCTCAATCAAGCCACACACCAAGTTCGAATCTGAAGTGTACATCCTGTCCAAAGACGAAGGCGGCCGTCATACTCCGTTCTTCAAAGGCTACCGTCCACAGTTCTACTTCCGTACAACTGACGTGACCGGTACCATCGAACTGCCAGAAGGCGTAGAGATGGTAATGCCAGGCGACAACATCAAGATGGTTGTGACTCTGATCCACCCAATCGCGATGGACGACGGTCTGCGTTTCGCAATCCGTGAAGGCGGCCGTACCGTTGGCGCGGGCGTTGTTGCAAAAGTTCTGGGCTAATTAATTATCCCCGAATAAAAAAGGACGCTTCGGCGTCCTTTTTTGTTTTCTTAGCGTGTGTACTTGTCACAAATTTTCGCATTTTTTGTTTGCTCCCGCCCCGCATACTGGCGTTTGTGCTATTGTAATCATAACCATTCTCACTTACACTTTGCACATATTTTGAACGGGAGTCTTTATGTACGTTTGTTTATGTAATGGTGTGAGTGACAAAAAAATACGTCAGGCCGTTCGCCAGTTTCAGCCACAGTCCTTCCAGCAACTTCGCAAGTTTGTTCCAGTGGGAAATCAATGCGGTAAATGCGTACGTGCTGCCCGTGAGATTATGCAGGACGAACTGATGCAGATCCCGGAATACAAAGAGATCGCGTAAGCGCCCATCTTTTTTTTGACATCCCTGTAGCCCGATCTACGCTTCAATGAGTGGAAGCGGAGGGACTATATAATGAAAGGTGATGTTAAAATCATAAGTTATCTCAATAAATTATTGGGAAATGAGCTTGTCGCAATCAACCAGTATTTTCTCCATGCGAGAATGTTTAAGAACTGGGGCCTTATGCGCCTCAACGATGTCGAATACCACGAATCCATCGATGAGATGAAACATGCCGATAAGTATATCGAGCGTATTTTATTTCTCGAAGGCATCCCCAACCTGCAGGACCTCGGCAAACTTGGTATCGGCGAAGATGTGGAAGAGATGCTGCGATCCGATCTCAGACTTGAGCTTGAAGGCGCAAAAGACCTTCGCGAAGCTATTGCCTACGCAGACAGCGTCCATGACTACGTTAGCCGCGATATGATGATCCAGATTCTGGCCGATGAAGAAGGGCATATCGACTGGCTGGAAACCGAGCTGGATCTCATTGGTAAAATTGGCCTGCAAAACTATCTCCAGTCGCAGATTAAGGTGGAAGATTAACCAGCGTCTGCCAACCTACGCATAAACCCGCTGTCGCCAGAAATGGCCCAAAAGGCAGTGGGTTTTTTAATGTCTGTCTGGCAGGGTTGAACAACGAAGTCATAAGAAGATAGAGCAGCGCCAATAGTGCGGCAACCAGTGCCAGTTCGGGCAACACGCACCAACCATGCCATGCACCGAGTGCCGAAAGGTACTTCACATCGCCATAGCCCATCCCTTCACGGCGAAATATGAGCCGATAACCCCAGTAGATCATGGCAAAGCCGACATACCCTGCCATTGCCCCGACCACTGCGCCAGGCAGAAAATCAGGGTGAAGACAGAGTTGATAGAGCAAACCAGCCCATAACAGGGGACAGAGATATTTATCAGGGAGAATGCCTGAGCGAATATCTTCACGCACCAGTAAACCTGAGAGAACAAAATAGATGAGCAGGAAGGGGAGGAGAGTAAGCATGAACGAAACCTCAAGGTGAATTTCAGCGCATACTCTTCACACCACGAATGCCTGGCAATAGCCAAAAAATGAAATTGCGTAATGGTTTCATAAGAACAGAGGAAAGGGGACGGATTGCAGAAAATAGTACGAGGCCTTACGCAAGGTACACCTTTGGCGCTTAAATTCTAAACGGCACTTGCGTCTTGCCCAGATTTACGTATAATGCGCGGGCTTGTCGTAATTGACGGCGGGTTCAATCTGAACCGGAGTGACTCATTTTGTTACTCAACAATGCTCCCAATTGGGGAGCTACGTAAGAACGGTTACACTCTCCCATCAATCGTAATGGGTTTGAGGAGTAATCATTTTCGTTTATAAAATAATTGGAGCTCTGGTCTCATGCAGAACCAAAGAATCCGTATCCGCCTTAAAGCGTTTGATCATCGTCTGATCGATCAATCAACCGCGGAAATCGTCGAGACTGCTAAGCGCACTGGTGCGCAAGTCCGTGGTCCGATCCCGCTGCCGACCCGCAAAGAGCGCTTCACCGTTCTGATCTCCCCGCACGTTAACAAAGACGCGCGTGATCAGTACGAAATCCGCACTCACAAGCGTCTGGTTGACATCGTTGAGCCAACTGAGAAAACCGTTGATGCTCTGATGCGTCTGGATCTGGCTGCCGGTGTAGACGTGCAGATCAGCCTGGGTTAATCAGGTCATCGAGCGATTGAGAGGTTGAAACAATGATTGGTTTAGTCGGTAAAAAAGTGGGTATGACCCGCATCTTCACTGAAGATGGCGTTTCTATCCCAGTAACCGTAATCGAAGTTGAAGCAAACCGCGTTACTCAGGTTAAAGATCTGGCTAACGATGGCTACCGCGCTATTCAGGTTACCACTGGTGCTAAAAAAGCTAACCGTGTAACCAAACCAGAAGCGGGTCACTTCGCTAAAGCTGGCGTTGAAGCTGGCCGTGGTCTGTGGGAATTCCGTCTTGCTGAAGGCGAAGAGTTCACCGTAGGTCAGGACATTAGCGTTGAGCTGTTTGCTGACGTTAAAAAAGTTGACGTAACCGGTACCTCTAAAGGTAAAGGTTTTGCTGGTACCGTTAAGCGCTGGAACTTCCGTACCCAGGACGCTACTCACGGTAACTCCTTGTCTCACCGCGTTCCGGGTTCTATCGGTCAGAACCAGACTCCGGGCAAAGTGTTCAAAGGCAAGAAAATGGCAGGTCAGCTGGGCAACGAACGTGTAACTGTTCAGAGCCTGGACGTAGTACGTGTTGACGCTGAGCGCAACCTGCTGCTGGTTAAAGGTGCGGTCCCGGGTGCAACCGGTAGCGACCTGATCGTTAAACCAGCTGTGAAGGCGTAAGGGGATAGCAATGGAATTAGTATTGAAAGACGCGCAGAGCGCGCTGACTGTTTCCGAAACTACCTTCGGTCGTGATTTCAACGAAGCGCTGGTTCACCAGGTTGTTGTTGCTTATGCAGCTGGTGCTCGTCAGGGTACTCGTGCTCAGAAGACTCGTGCTGAAGTAACTGGTTCTGGCAAAAAGCCATGGCGCCAGAAAGGTACCGGCCGTGCGCGTTCAGGTTCTATTAAGAGCCCGATCTGGCGTTCAGGTGGCGTGACCTTCGCTGCGCGTCCACAGGACCACAGTCAAAAAGTTAACAAAAAGATGTACCGCGGCGCGCTGAAAAGCATTCTGTCCGAGCTGGTACGTCAGGATCGTCTGATCGTTGTCGAGAAGTTCTCTGTAGAAGCGCCTAAAACTAAGCTGCTGGCACAGAAACTGAAAGACATGGCTCTGGAAGATGTGCTGATCATCACCGGTGAGCTGGACGAGAACCTGTTCCTGGCCGCGCGTAACCTGCACAAGGTTGACGTACGCGACGCGACTGGTATCGACCCGGTTAGCCTGATCGCCTTCGACAAAGTCGTAATGACTGCTGATGCTGTTAAGCAAGTTGAGGAGATGCTGGCATGATTCGTGAAGAACGTCTGCTGAAGGTGCTGCGCGCACCGCACGTTTCTGAAAAAGCGTCTACTGCGATGGAAAAAACAAACACCATCGTTCTCAAAGTTGCTAAAGACGCGACCAAAGCAGAGATCAAAGCTGCTGTGCAGAAACTGTTTGAAGTCGAAGTCGAAGTCGTTAACACCCTGGTAGTTAAAGGGAAAGTTAAACGTCACGGACAGCGTATCGGTCGTCGTAGCGACTGGAAAAAAGCTTACGTCACCCTGAAAGAAGGCCAGAACCTGGACTTCGTTGGCGGCGCTGAGTAAGTCGGAGGAGTAATACAATGGCAGTTGTTAAATGTAAACCGACATCTCCGGGTCGTCGCCACGTAGTTAAAGTGGTTAACCCTGAGCTGCACAAGGGCAAACCTTTTGCTCCGTTGCTGGAAAAAAACAGCAAATCCGGTGGTCGTAACAACAATGGCCGTATCACCACTCGTCACATCGGTGGTGGCCACAAGCAGGCTTATCGTATTGTTGACTTCAAACGCAACAAAGACGGTATCCCAGCAGTTGTTGAGCGTCTTGAGTACGATCCGAACCGTTCCGCGAACATCGCGCTGGTTCTGTACAAAGACGGCGAACGCCGTTACATCCTGGCCCCTAAAGGCCTGAAAGCTGGCGACCAGATTCAGTCTGGCGTTGATGCTGCAATCAAAGCAGGCAACACCCTGCCGATGCGCAATATCCCGGTTGGTTCTACCGTTCATAACGTAGAAATGAAACCAGGTAAAGGCGGTCAGCTGGCGCGTTCCGCGGGTACTTACGTTCAGATCGTTGCGCGTGACGGTGCTTATGTCACCCTGCGTCTGCGTTCTGGTGAAATGCGTAAAGTCGAAGCAGACTGCCGCGCTACTCTGGGCGAAGTTGGCAATGCTGAGCATATGCTGCGCGTTCTGGGTAAAGCTGGTGCTGCACGCTGGCGTGGTGTTCGTCCTACCGTTCGCGGTACTGCGATGAACCCAGTAGACCACCCACATGGTGGTGGTGAAGGTCGTAACTTTGGTAAGCACCCGGTAACTCCGTGGGGCGTTCAGACCAAAGGTAAGAAGACCCGCAGCAACAAGCGTACTGATAAATTTATCGTACGTCGCCGTAGCAAATAATTTTAGAGGATAAGCCATGCCACGTTCTCTCAAGAAAGGTCCTTTTATTGACCTGCACTTGCTGAAGAAGGTAGAGAAAGCGGTGGAAAGCGGAGACAAGAAGCCCCTGCGCACTTGGTCCCGTCGTTCAACGATCTTTCCTAACATGATCGGTTTGACCATCGCTGTCCATAATGGTCGTCAGCACGTTCCAGTCTTTGTTACCGACGAAATGGTTGGTCACAAACTGGGTGAATTCGCACCGACTCGTACTTATCGCGGCCACGCTGCTGATAAAAAAGCGAAGAAGAAATAAGGTAGGAGGAAGAGATGGAAACTTTAGCTCAACATCGCCATGCTCGTTCTTCTGCACAGAAGGTTCGCCTTGTTGCTGACCTGATTCGCGGTAAGAAAGTGTCGCAGGCCCTGGACATCCTGACCTATACCAACAAGAAAGCTGCGGTATTGGTCAAGAAAGTACTGGAATCTGCCATTGCTAACGCTGAACACAACGATGGCGCTGACATCGACGATCTGAAAGTCGCGAAAATTTTCGTAGATGAAGGCCCAAGCATGAAGCGCATTATGCCGCGTGCGAAAGGTCGTGCAGATCGCATCCTGAAGCGCACCAGCCACATTACTGTGGTTGTGTCCGATCGCTGAGACTCTGGAGACTAGCAATGGGTCAGAAAGTACATCCTAATGGTATTCGCCTGGGTATTGTAAAACCATGGAACTCTACCTGGTTTGCGAACACCAAAGAATTCGCTGACAACCTGGACAGCGATTTTAAAGTACGTCAGTACCTGACTAAGGAACTGGCTAAAGCGTCCGTATCTCGTATCGTTATCGAGCGTCCGGCTAAGAGCATCCGTGTAACCATTCACACTGCTCGTCCTGGCATCGTTATCGGTAAGAAAGGCGAAGACGTAGAAAAACTGCGCAAGGTCGTAGCGGATATCGCTGGCGTTCCTGCACAGATCAATATCGCTGAAGTTCGTAAGCCTGAACTGGACGCTAAATTGGTTGCTGACAGCATCACTTCTCAGCTGGAACGTCGTGTTATGTTCCGTCGTGCTATGAAGCGTGCTGTACAGAACGCAATGCGTCTGGGCGCTAAAGGTATCAAAGTTGAAGTTAGCGGCCGTCTGGGCGGCGCGGAAATCGCTCGTACCGAATGGTACCGTGAAGGTCGCGTACCGCTGCACACTCTGCGTGCTGACATCGACTACAACACCTCTGAAGCGCACACCACTTACGGTGTAATCGGCGTTAAGGTATGGATCTTCAAAGGTGAGATCCTGGGTGGTATGGCTGCTGTTGAACAACCGGAAAAACCGGCTGCTCAACCTAAAAAGCAGCAGCGTAAAGGCCGTAAATAAGGAGCGTCGCTGATGTTACAACCAAAGCGTACAAAATTCCGTAAAGTGCACAAAGGCCGCAACCGTGGTCTGGCGCAGGGTACGGATGTTAGCTTCGGCACTTTCGGTCTGAAAGCTGTTGGCCGTGGTCGTCTGACTGCACGTCAGATCGAAGCAGCACGTCGTGCAATGACCCGTGCAGTTAAGCGTCAAGGTAAGATCTGGATCCGTGTATTCCCGGACAAACCGATCACCGAGAAGCCGCTGGAAGTTCGTATGGGTAAAGGTAAAGGTAACGTGGAGTACTGGGTTGCCTTGATCCAACCGGGCAAAGTCCTGTATGAAATGGACGGTGTTCCGGAAGAGCTGGCCCGTGAAGCCTTCGGCCTGGCAGCAGCGAAACTGCCTATCAAAACCACCTTTGTAACTAAGACGGTGATGTAATGAAAGCAAAAGAGCTGCGTGAAAAGAGCGTTGAAGAGCTGAACGCTGAGCTGCTGAACCTGCTGCGCGAGCAGTTCAACCTGCGTATGCAGGCTGCAAGTGGCCAGCTGCAACAGACCCACCTGCTGAAGCAAGTGCGTCGCAATGTTGCACGCGTTAAGACTTTACTGACTGAGAAGGCGGGTGCGTAATGACCGATAAAATCCGTACTCTGCAAGGTCGTGTTGTTAGCGACAAAATGGAGAAATCCATTGTTGTTGCTATCGAACGCATTGTGAAACACCCGATCTACGGTAAATTCATCAAGCGTACGACCAAACTGCACGTACATGACGAGAACAACGAATGTGGTATCGGCGACAAGGTTGAAATCCGTGAATGCCGTCCACTGTCCAAGACTAAGTCCTGGACGCTGGTTCGCGTTGTAGAGAAAGCGGTTCTGTAATACAGTACCCGTTCTCAATACGAATAAACGGCTCAGCGATGAGCCGTTTATTTTTTCTACCCATATTGCAGAAGCGGTGTTATAATGCCGCGCCCTCGATATGGGGCTTTTTAACGGCTCTGATTTTAGAGTCTCAGGTAGTAGTTGACATTAGCGGAGCACTAAAATGATCCAAGAACAGACTATGCTGAACGTCGCCGACAACTCCGGTGCACGTCGCGTAATGTGTATCAAGGTTCTGGGTGGCTCGCACCGTCGCTACGCAGGCGTAGGCGACATCATCAAGATCACCATCAAAGAAGCAATTCCACGTGGTAAGGTCAAAAAAGGTGATGTGCTGAAAGCGGTAGTGGTGCGCACCAAGAAGGGTGTTCGTCGCCCTGACGGTTCTGTCATTCGCTTCGATGGTAATGCATGCGTTATTTTGAACAATAACAGCGAGCAGCCAATCGGCACGCGTATCTTTGGGCCGGTAACTCGTGAACTTCGTACTGAGAAGTTCATGAAAATTATCTCTCTGGCACCAGAAGTACTCTAAGGAGCGAATCATGGCAGCGAAAATCCGTCGTGATGACGAAGTTATCGTGTTAACCGGTAAAGATAAAGGTAAACGCGGTAAAGTAAAAAATGTCCTGTCTTCCGGCAAGGTCATTGTTGAAGGTATCAACCTGGTTAAGAAACATCAGAAGCCGGTTCCGGCCCTGAACCAACCAGGCGGCATCGTTGAAAAAGAAGCTGCTATTCAGGTTTCTAACGTTGCAATCTTCAATGCGGCAACCGGCAAGGCTGACCGTGTAGGCTTTAGATTCGAAGACGGCAAAAAAGTCCGTTTCTTCAAGTCTAACAGCGAAACTATCAAGTAATTTGGAGTAGTACGATGGCGAAACTGCATGATTACTACAAAGACGAAGTAGTTAAGAAACTCATGACTGAGTTTAACTACAATTCTGTCATGCAAGTCCCTCGGGTCGAGAAGATCACCCTGAACATGGGTGTTGGTGAAGCGATCGCTGACAAGAAACTGCTGGATAACGCAGCAGCTGACCTGACAGCAATCTCCGGTCAAAAACCGCTGATCACCAAAGCACGCAAATCAGTTGCAGGCTTCAAAATCCGTCAGGGCTATCCGATCGGCTGTAAAGTAACTCTGCGTGGCGAACGCATGTGGGAGTTCTTTGAGCGCCTGATCACTATTGCTGTACCTCGTATCCGTGACTTCCGTGGCCTGTCCGCTAAGTCATTCGACGGTCGTGGTAACTACAGCATGGGTGTCCGTGAGCAGATCATCTTCCCAGAAATCGACTACGATAAAGTCGACCGCGTGCGTGGTTTGGATATTACCATTACCACTACTGCGAAATCTGACGAAGAAGGCCGTGCTCTGCTGGCTGCCTTTGACTTCCCGTTCCGCAAGTAAGGTAGGGTTACTGAATGGCTAAGCAATCAATGAAAGCACGCGAAGTAAAACGCGTAGCTTTAGCTGATAAATTCTTCGCTAAACGCGCTGAACTGAAAGCGATCATCTCTGATGTGAACGCTTCCGACGAAGATCGTTGGAACGCAGTTCTCAAGCTGCAAACTCTGCCGCGTGATTCCAGCCCGTCTCGTCAGCGTAACCGCTGCCGTCAAACAGGTCGTCCACATGGTTATGTGGGCAAGTTCGGGTTGAGCCGTATTAAGCTGCGTGAAGCCGCCATGCGCGGTGAAGTGCCAGGCTTGAAAAAGGCTAGCTGGTAATTGTCACCAATTGAATCACGGGAGTAAAGACAGATGAGCATGCAAGATCCGATCGCGGATATGCTGACCCGTATCCGTAACGGTCAGGCCGCGAATAAAGCTGCGGTCACCATGCCTTCCTCCAAGCTGAAAGTGGCAATCGCCAACGTGCTGAAGGACGAAGGTTTTATTGAAGATTTTAAAGTTGAAGGCGACACCAAGCCGGAACTGGAAGTGACTCTTAAGTACTTCCAGGGTAAAGCTGTTGTAGAAAGCATTCAGCGTGTCAGCCGCCCAGGTCTGCGCATCTATAAGAAAAAAGATGAGCTGCCAAAAGTTATGGCCGGTCTGGGTATCGCAGTTGTTTCTACCTCTAAAGGTGTTATGACTGATCGTGCAGCGCGCCAGGCTGGTCTTGGCGGCGAAATTATCTGCTACGTAGCCTAATCGGAGGAAAAAATGTCTCGTGTTGCTAAAGCACCGGTCGTTGTTCCTGCCGGCGTTGATGTAAAAATCAACGGTCAGGTTATTACGATCAAAGGTAAAAACGGCGAGCTGACTCGTACTCTCAACGATGCTGTTGAAGTTAAACATGCAGATAATGCTCTGACCTTCGGTCCGCGTGATGGTTACGCAGACGGCTGGGCTCAGGCTGGTACCGCGCGTGCCCTGCTGAACTCAATGGTTATCGGTGTTACCGAAGGCTTCACTAAGAAGCTGCAGCTGGTTGGTGTAGGTTATCGTGCAGCGATCAAAGGGAATGCAGTAGGCCTGTCTCTGGGCTTCTCTCACCCTGTTGAGCATCCGCTGCCGGCCGGTATCACTGCAGAATGTCCAACTCAGACTGAGATCGTGCTGAAAGGCGCTGATAAACAGCTGATTGGTCAGGTTGCAGCAGATCTGCGCGCCTACCGTCGTCCTGAGCCTTATAAAGGCAAGGGTGTTCGTTACGCCGACGAAGTCGTGCGTACCAAAGAGGCTAAGAAGAAGTAAGGTAACACTATGGATAAGAAATCTGCTCGTATCCGTCGTGCGACCCGCGCACGCCGCAAGCTCAAAGAGCTGGGTGCAACTCGCCTGGTGGTACATCGTACCCCGCGTCACATTTACGCACAGGTAATTGCACCGAACGGTTCTGAAGTTCTGGTAGCTGCTTCTACTGTAGAAAAAGCTATCGCAGAACAATTGAAGTACACCGGTAACAAAGACGCTGCTGCAGCTGTAGGTAAAGCTGTTGCTGAACGCGCTCTGGAAAAAGGCATCAGCAATGTATCCTTTGACCGTTCCGGGTTCCAATATCATGGTCGTGTCCAGGCACTGGCAGATGCTGCCCGTGAAGCTGGCCTTCAGTTCTAAGGTAGAGGTGTAAGATGGCTCACATCGAAAAACAAGCTGGCGAACTGCAGGAAAAGCTGATCGCGGTAAACCGCGTATCTAAAACCGTTAAAGGTGGTCGTATTTTCTCCTTCACAGCTCTGACTGTAGTTGGCGATGGTAACGGTCGCGTTGGTTTTGGTTACGGTAAAGCGCGTGAAGTTCCAGCAGCGATCCAGAAAGCGATGGAAAAAGCCCGTCGCAATATGATTAACGTCGCGCTGAACAACGGCACCCTGCAGCACCCAGTTAAAGGTGTTCACACGGGTTCTCGTGTATTCATGCAGCCAGCTTCAGAAGGTACCGGTATCATCGCCGGTGGTGCAATGCGCGCCGTTCTGGAAGTTGCTGGGGTTCATAACGTTCTGGCTAAAGCATACGGTTCCACCAACCCGATCAACGTGGTTCGTGCAACTATTGATGGCCTGGAAAATATGAATTCTCCAGAAATGGTCGCTGCCAAGCGTGGTAAATCCGTTGAAGAAATTCTGGGGTAATTGACCATGGCAAAGACTATTAAAATCACTCAAACCCGCAGTGCAATCGGTCGTCTGCCGAAACACAAGGCAACGCTGCTTGGCCTGGGTCTGCGTCGTATTGGTCATACCGTTGAGCGCGAGGATACTCCTGCTGTTCGCGGTATGGTCAACGCGGTTTACTTCATGGTTAAAGTTGAGGAGTAAGAGATGCGTTTAAATACTCTGTCTCCGGCCGAAGGCTCTAAAAAGGCGGGTAAACGCCTGGGTCGTGGTATCGGTTCTGGCCTCGGCAAAACCGGTGGTCGTGGTCACAAAGGTCAGAACTCTCGTTCTGGCGGTGGCGTACGTCGCGGTTTCGAGGGTGGCCAGATGCCACTGTACCGTCGTCTGCCGAAGTTCGGCTTCACTTCTCGCAAAGCAGCGATCACAGCGGAAGTCCGTCTGTCTGACCTGGCGAAAGTTGAAGGCGGCGTTGTAGACCTGAACACGCTGAAAGCGGCTAACATTATCGGTATCCAGATCGAGTTCGCGAAAGTGATCCTGGCTGGTGAAGTTTCTACTCCGGTAACTGTTCGTGGCCTGCGTGTTACTAAAGGTGCTCGTGCTGCTATCGAAGCTGCTGGCGGTAAAATTGAGGAATAAGTAGCAGATGGCTAAGCAACCGGGATTAGATTTTCAAAGTGCCAAAGGTGGATTTGGTGAGCTGAAACGCAGACTGCTGTTTGTAATCGGCGCGCTGATTGTGTTCCGTATTGGCTCTTTTATTCCGATCCCTGGTATCGATGCCGCTGTACTTGCCAAACTGCTTGAGCAACAGCGAGGCACCATCATTGAAATGTTTAACATGTTCTCTGGTGGTGCTCTCAGCCGTGCTTCTATCTTCGCGCTGGGTATTATGCCGTATATTTCGGCATCCATTATTATCCAGCTGCTGACGGTCGTTCATCCGGCCCTGGCAGAACTGAAGAAAGAAGGGGAGTCTGGACGTCGTAAGATTAGTCAGTACACCCGCTACGGTACTCTGGTGCTGGCAATATTCCAGTCGATCGGTATTGCTACCGGTCTTCCGAATATGCCTGGTATGCAGGGCCTGGTCTTAAACCCAGGCTTTGCATTCTATTTCACCGCTGTTGTTAGTCTGGTCACAGGGACAATGTTCCTGATGTGGCTCGGCGAACAGATTACTGAACGTGGTATCGGTAACGGTATCTCAATCATTATCTTCGCCGGTATTGTTGCGGGTCTCCCGCCAGCCATCGCCCATACTATCGAGCAAGCGCGTCAAGGCGACCTGCACTTCCTCCTGTTGCTGTTGGTTGCAGTATTAGTATTTGCAGTGACGTTCTTTGTTGTCTTCGTTGAACGTGGTCAACGCCGCATTGTGGTGAACTACGCGAAACGTCAGCAGGGTCGTCGTGTCTATGCTGCACAGAGCACACATTTGCCGCTGAAAGTGAATATGGCAGGGGTAATCCCGGCGATCTTCGCTTCCAGTATTATTCTGTTCCCGGCAACCATCGCGTCATGGTTCGGGGGCGGTACTGGTTGGAACTGGCTGACAACAATTTCGCTGTATTTGCAGCCTGGGCAACCACTTTATGTGTTACTCTATGCGTCTGCGATCATCTTCTTCTGTTTCTTC
This sequence comes from Enterobacter sp. 22466, assembly GCF_052044775.1. Lineage (NCBI taxonomy): Bacteria > Pseudomonadati > Pseudomonadota > Gammaproteobacteria > Enterobacterales > Enterobacteriaceae > Enterobacter > Enterobacter sp. 22466. The sequence goes on along the minus strand of NZ_JBQENX010000008.1, from coordinate 14,224 downwards.
TACACGGCGTTGGTCTTCAACCCGCGTGAAACAGCAGATAACCTGAAGAAGTCCGGTGCATTTGTACCAGGAATTCGTCCGGGAGAGCAAACGGCGAAGTATATCGATAAAGTAATGACTCGCCTGACTTTGGTTGGTGCGCTTTACATTACTTTTATCTGCCTGATCCCGGAGTTCATGCGTGATGCAATGAAAGTACCGTTCTACTTCGGTGGGACCTCACTGCTTATCGTTGTTGTCGTGATTATGGACTTTATGGCTCAAGTGCAAACTCTGATGATGTCCAGTCAGTATGAGTCTGCATTGAAGAAGGCGAACCTGAAAGGCTACGGCCGCTAATTGGTCGCCTGAGAAGTTACGGAGAGTAAAAATGAAAGTTCGTGCTTCCGTCAAGAAATTATGCCGTAACTGCAAAATCGTTAAGCGTGATGGTGTCATCCGTGTGATTTGCAGTGCCGAGCCGAAGCATAAACAGCGCCAAGGCTGATTATTTCGCATATTTTTCTTGCAAAGTTGGGTTGAGCTGGCTAGATTAGCCAGCCAATCTTTTGTATGTCTGTACGTTTCCATTTGAGTATCCTGAAAACGGGCTTTTCAGCATGGTGCGTACATATTAAATAGTAGGAGTGCATAGTGGCCCGTATAGCAGGCATTAACATTCCTGATCAGAAACATGCTGTGATCGCATTAACTTCGATCTACGGCATCGGCAAGACCCGTTCTAAAGCCATCCTGGCTGCAGCGGGTATCGCTGAAGATGTTAAGATCAGTGAGCTGTCTGAAGGACAAATCGACACGCTGCGTGACGAAGTTGCCAAATTTGTCGTTGAAGGTGATCTGCGCCGTGAAATCAGCATGAGCATCAAGCGCCTGATGGATCTTGGTTGCTATCGCGGTTTGCGTCATCGTCGTGGTCTGCCAGTGCGCGGTCAGCGTACTAAGACCAACGCACGTACCCGTAAGGGTCCGCGCAAACCGATCAAGAAATAATCGGGGTGATTGAATAATGGCAAAGGCACCAATTCGTGCACGTAAACGTGTAAGAAAACAAGTCTCTGACGGCGTGGCTCATATCCATGCTTCTTTCAACAACACCATCGTTACTATTACTGATCGTCAGGGTAACGCATTGGGTTGGGCAACAGCCGGTGGTTCCGGTTTCCGTGGTTCTCGCAAATCCACTCCGTTTGCAGCTCAGGTTGCAGCAGAGCGTTGCGCAGAAGCCGTAAAAGAATACGGCATCAAGAATCTGGAAGTTATGGTTAAAGGTCCGGGTCCGGGTCGTGAATCTACTGTTCGCGCTCTGAACGCCGCTGGTTTCCGCATCACTAATATTACTGATGTGACTCCGATCCCTCATAACGGTTGTCGTCCGCCGAAAAAACGTCGCGTATAACGCTAGTTTTTTAGGTTAGTTGGAGATAGAAAATGGCAAGATATTTGGGTCCTAAGCTCAAGCTGAGCCGTCGTGAGGGCACCGACTTATTCCTTAAGTCTGGCGTTCGCGCGATCGATACCAAGTGTAAAATTGAACAAGCTCCTGGCCAGCACGGTGCGCGTAAACCGCGTCTGTCTGACTATGGTGTGCAGTTGCGTGAAAAGCAAAAAGTTCGCCGTATCTACGGTGTGCTGGAGCGTCAGTTCCGTAACTACTATAAAGAAGCAGCACGTCTGAAAGGCAACACAGGTGAAAACCTGCTGGCTCTGCTGGAAGGTCGTCTGGACAACGTTGTATACCGTATGGGCTTCGGCGCTACTCGTGCTGAATCACGCCAGCTGGTTAGCCACAAAGCAATCATGGTAAACGGTCGTGTTGTTAACATCGCTTCTTATCAGGTTAAAGCGAATGACGTTGTTAGCATTCGTGAGAAAGCGAAAAAGCAATCTCGCGTGAAAGCCGCTCTGGAGCTGGCTGAGCAGCGTGAAAAGCCAACCTGGCTGGAAGTTGATGCTGGCAAGATGGAAGGTACGTTCAAGCGTCAGCCAGAACGTTCTGATCTGTCTGCGGACATTAACGAACACCTGATCGTCGAGCTTTACTCCAAGTAAAGCTTAGTACCAAAGAGAGGACACAATGCAGGGTTCTGTGACAGAGTTTCTAAAACCGCGCCTGGTAGATATCGAGCAAGTGAGTTCGACGCACGCCAAGGTGACCCTTGAGCCTTTAGAGCGTGGCTTTGGCCATACTCTGGGTAACGCACTGCGCCGTATTCTGCTCTCATCGATGCCGGGTTGCGCGGTGACCGAGGTTGAGATTGATGGTGTACTTCATGAGTACAGCACCAAAGAAGGCGTTCAGGAAGATATCCTTGAAATCCTGCTCAACCTGAAAGGGCTGGCGGTGAGAGTTCAGGGTAAAGATGAAGTTATTCTTACTCTGAATAAATCTGGCATTGGCCCTGTGACTGCAGCCGACATCACCCACGACGGTGATGTTGAAATCGTCAAGCCGCAGCACGTGATCTGCCACCTGACCGATGAGAACGCAGCTATTAGCATGCGTATCAAAGTTCAGCGCGGTCGTGGTTATGTGCCGGCTTCTGCCCGAATTCATTCGGAAGAAGATGAGCGCCCAATCGGCCGTCTGCTGGTCGACGCATGCTACAGCCCTGTAGAGCGTATTGCCTACAATGTTGAAGCAGCGCGTGTAGAACAGCGTACCGACCTGGACAAGCTGGTCATCGAAATGGAAACCAATGGCACAATCGATCCTGAAGAGGCGATTCGTCGTGCGGCAACCATCCTGGCAGAACAACTGGAAGCTTTCGTTGACTTACGTGATGTACGTCAGCCGGAAGTGAAAGAAGAGAAACCAGAATTCGATCCGATCCTGCTGCGCCCTGTTGACGATCTCGAATTGACTGTCCGCTCTGCTAACTGCCTTAAGGCAGAAGCTATCCACTATATCGGTGATCTGGTACAGCGTACCGAGGTTGAGTTGCTGAAAACGCCGAACCTGGGTAAAAAATCTCTTACTGAGATTAAAGACGTGCTGGCTTCACGTGGTCTGTCTCTGGGCATGCGCCTGGAAAACTGGCCACCAGCAAGCATTGCTGACGAGTAACCGGATCACAGGTTAAGGTTTTACTGAGAAGGATAAGGTCATGCGCCATCGTAAGAGTGGTCGTCAACTGAACCGCAACAGCAGCCATCGCCAGGCTATGTTCCGCAACATGGCAGGTTCACTGGTTCGTCATGAAATCATCAAGACGACCCTGCCTAAAGCGAAAGAGCTGCGTCGTGTAGTTGAGCCGCTGATTACTCTTGCCAAGACTGACAGCGTTGCTAATCGTCGTCTGGCATTCGCCCGTACTCGTGATAACGAGATCGTGGCAAAACTGTTTAACGAGCTGGGCCCGCGTTTTGCGAGCCGTGCCGGTGGTTACACTCGTATTCTGAAGTGTGGCTTCCGCGCAGGCGACAACGCTCCGATGGCTTACATCGAGCTGGTTGATCGTTCTGAGTCGAAAGCAGAAGCTGCTGCAGAGTAATCTGCAGTAACGTAAAAAAACCCGCTCCGGCGGGTTTTTTTATATCCGCACTATCACCACTTCTCTACAATATCTGTATTAATTCTGTTCATCCCCTGGAGTTTATGATGTGGTTGCTCGACCAGTGGGCAGAACGCCATATTCGCGATGCCCAAACAAAAGGTGAATTCGATAATCTGCCCGGTAGCGGTGAACCGCTCGTGCTGGATGATGATTCGCATATTCCCCCTGAACTACGGGCTGGATATCGCTTACTGAAAAATGCGGGGTGTCTACCCCCGGAGCTCGAACAGCGTAAAGAGGCTGTTGAGCTTGCTGACTTGCTGAAAGGGATCCGTAAAGACGATCCACAGCACGGAGAATTATGTCGCCGGTTGGCTCTGGTTGAACTCAAACTGCGCCAGGCGGGGATTGCTACTGACTTTCTGCATGGTGAGTATAGTGAAAGACTGATGCAGAAGATAAATGAGGAGTAGGCATGTATCGTATCGGTGAACTTGCAAAGCTTGCGAACGTGACACCGGATACCATCCGTTACTATGAAAAGCAGCAGATGATCGATCACGAGGTGCGAACCGAAGGTGGATTCCGTCTCTACACGGACAACGATCTGCAACGGCTGCGGTTTATTCGTTATGCGCGGCAATTGGGGTTCACGCTGGATTCGATCCGCGAGCTATTGTCGATCCGTATCGATCCGGCACATCACACCTGTCAGGAATCGAAAAGCATTGTCCAGGCCCGTCTGGATGAAGTGGAAGCGCGTATTCAGGAGCTGCAAACTATGCAGCGCTCCCTGCAAAGACTGAATGATGCGTGCTGTGGTACAGCTCACAGCAGTATATATTGCTCAATTCTGGAAGCCCTTGAACAAGGGGCCAGTGGAGAAACCCAGGGTTGTTGATTTTTTATCATCCCGGGTCTAGACTCCCCTCGACATAAACCATGCTCAGGAGAAATTATGAGTCACTATCAGCATACGAAGGGACAAATTAAAGATAACGCCATTGAGGCTTTACTTCACGACCCGCTTTTTCGACAGCGAGTTGAAAAGAACAAAAAAGGGAAGGGAAGTTATCTGCGTAAAAACAAGCATGCAAAACGGGGTAACTGGGAGGCCAGTGGCAAGCAAGCGAATCGCTTATTTACCACTGGCCTTCCTGCTTTTAGCTGTTAAACGCGATTATTCTGCTCTTTTAACAGATCGCGAATTTCAGTCAGTAACACTTCTTCTTTCGTTGGGGCAGGTGCCGCAGCAGGCTCTTCTTTTTTACGGTTCAGCCTGTTAATGAGCTTGATGGCCATAAAAATGGCAAACGCTACGATCACGAAATCAAATACGTTCTGAATAAACACGCCATAGTGCATCACAACTGCCGGGATATCCCCCTGGGCTTCCCGAAGCGTGAAGGCGAATTGTTTGAAATCAATGCCCCCAATTAACAGCCCTAAAGGTGGCATGATAATGTCAGCCACTAAAGATGAAACGATCTTGCCGAACGCCGCACCAATAATGACACCCACTGCCAAATCCACTACATTCCCGCGCATCGCAAATTCGCGAAATTCTTTAATAAAACTCATTATGTTCTCCTTGTGCCAGCTGACGACTATAAGTTTAACAAATGATTAGCTAATTGCCATTGGGGATAAATAAACGTTATGAAAATAAAAGGCACAGGAATCAGATGGATAATGCTCAGGTGCTCTGTCACGAGCACCTGAATCATTAAAGGAAGAATGGACTTGGCTGGAATAAACGTTCGACGTCGGTAATAAATTTTTTATCCGTCAGGAACATAATAACGTGATCGCCTTGTTCAATACGCAAATTATCATTGGCAATCATGACATCATTCCCGCGTACTACGGCGCCGATGATTGTGCCAGGCGGCAGCTTAATTTCATCAATGGCACGACCCACTACGCGTGATGTGGTTTCATCACCGTGAGCGACAGCTTCAATGGCTTCAGCGACGCCGCGACGCAGTGATGACACGCCAACAATGTCGGCTTTACGTACATGGCTCAGCAGTGCGGAAATCGTTGCCTGCTGCGGCGAAATCGCAATATCAATCACGCTCCCCTGCACCAGGTCAACATAGGCACGACGCTGAATAAGCACCATCACCTTTTTTGCCCCCATGCGTTTGGCGAGCATGGCGGACATAATATTTGCTTCATCGTCGTTGGTGACGGCAATAAACAGATCAACTTGATCGATATGCTCTTCGGCCAGTAATTCCTGATCCGATGCATCACCATAAAACACGATCGTGTTTTGTAACTTTTCTGCGAGTTCAGAGGCACGCTGTTGATCGCGCTCGATCAATTTTACGCTGTAGTCTTTTTCCAGACGGCGGGCGAGACCTGCGCCGATATTACCACCGCCGACCAGCATGATGCGTTTGTAGGGCTTTTCGAGGCGCTGAAGTTCACTCATAACGGCACGAATATGTTGAGAGGCAGCAATGAAGAAGACTTCATCTCCTGCTTCGACAATGGTCGAGCCCTGAGGTCGAATAGGTCTGTCGTGACGGAAAATGGCTGCGACGCGGGTATCGATATGCGGCATATGTTCGCGCATAGTAGACAGCGCGTTTCCGATCAACGGACCACCATAATAGGCCTTAACGACGGCCAGACTCACTTTCCCTTCTGCAAAGTTCACGACCTGCAGTGCGCCGGGATATTCGATCAGGCGATAAATATTATCGATAACCAGCTGTTCCGGCGCGATGAGATGGTCAATTGGTACTGCTTCTGAGTTAAAGAGTTTTTCCGCATCGCGGACATAATCCGGGGAGCGGATACGGGCGATTCGGTTCGGTGTGTTGAAAAGCGAATAGGCCACCTGACAAGCGACCATATTGGTTTCATCAGAGCTGGTCACGGCCACTAACATATCGGCATCGTCAGCACCGGCTTCACGGAGGACACGTGGATGCGAACCGTGCCCCTGCACAACGCGAAGGTCAAATTTATCCTGCAGAACGCGCAGTCGATCGCCGTTGGTATCGACGATCGTAATGTCGTTGTTTTCACCTACAAGGTTTTCCGCCAGCGTCCCGCCGACCTGTCCTGCGCCCAGAATGATAATCTTCATATCTCGTGACCTGTTCTCAACATCACTCTTTGATTAGCTTAGCGTAAAAGAAGCCATCACCCTCTTCAGCGCCAGGCAGGTTCTGCTGGCCCGGATGCTCCGGTGTCCCCGTCTCGCGTAGCGTAGCGCCAGGGGTGCGTTTAAGGAAAGCCGAAATTTGCTGACTGTTCTCTTCAGGAAGTATGGAACACGTTGCATAGACCAGCGTTCCACCTGGTTTCAGGTGTGGCCAAATGGCATCAAGGATCTCGGATTGCAGTTGTGCAAGCTCCTTAATATCACGATCGCGACGCAGCCACTTAATGTCCGGATGACGGCGAATAACGCCGGTTGCCGAGCAGGGAGCATCCAGCAAGATACGGTCGAATTGCATCTCGCCACACCATTCTGCGGGCTTACGTCCGTCGCCTTGCTTAACCTGTGCCTTCATTCCTAAACGCTTCAGGTTATCGTAGACACGCGAAAGACGCTGCTCATCAACATCTACAGCCATTACGTTTGCCTGCGGTGCGACTTCCAGAATATGCGTCGTTTTGCCGCCAGGCGCGGCACACAGGTCGAGGATCTGTTCACCATTTTTGGGCTCGAGCCAGGTCATACAGCCCTGGGCAGAAGCGTCCTGAACGGTTACCCAGCCCTCATCGAACCCGGGTAATGCGTGCACCGGCACAGGAGAGGCTAAACGCACGGCATCAGGATAGGCGTCATGCGTGAAACCACTCATTCCGGCTTCTTCCAGCAAGGCCAGCCAGGCATCGCGGGTATGATGATTACGGTTAACGCGTAACCACATCGGCGGACGTTGATTATTCGCTTCGGCAATCTCCTGCCACCGTTGCGGGTACGCTTTTTTGAGGCGATTCAGAAGCCAGTCGGGGTGCAGGAAACGGGTTTCGCTTTGCTCAAATTCCGCCAGAAGTTCTTCCTGCTGGCGCTGGAACTGACGCAGTACGCCGTTGATCAGTCCTTTGAGCTGGGGACGTTTAATCACGACGGCGCCTTCTACCGTCTCAGCCAACGCAGCATGAGGTGGGATACGGGTATGAAGAAGCTGATAAAAGCCAACCATAATCAAATAATGCACGGTACGCTGCTTTCCGGTCATGGGGCGCGACATCAGCTTATTAATCAGCCACTCAAGCTGAGAAAGGGTGCGCAGGACGCCAAAACAGAGCTCCTGAAGCAGAGCTTTGTCTTTGTCGGACACTTTTTGCTGCAGTGGAGGCAGGACATTACTGAGTGACTGACCCTGCTCGACAACCTGCTCAACGGCCTGTGCCGCCAGACTGCGTAGATTTTGTTTTTTCATAACCGTAAAAATAAAAATGCCCGGAAACACCGGGCTTTAAGTATAAAGTTGCTCAGGCAAGACGAGTGCCAGGGATAAACCATTCGCGACGGGAATTTAACAGATCCTGAGCGCTCATCGCCTTTTTACCCGCTGGCTGCAGTGATTCCAGATTCAGGATCCCTTCCGCGGTTGCCACCTGGATACCGTTCTTGCTGACTTCGATAATTGTTCCGGGCTCAGCAGATGTGTTGCCTTCAATGACGGAGGCTTTCCAGACTTTGACAGGTTGCTCATCGATCATCATCCAGCTCATCGGCCATGGATTAAAGGCGCGAATGCAACGTTCAAGCTGTGCGGCAGAGAGGGACCAGTCGACCCGCGCCTCTTCTTTGCTGAGTTTTTCGGCGTAGGTTACCAGGGCCTCATCCTGAACTTCAGGGGCTGCTGTATTATCAGCAAGCTGCTGCAAAGTTTTGATGAGTCCTTGCGGGCCAAGGTCCGCAAGCTTGTCATACAGCGTGGCGCTGGTATCGTCTGCAGTAATTGGACAGGCCAGTTTATACAGCATGTCGCCAGTGTCTAAACCTACATCCATCTTCATGATGGTAACACCGGTTTCAGCATCACCCGCCCACAGCGAACGTTGGATCGGCGCCGCACCACGCCAGCGTGGAAGCAAAGAACCATGTACGTTGATACAACCCAGTCGTGGCATATCCAGCACGGCTTTCGGCAGAATTAACCCATAAGCCACCACCACCATGACATCGGCATTCAGGCCAGCAACAAGCTGCTGGTTTTCCGGGGGCCGCAGGGATGCTGGCTGATAAACCGGTAACCCGTGTTCTTCTGCCAGCACTTTCACCGGGCTGGGCATCAGTTTTTTACCACGGCCTGCCGGGCGATCCGGTTGGGTAAAAACGCCAACAACCTGGTGGCCAGAAGATAACAGCGCGTCAAGATGACGCGCTGCAAAATCAGGGGTACCCGCGAAGATAATACGTAGTGTTTTAGACACGATGATCCTTGTATCCGGGGGGATGTTATGCGCGGGAGCGCAAACGATCCAGTTTCTCTACTTTCTGACGAATACGTTGCTGCTTCAGTGGTGAGAGGTAATCGATAAACAGTTTACCGACCAGGTGATCCATCTCATGCTGAATACAAATCGCCAGCAGATCGTCTGCTTCCAGTTCGAACGGGTTGCCTTCACGATCCAGGGCGCGAATTTTCACTTTTTCGGCACGTGGAACTAAAGCACGCTGTTCAGGAATGGACAGACAACCTTCCTCAATACCTGTTTCACCGCTCTTTTCCAACAGCTCAGGGTTGATCAGCACCAGACGGCCATCGCGATTCTCAGAAACGTCGATCACGATAATACGCTTGTGAATGTCCACCTGAGTTGCCGCAAGGCCAATGCCTTCTTCGGCGTACATGGTATCGAACATATCATCAACGATACGCTGAATTTCTGCATTCACTTCTTTGACCGGTTCAGCGACGATGCGAAGGCGCTCGTCCGGAATATGTAACACTTGCAAAACTGCCATAAATTTCCAGAGTCGTGTTCAGGAGTTGATAAGAATATTATCTCTATTCTAGACAAATCCCCCATCGATTGACAGCATCCGTGACCAATCGCAATGATTGCAGAGGCTGCTTATGGCAGGGAAAAGGATGACATCTACCGAGATATGGTTACGGCTAATCAATACAGGCTCTCTGTGTGGGGATCAGATGCTGGCAGCGGCAGCACGGCTACATATGCAGGCAAGGATTGATGATGTCGTTGTCAGAGATGCCGGGCTGTCAACAAAGCAGGTTCAACGGTTCTTTGTGCTCAATGAAAGTGAACTGCAACGTAATCTGGCGTGGCTTGAACAGCCAGAAAACCATTTGCTGACGGCGGATGATCCTCGTTATCCCCCTTTACTCCGCACGATCCCTGACTATCCCGGGGCATTGTTTGTTAAAGGCAATCCTGAAGCCCTCAACTCTGTTCAACTGGCGGTTGTCGGAAGCCGCGCGCCATCGTGGTACGGTGAGCGATGGGGGAAAATCCTGTGTGAACAACTCTCACAAAGTGGTTTCACGATCACCAGCGGGCTGGCCTGCGGTATTGACGGCATCGCTCATCACGCCACGCTGTCGGCAAAAGGGAGAAGTGTCGCGGTGCTTGGGAACGGGCTTTTTAGCATTTATCCCCGTCGGCATCAGGCTCTGGCTGCACGGCTTATCGAATCAGAGGGGGCTATTGTGTCGGAGTTCCCGCTGTCAGCGCCGCCCTGGCCGGCAAATTTTCCACGTCGTAACCGAATTATCAGCGGTCTGAGTCTGGGTGTGCTGGTGGTGGAGGCCGCTTTAAGAAGCGGCTCACTCGTCACGGCACGGTATGCGCTAGAACAGGGGCGAGAAGTCTTTGCCTTACCTGGCCCGATAGGTAACCCCGGGTGTGAGGGGCCGCACTGGCTAATCAAGCAGGGTGCAACACCCGTAACGGACGCAGGGGACATCCTTGAAAATTTGCGATATGGCTTGCACTGGTTAACAGACGAACCCGAAAAGCGACATTTTTCATCAGATCAGGAGAACGTGGCATTGCCATTTCCCAGCCTCCTGGCTAACGTAGGAGATGAGGTAACACCTGTTGACGTTGTCGCTGAACGTGCCGGCCAACCTGTGCCAGTAACGGTAGCACAGCTACTCGAACTGGAGTTAGCAGGGTGGATCGCAGCTGTACCCGGCGGCTATGTCCGATTAAGGAGGGCAAGCCATGTTCGACGTACTGATGTATTTGTTTGAGACTTACATCCATAACGAAGCAGAAATGCGAGTGGATCAGGACAAATTGACACAGGATCTTACCGATGCGGGGTTTGAGCGGGAAGATATTTATAATGCGTTGATGTGGCTGGAAAAACTGGCTGATTATCAGGAAGGCCTTGCCGAACCGATGCAGCTAGCTTCTGACCCATTGTCTGTGCGCATCTATACAGCTGAAGAGTGTGAAAGGCTGGACGCCAGCTGCCGGGGATTCATCTTATTCCTTGAGCAGATTCAGGTGCTAAACCTCGAAACAAGAGAAATGGTGATAGAGCGTGTCATGGCGCTGGATACGGCAGAGTTTGAACTGGATGACCTCAAGTGGGTGATCCTGATGGTTCTGTTTAATATCCCGGGCTGTGAAAATGCCTATCAGCAAATGGAAGAATTACTCTTTGAAGTGAATGAAGGTATGCTGCACTAATTCAATGTGCAGCACCAAGAGTTGTTATGGCCAAATCAGCACTGTTCACGGTGCATAAAAACGAGCCCTGCCCACAGTGCGGGGCTGAACTTGTCATTCGGTCCGGGAAACACGGTCCGTTTCTCGGTTGTTCACACTATCCGGAATGTGATTATGTTCGTCCCCTGAAGAGCCAGGCGGACGGACATATCGTTAAAATTCTGGAGGGGCAACTTTGCCCACAGTGCGGCGGTGAACTGGCGTTACGCCAGGGCCGTTTTGGTATGTTTATTGGTTGCAGTCGCTATCCTGAATGTGAGCATACAGAACAAATTGATAAGCCAGATGAAACAGCAATTGCCTGTCCCCAGTGCCAGCGTGGACAACTGGTACAGCGTCGTTCTCGTTTTGGCAAGACCTTCCATTCCTGCGATCGCTATCCTGAATGCCAGTTCGTTATCAATTTTAAACCGGTAGCGGGTATCTGCCCTCATTGCGATTATCCGTTACTTATAGAGAAGAAAACGGCGCAAGGTATGAAACGCTTTTGTGCCAGTAAACAATGTGGAAAGCCGGTTTCGGCGGATTAAACCTGTGAATAATAACCTGCCATCAGGATCCATTGCGCATGCAGTGGAGGTTCTGAAAAATGAAGAAGTCATCGCCTATCCAACAGAAGCTGTCTTTGGGGTCGGTTGCGATCCTGACAGCGAGACAGCTGTGAATCGCTTACTTACGCTAAAACAGAGACCTGTCGAAAAAGGATTGATTTTGATCGCTGCTAATTATGAGCAGCTTAAACCTTATATTGATGATTCCATGCTCACGCCGGCGCAACGGGATACCATTTTCTCTGCGTGGCCAGGGCCGGTGACCTTTGTTTTCCCGGCGCAGCCAACAACGCCCCGCTGGTTAACAGGCCGTTTCGATTCCCTCGCTGTCCGTGTCACCGATCATCCGCTGGTGGTTGAGCTATGTCTGGCGTTTGGTAAACCGCTGGTCTCAACCAGTGCCAACCTTACCGGGCAGCCTCCTTGCCGGAGCACCGAAGAGGTGCTGGCGCAGTTCGGGAATGACTTCCCGGTAGCCGTCGGTGAAACCGGAGGTCGTCTTAATCCATCGGAAATCCGCGACGCCTTGACCGGCGAACGTTTTCGCCAGGGGTAATATGATGGAAACCTATGCCGTTTTTGGTAATCCGATCGCACACAGCAAGTCGCCGTTGATCCATCAGCAGTTTGCTGAACAACTGCAGATAGATCATCCCTATGGCCGAGTGCTGGCACCTGTTGACGCCTTTGTTACCACCCTGAATGCTTTTTTTGACGCGGGGGGGAAAGGTGCCAATGTCACAGTGCCTTTTAAAGAAGACGCTTTTGAACGTGCGGATGAGCTGACTGAGCGCGCTTCTCTTGCGGGTGCCGTGAATACGCTTAAACGGCTGGAGGATGGCCGCCTTTTGGGAGACAACACTGACGGAATCGGCTTACTGAGCGATCTGGAAAGGCTCTCATTCATCAAACCCGGGTTCCGGGTTCTGTTGATTGGTGCCGGTGGGGCATCGCGAGGCGTATTGTTACCGCTCCTTTCACTGGATTGTGCGGTCACTATTACCAATCGAACCTTTGCCCGAGCGGAAGCGTTGGCGGCGTTGTTTGCACATACTGGCAGCGTGAGCGCGATCGCTCTTGATGAACTTGCACATCATGAGTTTGATCTTATCATTAATGCCACCTCCAGCGGCATTGGTGGTGAAGTACCGGCGATCCCGTCCTCGTTGATAAACAGCCACCTCTATTGCTACGACATGTTTTATCAGAAAGGGAAAACCCCCTTCCTGAGCTGGTGTGAACAACACGGCGCAAAACATTTGGCTGATGGCCTGGGCATGCTGGTGGGGCAGGCTGCGCATGCAGTACTGCTCTGGCACGGTGTGTTACCCGCTGTAGAACCGGTCATTGAAAAGCTGAAGCAGGAACTTACGACGTGAACCAGGCGATCCACTTTCCCGACAGAGAACACTGGGACGAGAGTAAGCAAGCGGTCTGTTTTCCGGTGCTCGTACACGGAATGCAACTGACATGTGCCATTACCGGTGAAACGTTGAAGCGCCGCTTTGGTGGCTCAACTCCATTAGAGGTATTTTGTGAAAATCGCTGGGATCTTGAGGAGGAAGCCAGCGATTTAATCCGCGATCAGCAGGAAGACGATCAGGGCTGGATCTGGTTGTCCTGATCCAGATACTCATCTTTCCATTTCACGTAATTATTCGCTGAATATTTCAGACCTTCTCTTTCCGCTTCTGTTAAGGGGCGGATCTGCTTTACCGGACTGCCTAAATAGAGATAACCGCTTTCGAGCCGTTTATGTTGTGGGACAAGACTCCCGGCACCAATCATCACGTCATCCTCCACGATGACGCCATCCAGCAGAATCGACCCCATTCCTACCAGTACCCGATTTCCGACCGTGCAGCCGTGAAGCATGACTTTATGGCCGACGGTAACATCCTCTCCGATGAGGAGTGGATTGCCGTCCGGGTTATAGGAGGATTTGTGGGTGACATGCAGCACGCTGCCATCCTGAATATTGGTGCGTGCGCCGATTGCTACGTAGTTAACGTCTCCTCTGATCGCAACGAGCGGCCAGATGCTGACATCGTCGGCCATTCGGACATCGCCAATGACCACACTGCTGGCATCGATCATCACGCGATTGCCTTTTTGTGGGAACAGATCTTTATAAGGACGTAAGACTGCAGACATATCTACCTCGACAGATGAGCGCTATACAGAAGACTTTGATCATATTATTGGATCGAGGCAAGGCAAATTACGTCAATATTTAAGCAGATCGGGCGGGATTTCAGCGAAAAGCGCGGAAAATCAGCAGTCAGAAAAAAAGATCTAAAAAATACTTGTGCTTAAAAATGGGATCCCTATAATGCGCCTCCATCGACACGGCGGATGTGAATCACTTCACAAACAGCCCGGTCGGTTGAAGAGAAAAAATCCTGAAAATCAGGGTTGACTCTGAAAGAGGAAAGCGTAATATACGCCACCTCGCGACAGAGCGCTGAAGCGCGTCGCAACTGCTCTTTAACAATT
>NZ_JBQENX010000007.1:0-294944 GCF_052044775.1 Enterobacter sp. 22466 | reverse complement strand
GCGGGGTGTGCATATTACGCTTTCCCGCTTCAGAGTCAAGCGTTTAATTTGCTTTTCTCTGCTGACCCGGCGGCGTGTGTGCCGTTGTTCCGTGTCAGTGGAGGCGCATTATAGGGAGTAATTCTGAAGCTGCAAGGATAAAGTGAAAATTATTTACTGACTGCTCACTTTCCAGGCAAATTACATCCCAGACCTCAATTCTGGCCTGGTTTTTAAACAAAAACGAGCCGCAAGCGGCTCGTTTTTGCGTTTTGTGACTTACTGCACTGCCACAATTCGGTCGTCGTTGGCTTCCAGACGGATAACTTTGCCCGGAACCAGTTCGCCTGACAGTATCTGCTGCGCCAGCGGGTTTTCGATCTGCTGCTGGATAGCACGTTTCAACGGACGCGCCCCGTAAACCGGATCGTAACCATTTTCGCTCAGCAGTTTCAGCGCATCGTCAGAGATGTGAATTTCATATCCACGCTCTTCCAGACGTTTGTACAGACGCTGCAGCTGGATCTGTGCAATCGACGCAATGTGTTTCTCACCCAGAGGATGGAATACCACCACTTCATCGATACGGTTGATGAACTCCGGACGGAAGTTATGGCCAACCACACCCAGAACCAGATCCTTCATATGGCTGTAATCCAGTTCACCGAAACGTTCCTGAATCAAATCGGAACCCAGGTTCGATGTCATGATCACGACCGTATTACGGAAATCCACCGTTCTCCCCTGCCCGTCGGTCAGACGACCATCATCCAGGACCTGCAGCAGAATATTGAACACATCCGGGTGCGCTTTTTCCACTTCGTCCAGCAGGATGACGGAATAAGGGCGACGGCGTACCGCTTCTGTCAGGTAACCACCTTCTTCATAACCGACATATCCCGGAGGCGCACCCACCAGACGTGAAACGGAGTGTTTCTCCATAAACTCGGACATGTCGATACGCACCATCGCGTCGTCACTGTCGAACATAAAGTTAGCCAGCGCCTTACACAGCTCGGTTTTACCCACCCCGGTAGGGCCCAGGAACAGGAACGAACCAATCGGACGATTAGGATCAGACAATCCGGCGCGGCTACGACGGATGGCGTTAGAAACCGCTTCAACCGCCTCGTCCTGGCCAATCACGCGCTGATGCAGATCCTGCTCCATGCGCAGCAGTTTATCGCGTTCGCTTTCCATCATGCGTGCTACCGGAATACCGGTCCAGCGCGCCAGCACCTCAGCAATTTCCGCATCCGTTACTTTGTTACGTAACAGACGCATCGTTTTACCTTCAGACTGCGTCGCAATCTCAAGCTGTTTCTCCAGCTCAGGGATTTTGCCGTACTGCAACTCTGACATTCGCGCCAGGTCACCCACACGACGCGCCTGCTCAATGGCAATTTTTGCCTGTTCAAGTTCAGCCTTAATGGTCTGAGTGCCAGAGAGTGACGCTTTCTCTGCCTTCCACTCTTCTTCTAACTCAGAATACTGGCGCTCTTTATCGTCCAGTTCCTCATTGAGCATATCGAGGCGTTTTTTACTGGCTTCATCAGACTCTTTCTTGAGTGCCTGCTGTTCCAGTTTGAGCTGAATGATACGACGGTCGAGTCTGTCCAACTCTTCCGGTTTCGAGTCTATCTGCATACGAATGCTGGATGCGGCCTCATCGATAAGGTCGATCGCTTTATCCGGTAACTGACGGTCGGCGATATAACGATGCGAAAGCGTCGCTGCCGCAACAATCGCCGGGTCAGTGATCTGCACATGGTGGTGCAGCTCATAACGTTCTTTCAGACCACGCAGGATCGCGATGGTATCTTCCACGCTTGGTTCCGCGACAAACACCTTCTGGAAACGACGTTCAAGTGCAGCATCTTTTTCGATGTACTGACGGTACTCGTCCAGCGTCGTGGCACCCACACAGTGAAGTTCACCGCGTGCCAGTGCAGGTTTCAGCATGTTCCCGGCATCCATCGCGCCGTCTGCTTTACCGGCACCGACCATGGTGTGCAACTCATCGATAAACAGAATGACATTGCCTTCCTGTTTTGCCAGATCGTTAAGCACCCCTTTCAGGCGCTCTTCGAATTCACCGCGATACTTCGCCCCGGCCACCAGCGCCCCCATATCCAGCGCCAGTACACGGCGGCCTTTCAGCCCTTCCGGTACTTCACCGTTTACAATACGCTGCGCCAGACCTTCAACGATGGCGGTTTTACCGACACCCGGTTCACCAATGAGTACCGGGTTGTTTTTGGTACGGCGCTGCAGAACCTGGATAGTACGTCGAATTTCTTCATCACGGCCGATCACCGGGTCAAGTTTACCCTGCTCAGCACGCTCGGTCAGATCGACCGTAAATTTTTTCAAAGCCTGACGTTGGTCTTCGGCTCCCTGATCGTTCACGCTTTCACCCCCACGCATTTTCTCAATCGCCTGAGTCACATTGGCCGTGGTTGCGCCGGCAGTTTTCAGCAGGTCGGTCAGGGTACCGCGTGATTCAAGCGCCGCCAGAACAAACAGTTCCGACGAAATAAAGTTGTCCCCACGTTTTTGCGCCAGCTTGTCGCAAAGGTTCAGCACCCGCACCAGATCCTGGGACGGCTGAACGTCACCGCCGGTACCTTCTACCTGCGGTAAACGGCTCAGCGCCTGATCGATGGCGGTGCGTAACTGGCCAGCATTAATGCCAGCAGACGTTAATAATGGACGTACCGATCCCCCTTCCTGATTCAGCAAGGCGCTCATTAAATGAAGAGGTTCGATGAATTGGTTGTCGTGCCCCAGTGCAAGGGACTGGGCATCGGCGAGAGCAAGCTGGAATTTATTAGTAAGACGATCCAGACGCATAACTCCTCCCATAACAGGTCAAATTTGCTACTGGAGATTAAATGAGGTCATCCCTCAATTATTCAAGGTTAATGACCTGAATTATGTGAAAAGAAAACGGCACGTGCCGGATCGTCTTGATTCTTTAGGTTATATCAGCCAAATAAAACTTGCCATACGCCCCGTCGTCTTGTCGCGGCGATAAGAGAAGAAATCACCCTTTTCGGTGAACGTACAGCGGTCACCGCCGAAGATCTGCGTCACCTTGACATTATTCAGACGCTGACGTGCAAGCTGATAAATATCGGCCAGATATTTTTCCCCCACAGGTTCGAAAGCGTTAACGGCTTGCGGATCTTTTGCCATAAACGCTTCACGAACCTCTGGGCCCACCTCGAATGCCTGAGGACCAATTGCCGGGCCAAGCCAGGCAATGATATTTGCAGGATCGTCTTTGAAGCAGGCGACGGTCTCTTCCAGCACGCCTTCACACAGACCACGCCAGCCCGCATGAGCAGCCGCAACCTCGGTACCCGCACGGTTACAAAACAGCACCGGCAGGCAATCGGCTGTCATCACCGCGCATACTGTTCCCGGCGTATCGCTGTAGGAGGCATCGGCACGTTTAGACGCGTAGGGTGCTCCCGTCAACTTCAGCACGGCTTTACCGTGAACCTGCTCAAGCCACACCGGTTTAGACGGTAAGTTGCCCGCAGCAAACAGCCGCGAGCGGTTTTCTTCAACGTGTTCCAGGTTGTCGCCGCAGTGTGCGCCAAGGTTCAAAGACGCCCACGCCCCCTGGCTAACCCCGCCAACGCGGGTTGAACTGCAGGCAGCCACACCTTCAGGCAGTGGCCACTCCGGAACAATCAGTTTGGTCATAACCAGTCCACTTGATCTTTGTGTTCTTCAAAATCTGCGCGCATGGCGTCAATAAGCTCCACCATATCCTGCGGGATCGGCGCGTGCCATTCCATTTGAATCCCTGAAATAGGGTGATAAAGGCGCAGCATGGTGGCGTGCAGCGCCTGACGATCAAACTTGCGCAGTACGCTAATGAACTCGTCCGATGCTCCTTTTGGCGGACGCGGACGACCACCGTAAACCTGATCCCCCACCAGCGGATGGGTGATGTGCGCCATATGCACGCGGATCTGGTGGGTACGACCGGTCTCCAGACGCAGACGCAGACGCGTATGAATGCGGAAATGTTCCATAATGCGATAGTGCGTCACCGCCGGTTTACCCATCGGATGCACCGACATATGAGTACGTTTGGTAGGGTGACGGCTGATCGGCTCATCAACCGTACCGCCAGCAGTCATATGGCCAATAGCCACGGCTTCATATTCGCGGGTGATCTCACGCAGCTGCAGTGATTCCACCAGGCGAGTCTGGGCAGGTACGGTCTTTGCCACCACCATCAGACCGGTAGTGTCTTTATCCAGACGATGCACGATACCGGCGCGCGGCACATCAGCAATCGGCGGATAATAATGGAGAAGTGCGTTAAGTACCGTACCGTCAGGATTCCCCGCTCCCGGATGAACAACCAGGTCGCGCGGCTTGTTAATCACCAGAATGTCATCATCTTCATAGACGATGTCCAGTGGGATATCCTGTGGCTCGAAGCGGATTTCCTCTTCGATTTCAGCATTGATGGCGACAGCTTCCCCACCTAACACTTTCTCTTTCGGTTTGTCCCAGACTTTACCGTTTACCAGCACGCGCTGGTCAAGAATCCATTCTTTTATGCGTGAACGCGAATAATCAGGGAACAATTCGGCCAAAGCTTGATCTAAGCGTTGACCGAGCTGATTTTCGGAGACTGTTGCGGTGAGTTCTACTCGTTGTGCCATAAACTGCTTCTTCGTTTAACGTTGGGTTTTACGGCTTTGCCGTTTAATATAGTGTGCTATTGTAGCTGGTCTTAATCGGGAGCAGGAACAGAGTTTCTCCCGGACAAACATTTGAGGAAAGTCAAAACGTCATGACGCGCATGAAATATCTGGTGGCAGCGGCCACGTTGAGCCTGGCTTTGGTGGGCTGCTCCGGTTCAAATGAACAGGTCCCTGACAATCCGCCGAATGAAATCTATGCGACTGCACAACAAAAGTTGCAGGACGGT
The DNA here is from genome assembly GCF_052044775.1 of Enterobacter sp. 22466. NCBI lineage: Bacteria > Pseudomonadati > Pseudomonadota > Gammaproteobacteria > Enterobacterales > Enterobacteriaceae > Enterobacter > Enterobacter sp. 22466. The sequence continues at coordinate 290,005 of NZ_JBQENX010000007.1, read as the reverse complement.
AACTGGAAACAGGCGATAACGCAACTGGAAGCGTTGGATAATCGCTATCCATTTGGTCCGTATTCGCAGCAGGTACAGTTAGATCTCATCTACGCATACTATAAAAATGCCGATCTGCCGCTGGCTCAGGCAACCATCGATCGTTTCATGCGTCTGAACCCGACTCATCCTAACATCGACTATGTAATGTACATGCGCGGCCTGACCAACATGGCGCTGGATGACAGTGCCCTGCAGGGCTTCTTCGGTGTGGATCGCTCCGACCGTGACCCGCAGCATGCGCGCGATGCGTTCAACGACTTTTCCAAACTGGTGCGCGGTTATCCGAACAGTCAGTACGTGACCGATGCCACCAAACGTCTGGTGTTCCTGAAAGATCGTCTGGCGAAATACGAATACTCGGTCGCTGAATACTACACCCGCCGTGGCGCATGGGTAGCCGTGGTTAACCGTGTAGAAGGGATGCTGCGTGATTATCCGGATACGCAGGCGACGCGCGACGGCCTGAAGCTGATGGAGAATGCTTACCGTCAGATGCAGATGACCGCACAGGCTGATAAGGTGGCGAAAATCATCGCCGCCAACAGCAGCAACACCTGATAGTGACGTCAATGCAAAACGGCAGCCCGCGGGCTGCCGTTTTTTTATTCATTTAAGAGACAAGCTGAAGCGGTTTAGCTTCAACACATCCTATCAACTATGACCGCAATTTTTGCCTTCGACAAGGTAAATCTCGCCTCTTCCTGCCCTGCCTCACAAAAAAGATTCCCTGACAAAAACCGACAAAATAACGTGATCTAAATCACACATTTTGACATTAGGACAGGTATGCTGGAATCACCAAGACGGAAAGACAAGAGGTAAAATTTATGACAATGAACATTACCAGCAAACAAATGGAAATTACCCCGGCAATTCGCCAGCACGTCGCAGACCGTCTCGCCAAACTGGATAAATGGCAAACACACTTGATTAATCCACATATCATCCTGTCCAAGGAGCCGCAGGGTTTCATCGCTGACGCAACTATCAATACTCCAAACGGCCATCTGGTCGCCAGCGCAAAACACGAGGATATGTACACCGCTATTAACGATTTGATCAACAAGCTGGAACGGCAGCTCAATAAAGTGCAGCACAAAGGTGAAGCCCGTCGCGCCACGACCTCGGTGAAAGACGCCAGCTTCGCGGAAGAAGTTGAAGAAGAGTAATCCTTTAAATTGAGTTTACCGCCAACGCGCCTTCGGGCGCGTTTTTTATTGACAGGGTGAAAACAGTACAGGTACTTTAAGGTTATCAACCACAGGATGATTTCATGAAACTGACGCCGTTCTTCTTCGCATTCTTTTTTACCTTCCCCTGAACGGGAGGCGTTTCGTCGTGTGATAAAGAATGCGAAGACGAACAACAAGGCCTCCCACTCCGGGGGGCCTTTTTTATTGATAACGATAAAACGAGACAGACAACACTATGACACCGGAAAACCCGTTACTGGACCTGCGAGTAAAAATCAGCGCACTGGATGAAAAATTACTGGCGCTTCTGGCAGAACGCCGCGCGCTCGCCATCGAAGTGGGTAAAGCCAAACTGGACTCGCATCGTCCGGTACGTGATATTGACCGCGAACGCGATCTGCTGGAACGTCTGATTCAACTCGGTAAAGCACATCACCTTGATGCTCATTACATCACCCGTTTGTTCCAGCTCATCATCGAAGATTCCGTTCTGACCCAGCAAGCGCTTTTGCAGCAGCATCTGAATAAAACCAACCCGCACTCTGCCCGCATCGCGTTTCTTGGCCCTAAAGGCTCTTATTCCCATCTGGCTGCCCGCCAGTACGCTGCACGCCATTTTGAAGAGTTTATTGAAAGCGGCTGTGCGAAGTTCGCCGATATTTTCAATCAGGTGGAAACCGGTCAGGCGGATTACGCCGTCGTACCGATTGAAAACACCAGCTCCGGTGCCATTAACGACGTCTACGATTTGCTGCAACACACCAGCCTGTCGCTGGTGGGTGAGTTGACGATCCCTATCGATCACTGCGTGCTGGTCTCTGGCTCTACCGATTTGAGCACCATCGAGACGGTCTACAGCCATCCGCAGCCATTCCAGCAGTGCAGCCAGTTCCTGAATCACTACCCGAACTGGAAAATTGAGTACACCGAAAGCACCTCAGCGGCGATGGAAAAAGTCGCCCAGGCGAACTCCCCTACTGTCGCGGCGCTGGGCAGCGAAGCGGGCGGTGCGCTGTATGGTCTTCAGGTTCTGGAACGCAACCTGGCAAACCAGACGCAAAACATTACCCGCTTCATCGTACTGGCGCGCAAAGCCATCAATGTCTCTGATCAGGTGCCAGCCAAAACCACCCTGTTGATGGCAACCGGACAGCAGGCAGGGGCGCTGGTTGAAGCGCTACTGGTGCTGCGTAACCACAATCTGATCATGACCCGCCTTGAATCACGCCCGATTCACGGCAATCCGTGGGAAGAGATGTTCTATCTCGACATTCAGGCCAACCTGGAATCGCCATCCATGCAGAAAGCCCTGCGTGAACTGGGTGAAATCACCCGTTCAATGAAAGTGCTGGGCTGTTATCCGAGCGAAAACGTGGTTCCTGTCGACCCGGCCTAACGTTCGATAAAGCGGCTTTTCTTCATCCCTGCCACATTCACCGGCAGGGTGAAGATAGCGCCGGAGAGCGGATACTTCGCCACCTCCTCCGCATCCATATTTTCCTGCGTGGTGGTAATAAACAGTGTTTTCATATCATCGCCGCCAAAACAGACCATCGTCGGGCAACGTACCGGCATGCGGTACTCCTCCAGTTGCTCCCCTTGCGGAGAAAAACGCGCAATACGCCAGCCGTCAAACAGCGCACTCCAGTAGCAGCCTTCCACATCCATCGCGGCACCGTCCGGTATCCCTTCGCCGTCTTTAAACTGGCGGAATACCTCACGTTTACCGGGTTCCCCCTGCTCATCCAGCGGGGTACGGTAGATAACGCCGTTTGGTGTATCAGAAGTAAACATCCACCGATGGTCGGGGCTGAATGCCAGACCATTGTGGCCATGAATGTCGCACTGGATAACTTTTGGCGTCAGATCGTTATCAATGCGCATCAGCAGCGCCCCGTTGTAATCACCCGGCGCCCAGAAGGTACCGGCGTAAAACCGGCCCCTGTGATCGGTTCCCCCGTCATTGAAACGCGCAAGCTGCGGGTTAGACGGGTTATCACAGACTTTGCGCTGCAGCAGACCGTGTTTATCGGAAAGCCAGATGCCGCTTCGCATCGCGACGATAAAACCGCCGCGTTCGCGCAGGGCGAAACACCCCACCTCTTCGTGGAAAGAGAGCACGGTGTGTTCCGCCGTGGGTAAATGATAACGGTGGATCTCACCTTCAAGAATATCCGCCCAGTAAAGCGCATTTTCCTCTGCACTCCACGTCGGGCATTCGGGCAGATGCCCGGTGTAGTTCAACAGCAGCTGCGGTTCGGCCATGACAGTTCCCCAAAATGAAAAAAGCCAGCAATGCTGGCTTTCAGTATATACATCATCGCATTACTGGCGACTGTCATTTGCCTGACGCAACAGCGTGCGGCTCTCGCTCTGGAAACGTTGTGCGTAATCGCCAAACCAGTGCTCAACCTTACGGAAACTGTCGATAAACGCCTGCTTGTCTCCGTGTTCCAGCAGCGTGATGGCTTCGCCAAATCGCTGGTAGTAACGCTTAATCAGGGCCAGGTTGTTCTCAGACGACATAATAATGTCGGCGTAAAGCTGGGGATCCTGAGCAAACAGACGCCCGACCATCGCCAGCTCCAGACGATAGATTGGCGAAGAGAGTGCCAGTAACTGCTCAAGCTGCACATTCTCTTCCGCCAGATGCAGCCCATAGGCAAAGGTTGCAAAGTGGCGCAGCGCCTGAATGAACGCCATGTTCTGATCGTGTTCAACCGCGCTGATGCGGTGCAGCCGCGCGCCCCAAACCTGAATCTGTTCCAGGAACCACTGATAGGCTTCCGGCTGACGACCATCACAGTAGACCACCACCTGTTTCGCCAGGCTGCCGCTGTCCGGGCCAAACATAGGATGCAGCCCCAACACCGGCCCTGTGTGCGCGGCAAGCATTGCCTGCAGCGGGCCATTTTTCACGGACGCTAAGTCCACCAGGATGCAATCTGCCGGCAGCGGAGGAAGCTTCGCAATGATCTGCTCCGTCACGTGAATCGGCACGCTGACAATGACCATTCCGGCATCTTTCATCAGCTCCGGCGCTTTTGCCCAGTCCTCTTTTTCCAGAATGCGCACCTGATAGCCAGACAGGGTCAGCATTTTTTCAAACAGCCGCCCCATCTGCCCTGCCCCGCCCACAATCACGACCGGGCGCAGGGACGGACACAGGGTCTTGAAGCCTTTGTCATTTTCGCTGGAGTAGGACTCCCGCATCACACGACGCAGGACATCTTCAATCAAATCCGGCGAGACGCCCAGCATCTGGGCCTCTTTACGACGGGAAGCCAGCATGGAGGCCTCGCGCTCCGGAACGTAAATCGGCAGGCCATATTTGCTTTTGACCTCACCGACCTCGGCAACCAGCGCCATGCGGCGCGCTAACAGATCCAGCAGCGCCTTATCCACTTCATCAATTTGATCGCGTAATGCGGTCAATTCAGCAACCATACCTAACCTCTTAAGCCAGACGCGTCGCCAGCTGGCCGTTTAAATCTTTGTGGATCTCACGCAGCAGCGCATCGGTGGTTTCCCAGCTGATGCAGGCATCCGTCACGGATACACCGTGCTTCATTGCGCTGCGCGGTTGTTCAGAAGATTGATTGCCTTCATGAATATTGCTCTCAATCATCAGACCGATAATAGAACGGTTGCCGTCTTTGATCTGTGCGACCACCGATTCCGCCACCGCCGGCTGACGACGGTAATCTTTATTCGAATTACCATGACTGCAATCTACCATCAGTGCCGGGCGCAGTCCCGCCTGCTCCATCTCTTTTTCACACTGTGCCACATCTACCGGGCTGTAGTTTGGCGCTTTACCGCCGCGAAGGATCACATGGCCATCCGGATTACCCTGCGTCTGCAGGAGACAAACCTGGCCCGCCTGGTTAATACCCACAAAGCGATGCGGCATGGCCGCGGCGCGCATGGCGTTGATCGCCGTGGCAAGGCTACCGTCGGTCCCGTTTTTGAAACCCACCGGCATCGACAGACCAGACGCCATTTCACGGTGGGTTTGTGATTCCGTGGTACGCGCACCAATCGCAGACCAGCTAAACAGATCGCCCAGGTACTGCGGGCTGTTCGGATCCAGCGCTTCGGTTGCCAGCGGCAGCCCCATGCTGACCAACTCCACCAGCAGACGACGTGCAATCTTCAGACCGGCTTCCACATCAAACGAGCCATCCATGTGCGGATCGTTAATCAACCCTTTCCAGCCAACGGTGGTACGTGGCTTCTCAAAATAGACGCGCATCACCAGGTAGAGGCTATCGCTGACCTCCTCCGCTAATGCTTTAAATCGACGAGCGTATTCAATGGCGGTCTCAGGATCGTGAATGGAGCAAGGACCACATACCACCAGCAGGCGCGGATCGCGGCCAGCGATAATGTCAGAAATGGTCTGGCGCGAATGCTCAATTTGAGCCTCCTGCGCGACACTCAGCGGGAACTCCGCTTTCAGTTGATCCGGAGTAATCAAAACCTGTTCGTCAGTGATATGTACGTTGTTCAGCGCGTCTTTTTGCATGATGGCGATCCTGTAAAGCTCGTTTGCGATAGTTGTTTTCCTCGAAGAGGTGAAACAACGATACCACAACAAGTAAAGATTTCAATCCAAAATACGTACATTTTACTTTACAAAAGCCATTTCACTGCAAAAATCAGCCACTGAAATCGTAAAGATAAAATTACAGCCATACTTTCTTTGGCCAGGCTATGCTGAAGAAAAAAGGAGAATGGCTATGCGTTCAATCGCTCTTATGCTGTTGTCGCTGTTTTTATCGGGCTGCCAGATCAATCCTTACACCTTCCAGCCCGACTGGACCAGTCCCAGTTGGTTCGACGCGGGTAAAGAAGACGCCATGAATGGCCTGCCGGTTAAAGATAATCAGACGCTGGCCGATAGTTTTAACGACCCGCATGTTGATCGTAGTGAATATCTTCGTGGCTACGCCGACGGTCAGAAGAAAGTGTGTGAAGAAGGATTTATTCACGCCTGGGGATTAGCAGGCAAATCTTTCCCTGCCAGTTGTGATACCGCCGAAAATGCAGCAAAGCTTCATGAATCATGGCAACAAGGAATGGATGAAAGTATGCGCGCCAGCAGGCTAAATTAAGCCGGTTCTCTGTGCCGGAATAGAGTCACTGTAGGATTTAGCTTAGGTCGAACGCAGGATATTTCTGACATAATGACGGCTTTGATAAACAATGGTATTCTGCCGACAACTCTTAAGGACATCTATTTCCAGAGCGGTGTGGCGGATTCTGGTGAGAAATTCATTCTTGATCTCTTTGTTCCGACTCACTCTGGTGCTAATGCTGTTCTTTATGGTGGGCCCAGCGACGGCAGGCACGTTCACAGAAACCGATAAATCGGTGCGTTCGATTGTGTCGGGTATTGTGAGCTACACCCGATGGCCGTCACTTTCCGGGCAACCTAAACTCTGTGTTTATGCCTCATCTCACTACACGCAAGCACTTAGCCGTGAAGAGGGGCAAAGCGAGTTACCTTATACTCCCGTTATTGTGCATAACGATCAGGAAGCCCTGTCCGCGACGTGCGATGCTATTTATTTCGGGACTGAATCGCCGGCAAAACAACTTGAATTAATAAGCCAGTATCAGGGCAGAGCATTGCTATTAATCTCAGAGCAGAATCCGGAATGTGTTATTGGCAGTGCATTTTGCCTGATAATCGATCACAACCAGGTCAGATTTTCCGTCAATCTGGATGCATTAACGCGCAGTGGTGTACGCGTCAATCCGGATGTATTAATGCTCGCACGGAATAAGCAGCATGGATAAAGAATTCACTTCAACACCACGTCCAACGTTTAAAAGCACGTTGCGACGAATCAGCATGATAAGCGTCATCATCACCATGACGTTAATTTGGCTGCTGCTCTGTTTTGCTTCCGTGGTGACATTAAAGCAATACGCGCAAAAAAACCTCGAATTAACCGGCGCAACAATGAGCCACAGCCTTGAAGCCTCACTGGTCTTTAACGATGCGCTGGCAGCCAACGAAACGCTTGCGACCCTGGGTAAACAGGGCCAGTTTGCCGTAGCTGAGGTTATCAACGTACATAAAAAGCGATTTGCTTACTGGTCCTGGAACCCGGAGGATAATAACGACACGCTGGGCGCGCTGGTTAGCCGCTGGCTGTTCCCCAATCCGGTTGCACAGCCCATCATGCATAACGGCAATGCGATCGGCGAAATCCGCCTCACCGCGCGCGACAATCTGATCAGTCATTTCATCTGGCTGTCGTTCGCCGTTCTCACCGGCTGTATTCTTTTTGCTACCGCCGTTGCGCTCACGATTACCCACTCCCTGCACCAGGGCATGGTGACGGCGTTGCAAAATATCACCGACGTCGTTCATGACGTACGCACCAACCGCAACTTCTCCCGCCGGGTGAAGGATGGCCGTATCGAAGAATTCCACCAGTTCGGCGAGGACTTCAACAGCCTGCTGGATGAGATGGAAGAGTGGCAGCTGAAGCTGCAGGCCAAAAACGCCCAACTGCTGCGTACCGCCATGCACGATCCGCTGACCGGCCTTGCCAATCGGGCTGCGTTTCGTAGCAGCATCGCGGCATTAATGAACGACACCTCCGCGAAAACCAACTCTGCCCTACTGTTCCTCGACGGCGATAATTTCAAGTTTATTAATGACACCTGGGGACATGCGGCAGGCGATTGCGTGCTGATTGAAGTCGCCAGCAGGATGGTCGAATTTGGCGATAAGCGTCATCAGTCATACCGCCTTGGCGGTGACGAGTTTGCGATGGTGCTGTACGGCGTTCAGTCTGCCGCAGAGGTTCAACAGATTTGTGCTGCGCTGTCGCAGCAGTTTATGCGCCCGTTCGATCTGCATAACGGGCAGACAGCAACGATGTCACTTAGCATTGGCTTTGCTCTGGCGTGGGAAAGTGCCTCTGTGGAAGCATTACTGGAGCAAGCCGACCGCAACATGTACCAGGATAAAAACCAGCGTACAAAAGCAATAACTTAGAAAGGATACGATATGTTAAAGCGATACTTCGCGCCGTTATTTCTCGCTTCGATAGTGCTGGCAGGTTGCCAGTCACCACCTGAAGGTAAATTCACCCCTGAGCAAATTGCGGCGATGAAGTCATACGGTTTTAACGAGCTGAATGGCGACTGGTCTCTGGGCCTGTCAGATACAATCCTGTTTGATAAAAATGACGCCAGACTGCGCCCGGAAAGTGAAGCGCAGATCCGCACCATGGCATCTCGCCTGGCGGCTACCGGCCTGAAACACGCGCGCATGGATGGACACACCGATAATTACGGTGAAGAGAGCTACAACGAAGCGCTGTCGTTAAAACGTGCCAATGCAGTGGCTGACGTCTGGGCCAAAGGCGCCAATATCCCGCGCAGCAACCTCACCACGCAGGGATTAGGTAAAAAATATCCGGTTTCCAGCAACAGTACGGCGCAAGGGCGTGCTGAAAACCGTCGGGTCGCGGTGGTCATCAGCACGCCATAGCCTTATTTAACGGATGATTGTGCGAGCGACACGCCGGCTGCCGCTCGCCAGCGCAGCCAGTCGACCAGAATAAACAGCGCCAGGCTCGCGCCCATCACCGGCAATGCCAGCCCCAGCACTACGCTGACCACCACCGTGACGACTTTTCCCCATCCCGGGAGCGCCAGCCAGCACTGACAAAGCGTCTGAAGCGGATCCGCCGTCGATTGCGCCGGGCGACGCATCCACCACATCCGGTATCCCCAGACAATCAGCACACACAGCGCCAGGCCAAATGCGATAAGCAGCAACTGGTTCGCCAGGCCGAACAAGATCCCCATATGGAAATCCACGCCCCAGCGGGTCAGCTTTGCCATTAGCGGGAAATTCTCAAAGCGGGTTCTGTCCAGAATTTGCATGGAATTCGGATCCACAGCAACCGCATCCACCTGGGTCGGCCAGCTGCGGTCAATTTCCGTCACGGTCCATGCCTGGTCAGCGCTTTTCGCCGGGCGGATTTCGAGTTTATTCGCATCAATCCCTGCCTGACGGGCAGCGTGCAATACGCCATCAAACCGGGTCAGATCTATCGTCACGTCGGGCATCATCATGCCACCATGATGTCCGCGATGTTCAGCGTGTTCCTCCATCGTGACGGGGGCACCCGAAAGCGTGGTGTTCACCTGTGGGGTTAGCCAGTTCATCTGCGCACGAAGTTTATCCACGTTGCCGCCCGCCCACTGAGACCACGTCAGGCCCGTCGCAGAGAACAGCAACATTCCCCCCAGCAGCACCCAGCCCAGCGTGACATGCAGGCGACGCCGGTTCTGAAAACGATTGTTGATCCGACGTTTTGGCCGGGTATAAAACCACAGCGCAATCCCGCCCAGCGCGGCGACCCACATCCACGAGGCGGCCAGCTCGCTGTAGATCCGACCAACGTTACCCAGCATCAGTGACGTATGCAGATAATCAATGGTCTGGCGTAACGGTAAAATTCCGCTGGTACCATACACCGTCATATCGCCACGCACCGCAAGAGTGACGGGATCGATAAAAACAGCGCGGGTTTCCGATGGGCCAAGCGACGGGTCGGCAAACATTACACGGGTGGTTTCACCCGCAACCAGGCCAGGACGCACGGCGTGTAAACGCAGACTGGTGCCGATGTTTTTTTCCGCCACGGCGATCTGCTCCGCCAGCGGTTGTAGTTCCCCCACGGAATCCGTATGGAGCGCGTGCCGGTACAGAATATTTTCCAGCTGCGGTGTCGCCACGTACAGCGTACCGGTCAGCGCGGCGAAGAAGATAAACGGGCCGACAAACAGCCCGACATAGAAATGGAGTCGACGCAGCAGGTTTCCCCATGCCGCGCGCGGAGTGCAGGTAGTCATACTTTTCCTTTTTAAGGCAAAAAGTTATCGATATTTTTAAAGGGAAAAAGCAGACTGCCGCGGCGGCGCGCGGGTATCGGGATAAAGCCAGGGGAAAAAATGCCAGTGGCTGACCGCCTGACGCGGCGGCTTCACACGTAGCCTGTGCAGCACGACACTGAGCAGCACAATCAGCGCGAGTATCATGCCCGGCACGTGGGCTAATAGCACGCAGTAGCCACAGGCTTCCGCATGGTCAACCGGCATGCTGTGCGGCATATCGCCGTGGTGCTCATCCATCGACATCATGCTCATGTCATGGTGCATCCCCGGCATGGCACTCATGGGATCTTTTTGCAGCGAGACGGAGATAAGCGGTGCGATCACGATCAGCAGGATCGCAAACAGCGCGGTCAATGCCGCTGCGCGTTTCCAGTTATGCTGATGCAGTACGTTAATCACTTACCCTCCACGGAAGAGGCCAGCATTGTAAATGATTTATGACGAAAGGGTTAACACGAGAGATGCGATGGGATAAAAAAAAGGGCCAGCCTTTCGGCCAGCCCTTTCTAACAGGATGTCGCTTAAGCGAATCTTAGTTCAGACGCTCTTTAATACGAGCAGACTTACCAGTACGCTCACGCAGGTAGTACAGTTTAGCTTTACGTACAGCACCACGACGTTTAACAGCAATGCTGTCAACTACCGGAGAGTGAGTCTGGAAGACACGCTCAACGCCTTCGCCGTTGGAAATTTTACGAACAGTGAATGCAGAGTGCAGACCGCGGTTACGAATAGCGATAACCACGCCCTCGAATGCCTGCAGACGTTTTTTGGAACCTTCAACAACCCATACTTTCACTTCCACGGTGTCACCTGGACGGAAGGAAGGTACGTCCTGCTTCATCTGCTCTTGTTCAAGTTGCTTAATAATGTTGCTCATAATTTAATCTCTTATCCTGGGTAAACTGATATTCGGGAGCGTATTACGCATTCCCATCATGTTCATGCTGCTGGTGCGCGTGTTCAGTTTTGAACTCGGCCAGCAACTTTGCTTGCTCTTCAGTCAGAGCCAGGTTTTCCAGAAGTTCAGGTCTTCTAAGCCAGGTTCGGCCCAGCGACTGCTTCAAACGCCAGCGACGTATCTCAGCATGGTTTCCAGACAGTAACACTGCCGGGACTTCCATCCCTTCTAACACTTCAGGACGGGTATAGTGTGGACAGTCCAGCAACCCATCGGCAAAGGAATCTTCCGTTGCCGAAGCTTCATGGCCCAGTACACCCGGAATGAACCGGGCGACAGAGTCAATCAGCGTCATCGCTGGTAACTCACCACCACTGAGAACGTAATCGCCGATAGACCATTCTTCGTCAATTTCGGTTTGAATTACGCGCTCATCTATCCCTTCGTAGCGACCACAGACCAGAATCAGTTTTTGATTCGTCGCCAGTTCGCTGACGCCCGCTTGATCAAGCTTGCGTCCCTGAGGTGACAGATAAATCACCTTTGCGCCTTCACCTGCCGCGGCTTTTGCTGTGTGAATGGCGTCCCGTAAGGGTTGCACCATCATTAGCATCCCCGGTCCGCCGCCGTAAGGACGATCGTCCACGGTACGGTGCCGGTCATGCGTGAAGTCACGAGGACTCCAGCTCTGGATGCTCAGCAGGCCATTCTTTACTGCCCGGCCAGTTACCCCGTAATCGGTAATCGCGCGGAACATTTCAGGAAACAGGCTAATTATGCCAATCCACATAGCGCCGTCTTTTACCGTTTATCCGGAGAATTTAAAAACCAGGATCCCAATCTACTTCAATCGTTTGAGTAGCGAGATCGACTTTCTTGATAACCTGTCCATCGAGGAACGGAACCAACCGCTCCTTGATGCCAAATGCATCTTTCAGGTTTGCCTTAATGACGAGAACGTCATTGGACCCGGTTTCCATCATGTCGATGACTTTCCCCAGGCTGTAGCCTTCAGTGGTGACTACCTGGCAACCCATAAGGTCTTTCCAGTAATAGTCGCCTTCTTCAAGCTCCGGCAACTGCGACGAATCCACGACAATTTCACAATTAGTCAGCGCATTCGCGGCATCACGATCGTCAACGCCTTTCAGCTTGATGATGATGTCCTGATTGTGGTGACGCCAGCTTTCCAGCTCGACCTCTTCCCACTTACCGGCTTTCTGGATAAACCAGGGCTGGTAATTAAAAATGCTATCAGCGTCTTCAGTGGAGGAAAACACTCTGAGCCAACCACGGATACCGTAGCAAGAACCCATTTTGCCCAATACGATCGGTTCAACAGGTGCTTTATTGCTCATCATGACCACCGTGACAGATTAAGCTGCTTTGTTTGCTGCTTTGATCAGCGTAGCAACGCGATCGGAAACAGTCGCGCCCTGGCCAACCCAGTGAGCGATACGATCCAGATCCAGACGAGTTTCTTCTTCTGCGCCAGCGGCCAGTGGGTTGAAGAAACCAACGCGCTCGATGAAGCGACCGTTGCGTGCATTACGGCTGTCAGTCACAACAACCTGGTAGAACGGACGCTTTTTAGCGCCGTGACGTGCTAAACGAATAGTTACCATAACATCCTCTTGTGTGAATAAAACAACCGGGCCCCATCGAGGAACGGAGCCCGGGTGTCATATTAAAAGCCCGAAAATTTTACTGATTTCTGGGGAAAATGCAATCAGCATCTTGATACTGAGCATTAAACACGATTTATCGGCCAGGGAATCCTGGCGGCATCATCCCTTTCATGCCACGCATCATCTTGGCCATGCCGCCCTTCTTCATTTTCTTCATCATGCGCTGCATGTCGTCGAACTGTTTCAGAAGGCGGTTAACGTCCTGCACCTGCATGCCGCAACCGGCTGCGATACGGCGCTTACGGGAACCTTTGATGATGTCAGGGTTAGCACGCTCTTTGAGGGTCATCGAGTTGATGATCGCCTCCATACGCACCAGCACCTTGTCATCCATCTGCGCTTTTACGTTGTCTGGGATTTGGCCCATGCCCGGCAGTTTGCCCATCAGGCTTGCCATACCGCCCATGTTTTTCATCTGACGCAGCTGCTCAAGGAAGTCGGTCAGATCGAAACCGTCGCCTTTTTTCAGCTTGCTGGCCAGCTTCTCGGCCTGGGCGCGGTCAACTTTACTCTCGATATCTTCAATCAGCGACAGCACGTCACCCATGCCGAGGATACGGGAGGCAATACGGTCCGGGTGGAACGGCTCCAGCGCTTCGGTTTTTTCGCCCACGCCGAGGAATTTGATCGGCTTACCGGTGATATGACGAATAGAAAGCGCCGCACCGCCGCGGGCGTCACCGTCCACTTTGGTCAACACCACGCCAGTTAACGGCAGGGCTTCGTTGAACGCTTTCGCGGTGTTCGCCGCATCCTGACCGGTCATGGCGTCAACCACAAACAGGGTCTCTACCGGGTTGATAGAGGCATGCACCTGTTTGATCTCGTCCATCATCGCTTCATCAACGTGCAGACGACCGGCGGTATCCACCAGCAGCACGTCGTAGAATTTAAGCTTCGCTTCTTTCAGCGCGGCATTGACGATGTCGACAGGTTTCTGGGCCACGTCGGACGGGAAGAAATCGACGCCAACCTGCTGCGCCAGGGTCTCCAGCTGTTTGATTGCCGCCGGGCGATAAACGTCCGCAGAAACCACCAGCACCTTTTTCTTGTGCTTCTCGCGCAGGAATTTACCCAGCTTACCAACGCTGGTGGTTTTACCCGCACCCTGCAGGCCCGCCATCAGCACCACGGCCGGAGGCTGAGCCGCCAGGTTCAGAACCTGGTTCTCTTCGCCCATCGCCGAAACCAGTTCGTTACGAACGATTTTGACGAACTCCTGCCCCGGGGTCAGGCTCTTGTTAACTTCGTGACCAACCGCCTTCTCTTTAACGCGGTTGATAAAATCACGAACAACCGGCAACGCGACGTCTGCTTCCAGCAGCGCCATGCGCACTTCGCGCAGCGTTTCCTTGATGTTGTCTTCGGTAAGGCGTCCGCGGCCGCTGATGTTGCGCAGCGTGCGCGACAAACGATCGGTTAAATTATCAAACATTGTCTCTCGCCTGAGTAGAAACGTTGGGCCGCCATGAGCGACACATACACAGAATTTTGCCGGAGTATAACATGAAGGCGCCTTTGTTGTTATGCAACGGTTGGAGCAGGCGTCACGTAACGTTATACTGCTTCTCTTTCTTATTAAGACAACTGTCGATGCCTATATGCCTGTTTTCGCACTGATCGCCCTTGTTGCCTACTCTGTCAGCCTTGCGCTGATCATTCCCGGACTGCTGCAAAAAAACAGCGGCTGGCGGCGCATGGCTATTCTGTCGGCGGTGATCGCACTGATTAGTCACGCTTTTGCGCTGGAATCACGCATCATTCCCGGTGACGGCAGCGTGCAAAACCTGAGCGTGCTGAATGTCGGCTCGCTGGTCAGCCTGATGATCTGTACGGTGATGACAATTGTTGCCTCGAAGAATCGCGGCTGGCTGTTGCTGCCCATTGTTTATGCCTTCGCGCTGATCAATCTGGCCTTAGCCACCTTTATGCCCAATGAGTTCATTACGCATCTGGAAGCCACGCCGGGCATGCTGGTACACATCGGCCTGTCGCTGTTCTCTTACGCAACGCTGATCATTGCCGCGCTCTACGCCATGCAACTTGCCTGGATTGACTACCAGCTGAAAAATAAAAAGCTGGCGTTTAACCATGAGATGCCGCCGCTGATGGTCATTGAGCGTAAGATGTTCCACATCACCCAGGTGGGTGTCGTGCTGCTGACCTTAACGCTCTGCACCGGCCTGTTTTATATGAAAAACCTGTTCAGCGTGGAGAATATCGACAAAGCGGTTCTCTCCATCATCGCGTGGTTTGTCTATATTGTCCTGTTATGGGGCCATTATCATGAAGGCTGGCGCGGTCGTCGCGTGGTCTGGTTCAACGTCGCGGGTGCGGGCATTCTCACCCTTGCCTATTTCGGTAGCCGCTTCATACAGCAATTTGCTGGCTAAGTAACAAAGGAGTTCCCCCTGGAACACATCTCTACCACCACGCTGATCGTTACGCTGATCGTCATGGTGGTCATCTCCGCCTATTTCTCTGGCTCGGAAACCGGCATGATGACCTTAAACCGCTACCGGTTACGTCATCGTGCTAAACAGGGTAACCGCGCCGCACGTCGCGTTGAAAAACTGCTCCGTAAACCGGATCGCCTGATAAGCCTGGTGCTTATCGGTAACAACCTCGTCAATATCCTCGCCTCTGCGCTGGGCACCATCGTTGGGATGCGCCTGTACGGCAACGCCGGGGTCGCGATTGCCACCGGCGTCCTGACCTTTGTGGTGCTGGTGTTTGCGGAAGTGCTGCCCAAAACCATCGCTGCGCTTTACCCGGAAAAAGTGGCTTACCCGAGCAGTTTCCTGCTGGCACCGCTGCTGATCCTGATGATGCCGCTGGTCTGGCTGTTGAATATGGTCACCCGTATCCTGATGCGCATGGTCGGCATCAAAGCCGACGTCGCCATCAGCAGTGCACTCAGCAAAGACGAGCTGCGCACCATCGTGAACGAATCCCGCTCGCAGATTTCACGCCGCAATCAGGACATGCTCCTGTCGGTGCTGGATCTGGAAAAGGTCAGCGTTAACGACATTATGGTGCCGCGTAACGAAATCGTCGGGATTGATATTAACGACGACTGGAAGGCCATCGTCCGCCAGCTGACCCACTCCCCGCACGGACGCATTGTGCTGTATCGCGACTCCCTGGACGACGCCATCAGCATGCTGCGCGTGCGGGAAGCGTATCGCCTGATGACCGAGAAAAAAGAGTTCACCAAAGAGGTGATGCTGCGTGCCGCCGACGAGATTTACTACGTACCGGAAGGGACGCCGCTCAGCACGCAGCTGGTGAAATTCCAGCGTAACAAGAAGAAAGTCGGCCTGGTGGTCGATGAGTATGGCGATATTCAGGGGCTGGTGACGGTCGAAGATATTCTGGAAGAGATTGTCGGGGACTTTACCACCTCAATGTCGCCTTCTCTCGCGGAAGAGGTCACGCCACAAAACGATGGCTCGGTACTGATTGACGGCAGCGCGAACATCCGCGAACTCAATAAAGCCTTTAACTGGCATTTGCCGGAAGATGAGGCTCGCACCATCAACGGGATGATTCTGGAAGCGCTGGAAGAGATCCCGGCGGCGGGCACACGCGTGCGTATTGAGCAGTATGATATTGATATCCTGGACGTGCAGGACAATATGATTAAGCAGGTGAAGGTCCTGCCTGTTAAACCACTGCGCGAAAGTATCGCGGAATAAAGTTGTAGGCCGGGCAAGGCGAAGCCGCCGCCCGGCACTACGGGACGGCAAATTACGCTTTCGCTTTCGCCACGGTCACCATCGCAGCACGGATGGTACGGCCGTTCAGGGTATACCCTTTCTGCATCACGCCCAGCACTTTACCGGCTTCAACGTCTTCTGATTCCACCATCGCAATCGCCTGGTGTACGTTAGGATCCAGCGGGACGTCGGTATCGGCAATCACTTCCACGCCGAACTTACGCACCACGTCCAGCATGGATTTCAGCGTCAGTTCGATACCTTCGATCATTGCCGCGTTGTCCGGATTCGCTTTATCAGCCACTTCCAGCGCGCGATCGAGGCTGTCGATTACCGGCAGCAGTTCGTTGACGAATTTCTCCAGCGCAAACTTATGCGCCTTCTCAACGTCCTGTTCGGTACGACGACGCAGGTTTTCCATTTCCGCCTTGATGCGCAGAACACTGTCGCGTTCGCGATTCTGTGCTTCTACCAGTTGGGCTTCCAGATTCGCAATTTTTTCATCGCGCGGGTCCACCTGCTCAGCAGATGCGTCTGGCTCTACAGCCTCAACGTCATCGTGCTGTTCCGTGATAATTTCTTCAGGGGCTTGCCCCTCAGGCGTTTTCTGTTCTTTACTACTCATGAATTTCTCCGCGTTTTTCTGCATTCATCTCGCTAACTTCGCTTATTATGGGGATCAGTTTCCTGGATTCAAGGGAACAAGAGAGATTGTCATCATTCATCAGGCACAAGGACCTCCAGAAAATGAATAATCATTTCAGGTGTATTGGGATCGTCGGGCACCCGCGTCACCCTACGGCATTGACGACACATGAAATGTTGTATCGCTGGCTGTGTAGCAAAGGCTATGAGGTGATGGTTGAGCAGCAGATCGCTCAGGAGCTACAGCTTAAGAGCGTCAAAACCGGCACGCTGGCAGAGATTGGACAGCAGGCGGATCTCGCCGTGGTGGTCGGCGGCGACGGCAACATGCTCGGCGCGGCCCGCACGCTGGCGCGCTACGACATAAAAGTCATCGGCATCAACCGTGGCAATCTCGGTTTTCTGACCGACCTCGACCCGGACAACGCGCAGCAGCAGCTGGCCGATGTGCTGGAAGGACACTACATCAGCGAAAAACGTTTTTTACTGGAAGCGCAGGTGTGTCAGCAGGACTGCCAGAAACGCATCAGTACCGCCATTAACGAGGTGGTGCTTCACCCCGGCAAAGTGGCGCATATGATTGAGTTCGAAGTGTATATCGATGAAATCTTCGCGTTCTCCCAGCGCTCTGACGGGCTGATTATCTCCACGCCGACGGGCTCGACCGCCTATTCGCTTTCCGCGGGAGGACCAATCCTGACGCCTTCGCTGGATGCCATTACGCTGGTGCCGATGTTCCCGCACACCCTTTCTGCCCGCCCGCTGGTGATTAACGGCAGCAGCACCATCCGCCTGCGTTTCTCGCACCGCCGTAATGACCTGGAGATCAGCTGCGACAGCCAGATCGCATTGCCTATTCAGGAAGGTGAAGATGTACTGATTCGTCGGTGTGATTACCACCTGAACCTTATTCACCCGAAAGATTACAGCTATTTCAATACATTAAGCTCGAAGCTTGGCTGGTCAAAAAAATTGTTCTGATTTTGCATCCAGCACTTTACTGTATAAAAAACCAGTTTATACTGTATGAAAACACAGTTATGGTTTTTCATACAGGAAAACAATTATGCTGGCACAACTGACCATCAGCAACTTTGCCATTGTTCGTGAGCTTGAGATCGATTTCCACAGCGGCATGACGGCGATCACCGGGGAAACCGGTGCGGGTAAATCCATTGCCATTGATGCCCTCGGCTTGTGCCTTGGCGGGCGTGCTGAGGGTGACATGGTGCGCATGGGCGCCAACCGTGCTGACCTCTGCGCTCGCTTCTCCCTAAAAGACACCCCTGCGGCCCTGCGCTGGCTCGAAGAAAACCAGCTTGAAGATGGACGTGAGTGTTTACTTCGTCGCGTTATCAGCAGCGACGGTCGTTCACGCGGTTTTATCAACGGTACGGCGGTACCGCTTTCTCAGCTTCGCGAGCTGGGCCAGTTGCTTATTCAGATCCATGGTCAGCACGCGCATCAGCAGTTGGTTAAGCCGGAGCAGCAAAAATCGCTGCTCGATGGCTATGCAGGTGAGTATGCACTTACTCAGTTGATGGCAGAACACTATCGCCAGTGGCACCAGAGCTGCCGCGAGCTGGCTCAGCACCAGCAGCAAAGCCAGGAGCGTGCCGCACGCGCCGAACTGCTGGAGTATCAGCTCAAAGAACTGAACGAGTTTAATCCGCAGGCGGGTGAGTTCGAACTCATTGACGAAGAGTACAAGCGTCTGGCCAACAGTGGCCATCTGCTCTCTACCAGCCAGAACGCCCTCACCTTACTGGCAGATGGCGAAGACGTTAATCTGCAAAGCCAGCTGTATAACGTGCGTCAGCTTGTTACCGAGCTGGCGGGCATGGACAGCAAACTGTCTGGCGTACTGGATATGCTGGAAGAAGCGGCGATTCAAATCTCTGAAGCCGGTGATGAACTGCGCCACTACTGTGAACGTCTGGATCTCGACCCCAACCGTCTGTTTGAGCTGGAACAGCGCATTTCCCGTCAGATTTCGCTGGCGCGCAAGCACCACGTCACGCCGGAAGAGTTGCCTGCGTTCTATCAGTCTCTCCTTGATGAACAGCAGCAACTCGACGATCAGGCTGATTCACTGGAAACGCTGACTCTGGCGGTAAACCAGCACCATCAGCAGGCGCTGACTACGGCGAAACAGCTGCATGATGTTCGTCAGCACTATGCACAGGAACTCAGCCAGCACATCACCGACAGCATGCATTCGCTGGCGATGCCACACGGCGTATTCACGATTGATGTTCGCTTCGAAGAGAACTCCCTGACGGCGGAAGGCGCGGATCGCATCGAGTTCCGTGTCACCACCAACCCAGGCCAGCCGTTACAGCCTATTTCCAAAGTGGCATCCGGCGGTGAGCTCTCCCGTATTGCTCTGGCGATCCAGGTTATCACCGCCCGTAAAATGGAAACCCCGGCGCTGATTTTCGATGAAGTGGATGTGGGGATCAGCGGCCCGACAGCCGCGGTGGTGGGTAAACTGCTGCGCCAGCTGGGCGAATCAACGCAGGTGATGTGCGTCACCCACCTGCCGCAGGTGGCGGGCTGTGGTCATCATCACTTTATCGTCAGCAAAGAAACGGACGGTGAAATGACCGAAACGCACATGAAACCGCTGGATAAACGCTCGCGTCTGCAGGAGCTGGCTCGTCTGCTGGGAGGCAGCGAAGTCACCCGCAATACGCTCGCGAATGCGAAAGAACTGCTGGCGGCATAAACTTTTTCGGGATCTCAGGGTCATACAGAACAACAAAAACGCCGCCAGACCGGTTTCAAAGTGGGGCAAGGTCTATTATCATCGGCATATTACATATGAGCCGCGTACTGCTCGGGCCCGAAAAGGAATCAAATCACTATGCGCTGTAAAACGCTGACCGCTGCCGCTGCGGTTCTTCTGATGTTGACCGCAGGCTGTTCCACTCTGGAGAAAGTGGTTTACCGTCCTGACATCAACCAGGGGAACTACCTTACCCCTAACGATGTGTCTAAAATCCGTGTAGGGATGACACAACAGCAGGTCGCTTATGCACTGGGAACCCCGATGATGTCCGATCCGTTCGGCACCAACACCTGGTTCTATGTATTCCGTCAGCAGCCAGGCCACGAAGATGTGACCCAGCAGACCCTGACGCTGACCTTCAGCAGCGCCGGTGTGTTGACCAACATCGACAACAAGCCTGCCCTGACCAAATAATCCGGCGTCAGAAATGCAAAAAGGTGCTCAATGAGCACCTTTTTTTGTATCGACATTTCGCACTGGATCGTAGCCCCGGTAAGCGCAGTGCCACTACTGGGGAAAGAAAGCACTACTTACCTGATTTCTCCGCACGCTGGCGACGCAGCTCTTTCGGGTCGGCAATCAGCGGACGATAAATCTCCACCCGGTCGCCCTCTTTCAGCACATCACCCAGCTTCACGGGGCGGCTGTAAATGCCGACTTTATTTTTTGCCAGATCGATATCGCGACGAAGCTCCAGAATGCCAGAGGCGCGGATAGCCGCCTCAACGGTTGCGCCCTCTTCCAGCGTCACGCGCTGCAGATACTGCTTCTCCGGCAATGCATAGACCACTTCCACCGCTATCTTATGCGACACTGTATACCTCTTTGGCGCGGGTCGTGAACGCCTGAACCATATTGGACGCCAGCTCTTTGAAGATGCGGCCAAACGCCAGCTCAATCAGCTTATTGGTAAACTCAAAGTCCAGATGGAACTCGATGCGGCAGGCATCAGCGCTCAGCGGCGTAAACTTCCAGCCTCCCATCAGGGTCTTAAACGGACCATCCACCAGATGCATCAAAATACTCTGATTGCTCGTCAGCGTATTGCGGGTGGTGAACGTCTTGCTGATCCCCGCTTTGGAGACATCCACCGCCGCCGTCATCTGCGTCGGGCCAGACTCCAGAACGCGGCTCCCGGTGCATCCCGGAATAAATTCTGGATAGGACTGAACATCGTTCACTAACTGATACATTTGTTCCGCGCTGTAAGGTACAAGCGCAGTACGGCTAATCTGAGGCATAGCTTTTCCCATGGTCACACAACGGACAAATAATAACATTTATCACCTGTTAAAAAAACGCTAAGCCTCATCTCGTGCTAAGATAGCGCGTTAGACCTCACAGGACGCAATGAGGTGACTTTTTGAAATCAGATTACCGACGGCTTTACGACACTTATGACGAAGAAAAAAGCACATAAACCAGGCTCGGCGACCATTGCGCTCAACAAGCGTGCTCGCCATGAGTATTTCATTGAAGAAGAATTTGAAGCTGGCCTTGCCCTGCAGGGCTGGGAAGTAAAATCGCTGCGCGCCGGGAAAGCCAACATCGGCGATAGCTATGTGATCCTGAAAGATGGCGAAGCCTTCCTGTTCGGTGCCAACTTTACGCCGCTGACCGTCGCCTCTTCGCACTACGTGTGTGACCCAACGCGCACCCGTAAGCTGCTGCTGAACAAGCGTGAACTGGAATCCCTCTACGGGCGCATTAACCGTGAAGGGTTTACCGTGGTCGCACTGTCGCTGTACTGGAAAAACGCCTGGTGCAAAGTGAAAGTGGGCGTCGCTAAAGGTAAAAAACAGCACGACAAACGTACTGACCTGAAAGAGCGCGAATGGCAGCTCGACAAAGCACGTATTATGAAAAACGCAGGACGTTGATTCTGCACACTTATTGTACTATTCAATAAGTTAGCGTTCCGGGCTGGTATCCAGGAAGTGAAATCTGGTATACTGAGTTCAACACTATTGGGGCTGATTCTGGATTCGACGGGATTTGCGAAACCCAAGGTGCATGCCGAGGGGCGGTTTGCCTCGTTAAAAGCCGCAAAAAAATAGTCGCAAACGACGAAAACTACGCTTTAGCAGCTTAATAACCTGCTCTGAGCCCTCTCTCCCTAGCTTCCGCTCTTAAGACGGGGATCAAAGAGAGGTCAAACCCAAAAGAGATCGCGTGGAAGCCCTGCCTGGGGTTGAAGCGTTAAAACTAATCAGGCTAGTTCGTTAGTGGCGTGTCTGTCCGCAGCTGGCGTGCGAATGTAAAGACAAACTAAGCATGTAGTACCGAGGATGTAGAAATTTCGGACGCGGGTTCAACTCCCGCCAGCTCCACCAAATAATGATCCGGATGCGTCCGGTGAAGTACAGAAAGCCCGCATGGCACAAGCCCTGCGGGCTTTTTTGTGTCTATCATTGTCCGAGAACATCCAGCTAAATCCGGTGATTATTGGTATACGCTTAGGTATACGGTAGGATGTATACCTAAAAGCGTATACCAATTCATGAAGGAGCAGCCATAGTGGCACGGACAACACGTCCCCTGACCAACACCGAAGTTCAGCGCGCTAAAGCGTTAGAGAAGGATCTGACGCTGCATGATGGCGATGGCCTTTTCCTGATAGTGAAAACCAGCGGGAAAAAGCTCTGGCGTTTCCGCTATCAACGTCCGGCGACAAAACAGCGGACAATGATGGGGCTAGGTGCTTTCCCCGCCCTTTCACTTGCTGACGCCCGAGGGTTAAGAGCGGATTACCTTGCCTTGTTAGCCAACGGAATTGACCCACAAATTCAGGCCGAAGTTGCAGAGGAACAGCAGCAAATCGCTTTGGACAGTATTTTTTCAACGGTCGCCGCTAACTGGTTCCAGCTCAAAAGCAAAAGCGTTACCTCTGATTACGCAAAAGACATTTGGCGTTCACTGGAGAAAGATGTATTCCCTGCTATCGGTGAGATCCCCGTTCAGCAAATCAAAGCCCGTACATTGGTTGAAGCGCTTGAACCAATCAAAGCTCGTGGGGCACTTGAGACTGTACGTCGACTGGTGCAGCGCATTAACGAGATAATGGTTTATGCCGTAAACACTGGTCTGATTGATGCCAATCCAGCATCAGGTGTTGGAATGGCCTTTGAGAAGCCCAAAAAACAAAATATGCCGACACTGCGGCCAGAAGAATTGCCGAAGCTAATGCGTTCTTTAGTTATGTCAAATCTGTCTGTTTCGACTCGCTGCCTTATTGAATGGCAACTCCTGACGCTTGTGCGCCCTTCTGAGGCCTCCGGTGCTCGTTGGGCAGAAATCGATCAAGATGCAAAGCTTTGGACTATTCCAGCCGAACGGATGAAGGCGAAACGTGAGCACATAGTTCCTCTCTCAACTCAGGCATTAGAGATTCTCGAAGTGATGAAACCTATTAGTGCCAATCGAGAGCACGTTTTTCCGAGCAGGAATGACCCAAAGCAACCAATGAATAGCCAGACGGCTAATGCTGCTTTAAAAAGGATCGGTTATGGAGGTAAGCTAGTGGCTCATGGGTTGAGATCCATAGCTAGTACTGCTATGAATGAAGCTTGCTTTAATTCTGATGTCATTGAAGCTGCATTGGCTCATACCGACAAGAACGAGGTAAGAAGAGCTTACAATCGTTCAACTTACCTTTCCCAGAGAAGAGATCTCATGGAATGGTGGGGCAAGGTTGTTCTTAATAACATTTAGCTTTGGAGAGGAAACATGGACGCACAGCAAAAGCAACAAATCAATAATGCTTTCAACTCAATACTTCGAGCAGACTATATTACCTTAGAAAAAATATCTGAGCTTGATCAATTAGAGGGCTACTTCATTGATTCATTTGGAATATTGAACAACCTTCTTCATAAACAAGATAGTTTTATATCTGGCAGGCGAGGCACGGGGAAAACAACAAATTTACTTCGTGGTTACTATGAATGCCTTAAAACAATAATACCTAAACCTACATCTAAATCCTTACTCGGAAACGTAAAAACCCTACCTATATATATAGATCTTAGTACTTGCAATGATATATTCGACTCTGAGAACGAACTTTCCTTACTCGAAATTCATTTTATTAGACAAATTATTTCCGCTCTTAAAAACCAACTTTCTTTAATGTTTGACGACAACTTTCTAAGTAACTTCAGAAAACAGCATCAAACTTTAAATGAACTTGACTATATAGAGAAAGTACTTGTTCAGGGAATAACATTAAGTAAATCAAAGGTTATTGACAGCTCCTTAGCAATTAAAAAAACCGGCTCACATGAACTTTCCGGCGAACTAAGCCCAACCAGCGCAAAAATATCAGCAAAAGTAGGTGGCGCTACTGAAAACAATGAAAGCATTAAATTCACAACAGTAAAAGGATTAAATGCCCAGGACTTCCTCAATAAAATAAATGAAATTAAGACAAAAGCTGGCATTGATGCTATCTATGTATTTATAGATGAATATTCTGACCTAAGCCTAGACTCACAATTGAAATTCAGTGCGCTTTTGAAATTATTTCTTGGTTCAAAAGTAGGTATGTTCTTTAAACTTGGTGTAATTACAGACCGTTTTAATTTTGGAGAAAAAGTTATCATTGGGAGGGATATTTTTCCTATACCTCTTGATTTTAACGAATATTCTGAGCGATTTAATGGTGCTATAGCAGCCATGAATAAAATGCAAATCTTCGTTACTGAACTGATACAAAAGAGAATTGAAAAATTCTGTTCTTCAATGACAATAGGTTCAATATTCAAAGGTGACACAACCGAAATAATGACTCGTTTAACACGAGAAACCATCGGCGTATCAAGGACACTTGGAATAATTTTACAAAACGCTTTTTCCCAAGCTCAAACCAATTCAACTGATTATCGAATTGGTCTCGCAGAAATAAACTATGGAATCACCTGTGCAAGAAAAACATATCAAAAACAATTCATTGGTGGTGTAAAACAAAAACTCATACCTGGATTCTACATGGATCTATGGAATAAAATATTAGAAAAAGCAATTACAGAAAAAAACAAATTTCCTAACAGAGCCGCCAGCCACTTAATGATAGACCCCACTAGAAAAGAGTACTTAAATATTTTATGCGAGAACTTTTTGCTACATTTCATTTCCGAAAACATCGCTTCAAAACATGGTGGTAGTTATAATCTCTATTCTCTTGACTATGATGTCTGCACTGAGTACAACATTAAGTACGCAAATAAAAAAGATGATTACACACCAATAAGATTTATTTACGACCCGGTCTTATCTGGCTTTGATGCCTATTTTCTAAAAACCAAGCAAAAAAGTTACAGATGTTCTTCCTGTAATAAAATTTATGATGAGAATGATGTTATAAGATCAAAAGTCAAACGCTGCTTTGATGATGACACAGTTCTAATCGAAATTATTCATCAAGATGCACCGATGACCGAGGGAAATTTCGCTGAAGTAGAGATTAAAATCTTAGGATTAATATCTCAATTAAGTGAGCATGAAGCTATGACAGCAAGAGATATTGCAGACTCTGTAGGCTGTACGGTGCAGAAGGTTGCAATTTGGGGGAGCCGAGTCCTTGAAAAGTCGGGAAAAATAAATATTAACAAAGCCCACAAACCTCACAAATACTATTCAAGTGATCTTGAGCAGTAATTCACAAACTGATGCAGGGGTCACGCCCTGCATTAACTTCTAAAACTTTTTTATTAACATAGATGCACACTATTACACCTCAAAAAAATCCCACTAAAAAATTAATATTAATTCAACTCCGCGGCTCTGCGCGCAATGCTCTCCCCGCCCCGCCTGCCCGCTTAAGGGGGCGCTTTTAATGCAGGTGCATGACCGGCCTCAGGGCGCGCCAGTACTGGCGCTGGCGGGGGTTCCAGTATCGGTAAAACGCATGCAAAACCATGCACCTTATGCATGCATGGCTTTTTAGGGGAAAAAGGCGGGTTTTTCGGGAATTTTTGAAAGGACTACTGCGCGGCCAGCTCTGCGCGTCGGCGGGTGTAATTCAGGTTCTGTGCAGGTGTGAATTTTTCACGATTATCATCGCACGAAGCCGCGTCAGGCCTGAATCCGATGGGCGTTAAAATGTCATTATCCTGCGCCGAATAATTAATTTTTTCACCGGCGGTCAGCCAGACCAGCAGCGCCTCACGCAGATAGTCGAGTGAGTGCTGCATGGCGCAGCGCTGAATGGCGGAATGCTGCCCGGAATAATTCATCAGCTCCGGGGCAAGGGCGGCGGCCAGCTCCGCGCCATGTGCCTGCATAAAATCATTCAGACGGTTACGGATGCTGATTCGCTGCACCTCCTCATGCGAGCGGATATAACGCCCGGCAGCCTGATTTATTTCCCACTTTTTCACGTCGATAATTTCGCGCAGGGTTTGCAGGCTCCGGCCGCTGTGGCCGTTACCGGCAAGCTGTTCGCGGTATGCCTGTTCGGCCTGCTTCAGTTCATCCCGGCGTTGCAGCCAGGCGGATTTATTTGCCTGACAGGCCTCAAAGGCTTTCTGTAGCGTCAGTGTGGTCACGTATGTCTCTCCTGATGTCTGGCCGTGCTCACGCACCGGCACGGTTAACGGTGGCCGCCGGTGCGGGTACAGGGGTAACCGGCTCAGTAACCGGTGAACGGATAATCCCGTCAACGGATTCAAGCGTACGGAAGGTCGCCGAGCACTCGACGTTCACGCACTGGTGATAGCGCTGTTTGACGTTCTCAGACAGATAGCGACTGGTGCGGGCGTGCGCACTGGTTTTGCAGAACGGGCAGTGAAACATGCTTATACCTCCGCTTTTGTCTCGCCATTATCAGCCAGTTTTCTGGCGAGCATCATTCTCTTCGCCGGGCTGCGTAACAGCTCCATATCCACACCGTTAATCTGCGGCCGGTGCATGCCCATCACAGACAATACCGGCTCCTGCTTCATATCGAAGTGATACAGGCTGCCCTGACGGCTCAGCGCATCGCGCAACTCGCCGACGGCCACGGACTGGGGTGCACTGTCACCCTGCATTTCGAGGGCGCGAATGCGCAGCAGGAAAGCACGAATGAGCACGGCGGGGAGCGTGTTGACCGCCTGAGCCCATTCCGCACCGGCATAAGTGGTAAAGGCATCATCATGCGCTGACAGGTATTTACTGGCGGTCGAGCAGGCATTCAGCATGGCGCGTGTCCGGTCAGTTTCCAGCTCCGCAATCAGGCCGGTGAACTCGTCGGCCAGCTCGCGACTGGCGATACGCCTGCTGTGCTCAGCTTTCATTTCAGGGGTGAGATTGCCGCGCAGGGTGCGGAAGCGACTGCGCCAGTCCTGCTCCGCCTCTGCACTCTCACTGAGGGCGGTCTGCCGCTCCTGCTTACAGCGTTCAATGGACGTATCAATCTCTTTCAGTTCCTGCATGCTGGCCGCGTGCGTGTCTCTGGCCGCAGTGAATGCGCTCAGCTTGTCGGTGATGCGCTGGCTGCTCTCTGCTGACTGTTGAGCGGCTACATTCTGCAGGGCGGTAATGACTGTTTCGGGTTTCATGTTCAGGCTCTCCGTGTGTTCAACCTGAAATGATTCTGCCCTTCATCACACAACATCTCGATTCATTGCAGTTGTGGCAGTTCTGGCACAAACAGCACTCAAAACCCGGCTTGCCAGAGAAAGGTCTCAGCAAAACCTTACTCATCGTTTGTTTTTTTACTGATAACTGTTCACCACTGTTCACCATAAATAAAAGTATAAATAATACAGTAAGTTAAAGGGTGAACAGTTGCAGGTCTGACTGTTCACCGTCTGTTCACCACTGTTCACCTGCCGTTCTGGCTTATCTCAGGGCTTATATATTTTATTCCGGTCAATACAGGAGAGTTTAATCAGTAAAAGTAATCATGGTTTTTCCATCAATTGCCATCATTTGCCAAAGCTTTGACATACTGAAAAATCAACGAAATGAATGCAAAATCACCCTTAAAAGACTTGTTGCCCTGAGGGTAAATATTCACAAAATAGAGAGCTACCCGAGGCCGGACGGACACGACCGGCACAGTATGGACTTTATGAGGTAGCCCGATGCACACCGCTTTTTCTTCACCGTCTTCTGCCCCTGCCGCCCCGATGATGCCGGTCTCTGATGCCGTTCAGGAACGCTTTATCCGCCTGCCCGAAGTGATGCATCTGTGCGGTCTGTCCCGGTCGACCATTTACGACCTCATCAGCCGGGAGGCTTTCCCGAAACAAATCTCCCTCGGCGGAAAAAACGTGGCGTGGGTGCAGTCTGAAATCACCGCGTGGATGGCAGATCGCATTGCCGAGCGCAACCGGGGCTGTGACGCATGATGATGACCGTTCAGCAAACCGCCCCTTTTTCTGGCTTGCTTCCTGTCGCCGTTTCCAGGTATAGTTTTTCCGCTGTCGCAAAATCGGCAGCCGGGATTAGCAGCCCGTGTAACTCAATGGCGACACAGCACGCGCCATGCGTGTTTTTTTGTGTCATCGCTCAGGCACACCCATTTTTCGGGCTGTGGTGCTTACACCGTGGCCCCTGTCAGATAATGGTGGTCCGGGCGGGGCAGCCTTCGGGCTGGCCGGTGTCCATTGAGGCCGGTACTGCTAACCCCGTCCGGGCTACCACCCATGAGATTAGCAGCTCCGGTGGTGGCGTTAACCGCTACTCAATGGAGGTTGCCATTATGGCTACGACCCTCACCCCGTCACATCCGCAGTTTGTCTTTGTGTTTGCCGCCGTTCGTCGCGCAGACCGTAAACCCCGTATCTGTATGCTCCGCACCGTTGCCGGTGATGAACACGCCGCACGCCTGTCCCTCGTTCGTGATTACATTCTGTCGTTCGCTGGCCGCCTGCCGGTTACGGAGGTGCGACCATGAAACAGACCCTTATCACCCCTCATGATATCGAGTGCCTTGAGCATATGCGTAATCTCGGCCAGCTCGTTGACGAGCTGATGAAGGTGCAGGACTCAACCTCCGTTTGTCGCGACCCGGCGCAGCAGTTGCAGCTCACCTCCGTGATTTACCTCATGACCGCCCAGCTCGACGGCGTGGTCGAGCGCTGCAAAAAGCGCTGGCTGACCGGGGAGGACAACGTATGAAAAAGCCTCTTTCACCCGTATTACGCGCCGCGCTCTATCGTCGCGCCGTAGCCTGTGCATGGCTGACAGTATGCGAGCGTCAGCACCGCTACGAACACCTCACCCTTGATGCGCTGGAAAGCGCCATCGCCGACGAGCTGGAGGGCTTCTATCTGCGCCAGCACGGTGAGGAAAAAGGCCGCCAGATTGCCTGTGCGCTGCTGGAGGATTTAATGGAAGCCGGACCGCTCAAGGCCACCCCGTCGCTGTCTTTTCTGGGACTCGCCGTGATGGATGAACTCTGTGCCCGTCATATCACATCGCCTGTTATGCACTGAGGGAGAAAATAACGATGAAAATGAACGTAACGGAAACCGTAAAACAGGCGTGCGGCCACTGGCCGCGCATTCTCCCGGCGCTGGGTGTGAAGGTCATTAAAAACCGCCATCAGGCCTGTCCGGTGTGCGGCGGCTCTGACCGCTTCCGCTTTGACGATAAAGAGGGGCGCGGCACATGGTTCTGTAACCAGTGCGGTGCGGGTGACGGTCTTAAGCTGGTAGAGAAAGTGTTCGACGTAACCGCATCAGAGGCTGCCGGGAAGGTGAACGCCGTGACCGGCAACCTGCCGCCGGTTGCCCCGGAAGTGATTGCGGCCGCAGAGGCTGAAACCGAAGCTGACCGTAAAGCGGCCGCCGCGCTGGCCGTCAGACTGATGGAGAAAACCCGCACGGCCAGTGGCAACGCCTATCTGACCCGCAAGGGCTTCCCTGACCGGGAATGTCCGGTACTGTCGGCCACACACAAAACCGGCGGCGTGACGTTCCGCGCCGGTGATGTGGTTGTCCCGCTGTATGACGATACCGGCGCACTGGTTAACATTCAGATTATTAATTCTGACGGTCTCAAACGCACCCTGAAAGGCGGGACGGTAAAAGGAGCGTGTCACACCATCGAAGGAAAAAAACAGGCCGGAAAACGCCTGTGGATTGCGGAGGGCTATGCAACCGCGCTCACCGTGCATCACCTGACCGGCGAAACCGTCATGGTGGCACTGTCGTCCGTGAACCTCCTTTCTCTGGCGAGCCTTGCCCGTCAGAAACACCCGGCCTGTCAGATTGTGCTCGCTGCTGACCGTGACCTTAACGGCGACGGCCAGAACAAAGCCGCAGCGGCCGCAGAAACCTGTGAGGGTGTTGTTGCCCTGCCGCCGGTGTTTGGTGACTGGAATGATGCGTTTATGCAGAATGGCGGGGAGGCTACCCGAAAAGCGATTTATGATGCCATCCGGCCACCGGTACAAAGTCCGTTCGACACCATGAGCGAGGCGGAATTTACCGCCATGAGCACCAGTGAAAAGGCAATGCGGGTGCATGAGCATTACGGCGAAGCGCTGGCCGTGGATGCAAACGGCCAGCTCCTGTCCCGCTATGAGGCCGGGATATGGAAAATCATTCCGCCGTCGGATTTTGCCCGCGACGTGGCCGGGTTGTTCCAGCGTCTGCGCGCACCGTTCTCGTCCGGGAAAATTGCCTCAGTGGTGGAGACCCTGAAACTGATTATTCCGCAGCAGGCCGCACCGGCACGCCGTCTGATTGGCTTTCGTAACGGAGTACTCGATACCGCCACGGGTACTTTCAGCCCACACCATAAATCGCACTGGCTGCGCACACTCTGTGATGTCGATTTTACCCCGCCGGTAGAGGGAGAAACGCTGGAAACCCACGCCCCGGATTTCTGGCGCTGGCTCGACCGTGCTGCCGGTGGCAGACCGGAAAAGCGCGACGTGATACTCGCTGCGCTGTTTATGGTGCTGGCGAACCGCTACGACTGGCAGCTCTTTCTCGAAGTCACCGGTCCCGGCGGGAGCGGGAAAAGTATTCTGGCCGAAATCGCGACCCTGCTCGCCGGAGAGGATAACGCCACGTCGGCTGATATCGATACGCTGGAAGACCCGCGCAAGCGTGCATCCCTGATTGGCTTCTCGCTTATCCGTCTGCCTGACCAGGAAAAATGGAGCGGTGACGGTGCAGGGCTGAAGGCCATCACCGGCGGCGATGCAGTTTCAGTTGACCCGAAATACCAGAATCCGTACTCAACGCATATTCCGGCTGTGATTCTGGCCGTGAATAACAACCCGATGCGCTTCACCGACCGCAGCGGCGGTGTGTCACGTCGCCGGGTGATTATTCACTTCCCGGAGCAGATTGCCCCGGAAGAACGCGACCCGCAGCTCAGGGATAAAATTGCGCGCGAGCTGGCCGTCATCGTGCGCCAGCTTATGCAGAAATTCAGCGACCCGATGGCCGCGCGCGCACTGCTCCAGTCGCAGCAGAACTCCGACGAGGCGCTCAGCATCAAGCGCGACGCAGACCCGACGTTTGATTTTTGCGGCTATCTGGAAATGCTGCCGCAGACCAACGGGATGTTTATGGGTAATGCCAGCATCGTCCCGCGTAATTACCGTAAATATCTCTATCACGCGTATCTGGCCTATATGGAGGCTAACGGGTACAGGAACGTGCTCAGCCTGAAAATGTTCGGGCTGGGGCTGCCCATGATGCTGAAAGAGTACGGCCTGAATTATGAGAAGCGGCACACAAAGCAGGGGATACAGACTAACCTGTCTCTGAAAGAAGAAAGCTACGGCGACTGGCTGCCGAAGTGCGACGAACCCGCAGCGACATAACCTAACTCAGACCGGCTATAGCCGGTCTGTTACGTTAACTACCAACATAGCGATTTACGAGATGTGTATAATGGTCGAATATTTCATCTGTTTTTCGAGAGGTAGAAAATGGATTACTTTCAGACCAGTGGGTTATTAATAAATATATTAACAATGCTAGTTGCCGTTGGCTCATCATGTATCAGTTACCTTGTTTACAAAGAGAGCACCTACCCAGACGTCATTGTTTACCTTGAACAAAACAATGAAGTCAAAACTGTTTTAAATATTGTAATTAAGAATATAGGTAAAAGTGCTGCAAAAGATGTAACCTTCAGTTTTAATGAAAATACCTTTAAGAATTCACTGCCTAATGGTGAGTATAGTGCGTTAACGAAAGGTGCATTGGTTTCAGGCATACCATTTCTTGCACCTGGTTCATGCAGGATATTGAGGCTTGGAAATTTCGCTGATTCGAAGAAGATTTTAGGTGACCACAAAATTAGAGTAACTACAACTTTCCGTAAAGCTAATAGCAAGAACCCTTTCGCAAAAAATATTACTAATGAAAGTTATATTGAATTGTTATCGTTGGCCAGGGTGGATGCCTCAGATAACAGTAATGAGAAAAAGATTGCTGAAAATCTAGCCAGAATTGAGAAAGCTTTGCTTAATATCAAAACACAACACTAATTCATCTGCGCCAGGATAGCCTTTCTTACCTGCAATTTATATTTTCTGCCGTGAAGGGTGAACAATCTACTGTTCACCCTTCACCGTATATTCACCACTTATCTCTATGAAATTATTGATAAAATACAAAAGGTGAACAGTGTGAACAGTCAAACCCAAAAAAACTTTTTATCCCCCCCCCGCGCATCGCCTAAACGAGCGCATCCAGAACCAGTACAAATCACAAAGGTGAAGAGTCGACTGTTCACTCTTCACCAACCATTCACCACTTATCATTATGATATTAAAAAAGAAAAAAACCGAGGTGAACAGTGTGAACAGTTAAATGCAAAAAAACTCTTTTTTGATGTGTTCCATTCAAAAAACAGGTTTGCTTAACCACAGGAAACAATGCAACAAATCGCCATTGGTATACGCTTAGGTATACCAATGAAAGTTGAATTGATAAATTACCAATAAAAACATAAAGTTGATTAGTTTATTCAGACTCCGCCAGCCCACCAAAATTCTCCATCGGCGATCACCAGAGTCGACTGATGAAGTCCTGAAAGCCCGCACGGCGCAAGCCCTGCGGGCTTTTTTGCGCCCTCAATTTGTCCCGCAAAGTCCAAAAAATTTCCCGCCTACACTGGAGCATCACGCCATTAAACGTTATTCCTCTCATGCTCAATGAGCCATTCTTTTCGAGAAATACCACCTCCATAACCTGTCATCGCGCCATCTTTTCCAATAATCCTGTGACAAGGGATCACAATCGCAATTCGGTTTGCACCATTGGCAGCAGCGACGGCGCGCACAGCATTTGGCTTATTCATCCGTAGCGACATGGCCTGATAGTGTGAGGTCTGTCCATAGGGAACTGCACGCAGCTCGCGCCAGACGGATTGTTGAAAATCACTTCCGGGGGCATCTACAGAGAGAGCAAACTGTCGGCGCGTTCCGGCAAAATACTCGCTGATTTCCTTTACTGTCTGCCGGGTATGGCTGTTTTCTCCGGTGACGATTCTGGCGTTAAATAAACGCTGAATATCGCGAAACTCTGTTTCTAACATCCTGCGATCGGTAAACTCCAGTAGACAGACTCCCCGCTCTGTCGCACAGACAAACATCGGCCCAAGCGTCGTGGTAAAACGGTGAATGACTATCACCTGGGTTGCCTGAGTCGGCGCTGCACCAGTAAGCCGCTTGTAGGTATAACCAAACCCGCTCAGGGATTCATAGCCGTTGTCCAGCGCAACGTCAGTCGCCGTTCGTCCGCTTTTGAGCTCCTGCAGAGCAACGTTCACCCGCTGCATTCGTTGGAAAGCCTGAAAAGTGATGCCGTGATGTTGAAGAAACCAGCGTCTTACCCGCTCCGGACTGATTCCATGCTGGCGAAGCTCCGCGTCTGCAACACGGGATTTAATATCGCGCCTGACAAGCGCAAGCGCCTGTTCAACAAATAATGGCGCGCTGTGCGCATTCTCAGCGGGTCTGCAGACCTTACAGGGTCGAAAACCGGCCGCAAGGGCAGATTTGGCATCTTTATAAAATTCGACATTTTCACGTTTGGGCTTTCGCGCCCGACATACCGAAATGCAGAACACGCCAGTGGTTTTGACGCCGACAAAAAACACGCCAGTATATTCTGAAGCACGTTCAAGTAATGCCTGATACCAGATATCACATAAATTCTTATCGGTTATTTTCATCACCAAAAAGTCCTTCAAACGTCTGACGAGATCGGATCGCATACATGACATCAGTCAGCGTTGACTGCATGGCTGAATGCACAAAATTGCCCATGGAAATGCGGCTTACTCCGGCCAGCTTCAGCCTGTCGAATGACGAAAGGTCGGGCATACACATGACATTAAGAGGCAGACCCGTTGCCTCTGCAATGAGGCTGATGTCTTTCTCTGACGTCAGACAGGGCACAAAAAGGCCGTCAGCACCTGCAGCGTTATAGCTTTGACCCCGTAATATCGTCTCCTGCAACGCTTCTGCATGCCCGAGCAGGTACGTGTCAGTCCGGATGTTCAGAAACAGGCTATGATTTTCGCTTCTCAGCACATCGCTTACTGTTCTCAGGGTACCGGAAAAATCAGAAGCATCGTCAAGCTGACGCACCCCATTTATGACGCTGCTGTCTTCAAGATTAACGCCTGCGACGCCTGTCTGAGCAAGGCGCCTGAGATTGGCTGTTATCTCTTCGGCTGAATCACCGTACCCTGCTTCCATGTCAACGCTCAATGGCAGCTTGCTGACAGCCTGGATACGGGTGACCATATAAAATAGCGCATCAAATGGCATTCCCTGCCCGTCTTCATATCCCAGTGTGGACGCGATTGCTGCGCTGGACGTTCCCAATGCCTGATAACCTGCTTCTTGCGCTGCGACAGCACTGGCGGCATCCCAGACATTAGCGATAAGAAGCGGCTCATGCTGGTTGTGGAGTTCTGCAAAGTTCATA
This sequence comes from Enterobacter sp. 22466, assembly GCF_052044775.1. Classification (NCBI taxonomy): domain Bacteria; kingdom Pseudomonadati; phylum Pseudomonadota; class Gammaproteobacteria; order Enterobacterales; family Enterobacteriaceae; genus Enterobacter; species Enterobacter sp. 22466. The sequence continues at coordinate 255,201 of NZ_JBQENX010000007.1, read as the reverse complement.
TCCATATCCTCTCGATAGATTGAAAATGAATCTAAGCAGTCAGCAAGAACGTCACAACCGAAATTCAGACGACCATTTTTTTAGCAAACGTCGTCTGAACCCGGGGCGAATCAGACCGAAACCTTTCGAGGTCGGGTTCAGGCTTTCAGCATGGCAAGAACCGCCCACCGCGCCGCATCGTCTGCGATATTTTTCGGCAGCGCATCAGCCCGCAGATTGATATAAGCGTCAATAGCCTTTCTGATGGCAATGCTGACGGAGTCACGATCGTGTGTTGCCAGCGTGGAAATCAGCAGGCCATCGGGATCAAGGCCATGGAATTCAATGCGGCGAACCCCACGTTGCGGTAGATTTGCCCGACGGCACAGCATAGGTCCCAACACTTGCTCGCGGAAGAATGACAGCATGCCAATCGCTTCAAAAAGTTCGCCCCTTCCCAGTTTCACCGCCGCATAATGAAGCCAGATCCAGGCTCGGGACTCAAACCACTCCGGCGTCATGTCAGGCCATTGAGCACTATATTTTGCCAGTTGTTGTTCCAGAGCCAGGTGATCGCGGGTAAATAACACTGCAGGCTCCTCAACGCGTTGAGTGAGCATGTCCAGTGTGACAAATTTCAGATCGACATGGAGGAGTTCAGGACCATACAGGCATATAAGCAGACGTGGCTCTCCGACATGTTCCCCGGTAAAGGCATGCAGCAGATGCCCCAGTGTTCCGGCGAACTCAATACGCTGCGCCATGATTTCGTCATAGCAGAGAGGGTCTACCACAACAACAAAATCGAGATCGGAGTAATTATCGAACCCGCCATGAACAAGCGAGCCGCCAGCGAGAAGAGAGTGAATTCGCGAATCAGCCTGAAATTTAAGCTTGAGTTGCTCTGCAAAACTTCTGTGTAAATCGGGTAATGTACTTAGCATACTTTTTCCTGTTCACAAAAAAGACAAAGCATTACAGAATATCGAGCTCTTTAAATAAGGGCCAGATATTTTTGCAGGAACAGTCTTGTCCCTGAGGAGTTTGCTCGCGTAGCCATAAAGCAATCTCTTAGATATGAAGGGTATAGTTATGTTCTGGCTGCCAGTCACGCAGTGAGCTTTGTCTGACTGCAGGCACGATATCGTGATTCATCACTTCAGCGAGTGTTGAATCTGTTTTTGCTCAGCCATAACTGTTATTGTTTTATATAATTTAGGCAGGAGCATTCAACGTTCAGGAGTGAAGGGTGATAGACGCGCAACAGGAAGCGAAACTTCGTTCATACGGGTTTACTGATAAAAATATTACGGCTTTGCGTGCCGTACTTGAAGATCCGAAACGTAAAGATCGGACTCTGCATTCACTTTTAGTTGAGCTAAAAAGACGCTTCTACACGTCCTGGTTTATTGTCATTGGTTTACTGTTTTTTGCTACCTATGCAACTATCACTAATGATTATGATAATGGTTGGATTTATTTCGCAATCATTATCGTTTTATCTCTTTTTATACTGGGAATGGCACCGCTGTCTGTCTCATGGAAGGCGGTGAAATTTTTACGCAAGGAGGGGTAATCCTCCTTTCTGCCTAACGAACAAACGCTTGTTCATCGCTATTATACGTTTTTCCCATCGTATAAATTTTATGGGCTGATTTTCCAACTTCAATAGCCAGCGCTGGCCGTGTCATCGTTGAGACTTTGCGGTAAAAGTCCGTCGATAACCAGTCGTACAGCCGCCAACTTTCTGGCTTGAGCATGGGGCGAAATATTCCATACATTGATGTCACCATATTCATCCCTTGCCAGGCTAACATGCCTGTCTTACGCTCAAATCCGAGAAACTCTGCAGCGCCCATATACGCATTCTGAGCAATATTACCTGGATTTGGTACTCCCGTTAGCTTATCAATATTTTCCATTAGATTACTGGTTCCATGAAAGATCAGCGTTGCTCCTGCAATTACACCGAGGATATTCCCGGTGCTGGCTGAACCAACCGCCATCATTGCACCGCCCACAATCTGAATGCCGCCCAGAACAATTCCAACGCCGCTAATCACGTACCCGACGATTTTCCCATTATCTTCATAAAGTTTTACGGCAGCAGCCAGATAAGCCTCCCCCGTGCGTAACATTCTGTCCTGAACCTTAAGGATGTCGCGTTCGGCTTTTAAATTCGCAATGCACTCTTTGCATACATCATCATTCCTGGCCTGGTGGATACCGTTACGCTGAGCATTAATAAATGCCTTGATTTCATCAAGAAACCGGATACGGGTCAGGCCATCTTTAAAATGTGCGCTGGCAACCTGCGTTGCTATGTTCCACAGAGAGTTTGCTTCTATCTGCGCCATGGCAGCATAGTAATTAATAGACCTGTGCGGGTTCAGATATATATCCATATTCTCTTATCCATTTTGGTGTCAGCCTGACGTAACGCTGCAATTCACTTAACCATATTTTTATTGCATTGTGAACTTTTACCGCAATCTGAGCATATTTGTTTAGTCTACGTTTTACTTCAGTCTCATCAGACAGAGGCGGGTAATACGCCAACAACTAACTGCATTGAAGGGCCTATATAGTCACTCAGGCCAATGGGTGTAACAATTATATTCAGTGATAAGAGCGCGGAATGCACAAACCCTGCGAAATTAGTTGCACCTGTAAATTGCCCCATGAAAAAAGGAAGATAAAAGATTAATGCTCCTTCTTTAAACACCAGGCTTTATAAGCTAATTTCAGTGGAGTCATCCAGCAAAAGATACCAATAATAAACACTACAGCAACGCCTAATGAGATGATATTTTCCGGGGAAGCGAAGCACACCGCCAGGATGAACATAACGATAAGCATAACTGAAAGAATGACAATCCCTTTGAAACGATTTGAAAGCGCAGGGAGCAAAAGTTCCAATGTTATATGTTGAGAAGCTGCATGGCGTTTAAGCTGTTGCAACTCCTGTTTTGTGAAGCCCGATCTAAGCAATACATCTTCAGTTATCATCACGCTAATCCCCCTCTTTATAATCAAAGCCATTATACCGTGACCTGAGTAAAAAAACGGCCAACTTGCCGGTAGTTTATGGTGTCCTCCTGCCTGTTTATTCCTGAATTACCCGGGCAGTTCACCCAGTTGAAGCAACAGATATCGCGCGTCAGCAGGTAGCCTGCCCCACAACACCCTGACCTGCTGCCCGGTAATAAATTCAGGAGGCTTTACAACCAGACAAATTTGTTTGCCAGTAAACCACCAAAAGCTTATGTTTTCTTCTTAGCAAACCCACAGCCATATAACGCTTCCAGACCAGACATGAAAACATACCCGGAATTAATGATGCAGCAGGTTCAATCACTCTCTCTGATATTAACCCGCGAAGCGAACGAGTTAACCCAGGCTCAGTGTGAGGTCGTGCTCAATGGCAAAAGCACAGGTATTCTCGTTCCCGGGCACGTACTGGAAACAGCGGTTCAGGTGAATGACCAGCGCTACATCCTGTTTCTGACAGACGATGTCATTTTCGAGGAATCGTTGACCATTGCCCTTATCGACGTGCATGACGGGCTTAAAGAAGTTGTTCGTTTAGGTAATGAGTACTCGACAGGACGTTTTGCTGACCTCCAGATCACTGACGATAGCGTGAATTTCAGGTTTATTGGGGATTATATCTGGACAGTGGAAGTATCAGACTCACCTCGCTTGCGACTCCCTTTTGTTTCCGACCCGAAAGGTGTGAAACGGGAGTCAGGCCTGAAAAAATACATAGCGATTTCTGCCACACCTTCCCAGGAAAACATAAGTTGAAGCCATTATTTAACAGAATACTCACCTCAACTGATGTGGAGTTGATCGCCCGCGTCCCCGTCTGGCACGCCTTATCAGAACTTTTTACCGGGCGCGAACTCCAGGAGTATGACTATCAATGGATGGCAGAGGTGCTGAAGAGATCCGGATTAAACCGGGAAGCGATCTTCAGAATTGTGGATGAGGAAGTCGCCCCTGCCCTACAGGCTAATCTGCTGTACAACCCAACGCCGGTGATGGAAGGTTGGTCAGAGGAAGACATCACACGGCTTGTGACAGCGTATTTGAACAGAAAGCCGACAATTATCGAGCGCATCATTCCAGCCCGGGTACTGTTAAAACAACGGCGCAAACATATTAGTAACGAACTTAACAGGCTATCCGCTGAGCTGGATAAAGGATTGTAAGAAGTCTTTAAATTCCCCCCACCAAAATCTCCCTCAGATAAAACCCTGAACGCCCATACAGCGCAATCCCGGCGTTATTCTGTATTCTTATTTCCCCATCACATTGACAAACATCAACGACACCGTCCCTCCCCTATGAAAAATTAAAAAGCACTCCCCCCAGCGCTATGGAATAGCCGCTCAACCCGGAAGGAACCCAAACATGTACAGACCCATCGTCGTCATTCTCTTTATTCTCCTGACCCTCGCCGCCCTCGCTGAAACAGGCTTTTTATCGTTTGGATAATCCTCAATCCATTGACCCTACGTTTAGGTACGTTGATCTCATTACAGTTTTTTCCTAAAGCCACCCCGCTTCGTCTGTGACATGCTGAATCACGCTCATAACCGATAACGTTAAATGAGGATATTATGAAAAAAACAATTATCGCTTTATCTGCCTTTCTGCTGGCTTCTCCAGTATTTGCTGCGACCACACATGCAACTGATGATACCGTCGCCGCGGCGAAGGCTAACGCCAACGAGGCGAAGCAAAAACTGCACGAAGAGCAGAACAAAGGTGAAGAGCTGAAGCTGAAACAGAAACATGCTGCGGAAGGTAAAAGCGAAAGCTTTGGCAGCAAGGTCAGCGAAGACTCCCAGAAAGCGTGGCATAAAACCAAAGAAGGCACTGAAAAAGGGTGGAATGCCACCAAAGAAGGCGCTGAGAAAGGCTGGAATGCCACCAAAGAAGGCACCGAGAAAGGCTGGAACAAAGCCAAAGAAGGCGCCAACGAGCTGGAAAAGAAAGTCACTGAGTAATCCCTTCGAAAGGCCGCACACGCGGCCTTTTTTATTCCCCTCCGCTCAGCCTCCTGAAGACTAAACTTGTTACAGGGGGGACCTATCATGAACCACGTAGAAATCGTACCAGAAAGCCACGGCGTTGAAATCTCGGTGGATATCGTGAAAACAACCTGACGCATAACATCGAATAGATCTTCAGGGTGGCGCGTTTACTCCCTGCCACCCTAAAAGAGATCCTGAAATGCTACGACGCCTGGCAATACTGCTTGTTTTAGTCTGCCCGTGGGCTTTGGCCGCCCCACAGCGCTATACCATCGACACCGACAACACCGCCATCCGGCTATCGTGGAATGCTTTCGGTGGCATCCTCTCGTGGGCCAGATTCAGCGGCGTCACGGGTGACGTTACCCTTAACCCGGATAATGACCTTGACGATCGTATTCACGTCACCGTCCCGGTAGCGACCCTTGTGGCCTCAAACAGCCTGCTCACCTGGCAGCTGAAAAGCGATATGTTCTTTGAAGCTGAGCGCTATCCCACCATCGATTTTACCAGCTCTCGCGTGGTCGCTCAGGGATCGGGACGGTACAGGGTATTTGGCACGCTGACCGTCAGGGCCCTTTCCCGGCCGGTGATTCTGGAGGCCGTCGTCAAGGATGCGCACGCGCACCTCCTCACGCTGGATGCCACAACGGCTATCTCCCGTGCCGCCTACGGCATGGATAAATTTGCGCTGGTCGTTGATGATCGCATTGCCATCGCCATTGCGATCCAGGCCAGCGCGGTTCCGTCGTTATGACAGCTGGCGTTGCAGTTGCTCAGCGTTTATTTGCAACTGCGACGGCGGATTACGGCCAATCAGGACAAACTGATACCCCGCGTGATGCCACCACGCCAGGTTCATATCGTGCCGTTGCTCCTGTTGAAGCGCGGCCGTCGTCGCCTGTCCTGTCGGGGAGATGCAAAGCGCCATCGGGCCGAAGTCGGCATGGATCCAGGCGATTTGTGCAATCGAGGTGGTTTCATAGCGCAGCATACGCACCATCTTAAGCTCAGCCCCGCGCAGGATAAGCTGTGATGCCTGCAGCTGCAGGCCAATATCCTGTGCTGCCCGCTGCAGCCCGCGTTGAAGCACAGGCAGAGCGCTGTCCATATCCAGCAGCGTCTCGGCGCTGTAAAGGGACATGTATTGTGCTTCGAGGTCGCGAATATGGGCGTTCTCATCCACAGCCCCGGTGGCCGGGCTCAGCCAGCGCCCGACTCCTGCGCCCACCAGCAGAAAACTGAGCGACGCCGCAATCAGAGCTCGTCTGCTCACCCCCGCTGACGTCACGGATGGCGGTTCGGGAAGGGCATCCAGCCGGGCCTGCATCTTCGCCAGCGGAGCGTCGTCCAGCATGGCGGTAAACGCCCGGGCATAGTCCTGGTTGCTTTTCATCAGCTCAGCAGTGCGCGCTGAGAGCCGGGCATCGCTTTTGAGCCGGGCGGCAAATTGCTTTGCGTCGGCAGGAGACATCTCGCCATCTATCCATGCCACGATAGCCTCGTCATTATAGGGCGGTGTAAAACGGTGCGCGTTCAAGAGCGTTTCTCCTTCGCCGGGGGCGGTGCGTCATTCGACTTTGCCAGCGTCGCCCGCGCCGTTGCCAGACGGCTCATCACGGTACCAACCGGCACCGCCAGGGTGTCCGCTGCTTCCTGATAGGTAAAGCCTTCGACATAAACCAAAAAAACGGTGTTGCGCTGGGCTTCGGGGAGCGCATTGACGCGCTGCATCACCTTCAGGTAGTGCAGACGCGTCTCATCCTGTTCACGGGTGTCCGGAGCGATAAGTTCATCACTGGCGACAAATCCCTGCCCCTGACGGACGTGCCGCGCCCGCAACTCGGAGATCCAGATGGAGTGCAGGATCGCGAAAAGCCACCTGTCGATACGCGTGCCAGGGGTGTACTGACGGCTCTTTTCCAGCGCACGTACGCAGGTGGACTGAACCAGTTCTTCAGCGATATCCCGGTTTCGCGACAACACCAGCCCATAGCGCCAGAGGCGCGACAGATGCGCGGCTAACTGCTGGCGAACCTCACTGGTAGCGATATGTTTTCCCTCCACGAGAACGTCAGGATCCCGGTTGCCCGTTAATGGCGGCCTGCAGATCGCGGTACTCCTCACAGGTCTGGCCGCAAATACCGGCAATCACTTTCAACTGCTCTTTTGCCAGATCGGGCCGTCCTTTCACCATCCACGCCTCGCCGAGATACTCCCGGGCTTGCGCATAATCGGGGGCGATAGCGAGCGCACGCTGGTAATAACCAATCCCTTCGTCCGTGCGGCCAAGTTTACGGGTGGCATACCCGCGATAATTCCATGCTTCCGCGGTGTTGCCGTTTTTCAGCGAATCAAGAAGATTCAGCGCCGCCTGGTACTCGCCTTTTTTAGCGAGATGATACGCATAGTCAGTTTTGTCCTTATCGCTGAGGCTGCTGCTCTTGTCGGGCACGCATTTCTGGGTTGCGCTGTCATACACCTGTCCGGAAGGACAGTCGGGTGTTTTGCTCTCGGTACTATTATCGCCCATGGCCAACGCCAGCGGCGCGTACAGTGAAAAAAGTAGCACCGGGATCAGACGAAGAGAGGGGGTGTTCATACAACGCTCCTGGGTATGAGAGATTACGTGAGTAAACGCGTGGGCGGCGCTTTTTATTCACTTTCCCGCTGATTTTTTTTACAGCAACAAAATCATGCCTGTGGCGTATTTATTAGCAATATAACTGTGGTTATTTTACAACCCTCCCGTCCTGGAATTATTTTTCTCATTAGCAGAAAATGACGCATATAAAAGAATATTTTTAAACCCTGTAAAAATATAATATATCTTACATCAAAAACGTTACCCTATCTTAAACCGCAATTAAGCCACCATAAACAACCCCCGTTGAAATAAGATAATAAAATTCACCTACCAATTTTTTATCAGCATTATTCATGCTCAAAAATCACGTTCTCAAAAATAAAAATAATTCATTTAAAACAAAGCATTATGCATCTAAAACCCTATTCATCATCTATAAACCAATACCTACATCACATTCTCCATCCGTATTTACAGAAGCTTAATTTGCATATCCAGACTTTTCTGACTATATCATTTTCATACCGTCCCGGATTAATTCCTCTATTAATTACAAGGTTATATAAAAGACAAAATCACATTGTTGATAATTTTTCTTAAATAAATAGATCCGCTCTGATGTTGCCACTCTCTATTCTGGCGGGCATCGTTCGCGCTGAAAAAAATACGGTGAGTACTGTTTAAATAACAGTCACTCCGCCGGGGGCGCGCTTTACCCTTCACAGAGATGGCTCGTCTTGCTCGCCGTTAACGACAACTCTGCTGGAGTCATCACTAAATGAGCCAAATCTCTGTTATATCGAAACTTACGGGCGTTGAAACCACATCAGAAGGCACCCAGGTTACGCTGAGCCACACCTCTATCGTTGAGCTTAAGGTTGAGCGAGCCAATGTCGCCGATTTCGCCCGCAGCGGTAACGATCTGGTGATCACGCTCCACTCCGGCGAGGTGATTACCATTAAAAATTTCTACGTCACCGATGCTCAGGGGGCGAGCCAACTGGTCCTGCAGGACAGCGAAGGGGCGCTATGGTGGATTCAGGATCCCGCCGGGGCCGCCACCTATGAATCCATCGCCTCCACGGACGTCCTGCTTGCCGCATCCGGCAGTGATGCCGGTGGCGCCGCCATCTGGCCATGGGTACTGGGTGGCATTGTCGCCGCAGGTGGCATCGCGGCGGCGGCAAGCACCGGAGGCGGCGGCGGTGGGGATGACGATGATGACAACGGCAGCAACCCCGGCACGCCGACAAACCCTTCCGATCCGGATACCACTCCGCCGAATGCGCCGTCCGGCCTTCAGTTCTCGCCGGATGGTAAAACCGTCTCCGGTACCGCCGAGCCTGGCAGTACCATCACGCTGAAAGACGCCGACGGCAACGTCATCGGCACCGGCAAAACCGGCAGCGACGGTAAATTCACCATCGACCTGGGCACGCCGCTGACCAACGGCGAACAAATCACCGCCACCGCAACGGATCCCTCGGGGAATACCAGCCCGGGCACAACCGTGACCGCACCGGACATCACCGTCCCGGATGCTCCAGATATTCTGCTGGTGAATGACGATGTCGGCAGTAAGGCTGGCCCGCTGGAAAACGGCGAGCGTACCGATGATCCCCGCCCGACCTTCAGCGGCATCGGCGAGCCAGGCAGCACCATCACCTTTTACGATAACGGCAAGCCGATTGGCACCACCCAGGTAGATGCCAAAGGTAGCTGGAGCTTTACCCCCACCACCGATCTTGCCAACGGCAGCCACACCATTACCACAACCGCGACCGACGCGGCAGGCAATACCAGCCCGGCATCCGCAGCCGTCAGTTTTGTTGTCGATACGGTTGCGCCCGGAGCCCCAACCATCACCAGCGCAACGGACGATATTGACCCCGGTAAAGGGACGGTAAACAGCGGGGGCAGCACTAACGATCCGCGTCCTCAGCTCTCGGGTACCGCAGAAGCCGGCTCCACCGTAACCATTTACGATGGCTCTGTCGCTATTGGCACTGCGGTGGTGTCCAGTAACGGCACATGGTCCTTCACCCCACCGGTCAATCTTGGTGAAAGCACCCACCAGTTTACCGTTCGGGCAACCGATGCCGCCGGCAACACCGGGCCAGTCTCTCCGGTCTTCACCCTCACCGTGGATCTCACCCCTCCGGCAGCGCCAACGGCGATTGTACTGAGCGATGAGACCGGGGCCATTAAAGGGGCGATTACCGCTGGCCAGTTCACCGACTCCTCTGAACCGCTTCTGGCGGGACGAGGAGAGCCTGGCGGCACAATCCTGGTCTATGACAACGGCGTGCTGATAGGGCAAACCACCGTGCTGCCCAACGGCACATGGAGCCTCCGGCCAGACAACCCGCTCGCGGAAGGCCCGCACTCGATCACCATTAAACAAACCGATGCGGCGGGTAACCAGAGCGCAGAATCGCAGCCGGTGAACTTTACCGTGGATACCACGCCACCGGCGCTGCCCGTTATTGCCATTAACCCGGTGGGAACCCAGGTTACCGGCACCGCCGAGCCAGGCAGCAAAATCGTCATCACCAACAGCAACGGCGACGTGATTGGCCGCGCCACCACTGACGGCAACGGTAACTTTGTTGCAACCCTTTCACCTGCCCAAACAAACGGCGAGCAGCTTTCGGTGGTAGCCACTGACGCGGCGGGCAACCAGAGTCCAGCGGCGACCCTCACCGCACCGGACACGACACCGGATATCCTCTCTGTGGTGGATGATGAACCCGGCGTCACAGGCCCCATCAGCCAGAATGGGATCACCAATGACCGCACCCCTACCCTGAACGGCACGGCGGAGCCCGGCTCGACCATCACCATCCATAGCGGCGGCGACGTCCTCGGCACGGTTGTTGTTCCATCATCCGGCCAGTGGACCTTTACGCCATCCACCCCGCTGGCCGAAGGTGCCCATGTACTGACGGCGACATCAAGCAACGGTAACGTATCAAATGCCTGGACCATTACCATTGATGGAACGGCGCCTGACGCACCCGCCATCACCCAGCTTGTGGATAATGTGCCTGGGCGCACCGGCCCGCTGGATGTCAACGAAACCACTAATGACGCAACGCCGACGCTCAACGGTACCGGCGAACCCGGCTCAACGATCACCATCCGTCTGGATGGCGTCGATATCGGCACGGCGGTAGTCGGTAACAGCGGCGCATGGACCTTTACGCCCACCACACCGGTTGGCGACGGCACGCATACCCTGACCGCGATCGCCACCGACGTCGCCGGTAACACCAGCCCGATATCCGGTGGATTTACCTTTACCGTTGATACCACCCCACCGCCGGTCGCGACGCTGGCAACCGTCACCGACGACGCCGGAGACGTTAAAGGCCCGCTCAACAGCGGCGATACCACGGATGACACCCAGCCGTTACTTCAGGGCAGCGCCCCGGATGGCACGGTCATCACCGTGTATGACGGCACCACGCTGCTCGGCACCGCAACGCTCGACGGCAGCGGCGGCTGGAGCTTTACCCCTACCACGCCGCTCACCGACGGTCCGCATTCGCTGACGATCCATGCCACAGATGCCGCCGGGAATACCTCGATTTCGGATCCGTTCGAGCTGGTGATTGATACCGTCGCACCGGCCACACCAGACACGCCAGCCATCACCGTTAACCCGGATGGCTCAGCACCCACGTCGCTGAACCCGGGGGAAACCACCCGTGATACCACGCCGACGCTGAGCGGTACCGGTAATCCGGGCGATACGGTCACGATTTACAACGGCACCGACAAAATCGGTGACGCCGTGGTGGACGGCGACGGCAACTGGAGCTGGACACCCTCCACCGACCTGCCCAACGGCACCTACGACATTACCCTGACCGTCACCAACAAGGACGGCGCGGGCAACGAAAGCGCCCCGTCCCAGCCGGTGACCATCACCATCGACACCGACGCACCGGCTGCGCCAGCGGTCCCGGTGATTACCGACAGCGTCAGCCAGATAACCGGCCCGGTGGCCGATGGCGAAACCATCAACGATCCGCGTCCGGTACTGAGTGGCACCGGCACGCCGAATGACGTGATTACCATTTACGACAGCGTTGATGGCGGCACGCCAACCGCCGTGGGTACGGTCACGGTAGACGGCAACGGTAACTGGAGCTGGCGTCCTGAAAGCGCCATTGACGAGGGCAGCCACGAATTTACCGCTACCGCCACCGACGAGGCGGGTAACGTCTCTGACCCTTCTACGGGGATCACCATCACTGTCGATACCCTCGCACCGGATACCCCGGTGATTAGCGCCGTCGCCGGTGAGCCGAATGGCGGTTTTACTACCGATACCACGCCAACCGTCGGCGGAACCGGTGTGACGGGTGAAACGGTGATCGTCTACAACAACGGCGTCGAGCTTGGACGCGTGGTAGTGGTTAACGGCGAATGGTCTTTGACCCTGCCCACGCAGACGGATGGCCCGCTGAACATCACCGTTGCGGCAGTTGACGCAGCGGGTAACGTCAGCGCACTCAGCCCGGTCTATACCGTCACCGTCGATACCACTGATCCTGAGATCCCGCTGATTAACAGCGTTGAAGACAGCCAGCTCACCAACGGGACGCTCTACACCCGCGACGGTACGCCAACCCTCAACGGCACCGGCGAGCCGGGCACCACCGTGATTGTCAGCGTGGACGGTACGCCATCCACAGTCCAGGTCACCGTCCAGCCGGACGGTACCTGGAGCTGGACCGCCGACACCACGCTGGCGGAAGGCCCACACAGCTTTACCGTCTCGTCGGTCGACCCGGCGGGTAACCCTTCCGGAGACTCTGCACCGCTTGCCGTTACGGTGGATACCGTGCTTCCGGCAGCGCCGGACAATATCAACGTGGCCGCACAGGGGACGCCGCTGACCGGTACCGGCGAAGAGGGCGCCACCATTATCGTCAAAGACGCCAGCGGTAACGTGATCGGTACCGGGGTAGTCTCAGGCGGCAACTTCTCCGTGGCGCTCAGCCCGGCCCAGCAGGACGGCGCGGCGCTGACCATCACCGCCACGGATGCCGCAGGTAATCTCAGCCCTGAAGCCTCCTATACCGTCACTGGTACGCTGCCGAATCTCCCGGACGTGCCCGTCATTACGGTCATCAACGACGATACGGCCCCGGTCACGGGCGATGTGAAAGACAAAACCACCAACGACACGACGCCGACCCTTGTCGGGACAGCAGAGCCAGGCAGCATAATTACCGTCTACCAGGACGGTGTGCAGGTTCTGCTGCCAACCGTGACCGCCGATGCAAACGGCAACTGGACCTATACGCCAGCTCTGCCGCTGGGTGAAGGAGCGCACACCTTTGAGGTCACCGCCACGCTGAATGGAGAAACCAGCGGACGTTCGCCGGCGGCGACCGTCACCGTTGATCTCACCGCGCCCGACGCGCCTGTTATTGGCGCGGTTATTGATGATGTCAGCCCTGGCACCGGCCCACTGACAAACGGGCAGACCACCAATGACAACCGCCCAACCCTTACCGGTAGCGGCACGGCGGGCGATACCATCTCCATTTACAGCAACGGCACCCTGCTGGGCACCACCGTGGTCGGCCAGACGGGTAACTGGAGCTTCACGCCGTCCGCACTGGCGGAGGGCAATAACGTCCTCACCATCCGTGAGACCGATCCGGCGGGCAACCAGAGTGCACCATCGGCAGGCTTCACCATCGTGGTTGACACCAGCTCCACCACCCCGGTGATTGTTAACGTCACCGATGATGTCGGCAACACCGCCACGACCGTGGTCAGCGGCAATACCACCAACGATGCAACCCCTACCCTCTCCGGTACGGCGGAAGCGAACAGCGTGGTGACCATCTTCGATGGCAATACGCAGATTGGCGTCGTCACGGCGGACGGTACCGGCGCGTGGAGCTTTACGCCTGAGACCGCCCTCGTCGAAGGGCCACACAGCTTCACCGTCAAGGCCACCGATCCGCAGGGTAACATCAGCCTGTCGTCAAACGCCTGGAGCGTGGTGGTTGACCTCACGGCGCCATCGGTCCCCGTGCTGGAAACCGTCAGCGACAACGTGGCGGGCGGGGTCGTCGGTAATCTCACCACCGGCCAGGTCACCAATGACACGACGCCAACGCTCAGCGGGACAGGCGCCGTCGGCAGTACCATCCACATTCTGAACAATGGCGTGGAGATCGGTACCGCACCGGTAGACAGCAACGGCAACTGGAGCTTTACCCCTAGTCCGGCGCTGGGAGATGGCAGCTATAACATTCGCATCAACGCCAGCGATGCCGCCGGTAACGTCTCAGCCAACTCGCCGGTCTTCGTCTTCACGGTTGATACCGCCGGTCCTTCCGCGCCGGTGGTCACCAGCGTGATTGACGATGTCGGTCCGGTCACCGGGACGCTCACCAGCGGCAGCAGCACCAACGACACGAAACCCACCTTCAACGGCACGGGCGAAGTCGGTGCCACGGTGCACATCATTGTTGATGGCAGCGAGATTGGCACCGCGGTCGTCAATGCTCAGGGGAACTGGACCTTCACCCCGGGCACGGCGCTCACCGAAGGACCACATGCCATTACCTTCAACGCCACCGATGCAGCAGGCAATACCGGCAGCACGTCGGCACCGATTAACCTGACGGTGGATACCTCCGCCCCGACAGCGCCGTCCATTTTGACCGCGAGCGATAACGTGGGCAGCGTTCAGACACCGCTCTCCTCCGGGCAGAGCACGGACGACACCACCCCAACCCTTAACGGCACAGCCGCGGCCAACGCGACCATCACGGTCTATCAGGACGGCCAGCAGGTCGGCACCGCCCAGGCTGACGGCAGCGGCGCGTGGAGCTTTACCCCGTCCACTGCGCTGGCGAATGGCAGCCACACCTGGACCGTCACGGCCACCGATGCGGCGGGCAACGTCAGCCCCGCATCGCCTGACTTTACGCTGGTGGTGGATACCACTGCGCCGAACGCGCCGGTTATCAGCCAGGCGGTTGATGACGTGGGCACGATCACCGGCCCGGTCAGCTCCGGACAAAGCACCGACGACACCATTCCGCGTCTCGTTGGTACCAGCGAGCCGTTTGCCACGGTGAATATTTATGAAGGAACGACGCTGGTGGGCACCGGTACCGCGGATGCCAGCGGAAACTGGAGCATTCTGCTGACCACCACGCTGGCAACCGGTCCACATAGCTTTACGGCTCAGGCGACGGATGCGGCAGGTAACACCAGCGCGCCGTCAGCAACCTTCAACCTGACCATCGACACCACGCCGCCTGCGCAGCCGGTGCTGAGCAGCATTGTGGATGATGTCGGCAATGCCGCTACGCCTGTCGCCAATGGTGGATTGACCAACGACGCGCAGCCAACCCTCACCGGGACGGCGGAAGCGGGCGCGACGGTGAAAATCTTCGATAATGGCGTGCAGATTGGCAGCGTTGTCGCCACCGGCGGTAACTGGAGCTTTACTCCGTCACCGGCGCTCAGCGATGGTCAGCACAGCCTGACGTTCACCGCCACCGATGCGGCGGGCAACGCCAGCGCACCTACCACCGGGTATGTGATCAACGTGGATGCCACCGCGCCAGCCGCACCGGTCATCAGCGCGATTGTAGACGACGTGGGCAGCGTTACCGGGCCGGTGACGGGCAATAACCCGACCAACGACACCCGACCAACGTTGAGCGGTACCGCCGAAGCCAATGCGACGGTGCGTATCTACGACGGTACCACGCTGGTGGGCACGGTCACCGCCGATGCCAACGGCAACTGGACGCTGACGCAGACCACCACCACGCTGACGGAAGGTTCGCACAGCTTCACCGCCACCGCCACCGATGCCGCGGGCAATACCAGCGCGCCATCAACCGTGACCACAATCCTGGTTGACCTGACGGCACCGGGTGCACCGACCAGCCTGCAGGTGATCGCTAACGGAACCCAGGTCACCGGTACCGCGGAAGCGGGCAGCACCGTCACCATCACCAGCGGTACCGGCACGGTGCTCGGTACCGCGACGGCAGACGGTAACGGCAACTTTAGCGCTACCCTCACCCCGGCGCAGACCAACGGTGAAGCGCTGCTGGTCTACGCGACCGATAAGGCCGGTAACGCTGGCGTCAGCGCCTCGGTGGTTGCGCCATCAACCAACATTCCGAACGCACCGGTTATCGCCAACATTGACGATAACGTCGGTAGCGTTACCGGAGGGCTGACCAACGGCAAAACCACCGATGACACCACGCCAACCCTGAGCGGCACCGCACAGCCGAACGCCACCGTCACGCTGTATAACAACGGCGTGTCGATGGGTACGGTTGTGGCCGATGCCAGCGGTAACTGGAGTTTTACGACCCCGGCATTAAGCGAGGGCTCACACGCCTTTACCGCCACGGCAACCAACTCAGCCGGCACCAGCCCGATCTCGCTCCCGACAACCGTTATCGTCGACGTGACGGCACCAACCGCGCCTGCCGGGACCTTTAACGCTGACGGCAGCGTATTGACCGGTACGGCCGAAGCGGGCAGCACCGTCACCATCCGCCTCGCGGACGGGTCAACGGTGACCACCACCGCAGACAGCAATGGCGCCTACAGCTACACCTTCCTCAACAAGCAGACCGAAGGCCAGACCCTGCAGATCACCGCCACCGATGCGGCGGGTAACACCTCGCAGCCGGGCTCGGTCCTTGCGCCGGTAGTGCCGCTCTCTGCCAGCAATAACGTTGAAGAGCTGGAGCTCAGCACCACCGCCACCGTCACCAACAGCCAGTACAGCGACTACGGCTTCCTGCTGGTGGGCGCCGTGGGCAACGTGCTGACCCTGCTGGGCAACGATACTGCCCAGGTTGAGTTCAACGTGGGCAGTGGCGGCAGTGCGGATATTGTGGTGAATGCCAACGCCACGGGGGCCGTGCTTTCGCTGCTCAACACCCTGGAGCTGGTGGTGCAGCGTTTCGACAGCGTCAACGGCACCTGGACCACCGTCGTGGATACCGGACAACCGCAGTTCGCCGACCTGCTGACCCTTGGGGCCACCGGCGTGTCGCTGAACCTGACCGGGCTGGCTGATGGCCAGTATCGCGTGCTGAGCTACAACACCAACCTGCTGGCAACCGGCTCGTACACCAGTCTGGATGTGGCGGTGAAAGAGACCAGTGCCGGTACCGTCACGGGCGACACCAGCCTGGACGGTAACGTGATCCTGGATACCGATCCTACCGCAGGCAGCGACAACGCCCCGGCAGGTACCACCGTCTCCGCCGTCACCAACGCGCTGGGGGTCACCACCAGCGTCAACGCCGACGGCACGGTGATTCAGGGGCAGTACGGTACGCTAACCATCAACCGCGACGGCAGCTACACCTACAACCTCACCGACACCAGTGCAGCCGTCATTGGCCGCACGGAGAGCTTCACCTACACCATCACCCATAACGGTGTCAGCGCGTCGGCGAACCTCGTGCTGTCGCTCGGTGCGGGCAGCGTGGCGAATGGCATTGTCGCCGTAGACGACGCGGCTTCCCTGACCTTCGACACCACCGTCCAGGCCATCGACAACGGCACCTCGTCGCAAAGCGGCTTTACCCTGGTGGGGATCAATCTCGGCAACACGCTGGGGCTGAACCTGCTGGACGATATGACCAACCCGATCATCTACACTGTGGAGGAAGGGACGACCCGCACCATGACGATTCAGGCCTCCGTGGGGGGCGTAGCCCTGGCCTCGGTGTTCGACCTGTACGTCTATAAGTTCAACAATGCGACCCAGACCTTCGAGCAGATGCGCGTTGAGCCGGGCTGGCTGCGTGCGCCGCTGCTGGGCGGCACCTCCTCCCAGCTGACGCTGAACCTGCCTGGCGGGGAGTACTTGTTCCTGCTCAATACGGCGGCAGGGATCACCGCGCTGACGGCCTACACCCTGAGCGTGCTGGAGGATCATGTCTACAGCGTCTCCAGTATCGGAGAGAGCACCACGGGGGATGTGCTGGCGAACGATCCGGTGCCGGATGGCACGGTGGTGACGGAAGTGAACGGTGTGGCGGTTAACAGCAGTGGAACAACCGACATTCAGGGAGAATACGGCACGCTGACCATTGATTCGTCCGGCCAGTACACCTACACCCTGCGAAGCGGCGTGGGTGCGGACCATATCAGCACGCCGGATACATTCGTCTATACCATCACTGGACCAAACGGCGCGAAAGATACGGGATCGCTCAACATTACCCCAACCGCGCGGGCAATGGATGCGGTGAACGATGTCAGCACCGAGATGAGTGTCACGTCGGTACACCATACCTCGGCCTACTCTGACACCACCGTCGGCAGCGCCAGCTGGACCACCTCGTTGTTAGGTACCACCACGGGCAGCGGAAGCGGGACCTTTGTGGTGGATCCGAACACCGCCCTGCATAGCGCGTCGCTGCACTTTGACGTTGCTTCACTGCTGGCGCTGGGCGGGCTGACGGTGAACTGGACGATCAGTGATGCCAACGGTGTTATCCGCACCGGCTCCTTCAGCGGTGGCTCACTGCTGGGCGGCAGTATTGACGTTCCCCTGACCGGGCTGGATCTGAACGCCGGGACCTATACGCTGAGCTATACCGGCAGCGTACCGGGGCTGAGCGTGGGCAATATCACCATCACCCCGAGCGTGAACGGTACCACCTACTCGCTGACCCAGTTCGACTCCACCAGCGGCCACACCGTTGACGGCAATATCTTCGACGGCACAGATTCCGCCGGGGCGATGGATCAGCTGCAGTCGGTTGATACCCGCGTGACCATTACCGGCTACGACGGCACCATCACCACGCTGGATCCTTACACCGGCAGCACGCTGGTCAACGTCACGGGTCATTACGGCACGCTGGCGATTGGCGCAGACGGCCACTACACCTACACCCTCAACAGCGGGGTGTCGCTCTCAACCATCACGTCGAAGGAGGTCTTCAACTACACCCTCACCGATGCCAACGGCAATACGGACAACGCCACGCTGACCATCAATATGGCGCCGCAGTTCGTCAGTTCTGAGCATAACGATGTCATTACCGGCACCGCGTACGGCGATACGCTGATTTATCAGGTGCTGAACAGCACCGCAGGCAACGCCACCGCGGGTAACGTCAGCAGTACCGCCGGCGATCACTGGACCAACTTCTCGCTGGCCCAGGGAGACAAAATTGACATCGGCGATCTGCTGGTGGGCTGGAACGGCAGTGCGTCAACGCTTGGTAATTACCTGCATGTGACGAACAGCAATGGCAGTACCGTGATCTCCATCGACCGTGACGGTACAGGAAGTACCTATACCAATACCACGCTCGTGACGCTGGATAACGTCCAGACCACCTACGACGAGTTAGTTAACCAGCAACACATCGTGACCTGATAGCACCTGCAGTACCTGACCCGGGCGCACTGCGCCCGGGCATAAACAATAAAGCTGTACTTATTTTTTATTAGGGACATGACATGGGAAAGATGATGCCTTACTGGTGGCTCTCGTGCTGCCTGATATCTGTGCCCGCACTCTCCGCTAATCCGGCGGCGATGATCAATACCGGACAACTTCGCGAAACGCAGGAACTCCCCTCCCTGAATGGCCGCGTGGCGCCTGTGGTGGGCAATGCCGCCCCCGGCACGCTGCAGCTTGGCGATGCCGTCAACCGCGCCGTCACCTGGCACCCGGCCATCAGTGAAGCGGTGGGAAAGCTCTACCAGCAGAGCGAAGAGGTGGACGTCGCCAAATCGAAATACTACCCGCAAATTAACGCCGGAATGGACAACGGCTATACCCATGACGGCGATGATAACGGCTTCACGCCATCGCTGGTGCTCTCCCTCTCCCAGATGCTGTACGACTTTGGCAAGGTGGCAAGCCAGGTGCGTGCCGAAAACGCCGGGGTTGCCCAGCAGCAGGCCAACGTACTGGTGAGCATCGACACCATCGCCCACGATACCGCCATCGCCATGGTGGAAGTGCAAACCTGGCAGCAGATGGTCGACACCGCCAAAGAGCAGCTCGACGCCCTCTCCTCGATTGGCAAGCTGACCCGACTGCGTAACGACGAAGGGGCCACCTCGCTCTCTGACGTGGTGCAGACCGATGCCCGTATCGAAGGCGCCCGCGCCCAGCTGATGCAGTACCAGGCCAGCCTCGACAGCGCCCGCGCCACGCTGATGAGTTTTCTCGGCTGGAACTCCCTCAACGAGGTGGGGAACGATTTTCCGCAAAAGCTGGCCCGCAGCTGTGACATCGCCGAGCCGGACGATCGTCTGGTGCCAGCGGTGTTAGCGGCCTGGGCGCAGGCGAACGTCGCCCAGGCCAACCTCGACTACGCCAACGCCCAGATGACCCCGACCGTCTCGCTGGAGCCGGAAGTGCGTCACTACCTCAACGACCACTACGCGGGTAACGAAACGCGGGATCGCACGCAATACTCCGCGTGGGTGAAAGTGCAGATGCCGCTCTATCAGGGTGGTGGCCTCACCGCCCGGCGCAACGCCGCCGGGCACGCCGTGGAAGCGGCGCAGTCCACCATTCAGCGCACCCGCCTTGAGGTTCGCCAGAAGCTGCTGGAGGCGCGCAGCCAGGTGATGAGCCTGCTCAGCACCCTGCAGATCCAGGGTCGTCAGGAGGCGCTCAGCGCCCGCACCCGCGAGCTCTATCAGCAGCAGTATCTTGACCTGGGCTCACGCCCGCTGCTCGATGTGCTCAACGCCGAGCAGGAGGTCTACCAGGCGCGTTTCACCCAGCAACAGACCCTTGGCCAGCTGCATCAGCTGCAGCTCAACTGCCTCTACAACACCGGGCAGTTGCGCCATGCGTTCGATCTTGATAACCGCACCATCCAGACCGTGGAGATCCAGCCATGAAAGAGCGTGATATGCCGCAAGCTGAACCCATGACGGATGACGCCCTGGCCCAGTGGGCGCAGGCCTTTGGCTTTATTGCCACGCGCTACCGCGTCGCCTGCTCTCCCGGCGCGCTGCTGGCAGGCGCACCGTGGCTGAAAGGCAAACCGATGGTGCCCGCCCTCACCCAGCTCGCCCGCGAGGCGGGGCTGTCGTTTCAGCTGCTTACCGCCAGCCAGCAGTCGATCAACAGCTGGCGTCTGCCGGTGGTGGTGGCGCTAAACGACGGCAGGGTCGGGGTAATCGAACATTTCGACGGCGACGATACGCTGGAGGTCAGCTTCTTTGACGAGCAGACCTACACCAACCGTTTGTCGATGACGGCGATGCTGCCCGCCATCCGCCACGTCATCGCCCTGCGTCCGCTGGCAGCGCTGAAGGACAGCCGCGTGGACGCCTATATCTCAAAATACCGCCCGGACTGGCTCTACAGGCTGGTGATGCGCGACCTGCGCCCCTACAGCTGGGTGATGCTCGCCGCGCTGTTTATCAACGTGCTGTCGCTCTCCGGGATTGTCTTTTCCATGCAGGTGTACGACCGGGTGATCCCCGCCCAGTCCTACCCGACGCTGTACGTGCTGACCATCGGGGTGCTGATCGCCACCCTGTTCGGCTTCGTGCTGCGCGTGGCGCGCGGGCACATTATGGATCTGCTGGGCAAGCGCTCGGATCTGCGCGTCTCGGATCGCGTGTTCGGCCACGCCCTGCGGCTGCGCAACAGCGCCATCCCGCGCTCTACCGGGAGCTTTATCTCCCAGCTGCGCGAGCTGGAGCAGATCCGCGAGATGGTCACCTCCTCCACCATCTCGACGATTGTCGATCTGCCCTTCTTCTTACTGTTTGTGGTGGTGCTGGCGATTATCGCCCCGCAGCTGGCGTGGATCGCCCCGGTGGCGGCGGTGATCATGGTTCTGCCCGGTCTGCTGCTGCAGAAGAAGCTGGCGGAGCTGGCGAAACAATCCGCCCATGAATCGACCCTGCGCAACGCGGTGCTGGTGGAGAGCGTGCAGGGGCTGGAAGACATCAAGCTGATGCAGGCGGAAAACCGCTTTTTGCAGCAGTGGAACAGCTATATCCAGATCACCGCGGAATCTGGCCTGCGCACCCGCGAGCTGACACAGAACCTGATCAGCTGGGGGATGACCATCCAGAGTCTGGTTTACGCCGCCGTGATCGTGGTCGGCGCGCCGATGGTGATCGACGGCACGCTGACCACCGGTTCGGTGGTCGCCGCCTCGATGCTGGCCTCGCGCATGATCGCCCCCATGGCGACGCTGTGCGGCGTGCTGGCCCGCTGGCAGCAGGTGAAAGCGGCAAAAGAGGGGCTGGACAGCATTATGCAGTTGCCGACCGAGAACCAGCGCGAGGAGACGCCGATCCGCCAGGATGTGCTGCGCGGTCACTACCTGTTCGAGCAGGCGCAGTTTCGCTATCACCCGGAGGATCCGCGCATGGCGCTGCGCATCAACCGTCTGGAGATCAAGCCGGGCGAGAAAGTGGCGATCCTCGGGCGTAACGGCGCGGGCAAATCAACCCTGCTGCAGGCGATGGCGGGCGGGATGGATCTGGCCGGCGGCGAGCTGCGGCTCGACAACCTCAGCCTGCCGCACCTCGATGTCGCCGACGTCCGGCGCAACGTCGGCTTTATGACCCAGAACGCGCGGCTGTTTTACGGCACCCTGCGGGAAAACATCACCCTCGGCATGCCGCGCGCCACCGACGACGAGATTTTCGCCGCGCTGGAGTTAACCGGCGCGGCGAGCTTTGTGCAGAAGCTGCCGAAGGGGCTGGACTATCCGATCATGGAGAACGGCGTGGGGCTCTCCGGCGGCCAGCGGCAGTCGATCCTGCTGGCGCGCATGCTGCTGCGCGACCCGAATATCGTGCTGATGGACGAACCCACCGCCTCGCTGGATGAGCATACCGAACGGGAATTTATCCAGCGTCTGAGCGCCTGGCTCGGCCACCGTACGCTGATCGTCGCGACCCATCGCGTGCCGGTGCTGGAACTGGTCGAGCGGGTGGTGGTGCTCAAGGAGGGCATGCTGGTGATGGATGCCCCGAAAGCGCAGGCGCTGAACAACAGCCGCATGCAACAACAGCAGGCAGCCGCCGCAAGGGAGTGGAAAAATGAAAATCAGTCAGCGTGATGCCGCGGCAATGGACGATCTGGATAATGCGCTCGGTTCCGAAAGCGGCTACAGCGGCGCGCGACGAATCGTGATCCTCTCTCTGCTGCTGTTTATTGTCCTCGGGATCTGGGCCTGGTTTGGCATGCTGGATGAGGTCTCAACCGGTACCGGCAAAGTGATCCCCAGCTCGCGCGAGCAGGTTTTACAGTCGCTGGACGGGGGGATCCTCACCGAGCTGAACGTTCACGAGGGCGATCAGGTGCAGGCCGGACAGGTGCTGGCGCGCCTTGATCCCACGCGTTCAGAATCAAACGTCGGCGAAAGTGCGGCACGCTACCGCGCCTCGCTGGCCTCCAGCGCGCGCCTGTATGCCGAGGTGAACGATCTGCCGTTGAAGTTCCCCCCTTCGCTGAAGGAATGGCCGGAGCTGATTGCCGACGAAACGCGGCTCTACAACTCCCGCCGCGCGCAGCTTGAGGATACCCAGCGGGAGCTGCGCGCCGCGCTCGATCTCGCCAATAAGGAGCTGGCGATCACCCAGCGGCTGGTTAAAACCGGGGCCGCCAGCCACGTAGAGGTGCTGCGCCTGCAGCGGCAGAAAAGTGACCTGGAGCTGAAGCTTACCGACGTGCGCTCGCAGTATTACGTTCAGGCGCGCGAGGCGCTCTCGAAAGCCAACGCGGAGGTGGATATGGTCTCGGCGATCCTGAAAGGCCGTCAGGATTCCGTCACGCGCCTGACGGTGAAATCGCCGGTGCGCGGGATCGTGAAAAACATCAAGGTCACCACCATCGGCGGCGTGATCCCGCCCAACGGCGAGCTGATGGAGATCGTGCCGGTGGACGATCACCTGCTGATCGAAACCCGCCTCTCGCCGCGCGATATCGCCTTTATCCATCCGAACCAGGAGGCGCTGGTCAAAATTACCGCCTACGACTACGCCATTTACGGCGGGCTGCACGGGGTGGTAGAGACCATCTCCCCGGACACCATCCAGGACGAAGCCAAGCCGGAAGTGTTCTATTACCGGGTGTTTATCCGCACCAGCCAGGATTACCTGGTGAATAAAGCAGGCAGGCACTTCTCAATTGTGCCGGGGATGATTGCGACGGTGGATATCAAGACCGGGGAGAAAACGGTGCTGGATTATATGATTAAGCCGTTTAACCGGGCGAAGGAAGCGCTGAGGGAGCGGTGATGAAACGCCTTACATCATTTCCTGGAGCCGCCTCGCAGGATTGGATTTCTCCTGGATAACCTTGTTCTTTTTATGGTTAACCGGGCGTATGTTCCTCCCACGCCAGCAAAATCTGGCGTCGGGATTGGCATCCCGGTTAAACTTAATGGCGGCGTCAGCTCTTGTTGCGCCGTGCGTCTGGCTACATTCCAATGGTGGGCTGGGCGGGGGCGTCGCAAGACGCGCCGGTGTCCATTAAGGCCGGTAATGCCAACTCCGTTCAGTCCTGCCACCCGGGAAATTGGCATTTCTCTGGCAGTGTCATAATCACTTAATGGAAACTGTCATATGACCACCAGTAACGCACTTTTCACGACCCCTTTCGACTGCCACACCGACTTCATCGATCTTGCCGACAATTGCCAACGCTATTGCGAAGCGCTGGTGGAAGAGACCAATCCCGCCAGAAAAATAGCCCTCTGCGGTCGTCTTGCCTCGACGTTTGCCCTGCTCCGCCCAATGCTGCTGGAGCCTATCCCTGAGCATCTACAGGAACGTCTCACCGTCGATCGGTTTCCCGAACGTGAGCCTGTATTCAACATCGAATCCGACCAACTCTGCCGCTACTGCGAGGAAATTACCCAACTGTTGATTAGTGGCGCGCTCACGCCCGAATCCGCACGCGTGATGGGGGATTTGCTCTTTGAACTCACTGGATATTTTGCCGACCAGCTAAAAGCCCCGCGCTGGCTGAGGACGGAGGCTGGAATCGCGTTGCTGGGTTGAGGTGGTTTTCTCCCTCTCCCTGTGGGAGAGGGCCGGGATGAGGGCATCATACCGCACCTATTTTATATTTATAAACAGAACGTTAATGATGAATAACCAGGAAAAATTACGTCTCTCAGAACTGGCAGAGAGAATAAACACCGATCACACCACTACCAGCACTGAATGCTGGATGAATCTACAACAAAACGTAGAAATCGGGAGAAGGAGAATCGAATATCCCTGACATAGCCTCGCCACGCGCATTACCTTCGCCCAAAAGGGACTTCTTTAACCGCCCACTGCCCCGGCGTTTTACCGGTCCATGCTCTGAAAACCTCAATAAATGCGCTGACGCTGCTGTAGCCGCACGACAGCGCAATCCACCCCACCGGCTTCCCTGCGGCCAGCCACTCCATTGCCTGCATCACGCGTGCCAGCTGCCGCCAGTTAACGAAGTTCATGCCGGTCCCGGCACGAAACCGACGGTTGAACGTACGCACGCTCATCCCCGCCTGGCGGGCATGGTCCTCAACCGTCTGGTTATCATCGACAAACTGCAGCAAATGCCTGACCACGTTCTTCAGACGCGGATCCGTTGGCACGGGCAGAGAAAAGTGAACCTGGCGCGCCACGGCAAGCTCATCCAGCAGCAGGGTGAGCTTTCGCGGATCGTACTCGCTTTCTGCAACGCTTAAGCGGGAAAACAGTGCATGGGTAAGATCGTCAGGCTCGAACAGGGCGGGCACATCGGGAAGCCTTGCACAGCAGGCGGGGTCAAGATAGATGGCGCAGCCTTCTATCGCGCTTTCAGAAAAGGCGGCGTGCTGATTACCAGGCGGGATCCAGCCGATGTGTTTTGCCGGTACGACCGAGCGCCCCCGCTGCGACTCAATCACCAGCAGACCCGTTGTAATGCGCCACAGCTGGCCTGCACGGTGGCTGTGCCAGGGGGTTCGGTACCCGCCAGGGTGAAGGAGCGTTTCAGTACTGACCATGTCATGTTGACCGAAAATCGTTATTCATCGGCGTATTACAGAAACTGCGTCTTCTGCTGTCAAGGATAATGGCGACTTAACCACATAAGGAGCCCCTAATGAGCATAATCACATCCCTGATAGCTGACGCCGACAACGCCGCGCAGCGCGAAAAGATGGCGTGCCTGTTAACCCGCTTATTCAACGGCGATATCGATCCGGCAGAGGTCTTTACGCCCGATTACCAGCAGGTTACGGACGGTCACACGCTTGATTACCGGGGATTTATCCAGCATCTGAGCCACGTCAGCTCGCAGACTCGCACGATCGCCTTTACCGTGGCGGAAATAGCCTGTCATCACGAACTTCTGGCTGACCGGCATATCGTGACGGTCACGTATCCTGACGGTCGTCAGGCAGAGATCGAGGTTTACCTGTTTGCGACGCTGCGTGAAGGGAAAATCTGGCGGATCCATGAAGTCACGCGGGCCCTCAGCGGCGATGCTTCAGATCGCACGCTGGCTCATGCGACGGAATAACGTCACTCCGCCGGGCCCAGTACGGTTATACACCTCAACAAAACGTGTATTGCGCATAACGGCAGGAGCGCCATTATGCGCAGGTCTTTTACAGCGATTTTTTCAGGCGACGAACCGCTTCTTTCAGCTCTTCATCCGTTGGCGTGACAAACGACATACGCAGCGTCGAGTGGTCTGGCTCACTGCAGTAGAAAAATTCGCCCGGCACAAATACTACGCCGTTGCTTAACGTCTTTTCCAGCCAGCGCGTGGTATTACTACCCTTTTTCATATTCGCCCACAGGAACATGCCGCCCTTCGGCTTGTGGAACGACATCACATCGCCCAGCTCGGCTTCCAGTTCGTTGGCGAACGTCTGATACTTCTGACGGTAGGCTTCGCGGATCATTTTGATCTGCCCGGCCAGACGCCCGGTTTTCAGGTATTCGTAAGTCATCAGCTGCGACAGCGTGCTGGTGTGCAGATCGGTGGTTTGCTTCAGGTTCACCACCGCGCGCTTCAGCCACTCCGGTACCAGCACCCAGCCCACACGGGTGCCCGGCGCGAGAATTTTAGAGAAGGTTGAGGTATACACCACGTTCTCTTCGTTGCCGATATCGTTGGCATGGGCAATTAACGGGCGGAAAACTTCATCGGTGTAATTAATTTCACTGTACGGATCGTCTTCGATAATCACGAAGTCATAGCGCTTCGAGAGTTCCACCAGCTGTTTACGGCGCGCCTCAGACAGCGTAACGCCACCTGGATTACCGAATGTCGGCACAATATAAACCGCTTTGATGGGTTTATTTGCCACCAGGGCTTCGAGTTCATCCACTTTCATGCCGTCGCCATCGGTGCCAACGGATTCGAAATTCGCCTGCGCCAGACCAAAGACCTGCAGCGCGGCAAGATAGGTTGGGCGTTCGACGACGACGGTATCGCCTGGATTAATTAACGCGCGCGCCAGCACGTCGAGGGATTGTTGTGAACCGGAGGTCACGACCACGTCATCCGCTTTACAGCGGATCCCGCGCCCTTCGCAGATGCGCAGAATCTCTTCCCGCAGTCCCGGCACACCCTCGGTCAGACCATACTGGAAGGCTTCACCAAAATGCTGCGACAGTACGGCATCAGCGGCCATTTTCAGACCTTCGTGATCGAACAAGGCCGGGTTAGGAATACCCCCACCCAGCGAAATGACGCCTGCCATTTTGCTATGTTTTAATAATTCACGGATGGCGGAAGATTGCAGGCCCTGCGCGCTGCTGGCGAGTTTGTTTGCAGACATTCTTTGATTACCTTCTTTTTTATATTGTGCCCAATCTTAGCAGAATATGAGCAATAAATTCCGTTAGCTTCGGGAGGGGACGTAAATCCTGACGCCACAGTAAATGCACCGGTCTCGGCGCGGGTGTAAACGGCTCCAGAACCCGAACCAGTCTGCCGCTTGCCAGCTCTTCCGCCACCAGCACCTCCGGCTGCAGCAGCAGCCCCGCCCCGGCGCGCGCCGCCATACGTAAGCCGTAGCCGTCGTTGCAGCGTAAAACGGCATCACGCTTCCAGCGCACCTCGCCCTCCACACCCGGCAGCCGCCATTCGTTACGCGCGGTCCATACCGTGTGGGAAAGACAGAGATGGTCCACCAGATCGGCAGGCGTTTGCGGCGTACCGTGGCGCGCCAGATAATCCGGCGACGCGCAGATCACCATGTTGTAAGGGCACAGGTATTTCGCCACCAGATCGTCATTGCGGATATCACCAATGCGAATGGCCAGATCGACCCCCTCTTCCACCAGATCCACCATTCGGTTGGTGAGATCCAGTTCGATACGCACTGCCGGGTAGCGCTGCAAAAAGGTGGCGGTCAGCGGCGCGATAACGCAGCCGCCAAACGAGGTGGGTGCCGTCACGCGCAGGGTGCCGGCCGGCGCGGCACGCAGGCGTTCCACCGCGCTTTCGGCAATCGACACCTGCTCCAGCACCCGCTTCGCCTCGTCATAATAGACCCGTCCGGCGTCGGTCAGGCTTTGACGCCGCGTATTGCGCTCCAGCAAACGGGTGCCAAGCTGTGATTCCAGCAGCGCAATGTACTTCCCCACCATCACCGACGACATATCCAGCCGGGACGCCGCACCGGTGAAGCTGCCGCTTTCCACCACGGCGATAAACGTTTCCATGCCGCGAAGCTTATCCATATTACAAACCTCTGGTTAGCAATCTTCTAACTTTAGCCCAGTTTATCCGACTTTTAATTTATTAAAGAATGAAGGCTCATAACATGAGGAGTCGGCTATGAAAATCGTCATTATTGGTGCCAGCGGTACGGTTGGTCGTGCAGTAGCGGAAGAGTTGGGTCGTCGTCATGAGGTCATCCGCGTCGGCCGCACGCAGGGGGACTATCAGGTGGATATCACCTCGCAGGCGAGCGTCCAGGCGCTGTTTGAAAAGGTTGGCCCGGTGGATGCGATTGTCTCCGCCAGCGGCGGGTTGTACTTTGGCCCCCTCGCCACCATGAAGGACAGCGATTTCAATCAGGGGTTACAGGATAAACTGCTCGGACAGGTGCGCCTGGCGCTGACCGGCCAGCACTACCTGAACGATGGCGGCTCCATTACCCTGATTAGCGGGATTGTGGCGCACGAGCCCATCGCGCAGGGCGTCAATGCCACCACGGTGAATGCCGCGCTGGAAGGGTTTGTTCGCGCTGCCGCCTGCGAGCTGCCGCGTGGGATCCGCATCAACCTGATAAGCCCGACGGTCCTCACCGAATCGGTCGAAACGTACGACGGCTTCTTCCCGGGCTTTGAAAGCGTGCCGGCCGCCACCGTGGCGCAAGCCTATCGCCGCAGCGTGGAAGGCGTGCAGAGCGGCCGCGTTTACAAGGTCGGTTACTGATCCTTACGGGCGGAAATCAGCACCAGCATCGGGCGGTCTGCCTCTTCGGCCAGCGCGGGCCAGGCGTCAATCTGTGCCTGCGTTGGTCCCCATTCGTTCACTTCGCTTACCGTTAACCCGGCGGTGATCAGCGCGTTAAGCGTGCTGCCCAGCGTGCGGTGATACTTGATCACGCCGTCTGCCAGCCAGTTGCTGACGCGCTGGCCTTCGTCCTGATAGTGGTTCACGCCCCAGAAACGCACGCCGGCGTCATCGGTCAGCCAGCCCTGACGCGTCGCGCAGGTGTAAATCGGGTGCTCCATGGAAAAGACCAGGCTGCCGCCAGGTTTCAGCGCACGCTGAACGTTGCCAAACAGGGTGTTCAGCTCGGGCAGATAGTGCAGCGCCAGCGAGCTGTAGACCAGATCGAAACTGTTCGCTTTCATCGCCAGCGATTCCAGATCGCTACGTTGATACACAATCCCGTCATCGTGGGTCAGCTCTGCCGCACGGGCGAGCATTTTTTCGGAGATATCAACGCCGGTTACCGCAGAAGCGCCCAGCTCACGCGCTGCGCGGCAGAACCAGCCATAGCCACAGCCGAGATCGATAACCGATTTGCCGTGTAAATCCGGCAGCATGCTTTTCAGCGCAGGCCACTCCGGCGCGCCATTCAGGCCGTCTACCGAGCGCGGCAACTGGGCGTAACCTTCAAAAAAGGCGGGGTTGTCGTAGATATTTTGTGCCATCACGGACTCCTTCATTGCAACAGAGGCGAGGGTAAAACACCCCTCGCCCGTTGACAACTAAACCGTCTGGCGAATCAAAGCCTGCGCCGGATCTTCTCCACCATGGCTGCCGTTGAGATCCCGTAGCGATCGTGAAGCGTCGGGAGCGCACCTGCATCCAGGAAAGCATCTGGTAGCGCAACGGTATCAAAGTCGACATGCACGCGATGACGCATCAGCAGCGACGCCACGGCCTCACAAAGCCCCCCTACGGTGCTGTGGTTTTCGGCGACCACCACCAGCCGCCCAGGTTTCGCCGCCTGCGCCAGGATAGTCTCCTCATCCAGCGGTTTAATGGTGGGCGAATGCAGTACCGCCACGCTGACATTATCCTTACGCAGTTGCTTTGCGGCCTCCAGCGCGCGCATGGTCATCAGCCCTGAAGCGATGATCAAAACGTCGCTCCCCTCTTCCAGCAACACGGCTTTGCCCAGCGTAAACCGGTAATTGTACTGGTCCAGCACCACCGGCACCTTGCCACGCAGCAGTCGCATATACACCGGCCCATTGTGCGCCGCGATCGCCGGTACAGCCTGTTCGGTGTCTATCGCGTCGCAGGGATCGATGATAGTCATCCCCGGAATACCGCGCATAATCGCAATATCTTCCGTCGCCTGGTGGCTCGGACCGTAGCCCGTGGTTAACCCCGGCAGTGCAGCGCATATCTTCACGTTGAGATGCTCTTCGGCGATAACCTGATGAATAAAATCGTAGGCACGACGGGTGGCAAAGACCGCATACGTCGTGGCAAAGGGAATAAACCCCTCTTTTGCCATTCCCCCGGCCGCGCCCATTAAGAGTTGCTCCGCCATCCCCATCTGGAAGAAACGTTCCGGATACGCCTGGGCAAAGATATGCAGATCGGTATATCTCGACAAATCCGCCGTCATACCGACAACTTCCGGGCGCTGTTCCGCCAGCTTCACCAGCGCATGGCCGAACGGTGCAGAGCGCGTCTCCTGGCCGTCTTCCGCAATAGAGGCAATCATGGCCGACGTGGTTAAACGCGGTTTTTTCTCCGTTATCTGGCTCATTACAGCACTCCTTCAGGTTTGTTGGCATCCAGCACGGCGAGTGCCTTTTGCCACTCGTCAGCATCCACGCGAATAAAATGGTTCTTGTCACGTTGTTCGAGGAAAGGCACACCTTTGCCCATCAGCGTGTCGCACAAAATGACGCGTGGCTGGTTTTCGGGATAGCGTCTGGCGTTATCAAACGCCGCAACCAGCGCAGGGACATCGTTGCCATTTACTCGCTGCACGTACCAGCCGAACGAGGTCCATTTATCCTCCAGCGGCTCAAAGCCAAGAATTTTGTGCGAGTTGCCGTCTGCCTGCTGACGGTTAATGTCCACCAGCACGATCAGGTTCGACAGGCCATGGTGCGCTGCAGACATAGCCGCTTCCCAGGTTGATCCTTCGTCAAGCTCACCGTCCGACATGGAGTTAACGACCCATGCCGGGCTCTGCTTGTGCTTCAGCCCCAGCGCCATGCCGACTCCAATACTTAACCCCTGCCCCAGCGAACCACCGGAGATCTCCATGCCAGGCGTGTAAGTTGCCATACCGGACATTGGCAGGCGACTGTCGTCCGAGCCGTAGGTCTCCAGTTCCTCTTCAGGAATGATCCCCGCTTCAATCAGGGCGGCATAACAGGCAATGGCGTAATGACCGTGAGAAAGCAGAAAACGGTCACGGCCTTCCCACTCCGGCTCGTCCGGCTTGAGGTTCATACCGTGGGCAAACGCGGTGGCCAGTACGTCGGCATAGCCCAGCGCCTGCCCGATGTAGCCCTGCCCCTGCACTTCGCCCATGCGCAGCGCATAGCGGCGAATGCGCCATGCCGCCGCCTCAACCTGTTGAACTGTGGTATCCGTCATCGTCGGGTCTCCTTAATGGATCAGCATGCCGCCGTTCACGTCGAGCGTGATACCGGTGGAGTAAGACGAAAGGTCGCTGCCGAGGAACAGCGCGGCGCGGGCAATATCCTGCGCGTCGCCGAGGCGGTTAAGCGGAATGCCCGCCAGGATGGTGGTTTTCATCTCATCGCTGAGCTTGCCTGCGGTGATGTCCGTCTGGATAAGGCCAGGAGTGATGCAGTTGACGCGTACGTTATCCGGTCCCAGCTCGCGGGCCATCGCTTTCGCCAGGCCCAGCACACCGGCTTTAGCCGCGCTGTAATGGGGGCCACCGAAAATACCGCCGCCGCGCTGGGCTGATACCGATGAAATGCAGACAATGCTGCCCGACTTCTGCGCACGCATGGTGGGGATCACCGCCTGGGACATCAGCAGCGTGCCGCGCAGGCTGACGTCCAGCACCGCGTCGTAATTCTCGCGTTTAATCTCCATCAGCTTAATCGGCTGAGTAATACCGGCGTTATTCACCAGAATATCGATACGCCCGTATTTTCCCAGCACCTGCTCAATGGCGGCGTTGACCTGTAATTCATTGCTGACGTTCGCCGCCAGGCCCAGATGCTCTTCCCCCAGATTCGCCGCCGCAGCCCGACTGGCTTCGGCATCTAAATCGATAATCACCACCTTCGCACCCTGCCCGGCAAATAATTTAGCCGTGGCAAAACCCAAACCGCGTACAGAAGCCGCGCCGGTAATAACGGCGACTTTATCTTTCAGTAGCATATATTTACTCCATTCTGATAAAAGGGATTTATTTTTTATTTCGGCTCATCCAGCAACATAATCATAAATAAGCCAATCGCTGCACAAATACCGAAATAAATAAAGACAGAGTTAAAACTTCCTGTTTTATCCAGCAGATAACCCGCCAGCATCGGGGAAACAAATCCGCCGAGATTCCCGCCGCTATTGATAATTGACGCGGCAATGGGATAGGTTTTACTGTCTGCAACCGCCATACCGTAAGCCGTAAAAGCAGGCCAGCCGATATTCAGACAGAGGCCGACAAAAAACAGCCCCACACAAACCGCAACGGTGCTTTGCGGGATATTCAGCATGATGACCATCATTAACACGGTGCTGATGGCGGTAAACATCATGGTTGGTTTACGCCGGCGGCCGAGCAGTTTGTCGGATACGTAACCGCCAAAGATCGCCCCGATAAATCCGCCGATGCACGGCATACTGGCGACCAGCCCCATGCTCATAAACGTAAAGCCTTTCTCTTTCACCAGATAGAGCGGGATCCACGTCAACAGGCCATACAGCACGCTGACCATCATGAAATAGGCCAGACAGTCGCCGAGGATATTCTTCGAGGTAAACAGCCCTTTCACTGTGTTCACCGGGGCTAAGTCCCGCACGCGGATCAGGCGGTCAAGACGTGCAAAGCCCGGTGAAATCACGATGTTTTCCCGCCTGGCGTCCAGCGTCTCCTGGCCCGCAGTAATGGTCTCCAGTTCGGCTTTAGAGACAAATGTGCTCTCCGAGGGTCTGGTACGCACCAGCAGATACCACAGAACGGCAATGACCAGACCGGGGATCGCGAAGGAGAAGAAGACCCAACGCCAGCCCCAGGTCATGGCGATCCACACCGCCAGCGGCGGCACGAGGATCGGCGCGAACATGGTGGCCGCGATGTAGACCCCCGTGGCCGTCGCCTTCTCCCTGGGGGGAAACCAGTTATTGATGGTGGAGGCCAGTCCGACGGGGCACGGCCCCTCCGTTAGCCCCAGGCCCAGCCGAATACACTTCAGACCCAGAACAGAGGTCGCCGTACCCATCAGCCAGGTAAACGCCGAGAAACCGAATATCGACAGCGCCACCATGCCGCGAATACCCTTTTTGGCGATAAAAAAGCCCGCCGGAATTTGGCTCAATGCGTATCCCAAAAAGAACATACTGGCGATGGCACCGGCTTCGAAATTATTGATATGAAACTCATCAATGATAAAGGGCAGTACTGCACCAATATTTGTCCGGTCAGCATAGTTAATGGCATACACAATAAAAATTAATGCCAGCACAACGAAACGGTAATTGGTTTTTTTCGTGTTTATGTAGGGGACAGCTTGTTCTATACGAGACATAACTTACCTCATTATTCGAACAACGTGAGTCGTTTTATTTTTACGTTCAAGGTCAATATATCGGCTCATAAATGAAACACCATTCAATAAACCTCATTTATTGCTGAGATAAATTTGATTCGCGATACAGCTCAAAAAAATAACATCGGGATAAAATTGCCCGCATGCCGTCTCAATGTTATGTTTTTTATCAATAAACATGACAGGAGTAGGCTATGTCCGCGCAGGATCGCCAGACGTTATCACTGCCCTCGCTCAGAAATTTGCAGGCATTCATCGCCGTCGCTAACGCATTGAGCATCCATCAGGCGGCCGAACAGCTCAATGTCACCCCCTCCGCGGTCAGCCATCAGATCGCGTCGCTGGAGTCGTGGATGGGCAAGAAATTATTCATCCGCAGCGGCAAAGGGGTTCAGCTCACCCCGACGGGAGAAAAATATCTGCGGGAGGTCTCGGCGGCGATGAGCGCCATCGGACGCGCCACCGATCAGATCGTCAAAGAGAAAGATAACGCCGTGCTTCGGGTGCACTCCTCGCCCACCTTCGGGTTGTCATGGCTGTTGCGCCGCCTGGGTAAGTTTCGCGCCGAATATCCCGATATCACCATCAATCTCACCTGCTCCTATGAGAATCTGCAATTCGCCAGAGATAATATTGATATTGATATCCG
The DNA here is from genome assembly GCF_052044775.1 of Enterobacter sp. 22466. Classification (NCBI taxonomy): domain Bacteria; kingdom Pseudomonadati; phylum Pseudomonadota; class Gammaproteobacteria; order Enterobacterales; family Enterobacteriaceae; genus Enterobacter; species Enterobacter sp. 22466. The sequence goes on along the minus strand of NZ_JBQENX010000007.1, from coordinate 220,736 downwards.
CCACGGTATCCCGGACTGGGATGCTTACCGGGTGATGACCATTAAAAACGACACGCTGGTGGTGCTGGCCTCGCCGGAGTATGCGGAAAAATACCCCATCAGCACCCCCACCGATCTGCTGCAACAGTCACTCATCTCGTCCACCAGCACTTTGGTGAACTGGGAAAAATGGTTCGCATGGCACAATATCGACAGGCCCTGGCTCAACTTCAGCCTCAGCTTTGACCGCTCCTATATGAGCTTTGAGGCGGCGCGCATGGGGCTGGGATTTATTCTTGAGAGCAAAATGATGGCGACAGACCACCTGAAAGATGGCTCACTGGTGCAGGTACTGCCGGATGAGATGGGGATCGCCATTAATGCGCACCATCTGGTGATGCCGCATATGAATGAACGCGCGTGGAAGATCCAGCAGTTCGTTGAGTGGATTGACCGGGAGTTGCGATTGTCGGGCTATCATCTGTAACGTCGGGTGGCGGCTTCGCCTTGCCCGACGTACAAAATCTGCGGCCTGATGCCCTCACCCCAACCCTCTCCCACAGGGTTGAGGGATCCTCATAAAATAATACCTGCACGGAGGACCCCCTCTCCCTTGAGGGAGAGGGCTGGGGTGAGGGGGAACATATGGCTGTAGAGGTCATTCCGTTCACTTTATGTTCCTTGCTACTCTGTAACGGCATGACTTGTGAACGTGCCAGGGCGGCTCAATCGCCACCGCCCTGGCGACCCGGGCTCCCGGCGGTAAATCGCCGCTTCGCGGTGCCTTCGGCTTATTCCTTCCGGCTTATCGGGGACGGGCGGATGTAACGTCCCTGTAAAGCCGCCCTCTCGGCGCATCCCTGCGCCTCGCCCCGGCCTGCAGGAAACGCCTCAGCGATTTACAGCCGGACCAGGGCGTCGCTGTAAGTCATTCATTTTCCTGAAACAACTTTCGTCGCTTTCGGTAAAAAATTACTGGGGATCCCTCTCCTCACAGGGAGAGGGAGAAATGCACATCAACCCACAGAGCCCCACACAAGGTTCCCCTTATGGAAGGTCGCGGTGCGTGGAGATATGCGCGCCACCGCCTCGGCGGAACAGGAGGCGTCCACCAGCACAAAGCTGGCGTCGTCCTGCGCTTTCGGCCAGACGCGTTCACCTTTGTCGTTCAGCGGCAGCACGTCACCGGTCGCGATACCTAAAGCGCGGGACAGCGTCTGCTCATTAGGGCGGATATAGAGCTGGGCGTAGAGATTCGCTTTTTCCAGCATGTCCCCTAAACCGTACGGTGACCAGTGGTCGATCACGCTGTCGGTCCCCGTCATCACGAACACGCCCTTCTCACGCAGCTGCTTCAGCGGCATATGCAGAGTGCCGATGGGTACGGTGGAGGCGATAGTCACCTGCTGTGCCGCCATGCGGGTGGCAATCTCATCCACCTGTTGCTCGTTGAGCGTGGCCAGCGCAAAGGCGTGGCTGATGGTCAGTTTGCCCTTCAGTTGCGGGGTTTTCTCCACGGTTTCGACCATGTAGTTCACCGCCGCCACGCCCGCCGGGCTGGTTTCGTGCAGGTGAATATCCACCCCTTTGTCGTAATCCAGCGCAATCTGGAACATGGTGTCGAGAGATTTCTCCATCGCCCCGTCAACGTTGGTTGGGTCCAGCCCGCCCACGTAGTGCGCCCCGGCCTGCATCGCCTCGCGCATCAGCTTTTCGGAATTCGACAGCAGCAGGCCGTGCTGTGGAAACGCCACGATCTCGCAGTCAAATCCGGGCTTGCGGCGCGCCAGCACCGCCTGCAGGTTCTCCAGATTCTTCAGGCCCGAGACCGGCTCAATATTGCAGTGGCTGCGGGCGAGGGTGGAGCCTTTCGACTGGATCAGATCGATCAGCTTTTCGGCGCGCTCCTGGGTATAAGGCTGGAGTTCGGGGAGCAGCTTCTGCTCAAGGCGGATCATATCCTGAATGGTGGTACCCGCCGGGCGGTTGAGCGAACGCCACGGACCGCCGTAGAAGGTTTTATCCAGGTGAATGTGCATATCGCGCATCGCCGGGAGCATCAGCTTGCCGCCCGCGTCATAGTGCGGCAGCGTGGCGTCCGCGTGGTTTTTATTGTCGCGCAGGGCGACGATCTTCCCGTCTTTGATTTCGAGCGTTTTCAGCTCGGTGCGGGTGCTCGTCGCCACGCCGCCGTCGACGTTAAATCCGGCCTCCAGCAGCACGTTGTCCAGGTAGTAGTGTTTAGCGGTGATGTTCATCGGTTTGCCCGTCTCGCAGGTTGGTTTTGCGGAATCGGCAGCATACGCGACGGAACCGGTCGCGCCAAACAGCGCACAGGCGGTGACCATTTTGCCGCTCTGGCTGATGAATTCACGGCGGCTTTTATTTTCACTCATCTTATCTTCCTTCATTAACAATATGGGTACCGGTTTCCCCGCGCAGCGCGGCGGGCAGGCAGTCTGGCGAGGTGATGATCACGCGCTTGCCGCCGTGGTGTAAAAACGCCAGCGAGGCGACGATTTTGGGCAGCATGCTGCCCGCCGGGAAATGGCCCTCTTCCATGTAGCGCGCCATCTGCGCCACGGTTACGGTGTCAAGCACCTGCTGGTTCGGCTTGCCGAAGTTGACGCACACCTTCTCCACCCCGGTGGTGATCACCAGCACGTCGGCACGGATCTCGCGCGCCAGCAGCGCGGTGGAGAGATCTTTATCAATCACCGCGTCAACGCTCTGGTAATCGCCCTGCTCAGTGCGCACCACCGGAATACCGCCGCCGCCCGCGCCAATCACCACAAAGCCTTTTTGCGTCAGGGTCTTGATGGCATCGGCTTCAACAATGCGTAACGGCTGCGGCGAGGCAACCACGCGACGATAGCCCCGGCCAGAATCCTCAACAAAGTGCCAGTCCGGGTGCGCCTGCTGCAGTTCATCCCGCTGCGCCTCGCTGAAGAACGCGCCGATCGGTTTCGTCGGGTGCGTAAAGCCGGGATCGTTTTTATCCACCTCTACCTGCGTGACGACCGTGACCGCTTTTTGCTCGCCGCGCGCGGCAAGCCGGTTATTGAGCGCCTGCTGGATCAGGTAGCCGATACCACCCTGCGTATCCGCCACGCAGTTGGCCAGAGGCGTCAGCGGGAGCCCTTCCCGTTCGTGGGCGATTTCGGCGCGGCGGAGATCCAGCCCCACCTGGGGGCCGTTGCCATGGGTGAGCACAATGTCATAGTCGGATGCCAGCATCTCCAGCACCGACTCTGCCACCGCTTTAACCGCCTGCGCCTGATGCTCTACCGACTGGCTGGCGTTGTCTTTGATAATGCTGTTGCCGCCAATGGCGACGACCATAAGCTCTTTCATACGTTTTCCTTCGCAACGGTGCCAGATTCAGCGCTCGCCACTTCCCGACTGTCGAGAACATGCTTCACCACAAACATGCCGCCCATCATCAGATACGCGGTCACGAACATCAGCGAACTGCCTTCGGCAAAGCCCACCACCGGGGCGTGGATCACGCCAAACAGCGCCAGCAGCGCGCCACCGGCGGCGGCAACGGCCCCGCGCAGCGGTTTGTTGATGATGGCGAAGATGGCGATACACCCCCACAGCATGCTGGCGAGCGGTGCGCCGCTGCCCAGATGCACCAGCCCCTCGTAGTAGATCCCTTTACTGTGCAGCACGTCGGTGCCGATTTTCGCCGCGCTGGTGCCCGCCGCGCCCATCACGCTGTTCATCATGGTCAACGCCCAGTTGGCGATCCACGGGAACAGGCAGATGAAAATCACGGGCACCTCCACGTTGGGCGTTTCCCTCACCACCTGGTTGGCGGTGACAACGCCGATAAACACCAGGATCGGCACGATGGCGGTCATCGGAATGATGGCGAGCATAAACGCCCCCAGCCCGAACAGCGGCACGATAAACATGGTCACGCCGGAGGCCAGCGTGTAGCCGATGCTGGCGCCCATCGCTTTCCAGCCCGCATGACCCACGTAGACCGTCACCGGGAACGGATTGCCCATCAGGCAGCCGAGCATGGAGGCCAGACCGTTCGCCAGCATTACCTTGCGGGTCGGGTACTCGTCTCCCGCCGCGTGGGCGCTTTCAATGTTTTCCAGATCAAATATGTAGTTCGCCAGCCCCAGCGGTACGGCAGACGCCAGGTACGGCAGCGCGTGCGGCAAGCCCTGCAGGAAACCTTCTACATGCACTTCGGGCGGGTTAAAGCCGAAAGAGGACATCGAGGCTTTAATTGCCTCCGGGCTTTGCAGGCCGGAGATCCACGCTAACACCGTGCCAGCAATCAACAACAGCAGACCGGTCGGGATCCTGGCGAAGATCGGTTTTTTGCCAAACCAGTTAATGAAGATCAGCAGCAGCACGATGAACGACACGGTGGGCGCTTCAAACGCCTGCAGCATCGGGTTCATCGCCAGCAGCAGCAGGCCCAGCCCTGACAGACACGAGAGCAGCACGGTTCGCGGGATCATCTTGCGGATGGTCTCCCCGAGGAAAGAGCCGCCCGCCAGAATCATCGCCTCGACAAAGCACCACACCAGACCAATCTGGATGGCAAAATCCGCGTCACCGGTTTGCTGGTAGACCGGCATTAAGACCAGAAAGGTGACGGTAAAAATCGACGGCGCGCTCGGGCCAGACGGTAGCGCAGTCACGTCCGTTCGTCCGGTGGCGCGCGCCATTTGCAGGCCAAACCACGCGTAGCAGACGCTCGCCACCAGCACCGCCAGCCCGAAGGCCGGCGCGATGCGTCCATAAACAATCTCCTTCGGGATGCCGACGACAAAAATGAGCAACCCCATCATGGTCAGCAAATTGGTCAGGTTGTTGGTCATCAACCCGAAATATGCCGCCCAGTCACCTCTTTTCCACTCCAGTTTCATGTTTTTCATGGATGCTTGCCTTATAAAAAGTAGCGATCGCGGAAGGTCAACAGCGCCTTTTCAAAACAGCTAAACGGCGGGTGCACAATGCCCGCGCCAATCATGCCAATACCCGCGTCTTTGTGGGCAATGGCGGTGTTAATCACCGGCAGAATGCCGCTGCCCGCGACTTTGGTGATGTCGATGGCGGTTGGAATCCCCATAAACGACAGCAGCGGAATGGTGACGTTCGGGTTTTCACCGAGGGTGATTTCGCGCATCTGGCGGGAGAAGTCGATGGCCTCTTCCACCGTGCCGCCCACCAGCGCGACAATCGCCGGGGCCGTCGCCATCGCAAAGCCGCCGATACCGTAGGTTTCCGTGATGGCGCTGTCACCGATATCCAGCCCGGAGTCTTCCGGCTTGTAACCCGCGAACATCGGGCCAATCACCTGCTGCGCCGGGCCGGTGAACCACTGCCCTGGCAGGCCAGAGACGCGCAGACCAAACTCGTAGCCATTGCGCGCCATGGTGGTGACCACGGTGCTGTACTCAATGCCGTGGGCGGCGTCCAGCGCGGCTTTACACATCGCCATCCACGTCGGGCCGGAGAAGTAGTCGCTGCTGGCGACAAACTCAAACACCTCGCGCTGCTGCGCCACCGGATAACCCGCCTGAATCAGCCCCGGCGTCAGCGCCTGGATCAGCAGCGTGGTGCCCGCGTTGTTGCGGTTGTGGCATTCGTCCCCCATGTGCAGCGCCTGGGCCAGCATCAGGCGCAGATCGATTTCGCCGATAATCTTCATGGCATCGCGTAGCATCGGGCCGAGCACGTCGCGCATCCAGTTCAGACGGTCAATGACGCTCTGGTCGTTGGCGCCCATGCGCAGGATCTTCGCCATCTGCTCGCTGAGGTTGGTATAAGCACGGTTGCCGTAGGTTTTGTTCTCAACGATATGCATAAACATCGACGCGGAGGTGACGCCTGCCATCGAGCCCACGCAGTCGTGCTCGTGGCACGGCGAGAAGGTGATGTCGCCTGAAGCCGCCAGCTTTGCCGCCGCCTCCAGATCGTCCGCCAGACCTTCAAACACCAGCGCGCCGGTCACCGCCCCCTTCATCGCGCCACACATGTTTTCCCAGCTCACCGGAGGACCGGCATGCAGAATGGTGGTACGGGTCATCCCCGGCACAACGTTAATCGCCTGGTCGTACCCCACCAGCACCGGGTGGGACTGAATGATGCGCTCCAGCGCAATCTTGTTGGCGGCGGCGATCTTCGCTGCCAGCGGCTCCGCGGCCAGCTGGTCGAGCGCGTCGACGACCTGCATATTGCCCTGCCCCGGCGGTGCCCAGTCGAGTTGGGTAACGGGGACGTGCTGTTTTTTAAGATCGTCACTGAACAGCGCAATACCGACGTTAATGACGTTCAGCGGTTGGTTGAATAAGGTGGTCATCAGGCGTTCTCCCCTTTGCAGACAAATTCGCGTGCCAGTAATCCGGTGTTGGTACTGCTGCTGGCCCAGATCACGCCGGCATCGGTCAGAAGCTGACACTGTTGCGCCAGTGACTGGGGATCCTGGTCGGTACCCAGCACGTAACCGAGGATCTCCAGCGGACGGTTGTCGGCTTTCGCAATCGCCTGCGCCTCTTTAATGGCATCGAGCATCACGCCGACCGGATCCTCATGCGCACCAAAGCCCAGCACGAAGTCCATAACAATCACGCCCACTTCCGGATCGCGCGCCTCCTGCAGCAGGCGGCTGATGCGGTTGGTTGGGTCGATCATCGGGTGCGGCTTGCCGTTGGTGAAATCGTCATCCCCAAAATCGAGGAAGGTGTGAGCCTGACTGACGTTAATGTCGCGCAGGCGTTTCGCCGGATCGGGCTGAATGTTGCTGTAGACGTCGTCGTACTTCTCAAGCGCGGCGAACATGGCTTCATCACACAGAGTGCCGCCACAGAACAGACCGCGAATGTATTTTTGCTGCGGAGTGAGACGGGCGCGCACCTCTTCAATCAGCGGCCAGTTGAGCGGATGCAGGTCAAGGGACGCTTTGTTGATACCGGTGAGCAGCACGGCCTTCAGGGCCGCCTCTTTGGTGCCGCGGGCAAACTGCAGGCCGTCTTCATCGGCGGGCGGTTCGTTGCGGCCAAGGAAACAGGCGATGACCGGTTTGCGGCAGGCCCGGGCGCGCGCCAGCACTTTTTCTGCCACCGCGGGTGCAGGCGGTTTGGAGATCAGCACGATGACCTGGGTGGCATCGTCGGCCTCCAGCATGTCGATGGCGTCGAGCATCATCAGACCGCCGATCTTTTCACTGAGATCGCGCCCGCCGGTGCCTATCAGCTGCGACACGCCGCCACCAAATTCATGAATGCGCACGCTCAGCTCCTGGCTGCCGGTGCCGGAAGCGCCGACGATGCCAATCGAGCCGCGGCGCACCGCGTTAGCAAAGCACAGTCCCGCGCCGTTGATGATGGCGGTGCCGCAGTCCGGCCCCATCATCAGCAGCCCTTTCTGGTGCGCCAGCTGCTTGAGCGCCAGCTCGTCGTCGAGGGATACGTTATCGGAAAAGAGCATCACGTTGAGATCGTTTTCCAGCGCCTTGCGCGCTTCGCGTGCCGCAAACATGCCGTTTACTGAAATCACCGCCAGGTTGCTGTCGGGACGGTGGGCTTTCGCGCTGGCCAGAGTCGCGTAGCGTGCTTCATGGGTGCCCTCGCGCTCTTTTCGGGTGAATAACGCTTCAATCGCCGCCAGGGTTTCATCATTAGCCGCGTCGCCTTTAATGACGATCATCAGATCGCCGTTTTTCGCATCCTCTAATTCTGGCGTTAACAGCCCGAGATTTTTTAATACGCCTTTATTCATCTCCGTCGGCATCGCCACAAACGCCTGCTCAACGCCTGGCAATTTATTGGCTTTGGTGGAAACGGACATTAATGAGACGGAGTCAAAATACGTGTTCTTTTTAATCACGATTTTTGTGGGCATTATTTTCTCCTGAATGCGGATAAAAGGGGGCCGCCGTCGTGCAAAATGCACGTCGGAAAAATACGTTTGAAATGAGGGCCAGCCGGAAACAGGCTGGCCGAATAAATTACGCGCCCGCCGCCAGCAGCAGGTCAGCTATCGCGTGGTAGCCTTTTTCCCGCGCCAGTTCGAGCGGGGTTTTACCGTATTTATCGGTCATGTGCGGATTCGCACCGTGGTCCAGCAGCAGCTTCACGATCGCCTGCTGTTTCGGGCCGCCGTCATTCAGGACGATAGCTTCCAGCAGCGGCGTCCAGCCGACAAAGTTGGTGTGATTAACGTTGATATCGGTCTTTTCCAGCAGCTCGCGGACAATCTCCACATACCCTTTCTCACTGGCGGGCGTAATTCCCACCCCGCCGAAGCGCGTCAAACGGTCCAGATCCGGGTTGGCGGGCAGAACAAGCCGCAGCAGGGTTAAATCATTGGTCAGGCAGCTGATCAGGAAGGGGTTAAAACAGGTCTGGTCCTGTTTATCGATATCCGCACCGGCGTCAATTAATAACGCGACACAGGGGTAATGTTTTTTCAGGCTGGCAATAACAATGGCGGTTCTTTTCTGACGGTTGGTGGCGTTAATATCGACACCTTTCTCCAGGCAGGCTTTTAGCGCGTCGACATTACCCTGCTCTGCCGCCAGTAAAAATTCCGTCACGAGTTCATTCGCAAACATACAGACTCCCGATGGTGTGTTGCTGATGACCTGAGAATAGCAACAGCCCTTTCAGAAAAGAATCCGCTTAAAAATCATTCATCGACAGTCAATTCATTGTTGAGTTAAATTCAACAGTTCAGCTAAAACGTGCGTCTGTGCAACCTTTTTCTTATGGGTAAGCGTTTTTTCAGGCCATTCACGGCATTTTGCTTATGACCAAAGAAGCCTTGTATAACAAGGCCTGTAGCTAAACATCAGAACTGTGACCGCCGTCAAATGCGTTGTTGCGCCGCTGTTAAAATATGTTCAAAACTGATGGCAACCCGGAGCCGTAATATGAATTCCATCTTTACTGAAGAGAATCTGCTGGCCTTCACCACGGCGGCGCGTTTTGGCAGTTTCAGCAAAGCCGCCGCCGAGCTGGGTGTGACCACGTCGGCCATCAGTTACACCATCAAACGAATGGAGACCCGGCTGGATGTGGTGCTGTTTGTGCGTAACACCCGCAGCATTGAGTTGACCGAGTCCGGCTTTTACTTTTACCGCAAGGCCACCGATCTGCTGAACGATTTCTATGCCATCAGGCGTGGGATAGACACCATCTCTCAGGGCATCGAGGCGCGGGTACGCATCTGCATCAATCAGCTTTTGTATACCCCACGCCATACCGCGCGGCTGCTGCAGGTGCTGAAAAAGCAGTTTCCCACCTGCCAGATCACCGTCACCACGGAGGTCTATAACGGCGTCTGGGACTCAATCATTAATAACCAGGCCAATATCGCGATTGGCGCGCCGGATACGCTTCTTGACGGCGGCGGCATTGATTACACGGAGATTGGCGCTATCCGCTGGGTATTCGCCATCGCGCCGGAACACCCGCTGGCGTTTGTCCCGGAACCGATCGCGGAAAGCCAGCTGCGCCTCTACCCGAACATCATGGTGGAGGACACTGCGCACACCATTAATAAGAAGGTGGGCTGGCTGCTGCACGGGCAGGAGGCGATTCTGGTGCCGGATTTTAACACTAAGTGCCAGTGTCAGATTCTGGGGGAAGGGATCGGCTTTTTGCCGGAATACATGGCCCGGGAGGCCGTGGCAGACGGGATGCTGGTGACGCGACGCATTAATAACCCACGTCAGGATTCGCGCATGCTGCTTGCCACACAGCATGCGGCGACCGGCCAGGTTACGCGCTGGATCAAACAGCAGTTCGGCCCGCAGGGCGTACTGACCGGGATCTACAGCGACTTACTGTGGCGTACCTAGCTTCTCGTCTGAACCCAAAACGCGTGGATAAGTCCTGGGAAGTAGCCCAGTATGGTCAGAAGGATGTTCAGGATAAATGCCCAGCCCAGGCCCTTGCCAAGCAGTACGCCCAGCGGCGGGAGAATAATCGTAAAAACAACACGCCAAAAACCCATAAAGACTCCGTGCAAGCTAACCAATTGAAAATTATAAAAGACACTTCTTTAAGCGTAGCCAGTTTACGGGTAACTGCCATTCGACTGGCGCGCTTTTACCTGCCTTTACCCTCTTTAAACTGGCTTAAATCCTTCCTTAAATGCTCTACTACACAAAACACGACCGTAAGGAAACACCATGTCTCTTCCTCTGATTACGCCACAGCAGGCAAATACGCTTATTAATGACGGCGCAAAACTGATTGATATTCGCGATCCTGACGAATATGCCCGCGAGCATATTCCCGCCGCACAGTCCGTGCCGCTGGACACCTTACCCGGCGCACTGAACGCCGGGGCGGGTGAAACGGTGATTTTTCACTGCCAGTCCGGGGCCAGAACATCTAACAACGCCGCACGGCTTGCCCAGGCGGCGTCGCCTGCTCAGGCCTTGGTGGTCGAGGGCGGTATTCAGGGCTGGAAACAGGCCGGGCTGCCGACCGTGGAAGATAAATCCCAGCCGCTGCCGCTGATGCGTCAGGTGCAGATTGCTGCCGGGCTGCTGATTCTGTGCGGCGTGGTGCTGGGCTATACGCTCTCCAGCGGCTTTTTCCTGCTGAGCGGTTTTGTCGGTGCCGGGCTCCTGTTTGCTGGCCTGACCGGTTTTTGCGGCATGGCAAGACTGCTCAAGGTAATGCCGTGGAACAGGCATACTTCATAAGCAGTAATCGATGAACCAGACTGTACCCGGCGTGTGACGTGGGCTACAGTGAAGATCGCTAAAACGATGAGGAGGTTCTATGTTTTCTGTCGGTGATTATGTGCAACCGCGCCAGGGCGGCCCGAAACTGAAAGTGCTCGAAGTGAATGGAGATAGCATTGTGGCCGTTCAGGCCAGCAATGAGCAGGGCGAGAAATATACCCTGAAAGCAGCGGATGTTGCGCTGTACACCGAAGAAGGGGATTTCGGCGTCTGCTAAACAGACAACCGGGCGGAGTCTTCCGCCCGGCTCACGCATTAAATCAGAAAATCATCCAGTGATTTACCGTTTTCCAGCGCGTTGGCAATAGGCTTCGGCGTGCGGCCCTGGCCGGTCCACGTTTTCTCTTCGCCATTCTGGTCAATAAAGCGATATTTCGCTTCACGGGCTTTACGTTTTTTCGCGGTCTTACCTGCGTGCGCCAGCTCTGAACCCAGCAGATCGGACGGTGAAATACCATCGGCTTTCATCCGTTCCAGCAGAGCATTAATTTTCTCCTGCTGCTCAGCACGCTGTTGCTCTAATTCCGCCTGCTCACTACGTTTCTCTTCAGCAACGACCCTGACTTTTTCCAGCATTTCCTCAAGAACGTCCAGGGATAATTCACGCGCCATCGCACGCAGAGTTCGGATATTATTAAGATTCTGTAACGTCAAAGACATATTATTTGAAAACCTTTTAAGTGGTGAGTCGTATAATCAAAGGGAAGAATAATTCATTTCTCACGCAATATCCACCCATCGACGCTTTTTGTCATTATTGTAAATATCTTAAAAGACGCCATTTATATATCCGCTAAAAGCGTTGCCAGCGTGTGTGAAATAAATCATTACACCAATATAAACGGTCAGTTTTAAGACAAATCACAGAACGGTGTACTGCACACGGAGCTCCGCGTTATCGCCTCTGTAACAAACCAATCAACTGATTGATTTTTCTCGACAAAAAGACATACGAGAAACAAAATAACGAAGCGAGCAAAAAACAACCAACTTAAGAGGATTTTGTGGATAAAACGCGCATAAATAAAAATTTATCACTAGTTGTTAGTTTAAAGACAGAGAGATACGCTATACACGTCAAACAAACCAACCCAAACCACTAAGAACATCACTTTTGTGCGTCTCAAGGAGTTCAGCCATGTTCTCACCGCAATCTCGCCTGCGCCACGCGGTAGCGGATACTTTCGCGATGGTTGTCTACTGTTCCGTCGTGAACATGCTGATTGAAATATTCCTCTCCGGGATGACCTTTGAGCAGTCACTTTCATCTCGTCTGGTGGCGATCCCGGTCAACATTATTATCGCATGGCCTTATGGTTTATACCGTGATGCCGTGATGCGCTTCGCCCGCCGCATCAGCCCGTCTGGCTGGATGAAAAACCTGGCGGATGTGCTGGCTTATGTGACGTTTCAGTCGCCGGTGTATGTGGCAATCCTGTTGACGGTAGGTGCAGACTGGCATCAGATTGCCGCGGCGGTGAGCTCGAATATCGTGGTTTCGATGTTGATGGGCGCGGTGTACGGCTATTTCCTCGACTACTGTCGTCGCCTTTTCAGGGTCAGCCAGTACAGCCAGGCAAAAGCATGATATGAAGCGACTGGCGTATGCCAGTCGCAGAGTTATTGTGCGTCGCCAAACAGCCCTTTCAGAAACCGCTCCAGCGCCATACGCGAGCTAAAACCATGCGGAATACCATAATGCTCATGCGTCTCGCCGCCTAAATAGAGCGGAAATTGCTGGTAGTGATCGCAGGTTTTAATATCCGAGGCAGGCTCAGCAAATGACAGACTTCTGTCTTTCAGTGTCGGGTGAATAATGAGAGCGGTACGCCCCATTCTGGCTTCACGATTCACGTAAACATAATTCTCGCCACGGCGATAGCCATACGCTTTTGGCGTCACTTCATCCATGGTGAATCCCGCTTTTTCAAGAACGCGTGCCACCTCATCCGGTCGTAAATACATATCTTTTCCTCGTTATCTTTTCCTGCCCGGCAACCTTACAGTATTCAGCATTAGCAGGGCTTTCAGAATATTCCATAAACGGCCTGATGAGTCGTGACTCGCTTCAGATATTAAATTTCTGAACTAAACTAAACCGGAAGACAAAATTATGGAGGATCGTATGTTTAACAGACCGAACCGAAACGATATTAACGACGACGCTCAGGATATTCGTAATGATGTCAGCAAATTAGCGGACACGCTGGAAGAGGTACTGAAATCCTGGGGCTCCGATGCGAAGGACGATGCGGAGGCCGCAAAACGTAAGGCTCAGTCTCTGCTGCGTGAAACCCGTGCCCGTATGCATGGCCGTTCACGCGCCACCCAGGCTGCCTGCGACATGGCGAGTTGCGCGACAACCTTCGTCCGTGAAAAACCGCTGTGTACGCTCGGCACGGTCGCGGCGGTCGGCATTTTTGTTGGCGCCCTGCTTAGCCTGCGTAAGTAAGCGCGCGCGTTATCAGCTCCGGTTGCCTCTGGTGCCGGGGCTTTTCTTTGCCTGAAAGCCTGAAAAATCCGTACAGCCCGCCCTGCCCCGCTGTGCTCATCATTGGGGCGTCATCAATCTAAATTTCCCATATCTTGTATGGTTGAAACTTATCACAACTACATCTAGTATTCCTTTTAGCAAGACACACACAACCTGACGCGATGCTTCGCGCCGTTCTCTCATTTTAAATGGAAATACGAATCATGAGCATTATTATTTACACTCGTAACGATTGTGTTCAGTGCCACGCGACCAAACGCGCTATGGAAAGCCGCGGGGTGGATTTTGAGATGGTGAATATCGATCTGGTGCCCGAGGCGGCCGATACCCTGCGCGCCCAGGGATTTCGCCAGCTGCCGGTGGTAGTGGCCGGGGAAACCAGCTGGTCTGGCTTCCGCCCGGATATGATTAACCGCCTCGCCGCGCAGGCCGCAAGGGCATGAGCGGGCTGGTCTACTTCTCAAGCAGCTCGGAAAACACGCTTCGCTTTATCGAGCGCGTCGGGCTGCCTGCGGTACGCATTCCGCTCAACGAGCGGGAGCGTATTCGGGTAGACGACCCTTACATCCTGGTGGTTCCCAGCTATGGCGGCGGCGGTACGGCAGGCGCAGTACCGCGTCAGGTGATCCGCTTTCTCAACGATCCCCACAACCGCGCGCTTATCCGCGGCGTGATTGCGGCGGGCAATCGTAATTTCGGCGACGCCTTCGGTCGCGCCGGGGATGTCATCTCTCAAAAATGCGGCGTGCCGTATCTCTATCGCTTTGAACTGATGGGGACACAGCAGGACGTAGAGAACGTGCGTAAAGGAGTAAACGAATTTTGGCAACGACAACCGCAGAACGCGTAATGCAGGCGACACCTGATTACCACGCCTTAAACGCGATGCTTAACCTCTACGATCGCGAGGGGCGCATCCAGTTTGGTAAAGATCATGACGCCGTGGACGCCTTTTTTGCCGCCCACGTCCGTCCCAACAGCATGACGTTCGCCAGCCAGAACGCACGTCTCGACTATCTGGTCAACGAAGGGTATTACGAAGAACGCGTGCTCGCCCGCTACGACCGCGCCTTTGTGGTCAGGTTATTTGAGCGGGCCCACGCCAGCGGTTTTCGGTTCCAGACGTTTCTTGGCGCCTGGAAGTACTACACCAGCTACACCCTGAAAACCTTCGACGGCAAACGCTATCTTGAAAGCTTTGAAGATCGCGTGGTGATGGTGGCGCTGACGCTGGCCCAGGGCGACGAATCCCTGGCTGAACAACTGACGGATGAGATCCTCTCCGGGCGCTTCCAGCCGGCCACGCCAACCTTCCTCAACTGCGGTAAGTCCCAGCGCGGCGAGCTGGTCTCCTGCTTCCTGCTGCGTATAGAAGACAATATGGAGTCGATTGGCCGCGCGGTGAACTCGGCGTTGCAGCTCTCAAAGCGCGGCGGTGGCGTGGCGTTTTTGCTGTCTAACCTGCGTGAAGCGGGTGCGCCGATTAAGCGCATTGAGAACCAGTCGTCCGGCGTGATCCCGGTGATGAAGATGCTGGAAGATGCCTTCTCCTATGCCAACCAGCTTGGGGCCCGTCAGGGGGCCGGGGCGGTCTACCTGCACGCGCACCATCCGGACATTCTGCGTTTTCTGGATACCAAACGCGAAAACGCCGACGAAAAAATCCGTATCAAAACCCTGTCGCTTGGGGTGGTGATCCCGGATATCACCTTTAAACTGGCCAAAGAGAATGCCGACATGGCGCTCTTCTCGCCGTATGACATTGAACGCCTCTACGGCAAGGCATTTGGCGACGTGGCGATAAGCGAGCTGTACGACGAGCTGGTTGCCGACGATCGCATTCGCAAAAAATACATCAACGCCCGCGATTTCTTCCAGCGGCTTGCCGAAATTCAGTTTGAGTCCGGCTATCCGTATATCATGTATGAAGACACGGTAAACCGTGCGAACCCGATTGCCGGGCGTATCAACATGAGCAACCTCTGTTCGGAGATTTTGCAGGTCAACAGTGCGTCTGCCTATGACGAGAATCTGGACTACGCCGACATCGGCAAAGATATCTCCTGCAACCTCGGATCGCTGAATATCGCCCACACCATGGATTCACCGGATTTTGGCCGCACGGTAGAAACGGCCATTCGCGGGCTGACGGCGGTGTCCGACATGAGCCACATCCGTAGCGTGCCATCCATTGAGGCGGGTAACGCCGCATCGCACGCCATCGGTCTTGGGCAGATGAACCTGCACGGCTATCTGGCGCGGGAAGGCATCGCCTACGGTAGCCCGGAAGGGCTGGATTTCACCAATCTCTATTTTTACACCATCACCTGGCATGCGCTGCATACCTCAATGATGCTGGCGCGCGAGCGCAACCAGCGCTTCGCGGGCTTTGAACAGTCGCGCTATGCCAGCGGGGAATATTTCAGTCAGTATCTGGAGGGTGACTGGCAGCCGAAAACCGAACAAGTGCGCAAACTGTTTGCCCGTGCAGGGATTACCCTGCCGACGCGGGAAATGTGGCAGCAGCTGCGTGACGATGTCATGCGCCACGGCATCTATAACCAGAACCTGCAGGCGGTACCGCCCACCGGCTCTATCTCCTACATCAACCACGCCACGTCGAGCATCCACCCGATTGTGTCGAAAATTGAGATCCGCAAGGAGGGCAAAACCGGGCGCGTTTACTATCCTGCCCCGTTTATGACCAACGAGAACCTGGCGCTGTATCAGGACGCGTATGAGATTGGCCCGGAAAAAATCATCGATACCTACGCCGAGGCGACCCGACACGTGGATCAAGGTCTGTCGCTGACGCTCTTCTTCCCGGACACGGCCACCACGCGGGATATCAACAAAGCGCAGATTTATGCCTGGAAGAAAGGCATTAAAACGCTCTATTACATTCGCCTGCGCCAGCTTGCGCTGGAAGGCACCGAAATCGAAGGCTGCGTGTCCTGCGCGCTGTAAGGAGAAAGGATGAAACTGTCACGCGTGAGTGCGATTAACTGGAACCACATTCAGGATGATAAGGACCTGGAGGTGTGGAACCGCCTGACCAGCAACTTCTGGCTGCCGGAAAAAGTGCCGCTTTCTAACGATATTCCGGCCTGGCAAACCCTGAGTCACGCCGAGCAACAGCTGACCATCCGCGTCTTTACCGGCCTGACGCTGCTGGACACCATTCAGAATACCGTCGGTGCCCCCGCGCTGATGGCCGATGCGCTGACGCCGCATGAAGAGGCGGTGATGTCGAACATCAGCTTTATGGAAGCGGTGCACGCCCGCTCCTACAGTTCGATCTTCTCGACGCTGTGCCAGACCAAAGATGTGGATGCGGCCTACAGCTGGAGTGAAGAGAGCGAGTCATTGCAGCGTAAAGCCAACCTGGTGCTGGATTATTATCAGGCCGATGAGCC
The DNA here is from genome assembly GCF_052044775.1 of Enterobacter sp. 22466. NCBI lineage: Bacteria > Pseudomonadati > Pseudomonadota > Gammaproteobacteria > Enterobacterales > Enterobacteriaceae > Enterobacter > Enterobacter sp. 22466. The sequence continues at coordinate 204,118 of NZ_JBQENX010000007.1, read as the reverse complement.
GCTGAAGAAGAAAATCGCCAGCGTGTTCCTGGAATCTTTCCTCTTCTACTCCGGCTTCTGGCTGCCGATGTACTGGTCGAGCCGCGGCAAACTCACCAACACCGCCGATCTCATTCGTCTCATCATCCGGGATGAAGCGGTGCACGGGTATTACATCGGCTATAAGTACCAGAAAGGGCTGGAGAAAGTCAGTGATGCCAGACGCGAGGAACTGAAAGGGTTTGCCCTTGATTTGCTGATGGATCTCTATGATAACGAGCTGAGCTATACCGAAGAACTGTACGCCGGAACCGGCTGGGAAGAGGAGGTAAAAGCCTTCCTCTGCTACAACGCCAACAAAGCGCTGATGAACCTCGGCTACGAGGCGTTGTTCCCACCGGAAATGGCCGACGTGAACCCGGCAATTCTGGCGGCCCTTTCCCCTAACGCTGATGAAAACCACGACTTCTTCTCCGGGTCCGGTTCATCGTATGTGATGGGCAAAGCGGTGGAAACGGAAGATGAGGACTGGGATTTTTAATGAGCGCCTTAACGTTCATTAATTAAATATAACTATTCCAGTTTCCTTCCGGATATTTCTCCTTCAGCTACACTGTCATCTCCACGACATATTCGCCTGAATCACTCCGATCCAGGCGAATTCTCCCAATGGCGCAGCAAAAAATTCAGAAAAATGCAGATCGCGCTCAGCCCTTTACTCATGGGAAATTCAGCCGTTTCGCTTACTGCAAAATTCAACCCATAAGCAAACCCAGGGTTGCCTCAGAATCTGAGTATGTTAGGGTTATGCCCGTTAACAATTTACCATGGTAATCATATCGACATAAACAAATAACAGGACACTCTCTATTGCATGGCAATTAAATTAGAAGTGAAGAATCTTTATAAAATATTTGGCGAGCATCCACAGCGCGCATTCAAATATATTGAGAAAGGCCTTTCGAAAGAGCAAATTCTGGAAAAAACCGGGCTGTCGCTTGGCGTTAAAGACGCCAGTCTGGCCATTGAAGAAGGCGAGATTTTTGTCATCATGGGGTTATCCGGTTCGGGTAAATCCACTATGGTTCGCCTTCTCAATCGCCTGATTGAACCCACCCGTGGGCAGGTCCTGATTGATGGTGTAGACATTGCCAAAATATCAGAGGCCGAACTCCGCGAGGTGCGCAGAAAAAAGATTGCGATGGTCTTCCAGTCGTTCGCCCTGATGCCGCATATGACGGTACTGGATAATACCGCCTTTGGTATGGAATTAGCGGGCGTTGCCGCCAGTGAACGTCAGGAAAAAGCGCTGGATGCATTGCGCCAGGTAGGGCTGGAAAATTATGCCCATGCGTATCCGGATGAGCTTTCCGGCGGTATGCGTCAGCGTGTGGGTTTAGCCCGCGCATTAGCCATTAATCCCGATATTTTATTAATGGATGAAGCCTTCTCGGCGCTTGATCCTTTAATTCGCACCGAGATGCAGGATGAGCTGGTAAAATTACAGGCCAGACACCAGCGCACCATTGTCTTTATTTCTCACGATCTCGATGAGGCCATGCGTATTGGTGACCGCATTGCCATTATGCAAAATGGCGAAGTGGTGCAGGTCGGTACACCGGATGAAATTCTGAATAATCCGGCAAATGATTATGTGCGGACCTTCTTCCGCGGCGTGGATATTAGCCAAGTGTTTAGCGCCAAAGATATTGCCCGCCGTACCCCGAACGGCATTATTCGTAAAACGCCAGGCTTCGGTCCGCGCTCTGCCCTTAAGCTTCTGCAGGACGAAGACCGCGAATACGGTTATCTGGTTGAACGCGGCAATAAATTTGTCGGCGTTGTCTCCATCGATTCTCTCAAAACCGCGCTCAGCGAAAACCAGGGAATTGATGCGGCGTTAATTGACGCTCCGCTCGCCGTGGATGCCGAAACGCCGCTCAGCGAGTTGCTCTCTCACGTCGGCCAGGCACCGTGTGCCGTGCCGGTTATTGGGGAAGAACAACAGTACGTCGGCATCATTTCAAAACGAATGTTGCTGCAGGCTTTAGATCGCGAGGGGGCAAACAATGGCTGATCAATCTAACCCGTGGGGCACCACAGAGGCAGCAGACAGTGCTGCACAATCTGCCGATGCGTGGGGTTCCACGCCAGCACCGACCGATGGCGGTGGCGCGGCAGACTGGCTCAATAATGCGCCAGCACCGGCGCCAGAGCACTTCAATATTATGGATCCGTTCCACAAAACGCTGATCCCCCTGGACAGCTGGGTGACGGAGGGGATCGACTGGGTGGTCACCCATTTCCGTCCGGTCTTCCAGGGGATCCGCGTCCCGGTGGATTACATTCTCAACGGCTTCCAGCAGCTGATGCTGGGCATGCCCGCACCGGTGGCGATTGTGCTGTTCTCGCTGATCGCCTGGCAGTTTGGTAGCGCAGGCATGGGGATCGCCACGCTGATCTCGTTGATTGCGATTGGTGCCATTGGCGCATGGTCGCAGGCGATGATCACCCTGGCGCTGGTGCTGACCGCCCTCCTCTTCTGCATTGTCATCGGTTTGCCGATGGGGATCTGGCTGGCGCGCAGTCCACGAGCGGCGAAGATCGTTCGGCCGCTGCTGGATGCGATGCAGACCACCCCAGCGTTCGTCTATCTGGTGCCGATCGTGATGCTGTTCGGCATCGGCAACGTGCCGGGCGTGGTGGTGACCATTATCTTCGCCCTGCCGCCGATTATTCGTCTGACGATACTCGGGATTAATCAGGTACCTGCGGATCTGATCGAGGCCTCCCGTTCGTTCGGTGCCAGCCCGCGGCAGATGCTGTTTAAAGTTCAGCTCCCGCTGGCGATGCCCACCATCATGGCGGGGGTTAACCAGACGCTGATGCTGGCGCTGTCGATGGTGGTGATTGCCTCAATGATTGCCGTTGGCGGGCTGGGCCAGATGGTGCTGCGCGGGATTGGCCGTCTCGATATGGGTCTGGCGACCGTCGGCGGCGTCGGCATTGTGATCCTCGCCATTATTCTTGACCGCCTGACCCAGGCTGTCGGTCGTGATTCACGCAGTCGCGGCAACCGTCGCTGGTATACCACCGGCCCTGTCGGATTAATCACCCGTCCATTCATCAGATAATAAGGAACAACGATGCGACATAAGGTACTTTTTGCCACAGCGTTTGCCACCCTTGTCTCCACCAGCGCATTCGCCGCGGACCTGCCGGGTAAAGGCATTACCGTACAGCCGGTTCAGAGCACCATTTCGGAAGAGAGCTTCCAGACGCTGATCGTCAGCCGCGCGCTGGAGAAGCTGGGTTATACGGTCAATACGCCGAGCGAAGTGGATTACAACGTTGGCTACACCTCGATTGCCTCCGGTGATGCGACATTCACTGCCGTCAACTGGCAGCCGCTGCACGACGATATGTACGCCGCGGCTGGCGGTGATAAGAAGTTCTACCGTGAAGGCACCTTCGTGACCGGTGCGGCGCAGGGTTATCTGATCGACAAGAAAACCGCCGACCAGTACCACATCACCAATATTGAGCAGCTAAAAGATCCGAAGATCGCCAGATTGTTCGACACTAACGGCGACGGCAAAGCCGATATGATGGGCTGCTCGCCGGGCTGGGGTTGTGAAGCGGTGATTAACCACCAGAACAAGGCGTACGGTCTGGCGAAAACCGTCGATGTGAGCCACGGCAACTACTCGGCGATGATGGCCGACACCATCGCCCGCTTTAAAGAGGGCAAACCGGTGATCTACTACACCTGGACCCCGTACTGGGTGAGCGACGTGCTGAAGCCAGGTAAAGATGTGGTGTGGCTGCAGGTGCCGTTCTCCTCCCTGCCGGGCGAGCAGAAAGATATCGACACCAAACTGCCGAACGGCATGAACTACGGCTTCCCGGTGAATACGATGCATATCGTCGCCAACAAAGCCTGGGCGGAGAAAAACCCGGCCGCGGCAAAACTGTTCTCGGTAATGAAGCTGCCGCTGGCGGACATCAACGCCCAGAATGCGATGATGCACGCGGGCAAATCGTCTGAGGCGGATGTGAAGGGCCATGTTGACGGCTGGATTAAAGCCCACCAGCAGCAGTTTGATGGCTGGGTGAAGGAAGCGCTTGAGGCGCAGAAGTAAGTTTTTCCCCTCACCCCGGCCCTCTTAATCGTTCCCTCTCCCTGTGGGAGAGGGTTAGGGTGAGGGCACCAGACCGCACCATCCCCAAAACCGCACAATCCATCACCCGACAATCCCCCATCCTTCACAATCATTGGTTATTATTGTTTCCGGAAAAATAATCACTTAACTAATGATTTCTTAAACTCATGACAAAAACATCTCAGGGGCTTAGCCCCGCGCTTATTCTTTTAATGTCCGTGGCAACGGGTCTGGCGGTCGCCAGTAACTACTACGCGCAACCTCTGCTCGATACCATCGCCCGGGCGTTCAACCTTTCAGCCAGCTCGGCCGGCTTTATTGTCACCGCCGCGCAGCTCGGCTATGCCGCCGGGCTGCTGTTCCTGGTGCCGCTCGGGGATATGTTTGAGCGCCGGATGCTGATTGTCTCCATGACCCTGCTGGCCGCAGGCGGCATGCTGATCACCGCCAGCAGCCATTCTTTAACAATGATGATTATCGGCACCGCGCTGACGGGTCTGTTCTCCGTGGTGGCGCAAATTCTGGTCCCACTGGCCGCCACCCTCGCCGCACCGGAAAAGCGTGGCAAAGTGGTGGGCACTATTATGAGCGGCCTGCTGCTGGGGATTTTGCTGGCGCGTACCGTCGCAGGATTACTGGCAAGCCTTGGCGGCTGGCGCACCGTCTACTGGGTGGCAAGCGTGCTGATGGTGGTGATGGCGTTGGCGCTCTGGCGCGGCCTGCCAAAGGTGAAGCAGGAAAACCACCTGAACTATCCTCAGCTTCTGGCCTCCGTGTTCAGCCTCTTTACCCGGGATAAACTCCTGCGTACCCGCGCGCTGCTGGGCTGCTTCACCTTCGCCAACTTCAGCATCTTATGGACGTCGATGGCCTTTCTGCTGGCCGCACCGCCGTTTAACTATTCCGAAGGGGTGATTGGTCTGTTTGGTCTGGCCGGTGCGGCGGGGGCGCTCGGCGCACGTCCGGCTGGCGGGCTGGCCGATAAGGGCAAATCCCACATGACCACCAGCGCCGGGCTGGTGCTGCTTCTGCTCTCCTGGGCGGCCATCTGGTACGGTCATACCTCCGTGCTGGCGCTGATCGTCGGCATTCTGGTGCTCGATCTCACCGTGCAGGGGGTGCATATCACAAACCAGACCGTTATCTACCGCGTGAAGCCGGAGGCGCGAAATCGCCTCACCGCCGGTTACATGACCAGCTACTTTATTGGCGGTGCTGCGGGCTCGTTAATTTCCGCCTCGGCGTGGCAGCATGGCGGGTGGTCAGGGGTGTGCGCGACAGGGGCCGTTGTCGCCGCGCTAAACCTGGTAGTATGGTGGCGCGGATACCATCGTCAGGAAGCCATTCACTAAGTTTTACATAGCTTTGGGCCTCTTAGGGTGTAAAGGGGCCCCTCAGTCTGTTAATGTAAACGTAATCATTTATCCCAGAAATTTTAATGTGGGTGACATATTTTCAAACGGCATGAATAGTTCAGACCCCTGTCCTCACATCCTCTCTTTCGCGGGTTCACCCCCCTCTCTTTCTGTGCTCACCGGGTCACGGACTTACCCGGCGCTTTCTGATAGTGGCATAAGTTTGGCGGATTTAACCGCACAAATAATTCATTTACATTATTTGTCACTATCGTTACTATATCGGCTGTAATTAATGAGGTTATGCCCAAATGGATAGTTCGTTTACGCCCATTGAACAAATGCTTAAATTCCGCGCCAGTCGTCATGAGGACTTCCCGTATCAGGAAATCCTGCTGACCCGCCTGTGCATGCACATGCAGGGGAAACTGCTGGATAACCGTAATAAGATGCTGAAAGCTCAAGGGATTAACGAGACGTTGTTTATGGCGTTGATTACGCTGGAGTCTCAGGAAAATCACAGTATTCAGCCGTCGGAGTTGAGCTGCGCGCTGGGTTCGTCCCGTACTAACGCCACCCGTATCGCTGATGAGCTGGAAAAACGCGGCTGGATTGAGCGCCGTGAAAGCGACAACGACCGCCGTTGTCTGCATCTGCAACTGACCGACAAAGGTCACCAATTCCTGCGTGAGGTGCTGCCACCTCAGCATAACTGCCTGCACAAACTCTGGTCTGTCCTCAGCACCGCCGAGCGCGACCAGCTTGAGCACATCACTCGCAAGCTGCTCACCCGTCTGGATCAGATGGATGAAGACGGCGCTATCCTTGAGGCGCTGCGCTAACGCGACGACACGCTCGAATATCCAGATTTAAAAAAGAAAACTGACAGGCCAGCACGTGACACTGCTGGCCTTTCTGACAACAGGTCGGCGCAGCCGATGTGAAAATAAGAAGATCGTGGAGAACAACAATGAGCGCAAATGCGGAGAACACAACCCCGCAGCAACCGGCCAACAAGAAAGGCAAACGTAAGGGCGCCCTTCTTCTGTTGACCTTGCTCTTTATCATTATTGCCGTGGCATATGGGATCTATTGGTTTTTAGTATTGCGTCATGCTGAAGAGACTGACGACGCATACGTGGCAGGGAACCAGGTACAAATTATGGCGCAGGTGTCGGGCAGCGTGACGAAAGTCTGGGCTGATAATACCGACTTTGTGCAAAAAGGGGATGTGCTGGTCACGCTGGATCCGACCGACGCCCAACAGGCGTTTGAAAAAGCACAGACCGCGCTGGCCTCCAGCGTGCGTCAGACCCGTCAGCTGATGATCAACAGTAAGCAGCTGCAGGCCAACATCGACGTGCAGAAAACCGCACTCGCCCAGGCACAGAGCGACCTTAACCGCCGTGTGCCGCTCGGCACCGCCAACCTGATTGGCCGTGAAGAGCTGCAGCACGCCCGCGACGCCGTTGCCAGCGCCCAGGCGCAGCTGGATGTGGCCATTCAGCAGTACAACGCCAACCAGGCGATGATTCTCGGCACCAGCCTTGAAAACCAGCCTGCGGTACAACAGGCGGCGACCGAAGTCCGTAACGCATGGCTTGCCCTGCAGCGTACCAAAATCGTCAGCCCGATGACCGGCTATGTCTCCCGTCGTTCCGTACAGCCCGGCGCGCAGATTAGCCCAACCACGCCGCTGATGGCGGTCGTGCCGGCGGACAATCTGTGGGTTGATGCGAACTTCAAAGAGACGCAGCTCGCCCATATGCGTATCGGCCAGACGGCGACCGTTATCAGCGACATTTACGGTGATGACGTGAAGTACACCGGTAAAGTGGTGGGTCTGGATATGGGTACCGGCAGCGCCTTCTCGCTACTCCCTGCGCAGAACGCCACCGGTAACTGGATCAAAGTGGTTCAGCGTCTGCCTGTGCGTATCGAGCTGGATGCCAAACAGCTGGCTGACCATCCGCTGCGTATTGGCCTCTCCACGCTGGTGACGGTGGATACCGCCAACCGCGACGGTCAGATTCTGGCAAGCCAGGTTCGTAGCACCCCGGCTTATGAAAGTAACGCCCGTGAAATTAGCCTCGATCCGGTCAACAAGCTGATCGATGACATCGTGAAGGCAAACGCCGGTTAATCCGAAGGTGAGCGTTATGCAACAGCAAAAGCCGCAAAAACCGCTGGAAGGCGCGCAGCTGGTCATTATGACCATTGCGCTGTCGCTGGCGACATTCATGCAGGTGCTGGACTCCACCATCGCAAACGTGGCGATCCCGACGATCGCCGGGAACCTTGGCTCGTCGTTGAGCCAGGGGACCTGGGTCATTACCTCGTTCGGGGTAGCGAATGCCATCTCCATTCCGATTACCGGCTGGCTGGCGAAGCGCGTCGGGGAAGTGAAGTTGTTCCTGTGGTCAACGGTGGCATTTGTGCTGGCCTCCTGGGCGTGCGGCATGTCCAGCAGCCTGACGATGCTGATTTTCTTCCGCGTCATCCAGGGGATTGTCGCCGGGCCGCTGATCCCTCTCTCCCAGAGTTTGCTGCTGAGCAACTACCCGCCCGCGAAACGATCCGTCGCGCTGGCGCTCTGGTCAATGACCGTGATCGTCGCGCCTATCTGCGGACCGATTCTGGGCGGTTACATCAGCGATAACTACCACTGGGGTTGGATCTTCTTCATCAACGTCCCGATTGGCGCTGTCGTGGTGCTGATGACGCTGCAATCCCTGCGCGGTCGCGAGACCCGCACCGAACAGCGGCGAATCGACAGTATTGGGCTGGCGCTGCTGATCCTGGGTATCGGCAGTCTGCAGATCATGCTCGACCGGGGTAAAGAGCTGGACTGGTTCAACTCGCAGGAGATCATCATCCTGACCATTGTCGCGGTGGTGTCGCTAAGCTTCCTGATTGTCTGGGAGCTGACGGACGACAACCCGATAGTCGATCTCTCGCTGTTTAAGTCGCGAAACTTTACCATCGGCTGTTTGTGTATCAGCCTCGCCTATATGCTCTACTTCGGCGCGATTGTTCTGCTGCCGCAGCTGTTGCAGGAGGTGTATGGCTATACCGCGACCTGGGCGGGTCTGGCGTCTGCGCCTGTTGGGGTGATCCCGGTGCTGCTGTCGCCAATCATTGGCCGCTTTGCCCATAAGCTCGACATGCGTCGGCTGGTGACCTTCAGCTTCATTATGTATGCGGTGTGCTTCTACTGGCGTGCGTATACCTTTGAACCGGGGATGGACTTTGGCGCTTCTGCGTGGCCGCAGTTTATTCAGGGCTTCGCGGTAGCGTGCTTCTTTATGCCGCTGACCACCATCACGCTGTCTGGCTTACCGCCTGAGCGTCTGGCGGCCGCGTCGAGCCTGTCGAATTTCACCCGTACGCTGGCGGGCTCCATCGGGACCTCGATTACCACCACCCTGTGGACAAACCGGGAATCGATGCACCATGCGCAGCTGACCGAAGCGGTGAACCCGTACAACCCGAATGCGCAGCAGATGTATAGCCAGCTTCAGGGGATGGGCATGACGGAGCAGCAGGCGTCCGGCTGGATTGCCCAGCAGATCACCAGCCAGGGGCTGATTATCTCGGCCAACGAGATTTTCTGGATATCGGCGGGGATCTTTATCGTCCTGCTGGGACTGGTGTGGTTTGCCAGACCGCCGTTTGGTGCCGGTGGTGGGGGTGGTGGCGCGCACTAGCCCTCTGCGTGAAATGCCCGGTGGCGCTTCGCTTACCGGGCCTACGATTTGTGCACATCCGGCAAAACCCGCGCTGTTGTCTAAAACGCGACAGCGATTGTCACGTCCGATAAAGCAGCGCGCCTGAAATCGATTCACGATAGTGAAAAGACAACAGGAGCGCATCATGCTGAACACACCCGCCGACAAGTACCAGCCTTACCCCGTTATTTCTCTTCCTGACCGCCGCTGGCCTGAGCAACGCATCACCCACGCGCCGCGTTGGCTCTCAACCGATTTACGCGATGGTAACCAGGCCCTTGCCGAACCCATGGACAGCTCGCGCAAGCTGCAGTTCTGGGATCTGCTGCTGAGCTGCGGGTTCAAAGAGATTGAGGTCGCCTTTCCTTCCGCCTCGCAGACCGACTTCAACTTTGTTCGCCAGTTGATTGAAGAGAACCGCATCCCGGATGACGTCACGATTCAGGTATTAACCCAGGCACGGGAAGACCTGATCGTCCGCACCTTTGAATCGTTACGCGGGGCGAAACAGGCCACCGTCCATCTGTATAACGCCACCGCCCCGCTGTTCCGCCGCCTGGTGTTCGGCCTGGAGAAAGCGCAAATCGTTGAGCTGGCAACACGCTACACGCGGCTTATCCGCAAACTCTGCGAAGAGAACCCGGAAACCCGCTGGCAGTACGAATACTCCCCGGAAACCTTCTGCTTTACCGAACCGGAGTTTGCCCTGGAGATTTGTGAAGCGGTGGCGGAGATCTGGCAGCCGTGCGCCGAACGGCCAATGGTGATCAACTTACCGGCCACCGTGGAGGTCAGCACGCCGAACGTGTACGCCGATCAGATCGAGTATTTCTGCCGCCGCTTTAGCCGCCGCGCTGATGTTTGCATCAGCGTTCATCCGCATAACGATCGCGGCACCGGCGTGGCCAGCGCAGAGCTGGCGGTACTGGCGGGCGCAGATCGCGTGGAAGGCTGCCTTTTTGGCAACGGCGAACGCACGGGCAACGTCTGTCTGGTGACGCTGGCGATGAATCTCTACAGCCAGGGGATCAGCCCGAATCTCGACTTTAGCGATATGAACCGGATGGTAGAAGTGGTGGAAACCTGCAACCAGCTGCCGGTGCATCCGCGCCATCCGTGGGCGGGACGGCTGGCCTATACCGCCTTCTCGGGCTCTCATCAGGACGCCATCAAAAAAGGCTTTGATGCCCGCAAACCGGGCGAGCGCTGGGAGATGCCGTACCTGCCTGTCGATCCGCAGGATATCGGCTGCACGTATGAAGCGGTGATCCGGGTTAACAGTCAGTCCGGGAAAAGCGGTAGCGCCTGGCTCATCGAGCAGAATCATGGTCTGAAATTACCCCGCGCGCTGCAGCAGGATTTTAGCCAGCACGTGCAGCAGGAGACCGATCGCCACGGTAAAGAGATGACGCAACACGCCCTGTGGCAGCTGTTTCGCAGCCGCTACGGGCTGGTCGCAGACCCGCACTTTGCCCTGCAATCTTATCGCAGCGACAGTCAGCAGGATGGTCAGTTACGTTTGACGGCAAGTGTCGTGACGCAGGGCGCAACGCGCCAGCTTGAAGGCCAGGGCAACGGGCTGTTATCCGCGGCCGCCAGTGGCTTAAGCCGCTGGATCACCACCCCGTTTGTGATTAAGGACTACCACGAACACACGCTGGGGGAACGCAGCGACAGCCGTTCGGTGGCCTATATTCGCTGCCTGTTCCAGGACGGCAGCAGCCGCTGGGGTGTGGGCATTGACAGTGACGTGGCGCGCGCCTCGCTTCAGGCGCTGTTCAATGCGGTTAGCTGTCTTTGAAGTAATCGCTGGGTGAGATCCCCATCACCCGGCGAAACATCGCGGTAAAGGCGCTGTGGCTACCGTAGCCCAGATCCAGCGCCACGCGTAACACAGGCTGGCCCTGTGCCAGCCGTTGTAACGCCTCCAGCAAGCGCGCCCTTCTCAACCACTCTGCGTAGCGTAAACCGGTCTGCTGCTGAAAGTGGCGGTTCATCGTGCGCTCGCTCATGCCTGCGGTGCTCGCGGCCTCAGTACTGCTCCAGCTTTCGCCGGGTGCCTGGCGGATCCGCTGGCAAAGCTGGCGTAACGGCTCGCTTTCCGGCTCCGGCAGATGAAACGGCAGCACTGGCATCAAACGGATCTCATCCAGAATCAGCTCATACACCCGCTCGTCCCGGCTTCCCGGTGAGTAAGACTCCTCAAGCTGCAGGGAGACAAGGATCAGTTCGCGTAATAGCGACGAGATCTGCACGATCTGGCAGGTCGCAGGGAGATCGGCCCGCGCCAGCGGATCGATAAACAGCGTGCGCGCCGCTACGTTGCCGGTGATGCGAAGCGAGTGTTGCGTTCCTGCTGGTAGCCAGACGCCCCGGCCCGGCGGAACCACCCAACAGCCCGATGCGGTATCTACCCGTACCACCCCGCTCAGGGTGTGCAGCAGCTGGGCACAGTCGTGGTGGTGCCACGGCTCGCTGTCACCATGAACGTAATCATGGGCAAACGGAACGAGGGGACGATGGGTAAAAGAGAAGGTAGACGTTGTGGTCATGGGGTTAAGCAACCCTCACCCTACCCTCTCCCGTCGGGAGAGGGAAAAGGTGCACTAGATGTGCAGTTCCTGCAGTTTTTCTTTTGGCAGGGCCAGCTCTTCGTTGCTGTTGACGCGAACATCACGCTCGATGATGTGACGCGCGATCTCCTGGGCTTCTTCCAGAGAGTGCATCTGGTAGGTGCCGCACTGGTAGACGTTCAGCTCTGGGATCTGGTTCTGCTCTTTTACCTTCAGCACGTCCTGCATGGCCGCTTTCCACGCATCTGCGACACGCTTCTCTTCCGGCTGGCCGATCAGGCTCATGTAGAAACCGGTACGGCAGCCCATCGGAGAGATATCGATAATCTCAACGCCGTTACCGTTCAGGTGGTCACGCATAAAACCTGCAAACAGGTGTTCCAGCGTATGAATGCCTTTTTCCGGCATCACTTCTTTGTTAGGCACGCAGAAGCGCAGATCAAATACGGTGATCGTGTCGCCGTGCGGAGTGTGCATGGTCTTCGCCACACGGACTGCAGGTGCTTCCATACGGGTATGGTCGACAGTAAAGCTATCTAATAACGGCATACGTCACCTCCGATAGTGATTTTTTTTAAAATAAACTGAACTCTTCTACAGAATGCACGTCTGAGTATATGAAAGACGCGCATTTGTTATCATCATCCCTGAATTCAGAGATGTATATTTTGGCCACAGCGATGTGGCCTTTTTCTTTTCTGCTTAAGCCTGCCTTGCCAGAAACGCGTCAAACGACTCCGTATCTGCCGCTTCAACCTCTTTCTGACGTACAACAGACGCATCCCGTTCCGCGACAAAATCCGCTTCGCTCAGGATCTCTAATGGCTCATGCATCAGCATCTCACGGTACTCCGCAGAGAGGGCACGCCCTGTTCCGCCGATGCCCTGATCAATCATAGAACGCAGAATACGCGCCGAGAAAGTCAGCTCCGGGTTATCAAAGCATTCCACTAACTGGTCGCAGACCTGTTGATACGCTTCGCCACCGTAAAGGCTGTCCATTGTCTGGGCCACTCGCTTCAGGTCGCGGAACAGATCTTTACCCACTTTCGGCAGCGGGAACTGCGCCGTTTCACAGCCAATACCCAACGTCAGGCCCGGTTTGCGCCCTTCGAGAATCACGCGGTTCCAGTTAGTGCGGGTACAGAGCAGTTCGTCTGAACTCATTTCCGGCGCATCGGCCAGCACACACCAGACCATAAACAGATCCAGGAAACGAACCTGCTGCTCATCAACACCAACCGGCGAGAACGGGTTGATATCCAGTGAGCGCACTTCAATGTATTCGATCCCGCCGCGCTGCAGCGCATCCGACGGGGTTTCCCCGCTACGCGTCACACGCTTCGGACGAATTGGTGCGTACAGTTCGTTTTCAATCTGCAGCACATTGCTATTGATTTGCAGACGTTTGCCGTCTTTTTCGAGGCCGATTTTCTCGTACTCTTCCGACGGGGTTTTGATCGCCCGCTTCAATCCTGCCACATATTCCTGCAATTCGTTAAACGTAATACCGAGATTGCTTTGCGATTTATTGGTATAGCCAAGATCGCTCAGGCGCAGAGAGGTGGCGTACGGCAGATAGTACATCCCGCACTCGGTCTTCTCGAACGGCAGCGTCGTCGGTTTCCCCTGCAGGAACGAGGAGCATATTGCCGGCGATGCACCAAACAGATAAGGAATAACCCAGCCAAAACGGTAATAGTTGCGGATCAGGCGGAAGTAGCCCGCGGAGATCGCGTCCTTATCCGTTTCACCGCATTTCGCCTGCCAGAAAGCCATCGGCAACGAGAAATTGTAATGTACGCCTGAGATCGTCTGCATCAACGCGCCGTAGCGGTTTTTCAGACCCTCGCGATATAGCGTTTTCAGTCGACCGATATTCGAGGTGCCGTATTGCGCCAGCTCAATCTCCTGCCCTTGCTCAATATAGCAGGGCATGCTGAGCGGCCACATGCGCTCATCACCCATATTACGGGCGGTGTAGCGATGGATATCGCGCAAAATCGTCAGCATATGATCAATATCACCGTCCACCGGAGTGATAAACTCCAGCAGTGCTTCAGCGAAATCGGTAGTGATCCATTTATGTGTCAGCGCCGAGCCTAACGCCTTCGGGTGACCCGTCGTCGCTAAGCTGCCATCCGCGTTTACGCGCAGCGTTTCACGCTCAAGACCACGCTGAATACCCTTCAGTGCCTGAGGGTGTTTTTCCAGCCAGGCCAGCGCCTGTGATACGTCCGGGATCAAATTGACCTCCCGCCTGTCAAAGTAATGTTACTCAGCATAATTGTAATGGTTGACGATTGAAGGTCGCGTATTCATTCCACCAATTAGTGCCACCACGTCATACCCTGTAGTGTTGCCCACGCCACAAGAACATAGCGCAACGCCTTGCCAAGGCACAAAAAAAAGAGCACCGGCCCCCAGGAGATGCGCATCCATCCCGCCAGCAGACACAGTAAATCGCCTATTACAGGCATCCAGCTTAATAACAGCGTGGCAGCGCCATAGCGTTTTAGCCAGCCGACTGCCTTTTCCTGCCAGCGCGATTTTTCACGCAGCGGAAAGAAACGCCCAAGAATAACGTTAGTCAGCCCTCCAAGGCTATTACCCATTGTTGCTATTAACACCAGCAACCAGGGCTGACTCACGCCAGACAACAGCATCGCCACCAGCACCACTTCCGAATTTCCCGGTAAGAGCGTAGCGCTTAAAAAACTGCTGGCGAATAATGATAAAAGTGACAGCGCGTCACTCACAGTAAGCGCACATCCACAGCATCCATTCCGGCTGCACGCGCGGCCTGAATGCCAAAGTCAGCATCCTCAAACACAACGCATTTCGCTGCCGGCACCCCCATTCGTTCTGCGCAAAGCAGAAAGGTGTCCGGTGCGGGTTTGTGATTTTTAACATGATCGGCGGCAACCACAGCAGAAAAATAGTGGCGCAGGCCAAGATGGTTGAGTAGCGCTTCGGCAATGGCACTTTCGCTGCCCGTGCCAACCGACATCGGGCGACGTCCGTGCCACGCTTTTACCACCTCAACAAGCGGCAGAGGCCGCACGGTGTCCAGCAGCATTGCTTTGACTGCATCGGTTTTTTCGCGCGCCAGCAGGTGCGGGTCGAGATCGGCCTGATTAAGCTCAATGACGGCCTGTGCGATACGCCAGGTAGGGGATCCGTTGAGGGCAATCATCGCCTGGAGATCGAAGCGCATACCGTAACGACCAAGGACGTCTGTCCAGGCTTTACGGTGCGTGGGTTCGGTATCCAGCAAGGTGCCATCCATATCGAAGATCAAACCGTCATACTGTGCGTACATCGTGCTCTCGCTAACCGATTAACAAAGGATTACTTTATCGTAAACGGGGGTTTTTGTCGCTGATTGCGAAGTGATAACAACGAGAGTGATTAAGAACTAAACATCGAAGGGAACATCAGAAGAGATGGTGCATCCGGGAGGATTCGAACCTCCGACCGCTCGGTTCGTAGCCGAGTACTCTATCCAGCTGAGCTACGGATGCATCGGGGAAATGCTTTTAGAAACAGTAAATGGTGCATCCGGGAGGATTCGAACCTCCGACCGCTCGGTTCGTAGCCGAGTACTCTATCCAGCTGAGCTACGGATGCATCAGGGTACTGCTTTCAGAAATAGTAAATGGTGCATCCGGGAGGATTCGAACCTCCGACCGCTCGGTTCGTAGCCGAGTACTCTATCCAGCTGAGCTACGGATGCATCGGGATTTACTACTGTACTGCTCGATATTCATATCACTTCTAAAGCAATATGAAGTAATAGATGGTGCATCCGGGAGGATTCGAACCTCCGACCGCTCGGTTCGTAGCCGAGTACTCTATCCAGCTGAGCTACGGATGCAAAATGGCGGTGAGGCGGGGATTCGAACCCCGGATGCAGCTTTTGACCGCATACTCCCTTAGCAGGGGAGCGCCTTCAGCCTCTCGGCCACCTCACCACACAACGCCTCTTTCGAGTGCTTCGAGTGACTCGTTAAGAGCTTCTCGTCGCTGCGTGGCGCATATATTACTTTCTGGGACTTATAAGTCAAACAATTTTCCAAAAGCTTTTATCGTTTGCACAAATCACAGGCAATTCGCATGTAAAAGCCGCAAAGAGGGTGTTTTATAAGCGGATTTTGCTGGCATCTTCACAGAAAACCTGTGCAGAAATGGCGGTGTTGCGACGAGTTAAGGGTAACGGAGTGGTTAAAAAGAGAGCGATTGAAATTAAACGGTAACTTTGAGCAGGAAAAATGACAAGAGGGGTTGCGTCTCGCCCGACAGCGAGACGCGATAATATCAGTAACTGGACTGCTGGGATTTTTCAGCCTGGATACGCTGGTAGATCTCTTCACGGTGGACAGATACTTCTTTAGGAGCGTTAACACCAATACGTACCTGGTTACCCTTCACCCCTAAAACTGTCACGGTGACCTCATCCCCAATCATGAGGGTCTCACCAACTCGACGAGTCAGAATCAGCATTCTTTGCTCCTTGAAAGATTAAAAGAGTCGGGTCTCTTGTATCCCGGCATTATCCATCATATAACGCCAAAAAGTAAGCGATGACAAACACGTAAAGTGTAAGCAGTCACGGCATCACATTCTGTTAAACGTAAGTTTAGCCGATATACACAAACTCAACCTGACTTTATCGTTATCGATAGTGCAGTGAACAAGACGCCATAACGTTACCGCTATGGCGTCTGTTTGTGCTTTGTAGTTATTACAGTTTCGCGCTTACCCAGCTTTCAACGCTGGCCAATGCCGCAGGAAGTGCCGCCGCATCCGTACCACCGGCTTGCGCCATGTCCGGACGACCGCCACCTTTGCCACCCACCTGCTGGGCGACCATACCAATCAATTCCCCTGCTTTAACGCGGTCGGTCACATCCTTAGAGACGCCCGCAATCAGAGAAACCTTACCTTCTGCCACCGTTGCCAGCACAATAACTGTCGAACCAAGCTGGTTCTTCAGATCGTCGACCATGGTACGCAGCATCTTAGGCTCAACACCTGCCAGATCGCTGACAAGCAGTTTAACGCCCTTAATGTCTACAGCCTTGCTGGAGAGGTTTGCACTCTCCTGCGCCGCAGCCTGCTCTTTGAGCTGCTGCAGCTCTTTTTCCAGCTGGCGGGTGCGATCCAGCGCAACACGCACTTTCTCGCCCAGGTTCTGGGTATCGCCTTTCAACAGCTGCGCAATGTCGTGCAACTGGTCGCTCTGCGCATGCAGGCTGGCAATCGCGCCTTCACCGGTCACCGCTTCAATACGACGTACCCCTGCCGCCGTCCCGGATTCGGAAACGATGCGGAACAGACCAATATCACCGGTACGTGATGCGTGAGTACCACCGCAGAGCTCGGTAGAGAAGTCGCCCATGCTCAATACGCGAACACGGTCGTCATATTTCTCACCAAACAGGGCCATCGCACCTTTTTTCTTCGCCGCGTCGAGATCCATAATGTGGGTTTCGATTGGCAGGTTACGGCGGATTTGCGCGTTCACCAGATCTTCCACCGCACGGATTTCAGACGGTTTCATCGCTTCAAAATGCGAGAAGTCGAAACGCAGCACTTTGTCGTTAACCAGAGAACCTTTCTGTGCAACATGCGTTCCCAGAACCTCACGCAGTGCAGCGTGCATCAGGTGCGTTGCCGAGTGGTTCAGACGGATGCGTGCACGACGCGCTTCGTCGACATTAGCCTGAACGCCCTCGCCCACTTTCAGGGAGCCTGAAACCAGTTTACCCAGATGACCAATCGCCTGGCCGTATTTCTGGGTGTCGCTCACGCTGAAGCTGAAACCGTTGCCTTTCAGTTCGCCTTTATCACCAACCTGACCACCGGATTCCGCATAGAACGGGGTCTTATCCAGAATGACAACCGCATCCTGACCTGCGCTGATGCTCTCCACGGCTTTGCCGTCAACAAACAGGGCGGTCACTTTGCCGGTCAGTTCCAGTGCTTCATAGCCTTTGAATTCAGACGCGCTGTCTACGCGGATCATCGCGTTGTAGTCTGCGCCAAAACCGCTGGACTCACGCGCACGACGACGCTGCTCTTCCATCGCCGCTTCAAAGCCCGCTTCGTCCACTTTGATGTTGCGCTCACGGCAAACGTCCGCCGTCAGGTCAACCGGGAAACCGTAGGTGTCGTACAGGCGGAAAGCAGTTTCGCCATCCAGCGTGTCGCCCTTAAGCTTAGCGAGTTCTTCATCCAGCAGCGCCAGACCGCGCTCCAGTGTACGTGCAAACTGCTCTTCTTCAGTCTTCAGAACTTGCTCAACCTGCGCCTGCTGGCGTTTCAGCTCGTCACCTGCAGAACCCATTACGCCAATCAGTGGCCCAACGAGTTTATAGAAGAAGGTGTCCTTCGCGCCCAGCATGTTGCCGTGACGGATAGCACGACGAATGATACGACGCAGCACATAGCCACGGTTTTCATTCGACGGAATAACGCCGTCCGCAATCAGGAACGCACAGGAACGGATATGGTCTGCGATTACGCGCAGTGATTTGTTGTTCAGATCGGTCGCGCCGGTCACTTCTGCAACGGCTTTGATCAGGGTGCTGAACAGATCAATTTCGTAGTTGGAGTTAACGTGCTGCAGAACAGCCGCAATACGCTCCAGGCCCATACCGGTATCCACGGACGGCTTCGGCAGCGGCTCCATGGTGCCGTCGGCCTGACGGTTGAACTGCATGAAGACGATGTTCCAGATCTCAATGTAGCGATCGCCGTCTTCTTCCGGGCTGCCTGGAGGGCCGCCCCAGATGTGGTCGCCGTGATCGTAGAAGATCTCGGTGCACGGACCGCAAGGACCGGTGTCACCCATCTGCCAGAAGTTGTCAGACGCGTACGGTGCGCCTTTGTTATCACCGATGCGAATAATACGTTCGCGCGGGATACCGACTTCTTTTTCCCAGATTTCGTAGGCTTCGTCATCGGTTTCATAGACGGTAACCCACAGACGCTCTTTCGGCAGGTTGAACCAGTTTTCACCGGTCAGCAGTTCCCACGCGTATTGAATCGCATCGTGTTTGAAATAGTCGCCGAAGCTGAAGTTACCCAGCATTTCGAAGAAGGTATGGTGGCGTGCGGTGTAACCGACGTTTTCCAGGTCGTTGTGTTTACCGCCCGCACGCACGCAACGCTGTGAGGTTGTGGCGCGGGAATAATTACGCTTGTCGAGACCAAGGAACACATCCTTGAACTGGTTCATCCCGGCGTTGGTAAACAGCAGAGTTGGGTCGTTGTTCGGTACCAGGGAGCTGCTGGCAACAACCTGGTGTCCCTTACTATGGAAAAAATCGAGAAACGCCTGACGGATCTCAGCGGTGCTCTTGCTCATAATTATCCTGAAATCAAGCTAACGAAATGTCGTAGCAAGCCGGTATCGGTAAACCCCTGGACAGACCTGCTACTGGAAAAAGTGGGAATAAGATAAGTTTTCTTTGGTGGGAAGTAAAATCCCGCATGCGTTCAATCGGCAAAATTACGCCAGATATCCTGAATATCTTCCATCAGAAAGCCGCGGTAGAGCAAAAAGCGCTGGATTTTGACTTTTTCTGAAAATTCACGCGGCAGCGGTTCACCGTATTTACGAATCGCCTGCTCTTTTGCCAGCGCACACCAGTCCGTGTCACAGTCGCGCATCGCTTTTTCAATGGACTCACGGGCAACGCCCTTCTGGTTCAACTCCTGACGGATACGCGCCGGACCGTATCCCTTACGGCCACGGCTGGCCAGGAACCGGGAAGCAAAACGGTCATCATCCAGATAGTGATGCTCATAGCACCAGGCAATCACCCGGTCATAATCTTCCGCGGTGGCATCAATCTCTTCCGGCCCATTTTTACCCATCACCGGGGCCGACAGTTTACGCCGCAGCTCTTGTTCACTGTGGTCACGCACGGCAAGGATCCGCACCGCGCGGTCCAGTAATCGCGCATAAGCGGGTCGACGCGTTGTGGATTCACTCATAAAAAACCTGCTGGTTCAGAAATGCAAAAAGGGCCGCATCAGCAGCCCTTCATTTTTAAACGAAAGCCTTAAAAGTCTTCGTTAGTTTCTTCAGCATCCGCACCATCAACCACGAAATCAGGTTTAGAGTCCTGGTTGTTCAGCAGAAGCTCACGCACTTTCTTCTCGATCTCTTTCGCTGCAGCCGGGTTCTCTTTCAGCCAGGAGATCGCATTCGCTTTACCCTGACCAATTTTGTCGCCGTTGTAGCTGTACCATGCGCCTGCTTTTTCGATCAGCTTCTCTTTCACGCCCAGGTCAACCAGTTCGCCGAAGAAGTTGATACCTTCACCGTAGAGGATCTGGAATTCAGCCTGTTTGAACGGCGCGGCGATCTTGTTCTTCACGACCTTCACGCGGGTTTCACTCCCCACCACGTTCTCACCCTCTTTCACCGCCCCGATACGGCGGATATCCAGACGGACAGAAGCATAGAATTTCAGCGCGTTACCACCGGTGGTGGTTTCCGGGTTACCGAACATCACGCCAATTTTCATACGGATCTGGTTGATGAAGATCAGCAGCGTGTTGGACTGCTTCAGGTTACCGGCCAGCTTACGCATTGCCTGGCTCATCATACGTGCCGCGAGGCCCATGTGAGAGTCGCCGATTTCGCCTTCGATTTCCGCTTTTGGCGTCAGCGCAGCAACGGAGTCGACCACGATAACGTCAACCGCACCGGAACGCGCCAGCGCGTCACAAATCTCCAGCGCCTGCTCACCCGTGTCTGGCTGAGAACACAGCAGGTTATCGATATCCACGCCCAGCTTACGAGCATAAACAGGGTCCAGCGCGTGCTCGGCATCGATAAAGGCACAGGTTTTACCTTCGCGCTGCGCCGCGGCAATCACCTGCAGCGTCAGGGTGGTTTTACCGGAGGATTCTGGCCCGTAGATCTCTACGATACGGCCCATTGGCAGACCGCCCGCGCCCAGCGCGATATCCAGAGAAAGCGAACCGGTGGAGATCGTTTCCACATCCATGGTACGGTCTTCACCCAGGCGCATGATGGAGCCTTTACCGAATTGCTTTTCGATCTGGCCCAGTGCTGCCGCCAACGCTTTCTGTTTGTTTTCGTCGATAGCCATTATTACTCCTGTCATGCCGGGAGAAGCGACTGTGCTTCACCGTGGATTTCTGTTCTGTTGGTGCAATTATACTGTATGGTCATACAGTATCAAGTGTTTTGTAGAAATTGTTGCCAGAGCGTTTTTAACGCATAAACGGTGGCCTGACGACGCACGCTTTCACGATCGCCGCTAAAGCACTCCCGGCGAGTGATCCCCTCACCTTTAGAGGTGGCAAAACCAAACCAGACGGTGCCGACAGGCTTCACGTCACTGCCGCCGTCCGGGCCCGCGATACCGCTAATAGAAATGGCATAATCCGCGCGCGCCGCTTTTAGCGCACCAATTGCCATCTCAATCACCACCGGCTCACTGACCGCACCATGCTGTTCAAGTGTGGATTCGTGCACGCCAATCATTTGCGCTTTAGCTTCGTTACTGTAGGTCACAAAGCCGCGTTCAAACCAGGCGGAACTGCCTGCAATATCGGTAATCGCTTTAGCAACCCAGCCACCGGTACAGGATTCGGCAGTCGTGATAGTCGCGCCACGTTGCTTAAGCGCCAGTCCTACGACTTCGCTAAGCTGCATCAATTCATGGTCAGTCATTCTCGCTCCGGGCATCAGAAAAACGTGCAGCACAAGATAGCACTTTCTCGTCAGATATGGAGATGTGGATCATGTTTTACGAGGGGGCTTCAGAAAAAAGCCGATGCGAAGGCACCGGCTGAGAAGAAGGTTACTTCATGCTCCTGGCGAGGGTATTCACGTTATGGCGAAACGCCTTCACGTAGGTATCCGCCACGCCGCCTTTGGCCGACAGTGCTTCCGGATAAAGTTCGCCCCCCGGCTGCGCACCGGTGGCCGTGGCAATTTGTTTAACCAGGCGCGGGTCGAGCTGGTTTTCCATAAACCAGGTTTTCACCCCGTCCGCTTTTATCTGATTGATAATCTCAGCCACCTGCGCCGCGCTGGCTTCGCTCTCTGACGACAAGCCCTGCGGCGCAATAAAGGTCACGCCATAGGCGCGGCTGAAATAGCCGAAGGCGTCATGGCTGGTGAGTACTTTACGTTTTGCCTGCGGGATCTGGCTGAATTGCGTTTTGGCCCAGCTATCCAGTTGAGTCAGTTGCGCAATATAAGGTTTACCTGTCGCCTCCAGCGCCGCCTTATCATCAGGATCGGCTTTTACCAGCCCGGCGAGGATATTTTGCGCATACCGTGCTCCGTTCGCCGCACTGTTCCAGGCATGCGGATCGGTCACGGTTTTCCCGTCCTCTTCAAGCGTATGGGTTTTCACCCCGGTCGAGGCCACCACCAGCTGGCCTTTAAATCCGGAGGCCTTCACCAGCCGGTCGAGCCAGCCCTCCAGCCCCAGACCGTTTACCACCACCACATCGGCCTTGCTGAGCGCCGCACTGTCTTTTGGGGACGGTTCGAAGGTATGCGGATCACCGTCCGGCCCTACCAGCGTAGTCACGTTGACCCGATCGCCCCCCACCTCCCGGGTGATGTCTCCCAGAATGGAAAAACTGGTGACCACATTAAGCGTTTTTGCCATCACGCCCTGTGACATCATCCCGAGCGCGAGCGCCATTATTAACCCTGTACGTTTCATCATTTCCCCTTGCGTTAAAAAAGCGCACGCAGGCTGCCAGCCAGGTGGCTTCGTGTGCCAAATAAAACCGAAATAAAGAACAGCACGCTGGCGGTCAGCACGATGGACGGCCCGGCGGGTAAACTCACCGCCCAGGAGAGGCTTAACCCCAGCCATGCACAAAAAACGCCGCTGATGCCCGCCAGGCAGAGCAACCCCGGAAGGGTGCGCACCCAGCAGCGTGCCGCCACTGCCGGCAACATCATCAGCCCGACGGCCATCAGCGTGCCGAGAACCTGAAATCCGGCCACCAGGTTAAGCACCAGCAGCGCCAGAAACAGTCCGTGCAACAGGCCGGGCAGCCAGCGGGCGTTAACCTGTAGCCAGGCGGTATCGAACGCCTCGGTCACCAGCCCACGATAGAAAACTGCCAGCGTCACCAGCGTGAAGATGCACACGCCAGCCACAAACAGCGCGGCGTCGTTATCCACCGCCAGAATGGAACCAAACAGCAGGTGCAGCAGATCGACGTTCGAACCGCGCAGCGACACCAGCGTCACGCCCAGCGCCAGCGAGCCGAGATAGAACCCGGCAAAACTGGCATCCTCTTTGAGCGGCGTACGGCGACTGACCAACCCCGCCACCAGCGCCACGGCGATCCCGGCGATAAACCCGCCGATACTCATCGCCAGCAGTGACATACCGCTCAGCAGATAGCCCACCGCAACGCCGGGTAAAATGGCATGTGAAAGGGCATCGCCCATCAGGCTCATCCGGCGCAGTTGCAGGAAAACACCCAGTGCCGTGGTGCTGACGGACAGCGCCAGGCACACCACCAGCGCGCGACGCATAAAGCCGTATTCGATAAACGGCTGAAAGAAGAGATGCCAGATCATGCCACCCTCACCCGCTCGGTTTTCCAGTGGGGAATAGCCGTATCCAGCCGCAGGGTTTGCGGAAAATGACGCGAAACGCGCTCGCTGTCATGCAATACCGCGAGCAGGGTTTGGCCCTGCATGTACATCTCAAGCATCAGATCCATCAACACGTTACAGGTGGCTTCATCGACGCCGGTAAAGGGCTCATCAAGCATGACCAGCGGCGCCTGTTGCACCAGGATCCGGGCAAACAGCATGCGCTGAAACTGGCCGCCGGAGAGTGCATCGATGGTAGATAACGCCATGGCGTCCAGCCCGACACGCTCCAGCGCGCTGGCAATGCGCGAGCGTGTTTCCCGACGAAAGCCGGAAAAGAGCGACACACGCGGCCAGCAGCCCATGCTCACCACATCCTGAACCGTCAGCGGGAATTGCGCCTCCAGCGCGTGACGCTGCGCCAGCCAGCCAATGACCGGGCGTTTACCCTGCCAGCGAAAATGGCCGCTCACGGGCGGAATAAACCCGGCGAGCGTTTTCAGCAGCGTGGATTTTCCGCATCCGTTGGCCCCGATAATGGCGGTCATGCTTCCGCGTTCAATCACGCCGGATATCGCACGCGTGACGGGGACACGGTCGTAACCCGCAATCAGTTCATCCATGACGATCATGGCAATGCCACCGCCCAGCGCACGGCCAGCCCGATAAACACGATAATGACCAGCGCCAGCAGAAACCTAACTGCCGCAGACAAAGAGAAAAGGGTCGTTGACATTTTGACACCACATTAAATGTTATAACGTAACAATAATGAAAGGCGATTGAGATGTAAATGGCGCGTTTGCAAAGGGAGTGTGGCGAAATGTTTCTGCGGGGGGCCCGCTCCCACAGGGCTGAGGGATCCCCAGTAATTATTTACCGAAAGCGATGAATGTTGCTTCAGGAAAATAAATGATTTACAGCGACGCCCTGGTCCGGCTGTAAATCGCTGAGGCGTTTCCTGCAGGCCGGGGCGAGGCGCATGGATGCGCCGAGAGGGCGGCTTTACAGGGACGTTACATCCGCCCGTCCCCGATAAGCCGGAAGGAATAAGCCGAGGGCACCGCGAAGCGGCGATTTACCGCCGGGAGCCCGGGTCGCCAGGGCGGCGGCGATTGAGCCGCCCTGGCACGTTCACGGGTCATGTTGTTACAGAGTAGCAAGGAACATAAAGTGAACGGAATGACCTCTACAGCCATATGTTCCCCCTCACCCCAGCCCTCTCCCTCAAGGGAGAGGGAGTCCTCCGTGCAGGCATTATTTTGTGGGGAACCCTCTCCCACAGGGAGAGGGAGGAATAAAGCGACTTACTGACTAAACGGTGACGCCGCAGGGACACGCGCCTGCGATACCGCCAGGCCCAGTTGCCATACGGCCATCGCATAGTGCGTGCTGTGGTTATAGCGGGTGATAGTGTAGAAGTTTGGCATACCGTACCAGTACTGATACCCGGTTCCTACATCCAGACGCAGCAGGCTCACCTGATCGACATTACCCAGCGGCTGCGTTGGCGTTAAACCTGCCGCCGTCAGCTGCGCAACGCTGTATTTGGTTTTAAAGCCGTTTTCCAGACCAAACGCCTCGCCATTGGCCTGTACGGCTACCTGCCCACCCGGCGTCCAGCCGTGTGCCTTGAAGTAGTTCGCCACGCTGCCGATGGCATCGACCGGATCCCACAGATTGATGTGTCCGTCTCCGTTAAAGTCGACGGCA
The DNA here is from genome assembly GCF_052044775.1 of Enterobacter sp. 22466. Lineage (NCBI taxonomy): Bacteria > Pseudomonadati > Pseudomonadota > Gammaproteobacteria > Enterobacterales > Enterobacteriaceae > Enterobacter > Enterobacter sp. 22466. The sequence continues at coordinate 178,987 of NZ_JBQENX010000007.1, read as the reverse complement.
TACTGCTTGTAGGAAGACGGCATGAACTGACCATAGCCCATCGCACCGGCAAACGAGCCTTTCAGATCGAGCGGGTCATCCTGTTCGTTACGCGCCATCAGCAGGAAGGTTTCCAGCTCGGAAGAGAAGTATTCGGCACGACGCGGGTAGTTAAACGAGAGCGTGGCCAGCGCATCGAGAATGCGGGTTTTGCCCATCACGCGACCCCAGCGGGTTTCCACACCGATAATGCCGACGATGATTTCAGGTGGCACGCCGTAAACCTGCCACGCGCGATTGAGGGCATCTTCATACTGATTCCAGAACACCACGCCATTTTGCACGTTGTCCGGGGTAATAAACTGTTTGCGATAGCGCAACCACGCACCGTTTGGCCCGGTTGGCACTTGCGCTGTCGGTGCCTGCCTGTCCATCAGGCGCAGCACGTAGTCCAGACGTTTCGCCTGCGACAAAATTTCATGCAATTGCTGTCTGTCAAAGCCGTGTTTGCTCACCATTTTATCGATGAACTGTTCGGCCGCCGGGTTATTCGCGAAGTCGCCACCCATCTGCATCATATTGTGCTGCGGCTCCAGCAGGAATCCTCCGGAAGGCGCGCCAGCCGTCTGCACAGCGGCTTCAGTCTTGGGTTTACTACTACAGGCGGACAGCAGAATAAGCGCAGGTAACAACGCTGCATAACGACGCTTGAACATGGGGCATCCATTTAACGGGTTCGATAAGAACCCAGTATGGTAAAGCATCCGCAACACCTCAAGGAAGCGGTACGCGCCTTCCCCACCAAATCTTTACGCTCCTCAACGCAAATCTGCGCTTTTTTCAACCAAAATGCGCCACTCTCACCCATTAACTTTCAAAATAATCCATTTTTCTTTCATTGTGAGATCTGATTAACACTTTAAAACCTTTCAAAGTGATTATTATTAGTCCAGGTAATACAAAACAAAAAAGCCCCACAGGAGAGAAGAATGATAGAAACCATCACCCACGGCGCCGAGTGGTTCATCGGGCTGTTTCAGAAAGGCGGAGAGGTCTTCACCGGTATGGTGACCGGGATCCTGCCGCTGCTGATCAGCCTGCTGGTGATCATGAATGCGCTGATTAACTTTATCGGCCAGCAACGCATTGAACGCTTCGCCCAACGCTGTGCCGGGAACCCGTTATCCCGTTACCTGCTGTTGCCCTGCATTGGTACCTTCGTTTTCTGTAACCCCATGACCTTAAGCCTCGGCCGCTTTATGCCAGAAAAGTACAAACCGAGTTACTACGCCGCCGCCTCATATAGCTGCCACTCCATGAACGGCCTGTTCCCCCATATCAACCCGGGTGAGCTGTTTGTTTATCTCGGTATTGCCAGCGGCCTGACCACGCTTGGCCTGCCGCTTGGCCCCCTGGCGGTGAGCTATCTGCTGGTCGGCCTGGTCACCAATTTCTTCCGTGGCTGGGTGACCGATCTCACCACCACCATTTTCGAGAAAAAAATGGGCATCCAGCTTGAGCAAAATGTTCACCTGTCAGGAGCAACAGCATGAGCCGGATCCGCATTGAGAAAGGCACGGGCGGCTGGGGCGGCCCGCTGGAGTTCGACGCCACCGAAGGCAAAAAAATCGTCTATATCACCGCAGGCACACGTCCGGCAATTGTCGACAAGCTACGCGATCTGACCGGCTGGGAAGCGGTGGACGGCTTCAAAGAAGGCGAACCACCGGAGGCGGAAATCGGCGTGGCGGTCATCGACTGTGGCGGCACGCTGCGCTGCGGTATCTATCCGAAGCGTCGCATTCCGACGGTGAATATTCACTCCACCGGGAAATCAGGCCCGCTGGCGCAGTACATCCTTGAAGACATTTATGTGTCAGGCGTGAAGGAGGAGAACATCACGCTGGTGAATGGGACTTCCGCCCCGCAAAAAACCGCACCGCGCGACTACGACACCAGTAAGAAGATCACCGAGCAGAGCGACGGCCTGCTGGCGAAGGTCGGCATGGGAATGGGCTCCGCCGTGGCGGTACTGTTCCAGTCCGGGCGCGACACCATCGACACGGTGCTGAAAACCATCCTGCCGTTTATGGCCTTCGTCTCCGCGTTAATCGGCATCATCATGGCGTCCGGTCTGGGAGACTGGATCGCCCACGGCCTCGCCCCGCTTGCCAGCCACGCACTCGGTCTGGTGACGCTGGCGCTGATCTGCTCCTTCCCGCTGCTGTCGCCGTTCCTCGGCCCGGGGGCGGTGATTGCTCAGGTCATCGGCGTGCTGATTGGCGTACAGATTGGTCTGGGTAACATTCCTCCGCATCTGGCCCTGCCTGCGCTGTTTGCCATTAACGCCCAGGCAGCATGCGACTTCATTCCCGTTGGCTTGTCACTTGCCGAAGCGCGTCAGGACACCGTGCGCGTGGGTGTCCCGTCTGTGCTGGTCAGCCGTTTCCTGACAGGCGCACCGACGGTGCTGATTGCCTGGTTTGTTTCCGGCTTTATTTATCAATAAGAGGTGCCTGCAATGACCGTGATTTACCAGACCACCATTACCCGCATCGGCCAGAGCGCGGCCGATGCCTTAAGCGACCAGATGCTGATCACTTTCCGCGAAGGCGCCCCGGCAGATATCGAAGAGTTTTGTTTTATCCACTGCCACGGCGAACTGCACGGAGAGTTGAAAGCGGGAAGCCAGCTGGAGCTGGGTGATACCCGCTATGCCGTCACCGCCGTGGGCGACGTGGCCGAGCAAAATCTGCGCGAGCTGGGCCACATCACCCTGCGGTTCGATGGCCAGGCGCAGGCGGAATATCCCGGCACGGTTCACGTGGATGGCCCAGTTCCGCAGGCTGTTACCCCAGGCTGCACATTAAAATTTGTTGCGTAATTTAAGGAGAGCGTTATGAGTCAGGTTGCCGTTGTCATTGGTGGAGGACAAACCTTAGGAGAGTTTCTCTGCCGTGGGCTTGCCGCAGAAGGTTACCGCGTGGCGGTAGTGGATATTCAGAGTGAGAAAGCCGCCCGCGTGGCGGATACCATCAACACCGAATTTGGTGAAGGAATGGCATACGGGTTTGGTGCCGATGCCACCAGCGAGCAGAGCGTCATGGCGCTGGCCCGCGGGGTAGACGAGATTTTTGGCCGTACCGACCTGCTGGTCTATAGTGCCGGGATTGCCAAAGCGGCGTTTATCAGCGATGTCGAGCTGGGGGATTTTGACCGTTCCCTGCAGGTCAATCTGGTAGGCTACTTCCTCTGCGCCCGTGAGTTTTCCCGTCTGATGATCCGCGACGGCATTCAGGGGCGCATCATTCAGATCAACTCCAAATCGGGAAAAGTGGGCAGCAAACACAACTCCGGCTACAGCGCGGCGAAGTTTGGCGGCGTAGGGCTGACGCAGTCTCTGGCGCTGGATCTGGCCGAATACGGAATTACCGTTCACTCGCTGATGCTGGGCAACCTGCTGAAGTCGCCAATGTTCCAGTCGCTTCTGCCGCAGTACGCCACCAAGCTTGGCATCAAAGAAGATGAAGTGGAGCAGTATTACATCGACAAAGTGCCGTTGAAGCGCGGGTGCGACTATCAGGATGTGCTGAATATCCTGCTGTTCTATGCCAGCCCGAAAGCCTCTTACTGCACCGGGCAGTCGATTAACGTCACCGGTGGGCAGGTGATGTTCTGATCGAGCAGGCTGATGCCCTCACCCTACCCCTCTCCCACAGGGAGAGGGAATATAACAAGGAGCCGATATGGTAACCGCACTCATCACCGTCGCCGCCCTCGCCTGGCTCTGCCAGCTGGCGTTTGGCGGCTGGCAAATCCACCAGTTTAACCGCGCGTTTGACGCTCTGTGTCATCAAGGTCGCGTGGGCGTCGGGCGTTCCGGTGGACGCTTCAAACCACGCGTCGTTGTCGCCGTTGCGCTGGATGAAAACAATAACGTCTGCGATTCCCTGATCATGCGCGGCATGACCGTCTTTGCCCGACCGGTGAAAATCCGGGCAATCAACGGCATTTCTTTGCAGGAATTGCGGCCTAATGTGATCTTTCCCCATGATCCACTCTGTCAGAATGCACTATCATTAGCGCTTAATCTGAAACATGGATAATTTCGTTGTGAAAGCTATAGACTTGCGAAATTATCATTTCGCAACCTAAGGAACGAAGCGCCTATGAAACCACGTCAGCGGCAGGCGGCCATTCTTGAGCATCTGCAAAAGCAGGGAAAATGCTCGGTAGAGGAGCTGGCCCACTACTTTGACACCACCGGCACAACAATACGCAAGGACCTGGTATTGCTCGAAAACGCTGGCGCAGTCATTCGAACCTACGGCGGGGTGATGCTCAACAAAGACGAAGCCGACCCGCCTATCGATCACAAAACGCTGATCAACACCCACCAGAAAGCGCTGATTGCCGAAGCCGCCGTGAAATTTATCCATGATGGCGACTCTATTATTCTTGATGCGGGCAGTACCGTCCTGCAGATGATCCCGCTGCTCAGCCGCTTTAACAACATCACGGTGATGACCAACAGCCTGCATATCGTCAACGCTCTCTCGGAGTTTGACAGTGAACAAACCATTCTCATGCCCGGCGGGACTTTCCGTAAAAAATCAGCGTCATTTCACGGCCAGCTGGCAGAAAATGCCTTCGAGCACTTCAGCTTTGACAAACTGTTTATGGGTACCGACGGCATCGACCTGAATGCCGGTGTTACCACCTTCAACGAAGTGTTCAGCGTCAGTAAAGCCATGTGCAACGCCGCCCGGGAAGTGATTTTAATGGCGGACTCCTCGAAGTTTGGCCGTAAAAGCCCCAACATAGTCTGTAGCCTTGAAAGCGTCGATAAGCTGATCACCGACGCAGGGATCGATCCGGCGTTCAAAAAAGCGCTGGAAGAGAAAGGCATCGATGTAATCGTAACTGGAGAGAAAGATGAGTGATTTTCTGTTAAACGCTGGCCGTCAGACCCTGATGCTGGAACTGCAGGAGGCCAGCCGGCTGCCGGAACGGCTGGGTGAAGATTTTGTGCGCGCCGCCAATATTATTATTGAGTGCAAAGGCAAAGTGATTGTCTCCGGGATCGGCAAGTCCGGCCACATCGGCAAGAAAATTGCCGCGACGCTGGCGAGCACCGGGACACCGGCGTTCTTCGTGCACCCGGCTGAAGCCCTGCATGGCGATCTGGGGATGATCGAAAGCCGCGACGTAATGCTGTTTATTTCTTACTCCGGCTCGGCCAAAGAGCTGGATCTCATCATCCCGCGTCTGCAGGAAAAATCGATCGCCCTGCTGGCCATGACCGGTAAATCCCGCTCGCCGCTGGCACTGGCGGCCAAAGCGGTGCTGGATATTGCCGTGGAGCGCGAAGCCTGCCCGATGCACCTCGCCCCCACCTCCAGCACCGTCAACACCCTGATGATGGGCGACGCGCTGGCGATGGCGGTCATGCAGGCGCGCGGTTTCAATGAAGAAGATTTCGCCCGTTCACACCCTGCCGGGGCACTCGGCGCCCGCTTGCTGAATAACGTTCACCATCTGATGCGTACCGGCGATGCCATCCCGCAGGTCAAACTCGACACCAGCGTGATGGACGCGATGCTGGAACTGAGCCGCACCGGGCTGGGACTGGTCGCCGTCTGCGACGATATGCGTCAGGTGAAAGGCGTCTTTACCGACGGCGACCTGCGCCGCTGGCTGGTGGGCGGCGGCAAGCTGGAGGCACGCGTGTCAGAAGCGATGACCCCGGGCGGGTTAACGCTGAATGCCAGCAGCCGCGCCATTGAAGCCAAAGAGGTGCTGATGAAACGTAAAATCACCGCCGCACCGGTGGTGGATGACGCTGGCCGCCTGTGCGGCGCCATCAACCTGCAGGATTTCTACCAGGCAGGCATTATTTAACCCTTCAGTCCCAGGCGCTTCGCCAGCCGGTGCAGGTTGGCGACGTCCATTTCCAGCGCCCGCGCGCACGCCGCCCAACTGCGGTTGTTCTGTTCCAGCGCGCGGGTAATCATCTGGCGCTGAAATTCTTCTGTCGCCTCGTGCAGGTTCTCGTTCACGCTCTCAGGCGTTGCGGGCTTCACGAACGGGGCACTTTCCTCATGCAGCGCAAAATGCCGCGCATGAATCACGATTTCATCCCCTGAGCGCGTCGCCCGTGCCAGCACCACCGCGCGATGGATGGCGTGCTCCAGCTCGCGTACGTTACCCGGCCAGCCGTAAGTCAGCAGATGGCTCCGCGCCCCCGGGCTCAATACCACGCGCGACAAGCCCATTTTGAGCCGACACTGTTCGCAGAAAAAACCCGCCAGCAGCACCACATCGTCCCCACGCTCGCGCAGCGGCGGCACGGTAAGCGGAAAAACGCTCAGACGATGGAACAGATCGGCGCGGAAATTGCCGTTAAGCACCGCTTCGCGCAGGTCGCGGTTGGTTGCCGCCAGCACGCGCACGTTGACCCGTAAGCTGCGGTCGTCCCCCACGCGCTGAATATCGCCGTACTGCAATACGCGCAGCAGCTTGGCCTGCAGCGACAGCGAAAGCTCGCCTATTTCATCGAGGAACAGCGTGCCGTTATCGGCCATTTCAAACTTACCGCTGCGGTTGCTGATGGCGCCGGTAAATGCCCCTTTAACATGACCAAACAGCTCGCTTTCCGCCACGCTTTCCGGCAGTGCGGCGCAGTTAAGGTAGACCAGCGGGTTGGCCGCACGAGGTGAAGCTTCGTGAATGGATTTCGCCACCAGCTCTTTACCGGTGCCGGTCTCACCGAAGATGAGCACGTTCAAATCGGATGCCGCGACGATCTCAATCTCTTTTTTGAGTTGTACCATGCCTGGCGAGAGGCCAATCATCTCCGTATGCGCGACCTGTTCAAACGCCGCCGGGCTGCCAGGAAGAATATTCTGGCTCTCCAGCTGTTCAATCAGCAGGGCATTGTTCAGCGCCCCGGCGGCGAGGGCCGCAATCAGGCGCAACTCTTCGTCGCTGAAGGTATCGAACTGGTCAGGCGACATCCCATCAAGGGTCAGCGCCCCAATCAGGTTTTGTCCGGCAAACAGCGGCAGCCCGATACAGGCGTGCACCTTCAGGCTCTCCTGCCCCGGTATAAGGCCGTCGTACGGGTCGGGCAGATCGCTGTCAGCCGGAAAACGCACCACGTCACCTGCCCGGGCGATGGTCTCCAGCCGCGGGTGGCCTTCCAGGGTAAAACGCCTTCCAAGAACGTCCTGCGCCAGCCCGTCGATAGCCAGAGGTATAAACTGTCGTCCTTCATAGCGCAGCAGCGCCGATGCATCGCAGTCCAGCACGTGGCGCAGCGTGGAAATCAGCCGCTGAAAACGATCCTGATGCCCGATGCCGGTTTGCAGTTCAATGGCGATCTTCGCCAGCACGTCTACGGAAAAGCTCATGTCTGCCTCGCTGTCATTTTGACAATACATAGTGTCATATTGACATCTTTAACAATAGTCATAATGACTACCCATTCCGGGGAATAAAAATTTTAACCCATAAAAATCAATAAAATAAAAGTTGGCACGCAAGTTGATATAGACAAAACATCTTATTCAACACGCCGTATTATTTGAGGTTGCTATGTCTATTCTGGTTAAAAATAACATTCATTGGGTCGGTCAACGTGACTGGGAAGTGCGTGATTTCCACGGGACGGAATACAAAACGCTGCGCGGCAGCAGCTACAACAGCTATCTCATCCGAGAAGGTAAAAACGTGCTGATCGATACCGTCGATCACAAATTCAGCCGCGAGTTCGTGCAGAACCTGCGCAGCGAAATCGATCTGAACGATATCGACTACATCATCATCAACCACGCGGAAGAGGATCACGCCGGGGCGCTGACCGAGTTGATGTCCCACATTCCGGATACCCCGATCTACTGCACCACCAACGCCATCGACTCCATCAATGGTCACCATCACCATCCGGAGTGGAATTTCCACACCGTGAAAACCGGCGACACGCTGGATATTGGTAACGGCAAACAGCTGATCTTCGTGGAAACCCCGATGCTGCACTGGCCGGACAGCATGATGACCTACCTGACCGGCGATGCGGTACTGTTCAGCAACGACGCCTTTGGTCAGCACTACTGCGACGAACGTCTGTTTAACGATGAAGTGGATCAGACCGAGCTGTTTGAACAGTGCCAGCGCTACTACGCCAACATCCTGACCCCGTTTAGCCGTCTGGTGACGCCAAAAATCAACGAGATCCTCGGCTTCAACCTGCCGGTGGATATGATTGCCACCTCCCACGGCGTGGTGTGGCGTGAAAACCCTACCCAGATCGTTGAGCTGTACCTGAAATGGGCAGCGGATTATCAGGAAGACCGCATCACCCTCTTCTACGACACCATGTCCAACAACACCCGCATGATGGCGGATGCGATTGCCCAGGGCATCAACGAAGCGGACCCGAACGTGGCGGTGAAAATCTTCAACGTGGCGCGCAGCGATAAAAACGAGATCCTCACCAACGTGTTCCGCTCTAAGGGCGTGCTGGTGGGCACCTCCACCATGAACAACGTGATGATGCCGAAAATAGCCGGCCTGGTGGAAGAGATGACCGGCCTGCGCTTTCGCAACAAACGCGCCAGCGCCTTTGGCTCCCACGGCTGGAGCGGCGGTGCGGTAGATCGTCTTTCCACCCGCCTGCAGGATGCCGGTTTTGAGATGTCCATGAGCCTGAAGGCCAAATGGCGGCCTGATCTCGACGCGCTGGAAATCTGCCGTCAGCACGGCCGCGATATTGCGCGTCAGTGGGCGCTCGCACCGCTTCCGCAGGCAGCGAAACCGACCGAACAGCAGGAGGCCTGCGCCGCGACCGCCGATCCTGGCCCACGCATGCAGTGCAGTGTCTGCCAGTGGATCTACGATCCGGAACAGGGCGAGCCGCTGCAGGATGTCGCACCGGGTACGCCGTGGAGTGAGGTGCCGGACACCTTCCTCTGCCCGGAATGTTCCCTTGGGAAAGACGTCTTTGACGAACTGGCAACGGAGGCAAAATGAGCAATGGCATTGTCATCATCGGCTCGGGCTTTGCCGCCCGCCAGCTGGTGAAAAATATCCGCAAACAGGATGCAAACGTGCCGCTGACGGTCATCGCCGCCGACAGCATGAATGAGTACAACAAGCCTGATTTAAGCCATGTGATTAGCCTGAACCAGCGCTCTGACGATCTCACCCGCCAGACGGCGGGAGAGTTCGCGGAGCAGTTCAACCTGCGCCTGTTTCCCTACACCTGGGTCACCGATATCGACGCTGCCGCGCACGTGGTAAAAGCGAAAGACAAAACCTGGCAGTACGACAAGCTGGTGCTGGCGACGGGAGCCTCAGCTTTCGTGCCGCCGGTTGAAGGCCGCGAGCTGATGATCACCCTGAACAGTCAGCAGGCGTACCAGGCCTGTGAAACGACGCTTTGCGACGCAAGGCGGGTGATGATTGTTGGCGGCGGTCTGATTGGCACCGAACTGGCGATGGATTTCTGTCGCGCAGGTAAAGCCGTCACTCTGGTCGACCACGCGGCAAGCATTCTGTCGGCCTTGATGCCCGCAGAAGTAAGCAGTCGCTTACAACACCGTCTGACCGACATGGGCGTGCATCTGCTGCTGAAATCGCAGTTGCAGAGTCTGAGCAAAACCGAAGACGGCATTCGCGCAACGCTTGACCGCAACCGCAGCATAGAAGTCGATGTGGTGGTTGCCGCGACGGGGTTGCGCCCGGAAACCGCGCTGGCGCACCGCGCAGGCGCTGAAACAGGCCGTGGCGTGAAGGTGAATAGCTACCTGCAAACCACGCAGCCCGACATTTACGCGTTGGGGGACTGTGCGGAAATCAACGGTCAGGTGCTGCCTTTCCTGCAGCCGATCCAGCTTGGCGCCATGCATCTGGCAAAAAACCTGCTCGGCGGCAGCGCACCGCTGAAATTACCGGCCATGCTGGTGAAGGTGAAAACGCCTGACATGCCGCTGCATCTGGCAGGCGAAACGCAGCGCCAGGATCTGCACTGGCAAATCACCCTCGACCCGCAGGGCATGGTCGCGCGAGGCGTGGATAACGAGGGTCAGATACGCGCCTTTGTCGTCAGTGAAGACCGGATGAAGGAGGCTTTCGCTCTGCTGAAATCACTGCCTGCTTAATCCGGCGTCGCCTGCCACGTTGACGTGATCTCTGGATTTTAGTGTCCGCCGCCCCGCTGTCCCGGGGCTTTTTTTGGCGCATCTTATTCATGAGGTAAATACATATTAGATAAATCATCGTTTTTAATCCCTTATTCATTCCGTCCATAATTATTTAAATGCGGAACAGCTGTAAAACATCAACCTGTTTTATTCCCTGCTCCCGGCTTAGTCTGATGATTAATGACTCAACCGGAGATATCCCATGGCGACGTTCACCAAAGAGCTAAACTATCTTTCAGCCTATTTTACGCGGGTAAAAAAATCAGAGCGTATATTATTTCGCTGGCTCTATCTTAGCCCGGAGGCACGCATTGAGCGTCTGCGTGAACTGATGATGCCCCTGAACCACACGAAACGATGAACACATCCAGAGCTTACAGGCCGGGTATGCGCAGTGCAACCCGGCAAAAAGCGGAACAAATAATTGAACTCATCATTGTTTATTTAAATATTAATTAACTGAGAAAATATAATAAAAATTAATTTATCTTCCATCACAATTTCATCCTTCCTGCTTTCGCATTAAAATTAAAGCTGTTATTTTTTGTCGTGAATTAAGTTCTACTGGAATCCACTCACATGAATGCATTTAGTTATCTGCAACGTCTGGGTAAAGCCCTGATGTTGCCAATCGCCACGCTGCCGGTGGCAGCGATATTATTACGTCTCGGTCAGCCTGATGTTTTTAATATTCCCTTTATTGCCAGTGCGGGGGGCGGTATTTTCGACAGCTTACCGCTCCTTTTTGCCCTTGGTATCGCCATTGGTCTGGCTAAAGACAACGCGGGCGCGGCGGCCCTTGCCGGTGCCGTTGGCTTCCTGGTGCTCACCAAAGCCACGGCGGTCATTAACGCCTCCATTAACATGTCCTTCTTCGCGGGGATTATTGCTGGCGTGGTGGCTGGCCACTGCTATAACCGCTTCTCGAATACCAAACTACCGGACTTTCTTGCCTTCTTTGCGGGCAAGCGTCTGGTCCCCATCATGACCGGGCTTATCTGCCTGTTCATCGCCTGGGTGTGCGGCTACGTCTGGCCTACGGTGCAGCACGGTATTGATACTTTTAGCCTGCTCGTTTCCCGCAGCGGCGAACCGGGCTGGTTTATCTATGGGGTGCTTAACCGGGCGTTGATTCCGTTTGGCCTGCACTACATTCTGCACTCCGTTTTCTGGTTTAGCCTCGGCGACTGTCTGAAGGTGACCTATGATGCCGCGAGTGCAGTTCATAACATCTGTCTCGCGCCGGATGTGGTGAAAGGGCTGGTTGTCGGTGGTACCGTACCGGGCATCGAGGGCTCCACCATCACACAGATTGCCACTGACCTGAACCGTGGCGACCTTAACCGCTTCTTCGCGGGTGACCCGCATGCTGGCGTCTACATGGCCTGGGCGTACCCCATCTTTATGGGCGGCCTGCCGGGAGCTGCGCTGGCAATGTATTTCGCCGCGCCGAAAGCCCGCCGTTCAGCCGTGGGCGGGATGCTGCTCTCTGTGGCGCTAACGGCCTTCCTGACCGGCATCACCGAACCCATCGAATTCTCCTTCCTGTTCCTTGCTCCTGCCCTGTACGCCCTGCATGCAGTACTTGCGGGCGTCAGCATGGTGATCGCCAACAGCCTCGGCGTGCTGCACGGCTTTGGTTTCTCCGCCGGGTTGATCGACTTTGTGCTCAACTGGGGGCTTGCCACGAAACCGTGGATTTTAATCCCGCTGATTGTGCTGTTCTTCGCGATCTATTTTGTGGTGTTCACGTTCGCTATTCGCGTCTTCAGGCTGAAAACGCCGGGTCGTGAGGAAGAGGACGCAATAACGGGTGATTCTGACGATCAGAGCGAGGCCATTGCCCGGTACATCGTGGCGTTAGGCGGCAAAGAAAATCTGACGAGCGTCGATGCCTGCATTACCCGCTTGCGCCTGACGCTGGTGGATAACAGCCTGCTGGATGAACCGGAGCTGAAAGCGCTGGGTGCCAAAGGTATTCTGAAGATGGGGACCCGGAATGCGCAGGTCATACTTGGCCCCCAAGCTGAACGTATTGCCCTGAAGATTCGGGCACAGACAAAAGCCTGACGCGGCGCGTTGCTGTTCCCTCTCCGTACCGGAGAGGGAATAAAACCGGAACACTTTACCTTTCCAGACCTTATTTATTCCGCAAAACGCCCTACACTCTCAGCATCCCTTATCATCTCCGGTATGTCGCCATGCGCCAGCTTCAGAAAATCCGACAATATCAACGGCTTTATCAGCACTATGGTGCTGTGCCAAAGCCCACCACCATCGCTCAAGTGGCTGAGGTTGCGCTGTGCAGTGAACGCCACGCGCGTACCCTGCTGCGCCAGCTCGCGCAGAGCGGCTGGTTAAGCTGGCAGGCCCAGCCGGGACGCGGGCATCGTGCCATTCTGCATTGTCTGACGACCACCAGCGAACTGAGCGCGCCGCTGATGCATGCCTGTCTGGAGAAAGGGGATTACCAGAGCGCACTGCAGCTGGCAGACGGTGATCCGGCCAGCCTGCATCACATCATCACCCCATTTTTAGGCGGTAAATGGCTCAAGCACCAGCCCACGCTGCGTATTCCGTGGTACCGTCCACTGACGTCGCTCTGTCCTGCCTTGCAGCGTCGCCGCGCCGAGCAGCATATTATCTGCGCGGTTCACGCGGGGTTAACGCGATACACGCCAGGTCATCCTGACCCCGTGCCGGATTTGGCTCACCACTGGCATGCCAGTGAAGACAAACGCTGCTGGTACTTTTACCTGCGCAGCGGCGCGCACTGGCATAACGGGCAGGCCATCAGCGATGAGGATATACTCAGCGCCTTGCACCAGCTGCTGGCGGATCCGGCACGCAACGCGGGGCTGTTGCACGTTTCCCGGATATCGCTTGTCGCCCCCTGGTGTCTGGAGATCACGCTGAATATCCCCGATGCCATGCTGGCGCATCGTCTTGCCCATCACGTTTGCCGTCTGCCGCATCCACTGCAACCGACCATCGGGGCCGGGCCGTTTGCCATCGCCCATCATCATTCGCACTATCTGCGCCTTGAGCGTCAGCCCTGGTACTTTGCCACACACCCGCTACTGCATGCGATTGAATTCTGGCGAACCCGCTCAGAGACACAAAAACCGGCCTGGATCACCGTCGGTAAGGGACAAAACGCGCAGAACACAGCAACCTCGGTCAGCGGCGGTTTTACCTGGCTCATGGTGAATGCCGGGCTGCCACCTTCGCTCGCGGCCTGGTTGCGTCAGGACGTTCAGCAGATCAACCAGCATATTGCCCATCGGAATGATGTCGAAACCCGCACCGAAATCCTCCCCGGTCTGACGACGCCCTCAGTGCCAAAAGCTTCTGACGTCACGCTTCCTGCCACGCTTTCACTGGTCTGTTATGACACGCCGGCGCTGTGCGAGCTTGCCAGCATGCTGCAAACTCGCCTGAGAACGCGCGGCTGCGAATTGCAGGTGTCCTTTAAAGACCGCGAAGCGTGGCATATTCCGGACGCGCTGGCGCAGGCCAACCTGCTGCTGGGCGATTATTTGTCGGGCGAGTCTCCGGCGTTTGCGCTGGCAGAGTGGTTCGTCGATGAACCGGCATGGGGGGCCGCACTGGGTGAAACCATATGGCAACGTGAGAAGCAGAAACTGATGGGTTATTGCGAAAGCGAGAAGAGCCTGCACACCCATCTGCCCGCTTTCTTTCGACGCGTGCTTGAAAGCGGCGTCTGCACGCCGCTGTTCCACTACCGCTATCGCCTGAATACCCTGGAAAATGTGCAGGACATTGTGCTGACCGCCAGCGGCTGGCTTGATTTTACCCGCGCCTGGCTACCGCCTGCTCAGGAGCGCACCACCAGCGCATCGTAGCCGCGCCAGCGGTAGTTGATCATGGAGATCAGCCAGCAGGCGACAAACAGCCCGACCACCACGAATCCGGCATTGCCGAGGTTGTCGTTGACGGCACCAATGCGATCCCAGATGCCGCCGCTGAGAGCAAATTTATCCATCAGCAGCCCCAGCGCCTCCAGCCCGCCGATGAACACCGCCACCACCACAGAGGTGCCGGTGATGGTCATGTTGTAGTAGAGCTTGCGCTGCGGCTTGTTGAATGCCCAGCCGTATGCCCCCACCATCAGCATATTGTCGAGGGTATCCACCAGCGCCATGCCGCTGGCGAAAAGCGCCGGGAAGATCATGATTGACCACACCGACATGCCGTTTGAGGCGCTGGCGGCAGAGATCCCGAGCACGCCGATTTCGGTGGCGGTATCAAAGCCAAGCCCGAACAGAAAACCGACCAGATACATCTGCCAGCTTTTGTTGACCAGGCGGAAGGTCGCGCCAAACAGCCAGTGCATGACCCCACCCTGCACCGGGAGGGTCATGTCATCCTGTACCGCCTGTCCGTTTTTCAGCGCCTGAAAATTACGCCAGACGCCGCGCAAAATCACCATATTGACTAACGCCATCGCCAGCAGGAACGTCGCGGAGACGGCCGTGCCAATCAGGCTGCCGGTTTCATGAAACCAGGCCATATTTTTCTGAAACGCGGTCGCCGTCGCGGCAATGGCAATGGAGGCCAGCACCACAATGGTCGAGTGCCCCAGCGAGAACCACGCCCCGACGCCAGAGGGGCGCTTGCCCTGCTGCATCATCTTGCGTGTCACCGTGTCAATGGCCGCGATGTGGTCAGCATCCACCGCGTGACGCAGCCCGTAGCACCACGCAAGCAGGCTTGCGGCCATTAACGCAGAACTGCCGCTAAAGGCGTTCCACGCCCAGCCCCACGCCAGAAGATTAGCCATTACCAGCGCCAGCAGCAGGAGCGCGGCGCGAGGTTCATTGCGTAAGCGTCGTAACATTTTAAATCCTTTTTGAACATGACCGGGCTGCGGCAACCACCGCCTGCCCGAAGGAGATAGCCCCATCACCCGCAGGCAGATGATGGGGAAAAAGAAGCGTGAAATCAGAGAGGTATTCCCGCAGACGCGCCCGCAGCAGGCGGTTATGCAACACGCCACCGCTGAAACAGACGGTAGAGAGCGACAGGCGTCGGGCATGGTGCCGGGCTAACGCCGCCAGCCCTTTTGCCAGCGCGTCGTGAAAGGCCCATGCGCGCTCGCAGGGTTGCGCCTGCCAGGCCAGCCACTGCTGCCAGAAGAGCGCAAGGTTTTCAACCTGAAGTGTCACCGGGTGCTCAACACCCGGGCACTGCGCGGCCAGCGCCTCAAGCCTGCAGGCGGCTTCGCCTTCATAGCGTTGTGTTTCAATACCCAGAGCACAAGCCACGGCATCAAACAACCGGCCGCAGGACGACGCCAGCGGCGCGTTAAGGCTGCGCTGAACGGCGGTCGCTAAAAGCGGCCAGTTTTGCGAACGTACGGCACGGGTTTCCGGGTAGCGTTGCCAGTCAGGCACAAACGCCAGGCAGTGTGCCAGCAGATTTCGCCAGGGCTGCATGGCCGCGAGATCGCCGCCCGGCATCGCCACGGCGGGCAGGCCGCCCAGATGCTCACACTCAAGGTAGTTCACCCGCAGACACTCCCCGCCCCACAGCGCGCCGTGCTCACCCATGCCAATCCCGTCCAGCGTCAGGGCGATCGCATCCCCGCCGTCGAGCGGCCAGCCGTTCTCCGCAAGGCAGGCCGCCGCGTGCGCGTGATGATGCAACACGGTATCGACCGGCAGAGCCTGCTCCTCTGCCCAGTGCCGGGCGTGATAACCCGGATGGGCATCGCACACCAGCCGCTCTGGCTGAAAGGCGTAGATCTGCTGCATCACCGACAGTGCCGACCGCCACTGGGCCTCGACACCGTCGTCACTGAGATCGCCAAAGTGCTGGCTCAGCACCGCCTGGTTACCGCGCACCAGACAGAAGGTATTCTTCATGTCGGCACCGGTCGCCAGAATGGCGGGAAGATGGCAAAAACCGGCGGGTAACGTGATGGCATCCGGCACGAAACCACGCGCCCGACGCAGCAAGGCGCCGTCCCGATCCATCACGGAATCGTCCATCCGCTGCAGGATGTCGCGGTTATGGAGCAGAAAACCGTCAGCGATCTCTGCGAGCTGTTCCAGCGCCTGTGAATTAGTGATGGCAGGCGGTCTGCCGCTGAGGTTGCCGGAGGTCATCACCAGCGGGCGCTCAGTCTCCTGCATCAGCAAATGCTGCAGTGGATTGGCCGGGAGCATCACACCAATGGTATCCAGGCCCGGCGCGATGTCGTCCGGGAAGGTCGGCAGCCACGCCTTGGGGATCAGCACGATGGGCGCGGCGGGCGAGCGCAGCTGCGCTTGCACCGCCTGCGGAAGGCCGTCGGTGCTGCGGATCATCACCGCCAGCGGTTTCCCCGGACGCTGCTTACGTGCCCGCAGCGTTGCCACCGCCTGTGGGTTAAGCGCGTCGCAGGCCAGATGAAATCCCCCCAGCCCTTTGATGGCCACGATGCCACCGTTTTTCAGCCTCTCCACCGCCACGTTCAGCGCCAGCTCGCGGGTGACAACCCGATCGGTTGCACGCCACTCAAGCTCAGGGCCACAGTCCGGGCAAGCCACGGGCTGGGCGTGAAAACGCCGGTCCGCAGGGTTGCGGTATTCCGTTTCGCACGGCGAGCAGAGCGGGAATGGCGCCATGGCCGTTGCCGGTCGGTCATACGGCATGGCGCGGATAATGGTAAAACGCGGGCCGCAGTGGGTGCAGTTAATAAACGGATAACGATAACGGCGCTCGTGCGGGTCGTTCATCTCCGCAAGGCACGCGGGACAGGTGGCCGCATCCGGTACAATCTGGGTGTCCATTGCGCCACCCGCACTGTGGCGGATGGTGAATGTCTCCGGCACCGTTGACCAGTGGAACGGCTGCGTGTCGATACTCTCGATGTGCGCCAGCGGCGGGCAGTCCTGGCGCAGCCTCGCGGTGAAATGCCCCCCATTACCCGCGAGGCGCACCAGCACGCCCTCTCCGTCGTTGCAGACATCGCCGGTCAACTGCAGCGCCTGAGCCAGTTGCCAGACGAAGGGCCGAAAGCCCACGCCCTGCACCTTGCCACGCACCCGCAACTGTACGCCGTTACCGCCCATGACGGATCAGAACAGCAGAGATGAGGTGGTATCGAACGCTGCGCGACGGCGCTTTTCGGCGCTCATCTGCTCAAGCTTGTCGCGATCCACGCACACCAGCGCGTGTGTCGGACAGGCTTCCATACAGGCCGGACCGGCGTCACGGTGGTAGCAGAGATCGCATTTGTTGGCTTCGGCTTTTTCCGCCCGCACGTTCAGCCCCATGCCGCTGTTGCGCACGACCGGACGAACAACCACCTCCATCGCGCCATACGGGCAGGCGACCACGCAGGTTTTGCAGCCGATGCAGCGCGCCTGCATCACATGCACAAACCCTTTTTCACGTTTGATCGCCCCGTTCGGGCAGACATTGGCGCACGGCGCATCTTCGCACTGACGACAGATGGCGGCGGTGGAAATATTCACGCCTTTGATGACGTGGATCCGCGGCAAAAAGGTCTCAGGCGTCAGCGAAGCGCAATCCTGCTCCGCCTGATGAGACACCACGCACGCCACTTCACAGGTACGGCAGCCAATGCATTTACTGGCATCGGCCATAATAAAACGGTTCATCTGCTTCTCCAGCATTACAGTCATGCGCGGAGATATTCATAAACCGTGCCAGTTTTTAACTCGTTGATTTATAGTGATTTAGAAAATGACGGCGGGGCTGTCATCGTCACTTCTGACGATGACAGCTGTCGACATCAGCGGTGCGGGCCGTCGATAACAGAGTCGCGCAGGATAAGCTCACCCGAGAAGGTTTGCTGATACTTAAACTCGCCGCCGTCGAGCATGAAAATCAGGCGGCTGATGGTCTCTTTAATCATCTCCGTGACCGGAATGCGCACGCTGGAGAGCGAGGGCACGGTGTAGGGCGCAATCGCCACATCGTCGAAGCCTATCACCGACACCGCGCCGGGCGTGGCGATGCCGCTGTCGTGAAGCTGTTTCATGGCCCCAATCGCCATATCGTCGTTACTCGCCACCAGCGCGGTAAAGGTTTCGCCGTGCGACAGCAGCTCAGACACTGCCGCCGCGCCGCTGGCGGGGTTCCACTTGCCCTGCGCGATCAGCCTCGGGCGCAGCGGGATCTGGTGCTGCGCCAGCGCGTCTTTGTAGCCGGAGAGACGCTCTACGCCCGTGGGCGAATCCAGCGAGCCGGTGATAAACGCAATGTCACGATGCCCTTTCTCAATCAGCTGCGACACCGCCTCCTGGCAGGAGGCTTTATGATCTGACCAGACGCTGTGGCTGCTGTTTTTTCGCAAGCGGCGGTTCAGTACCATGATCGGCTGTTCGTATTTCTCGACGATCTCGTCCATCTCCTCCACGCTCAGAAAACGTGGATAGATGATCACCGCGTCACAGCGCATATCGAGCAGGTACTGGATCGCCTCGCGCTCTTCGTCCGCGCTGTGCTTACCGTCCGCCAAGATCAGCTGCCGCCCTTTCTCTTCCGTCATGCGAGCGGCGTGAAACAGCAACTCACTAAAATAGACGCCGTGATACAGGGTGTTGGTCACCACCAGTCCCAGCGTCTGGGTGCGTTTGGTCGCCAGGTTACGCGCCAGCAAATTGGGGCGATAGCCGCTCTCTTCGATGGCCTGAAACACCCGGTCTTTGGTCTCCTGGCTGACATAGCCATTCCCCGACAGCACCCGGGAAACCGTCGCTTTCGAAACGCCTGCCCGCTTCGCCACTTCAAGCATCGTGGTCATGTTGTTATTCCCTTTCACACAGATGCCACGCAGTGTACTGCACTGCAAAACAATTGTCGTAGCGACGATCGCACGCTTTTTGTGCCGACTGGTGATCGTCATCACGAAATGAAAAAATGGTCAAAATGCGATCTTGTTTCATTCAAAGAAACTCATGATGATTATGTGGAACCGGTTTCCTACATACTCTCACAACGACAACAGGATCACATCCGATGGCCAAAAATTATGCCGCGCTGGCGCAAGACGTTGTCAGCGCGCTTGGCGGCAAAGACAACATCGTCGCCGTCACCCATTGCATGACGCGACTGCGTTTCGTGCTGAAAGACGAAACCCTTACCGATGCCGCACGCCTGAAAAGCATCAGCGGCGTACTGGGCGTCGTGCGTAACGACAACCAGTGCCAGGTGATTATCGGCAATACCGTTTCTCAGGCGTACCGTGAGGTGGTGAACCTGCTGCCCACCCACCTGCAGCCTGCCGTGCCGGAAGGCCCGCAGAAATTGACCCTGCGCCGGATCGGTGCGGGGATCCTCGACGCGCTGATTGGCACCATGTCACCGCTGATCCCGGCGATCATAGGCGGCTCGATGGTTAAACTGCTGGCAATGATCCTTGAGATGACCGGCGTGCTGGAGAAAGGCGCGCCGACGCTCACCATCCTGACCGTGATCGGCGACGGGGCGTTCTTCTTCCTGCCGCTGATGGTGGCAGCGTCTGCCGCGGTGAAATTCAAAACCAACATGTCGCTGGCGATTGCCATTGCGGGGGTGCTGGTGCACCCGAGCTTTATCGAGCTGATGGCGAAAGCCGCACAGGGTGAGCACGTCGAATTCGCGTTTATTCCGGTGACGGCGGTGAAGTACACCTACACCGTGATCCCGGCGCTGGTGATGACCTGGTGCCTGTCGTATATCGAACGCTGGGTGGATCGCATTACGCCTGCGGTGACGAAAAACTTCCTCAAGCCGATGCTGATCGTGCTGATTGCCGCCCCGCTCGCCATCGTGCTGATTGGGCCGCTGGGGATCTGGATCGGTAGCGCGATCTCCGCGCTGGTCTATACCATCCACGGCTATCTGGGCTGGCTCTCCGTGGCGATTATGGGGGCGCTCTGGCCGCTGCTGGTCATGACCGGGATGCACCGCGTCTTTACCCCGACTATCATTCAGACCATTGCCGAAACGGGTAAAGAGGGGATGGTGATGCCGTCGGAAATCGGTGCCAACCTGTCGCTCGGCGGTTCATCCCTGGCGGTGGCGTGGAAAACCAAAAACCCGGAGCTGCGCCAGACGGCGCTGGCCGCGGCGGCTTCCGCCATCATGGCGGGCATCTCTGAACCGGCGCTGTACGGCGTGGCGGTTCGTCTGAAACGCCCGCTGATTGCCAGCCTGATTAGCGGCTTTATCTGTGGCGCGGTGGCCGGGATTGCGGGTCTTGCCAGCCACTCGATGGCGGCGCCGGGGCTGTTTACCAGCGTGCAGTTCTTCGATCCGGCCAACCCGATGACCATTGTCTGGGTATTCGGCGTCATGGCGCTGGCGGTCGTGCTCTCCTTCGTGCTGACCCTGATATTAGGCTTTGAAGATATCCCGGTCGAAGACGAGGCTGAAAAAGCCCGCGCCCTGCAGAGCGCGCCGGTGCAGGCCAAAACCGCACAAGTTTAACCGTATAACGAGGTAGAAATGTCTGTTTTTCCACAAGGATTTTTATGGGGCGGCGCGCTTGCCGCCAACCAGAGCGAAGGCGCTTACCGTGAAGGCGGCAAAGGGCTGACCACGGTCGACATGATCCCCCACGGCGCAAACCGCCTGGCGGTGAAGCTTGGTAAGGAAAAGCGTTTTTCGCTGCGTGACGACGAGTTTTACCCAAGCCACGAGGCGATTGATTTTTACCATCGCTACAAAGAGGACATCGCCCTGATGGCGGAGATGGGCTTTACGGTGTTCCGCACCTCAATTTCCTGGAGCCGCCTCTACCCGAACGGCGACGAGCCGCTGCCGAACAAAGAGGGCATTGCCTTCTATCGGGCGGTGTTTGAAGAGTGCAAAAAGTACAACATTGAGCCGCTGGTCACCCTGTGCCACTTCGACGTGCCGATGCATCTGGTGACGGAGTACGGCTCCTGGCGCAACCGCAAGATGGTCGATTTCTTTGCCCGCTACGCCCGCACCTGTTTCGAAGAATTTAACGGTCTGGTGAAATACTGGCTCACCTTCAACGAGATCAACATCATGCTGCACAGCCCGTTTTCCGGCGCGGGGCTGGTGTTTGAAGAAGGTGAAAACGAAGATCAGGTGAAATACCAGGCCGCGCACCACGAGCTGGTCGCAAGCGCGCTGGCGACCAAAATCGCCCACGAGGTCAACCCGGAAAACCAGGTCGGCTGCATGCTGGCGGGCGGGAATTTCTACCCTTACTCCTGCAAGCCGGAAGACGTCTGGATGGCGCTGGAAAAAGATCGCGAGAACCTGTTCTTTATCGATGTGCAGGCGCGCGGCAGCTATCCGGCCTACTCCGCCCGCGTGTTCCGCGAAAAAGGGGTGGTGATTGTCAAAGATCCGGGCGACGACGAACTGCTGAAAAACACCGTCGATTTTGTGTCGTTCAGCTATTACGCTTCGCGCTGCGCGTCGGCCGATATGAACGCGGACAATACCAATGCGGCGAACATCGTCAAATCTCTGCGCAACCCGCATATTCAGGTGAGCGAATGGGGCTGGGGCATCGATCCGCTCGGCCTGCGCATCACCATGAACATGATGTACGACCGCTATCAGAAACCGCTGTTCCTGGTGGAAAACGGCCTCGGCGCAAAAGATGTCATTGATGAAAACGGCGAAATTAACGATGACTACCGCATCAGCTATCTGCGCGAGCATATCCGCGCGATGGGCGATGCCATTGAAGACGGCGTGCCGCTGATGGGCTATACCACCTGGGGCTGCATTGACCTGGTGGCAGCCTCAACGGGCGAAATGAGCAAGCGCTACGGGTTTGTCTACGTTGACCGCGACGATGCCGGAAACGGCACGCTGGAGCGCAAACGCAAGAAATCGTTCTGGTGGTACAAGAAGGTGATTGCGAGTAACGGGGCGGATCTGGCGTAGGCTGTTGCCCTCACCCTAACCCTCTCCCACAGGGAGAGGGGACAAAAAACACCCTCTCCCCTATGGGGAGAGGGGTTCAAACCCACCCTTTCCAGCCCACCCGGCAAGCCGTGAATAGACCACTTCCACCGCCGCTTTCACCGGTGGCGTCATCGGGTAATAAAACCCAACAATGTCCGGCTGAATGCCCAAAAACAGCACCTCGCCAACGTCCTCTTTGATCTGATCCACCAGATAGTTAAGCGGCATATTATGCGTGGTCATCATGAACATGTCGGCAATGTCGTCCGGGTCGATCAGGCGGATTTCCCCCGGGTTCAGCCCCATATCTGTAGCATCGACAATCAACAGCCGATCAGGGTGCAGTTCGCGGATGGCCACCACGTCGTTTTCCGGCGCGCTGCCGCCGTCAATCACCACCCAGTTGCCCTGCGGGTTCGCGGCACACATCTCTGCCAGCAGCGGGCCTGCGCCGTCGTCGCCCATCATGCTGTTGCCGACACACAGTAAAACGTCAGTCACGTAATCTCCTCACCATCAGGTAGATGGCACTTTCCTGATGAATGTCATGCAGCATGCTGAGCAGCGTTTTGCTCCACGCCTGCTGTTCGGGGGTTTGCCGTTTCAGCGCCGCGTCAAACGCGTTCGCCAGCATCGCAATATGGTTGGCGTCGATAACGATCTCACCGTACTTCGGTACCCCTTCCATTTTGCGCCGCGCCGTACTGCCCTCCTCCAGCGTGGCGATCCACGCCAGATAGTCGGACCACGGGCAGCTCAGCGCCGCCTCCAGGCAGTCGATCACCCCGAGGTGATGCCCAATCGCCAGGCTGTAATAGACCACCTGCTGCGCCGCGTCCGGCGTGGCATCGTTCTCATCAATAAATCTACGGCTCAGCTGGCTGAACACGACCGTCTCACTCATCGGATACGCGCCTCATCCACAATGCTGTTCAGGTTCGCCACAATCTCATTGAGACGAGGGTCGTTTTCCGCCTCCAGCCAGCGCGCCACCTGGTGCTCGCCCTGGCTCAGCAGGCGCAGGTAATCGTCGGCAATCTGACGGCCATAGCGATAGCCCGCCAGCCTGCGCGCCGTGCGGTCGACCTTCACCCGCAGCGGCTGCACCATGTCCGGGTGCAGGATCATCGCAGGCTGATTATCGGATTCACCCGGTTCACGGGCGTGGATTTTCTGCTCCAGCAGGCCGAGCGCCATGGCAAAGCCGTACAGCGTGGCCGCAGGCGTTGGCGGACACCCTGGAATGTAGACGTCCACCGGCACGATTTTGTCGGTGCCGCCCCACACGCAGTAAAGGTCGTGGAAGATGCCGCCGCTGTTGCCGCAGGCCCCGTACGAGATGCAGATTTTCGGGTCCGGCGCAGACTGCCAGGCGCGCAGCGCCGGCGAGCGCATGGCGCGGGTGACGGCCCCGGTAAACAGCAGAATGTCGGCATGACGCGGAGACGGCACCACTTTGATGCCGAAGCGTTCAGCGTCAAACAGCGGCGACAGCGTGGCGAAGATCTCAATCTCGCAGCCGTTGCAGCCGCCGCAGTCCACGCGGTAAACGTAGGCCGAGCGTTTGATTTTTTTCAGCAGCGACGCTTTCATGCTGGCGATGGACTCCTCCACCGTCATCGGCACCGGAATGCCCCGCTCGTCGCGCGGGCCGAGTAAGTTTTCCATCAGCTGGCCTCTCTCATATGACGGGTGATATCGATGCGGTCGGACGGCAGCAGGCATTTCTGCCGTTTGCATTCCGGACAGGTTTCAAAGCTTTCGCGATGATACTCCGCGCGGGCATCGCCGTTGTGCTTCAGCAGCGCGATGGCATAGTCGATCTCTTTTTGCACGGCGAACGGACGTTTGCAGACGCGGCAGTTACACAGGGCAAAACGCGACTGCTGCAAAAAATCCTCTTTCTTCCACACCGCCAGCTCGTACGCCTGAGACAGACGAATGGCGACCGTCGGGCAAACCTCTTCGCAGCGGCCGCAGAAGATGCAGCGTCCGAGGTTAAACTGCCAGGCCAGTTCGCCGGTTTTCAGATCTGTTTCCACCGTCAGGGCATTCGACGGACAGGCGTTGACGCAGGCCGCACAGCCGATGCACTGCTGCGGGTTGTGCTCCGGCTTGCCGCGAAAGTTTTTATCCACCGGCATCGGCTCCAGCGGGTAGCGGCTGGTGGGCGTGCCGGTTTTGATCACTTTTTTGATAAAGGTAAACATGACGAGTCCTTATTTCAGCGGCGAGTTCTTACGCTCGATGCTGTAGCGCTCAAGCTCTTTGTACGGCACCACCTGGCTTTTCTTCTTGCGCACGTCCACCACGGTCATGCGGTCGGTGCAGGAGTAGCACGGGTCGAGGCTGCCGATGATCAGCGGCGCGTCGGAGACCGTGTTGCCACGCAGCATATAGCGCAGGGTTGGCCAGTTGGCGTAGGTCGCCGCGCGGCAGCGCCAGCGGTAAAGCTTCTGGTTGTCGCCGGTCATGCTCCAGTGGATGTCGTCCCCGCGCGGCGCTTCAGCAAAGCCGAGGGCAAAGCGGTTCGGGATGTAGGTAAAGCCTTCCACCATCAGCGGGCCGCCCGGCAGGTTATCGAGCCCAAAGTCGATCATATTCAGCGCGGTGAAGACCTCGTTGATACGCACCTTCAGGCGGGAGATGACGTCGCAGCCCTGCTCACTGTGCACGGTCATTGGCAGCAGGCCGTAACCGACAAACGGGTGATCGGCGCGGGTATCGCGAGCGTGACCGCTGGCGCGCACCATCGGGCCGACGTTGCTGAAGTCGCGGGCAATTTCCGGATCAAGACGGCCGATGCCGACGGTGCGCTGCTCGATGTTTGGCGTGCTGAGCAGCATGTCCACCAGCTCCTGCACGTCGCGACGCATCTGCTGTGCCAGCTGGCGGGTCTGGATCATGTCGTTTTTAAGCAGGTCACGGCGGATCCCGCCGATCAGGTTCAGACCGTAGGTTTTACGCGCCCCGGTAAGGATCTCCGCCATCTTCATCGACGCCTCGCGCACGCGGAAGAACTGCATAAACCCGGAGTCGAAACCGACGAAGTGACAGGCCAGGCCGAGATTCAGCAGGTGCGAGTGCAGACGTTCCACTTCCAGCAAAATGGCGCGGATCATCTGCGCGCGCTCCGGCACCACGATCCCCATGCCGTTTTCCACCGAGGTGGTGTAGGCGGTGCTGTGGGCGAAGCCGCAGATGCCGCACACGCGGTCAGAGAGGAACGTCACCTCGTTATAGCCCATGCGGGTTTCCGCCAGCTTTTCCATGCCGCGATGGACGTAGAACAGGCGGTAGTCGGCGTCGATAATGTTTTCGCCGTCAACAAACAGGCGGAAATGGCCCGGCTCATCAGAGGTAACGTGCAGCGGACCAATCGGCACCACGTTATTCTTTTTGTTGCCGAGCTCATTAATGAACTCATAGGTTTCGCTGTCGGTGGTCGGGGCCGGACGCTGGCGGTAGTCCATGCTGTCCTTGCGCAGCGGATACAGTTCGTCCGGCCAGTCGTCCGGCAGCACCAGGCGGCGTTCATCCGGCAGCCCCACCGGCACGAGGCCGTACATGTCGCGCACTTCGCGCTCGCCCCAGACGGCGGCAGGCACACGCGGCGTGACGGACGGGTACTCCGGTTTATTCGGGTCGACTTCCACGCGCACGGTAAGCCAGCATTTTTCGCCCTGCTCCATCGACATCACGTAGTATACCGCGTAATTGCCGCACAGCTGACGCTCGTCATTACCGAACAGCACCGACAGCCAGCCGCCCTGCTGGTAGTAAAGAAACTCCACCACTTCCGGCAGATAGTTCACCTTAATGGTGACGGTTACCTGGTCTTTGGTCTGCCATCCTTCCTCCAGCACAACACCCGGAAAAGCCTGATGCAACGCGGCGAGATACTGCTGACCTTTTTTTTCTTCAGACATAAATACTCTCTTTAATCACGCCACCAGCAAGGAGACGAACGCTAAAAATGCAAAACCAAAACCGGCCCAGGTGATGCGCGAGGTCGCGACAAAGCGCAGACGCGCCATGCTGTTTTCAAACAGGGCAATCACCAGCACGCCAATCAGCAGCTTGAGCGCGGCAACCACCACGGCCAGGATCAGGCCGCCTGCTGAGAAGTGCGTCATCTGCCCCCATGGGAAGAAGACGCCAACAAACATCTGCAGGACCACCAGTTGCTTAAGGCTGATGCCCCACTTGAGCACCGCGAAGCCGTAGCCGCTGTACTCGGTGAGCGGCCCTTCCTGTAATTCCTGCTCGGCTTCCGCGAGGTCAAACGGCAGTTTGCCCATCTCGATAAAGGTGGCGAACGCGCAAGCGCACAGGGCCAGAAGCAGCGGAAGGGACCGGGCCACCGGCCAGTGGTAAACGGTGTGGGTGATGAAGCTGATATGGGTGGAACCCGCGACCTGCGCGGCCACCCACAGACCCAGCAGCAGGATCGGCTCGACCAGCACGCCCAGCATCGCCTCGCGGCTGGCGCCGATACCGGTAAACGGACTGCCGGTATCGAGGCCCGCAATAGCAAAGAAGAAGCGGGCAATGGCGAAGAGGTAAATCAGCGTAATCAGATCCCCAAGTGCTGGCAGCGGTGCCCCCACCGTCACCACCGGCAGCGCGGTGGCGATGGTCAGCATCACGCCGACCATCACGAATGGCGTCAGGCGGAAGACCCAGCCTGCGGCATCCGGCGCCACGCTCTGGCGGGAGAGCAGCTTGAAGAGATCGCGGTACTCCTGGAGCACGCCAGGCCCGCGACGGTTGTGCATCCGGGCGCGCGCCACGCGCGTGATGCCCGACAGCAGTGGCGCAACGGCGAACAGCACCAGCGCCTGAAGTATTGCCAGTAACAGACTCATGTCAGGCTCCTCGTGAAATCACAATCACCACCAGCACCGCCAGCTCGATCAGCGCCAGACGGCGGAACAGCACAGGCACGGCGGCGCTCTGCCAGCCCGGCATCCAGCCCACCGGGTTCAGCCAGTGGCGCAACTTCAGCACGGCAGCGAAGTTCTCTTTCACCGGCATGGCAAAACCATGGGCGGTGATCACCATCGATTGTTCGTGTTCGTAGCCACAGGCCCAGGCCGCCCCGCGTGAACGGGAGGCAAGACGGTCGCGTCTGAAGAACAGCATCAGCACAAACGGCAGCAGCGGTGCGGCAATCAGCAGCAGCGCCAGCATCGGCTGGGAGACGGTGGTATGGGCGGTGGTCAGCGGCAGTGGAATGGCGTTACCCAGCAGCGGCAGCAACCATGGGGCGGCGACCCCGCCCGCGATGCAGCACAGCGCCAGCGCGACCACGCAAGCACCCATCAACACTGGCGCGCAGCAGGCGTTTTCCGCTTCCCGCGTTCGCGGTGCGCCGAGGAAGGTGACGCCGTAGACTTTTGCCATACACATCACCGCCAGCGCCCCGGTTATTGCCAGGCCAACCGCCAGCAGCGGGCCGAGCAGCCGGGCGATAAAGGCATCGCTCTGACCGAGCGCGAAGAAGGACTGGTAGATCACCCACTCGCCCGCAAAGCCGTTCAGCGGCGGCAACGCGGCCATCGCCATCAGCCCGACCAGCATGGCGAGAGAAATCACCGGCATCTTTTTGCCGATACCGCCGAGTTTTTCGATATCCCGATGACCGGTGCGGAACCAGACGCTTCCCGCGCCCAGGAACAGGGTGCTTTTGAACAGGCTGTGGTTAACGAGGTGATACAGCCCCCCGATAAACCCGGCGGCGATCAGCGCCGGTTGATTGAGTGCCAGCCCGGTCACGCCTGCGCCGATGCCGAGCAGGATAATGCCGATATTTTCCAGGGTGTGGTACGCCAGCAGACGCTGAATATTGTGCTCCATCAGCGCATACAGACCACCGACAAAAGCGGTAACCATACCGGCGATAAGCAGCGCGACCCCCCACCACAGCGGCGGCTGGCCGCCGGTCAGGGTGATCGTCAGCATGCCGAACAGACCGACCTTCATGACCACGGTGGAAAACAGCGCGGCAGCGGGCGCTGAAGCATTCGCGTGCGCCTGCGGCACCCAGCCGTGCAGCGGGATAATCCCGGCCAGCAGGCCAAAGCCCACCACGCCCAGCAGCCAGACGTCATTTCCCAGCGGCTGACCGTTAAGCGCTGCGAAGTCGAGCGTGCCGAAACGTTGCCACACCAGCCAGCAGGCCAGCGCCAGCAGCAGCGTGCCGAGACGCCCCAGCGCAAACCACAGTTTGCCGGAGGCGCTACACCCCGTCAGGAACACGCCGCAGAGCGCCATGATCTCCGCCATCACCACCAGCGCGCCGAGGTTGCTGGCGATAACGGTACAGACCGCCGTCGCCAGCAGCAGGTTGACCAGCAGACCATTGGCTCTGGTGTGTGGATGGCGGTGCCAGTCAATATTGAACAGGCTGATAAACAGCCCGCACAGGCCAAAGGTGATAAGCCAGATGGCGTTCAGCGGCGTAAGCGCCACGGTGTGGCGGATCAGCGGCATCACCGCCTGCGCGGATTGTCCACCAAGCAGTACCACCCCGCCCGCCGCCAGCGTCATCAGGCTTCCGACCGCTCCGCCGATACCGGCGATCCAGCCGCTCAGGGTTTTATGGAATGACAGAAGCCACGCCAGCACAGCGGCGGCGGCAAAGTACGCCACCGCGCTGGTAATCATCGTAACTGCGTTCATTTCGCCCCCTCGTTAAGCGCCTGAAGCAGAGAAAGATCGCCGATGTCGGTATTAATGGTCAGCTCGCGCTTGCGTTTGCTGGTGCGGGCAATATCGCGAATGTTGACCAGAATCAGCGCTTTGGTCGGGCAGGTGCGCACGCAGGCCGGGCCCTGTTCATCGAAGCTGCACAGGTCGCACTTCACCGCCACCGCACGCACGCCGGGCACCCAGTCGAGCAGCGTGCTCACCCGTGCCGGAGCCGGTGGCGCAGGCGGCGCTTTTGGGGTGTTGGCATTCGCCGGAATATGCAGCGGACGGCTGCCGGAAAATTCAATCGCACCGAACGGGCAGGCTATACCGCACAGCTTGCAGCTCACACACAGGCTTTCGTTCAGCTGTACCGCGCCGTCAACGCGGGTGATGGCATTCACCGGGCAGACACCCGCGCACGGCGCATCTTCACAGTGGTGGCAGAGCTGCGGGGCAGACTCTTTTTCATTACGCATGACGCGCAGGCGCGGCATGGACTGGAGCCCGTGCAGGCGGTGCGTTTCCGAACAGGCCGCCTCACAGGTTCGACAGCCAATACAGACCGTCGAGTCAGCAATTACAAAACGGTTCACCGGGTCATCCTCTGGTGATAGTCATTTTTGACGAAAAACTGTCATGTCGACACTTCTCGACACGTGATGATCAGGCCACGTCCGCTGAGGCATTTTCATCCATCAGCTGTTTCAGGTTGACCGGGAGATCGTGTTCAACGGCGGTGTACAGACCGTTGTAAACCGGCGCGATTTTTTCCAGATAGTGCTCCAGCACCTGCTGGCGATCGCGGTTGCTGACGTGACCGTCCACCATGCCGTCGGCCATCAGTTGCGCCTTTGCAATACACTGTTTTTCACCCTCTTTTGTCTCGACGTAGTACTCAATGGTGTGGCTATTGAAGGTGTCAGCCAGGGTGACGTAAATCGTGAAATGGCCGAACAAAACAAAGCGCATATCCCCCTGCGCCGCACAGCTCATGGCGTGGTGAAGACGGGCTTTGGAGAGGGTGATGCCCTGGACCAGTGAGTTGCAGTAAAGGTGCCACTGGTCCTGTAACTGCTGGTGACGCTGCGCGATGTAATCCGCTTTTTCGCTAATTTCCCAAATAGTCATAGAAGGTATCCGGTTAATGGAGATAGCGGCTGTTAAGCAGATTCCATGCCAGTTTTTAATTCATTGATATTTAATGGATTTAATTCAAAACAGACTGTCAATGTGAGGGTGTCGACGTGTCATTTCGACAGCGTTGACATCGTCATCCCCTAACCAAAACCAGGCTGGCACTGTTATTGCATTAACGGGGCAATTCATTAAGGAGGCGTCATGCACGAAATCACCCTCTGCCAGCGGGCACTGGAACTCATCGAACAGCAGGCAGCGCAAAACCACGCGACGCGCGTGACCGGCGTCTGGCTGAAAGTCGGGGCCTTTTCCTGCGTCGAAACCAGCGCCCTCACCTTCTGTTTTGAGCTGGTGTGCCGCGGCACGCTGGCGGAAGGCTGCGAACTTCATATTGAAGAGCAGCAGGCGGAGTGCTGGTGCGAGCAGTGTCAGCAGTACGTCACCCTGCTGTCGTCGAAGGTTCAGCGCTGCCCACAGTGTCAGCACACCGGCCTTCGCGTCGTGGCGGATGACGGGATGCAGATCCAACGCCTTGAAATCGAGAAGGAGTAAAGTATGTGTAGTACCTGCGGTTGCGCCGAAGGCAACCTGTATATCGAAGGGGATGAACACCGTCCTCACTCCGCGTTTCGCTCCGCCCCCTTTGCCCCCGCACCGCGTCCGGCAGCGGCACTCACCGGCATTCGCTTTGCGCCTCAACGCTCCGATATGGGCGATCTTCATTACGGCCACGGCGAGGCGGGTACCCATGCGCCAGGCATGAGCCAGCGCCAGATGCTGGACGTGGAAATCAATGTACTCGATAAAAACAACCAGATCGCCGCCCGCAACCGCGCCCGGTTTGCCGCACGTCAACAGCTGGTACTGAATCTCGTCTCCAGCCCCGGCTCCGGCAAAACCACGCTGCTGACGGAAACGCTCAAACGCCTGAACGAACGCATCTCCTGCGCGGTAATCGAAGGCGATCAGCAAACGGTCAACGATGCCGCGCGCATTCGTGAAACCGGCACCCCGGCGATTCAGGTCAATACCGGTAAAGGCTGCCATCTGGATGCGCAGATGATTGCCGATGCCGCGCCGCGTCTGCCGCTGGCGGATAACGGCATTCTGTTTATTGAAAACGTCGGCAATCTGGTCTGCCCGGCGAGCTTCGATCTCGGGGAACGGCATAAAGTAGCGGTCCTCTCGGTGACCGAAGGGGAAGACAAGCCGCTCAAATATCCGCATATGTTTGCCGCCGCGTCGCTGATGCTGCTGAACAAAGTCGACCTGCTGCCGTACCTGAATTTCGACGTGGATAAATGCCTGGCTTATGCCCGTGAAGTGAACCCGGACATTGCGATCCTGCTGGTCTCCGCCACGCGCGGCGACGGCATGGAGCACTGGCTGAACTGGCTGGAGAGTGAACGATGTGCATAGGCGTCCCCGGACAAATCCATTCCATTGACGGAAACCAGGCCAAAGTGGCGGTCTGCGGCATATTGCGCGACGTGGATTTAACCCTGGTGGGCAGCACCGAAGAGACGGGCGTCTCGCGCCTTGGTCAGTGGGTGCTGGTACACGTGGGATTCGCCATGAGCGTCATTAACGAAGCGGAAGCGCGCGACACGCTGGATGCCCTGCAGAACATGTTCGATGTGGAGCCGGACGTCGGCGCGCTGCTGTACGGCGAGGAACGGTAATTATGCGTTACGTTGATGAATACCGCGCACCTGAGCAGGTGATGCAGCTTATCGGTCATCTGAAAACACGGGCCTCCCTGCTGGCGTATACGGCGCAAAAACCGCTGCGGATCATGGAAGTCTGCGGCGGGCACACCCACGCCATTTTCAAATTTGGCCTCGACCAGTTGCTGCCGGACAACATTGAGTTTATCCACGGCCCGGGCTGCCCGGTATGCGTGCTGCCCATGGGGCGCATCGACAGCTGTATTGAGATAGCCAGCCAGTCTGATGTCATTTTCTGTACCTTTGGCGACGCAATGCGCGTGCCGGGAAAAACGGGTTCGCTGTTGCAGGCCAAAGCGCGAGGTGCGGACATCCGGATCGTGTACTCGCCGATGGACGCCCTGAAGCTTGCAACCGATAACCCGGACCGCAAGGTGGTATTTTTCGGGCTGGGTTTTGAGACCACTATGCCCGCCACGGCAATCACCCTGCAGCAGGCCAAACGCAGCAACGTCACCAATTTTTTCTTTTTCTGCCAGCACATTACGCTTATCCCGACGCTGCGTAGCCTGCTGGAAGAGCCGGACAACGGCATTGACGCGTTTCTGGCGCCGGGCCATGTGAGCATGGTGATTGGTACCGACGCTTACGGCTTTATCGCTGACGATTACCATCGCCCCTTAGTTGTCGCTGGTTTCGAACCTCTTGATCTACTGCAAGGCGTCACCATACTGGTTGAGCAGAAAATAGCAGCCCTGAGCGCGGTGGAAAATCAGTACCGCCGCGTGGTGCCGGATGCCGGAAATGAACGGGCGCAGCAGGCGATAGCTGACGTGTTTTGCGTTGAAGGCGACAGCGAGTGGCGCGGGCTGGGGTTGATTGCTGAATCTGGCGTGCGCCTGACGCCAGCCTACCGGTCGTTTGACGCAGAAACGCATTTCCGTCCACAGCCACAACAGGTTTGCGACGATCCCCGGGCCCGCTGCGGCGAGGTTCTGACAGGAAAATGCAAACCCCATCACTGCCCGTTATTTGGCAACACCTGTAACCCGCAAACGGCCTTTGGCGCGCTGATGGTCTCTTCCGAAGGGGCATGCGCCGCGTGGTACCAGTATCGCAACCAGGAGAGTGAAGCATGAAGACGGTTGAAATGGCGCACGGCAGCGGCGGTCTGGCGATGCAGCAGCTGATAAACCGGCTGTTTATGGAGGCCTTTGATAATCCCTGGCTCGCCGAGCAGGAAGACCAGGCCCGCATTGACCTCGCTTCCCTCACCGCCCAGGGCGACAGGCTGGCCTTCTCCACCGACAGCTATGTGATTGACCCGCTGTTCTTCCCCGGCGGCGATATCGGCAAGCTGGCCGTCTGCGGTACCGCGAACGATGTCGCCGTCAGCGGTGCCATTCCGCGCTACCTCTCCTGCGGATTTATCCTTGAAGAAGGTTTGCCGATGGAGACGCTCGCGGCGGTGGTCAGCAGCATGGCGCACACCGCGCGCGAGTCGGGAATTGCTATCGTCACCGGCGATACCAAGGTGGTGCAGCGCGGCGCGGCGGACAAGCTCTTTATCAACACCGCCGGGATGGGGGCGATCCCCGCCGATATTCACTGGGGCGCGCAGCAGCTGGCCGTGGGCGACGTGCTGCTGGTCAGCGGCACGCTGGGCTGTCACGGGGCGACCATCCTTAACCTGCGCGAAGGGCTGGGGCTGGACGGGGAACTGCGCAGCGACTGCGCGGTGCTCACCCCGCTCATCCAGACGCTGCGTGCGATCCCCGGCGTGAAAGCCCTGCGCGATGCCACCCGTGGCGGCGTCAATGCCGTGGTGCATGAGTTCGCGGCCTGCTGCGGCTGCGGTATTGAACTTACTGAGCGCAACCTGCCCGTGAAGCCTGCGGTTCGTGGACTGTGCGAGCTGCTGGGGCTGGATCCGCTCAATTTTGCTAACGAAGGCAAGCTGGTGATAGGCGTTGAGCGCACCGCGGCCGAAGCCGTACTTGAACAGTTGCGGGCGCATCCGTCAGGAAAAGAGGCCGCAATCATTGGTGAGGTGGTTGAGCGCAAAGGGGTGCGCCTGGCCGGACTGTATGGCGTGAAGCGCACGCTGGAGCTGCCGCACGCGGAACCGTTACCCCGCATTTGCTAGAACCGCGCTAAAAAGCGGTCGGCACGGAATTTATTTATTTGCCCGTTTCTACTGGAAAGCACTATGCCGTATACACCGATGAGCGATCTCGGACAGCAGGGTCTGTTCGACATTACGCGAACACTTTTACAGCAGCCCGACCTGGGTGCGCTGAGCGATGCCCTGACGCGCCTGGTCAGGCAATCTGCACTGGCAGACAGCGCCGCCATTGTGCTCTGGCATAGCGGGAGCCATCGTGCGAGCTACTTCTCCACACGAGAAAACGGAAAAGCGTTTGAATACGAAGACGAAACGTATCTCGCTCACGGGCCAATCCGCCGTATTCTTTCCCGACCGGAAGCGCTGCACTGCAATTTTGAGGAGTTCCGCCAGGCCTGGCCCATGCTGGCCCGGAGCGCGTTATACCAGCCATTCGGCCACTACAGCCTGCTGCCGCTGGCGGTGGAAGGCCATATTTTTGGTGGCTGCGAGTTTATCCGCAATACCGACCAGCCGTGGAGCGAGGCGGAATATGAGCGTCTGCACACCTTTACCCAGATAGTGGCCGTCGTCGCCGAGCAGATCCAAAGCCGCGTCAGTAATAATGTGGATTACGACCTGCTGAGCCGCGAGCGTGACAACTTCCGCATTCTGGTGGCAATCACCAACGCCGTGCTCTCCCGTCTCGACATGGATGAGCTGGTCAGCGAAGTGTCGAAGGAGATCCATCACTACTTCAAAATTGACGCCATCAGCATTGCCTTGCGCGGCCATCGCAAGGGCAAGCTAAATATCTACTCCACCCACTATCTCGACGAAGCGAATCCGGCTCATGAGCAGAGCGAGGTGGATGAAGCAGGAACCCTCTCGGAACGGGTGTTTAAAAGTAAGGAGATCCTGCTGCTCAATCTCAGCGAGCAGGATGTGATGGCGCCTTACGAGCGGATGCTGTTTAACATCTGGGGCAACAAAATCCAGACTCTGTGCCTGCTGCCGTTGATGTCCGGTAACACCATGCTGGGCGTTCTCAAGCTGGCGCAGTGTGAGGAAGGGGTGTTCACCACCGCCAACCTGAAGCTGCTGCGTCAGATTGCAGAGCGTATCTCTATCGCGCTGGATAACGCGCTGGCGTATCAGGAGATCCACCGTCTGAAAGAACGGCTGGTGGATGAAAACCTGGCGCTGACGGAACAGCTTAACAATGTCGACAGCGAGTTTGGTGAAATCATCGGACGCAGCGACGCCATGTACAGCGTACTCAAACAGGTGGAAATGGTGGCGCAAAGCGACAGCACGGTGCTGATCCTGGGCGAGACCGGCACCGGCAAGGAACTGATTGCCCGTGCGATCCACAATCTGAGCAACCGCAACAGCCGCCGGATGGTGAAAATGAACTGCGCCGCCATGCCTGCGGGTCTGCTGGAAAGCGATCTCTTTGGCCATGAGCGCGGCGCGTTTACCGGCGCCAGCAGCCAGCGACTGGGCCGTTTTGAGCTGGCGGATAAAAGCTCGCTGTTCCTCGATGAAGTGGGCGATATGCCGCTGGAGCTGCAGCCGAAACTGCTGCGTGTGCTGCAGGAGCAGGAGTTCGAACGTCTTGGCAGCAATAAGCTGATTCAGACCGACGTGCGGCTGATTGCCGCCACCAACCGCGATCTGAAAAAAATGGTCGCCGACCGCGAGTTTCGCAGCGACCTCTACTATCGTCTGAACGTGTTCCCGATTTGCCTGCCGCCCCTGCGCGAGCGTCCGGAAGATATCCCGCTGCTGGTCAAAGCGTTTACCGCCAAAATTGCCCGTCGGATGGGACGCAACATCGACAGTATTCCTGCCGAGACGTTACGTACCCTTTCATCGATGGAGTGGCCCGGCAACGTGCGCGAGCTGGAAAACGTTATCGAGCGTGCGGTGCTGCTGACACGCGGAAATGTGCTGCAACTCTCCCTGCCGGAGGTCTCTCTGGCGGAAACGCCCGTTACGGCGACCGATGTGGCTCAGGACGGGGAAGATGAATATCAGCTGATTGTCCGCGTGCTGAAAGAGACCAACGGCGTGGTGGCCGGACCGAAAGGGGCCGCCCAGCGGCTGGGGTTAAAACGCACCACCCTGCTGTCGCGCATGAAGCGTCTCGGAATTGATAAAGAGAGCCTGATTTAAGGCGCATTCCGGCGGTGTTTTTTGACACCGCCTTTCATCACCCTGCGTTATTGTCCCTCATTGACACAAAATCGATTCCTCTGTATAAAATTCCGCCTTAATAATGAGTTTCATTTGCATCAATAATAATTTTAATGAAGGGTAGCGTTTAATGAAGAAGGTCATCTGCGCGTTAGGCCTGGCGATTGCGTCGGTCAGTTCTGCTCTGGCAACCACTTATCCTCTGACCATTGAAAACTGCGGTTATAAAGAGACCTTCACCAAAGCGCCGGAACGCGTCGTGGCCCTTGGTCAAAATACCGTTGAGATTTTGCTTCTGCTGGGTCTGGAAGATAAGGTGAAGGCCAGCGCCTTCTGGCCGACCAAAGTGCTGCCGCAGCTGGCGGAACAGAATGCCAAAATCAAAACGCTCACCGTCGAAATTCCTACCCTGGAATCTATCCTTGCGCAAAACCCCGATTTTGTTCCTGCACAATTGCCGCTGCTGCTCGGGCCAGAAAGTAAGGTCGCAAAACGTGAGGATCTGGCTACCGTCGGCGTGAACAGCTATTTATCACCGGGTATGTGCGCCACCAAAAAAGCCTCGGGCGATATGTACGGCAGCCGCCAGAAGCTGTGGGATATGACATATCTGTATAAAGAAATTGAAGATTTCGCCAAAATTTTCAACGTTGAAGATCGTGGCCAGGCCGTGATCGCCGATTTCAAAAAGCGGGAGGCAGACCTGCGTCAGGAGTTTGGCAAGAGCAAAAAAGACCTCTCTTTTGTCTTCTGGTTCTCCAGTTCATCCCCTTCTGCTGATGCCTACGTGGGCGGTAAGAACAGCGCCTCCGGGTTTATCGCAAACGTACTGGGCGGGCATAACGCCATTACCTCCGAGACCGAATGGCCAACCGTGGGCTGGGAAAGCATCATTGCCGCTAACCCGGATGTGATTGTGGTCTCAAGCCTCGACCGTAACCGCTGGGCGCTGGATAACGCGGAAGAGAAAATCAAATTCCTGAAAAGCGATCCGGCCGTCAGCCAGCTTGATGCGGTCAAAAAAGGCCATATCGTGGTGATGGACGGCCAGGCAATGAACCCGACGATCCGTACCATTTATGGCGCTGAACAGGTGGGCGAACAGCTCAGAAAACTGGGGCTGAACTGATGACGGCAGCCGTACTTCAGGCCCGGCAGGGCCTGTTCCTGACCACTTCCGCTCTGCTGGCTATTGTCCTGTTGTTTCTGGTGATAGCCCTTGGCGTAAGCGTCGGAGAGTTGTCGATTCCGCTGTCCAATGTCTTTTATGCTATCGGTAATAAGCTGGGGCTGACCGCGGTTCCGCTTAACCGCATCTACGAGAGCGTGATTTGGGACTTCCGCCTGAGCCGTGCGCTGGTGGCGGCCTGCTGCGGCGCGGGGCTGGCTATCTGCGGCGCGGTTTTGCAGAGCCTGCTGAAAAACGCGCTGGCTGAACCTTACGTGCTCGGCGTCTCTGCGGGGGCGTCCACCGGCGCGGTTTCCGTCGTGGTGCTGGGGATAGGGACCGGGGCGGTGTCGCTCTCTGCGGGCGCGTTTGCCGGGGCATTCGCCGCCTTTGCGTTTGTCGCTTTTCTGACCAACGGCGCGCGCGGCGGCAACGAGCGCACCATCCTCGCAGGTGTGGCCGCGTCACAGCTATTCAACGCTATCACCGCCTATACCATCAGCACCTCTGCCAGCGCGCAGCAGGCGCGTGATGTGATGTTCTGGCTGCTGGGCAGCTTCAGCGGGGTGCGATGGCCAGAATTTCAACTGGTACTGGTCGTGGTACTGGCTGGCCTTGCCATTTGTCTTTATTACTCCCGGGCGCTGGATGCCTTTACCTTTGGTGATGACGCCGCCGCCTCGCTGGGGATTGCCGTTCCGTGGGTCCGCCTGGCGCTCTTTACCACCACCGCATTGATCACCGCAACCATCGTCAGCATGGCGGGCTCAATCGGCTTTGTCGGGCTGGTGGTTCCGCATATGATGCGCTTCTTCTTCGGCCCCCTTCATCGCACATTGCTGATTGCCAGCGCGCTGGCAGGTGCCATCCTGATGGTGCTGGCAGATATCGCTTCGCGTCTGCTGATTGCCCCGCAAAGTCTGCCGGTGGGCGTGGTGACCGCGCTGGTTGGCGTGCCGTTCTTTGCCGTGATCATCTACCGTTCAAGGAATAAGTGATGAGTATTTGCGCTGAAAATATTACCTGGAAGGTCGGCAAAAAGGTCATCGTCAATGACGTGTCGCTCAACGTGGCGCAGGGTGAAACGGTAGG
The DNA here is from genome assembly GCF_052044775.1 of Enterobacter sp. 22466. NCBI lineage: Bacteria > Pseudomonadati > Pseudomonadota > Gammaproteobacteria > Enterobacterales > Enterobacteriaceae > Enterobacter > Enterobacter sp. 22466. The sequence goes on along the minus strand of NZ_JBQENX010000007.1, from coordinate 140,833 downwards.
ACTGCTTGGTCCCAATGGCTGCGGTAAATCATCGCTTCTGCGCATTCTGGCTGGCCTGCGCCGCCCGGATGCAGGCTGTGTGACGCTGGACGGTCAGAACATCTCCCGCATCGCCAAAAAGCAGCTTGCGCGCCGGGTCGCCTTCGTTGAACAGCACGGCATGACCGATGCCAATATGCGCGTTCGCGATGTCGTCAAACTGGGCCGCATTCCGCATCACTCCCCGTTCTCAAACTGGAGCAAGCAGGATGACGAGACCGTCACCGCGGCCCTGCAGCGGGTGGATATGCTGGAAAAAAGCGATCAGGGCTGGCTGAGCCTCTCCGGTGGGGAGCGCCAGCGCGTGCATATCGCCAGGGCGCTGGCGCAGACGCCGACCGAAATTCTGCTGGATGAACCGACCAACCACCTGGATATTCACCATCAGATGCAGCTGATGCACCTGATAAGCGACCTGCCGGTGACCAGCATTGTCGCCATTCACGATCTCAACCATGCGTCAATGTTCTGTGATTCGCTGATTGTGATGCAGAAGGGGCAAATCGTAGCCACCGGAACGCCACAGGAGATCCTCTCAGAGGAGCTGCTGTGGGACGTGTTTCGGGTGAAAACCAAAATCGAGATCTCGCCGTTCCATGGCAAAAAGCACATCCATTTTATGGTTTAGGCGCCACTAGAATGATGCCCCTGCGCCCTGCCACGACGCTCTGGCCGCCCGTCTTACTGGGCAGCCAGTTTGTGTTTAACATCGGTTTTTACGCGGTTGTCCCCTTCCTGGCGATTTTTTTGCGCGACGATATGCTGCTTTCCGGCGGGCTTATCGGGCTGATTCTGGGGCTGCGTACCTTTTCGCAGCAGGGGATGTTCATCGTCGGCGGTGCGCTCTCCGACCGCTTTGGTGCCAAAATCATTATCCTCTGCGGCTGCATCATCCGCGTTGCTGGTTATCTGCTGCTGGCGTTTGGACACGCTCTCTGGCCCATCATCCTTGGCGCCTGTCTGACCGGCATTGGCGGCGCGTTGTTCTCTCCCTCCATCGAAGCGCTGCTGGCAAAGGCGGGTACGCAAAGCGAGACTAAAGGGAAACGCAGCCGCGCTGAGTGGTTTGCGCTCTTTGCCGTCTGCGGTGAACTTGGCGCGGTGCTGGGCCCGGTTGCCGGGGCTTTGCTCACGGGGCTGGGGTTTCGCCAGGTGGCACTGGCTGGCGCGGGGGTCTTCGTCGTCGCGCTGATTGTGCTCTACTTCTGCCTTCCGGCTGCGCGACACAGCAAGCAGACACTCACAATTGTTCCCTGGTGGACGACCTTCCGTCAGCCGCGTTTTGTCGCTTTTATCATCGCCTACAGTTCGTGGCTGTTGAGCTACAACCAGCTCTATCTGGCGCTGCCGGTGGAGATCCAGCGCGCCGGCGGTAACGAGAAAGATCTCGGCCCCCTGTTTATGCTGGCCTCTGTGCTGATCATCACCTTGCAGCTTCCGCTGGCGCGTTTCGCCCGACGCGTGGGCGCGGTAAGAATTTTGCCGGTGGGCTTTTTGCTGCTCTCGGCCTCCTTTGCGAGCGTGGCGATGTTCGCCCCGGCTGCGCCATCAGAAGGCTGGCTGCGGTTACTTCCGTCCGTGTGTCTTGTGACGCTGTTGACGCTGGGGCAGATGCTGCTGGTGCCCTCGGCAAAGGATCTGGTTCCACGCTTTGCAGAGGAGTCGACGCTTGGCGCGCACTACGGCGCACTCGCCACCGCTGGCGGTGTTGCGGTGCTGGCGGGAAATTTACTGTTTGGCAGTCTGCTGGATCGCGCCCTGGTGCCCTCACCTCAGGCAATGTATCCCTGGCTGCTGCTGGCCCTGTTCCCGTTATGCAGCGCGGTCGCCCTGAACGTCATTTGTCGCCCCTTCAGGGGCTGAAGCCGTTACTTTTTGGGGCGATACTTTTCCGGTAATTCCGGCACCGGACGACGATCGTCCAGCAGATGACGAACCGTCAGGATCGGGTGACGCCATAGCATGCGTGGCCCTGCCCAACGCATTATCTGCTTCATCTCTTCACGCCTGGCAGGCTGGTAGCAGTGTACCGGACACTGTTTACAGGCCGGTTTGTCCTCACCAAAGACACACTTATCCAGACGCTTATCCGCATAGGCGTTCAGCACCTGATAATGCCCCGCTTCCTGAGATGCCTCCGGGCACTGCTTTTCATACAGAGCGATCATTCTGGCGATCGTCTTTTTTTCTCGTGAAATTCGTTTACCAGACATAGCAGCTCACCGTTTGAAACATGCATCAATAATACCTTTTTATACCCTGATTTTCAGTTGTTGCATGTCGTTTTCTGAAGCCACCTTCCACTATTAAGCCCACACTCGCCGTTTTTTACTGGTATTTTATACAGGCATTACGAACACACATTGCCCGTCGTTATGGAGGCTGTATGCAAGAGATCGCTATGACCAAACACTATCGCCACTTAAAAGTCGGTTATTTCAGAAAACGTCACGAAAACCGGAAAACCAAAATCCCGACACGCTACAGCGTACATGCGGCATTAAGCTTAAAAGGCGACTGGCTTGAGCAGGCAGGGTTTACCACCCACTCTCAGGTGCGGGTGGGCGTTGAACAGGGGAAAATTGTCATCGAACTACTGAAAGAAGATCTCAGCGAGAGCAGAAGAAAATAGGACGCTTACCGACGGTAAATAGAAACCCTCTGGGCCCTTGTTTCAGAATGGTATAGTTCAATTTATGGTTCGGGTAAATAAAGAAATCAGGCAACACGTCGCCGAGCACGTTATCCGGCAGAGAATCTTCGTTAACGTCATGGATCTTAACGGAGGTAAACTGGAAAGAGTCTTTGTTTTCAGTCCAGATATAAGACACGTCTCTTCGGATAGACGCTATCGCCTTATCGTTTTTAAAATACGTACCGCCTACCGCGACAACACCGGTCTGCTTCTGCATGGTATACATAAAGTCCAGCGTAAGGTGTGCACGGACATCCTCATGATAAACAACAACAGAAACTGAACAGGCTTCCGTATCATGTTTTTTTTCTAAGCGATAATGGTAAAGCCAGGACGCCAGTGCGCCCGCAGCAAACAGTAAGAGACACATTATGGCAGTGGACTTTTTAGTCACTGATTGTACCCCCTGAAATAAAGCGTAACGCACCCTGCATCTTCTTCTTGTTCATACGGTTTTCTGCAAATAAGTACCGAAAGTGCCGGAGCCGTACTGGTTGAGGAGAAATAGACCCACGGGTATTTTTTACAATCGAGCCCCGTTTGCATGATAATTTTTTTATAACGCGTGTAGTTTCCGATGCTTTTAATATCATCGTTTCGTGAGAAAAAATGGCACCCATTTTCGGTGCTGCTTATGGTGTAATCTTTAAAAAAATCTTTCTTTGAATAGTCATGCACGGCCAGATGGAGAATAAAATAGCCCAGCCCAAAAGAGAGGGCCATAAAAAGCAGTGGAAGATAGCGACGATAGTGATGACGCGGGGTCTTATCCTTCACCTGAACGGCAGCAGTTTCCGCAATCACCTCTTTCGGGACGGTGACAGGCCGGGCTTCTGCTTTCGCGCTTTCTGATTCTGTTACGTCGTTTTCAATTCGGGCGACCTTAACTTCTTTTTTAATCTGGAACCCTTTTCTGGGTACCGTGGCAACCAGCGTGTCATCAGTCTCTCCCGTCGTGCGCAACCCACGCCGGATGATGGAGATATTCTGATAAAGGGTATTGGCCGGAACTAACATTCCGTCTTCACCCCAAACTTTTGTGAAGAAATCCCTTTGATTAACCACTTCCGGGGCGGACTCTAGCAGGAGAACCAGGCAACGACTGGCTGGCGTGGTCAGAATGACGCTTAACTCCGGTCGGGCCATAGAGACAAGTAAGTTTTTCTCTGGACAAAATTTAATATTATCGTTAATTATCCAGAACATATGATACTCACTATGCAATAAACAGAATCAGAAAACTGTTGCCAGAGTTAGCAAGTATACTCTGCGAATATTCCTTGTCAAAGCAGTAAGTTATGGCGTTTGTTCAGCAGTAACGCTGAAATAAAAATAATATGAGCATAATAGAATATTGTGCCCACATCGAAGACAAATACGTTTCTGAAACAGAAAAAGAAAGGTTCACGTTATATTCTGACGCCTTTATTCCCGTTTACGTTTAATACGCAAGGAATATCGCGCGGTGTTCCTTTAGCGTTACCGGACCAGCGCGCCTGCCGCAATTGCGGCAAGACAGGCCTACGTCTTCAGCACCGCTGGAATCAGGTACGCATTTTAGTCGAAAGAGCCTGCACGTCTGTTTTCCTGTCCAGCAGAGTCCGTTATCATGGTCCGTGAACGATTCATGATAAGAAACGCAGGATGTCATGCGTTCCAATGAGAGAGTAAGAAACCTGACAATAAAAAAGACAACTCATTGAAATTGAAAAAAAATGGACACGGTAACCTAATGAGTACACTTGAAAATTTCGACGCCCACACCCCAATGATGCAGCAGTACCTGAAGCTGAAAGCACAGCATCCGGAAATCCTGTTGTTTTACCGTATGGGCGATTTTTACGAGCTGTTTTATGACGATGCTAAACGGGCATCGCAGCTGCTCGACATCTCTCTGACCAAACGTGGCGCATCGGCAGGTGAACCCATCCCGATGGCAGGCATTCCGCATCATGCGGTAGAAAACTACCTGGCCAAGCTGGTGAATCAGGGCGAGTCGGTGGCCATCTGTGAGCAGATCGGCGATCCGGCCACCTCAAAAGGCCCGGTAGAACGCAAGGTCGTGCGTATCGTCACGCCAGGCACCATCAGCGATGAAGCCCTGCTCCAGGAGCGCCAGGACAACCTGCTGGCAGCACTCTGGCAGGATGGTAAAGGGTTTGGTTACGCCACGCTGGATATCAGCTCCGGGCGGTTTCGTCTGAGCGAGCCGGCTGACCGGGAAACCATGGCTGCCGAACTCCAGCGCACCAACCCGGCAGAACTGCTGTATGCCGAAGATTTCGCCGAAATGGCGCTGATCGAAGGTCGTCGCGGTCTGCGCCGCCGTCCGCTGTGGGAATTTGAAATTGATTCCGCGCGCCAGCAGCTCAATCTGCAGTTCGGCACGCGTGACCTGATTGGCTTTGGCGTGGAAAACGCGCCGCGCGGGCTGTGCGCCGCAGGCTGCCTGCTGCAGTATGTGAAAGACACCCAGCGCACCGCCCTGCCGCATATCCGCTCTATCACCATGGAGCGCCAGCAGGACAGCATCATTATGGATGCGGCCACGCGCCGGAATCTGGAGATCACTCAGAACCTGGCGGGGGGCGTCGAGAACACGCTGGCATCCGTCCTCGATAACACCGTGACGCCGATGGGCAGCCGCATGCTGAAGCGCTGGCTGCATATGCCCGTCCGCGATACGGATACGCTCGTTTGTCGTCAGCAGACCATTGCCGCGCTGCAGGATCGCTACACCGAGCTGCAGCCTGTGCTGCGTCAGGTGGGCGATCTGGAGCGTATTCTGGCTCGCCTGGCACTGCGCACGGCGCGGCCTCGCGACCTTGCACGGATGCGTCACGCCTTCCAGCAGTTGCCGGAACTGCGTGCTCAGCTGAGTGACGTTGACAGCGCACCGGTTCAGAAACTCCGCGAAACCATGGGCGAGTTCGCTGAACTCCGCGATCTGCTCGAGCGCGCGATCGTTGATGCGCCGCCGGTTCTGGTCCGCGACGGGGGCGTCATTGCCCCTGGCTATAACGAAGAGCTGGACGAATGGCGCGCGCTGGCTGACGGCGCAACGGATTACCTCGACAAGCTGGAGATCCGCGAGCGCGAACGTCTCGGGCTCGATACTCTGAAAGTTGGCTATAACGCGGTACACGGTTACTACATTCAGATCAGCCGCGGACAGAGCCATCTGGCGCCGATTCACTATGTGCGTCGCCAGACGTTGAAAAACGCTGAGCGCTACATCATTCCTGAGCTGAAAGAGTATGAGGACAAAGTTCTCACCTCGAAAGGCAAAGCGCTGGCCCTGGAAAAGCAGCTTTACGACGAGCTGTTCGACATGCTGATGCCACACCTCGCGGACCTGCAGTTAAGCGCAGGTGCGCTGGCGGAGCTGGATGTGCTGGTGAACCTGGCAGAGCGCGCTGAAACGCTGAACTATACCTGCCCGACCTTTACCGATAAGCCCGGCATTCGCATTACCGAAGGCCGCCATCCGGTGGTGGAGCAGGTACTCAACGAACCGTTTATCGCCAACCCGCTGAGCCTGTCACCGCAGCGCAGAATGCTGATCATTACCGGTCCGAACATGGGCGGTAAAAGTACCTATATGCGCCAGACGGCGCTTATCGCCCTGCTCGCCTACATCGGCAGCTACGTGCCGGCGCAAAAAGTGGAGATTGGCCCCATCGATCGTATCTTCACCCGCGTGGGTGCAGCGGACGATCTGGCAAGCGGTCGTTCCACCTTCATGGTTGAAATGACTGAAACCGCCAATATCCTGCACAACGCAACAGAACACAGTCTGGTGCTGATGGATGAAGTCGGACGCGGCACCTCAACCTACGACGGACTGTCGCTGGCGTGGGCGTGTGCCGAAAGCCTGGCGAATAAAATCAAGGCCATGACGCTGTTCGCGACGCACTACTTTGAACTGACGCAGTTGCCGGAGAAAATGGAAGGCGTGGCAAACGTCCACCTGGATGCACTGGAGCATGGTGATACTATCGCCTTTATGCACACGGTGCAGGATGGTGCGGCGAGCAAGAGCTATGGTCTGGCCGTCGCGGCGCTGGCGGGTGTGCCTAAAGAGGTGATTAAACGCGCGCGTCAGAAACTGCGCGAGCTGGAAAGTCTGTCCCCGAATGCAGCCGCCACCCAGATTGATGGCACGCAGATGTCGCTGCTGGCTCCTGCGGAAGAGACCTCCCCCGCCGTTGAAGCGCTGGAGAATCTCGATCCAGATTCCCTGACGCCGCGTCAGGCGCTGGAGTGGATTTATCGGCTGAAGAATCTGGTGTAGTTCTCTGCGCTCTTTGCCCGGTGGCGCTGCGCTTACCAGGCCTACGGGTTTTGTAGGACGGGTAAGGCGAAGCCGCCACCCGGCAAAACAGACCGCACGATGTTACCGCCCGGTAAGCGTAGCGCCACCGGGCTTTTTTTTACAACAATGGCGGAATGGTTGGCACCTGCGGCGCCTCATCAATATCCTTCTGCGTCATGCGGAACGCTTCCGGATAATGTTCACGGCTGGTACGACGCAGCGGCTCGGTATCGCGCCAGGTATACAGACAGTGCTGGCACTGATAAACCGTCCAGACCCCTTTCACCGGTGATGTGGCCATCACCTCAATATGCTCATCGGCACAACGTGGACAAATCATCTTTTCCTCCTTATTGACGTGCTGCCAGCATCGCGGTCAGCTTTTCAGCCCAGGCTTTGGTTTCAGGTAAATCCTGCACCGGCTGGCTGTAGTGACCGCGGTTATCCGGCGCGACAGGCGTGGTGGCATCAATAATCAGCTTGTCAGTGATCCCTGCCGGGCTGGAGCCCGGGTCGAGCTCAAGAACCGACATGTTCGGCAACTGCACCAGATCGCCTGCCGGATTCACTTTCGAGGACAGCGCCCACATCACCTGCGGCAGGTTGAACGGATCCACGTCTTCATCCACCATGATCACCATCTTCACGTAGCCCAGACCGTGTGGCGTGGTCATGGCACGCAGGCCAACTGCACGGGCAAAACCGCCATAGCGTTTTTTGGTGGAGATAATCGCCAGCAGGCCGTGGGTGTACATGGCATTCACCGCCTGGACTTCCGGGAACTCTGCTTTTAACTGCTGATACAGTGGCACACAGGTCGCCGGCCCCATCAGGTAGTCAATCTCGGTCCAGGGCATCCCCAGATAGAGCGACTCGAAAATCGGTTTGGTGCGGTACGAGACTTTATCAATTCGCACTACCGTCATGTTGCGCCCGCCGGAATAGTGCCCGGTAAACTCACCGAACGGCCCTTCGATTTCACGTTTACGGCCTTCAATCACCCCTTCCAGGATCACTTCTGAACCCCACGGCACATCGAAACCGGTCAACGGTGCCGTGGCAATCGGATACGGGCTTTCACGCAGCGCCCCGGCCATTTCATATTCGGATTGATCGTATTTCAGCGGCGTCGCACCCATCAGGGTGATTATCGGGTCGTTGCCCAGCGTAATCGCCACCGGCAGATCTTCACCGCGCTCTTCGGCTTTATGCAGATGCAGGGCGATATCGTGCATCGGCACTGGCTGCAGGCCGAGCTTACGTTTGCCCTTCACCTCCATACGATAAATACCGACGTTCTGCTTGCCGAAGTGGTCCGGGTCGAGCGGATCGCGCGACACGACACACGCTTTGTCGAGATAAAAGCCCCCGTCCCCGTCGTTCAGACGGAACAGCGGCAAAATGTCGAACAGGTTGATATCTTCGCCGTCTACCGTATTCTGCGCCCACGCAGGATCGGCGCGCCGCTCGGGCGTAACCGGGAATTTATCCCAGCGGCGAATGAATTCGTCGATCTGCTTTTTTACCGGCGTATTTGCAGGCAATCCCATGGAGATAGCGTGGTTTTGCCAGGAGCCGATGGTGTTCATCACCACCCGGGCATCGGTAAATCCGCGAATGTTATCGAACCACAGCGCAGGTGCGCCGTCACCAATTCGTCCCGTCGCGTTGGCGGCCGCCGCCAGATCCGGTTCCGCATTGACCTCTTCTTCAATTTTCAGCAGTTGCCCTTGCTCATCGAGCGCCTGCAGGAAGCTTCTCAAATCATCAAATGCCATCTTTATTCTCCTGTGAAAAATGTTTCGCCGCCTGCAAACCGTTCCAGCGACGCGCTTTTGTATGCTCCAGACCAAACTGGTCGAGCACGCGGGTCACGATGTGTTGGGTGATGTCATCGGCGGTTTGCGGGTGGTTGTAATACGCAGGCATGGGCGGCACCATCGCCACACCCATGCGGGAAAGCGCGAGCATGTTCTCCAGATGAACAGTGCTGAGCGGCGTTTCACGCGGGACCAGCACCAGCTTGCGCCCCTCTTTCAGCACCACGTCTGCCGCACGGCCCACCAGCCCTTCGGCATAGCCCGCGCGGATCCCCGCCAGCGTTTTCATACTGCAGGGAATGACGATCATGCCGTCGGTGCGAAACGAGCCGGATGAAATGGTGGCGGCCTGATCGGCCGGGCTGTGGACAACATCAGCCAGGGCGGCGACATCCTGCGCGGTATAAGGCGTTTCCAGCTCGATGGTGGTTTTTGCCCATTTCGACATCACCAGATGGGTCTCGACCTCCGGCATGTCGCGTAACGCCTGCAGTAAAGCCACCCCCAGCGGAGCACCTGTTGCCCCCGTCATTCCGACTATCAATCTCATTCAGCACCTCAATCAATTCGTTCGCATACGAACATATTGAGTAAACTACTCCCGGAACGCCTGCCTGACAAGATCGTTCGCATACGATCACACTAAATGCTAAAAACTGCTGCGTTAAAATCGCAGGCAATAGCGGCTATCATAGGGGGAGAATTTTTTCGTCGGAGTGTTCATGGAACTGAGACAAGAAGCGTTCCACCTGTTACGGCAGCTTTTTCAACAGCATACGGCCCACTGGCAACATGCTTTACCGGAGCTGACCAAGCCACAATATGCGGTGATGCGCTCTATTGCCGAAAATCCGGGAATCGAACAGGTCGCCCTGACGGAAGTGGCGGTAAGCACAAAAGCGACGCTGGCCGAAATGCTGAGCCGCATGGAATCACGTGGGCTGGTGAAGCGCGAACATGATCCTGCGGATAAGCGCCGCCGGTTTGTCTTCCTCACGCCTGAAGGGGAAGCCCTGCTTGCAAGCTGTAAACCGGTCGGCAACGAGGTGGATGAGGCGTTTTTAGGGCGTCTCAGCAAAGATGAGCGGGAACAATTTACGGCACTGATCAAAAAGATGATGCACGATTAGTTCACGCGGGCACGCATAAAATCAATAAATGTCCGGACCTTAGCGGGCACATGCTGGGCATCCGGATAAACGGCATAGATGCCCTGCTGAGCAAAGGTGTATCCCGGTAAAATCGATACCAGATCGCCCGAATTCAGTGCGTTTCGCACCAGCCACTCCGGCAGCAGCGCCACTCCACATCCCGCATGTGCGAAAGCCATCAGCGCCTGGGCGCTATCGGCGTACAGGCGCGAGGCTTTTTTAATCTCAAAGGCAACCAGATTGCCATCCGCATCTTTCACCTGCCAGTGCAGCGGCGAAGGTAAACGCTCGTGAACGATCCATTCTGCCTGGGCCAGGTGTTCGAGAGATTCAACCGGATGGTTAGCCAGCCACCCGGGGGCGGCAACCGGCAGGATCGAAAAGTGTGAAATCAGGGCGGCGTGGTAGCGCGAATCAGCGAGTGTTCCCAGCCGGATGGCGACATCAAAGCGCTCCGAGATGAGATCGGCATGGTGAGACGACGAAACATGACGAACGCGAAGGTCCGGGTGCTGCTGGCTAAATTCGGCCAGCAAAGGCACAACCACCTGCGAACCGTACTCGGGCGTGGTGGTGATCCGCAATTCCCCGGTCAGGCCGGCATGGTTAGCGCGAACGTCATCCTGCAGGCGTTCAGCCTCCTGTAAAAGCCTGACGCTTCGCTGATGAAAAAGCACGCCCGCCTCGGTTAACGTCAGGCGACGGGTGGATCGCAGCAGCAGCGTGACTCCCAGCTCATCTTCCAGCTGGCGAATATTGAAGCTGACCACGGCCTTTGTCAGCCCCATCGACTCTGCGGCGGCAGTAAAACTGCCCGCATCCGCTACCGCCACAAACATCGCCGTTCGCTGGAGATTCAGCATCGTTAACCTTCATTATTGTCAAAATAGTTTTGACAGTATATCGCGAATTGTTGCGTTTATCGGCACCGGACAAGCCGATACGATACGCCCCCTCACCGGAGGATCCACCATGACGTATCGCAGCAAAGTCGCCGTAGTCTATCTGCTGGGCTTTTTTCTTGATTTGATCAACATGTTTATCGCCAGCGTCGCCTTTCCGGCAATGGCGCAGACCTATCACGCTACGCCCTCTGCACTTGCCTGGGTCAGTAACGGGTATATTGTCGGCCTGACGCTGGTGATCCCGTTCAGCAGTGCCCTGACGCGCCGCATCGGGGCAAAGCACGTCATCCTTCTCTCGCTGGTTCTCTTTAGCGTAGCCTCCACCGCGGCAGGCTTGTCTGCCACACTTGAAACTCTGATTGCCTGGCGGGTGCTGCAAGGCGTGGGCGGTGGCTTATTGATCCCCGTAGGGCAGGCGCTGACCTGGCAACAGTTTAAAGCGCATGAACGCGCCAGGCTCTCTTCCGCCGTCATGCTGGTTGCACTGCTTGCCCCCGCATTCTCACCTGCGTTAGGGGGCCTACTGGTTCAGGCTTTAAGCTGGCGGTGGGTATTTTTTGCTACCCTCCCGGTTGCTCTCCTGACCTTTGCATTGGCCTGTCTGTGGCTTAAGCATGAAATGCCAGCGATAAAAGCAAACCGACTGCTGAACCTGAGTTTGCTCGCCGATCCGCTTCTGCGCGTTTCCATGATGGTTTATGTATGTGTCCCCGGCATGTTTATCGGAATAAACGTCACGGGCATGTTTTATCTGCAGAGCGTGGCCAACATGACGCCAGCCGCGACGGGCATGCTGATGCTGCCGTGGTCTCTGGCATCGTTTATGGCCATCACCGCAACGGGCCGTTACTTTAACCGTGTCGGCCCCCGACCTCTGTTGATCGCGGGATGCCTGCTTCAGGCGTCAGGTATTCTGCTTTTGCTCAACGTCAGTGCGACCACGGGCACGTTGCCAGCGACCGTTGCGTTTGCATTAATGGGCGCAGGAGGCAGCCTTTGCAGCAGTACGGCGCAGAGCAGCGCATTTCTGACAACGCGTCGGGAAGAGCTGGCTGATGCCAGCGCGCTGTGGAATCTTAATCGTCAGCTGAGTTTTTTTACGGGTGCCTTTCTGCTGGCACAGGTGCTGGATCTGGCCCAGAGGTATTTGCCCCCCGTCGCCGCGTGGCAGGGGATGTTTCTGGTTGCTTCGGCCATCACCCTGGTGCCCGTCATCTCTGTATTTCGTCTTAACAACCCGCAGGTGCTTGCACAACTGCAACAGGAGAAACCATGACGCCTTTCGAACACGACATCATTGATATTCATATCGCACTGGAAAGCTGGCTGGGTGCCGGTGAAGGTCATGTTGATACCCTGCTCGCCCGTTTCCAGCCTGACTTTCTGATGGTTCCCCCGAGTGGGGCGCATTTAAACCATGACGCCCTTGCCCGTTTTCTGCACGCCCAGCGTGGAAGCCGACCCGGCCTGAAAATCATCATTGATGAGTTAGCCACGATTCAGTCATGGGATAACGGTGCGGTGCTTCATTACCGGGAGACGCAGACCCGCCCGGACCAGCCCGTCAACGTACGCTGGTCAACCGCGGTGCTCAATCGGGAAGGCGAGACGATCAGCTGGCGTCTGCTGCACGAAACAGCGCAGCCGTGAGAGATAAAAAAGGCCCGTCTCACGACGGGCCTTTTTCTGACGAAAGGTTGCTTATTCGCGGAACAGCGCTTCGATATTCAGACCTTGCCCCTGCAGAATTTCACGCAGGCGGCGCAGACCTTCAACCTGAATCTGACGAACACGTTCACGGGTCAGGCCAATTTCACGGCCGACGTCTTCCAGTGTCGCAGCTTCATACCCCAGTAAACCGAAACGACGTGCCAGCACTTCACGCTGTTTGGCGTTCAGTTCGAACAGCCATTTGACGATGCTCTGTTTCATGTCATCGTCCTGCGTGGTGTCTTCCGGACCGTTGTCTTTCTCATCGGCCAGGATATCCAGCAGCGCTTTTTCGGAGTCGCCACCCAGCGGGGTGTCAACCGAGGTAATGCGCTCGTTGAGACGCAACATGCGGCTTACGTCATCAACCGGTTTGTCGAGTTGCTCAGCAATCTCTTCTGCGCTTGGCTCGTGGTCCAGTTTATGGGACAACTCGCGCGCGGTACGCAGATAGACGTTCAACTCTTTGACGATGTGAATCGGCAGTCGAATCGTACGGGTTTGGTTCATAATCGCCCGTTCGATGGTCTGACGAATCCACCAGGTCGCGTAGGTGGAGAAGCGGAACCCACGTTCAGGGTCAAACTTCTCTACTGCGCGGATGAGACCTAAGTTGCCCTCTTCAATCAGGTCCAGCAGAGCCAGACCACGATTGCCGTAACGACGGGCAATTTTCACGACCAGACGCAAGTTACTTTCAATCATGCGACGGCGCGAGGCAACATCACCACGCAAAGCACGACGTGCGAAATAGACTTCTTCTTCGGCCGTTAACAGTGGGGAGTAACCAATCTCCCCAAGGTAAAGCTGAGTCGCGTCCAGTACACGCTGTGTGGCACCCTGCGATAACAGCTCTTCTTCAGCCAAATCGTTATCACTGGGTTCCTCTTCTACTAAGGCTTTTTCGTCAAAAGCCTCTGCTCCGTTCTCATCAAATTCCGCATCTTCATTTAAATCATGAACTTTCAGCGTATTCTGACTCATAAGGTGGCTCCTACCCGTGATCCCTGAACGAGACACCCTGGCTGGCATGCCCCGTCAATTTATCGCTGCGGCAAATACTGCAGCGGGTTTACGGATTTCCCCTTGTAACGAATTTCAAAATGCAAGCGTGTAGAACTGGTTCCGGTGCTACCCATGGTAGCGATTTTTTGCCCCGCCTTAACTTCTTGTTGTTCCCGGACCAGCATTGTGTCGTTATGGGCGTAGGCACTCAGGTAATCATCGTTATGTTTGATGATGATAAGATTACCGTAACCGCGCAGAGCGTTACCGGCATACACAACGCGTCCGTCTGCGGTCGCGATGATAGCCTGTCCCTTACTTCCTGCGATATCGATCCCTTTGTTCCCTCCTTCGGAGGAAGAGAAGTTCTCGATAACCTTACCGTCAGTTGGCCAGCGCCAGGTTGAGATTGCCGAACTGGAACTCATACTGCTGGCAGTCGGTTCAGTAGAGCTAACCACAGGTGCCGTAGCCGGTGCTGTGACAGCAGTCGCAGTCCCTTTATTATTCGGCAACATTTTGTTAGCAGTCTGATCACCTGAATCTTCAGAATACGTAATTACAGGTTGTGAAGCAACCACCGTGGTGGATTTTTGTGCAGGCTTAACGCTGTTATTTTGCGCGGTCACATCCGCTGCAGAAACGGTGTTACCAGGCGTAAGCGGCGTACCCGTCGCGTTGCCCACCTGGAGCGTCTGCCCGACTTCCAGCGCATACGGTGCCTGGACGTTGTTGCGCTGCGCGAGGTCACGGAAATCGTTCCCGGTGATCCACGCGATATAGAACAGCGTATCGCCACGTTTCACGGTATAGGTGCTGCCGCCGGTATAGCTGCCTTTCGGAATGTTCCCATACTGACGGTTATACACTATGCGGCCATTTTGGGTCTGAACAGGTTGTTCGACTGGCTGAATCTGTGTTGGCTGTGTAACAGGTTGTTGCACAGGCTGAATCTGTGGTGTTTGCTGCGGCGCAGCAGTACCCATTTTAGGCGGCGGCGTGATCAACATTCCGCTGGACGTGTTACCGGAGCCGCTGGTTCCGCCGACGGAACTGACAGGCGCAGGTGCATTGTTAGAACTCGTACAGCCTGCCAGCCAGAGCGAAACCAGTGATAATGCCGCAACACGGCTGATGGTGAATTTAGGGCTTCCCGCGCTCATTTATCCCCCAGGAATGTGTTAACTACCAGTGACTTAAAATTAACCGTGATGGCACGACTCTTTCGCGCCACACCATACGCTGAATTTGCCTTAATAACCCTGGATAATTCCGAGTCTTAGGCCAGTTCCCCCTTTACCAGAGGCACAAAGCGCACGGCTTCTACGGTATCGATAATAAACTCGTCGCCACGTCGACGAACGCGCTTCAGCAGCTGCTGCTCATCGCCAACAGGCAGAACAAGAATGCCCCCCTCATCCAGCTGCGACAACAGGGCCGCAGGGATCTCAGGTGGAGCGGCCGTCACGATGATCGCGTCAAACGGGGCGCGAGCCTGCCAACCCTGCCATCCATCACCGTGTCGTGTCGAAACATTGTGTAAATCAAGTTGTTTCAGGCGACGACGCGCCTGCCACTGTAAACCTTTGATCCGCTCAACCGAGCACACATGATGCACCAGATGCGCCAGAATCGCAGTTTGATACCCGGACCCGGTGCCAATCTCCAGCACGCGGGAGTCGGGGGTGAGCTCCAGCAGCTCCGTCATGCGTGCCACCATGTAGGGCTGCGAAATCGTCTGGCCTTGCCCGATGGGCAACGCCACGTTCTCCCACGCTTTGTGTTCAAACGCCTCATCTACAAATTTCTCACGCGGAACCTGGGCGAGCGCATGCAGCACATGCTCGTCGCGGATCCCCTGTGCGCGAAGTTGTTCCAGAAGAGTTTGTACACGTTTGCTTACCATTGCGCGTTCACTCCTGCGCGATCAAGCCAGCCCGACACCACATCATGCGCGCTATACGCGGTTAAATCTACGTGCAGTGGCGTCACCGAGACATAGCCTTCATCCACGGCAGCAAAGTCGGTATCCGGCCCCGCATCGCACTTATCGCCAGGAGGGCCAATCCAGTAAAGCGTATTGCCGCGCGGATCCTGTTGCGGGATAACCTGATCGGCCGGATGACGGCTTCCGCAACGCGTGACGCGAATGCCCTTGATTTCATTCAGCGGGAGATCCGGCACGTTGATATTAAGAATACGCCCGGTGCGCAGCGGTTCACGGTTCAGCGCCCGCAGGATAGAACAGGTCACCACGGCTGCGGTGTCGTAGTGGGTGTGACCGTTTAGCGACACCGCCAGCGCCGGAAACCCAAGATGACGGCCTTCCATTGCGGCCGCCACGGTTCCGGAGTAGATCACGTCATCGCCAAGATTCGGCCCGGCGTTAATCCCGGAAACAACAATATCCGGGCGCGGGCGCATCAGCGCATTCACCCCCAGAAACACACAGTCCGTCGGCGTGCCCATCTGCACGGCAATATCGCCATTTTCAAAGGTAAAGGTGCGAAGCGACGACTCCAGCGTCAATGAGTTAGACGCTCCACTGCGGTTACGATCGGGAGCCACGACCTGCACATCCGCAAATTCGCGAAGGTGTTTCGCCAGCGTCTGAATGCCTGGCGCATGGATCCCGTCATCGTTACTCAGCAATATTCGCATAATCACCCGACGTGTTGATAAGTTCCCTGACAACACTGGTGGCAAAGCTACCTGCCGGTAGCCAGAAGCGTAACTCAACGGTTACGTCATCCCACCAGTTCCAGCTTAACTGCTGCGGGTAGAGCAACATCGCCCGGCGTGCTGCTTCGACTTTTTCCCGCACCAGCAATGATTGTAATTCTTGCGCTTCGGCAACGGCTGCCTGCTCCGCGGCCAGCGCGTCACCCTGCGTACCCCAGTCGCCCGTGCCAGGCAAGGCCGCGGTGATCATCAGCGTTTTGGCGTCCACACGCGACTGAACATCGGCCATTTCGTCAGCCGTTGCCACAAACCAGCTGCCGCGTCCCGCTAATTGTAGCGCATCGCCGACAACAACTTGATTCGCGTCCGGTTTTTTCAGCCGTTCGCTTACGATCTGATTAAACAACGCACTGCGGGCCGCCGACAACCAAAAACTGCGTTTATTCCTGTCACGCACCGGCGCATCGCTTTGCGCCCAGCGCAGTGCGCCCTGCAGGTTACTGCCGCCGATACCAAAGCGCTGCGCACCAAAGTAGTTCGGCACGCCGTGGTCATTAATGGCCTGCAGACGCTTTTCCACGTCGTCACGGTCGGTCACTTCACGCAACACCAGAGTAAAGTTGTTACCTTTCAACGCCCCCAGACGCAGTTTGCGCTTGTGGCGCGCGTACTCCAGCACCTTACAGCCCTCAAGCTCAAATTTGCTTAAATCAGGCATCGCATTACCGGGAACGCGCGCGCAAAGCCACTGTTCGGTGACCGCGTGTTTGTCTTTCTGTCCCGCGAAGCTCACTTCGCGGGCATGGATTTTGAGGAATTTCGCCAGCGCATCGGCCACAAAGCGGGTATTGCAGCCATTTTTGAGGATGCGCACCAGGATATGCTCGCCTTCGCCGTCCGGCTCAAAGCCCAAATCTTCCACGACCACGAAATCTTCGGGGCTGGCTTTCAGCAGACCACTCTCCTGCGGTTTACCGTGCCGGTAGGTCAGGTTGTCAAAATCGGTCATTTGCTCGCCTTCACCAGCAGCGCCACGGCTTCGCAGGCGATGCCTTCGCCGCGACCGGTAAAGCCCAGTTTCTCCGTGGTAGTCGCTTTGACGTTAACGTCATCCATATGGCAACCCAGATCTTCAGCGATAAATACGCGCATCTGAGGAATATGTGGCAGCATTTTGGGGGCCTGAGCGATGATCGTCACATCGACGTTACCCAGGGTGTAGCCCTTCGCCTGAATACGGCGCCAGGCTTCACGCAACAGCGCACGGCTGTCTGCCCCTTTAAACGCCGGATCGGTGTCCGGGAACAGCTTGCCGATATCGCCCAGCGCCGCAGCACCCAGTAAGGCGTCGGTTAAGGCGTGTAACGCCACGTCGCCATCAGAATGCGCCAGCAGCCCTTTTTCATACGGAATGCGCACGCCGCCAATGATAATTGGGCCAACGCCTCCAAAGGCGTGTACATCAAAACCGTGTCCAATTCGCATTATGCCTTCTCCTGATGGGTCGAACGGGTAAGATAAAATTCCGCGAGCTGTAAATCTTCCGGACGCGTCACTTTTATATTATCAGCGCGCCCTTCAACAAGCGTTGGGTGGAAACCGCAATACTCCAGCGCAGAGGCTTCGTCCGTTATGGTCGCACCTTCCGTAAGCGCGCGCGTTAAGCAGTCGTGGAGTAATTCACGGGGGAAAAATTGTGGCGTCAGCGCGTGCCATAAATCGACACGTTCAACGGTATGGGCGATAGCCTGTTTACCCGGCTCAGCGCGCTTCATGGTGTCGCGTACCGGGGCGGCCAGAATGCCACCGACTTTACTGGTTTCACTTAGCGCCAGCAGGCGCGCAAGATCGTCCTGATGCAGGCACGGGCGTGCAGCGTCGTGGACCAGCACCCATTGGGCATCGCCGGCGGCCTGGATGCCCGCCAGCACGGAATTGGCGCGCTCGGCGCCGCCATCAACGACGGTGATCTGCGGATGATGTGCCAGCGGTAACTGTGCGAATCGGGCATCGCCCGGACTGATAGCGATGATCACGCGCGTCACTCGGGGATGCGCCAGCAGCGCCGCCACAGCGTGTTCGAGGATCGTTTTATCGCCAATAGAGAGGTATTGCTTGGGACATTCTGTCTGCATGCGCCGGCCAAAACCCGCGGCCGGCACCACGGCGCATACGTCCGAAAAAGTCACTGCCATGTCGTAATCCTGGGCCTGATTATCGATTGTTCTGTGCTGAGCCCTGATTGCGTTTAGACGCATCCGGAACCAGACGATAAAAGGTTTCGCCCGGCTTAGTCATACTGAGTTCATTGCGTGCGCGTTCCTCAATCGCCTCTTGCCCGCCATTGAGGTCATCAATTTCAGCAAAGAGTTGATCGTTTCGCGCCTTAAGTTTGGCGTTTGTTGCCTGCTGAGCCGCGACGTCATCGCTTACCCGGCTATAGTCGTGCAGTCCGTTCTTACCGAACCACAGCGAATATTGCAGCCAGATCAGCAAAGCCAGCAACAGCAGCGTTAGTTTACCCATCCTGCCCCCTGAAAAACGGCATCTTCATCCCACAACGCCCCCGGCGCTCTATGCCGGAGTAACAGAGATGCCGCAACATCGCGGGCAAATGTACCACATTTTTTCCGCAGAATCGCCCTGCACAATATCGTCACACAGTTGGTTACGGTTTGAATTATGGCTGAAGTTAGCCCATGAGCCACAAAAATAACAGACCAAACATCAGGACCACCGTCACAATCGTGACAACGGTACTGTAAAGCAGTTTGCCGTTAAGCAGCGAATGCAGGGCAATGCCGACGACAACCGCCACGGGCATCAGCGCCAGGAAGAAGGGCCAGGTGTAGAGAAAGAAGAACAGCGTGTTACCGCCGTAGATGAGAAACGGGATGCCCAGCGCCAGCAACCACGAGACGAAGCCGACGAAGGCCCCGGGAAATGACCAGGTCGTCTCGTCGTCGGTCGCTATCGGATCCGACCCGGTGGTAATCATGTAGTTTTCACTGTTGCGCATAGCTAATCCTGTGACCGTGACTCATCGTTCGGGGAGACAGCTCCCGAACGATACCGTCTCAGGATCTGATAATATCGTCCCGTCTGAGCAGGTCTAATAATTGGCTTACTAAATTTGTTACCAATTGTTGACCTTCCAGGTGAATCTCAGGGGATTCAGGCGCTTCGTAGACCGAGTCGATGCCGGTGAAGTTTCGCAGTTCACCCGCGCGGGCTTTTTTATACAGCCCTTTCGGATCGCGCGCTTCACAGATTTCCAGCGGCGTATCGACAAACACCTCGATAAAACGATCCTGACCGACGCGCTCGCGCACCATCTGGCGCTCGGCGCGGTGAGGCGAGATAAACGCGGTCAGCACCACCAGCCCGGCATCCGCCATCAGGCTGGCGACTTCCCCAACCCGACGGATATTCTCTTTGCGATCCTCATCGCTGAAGCCCAAATCACTGCACAGGCCGTGACGCACGTTGTCGCCGTCCAGCAGGTAGGTGCTTACGCCCTGCTGATGCAATGCCTCTTCCAGCGCCCCCGCAACCGTCGATTTACCGGAGCCGGACAGCCCGGTAAACCACAGCACAACCCCACGGTGACCGTGGAGTTGCTCGCGCTGAGCGACGGTGACCGGATGAGGATGCCAGACGACGTTCTCATCATGGGCGGCCATTACTTGCCTCCCAGCAGATCGCGCGCACCCCAGTGCGGGAAGTGCTTACGCACCAGCGCATTCAGTTCAAGCTCAAAGGCGCTGAATTCCGACACCGCTGTCGCCTGTTGATTAGGCTCGCGCACCATGCCAGCACCGACGGTGACGTTGGTCAGGCGATCGATAAAGATAAGCCCTCCCGTTACCGGGTTTTGCTGGTATTTGTCCAGCACCAGCGGCTCGTCAAAGGTGAGATCCACCAGGCCGATACCGTTCAACGGCAACTCGCTCACTTCACGCTGGGTCAGATTATTGATGTCCACCTGGAACTGGATACCGTCCACGCGGGCGCGTGTTTTCTTACCGGCAATTTTGATGTCGTAGCTTTGACCTGCCGTCAGCGGCTGTTCAGCCATCCACACCACATCCACAGCAGCACCCTGCACCGCTGCCAGCGTTTCGTGCGCATCCACCAGCAGATCGCCGCGGCTGATATCAATCTCATCTTTCAGCACCAGCGTTACCGCTTCACCGGCGCCGGCTTCCTGCAGATCGCCATCAAAGGTGACGATACGGGCAATGGACGATTCCACACCGGACGGCAACACTTTGACGCGCTGCCCCACCGTGACGGAGCCCGAGGCGAGGGTGCCGGAGAAGCCGCGAAAATCGAGGTTCGGGCGGTTAACGTACTGCACCGGGAAGCGCATTGGCTGGGTATCCACCACGCGCTGAATTTCAACCGTTTCCAGCACTTCCAGCAGCGTCGGGCCGCTGTACCACGGCATGTTGGCGCTCTGGGAGGCGACGTTGTCCCCTTCCAGCGCGGAGAGCGGTACAAAGCGGATATCGAGGTTACCCGGTAGCTGTTCAGCAAAGGTCAGGTAGCTCTGGCGGATCTCCTCAAACGTCTCTTCGCTGAAGTTCACCAGATCCATTTTGTTCACCGCCACCACCAGGTGTTTGATCCCCAGCAGCGTGGAGATGAAGCTGTGACGACGGGTTTGATCCAGCACGCCTTTACGGGCATCGATGAGCAGGATCGCCAGCTCACAGGTTGATGCACCGGTGGCCATGTTGCGGGTGTACTGCTCATGCCCCGGCGTGTCGGCAATAATAAATTTGCGCTTCTCGGTGGAGAAATAGCGATACGCAACATCAATGGTGATGCCCTGCTCGCGCTCCGCCTGCAGGCCGTCCACCAGCAGCGCCAGGTCGAGCTTTTCGCCCTGGGTACCATGACGTTTGCTGTCGTTATGCAGGGAAGAGAGCTGGTCTTCATAGATCTGACGCGTGTCGTGCAGCAGACGACCAATCAGCGTGCTTTTACCGTCATCAACGCTACCGCAGGTCAGAAAGCGCAGCAGGCTCTTGTGTTGTTGCGCATGCAGGTATGCTTCTACGCCGCCTTCATTGGCAATTTGTTGGGCAATTGTGGTGTTCATGGCGGCTCCTTAGAAATAACCCTGACGTTTCTTCAGTTCCATCGAGCCTGCCTGGTCACGGTCAATGACGCGGCCCTGTCGCTCGCTGGTGGTCGATACCAGCATCTCTTCGATGATCTCTGGCAGCGTTTGCGCGTTGGACTCCACCGCGCCGGTCAGCGGCCAGCAGCCGAGAGTACGGAAACGCACCATCTGTTTTTTGATCACTTCCCCAGGCTGCAGGTCGATACGATCATCATCGATCATCATCAGCATGCCGTCGCGCTCCAGCACCGGGCGCTCAGCCGCCAGGTAAAGCGGAACGATTTCGATATTTTCCAGATAGATGTACTGCCAGATATCCAGCTCGGTCCAGTTGGAGAGCGGGAAGACGCGAATGCTTTCGCCTTTGTTGATCTGGCCGTTGTAGTTGTGCCACAGCTCGGGACGCTGGTTTTTCGGATCCCAGCGGTGGAAGCGGTCACGGAAGGAATAAATACGCTCTTTGGCGCGGGATTTCTCCTCGTCACGGCGCGCGCCGCCGAAAGCGGCGTCAAAACCGTACTTGTTTAGCGCCTGCTTCAGCCCTTCGGTTTTCATGATGTCGGTGTGTTTAGCGCTGCCGTGAACAAACGGGTTAATGCCCATCGCCACCCCTTCCGGGTTTTTATGCACCAGCAGCTCACAGCCGTAGGCTTTGGCGGTACGGTCGCGGAACTCGTACATCTCACGGAATTTCCAGCCGGTATCAACATGCAGCAGCGGGAACGGCAGCGTGCCCGGATAAAACGCTTTACGCGCCAGATGCAGCATCACGCTGGAATCTTTGCCGATGGAGTACATCATCACCGGGTTAGAGAACTCGGCGGCCACTTCGCGGATAATATGGATACTTTCCGCTTCGAGCTGTCGCAGGTGAGTAAGTCGTTTTTGGTCCATAACCGTTCCTTAAGCCAGATTCACCACAGAGGAGCCAAACCCCTCTGAGTCTGTTGTATGTTGAAACCAGGCGAGCGTGCTGTGCAGCTGTACCACTTCGCCCACCACGATAAGCGCGGGCATCGGGGCGTCTTTCGCCAGGATTGCAAGGTCTTGTAGCGTACCGGTCACCACACGCTGATCGACGCGGGTGCCGCGAGAAATGACAGCCACCGGCGTTGTCGCCTCGCGACCGTGCTGAATAAGTTGTTCACTGATATCCGCCGCCTTCATCGTGCCCATATAGATAGCCAGCGTCTGTCGGCTCTGTGCCAGATGCGACCAGTCAAACGGCGTGCTGTCGGCCTTATAATGGCCAGTCACAAAGGTCACGCTCTGGGCGTAATCGCGGTGCGTAAGCGGAATACCGGCATAGGCCGTTACCGCGGAGGCCGCCGTAATGCCCGGTACCACCTGGAACGGCACGCCCGCTTCGGCGGCCGCCTGCAGCTCTTCGCCACCGCGACCAAAGATGAACGGATCGCCCCCTTTCAGGCGCACCACGGTTTTACCCGCTTTTGCCGCGGCAACCAGCATCTGATTGGTGTCGTGCTGCGGTACCGAGTGCTCGCCTGCGCGTTTACCCACGCAGATTTGCTCGGCATCGCGACGGATTAGCTCGCGCACGCCATCGGTGACCAGATGGTCATAGAACACCACATCCGCATCCTGTAGCACCTGCAGGCCGCGTAAGGTCAGTAACCCGGCATCACCCGGCCCGGCACCCACCAGAATGATCTCCCCGCCCGTGCTGCCGGGATTATCCAGTTCGTCTTCCAGGAGCTGCTGCGCCGCCGTTTCATTACCGGCATGCATCAGGCTGGCAAAGCGGCCACGGAATACCCGCTCCCAGAAGCGACGGCGCTCCGTTACGCTGGTCAGGCGGGTTTTCAGATGGTTGCGCCAGTAGCTCGCTTTCTCTGCCATACGGCCGAGACTGGTGGGTAACAGCGCTTCGATCTTTTCACGCAGCACGCGCGCCAGCACCGGCGCGGTACCGCCGGAGGAGATCGCCACCAATAGAGGCGAACGATCGACAATCGACGGGAAGATAAACGAACACAGCGGCTGATCGTCCACGACGTTCACCAGCCGGTGACGTGCCTGAGCCGCGTCGGAAATCCGGCGGTTGAGTGCGCTGTCTTCCGTTGCCGCAATCACCAGCACGACGCTGTCGATTTGTGACTCGTCGAACTCCGCCTCGTCCACGACCCGCACTTGCGCCCCTGCACGCTCAAGAAACGCGATTTTGCGATCGGCGATCTCACCCGTTCCGACAACCAGTACGGGTCTCTCTTTTATCGCGGCAAACAGGGGCAGATAGTCCACAAACGCACACTCACTCAAAATCAGGAATAGTGGGACTATAGGGGGCGGTTTAGACCGAATGAAATTACGAATTGGAATGAGTAGTTACTCAATGGAATAACGCTCTGGAAAAGCAAATATCAAAAAGTGCTTAACACGCGAAATTTCGGGCATTTAAGAGCAATTCAAATTGTGTCCAGGCGATCACAGTTTCATACTAAGCGGGTTAAAATTTTGCTCTGTTTTTAAGGACTCACTATGTTTTCCGCAACGCGCCACCGTATTGCAGCCCTGGCGCTCGGCGTTTGCTTTATCCTTCCGGCTCAGGCAAAAAATCAACCGTATGGTGAAATCGCCAATATGCAGGCGCGGCATATTGCCACCGTTTTTCCCGGCCGCATGACCGGCTCACCCGCGGAAATGCTCTCCGCTGACTATCTTCGCCAGCAGTTTGCCGATATGGGCTACCAGAGCGATATCCGGTCGTTTCACAGCCGCTACATCTATACCTCACGCAATAAAACCAAAAACTGGCATAACGTGACCGGCAGTACGGTGATTGCGGCACACGAAGGTAGCTCGGCTGAGCAGATCATTATTATGGCGCACCTGGACACCTACGCCCCCTTGAGTGACGCCGATACCGATAACAATCTGGGTGGGCTGACGCTGCAGGGCCTGGACGATAACGCGGCAGGTCTCGGTGTGATGCTTGAACTGGCCGAGCGAATGAAAGACATCCCGACAAAATACGGTATTCGCTTTGTGGCCACCAGCGGTGAAGAGGAAGGCAAACTCGGCGCTGAGAATCTCCTTAAGCGCATGAGCGCGGAGGAGAAGAAAAATACGCTGCTGGTGATTAACCTCGATAATTTAATCGTTGGCGATAAGCTCTATTTTAATAGCGGACAGAGTACGCCGGGTACCGTGCGTAAACTGACCCGTGACCGTGCGCTGGCGATTGCGCGCAGCCATGGTGTCTATGCCACAACCAATCCGGGTGGCAATCCTGCTTATCCGCGCGGAACGGGCTGCTGTAACGACGGCGAAGTGTTCGATAAAGCGGGTATTCCGGTATTGTACGTCGAAGCCACAAACTGGGCGCTGGGCAAGAAAGATGGCTATCAGCAGCGGACGAAAACGAAAGCCTTTCCAGACGGCACGAGCTGGCATAACGTGATGCTGGATAATCAGCAGCACATTGATAGCGCATTACCGCAGCGGATTGAGCATCGCAGCCGCGATGTGGTGAAAGTGATGCTGCCGCTGGTGAAGGAGCTGGCGAAAGCGGGGAAAGCTTGACGTCGTGCGGCCTGATGCCCTCACCACAACCCTCTCCCTCAAGGGAGAGGGGGTCCTCCGTGCAGGCATTATTTTGTGGAGAACCCTCAGCCCACCGGGAGAGGGAGGAAAAATCATTACCCTTCGTGCAACCCGCACTCGCGCTTCAGCCCAAAGAATCGCGTCTCTTCTTCCGCCATTCCCGGTTCCCATTTGCGCGTGGTATGGGTATCCCCCACTGACAGATAACCCTGGTCCCACAGCGGATGGTATTTCAGTCCGTGTTTTTGCAGGTACTGGTACACCGTCCGGTTATCCCAGTCGATGATCGGCAGCACTTTAAACACGCCGCGCTGCACGGCCAGCACCGGAAGCGTGGCCCGGCTGCCGGACTGTTCGCGGCGAAGACCGGCAAACCAGGTCTGCGCGTTCAGCTCTTTCAGCGCACGGTTCATCGGCTCGACTTTGTTGATCTCATTGTATTTCTCAATGCCCTCAACGCCCTGCTCCCACAGTTTGCCGTAGCGCGCCTCCTGCCAGGCCGCGCTCTGCTCTGCGCGATACACTTTCAGGTTCAGCTTAAGCTTGTCCGTCAGCTCATCGATAAACTGGTAGGTTTCCGGGAACAGATAGCCGGTATCGGTGAGGATCACCGGAATATCCGGGCGGACCTGATTCACCAGATGCAAACTGACCGCCGCCTGAATGCCAAAGCTCGACGAGAGCACGTAGTCACCCGGCAGATTTTCCAGCGCCCACGCCACGCGCCCTTCGGCGTCGAGCTTTTCCAGCCGGGCGTTAGTTTCTGCGAGCGCCAGAATACGTTCGACTTTTGGCAATGCGTTAAGCGCGTTTAGATCGAGTACGGACATAATTACCTCTCGTGGTTACTCCCAGAAATCCCTTGCGGGATCGAGCACCGGGCGAATAATGCCCGCACGCACCGTAAAGTCGCCGAAGCCTTCACCCGCTTCGCGCTCTTTCGCCCAGCGCCCGACAAGCTCGTCGATGGAATCGAGAATTTCTGGCTCAGTGATGTTCTCGCGGAACATACGCGGAATACGTGTACCGATACGGTTGCCGCCCAGATGCAGGTTATAGCGACCCGGCGCTTTCCCCACCAGTCCCAGTTCGGCCAGCATCGCGCGGCCGCAGCCGTTCGGACAACCGGTAACACGCATAACAATATGCTCGTCCGGAATGCCATGTTTTTCCAGGATCGCTTCCACCTTATCGGTGAAGGACGGCAGGAAACGTTCCGCTTCCGCCATCGCCAGCGGACAGGTCGGGAACGACACGCAGGCCATGGAGTTTTCACGCTGCGGCTTCACCGCATTCATCAGCCCATGGTCACGCGCCAGTTTCTCGATCTTCGCCTTCTGGCTCTCCGGCACGCCGGCAATAATCAGGTTCTGGTTGGCGGTAATGCGGAACTCACCTTTATGGATCTTCGCGATTTCCAGCAGACCGGTTTTCAGCGGACGCCCCGGATAATCCAGAATACGCCCGTTTTCAATAAACAGCGTCAGGTGCCATTTATTGTCGATGCCTTTGACCCAGCCGATACGATCGCCGCGACCGGTGAATTCATAAGGACGGATCGGCTCAAATTTGATCCCCGCGCGACGCTCCACTTCCTCTTTGAACGTGTCAACGCCCACGCGCTCCAGGGTGTATTTAGTTTTCGCGTTTTTACGGTCGGTACGGTTGCCCCAGTCGCGCTGGGTGGTAACCACCGCTTCCGCCACGGCCAGCGTGTGCTCCAGCGGCAGGAATCCGAACTCGCTCGCGGTGCGGGCATAGGTCTTCTTGTTACCGTGTTCAATGGACAGACCGCCACCCACCAGCAGGTTAAAGCCCACCAGCTTGCCGTTTTCGGCAATCGCCACAAAGTTCATGTCGTTGGCGTGCAGATCGATGTCGTTCTGCGGTGGGATCACTACCGTGGTTTTGAACTTACGCGGCAGATAGGTCTGACCGAGGATCGGCTCTTCATCCGTGGTGGCCACTTTTTCCTGATCGAGCCAGATCTCCGCATAGGCGCGGGTACGCGGCAGCAGGTGCTCAGAGATCTTCTTCGCCCACTCATAGGCTTCAGCGTGCAGCTCAGACTCATACGGGTTAGAGGTGCAGAGCACGTTACGGTTCATGTCGTTGGCCGTCGCCAGCGCGTCCAGCCCGACGGAGTGGAGCATCTGGTGTACCGGCTTCACGTTCTTCTTCAGAATACCGTGGAACTGGAAGGTCTGACGGTTGGTCAGACGGATGCTGCCGTAAATCGTGTTTTCGCCGGCAAATTTATCAATCGCCTGCCACTGTTTGGTGGTGATCACCCCGCCCGGCAGGCGGCAGCGCAGCAGCATCGCGTGACGCGGCTCCAGCTTCTGTTCAGCACGCTCGGCGCGGATATCGCGATCGTCCTGCTGATACATACCGTGGAAACGGATCAGCAGAAAGTTGTCGCCTTTGAAACCGCCGGTGAGACCGTCATTCAGATCTTCAGCAATGGTGCCGCGCAGATAGTTGCTTTCCAGCTTCATGCGCTCGGCGTCGGTCAGTTTACCTTCGACCACCAGGGGTCCTGGATGTTTTTCGCTCATTAGTAGACATCTCGCTGATAACGGCGCTCAACGCGCAGCTCACTTAAAAATTCATCCGCCGCTTCGGCATCCATACCGCCGAATTCGGCAATCACTTCCAGCAATGTCTGCTCAACGTCTTTCGCCATGCGATTGGCGTCGCCGCAGACATAAATGTGGGCACCGTCATTGATCCAGCGCCACAGCTCTGCGCCCTGTTCGCGCAGTTTGTCTTGTACGTATACTTTTTCTTTCTGATCGCGCGACCAGGCCAGATCGATGCGGGTCAGCACCCCTTCTTTCACGTAGCGCTGCCACTCAACCTGGTAGAGGAAATCTTCGGTAAAGTGCGGGTTGCCGAAGAACAGCCAGTTTTTGCCCGGAGCCTCGTCCGCCGCACGCTGCTGCATAAAGGCGCGGAACGGCGCAATGCCGGTGCCCGGACCAATCATAATCACCGGTGTTTCCAGGTTCGCCGGCAGACGGAAGTTGTCGTTGTGCTCGATAAAGACGCGCACTTCACCCTCTTCCTCCACGCGGTCAGCCAGGAAACCTGACGCACCACCCGTACGCGGGCGGCCTTCGATGTCGTAGCGCACCACCCCCACGGTGATATGGACTTCGCTCTCGACTTCAGCCTGCGACGACGCAATGGAGTACAGGCGCGGCGTCAGCGGACGCAGCAGGCCGATCAGCGCATCAGCATCCAGCTGTGCCGGAGAGAAACGCACCATATCGACAATTGGCGTGGTTGCCGCGTAATGCTGCAGCTTCGCCTTATCACCAACTAACGGCAGCAGCGATTCGCTACGCGTTAAGGTGGCATAGTTCTCAACGATATTGGCGGTATTCACCGTCAGCTCGAAGTGCCACTGCAGCGCTTCAGAGAGCGGCTGCGTTTTGCCTTCGACGGTGACAGGCTCGTCGCCTTTCAGCCACAGCAGTTCAACCAGCTCCTTGACCAGCGCCGGATCGTTTTGATACCAGACACCTAACGCATCGCCCGGCTGATAGCGCAGACCGGAGTCGCCCAGATCGATTTCGATATGGCGTACATCTTTTTCAGAGTCGCGGCCGGTAATTTTTTGATTAACCGACAGGCTTGCTGCCAGCGGTGCCTCTTTGGTGTACGGGCTGGTGTGGATCTCGTTGACCACGCCGGTCGCGGTGATCGCAGCCTGCGCTGGCGTCTCTTTCGGTACGCGTGCTTTCAGCACGTCAACAATGCGCGCACGCCATTCGGCAGCGGCAGTCTGGTATTCCACATCCGCATCAACGCGGTCCAGCAGACGCTCTGCGCCCAGCTCCGCCAGTTTGCTGTCGAAATCTTTACCGGACTGGCAGAAGAATTCATAAGAGGTATCGCCCAGGCCGAACACGGCAAACGCAGTGCCATCGAGTCTGGGCGCTTTTTTCGAGAACAGGAATTTATGCAGCGCGACCGCCTCTTCAGCGGGTTCACCCTCGCCCTGTGTTGAGGCCACAACCACCAGCAGTTTTTCTGACGCGATCTGTTTGAATTTATAATCCCCGGCGTTCATCAGGTTCACGTTCAGTTTGGCGGCCAGCAGGTCGTCACGCAGCGCTTCTGCCACGCGGCGGGCATTGCCCGTCTGGGAAGCGGAGATAAGCGTAATGGCAGGAATTTCTACCGCCGTTGCCGGAGCCGCAGCCACAGCGCCAGGCTGCTGGTTGAGCATTCCCCAGAAATAGCCGGAGACCCAGGCAAGCTGGGTGGGAGAAAAATCAGAGGTGGCAGCCTGAAGGCGCGCCAGTTGCTCCGGGTTCAGGGGAAGCAAATTTGAAGGTGGGGCCTGTGTTGTCATGCGTCGTTATGTTCCAGTAGCCAAGCGGACTTTAAGCGAATAAATCCAAACTGAAGATAAGGTTAACGGCGAGGATAATAACAATTAAAGAAGGGATGGAAATAATAAATAACCAAATGGACTAACCTGTTTTAGTTATCGTTCTTAACGGTAAAAGCGATAAATTAAGCCACTGTAATCTAAAGATAAAAACGGCATCAACGCGCCATTTTTGCCGGAGTGAAGGTAAAGGCCGTTTTAGTTAATGCTAAAAATTGTGCTTTCCGGTACTATGCGGCGGTTTTTTCCGCATTACTGAGAGCGATCATGTCCACCACACTGTTTAAAGATTTCACCTTCGAAGCCGCCCACCACCTTCCGCATGTTCCTGAGGGGCATAAATGCGGCCGTCTGCACGGGCATTCGTTTATGGTGCGTCTTGAGATCACCGGTGAAGTTGATCCGCATACCGGTTGGATCATGGACTTTGCTGAGCTGAAGGCAGCATTTAAGCCAACGTACGATCGTCTGGATCACTATTACCTGAACGATATCCCGGGACTTGAAAACCCGACCAGCGAAGTGCTGGCAAAATGGATTTGGGATCAGATGAAACCGCTGGTGCCACTGCTGAGCGCAGTGATGATCAAAGAGACCTGCACGGCAGGCTGCGTGTATCGCGGCGAGTAATGCTTGCCGGGTGTCGGCTTCGCCTTACCCGGCTGACAAAAGCCTCGAACCGTAGGCCCGGTAAGCGCGAGCGCCACCGGGCTTTTTTCAGGCAATATTCAGGTATTTGTGCGTCTGCATCGACAGGCGCCAGTTACGCGCGATACAGGTTTCAATGCACAGGCGCGTGGCGTCTTCTTTCTGGCTAATCGGCTGCAGCGCAATCACGCGCTGTTTTTCATCGGTCAGCGTGGCCAGCAGTTCATCCAGCGCTTCGATATCCCGCACTCGCCCTACCGGGTGTTTAATCTCATCAGCACGTTCCAGCGCCTGAGAAAGGACGTCGTAGCCGCCGCGCATGTTCACTTTAGGCGATACCGTCACCCAGGTGGTGTGGGAGCAGCGCACTTCATGGGTGCCGCTGGTCTCAATCTGGCAGCTGTAGCCGTTCTTTTCGAGCAGTTCGGTCAGCGGCGTCAGATCGTGGATGCAGGGTTCGCCCCCGGTGATCACCACGTGGCGCGCCGTCCAGCCCTGGCGACCAATAATGGCCAGCAGATCTTCCGCACTGGCTGCGCCCCACTTATCGCTCTCTTTGGTTTTCGCCAGAACACTGAACAGTGACACTTCCCGATCTGCGAGTTTATCCCACGTATGTTTGGTATCACACCAGGCACAGCCAACCGGGCATCCCTGTAAACGAATAAAAATAGCGGGAACGCCGGTAAAGTAACCCTCGCCTTGCAGGGTCTGGAACATCTCGTTAATCGGGTACTGCATAGTCATCTCAGTTAAGGGGATAAACGATAAGTATCGCAGATCCCCGTGAGATGGTCATGCTCGATCGGTGCTTTGCGCGTCAATTGCCGCCATAAAACGCCCGGTAATCTGCTGCGGGCGGGTGATTGCCCCACCCACCACCACCATGTGCGCCCCCAACGCCAGACATCTGGCGGCGCGTTCCGGGGTGTCCACGTTACCTTCGGCCACCACCGGTACCGTGACGGCTGCCAGTACCGCTTTCAGAAACTGACAGTCATCCTCGGGTAAGGCGTGTCCGGCGGTCTGCGCGGTATAGCCGTAAAGCGTGGTCCCGACACAATCAAATCCCAGCGCCTGCGCAGTGACGGCCTCATCAACAGTGGCTATATCAGCCATAAGCAGCACCGAGGGGTAACGGGTCCGAATGCGCGATACCAGCGTTGCCAGAGACTCCCCGCCAGGCCGCGCCCTGTTGGTCGCATCAAGCGCAATGATTTCCGGGGAGACGGTCATCAGTTCATCCACCTCTTTCATCGTCGCGGTGATAAACACCGCGCTGCCGGGATACTCCCGCTTGATGATGCCGATAACCGGCAGCGTGACCTGCTCTTTTATCGCCTCGATATCCACCACGCTGTTGGCACGGATGGCCGCGGCCCCTCCTTGCTGTGCGGCCAGCGCCATCCGCGACATAATAAACGGGCTATGCAGCGGTTCATTCTCCAGCGCCTGACAGGAGACGACCAGTTTTCCCTTCAGGGTATCCAGTACAGTTTTCATTACGATAAGATCTCTTCCACTTCGTTTTTGATAATCGTGACATGCGGGCCATAAATGACCTGAACGCCGTTCCCGCGCACAATCACGCCGCGCGCGCCGGTGGCTTTCAGCGCCGCGTCATTCACTTTGCTGCCGTCTTTGACCGTGACGCGCAGACGCGTGGCGCAGCAGTCCACTTCTTCCAGATTGCCTTTTCCGCCCAGTCCCGCGATCACTGCCGCTGCGCGCTCGCTCTGCGCAAAGGTCGCTTCATTGGCCATCGGCTCTTTTTCCCGACCCGGCGTGGCAAAATCAAAGCGATTAATCAGATAGCGGAACGTGAAGTAGTAGAGGAAGAACCACGGTACGCCCACCAGCGGCACTAACATCCAGTGGGTTTTGGCCTCCCCCTGCAAAATGCCGAACAGCACGAAGTCGATAAAACCACCGGAGAAGGTCTGCCCAATGGTGATGTGTAAAATATGCGCGAGCATAAACGCCAGCCCGTCGAAAATCGCGTGAATGACGTACAGCACCGGCGCGACAAACAGGAAGGAGAACTCGATGGGCTCGGTGATCCCCGTAAGGAAGGAGGTTAATGCCGCTGAAAGCAGCAAGCCCGCGACGCGTTTTTTGTTCTCCGGTTTAGCCGTGTGATACATCGCAAGGCAGGCCCCGAGCAAACCAAACATCATTGTGATAAAGCGCCCGGACATGAAACGCGACGTCCCTTCATAAAACTGGCGCGTCGAGGGATCGGCCAGCTGGGCAAAGAAGATCCGCTGCGTGCCTTCAACCAGTTGCCCGTTGACGATCTCGCTGCCGCCAAGCGCGGTGGTCCAGAACGGAAGATAGAAGATATGGTGTAAACCGAACGGGCCCAGCATGCGCAAAATGAAGCCGTACAGCAGTGTTCCCAGATAACCGGTCGCATCCACCAGCCCGCCCAGACCAAAGATCAGCTTCTGGAAATGTGGCCAGACTACGGTCATTAAGGCTCCGACCAGGATCGCAGCCAGGGAGCTGATAATCGGCACAAAGCGTGAGCCGCCAAAGAATCCCAGGAATTGTGGCAGCGCAATTTTATTAAACCGATGATGCAGCGCGCAGGTCACAAGACCAATGACCACCCCACCAAATACGCCGGTCTCCAGCGTCTGGATCCCCAGCGTCATGCCTTGCCCGACCGCCCCCGGATTCTCGTGCGCCAGTTTTCCGGTGAGGATCAGCAGTGCGTTAATAGTGGCATTCATGACCAGAAACGCGAGTAACGCCGCCAGCCCTGCCGTACCTTTATCATTTTTTGCCAGCCCGACGGCGACCCCAACGGCAAACAGCACCGACAGATTCGCGAATACAATCGAACCGGCACTGCTCATGATGGTGAAAATAGCCTGTAACCAGCCCACATCTAAAAACGGATATGCCGTAAGCGTATTGGGATTCGATAACGCGCCGCCAATCCCCAGCAGCAGACCCGCCGCAGGCAACACGGCGATGGGCAACATAAAGGATTTGCCAAAGCGCTGCGCTTTTTCAAACCATCCGCCGGACGAAGCACCACTGAACATTTGCATCATTTTTTCATCCTCTCTGTTAACGATGAAAATTTTTACCATAATTATTGTTTTTAGTGAAAATTACCACCAAAAACCAGGAGGACGATCATACTTTTTCGAAATGACTGGCATCCCTGCCCCGCTTTCCGCCACACTAGGACGCAGAGAAACGCATTAAGGATCTAGCATGTCAGACCATGAAAACCTGCTGCTGAAGCTGCGCCAGGAGGCCTCCGGGTACAGCCCCACGCAAAAAAAACTGGGAGAGTTTGTGCTCAACGATCCTGCCCGGGTGCTCTACCTGACGATCACCGAACTGGCACGGGAGAGCCACACCAGTGAAGCCAGCGTGACGCGTCTTTGCCGGACGCTCGGCTGCAAAGGCTATAACGAATTCAAGATGGCACTGGCGCTGGATATCCAGCAGGGCCAGCCTGCACGCGCGGCCGGAGACGATATTGATAACGTGGTCGATGAGTCTGTTCAGGCGTTGCAGGACACCGCCAGGCTGCTCGACAGAGCGCTGCTGGAACAGGCCGCTCAGGCGCTGCATCAGGCACACGCCGTGCAAATTTATGGCGTGGCGGCCAGCGCGATCCTCGGTGAGTATTTGCATTACAAGCTGTTGCGGCTCGGCAAACCCGCGCAGCTGTTTAGCGATATGCATCGTGCTGCCATGAATGCGACAACGCTTTCTGCACAAACGCTGGTGGTCGCCATCTCCAGTTCAGGTTCAACGCGGGATTTACTCCACGTCGTAAAACTTGCACGCAAACGCGGCGTTAAGGTGTTAGCGCTCAGCAATACGCCCCGCAGCCCGCTGGCTTCGCTTAGCGATATACAGCTGGTTGCCGCAAAACCGGAAGGCCCCCTCAGCGCGGGTGCGCTCAATGCTAAAGTTGGCGTAATGTTACTGGTCGAGTTGCTTACCACTTCCCTGATTGCAATTGATGCTCACTACAGTGACGTTAGCCAGCAAACCGCGAGCGCAACCCTTCCCTTATTACTGTAAAACCCTGCGCAGGTTATAAAAAATAGCCTGCGTCTGAGTAAGGTTGATTTTACTTAAGCACGCAGGGCGTTATTAATGATGAAGAATGATGGTGTAACAAATTATTTTATTTATTACATTTTGAATTAGCATGGAAACATGAAAAATAAACATTAAAATCAAAACGTTAAAATAAATTTATTTTAAAATTGAATTTTATCCATTGGGGCAATGTCCAATATCTCCACCTGATTTCCTTACCTTAAAATAAGCTTAAGACGCCGTCAGCGTTGCCATTTTTCTATTTAAATGCCGTTTACTTTTCCCTGCCTACAATCCGCCTCATCAATCATTATGAGACGGTATAGATTAATATGTTATTTATTACAGGCGTAACTGGTTTTCTGGGCGGTGCGGTACTTGAAAAAATACTTACCAGCAATAGTTCAGTAAAATTACTGCTGCTTGCGCGCGCCAGTGACCCGCAACAGGGGCTGGAACGCGTGCGGGACAACATGCGTAAATTCAAGGTTGCAGAGGAGACGCTGGCCGCGTTGAGCGAGGAGAATATCCTTATCGGCGATCTCAGCCAGCCGGAGGGGTTCCTGAACGACCCGCGTCTGGAACAGGTGACGCATGTTCTTAACTGCGCAGCCGTCGCGTCATTTGGTAACAATCCCCTGATCTGGAAAGTGAATGTGGAGGGGACGCTGGCGCTCGCCAGACGCATGAATCAGGTTGCCGGTTTGCAGCGCTTTCTGCATGTGGGAACAGCCATGTCGTGCACGCCGGAGCAGGATTCGCTGGTCGCCGAAAGCGCGGAGTTCAGAGAGAACGCTGAGCATCTGGTGGAATACACGTATTCGAAATCCACCATTGAACAACTGATGCGCCAGCACTGCCCCGACCTGCCGCTGCTCATCGCCCGTCCGTCCATCGTGGTCGGCCATACCCGTCATGGCTGTACGCCGTCGAGCAGTATTTTCTGGGTCTTCAGCATGGGGCTGATGCTGCAAAAATTCATGTGTTCAATGGAAGACAAAATAGATGTTGTCCCGGTGGATTACTGCGCCGATGCGCTGCTGATGCTGCTTAACAGCGCTGCGCAGCCGGGAGAAGTGGTACATATTTCTGCCGGAGAAGAAAACAGCGTGCGCTTTGCGGATATCGATAATGCGATGGCACAGGCGCTGGAGAAAGCCCCGGTCGGTGATAAGTATGCCCAGGTAAGCTACGAAACGCTGGTCAGAATGCGCCGTGAGTTGAAGGATATTTTTGGCCCCTGCAATGAACGTCTGATGCTGAGAGCAATGCGCTTGTACGGGGCCTTTGCCACGCTGAATGTACGTTTCAGCAACGACAAGCTGCTCAGTATGGGCATGCCTAAACCGCCGCGTTTTACGGACTATATTGCCCGCTGCGTACAAACTACCCGGGGGCTAAGCATCCCGGAGCAAATGGCGGTTGATTTCAAATAACCAAAAAAAATGCCAGTCTTTCGACTGGCATGTTTATTTTAAGGCTTAAGCAATTATGCCTGGCCTTTGATCTCTTTACGACCGTTGTATGGTGCTTTTTCGCCCAGCGCTTCTTCGATACGAATCAGCTGGTTGTATTTAGCAACACGGTCAGAACGGCTCATAGAACCGGTTTTGATCTGGCCAGCAGCGGTACCAACAGCCAGGTCAGCGATGGTAGCGTCTTCAGTTTCGCCAGAACGGTGAGAGATAACAGCGGTGTAGCCAGCGTCTTTCGCCATTTTGATCGCTGCCAGAGTTTCGGTCAGAGAACCGATCTGGTTGAATTTGATCAGGATGGAGTTAACGATGCCTTTCTCGATGCCTTCTTTCAGGATCTTGGTGTTGGTTACGAACAGATCGTCACCAACCAGCTGGATTTTGTCGCCCAGTACTTTAGTCTGGTATGCGAAACCATCCCAGTCAGACTCGTCCAGACCGTCTTCGATAGAAACGATTGGGTACTGTTTGGTCAGGTCTTCCAGGAAGTGAGTGAACTCTTCAGAGGTGAACGCTTTGTTGCCTTCGCCAGCCAGAACGTATTTACCGTCTTTGTAGAATTCAGATGCTGCACAGTCCATCGCAAGCGTGATGTCTTTGCCCAGCTCATAGCCAGCGGCTTTTACTGCTTCAGCGATAACAGCCAGTGCTTCTGCGTTAGAACCCAGGTTTGGCGCGTAGCCACCTTCGTCACCCACAGCCGTGTTCATACCTTTCGCTTTCAACACTTTAGCCAGGTTGTGGAACACTTCAGAACCCATACGTACTGCTTCTTTCAGGGTTTTCGCGCCAACTGGCTGAATCATGAATTCCTGAATATCAACGTTGTTGTCTGCGTGCTCACCACCGTTGATGATGTTCATCATTGGTACAGGCATGGAGTATTTGCCTGGGGTGCCGTTCAGTTCAGCGATGTGCTCGAACAGTGGCATACCTTTCGCTGCCGCAGCGGCTTTGGCGTTCGCCAGGGAAACCGCCAGGATTGCGTTCGCACCGAAGTTAGATTTGTTTTCAGTACCGTCCAGATCGATCATGATCTTGTCGATGCCAGCCTGGTCTTTAGCGTCTTTGCCAATGATTGCCTGAGCAATAGGACCGTTTACAGCGCCAACAGCTTTCAGTACGCCTTTGCCCATGAAACGGGATTTGTCGCCATCGCGCAGTTCCAGCGCTTCGCGGGAACCAGTAGAAGCACCTGATGGAGCAGCTGCCATACCGACGAAACCACCTTCCAGATGAACTTCGGCTTCAACGGTCGGGTTACCACGGGAGTCGATGATTTCACGACCGATGACTTTAACGATTTTGGACATTAGATTTTCCTCAGTACAAGTTAAACTAAAACTCCAGACAAACAACGCGTACCGAGGGTACGCGTTGCCGTTCTAACTTTTTTACTTCGCCTGACGCTTCTGATACTCGCTGGCGGCTTTTACGAAACCTGCAAACAGCGGATGCCCGTCACGTGGCGTTGAAGTAAATTCCGGGTGGAATTGGCAGGCGACAAACCACGGGTGGTTTGGCACTTCGATGATCTCGACTAACTGATCATCCCCGGAGCGGCCCGCAACACGCAGACCCGCAGCTTCAATTTGTTTCAACAACATGTTGTTGACTTCATAGCGGTGACGATGACGCTCGGTGATGACCGGTTCGCCGTACAGCTTACGAACCACGCTATCGTCAGACAGCTGGCAGGCCTGTGCGCCAAGACGCATAGTGCCACCCAGATCGCTCTTCTCGGTACGGACTTCGACGTTACCGTCTTCGTCGCGCCATTCAGTGATAAGCGCCACTACAGGGTACTTACAGTCTGGCACAAATTCCGTAGAGTTCGCGTTTTCCATTCCCGCTACGTTGCGCGCAAATTCGATCAGCGCAACCTGCATACCCAGGCAGATGCCGAGGTATGGAATATTGTTTTCACGCGCATAGCGTGCAGTGGCGATCTTGCCTTCTACACCACGGTAGCCGAAGCCGCCAGGGATGAGAATCGCATCCAGATCTTTCAGAATTTCGACGCCACGTGTTTCAACATCCTGCGAATCAATCAGCTTGATGTTCACGGAGACGCGGTTCTTCAGACCACCGTGTTTCAGCGCTTCGATAACGGACTTATAGGCATCCGGCAGTTCGATGTACTTGCCGACCATACCGATAGTCACTTCACCTGCCGGATTGGCTTCTTCATAAATAACCTGTTCCCATTCAGACAGGTTAGCTTCCGGACAGTTCAAGCTGAATCGTTTACAAATATAATCGTCCAGGCCCTGTGATTTCAACAGGCCCGGGATTTTATAAATGGAATCGACATCTTTCATTGAAATAACGGCTTTTTCCGGCACGTTACAGAACAATGCAATTTTCGCACGTTCGTTCGCCGGAACCGCGCGATCGGAGCGGCAAACCAGAATGTCAGGCTGAATACCGATGGAGAGCAGCTCTTTCACGGAGTGCTGAGTCGGTTTGGTTTTCACTTCACCAGCGGCTGCCATGTAAGGCACCAGCGTCAGGTGCATGAACAGCGCGTGTTCACGACCGATATCAACCGCCAGCTGGCGAATCGCTTCCAGGAACGGCAGGGATTCGATATCACCCACGGTACCGCCGATTTCAACCAGCACCACGTCGTGGCCTTCGCCACCCGCAATGATGCGTTCTTTGATAGCGTTAGTGATGTGCGGGATAACCTGAACGGTCGCACCCAGATAATCACCACGGCGCTCTTTACGCAGAACGTCGGAGTAGATACGGCCAGTCGTGAAGTTGTTACGACGGGTCATTTTGGTGCGAATGAAACGCTCGTAGTGGCCAAGATCCAGATCGGTTTCAGCGCCGTCTTCAGTAACGAACACTTCCCCGTGTTGGATTGGGCTCATGGTGCCCGGATCGACGTTGATGTACGGATCCAGTTTCATCATGGTCACATTGAGGCCACGGGCTTCAAGAATGGCTGCGAGGGAGGCTGCGGCAATGCCTTTACCCAGAGAGGATACGACCCCGCCGGTCACAAAAATATAGTTCGTTGTCATGCTGAACCTGAGAAGTTAGGGTGAAACGATGGAATAACCAGGACGGGAAAGTAGTATACCCGAACACGGCGAGCGCCACAAACTTTCATTCTCCGTCTCCATTCCAGGCCATGACAAACATAAGGAGTGAGAAAATAGCCCCTTTTGGGTAAATGTTTTTGACGCAAATCAAGCGCTTGTCATTTAAAAAATCACACAAATTGCGCTTGATCGCAAAATTCCGTTAGAGATCAGATTCCTGGCGTTTTACTTCCTGCCAGACTTCTTCCATTACATCGAGGTCAATTCCGGTCATTTCCAGGCCGCGCGAGGCCACAATGCGCTCGACTTCGCGAAAGCGTCGCTCGAACTTAAGGTTGGCTTTTTGCAGGGCCGTTTCCGCTTTTACACCCAGGTGGCGCGAAAGGTTGACGGTGGCAAACAGCAGATCGCCCACCTCTTCTTCAAGCTTTGCTTCATCCACCACGGCCTGCTGCGCTTCGTGCATCACTTCGTCAATTTCTTCGTGGACTTTATCCAGTACCGGACCAAGCGAGTGCCAGTCAAACCCCACTGCCGAGCAGCGTTTCTGGATCTTATGGGCACGCATCAGGGCGGGCAGGCTCAGCGGGATGTCATCCAGCGCAGAGTGCTGGGATTTCTCAGCCCGCTCGGCGCTTTTAATCTGCTCCCAGCGCGCCAGTACCTCCGCGCTGTTGCCCGCTGTGGCATCGCCAAAGATATGCGGGTGACGACGCTCAAGCTTGTCGCTAATAGCGGCGCAGATATCGTCAAAATTAAAGCTCCCCTCTTCCTGCGCCATCTGCGCGTAGAACACCACCTGGAACAGCAGGTCACCGAGTTCGCCGCGCAGGTCGTCGAAGTCCTCACGTGAAATGGCGTCCAGCACTTCGTAAGTCTCTTCGAGGGTGTACGGGGCGATGGTCGCGAAGGTCTGCTCTTTATCCCACGGGCAGCCGTTTTCCGGGTCGCGCAGGCGTTTCATGATGCCGAGCAGGCGGTCGATTTGAGTCATAGTACTGTCCTGATGAAAAAATGCCGGGTGGCGGCGTTGCCTTACCCGGCTTACAGAAGAGGATGTTTAACCGCCGTGGAGACGACGCGCGTCAATCACATCCGGGACCTGGTTCAGTTTGCCAAGCACGCGGCCCAGCACCTGCAGGTTGTAGATTTCGATGGTCATATCGATAGTGGCAAGCTGCTCGCGGGTATCGCTGCGGCTGGCGACGCCCAGCACGTTGACCTTCTCATTGGCAAGAATGGTCGTAATGTCGCGCAGCAGTCCACTGCGATCGTTGGCGGTGACGCGCACCACCAGCGAGTAGCCGGCAGAGTAGCTTTCACCCCAGACCGCTTCAACGATACGTTCCGGCGCATGCGACTGCAGCTCAGCGAGCTGGTCACAGTCGGAGCGGTGAATCGAAATCCCGCGCCCCTGGGTGATAAAGCCAACGATATCGTCGCCCGGGATAGGCTGGCAGCAACGGGCAATGTGGTGCATCAGATTGCCGACGCCTTCCACCACCACGCGGCCATTGTCTTTGCTGCGCTGCTGCGGGGCGTAGGTTTTTTGCTGCAGCTGTTTCAGCGCCGCCGCATCCTGCTCCGCCGCACTTGGTTTGTTGAACTGCGCCTGCAGGAAATTCACCATCTGATTCAGACGAATATCGCCGCCGCCAATCGCCGCTAACAGCTCATCGAGCTCGTTAAAGTTGTAGCGCGGCAGCAGGAACTTCTCCGCCTCTTTCAGGCTGATGCCAATATGCTCCAGCTCATCATCCAGGATCTGGCGACCAGCAAGGATGTTCTTGTCACGATCCTGTTTACGGAACCAGGCGTGAATTTTGGAGCGTCCGCGGCTGGTGGTGACATACCCGAGGTTCGGGTTCAGCCAGTCGCGGCTCGGGTTTGGCTGCTTCTGGGTGATGATTTCGATCTGATCGCCCATCTGCAGCTGGTAGGTGAACGGTACAATGCGCCCGCCGATTTTCGCGCCAATGCAGCGGTGCCCGACATCGCTGTGGATGTGATAGGCAAAGTCGAGCGGCGTTGACCCGGCCGGCAGGTCCACCACGTCCCCTTTCGGGGTAAAGACGTACACCCGGTCGTCGAAGACCTGGCTGCGCACTTCGTCGAGCATCTCGCCGGAGTCGGCCATCTCTTCCTGCCACGCAATCAGCTTACGCAGCCAGGCAATGCGGTCTTCGTGACCGGTGCGCGCTCCGCCCGAGGTCCCTTCTTTGTATTTCCAGTGCGCGGCGACACCCAGCTCGGCGTCTTCGTGCATCTGTTTGGTACGGATCTGGATTTCAACCGTTTTGCCGCCGGGGCCCAGCACCACGGTATGAATAGACTGGTAGCCGTTAGGTTTCGGGTTGGCGACATAGTCATCGAACTCATCCGGCAGATGGCGGAAGTGCGTGTGCACGATCCCCAGTGCGGCGTAGCAGTCCTGCAGACGCTCCGCCACAATACGCACGGCACGCACGTCGAACAGCTCGTCAAAGGCGAGGTGTTTCTTCTGCATTTTGCGCCAGATGCTATAGATATGCTTTGGCCGACCGTACACTTCGGCGCGGACGTTCTCTTCCTTCATCGACTGGCGCAACCCGCTGACAAATTCTTCAATATAGTGTTCGCGGTCGATACGGCGTTCATGCAGCAGTTTCGCAATGCGCTTATATTCCGCCGGGTGCAGGTAACGGAAGCAGTAGTCTTCCAGCTCCCATTTGAGCTGACCAATCCCTAAGCGGTTCGCCAGCGGCGCATAGATGTTAGTACACTCTTTGGCGGCGAGTACGCGTTCGTCTTCTGGCGCGTCCTTCACTTCTCGCAGGTGAGCGATACGCTCGGCAAGCTTGATCACCACGCAGCGGAAATCATCCACCATGGCCAACAGCATGCGGCGAACGTTATCGACCTGTTCAGAGGAGACGGAATCGGTATGCGCCGCTTTGAGCTGACGAATGGCCGCCATATCGCGTACGCCGTGGATCAGCGCCACGACCGATTTTCCGACGCTTTCGCGCAGCACGTCTTCCGTGACGACGTCCGCATCGGCAAGCGGGAACAGAAGCGCGGCCTGCAACGTTTCGATATCCATATTGAGCATGGATAAGATTTCGACCATCTCCACGCCGCGCCACAGCAGCAGTTCGGCGTCCGGATGCCCCAGCGTGGTGCGCTGACAATAGGCCCAGGTTTCGGTTAAGCGTTCACACGACTGCTGGCTGGAAATTCCCAGACTTGCGATCCATTTTTGAGGGTCAAACTCACCAGCTTTATTAAGATGTGCACTTCTTACCGCAACCATCGTCCTCTCCTTTAGGGACCAGGGCCTGTCGAAGTCGACAAGCCAAACAAATTAGATGTGCTCGAACAACACCATCGATTCCAGATGCCCAGTGTGCGGGAACATGTCCAGCATTGCCAGACGCTGAATCTGGTAACCCGCGCTGAGTAATGCCTCACTATCCCGGGCAAGCGTTGCCGGGTTACAGGAAACGTAGACCACGCGTTTCGGGGCGAGTTTAATTATATGCTGCATCACGCCCGGTGCGCCTGCGCGTGCAGGGTCGAGCAGAATTTTGTCAAAGCCCTGTTTCGCCCAGGGCTGCTGCGTGACATCTTCCTCCAGATTTTGATGAAAGAATGTCACATTTTGCAAGCCGTTCTGTTGCGCGTTCTCCTGGCCTTTTGTCACCAGCGCCTCGACGCCTTCCACCCCCACCACACTTGCCGCTTTACGGGCCAGCGGCAGCGTGAAATTGCCCATGCCGCAGAAGAGATCAAGCACGCGGTCGGTCGGCTGGACATCCAGCCACGTCAGCGCGGTTTCGATCATCTGCTGATTGACGCCGTCATTAACCTGGATGAAATCCCGCGGACTGAACGTTAAGCGTAGTCCGTTTGACGCATACCAGGGCGCTTCACCTGTAACCTGCTCCAGTATCTCGCTTTGTGGGGCGAGAAAAAGCGCCAGCTCGTGGGAATGCGAAAAGCGTTCCAGTTTTTCGCGGTCTTTTTTTGACAGCGGCGCGGTGTGGCGCAGCACCATCAGCGGACCATTGTTTGCCAGGACCAGTTCCACGTGACCGAGGTGGCGAACATTGTCCAGCCCGGACAGACATGCGTGCACCGCCGGGAGCAACGCCTCAAGACGGGGCACCAAAATGGGGCACTGCCTGATATCGACGATATCGCTGGAGCCCGCTTTGCGAAATCCCATCTCCAGCCGCTCGTTTTTGGGCTGATAGCTGAGACTCAGCCGCGCGCGACGACGATAGCCCCAGGGTTGGTCGTCAATGATGTCGTCAACGTCATGCCTGAGCAGGCGTGCCAGGGCGTGACTCTTACTTTTTTGCTGTAAAACTACGCTGGCATGTTGTTGCTGGCAGCCTCCGCAGACGCCAAAATGCGGGCACCGGGGCTCTGTGCGCTCCGGGCTGGTGGTCAGACGGCGCGATACTTTCCCGCGTGCGTACTGGCGTTTATCTTCCGTCAGCGTAATTTCTGCTCGTTCTGTGGGCAGCAAACCTGTTATAAACAGTGTCTTACCATTGTGGCGCGCCACTCCCTGACCAAAAGGATCAAGGTCCGTGGCTTCGACAGTAATGATCTGACGCGTCGTCACGCGTCGCTTTGCAGAGTAGAATTGCGCCATCGCCGGGAATTTTCTCAAATATACATAATTATCTTAATTGTCCCATAACGGAACGCCATGACCAACTACAGCCTGCGCGCGCGCATGATGATTTTGATCCTCGCCCCCACCGTTCTCATCGGTTTGCTGCTGAGTATCTTCTTCGTTGTGCACCGCTATAACGACCTGCAGCGACAGCTGGAAGATGCCGGAGCCAGCATCATCGAACCGCTGGCCGTGTCCAGCGAATACGGGATGAACCTGCAAAACCGCGAATCGATTGGTCAGTTAATCAGTGTGTTGCATCGCCGCCACTCGGATATTGTGCGTGCGATCTCCGTCTATGACGAGCATAACCGCCTGTTCGTCACCTCTAATTTTCATCTTGACCCGGCAGCATTAAAAATTCCTGACGGTACGCCATTCCCGCGCCACCTCACGGTGATGCGACGCGGCGATATTATGATCCTGCGCACGCCGATTATTTCGGAGAGTTATTCGCCGGATGAGTCCGCGCAATCCGACGCCAAGTCCAGCAGCAATATGCTCGGATATGTGGCGCTGGAGCTGGATCTCAAGTCGGTGCGGCTGCAGCAGTACAAAGAAATTTTTATCTCCGGCGTGATGATGCTGTTCTGTATCGGTATTGCGCTTATCTTTGGCTGGCGCCTGATGCGCGATGTGACCGGGCCCATCCGCAACATGGTCAACACCGTTGACCGCATCCGCCGGGGCCAGCTCGATAGCCGCGTGGAAGGGTTTATGCTGGGCGAGCTGGACATGCTGAAAAACGGCATTAACTCGATGGCGATGTCGCTGGCGGCCTATCACGAAGAGATGCAGCATAACGTGGATCAGGCCACCTCGGATCTGCGCGAAACGCTGGAGCAGATGGAGATCCAGAACGTCGAGCTGGATCTGGCGAAAAAGCGGGCCCAGGAAGCGGCGCGAATTAAATCGGAGTTCCTTGCCAATATGTCGCACGAGCTGCGTACGCCCCTCAATGGCGTGATTGGCTTTACCCGTCTGACGCTGAAAAGCGAGCTTAACCCCACCCAGCGCGATCACCTGCACACCATTGA
The DNA here is from genome assembly GCF_052044775.1 of Enterobacter sp. 22466. NCBI lineage: Bacteria > Pseudomonadati > Pseudomonadota > Gammaproteobacteria > Enterobacterales > Enterobacteriaceae > Enterobacter > Enterobacter sp. 22466. The sequence goes on along the minus strand of NZ_JBQENX010000007.1, from coordinate 96,461 downwards.
ACGCTCGGCCAACAATCTGCTGGCTATCATTAATGATGTGCTGGACTTCTCCAAGCTGGAAGCCGGCAAGCTGATTCTGGAGAGTATTCCGTTCCCGCTGCGCAGTACGCTTGATGAGGTGGTCACGCTGCTGGCGCACTCGTCGCATGACAAAGGGCTTGAGCTGACGCTGAACATTAAAAACGACGTGCCGGATAACGTCATCGGCGATCCGCTGCGCCTGCAGCAGGTCATCACCAATCTTGTCGGTAATGCCATCAAATTTACCGAAAGCGGCAATATCGACATTCTGGTGGAAAAACGCTCCATCAGTAATAACAAGGTCCAGATTGAAGTACAGATCCGCGATACCGGCATCGGCATTCCCGAGCGGGATCAATCCCGTCTGTTCCAGGCGTTTCGTCAGGCGGATGCGAGTATTTCACGGCGTCACGGTGGTACGGGCCTGGGCCTGGTTATCACGCAAAAACTGGTTAAAGAGATGGGCGGTGATATCTCTTTCCACAGCCAGCCAAACCGGGGGTCGACGTTCTGGTTCCATATCAACCTGGATCTCAACCCGAACGTGCTGACGGACGGTCCGGTGACGGATTGCCTGAAAGGCAAGCGCCTCGCTTACGTGGAGCCAAATGCCGCGGCAGCCCAGTGCACGCTGGATATCTTAAGCACCACGCCGCTGGAGGTGGTCTACAGCCCGACCTTCTCTGCATTGACCGTTGAGCATTACGACATCCTGCTGATGGGGATCCCGGTGACGTTTACCGGCGAACTCACGATGCAGCAGGAACGGCTGGCGAAAGCCGCGTCGATGACCGATTACCTGCTGCTGGCGCTGCCGTGCCATGCCCAGATCAATGCCGAAGAGTTGAAAAATGACGGGGCGGCTGCCTGTCTGCTTAAACCCCTCACCGCCACACGTCTGCTACCCGCACTGACGGCATATTGCCGCCTGAATCAACATGCCGTGGCGCTGGAGAATGATGAACAGAGGCTGCCGATGAGCGTCATGGCGGTGGATGATAACCCGGCAAACCTGAAGCTGATTGGCGTGCTGCTTGAGGATCAGGTCCAGCATGTTGAGCTGTGCACCAACGGTGCTGAGGCGGTTGAACAGGCTAAACAGATGCAGTTCGATTTAATCCTGATGGATATCCAGATGCCCGGGATGGATGGCATTCGCGCCTGCGAGTTAATCCGTCAGCTTCCTCATCAGCAGCAAACGCCTGTCATTGCCGTGACAGCGCACGCCATGGCCGGTCAGAAAGAGAAGCTGCTCAGCGCCGGAATGAACGATTATCTGGCGAAACCTATCGACGAAGAGAAACTGCATAACCTGCTGTTGCGCTACAAACCGGGACATATCGGCGGAACGTACACCTTATCAGCCGAGCCGGTTGAGATAAGTGTGAATCAGAACGCCACCTTCGACTGGCAGCTGGCGTTACGCCAGGCGGCGGGTAAGCCCGATTTAGCCCGTGAAATGCTCCAGATGCTGGTCGCATTCCTGCCGGAAATTCGTAATAAGGTTGAAGAACAGCTGGTGGGTGAAAACCCGGAGGATCTGCTGGAGGCTATCCATAAGCTGCACGGTAGCTGCGGTTACAGCGGCGTGCCACGGCTCAAAAATCTCTGCCAGCTGCTGGAACAGCAGCTACGCGCAGGGACTTCAGAATCTGAACTGGAACCGGAGTTCCTGGAATTGCTGGATGAGATGGATAACGTAACGCGGGAAGCGATGAAAGTGTTAGGAAACTGAGGTATAAGCCCGGTTGCGCTACGCTTACCGGGCCTGCACCCTCACCCCGCCCGTCTCCCACAGGGAGAGGGAGAACTACATCCCCTGCCCGACTTTCAGCACCGCCGCGATATTCCTTGCGGTCATCCTGACGTTCTCGCTGGCATTTTCCAGCGCATCTTCCAGCGAGCAGATGGTGTAAATCACGCTAAACACCGCATCAATACCATGATCGTGTACCACGCCAACGTCCGCCGTCAGGCTACCTGCAATGCCGATGACGGGTTTGTTAAAGCGTTTCGCTACTTTCGCCACGCCCACCGGGACTTTACCGTGGATCGTCTGGCTGTCGATGCGACCTTCTCCCGTGATCACCAAATCCGCATCGGCCACCTGGTCGGCCAGGTGTAGCGCATCGGTCACGATCTCAATGCCCTGGCGCAACTGCGCGCCGCAAAAGGCGTACAGCGCGGCCCCCATGCCACCCGCCGCGCCGCCGCCAGCAAGGTTCAGCACATCGATATCCAGATCCCGGGCAATCACTCTCGCATACTGTGCAAGCGCGTTGTCCAGGGTAACGATCATCTCGGAGGTAGCCCCCTTTTGCGGACCAAATACGGCTGATGCGCCATCCTTTCCGGTGAGCGGATTCGTCACATCACACGCGACTTCTATCCGGCACTCCGCCAGACGTTTGTCCAGCCCGCCAAGGTCGATACGGGCAAGTTTCCCCAGCTCGCTCCCGCCCTGTCCAAGGGGTTGTCCACTGGCATCCAGCAGTTTTGCCCCCAGCGCCTGCACCATGCCCGCACCGCCGTCGTTGGTCGCGCTGCCGCCAATGCCAATAATGATGTGTTTAACCCCGGCATCCAGCGCATGGCGGATCAGTTCTCCGGTTCCCCAGGAGGTGGTTTTCAGAGGATTGCGTTGCGAAGGGACGACCAGTTCCAGGCCGCTTGCGGCCGCCATTTCAATAAATGCGCTCTGCTCATCACCGGATAGCCCATAAAATCCTTCCACACGCTCGCCCAACGGGCCGGTCACCGGGACATGCACGATTCGCCCTTGTGTTGCGGCGACCATGGCTTCTACGGTCCCCTCCCCACCATCCGCGACCGGTAGTTTGACGTAAGTCGCCTCGGGAAAGATCTCGCGAAAACCACGCTCTATGGCCGTCGCGACCTCAAGTGCACTCAAACTTTCCTTATACGAGTCCGGTGCGATAACAATTTTCATAAGCCATCCTTACGCAAATTCACTACTTTAAGCATACACCCACCGGGCTCCCGAAAATGCCGACTCCCGCAGGAACCGGCACGTCGCTTAACGCACCATGCAGGGGCGTTTGTTGTTAAAGGTCCATTCCGGAATTAAGTATTGCATCGCCATCGCGTCATCGCGCGCACCCAGCCCGTGTTTCTGGTACAGCTCGTGGGCTTTCATCACCTGATCCATATCCAGCTCTACGCCCAGACCCGGTGTCGACGGAACCTGCACCATGCCCCCTTTGATTTCAAACGGCTCTTTTGTCAGGCGCTGATTGCCTTCCTGCCAGATCCAGTGGGTATCGATCGCGGTAATCGTGCCCGGCGCGGCGGCTGCCACGTGGGTGAACATCGCCAGCGAGATATCGAAGTGGTTGTTGGAGTGCGAGCCCCAGGTCAGGCCAAACTCATGACACATCTGCGCCACGCGTACTGAACCCTGCATCGTCCAGAAATGCGGGTCAGCCAGCGGGATATCCACGGACTGCAGGGACAAGGTGTGCCCCATCTGACGCCAGTCGGTGGCGATCATATTGGTCGCGGTAGGCAAACCGGTGGCGCGGCGGAACTCCGCCATCACTTCACGACCCGAGAAGCCTTGTTCAGCCCCGCACGGATCCTCCGCGTAGGCCAGCACGCCTTTCAGCTGCTTGCCGATGGCGATCGCTTCATCAAGCGACCAGGCCCCGTTCGGATCCAGCGTCACGCGCGCCTGCGGGAAACGTTTAGCCAGGGCGGAGATAGCTTCCGCCTCTTCTTCCCCGGCCAGCACCCCACCCTTCAGTTTGAAATCATTAAAACCATACTTTTCATACGCGGCTTCCGCCAGGCGCACCACCGCATCCGGCGTCATCGCTTCATCGTGGCGGAGCCGGTACCAGTCACATTTCTCGTCCGGCTGGCTCTGGTACGGCAACGGCGTCAGATTGCGGTCACCCACAAAGAACAGATAGCCCAACATTTCCACTTCACTGCGTTGCTGCCCCTCACCCAGCAGGGAAGCAACGTTAACCCCCAGATGTTGGCCTAACAGATCCAGCATGGCGGCTTCGATGCCGGTCACCACGTGGATGGTGGTGCGCAGATCGAACGTTTGCAGCCCGCGGCCACCCGCATCGCGATCGGCAAAGGTATTCCGCACGCTATTTAAGACGTTTTTATATTCGCCCAGCGTTTTTCCCACCACCAGCGGGATGGCGTCTTCAAGCGTTTTGCGGATTTTCTCACCGCCCGGGATTTCCCCCACGCCGGTATGCCCGGCATTATCTTTGATAATGACAATATTGCGGGTGAAGAACGGTGCATGCGCCCCGCTCAGGTTCATCAGCATGCTGTCATGACCGGCAACCGGAATGATCTGCATGGAAGTAACAACAGGGGTGGTCAACGTGCTCATGGTGCAATCCTTTTATCAGTGACGTCCAAAAACAGGGCGCTTACGGTCAAATGTCCAGCCGGGGATCAGGTACTGCATCGGCCCGGCATCATTACGCGCGCCGCCCGGCAGTTTTTTATACGCTTCATGAGCCTTGTGGACCTGATCCCAGTCAAGCTCCACGCCCAGCCCTGGCGCATCCGGTACGGCAATGGTGCCGTTTTTAATTTCCAGGGGATTTTTCGTCAGGCGGGCCTCACCCTCCTGCCAAATCCAGTGTGTGTCGATAGCGGTTGGGTGACCCGGTGCCGCCGCGCCAACGTGGGTAAACATCGCCAGCGAAATATCGAAATGGTTATTGGAGTGACAACCCCAGGTGAGCCCCCAGTCATCACAGAGCTGCGCCACACGCACGGCGCCTGAAAGCGTCCAGAAGTGCGGGTCTGCCAGCGGAATATCGACCGCGTTCAGCATGACCGCATGGCCCATTTCGCGCCAGTTGGTGGCGATCATGTTCGTGGCGACCGGCAAGCCGGTGGCGCGTCGGAATTCCGCCATCACTTCGCGACCCGAGAAGCCTTGTTCAGCCCCAACCGGGTCTTCCGCATAGGTCAGGACATCCCCCAGCCCTTTGCACAGGGCGATCGCTTCGTCCAGCAACCATGCGCCGTTAGGGTCAACGGTGATGCGGGCATCCGGAAAACGTCTCTTAAGGGCACGCGCGGTTTCAATCTCCTGCTCGCCAGGTAATACGCCGCCTTTGAGCTTGAAGTCTTTAAAACCGTAGCGGTCCTGTGCCGCCTCGGCCAGCCGAACCACCGCGTCACTGGAGAGCGCCTCCTGGTGACGCAGGTGATACCACTCATGGTGACCCGGTGAGCGCGCCAGATAAGGCAGATCGGTTTTGTGGCGATCGCCAACGTAGAACAGATAACCCAGTACCGTCACCGCATCACGCTGTTTGCCCGGTCCCAGCAGTTCGCAGACCGGAACGTTCAGCGCCTTTCCGAGTAAATCGAGCAGCGCGGCCTCCAGCGCGGCGACCGCATTGACGCGCAGTTCAAACGTCCAGGCGCCTTTGCCGAAGGTATCAAAGTCCGCCGACTGGTTGCCTTTGTGGACACGCTGAACCACTTTATTCAGACGGGCGACCTCCTGGCCGACTACCTGTGGGATGGCATCTGACAACGTCTGGAAAATCACCTCACCGCCCGGCGCTTCTCCAACGCCGGTGTTCCCTGCGCTGTCGGTCAGCACCACGATATTGCGGGTAAACCAGGCGTTATGCGCGCCGCCAATGTTAAGCAGCATACTGTCCTGTCCGGCCACCGGGATGACCTGCATATCGGTGACGACCGGGCTCGATTGTGTTGTCATCAGCCACGCTCCCCTACAGGTTTGAGTTCAATACGTTTGATATCACCCACCAGCACCAGATAGCTCAGGACCGCCACCAGGGCGTGCACACCCACATAAATCAGCGCACCGTTGAATGAGCCCGTGGTCCCGACGATGTAGCCAATGGCAATCGGGGTGACAATACCGGAGATGTTGCCGAACATGTTGAACAGCCCACCGCTCAGGCCGCTGATCTCTTTTGGCGCGGTATCCGCCATGACCGCCCAGCCCAGGGCACCAATGCCTTTCCCGAAGAAGGCCATCGCCATAAAGCCGATGATCATCCACTCCGCGCTGACGTAGTTACAGAACACCATGGTCATCGAAAGCAACATGCCGAGCACAATTGGCGTTTTACGGGCGATGTTCAGCGAACCGGTACGACGCATCAGCCAGTCGGAAATCACCCCGCCCAGCACGCCCCCGACAAAGCCGCAGATAGCCGGTACAGAGGCGACAAAGCCCGCTTTCAGAATCGACATACCGCGCGCCTGCACCAGATATACCGGGAACCAGGTGATGAAGAAGTAGGTTAAGGCGTTGATGCAGTACTGTCCCAGGTAGATGCCGATCATCATGCGTGAACCGACAAGCTGCTTGATCTGCGCCCATTTCTGGCTGAACGGGACTTTTGCTTTTTGGGTTTTCTGATCCATGTTGATCAGCGCCCCGCCTTCCGCAATGTACTCCAGCTCTTTCTTGTTTACGCCCGGATGTTGGTTCGGCTCGTGGATCACTTTCAGCCAGATAAAGCTGATGACGATCCCCAGTCCCCCCATGAAGAAGAAGACGTGTGACCAGCCCACTTCATGCGTCAGCCAGCCCATAATCGGCGCAAAGATCACCGTCGCGAAATACTGGGCAGAGTTAAAAATCGCCACCGCCGTTCCTCGCTCCTGTGCCGGGAACCAGGCGGCCACGATGCGGCTATTACCGGGGAATGAAGGCGCTTCCGCTAACCCCACCAGAAAACGGAGGGTAAAGAGCGCAATGATAATGCCGAAGCCGCTGAAGATATCGACGAAGCCCTGCAACAGGGTAAACATCGACCAGATAAAGATGGACCAGAAGTAGACGCGCTTGGATCCAAAACGATCGAGCAGCCAGCCTCCCGGGATCTGACCGATAACATAGGCCCATGAAAATGCGGAGAAAACATACCCCATGCCAACCGGATCAAGCCCTATATCTTTCGCCATTTCAGAGCCGGCAATCGACAGCGTGGCGCGGTCACCATAGTTAAAGGACGTGACGATAAACAGCATCACCACTATCCAGTAGCGAGCATTAGTGCGCTTCTCCGCGCTGCTCGCCGCGTGGCTTAATGTACTCATTGTTGCACTCCTGAAACATAGCTTTCGCCTGGTTCACTCTGTACAGCACCGGTAGGGTAATCAGAATGAGATTGGTGTTTGTCGTTTTGGTACGGCCTGAAGCCGTTTTATTGTGACCGGGAAAGTATATGAAGGAGTGACACGTTCTCTCACCGTGCAAAAACACAACATTGAGGGGCATGAGAACGGTTGTTTGTGGCAAAAGCCTAAGAGAGTGGAAGATGGTTCACGGAATTGGCGTTTAGGGCGGACGTTATCGCCGGGTGGCGGCACCGCCTGACCCGGCCTGGAACACCCGTAGGCCCGCGCAAGCGAAGCGCCGCCGGGCAGGATGTTATTTGAGAAGTGTGGCCCAGTTCTCAACCCACGGGTTTGACTCGCTTTCGGGTTCCGGGTGTTCACCGGCGTCAATCAGCAGCATCTCGCCCACGCGCTGGGCGCTCTGTTCCTGAAGGAGTGCGTCGAACTGCTTACCGCCGCCGCAGAAATTGGCGTAAGAACTGTCGCCCAGGGCGATGATGCCGTAGTGCACGTTCGGCTGATAGCCAAGCCGGTCTTTAATGCCCTGGAACAGCGGCACGATGCTGTCCGGCAGATCGCCCTGCCCGGTCGTGGAGGTCACCACCAGAATGTATTTATCTTGATACTCTTCCCAGTCTGCCAGTTCCGGGTCTTCATAAACCGTGGCTTTATGCCCGTGGCTTGCGAGTATCGCTTCAGCCTCTTCCGCTACCAGCAGCGAGTTGCCGTACATTGTGCCGACAAAAATGCCTACTTCAGCCATGATGTGTTCCCTTAATTATTGCGCTTGCTGTTCATCCTGAACGTTGCCTGAGACAAACTCAACCCTTTCATTTTTGGGGAGTTGCCCCCGCCAGCCAAACTGTGACAGCGCCTGCATCCAGACATCATCCAGACCCGCATGGATCGTCAGCGGTTCACCGGTAAACGGGTGCGTCAGGCTCAGTTCGCTTGCGTGCAGCATCAGACGATCGCAACCAAAATGTTCGGCCGCGCTGCGGTTCTGCCGCAGATCGCCATGCTTGCTGTCGCCGATAATCGGATGTCGTAAATGCTTCAGGTGTCGGCGAAGCTGGTGTTTACGCCCGGTTTTGGGCAAAAGCTCAACCAGGCTGTAGCGGGTGGTGGGAAATTTGCTGGTTGCCACCGGCATTTCGGTGGTCGCCATACCGCGATACCCGGTCACCGCGGGCTGCGGGCCTTTGTCATCGCGGGCAAATTTATCGGCGATTTTGTCCAGCTCTTCCACCAGAGGATAGTCAAGCGTCGCGGCTTCTGTCAGCCAGCCACGCACAATCGCATGGTAGCGTTTCTGGATCTGATGCTGCTCAAACTGCTGCGCCAGCAGACGACCGGCTTCGCTGGACAATCCCATCAGCAGTACACCGGAAGTGGGTCGGTCCAGGCGATGGGCGGTAAACACATGCTGACCAATCTGGTCGCGCACGGTCTGCATCACGACCACCTTCTCGTCACGATCCAGCCAGCTGCGGTGCACCAGCCATCCCGACGGTTTGTTCACTGCCACCAGCCACTCATCCTGATAGAGGATCTCAAGCGTCATGCGTCATCACCGGCAAACAGCGCATCCAGCTTTTCCAGCTCAGCCAGTATGACAGCACGCGCCGGGTGGGTGACCTCCAGCGCCATTTCATAGTAAGGCGAGACAGCAAACGCCTGCGGCAGCGGGTGTCCCCCTTCCAGCAGCGCATGCATACGGGGAATTAACACCCACTGGAGCCACTCAAACGGCGCCAGCGTATCCAGGCAGAACGGCTGGGTGCTTGCGAACGCTTCTGGCTGCGGCGCGGTCTCCTGCCACAGCTGATGTTGGCGCAAAAGAGCTTCGATGGCGTGCAACCGGGCACGAACGCTATCGTGTTGCGTCATAGTAACCTCAACTGAAAAAAAGAACGGTGCGCAGCATAGCATTGCAGGCAGCAGAAATAAAAAAAGGGAGCACTGTAAAAACAGTGCTCCCGGTTCGTTTCGCAGCATTCCAGCTACAATTCATGCTCCCTGCTCATCCGTGACAACTTTTCCTGAAGCCCGAAGGCCTGGTCATCCGTAAACCTTTTGCATCCCGCGCACATCGTCCTGATGTGTCTGTTTCATCCTGAAACGTCCTGGCCATCCTGACCCACCGTTCTTCCTGACCGGCTCTCGTTCTCCTTCCTGGAGGTGTCCCTTACGCATCCTGCGTTATCCTTTTGCTTCATCCTGAAGCCTTCCTGCAGCGCCATCCTGACGTGTCCAGTTTGAGTAACGCCATCATCCTGATGTTCGTTTCTCGTGTCGGCATCCTGTCGACAGAGATAGAATCCGCTATTCCGCTTCGTCTTACAACCCACCCTGTGAGGGTCGTAAGCTTAAGGATCGCAGGGATGATGAGTCAGAAACAGACTAATACCTTGATAGTTATAATAATATTATTCTTAATTCCGTAAGGTAATACTGAATGTTGCGGCGATCTCTCACAAACCGTGTAAGAGATCTCTCACACGCGCTGTAGCATGAAGGATTACAGAAGCGGCTCAAGACGGGTAAGGAAATCCGCAAGAGAGGGGGCGAGCGTCTCGCGATTGCGGGTGCCGATAGTCTCTTTGATCACCTCACCGGACAAGTTGCAGACGGAGATAACATCCAGTTCACTGTCCAGAGTGCCAATAAAGAGTGTCGGAGAAAGCTTAAGGCGTTTTTGCGTGACCAGATGACCAATCAGGTTTTCCTGAACACGCTGCAGATCGTCTTCGCTCCAGGTCTGCAACAGCGTCAGCGCCACATCACCAAAGCGGGCAGGCATATCCCCTGCAAACTGCGTGGTGTAAAACGCGTGAATCGCTGGTTGTACCACAAGGTCCATTGCGCGTTCAACCGCATTTACATTTTGCTCGCCACTCCAGGGCTGCGGTTGCCAGATAACGTAGTCATCCACCGAAGAGATAATGCAGGGCGACGGCACACCATATAAATCAGCACTTTGCGGCCACGTTTCGCGCGCATCATGCCAGGCGTCGCAGTAGCGGGTCGTGAAGGTCTTAAGGGCATTTGCAGTTTCGATATCCACCGATTTCTCTCTTCTGGTAAGACAGGATAAACTCAGCCCATAAGTGTACCTGTAAAGTGACTATGAAACATGTCTTACGAAAATCATCAGGCGTTAACCGGCTTAACGCTGGGCAAATCGACCGATTACCGCGACACCTACGATGCCAGCCTGCTGCAGGGTGTTCCACGCAGCCTCAACCGCGATCCTTTAGGATTACGTGCAGACGCGCTGCCGTTTGTCGGCGGTGATATCTGGACGCTGTATGAACTCTCCTGGCTTAATGCTCGCGGTCTGCCGCAGGTGGCGGTGGGCCAGGTTGAGCTGGACCACGCCAGCCAGAACCTGGTGGAATCCAAAAGCTTTAAGCTGTACCTCAACAGTTTTAATCAGACAAAATTCACCAGTCTGGAAGAGGTCCAGCGCACGCTGGAGCGTGATTTACGCGCCTGCGCCCAGGGCGACGTGAGCGTTGCGCTGTATCGCCTGAATGAGCTGGAGGGACAGCCCATCGCCCACTTTAACGGCACCTGCATCGACGATCAGGATATCGAGGTGGATAACTACGAATTCAGCACGGAGTACCTCGAAACTGCGGCGAGCGGGAAGATCGTGGAGGAGACGCTGGTCAGCCATCTGCTGAAGTCCAACTGCCTGATTACCCACCAGCCGGACTGGGGATCCGTGCAGATCCAGTATCGCGGCCCGAAAATTGACCGGGAAAAGCTGCTGCGCTATCTGGTGTCGTTCCGTCACCACAATGAATTTCACGAGCAGTGCGTGGAGCGCATTTTTAACGATATCCAGCGCTTCTGTCAGCCAGAGACATTGAGCGTGTACGCGCGCTATACCCGTCGTGGTGGGCTGGATATTAACCCGTGGCGCACCAATACCGATTTTGTGCCTGCAACCGGTCGACTGGTACGTCAGTAATATAAATATTTTCACAATATGGGCGAGTAATGACGCGCTTTAGGTTGTGAAACGTCACACGCCAGGGCTATTGTAATCAACAGGGAATGACGATAATCGTCCCATAAGGAGCTCACTTGATTACACATATTAGCCCGCTTGGCTCAATGGATATGTTGTCGCAGCTGGAAGTGGACATGCTTAAACGCACGGCCAGCAGCGATCTTTATCAACTGTTTCGTAACTGTTCACTTGCCGTACTGAACTCCGGAAGCCTGACAGACAACAGTAAAGAACTGTTATCCCGCTTCGAAAGCTTTGATATCAACGTGCTGCGCCGCGAGCGCGGTGTGAAACTTGAAGTCATTAACCCGCCGGAAGAGGCCTTCGTCGACGGGCGGATTATTCGTTCCCTGCAGGCCAACCTGTTTGCCGTGCTGCGTGACATCCTGTTTGTTAACGGGCAGATCCACAACGCGGGCCGCTTCCAGCATCTTGACCTGGAAAGCTCGGTTCATATCACCAACCTGGTGTTTTCTATTCTGCGTAACGCCCGTGCCCTCCACGTTGGCGAAGCACCGAATATGGTCGTCTGCTGGGGCGGTCACTCGATTAACGAAACCGAATATCTCTACGCCCGTCGGGTGGGAACCCAGCTTGGTCTGCGCGAGCTGAATATCTGCACCGGCTGTGGTCCAGGCGCGATGGAAGCGCCAATGAAAGGTGCCGCCGTGGGTCATGCCCAGCAGCGATACAAAGAGGGGCGCTTTATCGGCATGACCGAGCCGTCAATCATCGCCGCTGAGCCACCTAACCCGCTGGTTAACGAACTCATTATCATGCCGGATATCGAAAAACGTCTTGAAGCGTTTGTCCGTATCGCCCACGGCATTATCATCTTCCCGGGCGGGGTAGGAACGGCGGAAGAGCTGCTCTACCTGCTGGGGATCCTGATGAACCCGGCCAACAAAGATCAGGTTCTGCCGTTAATCCTGACCGGGCCGAAAGAGAGTGCCGACTACTTCCGTGTGCTGGACGAGTTTATCGTTCATACGCTGGGTGAAGCCGCACGTCGTCACTATCGCATTATCATTGACGATGCCGCAGAAGTGGCGCGTCAGATGAAAAAGGCGATGCCGCTGGTGAAAGAGAACCGTCGTGATACCGGAGATGCTTACAGCTTTAACTGGTCAATCCGTATCGCGCCGGATCTGCAGATCCCATTCGAGCCTTCGCATGAGAATATGGCGAACCTGAAACTCTATCCGGACCAGCCGGTGGAAGTGCTGGCCGCCGACCTGCGACGCGCCTTCTCCGGCATTGTGGCGGGTAACGTGAAAGAGGTGGGGATCCGCGCCATTGAGCAGTATGGCCCGTATAAGATCCACGGTGACCCGGAGATGATGCGCCGCATGGATGACATGCTGCAGGGCTTTGTCGCCCAACACCGCATGAAGCTGCCGGGCTCAGCTTACATTCCTTGCTACGAAATCTGTACATAACGTTTCAATCGTACATCTGAGGGCCGGGTCGCGTTCTGTCGCTACCCGGCTTTTTTTCGCATCAATTCATAGCCATCGCTTATACGATTTACAAACAGGCAGCGAACGCAAACGATTACCTGGATTTTGAAACCATAAATTATCAGCTTTAAAGCAAATTACTTATCAGAAAATCCTAAAACCCACCGTCTTTACAGCGTAAGACACCTATCTTAGGGGCCACTCTTTCAGGCCACATGTTGTTAATGGTAGCCTTCGCGCCCGTAAATTCTCTTTGATGTTTTTTTAACAGAGAAATGGTCTAAATATACCCACATCATGAGTGGATTATTGCATTTGGGATCGCGATCACTGATACATTCATAAGTAGAATGTATCTTTCCGCCCGCCAATAGTTACGGGTGAAAATTATTAAAAAACCGTCACTGAACGAATTTCATATTACCGTCAGGCATTTTTTCATCGGATTTGACTACAAACCTGACAATTTGCTTCCTCCAGGAGATACAGATGGAAACCACTCAAACCAGCACCGTTGCTTCGATTGAATCCCGAAGTGGTTGGCGCAAAACGGATACCATGTGGATGCTTGGCCTTTACGGCACAGCAATCGGCGCTGGTGTACTGTTCCTTCCTATCAACGCAGGTGTCGGCGGTCTGATCCCGCTGATCATCATGGCCATCATCGCGTTCCCGATGACCTTCTTCGCACACCGCGGTCTGACCCGCTTTGTGTTGTCTGGTAAAAACCCGGGCGAAGACATTACTGAAGTGGTTGAAGAACACTTTGGTATCGGCGCAGGTAAACTGATTACCCTGCTCTACTTCTTCGCGATTTACCCGATTCTGCTGGTTTACAGCGTGGCGATCACCAACACCGTTGAAAGCTTCATGACGCACCAGCTGCAGATGACGCCGCCACCGCGTGCCATTCTGTCTCTGATCCTGATCGTCGGTATGATGACCATCGTGCGCTTCGGCGAGCAGATGATCGTGAAAGCGATGAGCGTTCTGGTGTTCCCGTTTGTTGCCGCCCTGATGGTGCTGGCCTGCTACCTGATCCCACAGTGGAACGGTGCAGCGCTGGAAACCCTGTCCCTGAGCAGCGCATCTGCGACCGGTAATGGTCTGATGATGACCCTGTGGCTGGCGATTCCGGTGATGGTCTTCTCCTTTAACCACTCCCCGATCATCTCTTCCTTCGCCGTGGCGAAACGTGAAGAGTACGGTGCAGGCGCAGAGAAGAAGTGTTCCAGCATCCTGGCACGTGCACACATCATGATGGTGCTGACTGTGATGTTCTTTGTCTTCAGCTGCGTACTGAGCCTCTCCCCGGCGGACCTGGCGGCAGCGAAAGAGCAGAACATCTCTATTCTGTCTTACCTGGCAAACCACTTTAACGCTCCGCTGATTGCCTGGATGGCGCCAATCATCGCGATTATCGCTATCACCAAATCCTTCCTGGGCCACTATCTGGGCGCACGTGAAGGCTTCAACGGTATGGTGATTAAATCTCTGCGTGGTAAAGGCAAGAGCATTGAAATCAGCAAACTGAACAAAATCACTGCGCTGTTTATGCTGCTGACCACCTGGGCCGTTGCAACGCTCAACCCAAGCATCCTGGGCATGATTGAAACCCTGGGCGGCCCGGTTATCGCAATGATTCTGTTCCTGATGCCGATGTACGCGATTCAGAAAGTCCCTGCGATGCGTAAATACAGCGGCCATATCAGCAACGTGTTCGTTGTGGTTATGGGTCTGATTGCCATCTCTGCCATTTTCTACTCACTGTTCAGCTAATACCTCCAGCGCCGTCTTCGGGCGGCGCACTTCTCCTCTCTGACTGAAAGCAATGGACGCATCATGATTAGCGTATTCGATATTTTCAAAATCGGTATTGGTCCTTCCAGCTCTCACACTGTCGGACCAATGAAAGCCGGTAAACAGTTCACGGATGACTTGATTGCACGCGGTATTTTGCACGACGTTACCCGCGTGGTTGTCGATGTATACGGTTCCCTTTCCCTCACCGGTAAAGGCCACCATACCGATATCGCCATTATCATGGGCCTGGCGGGTAACCTGCCGGATACCGTAGATATTGATGCGATCCCTGGTTTCATCCAGGACGTTAATACCCACGGTCGCCTGCTGCTGGCAAATGGCGAACACGAAGTGGAATTCCCGGTTGATCGCTGCATGAATTTCCATGCCGACAACCTGTCACTGCACGAAAACGGTATGCGTATTACCGCCCTGGCAGGTGACACCGCGGTTTACAGCCAGACGTACTACTCTATCGGCGGCGGGTTTATCGTCGACGAAGACCACTTTGGTCAAACCAATACCGCTTCTGTCGAGGTGCCGTATCCGTACAAAACGGCGGCGGATTTACAGCGTCACTGCCAGGAGACGGGCCTCTCCCTCTCTGGCCTGATGATGAAAAACGAACTGGCCCTGCACAGTAAAGCGGAGCTGGAACAGCACTTTGCTAACGTCTGGGAGGTGATGCGCGGCGGGATTGAACGCGGTATCACCACCGAAGGCGTTCTGCCCGGTAAGCTTCGCGTACCGCGCCGTGCAGCCGCCTTGCGCCGTATGCTGGTGAGCACCGACAAAACGACAACCGACCCGATGGCGGTGGTGGACTGGATCAACATGTTCGCCCTGGCGGTAAATGAAGAGAACGCCGCGGGTGGCCGCGTGGTCACCGCGCCAACCAACGGAGCCTGCGGTATTGTTCCGGCGGTGCTGGCGTACTACGACAAGTTTATCCGTGAAGTGAATGCGAACTCGCTGGCGCGCTATATGCTGGTCGCCAGTGCGATTGGGTCACTGTACAAGATGAACGCCTCCATTTCCGGCGCGGAAGTGGGCTGTCAGGGTGAAGTCGGCGTGGCCTGTTCCATGGCCGCAGCGGGTCTGGCAGAGTTGTTGGGTGCAAGCCCGGCGCAGGTATGCATTGCCGCCGAAATCGGCATGGAGCATAACCTGGGGCTGACCTGTGACCCGGTTGCCGGACAGGTTCAGGTGCCGTGTATCGAGCGTAACGCGATCGCCTCCGTCAAGGCAGTGAACGCCGCACGTATGGCGCTGCGCCGCACCAGCGAGCCACGCGTCTGCCTCGATAAGGTTATCGAAACCATGTACGAAACCGGTAAAGATATGAACGCCAAATACCGTGAAACCTCTCGCGGTGGTCTGGCAATGAAGATCGTCACCTGCGATTAAGCCGCTCAGGAAGCCTCGTTTTGCGAGGCTTCTTCCTGTTTTTCCTCACGCTATTCGTTTCATCCTGCCGACAGTGATACCCTTTAGCCATGAGAGTTAAGGGAGAATATCTGTGGCTGTTCATTTGCTTATCGTCGACGCGCTCAACCTGATTCGCCGGATCCATGCAGTGCAAGGTACGCCCTGTAAGGACACCTGTCTGCACGCGCTGGAGCAACTTATTCGCCACAGCGAACCGACGCATGTCGTGGCCGTGTTTGATGATGAGGCGCGTAATTCCGGCTGGCGACATCAGCGTTTGCCGGACTATAAAGCCGGACGCGCCCCGATGCCGGACGATTTGCATTCAGAAATGCCGATGATTCGCACGGCATTTGAACAGCGCGGCGTGCCCTGCTGGGGCGCCCAGGGCAATGAAGCCGACGATCTGGCGGCGACGCTTGCGGTCAAAGTGGCCAGCGCCGGGCATCAGGCAACCATTGTATCGACGGATAAAGGCTACTGTCAGCTGCTCTCTCCCACTATCCGCATTCGTGATTACTTCCAGAAACGCTGGCTCGACGCCCCGTTTATTGCCAGTGAATTTGGCGTCTCGCCTGAACAGCTTCCTGACTACTGGGGGCTGGCGGGGATCAGCAGTTCTAAGGTGCCGGGCGTTGCCGGTATTGGACCCAAGAGTGCCGCACAACTCCTGACGGATTTTCAGGATCTGGAAGGGATTTACGCCCGGCTCGATGAGGTCCCGGAAAAATGGCGCAAGAAGCTGGAGGCACATAAAGAGATGGCCTTTATCTGCCGGGATGTGGCGACGTTACAGACGGATTTACAGCTGGACGGGAATTTACAGCAGTTGAGGTTAGAGCGTTAAGAGTCCCCTCTCCCCGTTGGGGAGAGGGTTCGGGTGAGGGGCCTATCGCTCGTCGCGACGCCCACCCACGGCCGCCCACCAGCGACGAATATGCACCGTCACCTCTTCGCGATCGTGATACAGCTGACGCGCCTGGATCTCCACGTTAATGCCGTGTTCATCCAGTTGCTGCTGAATATAGGCCAGGTTCTGAGAGACCTCCTCATAGCGCTTTTTCATTGGCAGCTTGAGGTTAAAAATCGTCTCACGGCACCAGCCGTTCACCAGCCAGGAGGCCATCAGTGCCGCCACTTTCGCTGGTTTTTCCACCATATCGCACACCATCCAGGAGATGTTATTGCGGGTTGGACGATAGCGGAAACCGTCTTCACGCAGCCAGGTGACCTGCCCGGTGTCCATCAGGCTTTGCGCCATCGGGCCGTTATCAACAGACGACACCCACATGTTGCGTTTCACCAGCTGATAGGTCCAGCCCCCGGGGCATGCCCCGAGATCGACCGCGTACATGCCGTTGGCCAGACGCTCATCCCACTCATCCGCTGGAATAAAGACGTGAAACGCCTCCTCCAGCTTCAGGGTTGAACGGCTCGGCGCATCAGCCGGGAACTTCAGACGTGGGATCCCCATAAAGAACGGAGAGTTGTTGTTGGTGTAAGAGTAACCGGTGTAGCAGCAGCCCGGGGCAATAAAGAAGATATGCACCACCGGACGCTTTGGCGTTTCGTAATTTGTCAGCACGCCGGCATCACGCAGCGCCGCGCGCAGCGGTACGGTGAACTTACGGCAGAACTTCATCAGTTCTTTGCTTTCGTTGGTGTCGGCCACCTCAACGCGCAAATCACCGCCCTTCTCGACCACGCCCTGCAGCATGCCCACAATCGGGGTGATGCGATCTTCTGGCGGAAGATCTTTCAACAACTCACCCGCGACAAACATCTGGCGCGCAAAGATCAGTGAGCTGAACGGCAGCTCGCGTGCCAGCTTATCCGCATCGTCAGGCTGGTAGCATTCGAACACCACATAGCCCGCATTATCCTTAACGCGCGCAAAACCGAAGACTTCTCGCTTCGCCGCTTTATCCGTAATTTCCGCGGCGCACTCTTTCTCAAACCCCGGGCGAC
The DNA here is from genome assembly GCF_052044775.1 of Enterobacter sp. 22466. Lineage (NCBI taxonomy): Bacteria > Pseudomonadati > Pseudomonadota > Gammaproteobacteria > Enterobacterales > Enterobacteriaceae > Enterobacter > Enterobacter sp. 22466. The sequence goes on along the minus strand of NZ_JBQENX010000007.1, from coordinate 78,653 downwards.
AATATAAAACAACCTTATTCATGAACAACGCCCTTGCGTTTCAGACGGATAGCTCCGATAAACATTAATACCCACCCTGCCAGGAAGCTGACGCCGCCGACAGGTGTAACAAACGCCCACAGGCGCAAATGCGAGAGTGCAAGGCAGTAAAGGCTGCCGCTGAACAGCACCGTGCCCAGCGCCAGGAATACACTGCTCCAGTAAAACCAGATGCTGATCCGGCGCTGCATCGCCACCGCCAGCCCAAAAATAGCCAGGGTATGGAACGCCTGATATTCAAGGCCGGTCTGGATCCAGCCCATCTCAACGACGCCCAAAGACTTGCTTAAGACATGTGCGCCAAAGGCGCCCAGTGCAACAAAAATAAAGCCACTCACCGCGGCAAAAATCAGCATGAATCGGCTGGTCATGTTTCAGTCCTAAAGTAATGCGTGCCCGGCACACAAAAGTTATTGTTCATACCTGAAGCGGAATTTTTCTTGCTCGCTCGCCGCTTTCGCCAGTATCCACTGCCGGAAAGCGGCTATTTTACCCAGTTCTGCCTGACTGTCATGACAAACCAGATAAAACGCATTCTTGCTGACCAGTACATCATTAAAAGGGCAAACCAGACGGCCAGCCTCAATTTCGGACTGCGCCATGACGTTGTTCGCCAGCGCCACGCCCTGTCCGTGAATGGCAGCCTGTAGCACCATCGCACTGTGGCTAAAAATGGGCCCCTGCTGCACGTTTATATGATTAAGACCTAATTGACGGGTATAAGTTTGCCAGTCGCGGCGAGAAGCATCGTGTAATAGCGTATGTTGTGCCAGATCGGCGGGCGACTTTAACGCTTTATCACCTGTTAAAAGCAGCGGCGAACAGACCGGTAGCAGATATTCTGCGTATAATTTCTCGACACGCAAGCCTGGCCAGTTACCGCGACCATAAAAAATGGCGACATCCACATCGTCCGCCAGTTTGTCTTCCTGACGATCCACGGCCTGGATTCGAACGTCAATTCCCGGATAAGCTGAGTTAAAGCTTGAGAGTCTGGGTACCAGCCATTGAATGGCAAAACTGGGCAATAAACTTACCGTTAGTGCGCCTTTTGCACTCCTCGCCTGCAGCTTACGCGTGGCTTCCGTGAGCTGGGAAAAAATCTCTTTAATATCCTGAAAATAGCTCTGCCCCTCTTCCGTCAACAACAGTGAACGGTTGCGCCGGCGGAACAGCTTGAGGCCCAGAAAATCCTCCAGGGACTTGATTTGGTGACTTACTGCGGCCTGTGTCACAAAAAGCTCATCTGCTGCACGGGTGAAGCTCAGGTGACGTGCTGCTGCATCAAAAACGCGTAATGCATTAAGGGGTGGCAATCGCTTGGACATGGTTATCTGGCTTAGATGTTAACGAGATTTAACAAATAGGAAACAACGTTTAACCTATTAGTTTTTTTTATCTGAGCCATTATAATTTGTCCGTTGAGGAACTACCAGCAAATACCTATAGTGGCGGCACTTCCTGAGCCGGAACGAGAAGCTTTTTTTGGAATGCGTGTTCTGAAGGGCTTTTGGCTTACGGTTGTGATGTTGTGTTGTTGTGTTTGCAATTGGTCTGCGATTCAGACCACGGTAGCAACGCTACCAATTTTTCACTTCCTGTACATTTACCCTGTCTGTCCATAGTGATTAATGTAGCACCGCCAATTTGCGGTGCTTTTTTTTGCTTATCGATCTGTTAATGCTCGATCTCTTTCATCTCTTTCACGTCCGTGCGGTTGATCTGCTGCTTGTTCCCGTTAGCATCTTTATATGAAATCATCCCGGTATCGTTATCGGTTGTCGGTTTCCCTTCCGAAACAATGGAACGACCATCGTTAGTGTGCATGACGTAGTTGTTACCAGAACAGGCGCTCAGGGCAAAAGTAAACGCACAGGCAGAAATGATTGCAGCTGTCTTATTCATGATTCTTCTCCTTTAGCAATTAATGCTATTCAAACCTCGATTTATAACAGGCTAAAACATCCGCCTAACACTATTTAGCATAACCTGCTTTTTCAGGGGCATAGTGATAAGCAGACTATTCCGATAGAGATCATCCGCCTTGCCGTGGCGCGGAAATTGCGCGACGATCTCTGTAATGAGATGAGGAATTCCATGAACGCTTTCAGTCCTGCGCAGTTTCGCGCACAGTTTCCGGCGCTGGCCGATGCCGGTATTTATCTTGATAGCGCTGCCACCGCCTTAAAGCCACAGGCGGTGATTGAGGCAACGCAGCAGTTCTATAGCCTGAGCGCAGGCAATGTGCATCGTAGCCAGTTTGCCGAGGCCCGGCGCTTAACCGCTCGCTATGAAGCCGCACGCGATCAGGTTGCACGCCTGATCAATGCCGACAGCGGAAAAAACATCGTCTGGACACGAGGCACCACTGAAGCCATTAACATGGTGGCCCAGTGCTATGCCCGCCCCCTGCTCCAGCCAGGAGACGAAATCATCGTCAGTGAGGCGGAACATCACGCCAACCTGGTACCCTGGCTGATGGTGGCAGAACAAACCGGGGCACGGGTGGTGAAACTCCCGCTGGGGGCAGATTATCTGCCGGACGTGGCACGTTTACCGGAGCTGATTACACCGCGCAGCCGCATTCTGGCGCTTGGACAGATGTCGAACGTCACCGGTGGCTGCCCGGATTTGGCACAGGCTATCCGCATCGCGCATGCCAGCGGCATGGTGGTGATGATCGACGGTGCGCAGGGTGTGGTCCATTTCCCGGCCGATGTACAAAAACTGGATATCGATTTTTATGCCTTCTCAGGACATAAGCTTTACGGACCAACCGGTATTGGGGCGTTGTACGGTAAGCCTGAGTTGCTGGCGCAAATGACGCCGTGGCTCGGTGGCGGCAAGATGATCACAGAAGTCTCTTTCGAGGGCTTTAAAACGCAGGACGTTCCTTACCGTCTGGAAGCAGGAACGCCGAACGTGGCGGGCGTCATTGGCCTGAGCGCCGCCCTCGAATGGCTCGCTGAAACGGACATTGTCCAGGCTGAAAGCTGGAGCCGGGGTCTGGCGACGCTGGCTGAAGAAGAGCTTAAAAAACGTCCTGGCTTTCGTTCGTTCCGCGTGCAGGACTCTAGCCTGTTAGCTTTTGATTTTGCAGGCGTACACCATAGCGACATGGTGACGCTGTTGGCCGGATATGGCATTGCCCTGCGTGCCGGACAGCATTGCGCCCAGCCGCTGCTGGCGGCACTTGGCGTGAGTGGTACACTGCGCGCCTCGTTTGCGCCTTACAATACCCAAAGCGATGTCGACGCACTGATTTCCGCGGTTGACCGCGCCCTTGAACTCCTGGTGGATTAATGACTAGCTCTGCTTTAGCCGGACACCCGTTTGGCACAGTGATCACAGAAGAAACGTTAAAACAGACCTTTGCGCCGCTCACGCAATGGGAAGATAAATATCGTCAACTGATCCTGCTGGGTAAGCAGCTTCCGGCCCTTTCTGACGATCTTAAAGCACAGGCAAAGGAGATCGCGGGGTGCGAAAACCGCGTCTGGCTTGGGTTCAGCGTATCCGGAGAGAAACTGCATTTCTTTGGCGACAGCGAAGGACGCATCGTTCGCGGGCTGCTGGCGGTGCTGTTAACCGCCGTCGAGGGTAAAAGCGCGGCGACGCTACTGGCGCACTCGCCGCTGGCTCTGTTCGATGAACTGGGTTTGCGCGCGCAGCTGAGCGCCTCGCGCGGCCAGGGCCTGGTCGCCCTTAGTGAAGCGGTACAGGACGCCGCCCGTCAGGCTCAGGCCTGACGTTCCGCCTTCGCCATCATCTTCTTCAGGGCGTGAGATACCGCCACAAAGCCAAAGGAGGCGGTCACCATGGTGGCCGCACCAAATCCTGAGGCGCAATCCATCCTTTTAGGCCCTTCCGCCGTGCTTTTCATGGCACAGACCGAGCCGTCAGCCTGCGGATAAACCAGCGCTTCAGTCGAGAAAACGCAGTCGACGCCCAGCTTACCTTTGCTGTTTTTCACCACGTTGAAGTCGCTTTTCAGCCGTTCACGCAGTTTGGCCGCCAACGGATCCTGAATGGTTTTCGCCAGATCGGCCACCTGGATCTGCGTGGGATCAATTTGTCCGCCCGCGCCACCGGTGGTCACCAGTGGCACCTTGTAACGACGACAGTACGCAATAAGCGCCGCTTTTGGACGCACGCTATCAATCGCGTCAATCACGTAGCTGTAGCCTCTGCTCATGTAGTCAGCGACATTATCTGCCGTCACAAAATCATCAATCACCGTGACCCGACATTCCGGGTTGATCAGGCGGATACGCTCTGCCATGACCTCAGATTTTGCCAGGCCGACGTTGTCACGCAGGGCATGGATTTGACGGTTGGTGTTGGTGACGCACACGTCATCCATATCAATCAGCGTGATTGCGCCAATACCGGTTCTCGCCAGCGCTTCTGCCGCCCACGAGCCCACACCACCAATGCCCACGACGCAGACATGCGCATCCGCAAACAGCTGCAGGGCTTTTTCACCATAGAGACGTGCCGTACCGCCAAAACGCTGGCGCCACGCGTCGCTGATTACCACAGACATAAAACCTCAGATGTAAAAAGGGTGAGGTTTTTCCTCACCCTGAACAGTAATCCGTATTCCGCTCAGAATACCACAATCAGCCGCTGAATACGTTTCCGGCGCCAGGCGCTGTCTTCAGCACCCATACGCGGCCATAGTGGTTATACCAGCCTGCACGGTGGCCGGCGTCCGGGCCAATCCCCTGATAAATATCAAAGTGCTGGCCTTTGATTGCCCCACCGACATCCAGCGCCACCATCAGACGTAACTCGTACTGACCGTTAAATTTACCGTTATTGTCCAGCAGCGGCACTTCTGCCAGCAGCGTGGTACCCGCAGGAATGATGGAACGATCCGATGCCACCGACGCACGGCCAATCAGCGGCACGGCGCTCGCCCCTTTCACCGGCGCAAAGTTTTGCGGTTTAAAGAAGACGAATGACGGGTTCTGCTCCAGCAGCTCACGCACCTCGGCTTCACTGTGTTTTTCGCCCCACTCGCGGATCGCCTGCATCGACATATCTTCTTTTTTCACTTCGCCCCGGTCGATCAGCACTTTACCAATGCTGCGGTAGGCATGGCCGTTTTTGCCGGCGTAGCTAAAGAAGTTCAGCGGAGAACCGTCACCAAAATCGATGTAGCCACTGCCCTGAACATCCATGATGAAGTTGTCCATCAGGGAGTTGCTGTAAGCCAGGACGTAGTTTTCGCTAAGCGCACCGGCGTAGATCTCCGCGCGGGACGGCAGGCGGCCACGTTTTGGCGGCATACGATAAATGGGATACTGGAATTCGCCCTGACGCGTATGGCGCGCCTGGATAACCGGAGTGTAATAGCCGGTAAACTGCACGTTGCCGTAGTTGTCCGCCCCTTCCATCTGCCAGGCGTCGATACCAAACTGGCGCATGTTGCGCGTATCACCGCCCGCACGCAGCCAGTCCTGCACGGCGTTATAAACGCTACTCTGTGAGCCATACAGGCGCGGCGACGCATTGCGGATCTGGTAAACCTGCTCGGAGAAATCACCGGCGTTGATCGGTGCGCCGACAGCATCCGGCTGGTTAACTAAAGAGAAAGGCTGGGATAATTTCCCGTCTTTATACTGTTGACCGCGATCGGTCGGTTTAGAAGAACAGGCGGCAAGAATCGCTACCATTGCGCCCGTGATCAGATACTTTGCCCAACGTCCTTTCATTATATCTCGTCTTTAAGTTGCCCATTTCCGCGTGATGAAGATAACAAACCCACTGTTCTAAAGAAACGGAATCACATGCCCTTTGGCAAATTCTGAGCAAAAAATAGTCCAAAGGTTTCGATGCCGTTCAATTTACATACAAAATTAATGAATTATGTGAAAAAGGGGTTGCATCACAAACCTAACCGAGTATAGTGCGCATCCACGGACGCGGGGTGGAGCAGCCTGGTAGCTCGTCGGGCTCATAACCCGAAGGTCGTCGGTTCAAATCCGGCCCCCGCAACCAATTAAAATTTGATGAAGTATCTTCTACGAGAGTAGAAAGACGGACGCGGGGTGGAGCAGCCTGGTAGCTCGTCGGGCTCATAACCCGAAGGTCGTCGGTTCAAATCCGGCCCCCGCAACCAATCAAATTTGAAGAAGTAAGTTTCTACACAAGTAGAAAGACGGACGCGGGGTGGAGCAGCCTGGTAGCTCGTCGGGCTCATAACCCGAAGGTCGTCGGTTCAAATCCGGCCCCCGCAACCAATACTTCTAAAAACAATCAACACCCTTAAGGGTGTTTTTTTGTATCTGTCGTTTGTGAATTTGCCGGGCGTTAACCCGGCGGGCAGCATTATCCACGTCTTGCCAGCGTCGCCCCGTCAGAGAAATACGCCCTGATCCCTGCCAGAATCGACTCCGCCACTTCCTGCTGGAATTTAGCCGTCTTGAGCTTCCGCTCCTCTTCCACGTTACTGATAAACGCCGTTTCGACCAGGATAGATGGGATATCTGGCGCTTTCAGTACCGCAAACCCGGCCTGCTCAACGCTGTTTTTGTGCAGCTTGTTGATATTGCCAAGCTTACCCAGCACCGCTTTACCAAACTTCAGGCTGTCGGTAATGGTCAGCGATTGCACCATATCGAACATGGTGTGATCCACATAGCGGTCGCCGCTTTTGCTCACACCACCGATGAGATCCGAGGCGTTCTGCGTGTCCGCGAGGTAACGCGCCGCGGTACTGGTCGCCCCTTTGGTTGAGAGGGCAAATACTGACGATCCACTTGGCTGACGGCTGGTAAACGCATCAGCGTGGATAGAGACAAAGAGATCCGCACGCTGCTTCTGGGCTTTTGCCACACGCACTTTCAGCGGAATAAAGACATCTTCATTGCGCGTCATATAGGCGCGCATGTTGCCCTCTTTATCGATTAACGCTTTAAGACGGCGGGCAATCTGCAACACCACATCTTTTTCCCGCGTCCGGTATTTGCCTATCGCGCCTGAGTCTTCGCCTCCATGGCCAGGATCGAGCATGATCACAATCGGGCGATCGCGCCCTGCTTTCCCGGGCTGCGGGCCACTTTGCGCAGGTGGAACCTGTTTCTCAAGATTGCCCTGGTTGTAGTCTTCCAGTAATGCCAGAAGGGGATCCTGAATGTCCGTTGCATTTGCCGGATAGAGATCCATCACCAGACGTTCTTTGAACGTCGCAACAGGCGCAAGGGCAAACAGCTGCGGTTTCACATTCTGCTTCAGTTCAAACACCATGCGCACGGTTTGCGGATCAAACTGCCCTACGCGCGCCGATTTGATAAACGGATCATCGCCTCGGATCTGCGCCGCCATCCCCTTCAGAACGGAGTTCAGGTTAACACCTTCGAGATCCACCACCACACGCTCAGGGTTGCTGAGGGCAAACTGCTTATATTTCAGCACCCGATTGGATTCCACCGTGACGCGCGTATAGGTTGACGACGGCCAGACGCGCACCGCCACCACCTGACTTGTGGCGGCAAGACCCACCTGGCTGACGCTGAGCAGCCACATCGCCCCGGCCCCTTTTAACAAACGGCGGCGGCTTATTGCTGAATTGGATCCCGACATGCTTCTCCCGAGCAAGAAATCTGATTGACAGACAAAACATCAAAATTGACCGAAAACTTTAACGAATGACGCATAAACTGTCATCTATAAAAGGGTAAACAATCATACGTTAACGCACGGATTACTTATTAATTTCTGTGGGTCGCAGAAAATTTAGGCTTGCACATGCGACCACAATCGAATAAAAATACAGAAATTACGAATAAACATTCATTAAGGGTTGTGCCATGGTGAAGGAACGTAGAACCGAACTGGTCCAGGGATTCCGCCATTCTGTTCCCTATATCAACGCCCATCGGGGAAAAACGTTTGTCATCATGCTCGGCGGCGAAGCCATTGAGCATGAAAACTTTTCCAGCATCGTCAATGACATCGGCCTGCTGCACAGCCTCGGCATCCGCCTGGTGGTGGTGTATGGCGCGCGTCCACAAATCGATGCGAACCTGGCCGCGCACCATCACGAGCCGATTTATCACAAGCATACCCGCGTTACGGATGCCAAAACCCTGGAGCTGGTGAAACAGGCCGCGGGTCTGCTGCAGCTGGATATCACCGCGCGCCTGTCCATGAGCCTGAACAACACGCCGCTGCAGGGGGCGCATATCAACGTCGTCAGCGGTAACTTCATCATTGCTCAGCCTCTGGGCGTGGACGACGGTGTGGACTATTGCCACAGCGGACGTATTCGTCGTATTGATGAGGAAGCCATTCACCGTCAACTGGATAGCGGCGCCATCGTACTGATGGGGCCGGTGGCCGTTTCCGTCACCGGCGAGAGCTTTAACCTCACGTCTGAAGAGATTGCCACCCAGCTGGCGATCAAACTGAAAGCAGAAAAAATGATTGGGTTTTGCTCTTCCCAGGGCGTCGTCAACGATGAGGGCGTGATTGTGCCAGAACTCTTCCCTAATGAGGCTCAGGCCCGCGTCGAAGCGCTGGAAGCCGAAGGGGATTATCATTCTGGTACCGTCCGTTTTCTGCGCGGTGCGGTGAAAGCCTGCCGCAGCGGCGTGCGTCGTAGCCACCTGATCAGCTATCAGGAAGACGGTGCCCTGCTGCAGGAGCTATTCTCCCGCGACGGTATCGGCACCCAGATCGTAATGGAGAGTGCGGAGCAAATCCGCCGCGCCACCATTAACGATATTGGCGGCATTCTGGAGTTAATTCGCCCGCTGGAGCAGCAAGGGATCCTGGTGCGCCGTTCCCGCGAACAGCTGGAAATGGAGATCGACAAATTCACGATTATCCAGCGCGATAACCTGACAATCGCCTGCGCCGCGCTCTATCCGTTCCCGGAAGAGAAGATCGGCGAAATGGCCTGCGTCGCCGTCCATCCAGACTACCGCAGCTCTTCACGCGGCGAGATGCTGCTTGAGCGCGTGGCGGCCCAGGCGCGCCAGATGGGCCTGAGCAAGCTGTTCGTCCTGACCACGCGCAGCATTCACTGGTTCCAGGAGCGCGGTTTTACGCCTGTAGATATTGATTTGCTGCCTGAAAGTAAAAAAGAGATGTACAACTATCAACGCCGCTCGAAGGTGCTGATGGCCGACCTGGGATAATTCAACCTTCGCCGGGTGGCGCTGCGCTCACCCGGCTTACATTTCTGACGTCCTTCAGAGGGACTCAAATATCGCGCTCAGGCCGCTTCGCCGTTCCGTACGGGTGGCAATCGCCTGCACCAGCACACGCTCATCGGTATAGAGCGACAAGCGCTGACGCGCACGGGTGATGGCGGTGTAGATCAGCTCGCGGGTAATGACGGGTGAGAGCTGGGTGGGCAGGATCAGCGCCGCATGGTTGAACTCGGATCCCTGAGATTTGTGTACCGTCATCGCCCATGCTGTTTCATGTTCAGGCAAGCGGCTGGGCTGTACGGACTTCACGCTACCATCCGGCATCAGGAACCAGACGCGAAGCCCCTGTCCACGATCAAGCGCAATGCCAATATCCCCGTTGAACAACCCCAGCGCGCTATCGTTGCGGGAGATCATGACTGGCCGACCTTCATACCAGCGTGAATGCGGCGTGCGGGTGATTTTGCGCTTTTGCGCAAGCAATTGCTCAAGCCTGTCGTTAAGGCCGCTGACGCCAAAAGGCCCTTCCCTCAGCGCACACAGCAACTGATATTCGCCAAACGCGGCAATGACCTGCGCAGGCGTATGTTGCTGCTGCACGCTCGTCAGGAAGTGCTGATAGCCCAGCAGGGCATCATCCAGCATCGCCTGATACTCTTCCCCGGTTTGCAGCGATTTCTTCTCAATATCATTGAAGCTGCCGTCAAAAACAGCACTGGTCGCATGCCGATCCCCTCTGTTCACGGCCGCCGCCAGTTGGCCAATGCCGGAATCACTCCCGAAACGGTAGCTTTTTTGCAGCAGACAGAGGCTGTCGCGCAGCGCTGCCGCGAGAGAGTGGCTTTCAGCTGCGAGCGAACAGCCGGTGAGGCGGGCTAACTCTTCAGCACGTTCCGCGGTATACCCAAGACTCGCATAGGTGCAGATATCGCCCAGCACGGCACCGGCTTCCACCGAGGCAAGCTGGTCACGATCGCCAAGGAAAATCACGCGCGCGTGGGGAGGTAAGGCGTCAATCAGCCGCGACATCATCGTCAGGTCGATCATCGACGCTTCATCCACGACCAGCACATCGAGATGCAGCGGGTTTCCGGCATGGTAACGCAGGCGCTGGCTGCCCGGCTGGGCACCCAGTAGCCGGTGCAGGGTGCTGGCTTCATTGGGGAAAAGCGCAAGCTGTTCCCGGGTGAGCGGCAGTTTTTGCAGCGCGCCACCTAACGACTCCGTCAGCCTGGCCGCCGCTTTGCCGGTGGGTGCTGCCAGGCGAATACGGCATTTTTGCTCACCCGACAGCTGAATCAGTGCGGCAAGCAGTTTGGCCACGGTGGTGGTTTTACCCGTGCCCGGTCCGCCCGAGATCACCGAGATCCGCCGCGTTAAGGCGACGGCCGCCGCCACTTTCTGCCAGTCTGTCGCCTCATCTGAGGTAAACAGGGCATCCAGCGTTTGCCGGAGCTGCGCTTCTTCACAGGGAAGCGGCGCGTTTGTCTCGCTGAAAAAGCGCGCTACCGTCAGTTCATTACGCCACAGCCGGTTAAGGTACAACCGCTCGCCGATAAGGATCATGGGCGTCTGGGTATCGGCTCTGCTGACAGCTGGAGAGCTCAGCAAAACGGTCTGCCAGTCCACGGATTCGCCCAGCAGGGCAAAACAGGACTGAAGGGCCACAGGCATTTTTTCATCAATCGCCAGACGCGAAAGCGGCAGACAGACATGCCCTTCCCCCGCATCTTTGCTCAGGATAGCGGCAGCGAGCATCACGGCCGGCTGCTCGCCAGCCACCATCATGGCGAACTGCACATCTAGATGGCGCAGCAGTCGTTGTTCTACGGCTTCCAGCAGTAATTCCTGCATCGTCATGCCACCTCCTCCGTGCCTGCGGCAAACAAGCTGTCCATTTTTTCAATCAGTGCCTCGTCCGGGCGCGTACAGAAGATCCCCGAGCGCGGATCGGCGGCATCCACCCCGCGCAGGAAGAGGTAAATCACCCCGCCAAAATGGTCTTCGTAGCGGTAATTTGCAATGCGATGACGCAGATAGCGATGCAGCGCCAGGGTATATAACTGGTATTGCAGATCGTAACGATGCATCTGCATGGCAGAGGCCATCGCCTGTTGAGTGTAGGCTTCGCTGTTTTCACCCAACCAGTTCGATTTGTAATCCAGCAGGTAGTAACGCCCTTCATGGCGGAACACCAGGTCGATAAAGCCCTTCAGCATCCCCTGAACCTGACGGAAGTTAAGTGGCGGGCAACCGGCGGATAACGGGTCATACTCGCGGATCAGCGCATCCAGCGCCTCGGCCTTTAGCGGGCTGGCGATGGGAAGATAAAACTCCATCTCCACCTGCTTATCTTTAGCCGTCAACTGGCTGAGCGATATACCCTGTGCCGTCAGCGGGGCGTGAAGGATTGCACTGATCCATTCGGTGAGCACCGGCTGCCATTGTGCGTCGTAGCCCCCACTTTGCAACATTTTCAGTACCCACTCCTCAGAGACAGGTTGGGTGAAATCCAGCTCTTCAAACAGGCTGTGTAAAAATGTGCCCGGTGACGCGCCGCGCGGAAATTGATGAGGAGTCAGCACCGGTTCATCCGGCACACTTCCGGTTCCTGCGGCATCCACGTCAAGCTTAGGCATCAGATCCTGCGCAATGCTCTGCCCGTGCTGCTGTAAACCGGAGTAGCTGGTCACACGCCAGTCGTCTGCAACGGTTCGCGTAATCTGCCGGGCATGCAGCTCAGACGCCTGCTGCTCTGGCAGTTGCCAGCGGCTATTATCGGGTTGCGACGGAATATGCAGGGCAATATGTTCCCCGCAGAGTGAGTCGATACACAGACGCAACCCTGCCGCATCTTTGGGCTCGCCGAGCTGAATCAGCCTGCCCAGCGCGCTCAGATGAAAATCGGTCTCACCTGTCTTTTCGCCACGGCGGCGGAATAGCGGCGCGACACCCAGACTACAGTGCCAGACCGAGCGGGTCAGTGCCACATAGAGCAAGCGTAAATCTTCGGCCAGGCGCTCGGCCTCGGCCAGTTCAACGCTGGACTCTGCTTTACTGAGATCGAGCACCGCTTCGAAGGACTCACGATCGTGGTAAAAGGCCTGGTCCTGCACCCGGTAATTGGCGATAAACGGCAGCCAGACCAGCGGATACTCCAGGCCTTTCGACTTGTGAATGGTGACGATTTGCACCAGGTGTTTATCACTCTCGAGACGCATCTGCTGGCTCGACGAGTTACTGTTCGGATCGGCAATTTGCTGCGCGAGCCAGCGCACCAGGGCATGCTCACTTTCCAACTGCGTGCCCGCCTCCTGCAACAGTTCGCTGATATGCAAAATATCGGTCAGACGGCGCTCGCCGCCTGCCGTGGCGAGCATATTCTCAGCAATGTGACGCTGCCTCATCAGTTCACGCAGCATCGGCATCACGCCGCGTTTTTGCCAGCGCTCGCGGTAATGCACAAACTCTTCGACCACCGCATCCCAGGCGGCTTCGTCGTTATTTAGAGCATCAATATCGCGCGCGTTCAGTCCCAGCATGCTGCTTGCCAGCGCGCTGCGAAGGGTGCTTTCCCGCTCCGGCACCAGCACGGCCTGCAGCAACCACAGCATCTCCTGCGCTTCCAGCGTTTCAAAGACACTATCGCGGTTAGAGAGATACACAGACGGGATATTCAGTGACGTCAGCGCATCACGGATCAGCGCCGCCTCCTGACGACTGCGCACCAGCACCGTAATATCGGATGCCTTTACCGGGGTGGATTTATCCCCCTTCCACAGCAACGCCTCACCGCGCGTGCCTGCGCTGAGCCAGTCCCGGATCTGCGCGGCACAGTACTGAGCCATGGCATGTTGATAGTCCGCAACGCCACACCCCTCGCCGTCCAGCAGCCAGAAATTCATCGCGGGTTGGGTCACGCCGTTGAATTCAAAGCGTAACGCGGCATTTCTGGCAGCGAATTTTACCGGTTGAAAGGGAATTTCCCGGAACATAAACGCCGACTCCATGCGGCTGAAAAGCGCGTTGACGCTCTCCACCATCCCCGGTGAGGAACGCCAGTTGGTGTCCAGGGTGTAGTGCGCCGCCACCTCGCTACGGGCTTTCATGTAGGTGAAAATATCCGCCCCACGGAAGGCATAAATGGCCTGCTTTGGATCGCCAATCAGCAACAGCGCGGTGTCGGGCTGCTGTCGCCAGATACGGCGGAAAATGCGGTACTGCTGGGGATCGGTATCCTGAAATTCGTCAATCATCGCCACCGGAAAGCGCGTGCGGATGGCGGCGGCAAGCGCCTCGCCGTTTTCACTGCACAACGCCGCGTCCAGGCGACTTAGCATATCGTCAAAACCCAGCTCCCCCCGGCGGCGTTTCTCACGCGAGACCGCTTCACGGATCTCCGTCATAGCGCGGGTGATCATCAGGTCGTTGAGGGTTAACGGCTCTGCCAGCAGGGTTTCGATCTCAACAAACAGCGGGTGCTCCGGAACTATGCCATCGGCTTTGGTGCGCTCAACCAGAAAACGCCGGGAAAATTTTTCCAGCGCGTCCGGAAGCTGATAACCGCGTGTCTCTTCCTGCGCCCAGGCAGTGATCCTGTCGATCCATTTCCCCTGATTGCCACGGTTAAACTTGCGCCTGTCGATGCCGGAATTTTCGATAATAGCGTCAATCTCGCTGACAGACTCGAGCCATTTTTGCTTCAGGGCGGCAATCTTCGCGACAATTTTTTCATGGCGCGAGGCCAGCGTTTCATCTGCAGGCGGTGGGGATTTAATGACCGGGGCTTCCCCCTGGAGGTAGCGGTCAATGGCACGCAGAAGCTCCTCAGGCCCTTTCCACAACGCATGTACCGCTTCTGCGATATCTCGCTGTAAGGGATAGCAGTGGCGACGCCAGAAATCTGCACAGGCCTGATAGCGAAGCTCAGATTCATCTTCAATAAGCTGCTGTTCAAACAGCATGCCGGATTCAAACGCATTCAGGCTCAGCATGCGCTGGCAAAAACCGTGAATGGTGAAGACGGAGGCCTCATCCATTTGCCGTTCAGCCAGAAGCAGCCACTGTGCGGCCTGCTGTTTATCGGCAATCTCTTCCAGCATGCTCGCGTAGAGCGGGTTATCCGTGCTTTCGCGCAAACAGGCGATGCGCAGTTCATGAATATTGACACGGATACGGCCGCGCAGCTCAGCGGTGGCGGCCTCGGTGAAGGTCACCACCAGCAGCTCCTCCACGCTTAGTGGACGTGGAAAAGCGGCATGACCGCCCAGCCCCAGCAACAGGCGCAGATACAGTGCGGCAATGGTGAATGTTTTTCCCGTTCCCGCTGAGGCTTCAATCAATCGTTCACCCTGTAGAGGTAAACGTAAGGGATCAAGAGGCTCAGCGGTATCGGTCATTCTTTCTTACTCCAGGGCATAGATTGCTGCAGGGCGCTGACGCTCTTCCAGATTTTCCAGCCTTTCGGGTTAACGTAGTCCGTTTTCCCGCTCTGGCTACCAGAAACCTGAGACAGAATGGCCATTCCCTGCGGTTTAACCACCGCCTGATGGAAGAAGTCAGCAACCTTCTGAGGCGTCAGCTGTTTTATCTCGGCCACTACTTTATCACGCGAATCAAATTTCAGATTACCGCGATCAAAATCTTTGCTCAGCTGGGATGCTTCTTCACCCAGCGTCTGCGGCGGTTGCATCACCTGCGCAATCACGGCCTGCTGGATCTGGGCGAACTCTTCCGGCTTCATGGCTCGCAGTCTGGCTTCCGCTTGCGGGAAGAATGCCTGGTAACGCTGCCAGAGATAAGCGGGTTGTTTATCGCTGCTCTGCAGCAGGAAACCCAGCCCCCACTGACGGCCGACGTTCATGGAGAACGCAAAGACCGCGTAACCAAGCTGCTCTTCTGTGCGCAGTTGATTGTAGAACCACGGCTGAATAATTTGTCCCAGAACGGCACTCTGCGCAGAACTGGTGAATTCATCATAGCCCGTAGGCACAAACACGGCGGCCAGCGCGGAATCCGTGCTGTTGCCTGCTTTTTCGAAAATCACATTCTGTTTTTTCTCAACCAGCACATCCTGGTTGCGGCACCACTCGTCGCCTTTTGAACCGAGCTGCTGACGTACGTTCTCTGCCAGCGTTTTGGCCTGCTCCTCACTCATATTGCCGACGATAAGAAACTCCGGACGCGTGTTCGTTTTCAGCGCGTCGCGATAAGCCAGCACCTCTTTTAAAGAGAGGGATGGCAGCAGCGCCCGGCGATCTTCACGCTGGAAATAGGGGATTTGCGACAGCATTTGCGCCGGCATGATCGCCTGATCGTACGCTTTGCCTTTCTCAGCAGAATCCATCATCTGCGCATACCAGGACTTAGCCTGCTCAAACTGTTCTTCCGTTGGCGTGTAGCTGAAATAGCCCTCCAGCAACGCCTGGAACAGCTGAGGCAGACGCTGGGTATAGCCGTTTGCATTGACCATCAGACCGTTATTGGCGTTGGTAGAGAAGCTGATCCCACCCACGGCGGCCTGGTTGCTGAGCTGGTCAAGCGCGATACCGGCCAGATAGTCATTGAGCGCAAACATCACCTGATTTTTGGCGCTATCCATCGCTTTCGGGTTGCGAAGGACAACGCTGACATCGGCTTTTGGCTCACTGGCAAAATAGTGGCTTGGGGTGTACACCACGCGCAACGTCGGCTCATCAACAATAAGCTGCGGATGTGGATACGCTTTCGTGGTTTTAATCAGGGAGAAATCATCCGGGATATAGGGATTCAATTCCGGCAGCTTCAGGGCGATCTCTCCGGCCTTTTTCTGCCAGTCGGCGAAGGTTTGCGCACTGATTTTATCCACCTGATAAGGGGCATCCACAAAATAGGCCGTTTTGTTATGCGGCTCGTTCGGGCTGATGTACCAGATACGGGCATTCTGCGGGGTCATCATCGCCAGGCGCGCTTTTATCGCCTCAGCGTCGTACCGGTCGGCAATGTTGACCGCGTCCAGCGTATGTTCCACCGGCACGCGGATCATGGTGTCCGCCAGCCACTCAACGTAGTCCATGTCGCGGGTAATGGACGGATAACGGAAATCGAGGTCCAGCACGTGTGCCAGTTCGTCAAAGTAGCGTTTATCAACGCCTTTATCGCGCAGCAACGAGAGATAGCTGAAGATAGCCGCCACCACCTCATCACGGTGCGCCAGCCCTTTGTCGGTCAGGGTGGCGGAGATGGCCAGCACACCGCTGTTGCCGTTCACCACAGGATCGGAATCGGCACGGATCCCTTCCACCAGCCCCTGCTTTTGCAGCCAGTCAGAAAGCGTACCCGGACTACGGTTACCAATAAGATAGGTGACCAGTTCATCCGTTTTACTGCGGAACTGTGCCGTATTGTTATCAATGCGGAACTCAACGCGTAACACCTTGCGCGGCAGTGCAGGCACGTAGTGGATCACGATCCCTTTCTGCGCGTCGGTAACAACCGGTACGTTTATCTGCGGCAGGTCGATGTTTTTATTTGGTACCCGTCCAAAGGTCTGCGCCGCCATGGCAGCCAGCTCCGGCAACGGTTTGTTGCTGTAGATAACCGCTTTCATCAGGTTAGCGGAGTAATATTTATCGCGAAACGCATGCAGCGCATCAAGCACCGGGCTGTTTGGTTTGTCACTCAGCGTCTCAAGATTCCCCCCGGAAAAACGGGAGCCAGGGTGCGCCGGGTTGATGGTTTCGGCGCTCACTTGCGCCATGCGCATACCGTCACGCGTGCGGGCCAGAGTCAATTCAGCGTTAACGGCGTTGCGTTCGCGGTCAGCATATTTTTTATCCAGCAACGGCGCGGCAATGGCATCAGCGAGGCGGTCCACAGCCCCTTCCAGGGCATCATTTTCAACTTCAAGATAAAATGCCGTCCGATACGGTGCCGTACTGGCGTTGTGGCTGCCGCCATGCATTTTCAGAAATTCGGAGAGGCTATCCGGCTGGGGGTATTTTTTTGAACCCATCAGCGTCATATGTTCCAGATAGTGAGCAAGACCCGGGTGCGCTTCGGGATCTTCCAGCGACCCCACAGGCACCACTAACGCTGAAAGGGATTTCACCGCCTGCGGGTCGGAAACCAGCAGCACGGTCATCCCGTTATCAAGGCGTACAGCCTGATACTGACGGGTATCTTTTTCGCTCTTACGGATAGTTTCCTGAACGGGTTGCCAACCGGAGCCTGCCTGAGTGATGGGAGCCCAAAGGGCGACAAACAAAACAAACGCTTTGAACAAGGTGCTGCCTGGCATTAACGACCTCTTTATCACGGCTACATCATTAACAAACTGCGTGCTGGACACGCCAGCATCTCTTTCTTTCGGTACATCAGTCCGTGATAGCAGGTGCATCATAAATGAACACCCTTTACTGCGCAATTTTTATACAGCAGTCAGGACTGATTAAATTTGAACAACGGTAACAGGTAACGTTGTGCCTCTTCCGTGATAGTCTCAAAGTATTCTGGCTCAAGCGTTCGCCATAAACGTTGATACCAGACATCATCACCTTCACCACGGACCATCATGTTACCTTCCCAGGCCTGAACAAATTTACTCCGCGCTTTCTGCAGTGAAGCGTCATCCGTTAACATCGCATCATTCTGCGCATCATAACAGGCTTTTATCCACGCCCCGCCACTTTCAGGCAGTAACAGCAGCGGTTTGTTCATCCCCTGACGGTAACCTTCAATGTACAGGGACAAGTAATGTAACGCCTGCTCCGGGTCCATCGGCGGGAAGCGCCACTCGCCCTCCTTGCGTACAAACATCCGGCTTTCACCTTGATTACCGCCAGCACTGTAGACAAGATGTTCGAGCCAGAGTTGCAAACCCTGCGAAACGCTCAGCATGGAAGGCCGCCAGCGCAGCAGCCCGTCCGGCTGAACCTGGGTCAGCCATCCCGTTAACTGGATACCGTTGCAGTTGAGGTCGATTTCAAGACTCGTGCCCGGCTGTCGGCATTCGATAACACGCTCAGCAAGCGCCTTCATCTCTGTACACTGCGCCTCCCAGACGATCTCCCCGAACGCACCATACGGTAATTGTCCCGCAGCGCGATAGCGGCGGAACAGTTTGTCAGCGTCTTCCTGCTCCACCAGCGCATTCAGCAACTGGAGGTTTAACTGATAGCGCTCCAGGCCGTCCAGCGTAAACGGTTCTGCATCAGGGATTTCGCTCTCTTCAGAGCGGAAGTTAACCTGCAAACGCTGCTGGAAAAAGGCGCGTACCGGATGCGCCCAAAACCGCTGCAGTTGTTCGAAGGTCAGGGTTTCAATGGGCCGTGGGTCGAGCTCCTGAATGAAATCGCTGTGCGCTCTCCCCTCTTTCTTCGCCGCGGGCAGCCACTCCTGGGCATAGCTCTGATATTCGCTGGCGACGTAGTTCATCGGGTCAAACGGCATTCGGCTGTGACAACAGGTGATATGCGCTTTCACCCGCAGGCCGCTCTCATCGCAGTTACGTTCTTCATCCCCCGGCAGGTAGTGGCTCTGTCCGATATAGTCCACCAGTTCCTGCACCAGAACGGAGGGGAAACGCTCGCTGTTGTCCTGAATCGACCGACCGATATAGCTGATGTAGAGCTTGTTCTGCGCGGAAATCAGCGCCTCAAGGAAGAGGTAGCGGTCATCATCACGACGGCTACGGTCGCCCCGCTTCGGTGCTGGGCTCATGAGATCAAAGCCCAGCGGCGGCAGGGCGCGTGGATAAATACCGTCATTCATGCCAAGCAGACACACCACTTTGAAGGGGATGGAACGCATGGGCATCAGGGTGCAGATATTGATTGGGCCGGCAAGGAAGCGCTGGCTGATACGCTCCTGATCGAGACGCTGGGTCAATTCATCACGCAGAAGCGACAGCGGGATCGCTTCGTTATAGTGGGAGTTTACCCCCTCATCGACTATCGCCTGCCACTGCGTTTCGATCAGCGCCATCGCGGCTTCCGTGTCACTGTCCGGCAGGAAGAAATCATTGAGCACTTCCCGGCAAACCGGCAGCCATTCCTCCAGCGGACGCGGCTTCATCAACGCACGTCGCCAGCGGTTAAGCTGCATCAGCAATGAGGCTAAATGCCCCACCAGCTCTGCGATTAACCCGCTGGACTCATCGTACGGCAGGACCTCATTCCATTCGCCCAGGCTGCTTTCCATGGCGTACCCCAGCAGCATACGCG
Source organism: Enterobacter sp. 22466 (assembly GCF_052044775.1). NCBI lineage: Bacteria > Pseudomonadati > Pseudomonadota > Gammaproteobacteria > Enterobacterales > Enterobacteriaceae > Enterobacter > Enterobacter sp. 22466. The sequence continues at coordinate 59,248 of NZ_JBQENX010000007.1, read as the reverse complement.
TCAGACCAAACTGCCAGGTGTGCTGTCCGGTAGGGGGAAGCTCGAACTCCTGTACGTTGTCATCATCTATCCCCCAACGGACGCCAGATTCGTTCACCCACTGACGGAGGTAGCGCAGCCCCTCTTCGTTAATGTTGAAACGTGCGGCCAGCACAGGGACATCGAGCAATGCCAGTACATCTTCGGAAATGAAGCGACTATCAGGCAGTGACAGCAGGGTGACAAATGCCTGCAAGGCCGGGTGAGACTGGCGAGCCCGGCGGTCAGAGATAGCGTAAGGCAGGTAGCGCTCTCCCGTCGCACTGCCGAAAACAGCCTGAATAAAGGGACTGTAGCTGTCGATATCCGCCACCATCACCACGATATCACGCGGTGTCAGTTCCGGATCGTCCTGCAGCATGGCGAGCAACTGATCGTGCAGGACTTCGACTTCACGCTGCGCACTGTGGCAAACATGCACGGTGATACTGCGATCTTCTGGATCCAGTCTCCGCTTCGTGTCGCTGCGTTCAAATTCTTCGGCCGTCACGCCCATCACCGCGCGATTTTCCAGATCCAGAATATCGGACTGGATATTGTGCAGCAGGCTGTCCGGCGTGATTTCAACAAACGCATCCACGTCGCCTTCGCCTGACGAGGTGATATCAGAGAGCATATGAATGTAGTCGCGGCCCAGCTTGCCCCATGAGGCGAGGAGCGGGTTTGGCAGGTTCTGAATGCCCTGTTCATCAAAAAGCTGCGCGGCAGAGGCGCTGTCTTTAAACAACGGTACGGTACGCTCTTCAAAGAGGCGTCGCCGCTGGCGCGTCACGAGCCGTGAAAGCCACCGGTCATCCTGAATGTCGCCCCAGTAGTGGCGGCATGGATTGGTGAAGAGAATATGGATGTCGGTGTGTTTACCGAGCGCCTTCAGCGCATCCAGGTAGACGGGTGGCAGGGCTGAAATACCACAGATGAACACGCGGGAAGGCAAGCGGGCCGGTCGTTCAGCGCTGTTTTCCAGTATGGAGATGAACCGTTGGTAGAGGTTCGCACGATGCCACTTAGGTTGACCAAGTTTTTCGGTATGCTCCACCAGCGCTTTCCACAGCGGTGCTTGCCAGACCTGTGCCTCCGGCAGGCCTTCCACCTGCTCACCCGCTTCCCAGCGAGTCAGCCATTCCGGACGATACACTAAATACTGGTCATAGAGATCCGCGGTACGCGATGCCAGCTGGAACAACTTGCGTTTGTCGGTATCGTCATTCAGATAGTGGCGCAGCATGGCAAACTCATCATGCGTGAGCATTTCTGGCAAAAGCGCCATCAGCTTCCAGCTCATGCTTTGTTTGTTGAACGCGCTCTGCTCGGGGATGTCAGGCAACACGCGGACAAACATCTCCCAGATAAAGCTCGCGGGAAGCGGAAAATCGATATTCGCCGCGATGCCAAATTTACGGGAAAGTGACATCTGCAGCCACTGTGCCATACCGGTGCTCTGCACCAGCACCATTTCAGGCTCAAAAGGATCGTCAAGCCGCTCGCGCTCAACGATAAATTCCATCAGCGCTTCCAGCACATCCAGACGATTTGAGTGGTAGACCCTTAACATAGACGCTCCCGACTACTGGCTAACCGGGCAATGCAAACGCGTCATCTCACCGCGCCGCCCCAGAGGAGAAATAAGTGTAACCGTGATGCTGACACATCCGGACTGTGTTGTCTGCACCCGGTTTATCTGCCAGCCTGCGGGCAGCGCACTGGCGTCCCGCTGCGACTGCGTCCAGGCGATATGCCAGAGCTGGCGATACTGACTAAACAGTGTAAACCGGGAGGCCAGCGCCCGGTGATAACCAGACAGTGCTGTCACCATCACCACCAGTAACATTATCGACAGCAGCACTTCAACCATGCTGAACCCTTTTTCTTTCTTCATGGCAGTTGGCATAACGCGCTCTCCTTGAGAGGACAAAAATCACTCCAGCCATGAGGTAAAAAGCGTATGCGCCCGTCGGTAATCTCCCCGCCACGCCAGAGCAACTGTTCGCCTTCCCCGGCGATAAGTAACACCCGGGTCTCATTCAGAACACGCAAACATACACGTTGCGTTTGTCTCTGTTTGCACTGCACATCAGGCTGCAACGACCAGCGCTGAACGCGCCCCCACTCCAGCGCCGACTGCACCGCTGCCTGCTGCTGGATCGAACGGCTCTCACCGCCCACCAGTATGCTAAACGTTGTCAGCTGCTGGTTGAGACCGGTGAGGATTAGCGTGCCCAGCACCAGTAACAGCAGAACCAGCGCCAGCGATGCGACCCCACTCTCGCGGTTCACAAGTTAAATCCCATAACGGCATGGTGTGCCTGATAAGGGACGGCCAGCTTATCGTTATCCGTAGCGGTCAGATCTATATATAACGCAGGCGCAAACCCCGGATGTTCATGTTTACGCACCACAAAGGTGTGGATCACCAGCCTGTCCGGGTCTGTCAGCTTCTCCCATCCTTTTCCTTCACATGTCGCAGCCCCACGCAGGGTTTCCAGCGCGCCAGACTCCAGACGAAACCCCGTACTTTCATTTTCGGAAGCCGAGGTATCCCAGACGCCGTTACTGTTGGCATCCCATCTGGCAATCACGCAGCTTCCGTCCCTGCCGATGGTCAGGCTCTGCCCCTGGCAGTCTCCCGCGCAATACCCCGCGCGCTGTAACTGCTTGCCAATGGCGAACAGCCGTTGCCAGATCTCTTCTTCACGTTCCAGCGCCCGGGATTGCAACAAAACAGCCCGTTGCAGCCCCGGTAAAAAACGCGACGTGCTCAGTAACAAAATGCTGCTGATCGCCATCGCAATCAGCACCTCCGTGAGTGAGAAACCGTGCTGCTTCATTGGCATGAATTTTCCCCTGCAAAACTACAGATCCTGATACGTCCTCCATTTGACACGACGATCAACCACTCCCCTGCACCACTTTGTACCCGTATCCGCCCAGCCCACGCCGTATCTCTTAATCCGTAGAATCCTAATGAAGGCGTAACTTCGCTTAGCACGACCTCAGGCCACAGGGGTCTGAGGACAAGCGGATTGTGATTCTCACATCCCTGTATGACAGAGCTCGCCAGGCAGGCTCCTTTTCCATCCTGCTGAAGCATAATCACGTGGTCACGGTTGTAACGATTGGCATCGTTTCGCAGAAACACGAGGTAATCGCGGACCTGACAGGCGACCTGCCACAACCTCTGCCGCTGCTGCCAGTTGTCCCAGCCGTATAGCCCTGTGGCACTCAGGATGATGACCAGCGAGATGGCAACCAGCGTTTCGATAAGCGTAAAGCCGTTCTCTTTTTTCATGCCGGGAGTGTGGCGAAACGCCGTGAACGTGACGAGCGACAATTCGAGGTTTTACGAGGCGTTATCCAGAGAATGTCATCCGTTGCAGCGTGTTGCACGCTGGCTGGACAACGCCTCGGAAAACAGAGTGAAGACGAAAAAAAACCGGCGCGTAAGTGCGCCGGTTGTGTAACGATTTGCCGTATCAGATAGCGACAGGGGCTTTGATGCCAGGATGCGGGTCGTATCCCTCAATCTCGAAGTCATCAAAGCGATAATCGAAGATCGATTCCGGTTTGCGTTTGATAATCAGCTTCGGCAGCGCACGCGGCTCGCGGGTCAACTGCAGATGCGTCTGTTCCATGTGGTTGCTGTAGAGGTGAGTATCCCCACCGGTCCAGACAAAATCACCGACGTCCAGATCGCACTGTTGGGCCATCATATGCACTAACAGCGCATAGCTGGCGATGTTAAACGGCAGGCCGAGGAAGACGTCGCAAGAGCGCTGGTAAAGCTGGCAGGAGAGTTTGCCATCCGCCACATAGAACTGGAAGAACGCATGGCACGGTGCCAGCGCCATTTTATCCAGCTCACCCACGTTCCAGGCAGAAACGATGATACGGCGCGAGTCCGGGTCGTTTTTCAGCTGGTTCATCACGGTTGTGATCTGGTCAATATGGCGGCCATCAGGCGTTGGCCATGCACGCCACTGCTTGCCGTAAACCGGACCCAGGTTGCCGTTTTCATCTGCCCATTCGTCCCAGATAGAGACGTTATTTTCGTGCAGATACGCAACGTTGGTATCGCCTTGCAGGAACCAGAGCAGTTCATGAATGATCGAGCGCAGGTGGCAGCGCTTTGTCGTCACCAGGGGGAAACCTTCTTGCAGGTTGAAGCGCATCTGGTGGCCAAAAATGGAGAGCGTGCCGGTACCGGTACGGTCATTTTTCGGCGTGCCCTCGTCGAGCACTTTTTTCATCAATTCAAGATACTGTTTCATGGTTCCTCAGGAAAGTTGTTGCTGTGGACGACGACGATACGCCCAAATCATCATAATGGCACCCGCTACGATCATCGGAATGGAGAGGATCTGCCCCATGCTGATGTACTGTACCCACTCGCCGGTGAACTGTGCATCCGGCTGGCGGAAGAACTCAACGATGATACGGAACGCACCGTAGCCAATCAGGAACAGGCCGGAGACAGCCCCCATCGGGCGCGGTTTGCGGATAAACAAATTCAGGATGATAAACAGCACCACGCCTTCCAGCGCCAGCTCATAGAGCTGGGACATATGGCGCGGCAGAACGCCGTACGTATCGAAAATGGATTGCCACTCTGGATGCGACGGCAGCAGCGCCATGTCTTCCGCACGCGAGCCCGGGAACAGCATGGTAAAGGAAACGCTCGGGTCGACACGTCCCCACAGTTCGCCGTTGATGAAGTTGCCCAGACGGCCAGCCCCCAGACCAAACGGGATCAGTGGCGCGATAAAATCTGATACCTGGAAGAAATTGCGTTTGGTGCGTTTGGCAAAAATCACCATCACCAGGATCACACCAATCAGGCCGCCGTGGAAGGACATGCCGCCATCCCAGACGCGGAACAGATAGAGCGGATCGTTGAGGAACACCGGGAGGTTATAAAACAGGACATAACCAATACGGCCCCCCAGGAACACACCAAGGAAGCCCGCATAAAGCAGGTTTTCGACTTCGTTTTTGGTCCAGCCGCTGCCAGGACGACTGGCGCGACGGCCGGCAAGCCACATCGCAAAAATGAAGCCCACCAGGTACATCAGACCGTACCAGTGAAGCGAAACAGGTCCTACTGAGAAAATGACCGGATCAAATTCCGGAAAATGCAGATAACCACTGTTCATCTGTCACCACAAGATGTTGTTATTCCGCTGAAAGTGGACAGCGGCAGAGATGCGCCCCGGCTGTCAGCAGAGGCTCCAAAGTTGCGAATCATAGCATAAGGCAGAGGCAGAGGATGCGTCAGAGATGTAAAAGATGTGTATAGAGGATGGTGCGGGTTGTTGCCCTCTCCCACGGGGCTGAGGGATCCCCACAGAAAAAGTGCGCACGAACGGCTCCCTCTCCTCCAGGGAGAGAGATAAAGGCTTCAGCGGCCACCGCGGATCAGACCGCCCATGCCACGTCGTTCCATAAACGCGGCGACCTGATGACGAACCTCTGTTGCCAGCTGCGCTTCAAGACTGCGCTCGGCCAGCTCACGGGCATCTCCGATGTCGATATGGCGTAGCAGGTACTTCACACGTGCGACAGCGCGACCGTTCATCGACAGATGTCGGTACCCCAGGCCAATGAGGATCGCAACGCACATTGAATCTCCGGCCATTTCACCACACAAACGCAAATCGATACCGTACTGCTCCGCTTCGCGGGCAATCATCGCTAACGCCCGAATGATGGCCGGATGCAGGCTGTCATAGATACTGGCGACACGCGTGTTGTTACGATCGACGGCCAGAATATACTGCGTCAGATCGTTGGTCCCGACAGAGATGAAATCGACCCGGTTTGCCAGCTGCGGCAGCATAAAGACCATGGAAGGCACTTCGAGCATCACCCCGATCCGCGGTTTGGGGATCGCATAGCCGATCATCTCTTCAACTTCGCGGCCTGCACGTTCGATCAACCGTCGTGCTTCGTCGATCTCATCGATGCTGGTGACCATAGGCAATAAAATGCTGAGGTTCCCGGTCGCCGCATTCGCGCGCAACATGGCGCGCACCTGGATCAGGAAGATCTCAGGCTGATCGAGCGTAATGCGGATCCCGCGCCAGCCCAGGCACGGGTTTTCTTCACTGATCGGCATATACGGCAGCTGTTTATCCGCCCCAACATCCAGGGTACGCAGTGTGACCGGTTTATCGTTAAACATCTGCAACATGCCCTGATACTGCGCGACCTGCTCCTCTTCGGAGGGGAAGCCGCTTTGCAGCATAAACGGGATTTCGGTGCGATATAAACCGATGCCATCAATGCGGCTACCGAGCTTCTCTTCATGCTCGGGGCTTAAACCCGCGTTGAGCATGACTTTGATCCGCTCACCGCTTTTGAGCTGCGCAGGCAGATTAACGTCATCTTCCGCCAGCTTGCTTAATTCGTTCTCTTCACTGATAAGACGCTGGTATTCCTGGAGCAGAACCGGCTCAGGATCGACCAGGAGCTCACCGCGATAGCCATCCACCACCAGCGTGCGTCGGTGCAGCACCGAGGGCTGAATGTCTGCCCCCATAACGGTGGGGATACCCAGGGCACGTACCATAATGGCCGCATGGGAGTTGGCGGCGCCATCGCGAACCACCACCCCTGCCAGCCTGTCCTGCGGCAGCTCCGCCAGCGTCGTCGCGGACAGTTCATCGGCAACCAGCACAAACCGTTTTGGCCAGGCATTCGGCCCCTGGATCGTGTCATCAAGGTGGAACAGCAGTCGCTGACCGAGTGTACGTAAATCTCCCGCACGCTCTTTCAGGTAACCGTCTGTCAGTGCGGCAAATTGCTCAGCAAATTTTTCGATGACCTTTTTAACGGCCCATTCCGCAACGAAGCCTTTATCAACCTCGGCAAAAAGCTCGCGGCGCAGACGCGCATCGGAGAGCAGGTGCGAATAGAGGTCAAAAATGGCCGCCGTCTCTTTTTGCGCCCCGGCGGCAAAGCGTTTGCTGTAACGCCGAAATTCGTTAGCCGCCTCTTCCAGCGCTGCGGTGAGGCGCTCGCGCTCAAGCGCTTCATCAAGGGTTGAGGCTTCGTAAACCTGCTCCATCAGCGGCAGGGTGGCATCCATCCAGCCTTCAGCGATCGCCACGCCCGGCGACGCCGGCAGCGCGCGAATACGGGTATGACGATACTGACCAAACAGGGCGGCAAGCTGAGACTGGGAGAGGATCGCAGCCATCTGCGTGGCTAGCGTCACGAGGAAAGACTCTTCGCTTTCGTCATACTGACGCAGTTCGCGCTGCTGCACCACCAGGACGCCAAGCAGTTGACGACGCTGGATGATCGGTACGCCCAGGAAAGCGCGGAAACGCTCTTCTTTGACGGAGGGAATGTATTTAAAGCTGGGGTGTTTTTGCGCGTCGGCAAGGTTGATGGGCTCAGCCAGTCGCCCCACCAGGCCTACGATACCTTCATCAAAGGCGAGCGTAACGGTACGACCGCGTGGTTTTTTTAAACCACGGGTTGCCATCAGGTAATAGCAGCGCCGGTCATGGTCGGCCAGATATACCGAACAGACTTCGGTCTCCATCGCAAGACAGATGTCAGTGACCAGTATATTCAGCGCCTCGTTCAGACGAGGCGCACTGGCCACTTTCTCGACTATTTCTCGCAAGCGGGTGAGCATGATTTGCGTAGCTTAACCTCTTTTACGTCGCCAGGCAGGTGCGCTCTGCGGCTTAGGCGGAATCTCCTGAAGCTGCATGACAACACTTGCGAATTCTTTCATCACCCTTCGGTAAACATCGCGCTTAAATGACACGACCTGACGAACAGGATACCAGTAACTCACCCAGCGCCAGCCATCAAACTCCGGCGTACTGCTGGTTTGCATATTGATATCTGAATCGTTGCCCACCAACTGCAACAGAAACCACTTCTGTTTCTGGCCGATACAAACCGGCTTTGTGTCCCAACGCACCAAACGTTTCGGTAACTTGTAACGCAACCAGTTGCGGGTCGAAGCCAGGATGCGAACATCTTTTCGGCTTAAACCAACCTCTTCAAACAGCTCCCGGTACATCGCTTGTTCTGGGGACTCCCCTGGGTTGATCCCGCCTTGCGGGAACTGCCAGGAGTGCTGACCATATCGCCGGGCCCACATTACCTGGCCCTGACGATTACAAATTACTATTCCTACGTTCGGGCGGTAGCCATCGTCATCAATCACCGGACTACCCCAAACTAAACCTTATATATGAATGATTGTTTCACACTACAGGGAGGCGGTAAACCACTCTCTTACAGGCCTGCAACCTAATAACATTTGAATAACTCACAAATATGCGCAGAGTTATAAACAGATATGCGGCAACAAGGGCAATTTTATTCACCTTTTCTGTGGATATAGTTGTGAAGAAGTATGGAATTACCGATGAACAACCTGAAACGCCTTGCGCCACGCCACTCCCCCGCCAGAAAACAACAATAATATTTTCATAAAGTTAGCTCTGTTTTTGGCGTTGCAGGAAGGAATAACGTGACGATCGTCACACCCATGATCATCATGCTGATGAAAGATCGAACAGCGTCGGTTTTATCCACAGATTGTGCCAATAACTTAGGCACAATTTGTGTGAAAATTGGATTTTCGTCGCACGTCAAGGCTGTAAATTGAAACAGTAGTCAGGGTTATTCCCAGTTATCCCACTTTTCTGTGGATAACATGGTGTAAGATCCTGTTTATTGTCAGTGACCAGAATTGAACAACCTGTTTTTCAGCTCAGACAGAACGCCAGACGATTAATAAAATAACAGATAAATCATATACATGGAATATTCGTACAGAAAAAGTTAAACTCTATCCACAGGGGACAATTTCTTAGTTTATTTTTTAATCAAAAGGTTACCACCATGCTTGCGCTCTCACCCATGCTTTCACCGCCAACAAGCGAAGCCCAGTTGCTTGAGCAGGCGCAGCGCCTGGCGGGCTTTTCGCTTGGTGAGCTGGCAGCGATGGCTGGCTTGCCGATCCCAAAGGATCTGAAGCGGGATAAGGGCTGGATCGGCATGTTGCTTGAACTGTGGCTGGGGGCGAGCGCGGGGAGTAAACCCGAGCAGGATTTTGCAGCCCTGGGCGTCGAACTGAAGACGATCCCCATAGACCGTCTGGGAAAACCCCTCGAAACCACTTTTGTCTGCGTGGCACCGTTAACCGGTAATACCGGCGTAACGTGGGAAACCAGCCATGTTCGCCATAAACTGAAACGCGTGCTGTGGGTACCGGTTGAGGGTGAACGCCAGATCCCGCTGGCTGAACGCCGCGTAGGGGCACCGCTGCTCTGGAGCCCGGATGAAGACGAAGAGAGACAGCTACGGCTGGACTGGGAAGAGTTGATGGATATGATCGTCCTCGGACAGGTAGAACGCATCACGGCCCGACACGGAGAAGTTTTACAGCTGCGCCCGAAAGCGGCCAACAGCAAAGCCCTCACTGAGGCTATCGGTGCTCAGGGCGAACCGATACTGACGTTGCCGCGCGGCTTTTATCTCAAAAAGAATTTTACCGGTGCACTTCTGGCTCGTCATTTCTTACTAAAAACATAGTTTTTTACTCATTTTGCGAACTATCAAACATAATCGTCTGCTATTTAAGATTTTCCCCCTTTCTCCTTTCGATATATCAGGTTAATACTACACTATGATTTGATACGAGCCAGGTGAGGACGATAACGATGAAAAAATGGGCAGTGTTGATTTCAGCAGTGGGTTTAGCGTTTGCGGTATCGGGCTGTAGCAGCGATTACGTTATGGCGACGAAAGATGGCCGGATGATCCTGACCGACGGTAAACCTGAAGTCGACGATGATACCGGTCTGGTCAGCTACCATGACCAGCAGGGCAATAAAATGCAGATCAATCGCGACGAGGTTTCGCAGATTATCGAGCGATAAACCGATAAAGGTCAGTGGCTTGCTGGCCTTTTTGATTTTTTCCTTCCCCTTTTGCTTTCCCTCTGCCATGTTTATATTCCTTTGTCGGGAGATTCCTGACGCGGTCTGTATTTCTAATGAAGGAAGCCGGCTATGCATTATCACCGTATCCCCCACAGCGCTCTGGAGATAAGCCAACTGGGGTTGGGCACGATGACATTTGGTGAACAAAACAGCGAAGCCGATGCCCATGCACAACTCGATTATGCCGTCAGCCAGGGCATTAACCTGATTGATGTTGCAGAGATGTACCCTGTTCCTCCACGTCCGGAAACGCAGGGCCTTACCGAAACCTACGTCGGCAACTGGCTCGCCAAACGCGGCAATCGCGAAAAGCTGATTGTTGCGTCAAAAGTCAGCGGCCCCGCACGCAACAACGATGCCGGGATCCGTCCAAACCAGATCCTCGATCGCAAAAATATCCGCGCCGCGCTGGATGCCAGCCTGAAGCGCCTGCAAACCGACTATCTCGATCTCTATCAGGTTCACTGGCCGCAGCGTCCCACTAACTGCTTTGGAAAGCTGGGCTATAGCTGGAATGAGAGCGCCCCGGTCGTTACGTTACTGGAAACGCTGGAAGCCCTGGCCGAATGCCAGCGAGCGGGAAAAATCCGCTACATCGGTGTCTCTAACGAAACGGCCTTTGGCGTGATGCGCTATCTGCATCTGGCGGACAAACATGACCTGCCGCGCATTGTCACCATCCAGAACCCATACAGCCTGCTCAACCGCAGCTATGAAGTGGGTCTGGCCGAAGTGACGCAATACGAAGAGGTGGAATTGCTCGCCTATTCATGTCTGGGCTTTGGTACGTTGACAGGAAAATACCTTAACGGCGCGAAACCTGCCGGGGCGCGTAACACCTTGTTCAGCCGCTTTACCCGCTACAGCGGTGAGCAGACACAAAAAGCCGTGGCGGCCTATGTGGATATCGCGAAACGTCACGGTCTTGATCCAGCTCAGATGGCCCTGGCCTTCGTGCGTCGTCAGCCGTTTGTTGCCAGCACTCTGCTGGGCGCAACGACCATGGAACAGCTGAAAACGAATATCGAGAGTTTCCATCTGAATCTGAGTGAAGAGGTATTAGCAGAGATTGAAGCGGTGCATCAGGTATACACCTACCCGGCACCGTAATAAAAGCCAACGGCAACCTGGTTGCCGTTTTTAATGTTTGCGCCCTCTCCCGTGGGAGAGGGATGGGGTGAGGGCGTCAGGCCGCACTTATCAACGGCGACGCTGCCAGAGCCATAATCCGGCAATCGCCAGCGCAAACAGCGCGCCGAATCCTACGCCAATCCCCACGACCGGCACACCGACTTTAACCGCCAGCGAATAGAGCCCCAGCATTAACAGCATCGCCAGGTTTTCACCGAGGTTTTGCACCGCAATGGCATTCCCTGCGCCGACGGTCTGCTTGCCGCGCTCCTGCAGCAACGCATTAAGCGGCACCACAAAGAAGCCCCCCAGAATACCAATCAGGACAAGCAGCGCGTAGGCGGGTAGCAAGGCGTGCTGCAGCGAGAAGATAAGCACCACCACGCCAATCAGGATCCCCGCAGGCATGCAGCGCGCAACGGTCTCAAGCGTCACCAGCTTCGCCGCCGCGCCAGCCCCAACGACAATCCCAATCGCCACCATTGCGTTAAGATAAGTCGGTGTCGCATTGTCAGTAATCCCCAGCGCCACCGGCACCCATAGTACCAGCAGGAAACGCAGCGTGACGCCTGCGCCCCAGAACATGCTGGTGCCCATCAGGGAGAAGCGCGTTTCACCGTTACGCCACAGCACGCGGCAGGCGTTGAAGAAACTGCCTGTCATAGGCGTAAAGCGCCAGGATTGCCCCGGGCGAGCCACCGGCAGTTTTGGGATAAACAGGTTGGCTACCACCGCCCCGCCATACACCACCGCACACACGCTCAGCGCCGCCAGCACGTGCCAGTCAGCGAGTACGCCCCCCGCGACAGAGCCGAGCAGGATCGCCGCAATAGTGGAAGACTCCATTAGCCCGTTGGCTTTCACCAGCTTATCGCCGGTCGTGAGTTCCCCCAGGATGCCATACTTCGCCGGGGAGTACGCCGCTGCGCCAATGCCCACCAGCGTGTAGCCGATAAACGGGTTGATACCAAAACAAATACTGGCGGCGCCCAGCAGTTTCAGGCCGTTCGCAAACATCATCACCCGGCCTTTCGGGAAGCTGTCCGCCACCTGCCCAACAAACGGAGCAAAAATAATGTAAGCACCCACAAACACCATCTGCAGGATGGGCTGGCTCCAGTCCGGATAAAACTCGGCCTTCAGCAATGCCAGGGTGGCAAACAGTAACGCATTGTCACCGAAGGCAGAGAGAAACTGGGCGGCAATAACCGCCATCATGCCCTTCGACCAGAGTGAGGTGTTAGTGTGTACTGACTCACGCATTTTGCTGTTCCGCCTCGTCAACCATACCCTTCAGGGTCACGAAATCGGGCTTACCGCTACCCAGCACCGGAAGCTGCTTCAGGTAACGAATATCGCGCGGTACCGCCAGCTCAGGAATGCCATGTTCACGCGCATGCTGTAGCAACCGGTCGCGTTTCAGTTCGCTGTCGGTGGTGAACAACACCAGTGCCTCGCCTTTGCTGGCATCGCTCTTCACAACCGTAGCATGCAGCTTGTCAGCGGATACCGCTGTCGCCAGTTGCTCAACCATCTCCAGCGAGACCATCTCACCCGCAATTTTGGCGAAGCGTTTCGCCCGCCCCTGGATCTGTACGAAGCCCTGTTCATCGAAACGGACAATATCCCCGGTGTCATACCAGCCGGTCTCCATCTCGCCATTGACGTTTTCCGCCGTCGGCGCTTCCAGCTGGCCTGGGTTTTCCACACGCAGATAACCGTTCATCACGTTTGGCCCCTTGAGCTGCAGACGGCCACCGTCCTCGATGCCAGGTACCGCCAGCAGACGCGCATCCATCCCCGGCAAAATACGGCCTACCGTCCCCGGTTTCGCCGCCATCGGCACGTTGATCGAGACTACCGGCGCACACTCGGTGACGCCATAGCCTTCCAGGATACGCAGACCAAACTTGTCCTGCCAAATCTGGCGCGTGCTCTCCTGCAGCTTTTCCGCCCCGGCCACCACATAGCGCACGCGGTAAAAGTCATACGGATTGGCAAAGCGCGCGTAATTACCGAGGAAGGTAGACGTGCCAAACAATACGGTGCAGTTACGGTCATACACCAGCTCCGGCACAATGCGATAATGGAGCGGGCTTGGATAGAGGAACACTTCGGCACCGGTCAACAGCGGGGTAAAAAGCCCCACCGTCAGGCCAAAGGAGTGGAACAGCGGCAGCGCCGACATGAACCGGTCATTGGCGGTAAAGTCAGCAATGCTTTTAATCTGCTCCACGTTTGCCAGAATGCTCTTGTGACTGTGCACCACCCCTTTCGGGTTTCCCTCTGAGCCAGAGGTAAAGAGGATCATGGCGTCATCTTCCGGCTGCTGTTTGACCTGGGCCAGACTCGGCATCAGCAGGTGAGCGAAAATCCACAGCTTGTCACCCGTCGTCACGTCCGCTTTCAGATCTTCCAGGAAGACCCAGCGCACCTGAGTCAGTTGCTCCGGCAGGTGCCACAGTTTGCCTTTGTCGAGGAACTGGCGCGAGGTAAAGACGGTATTGATTTGAGCCGCGGTGATGGCGCTGGTCAGTCCTTTTACGCCTGCCGTGTAGTTCATCATCGCCGGAATACGGCCCCGGGAAACCGCACCAAAAATCACCGCCGCGCTGATCCCCGCGTTAGGCAGCATCAGGCCTATCTTTTCGCCTTTCTTACTGTATTTTTCAAGGATACGTCCCACGAACAATGTCTTGGTCAGCAGCTTGCGGTAGGTGTCCGGTGTGAAATTAATGTCTTCGATACAGTTTTTCTTCGCGCCATAGCGGTACTGCGCCGACAGCAGAGACTCATACAGCGTTTCACGCGGGCGAACGGCCATGCGCGCTTCCATCATGATCTGGTGCAGCATTTCACCGGCGATTTTACGGCGATCACGCGCACGCGGCGCGTCGGGCATCGGTAAAGAGGTTGGCGGCAGAATATGCAGGGTGATTTTCGGGAACAGACGCTGCTTCACCAGCCCTTTCAGGCGACTGAAATGGGTAAGCTCTGCCCCTTCAATCCGCAGTGGCACAACGGTCGCTTTTGACTTCGCCGCCACAAACCCTGCCCCGTCGTAGATTTTCATCAGCGAGCCGGTGACCGAGATCCGCCCTTCCGGGAAAATCACCACCGGACGTCCCTGCTCAACCAGACGTACCAGATGTTTAATCATCATCGGTTTTGTTGGGTCGAGCGGCACAAAGTCAATCAGCGGAGTGAGCCAGCGCATGTACCACTGCTGGCTGATCGAGGTATACACCGCAAACACCGGACGCACGGGCAGAAACAGCGCCAGCAGGATGCCGTCGATAAAGGAAACATGGTTTGGTGTAATGAGCACCCGTTCGCCACGAAGCGCCGTTGCATCGCCCGTTAAACGGATGCGAAAGAGGATACGGAAAAGTGTGCGGAAGAACCCAAAAAGCATCTCAACTCCCTTTGCCAGCCAGTGTGAAGGGTTAGTAAATGGTGGCAGATTACACGAGAAGTGGTACAGGAGCGACAGCAAATATGGAGGCGAAAAAAAACCTGCGCATCCGCGCAGGTTGGTGCAAGAGATGAGTACGAAACCGTACTAAGAAATCTCACCAATCAATACCTCTGGGATCTCAACTTTAGCAACGTCGCCATCTTCCCCGCTATCGGACAATCGCAACAGCCTGAGGCAAAGTGTAACTAAAGGTTCAGATTGACATTATTCCGACATGTCTGTCCGTGTAACGATTACACCGCCGGGGTTGTTCTGCATCACGTTTGTGGAGAGGGAGAACCCGCTCCCCTTGAATGCGCGGCGCTTTTCCGCAACACTTATTGGCGTGTAAACGCTTACCCCCACTAAGAAGGTAATTAATGGCGACAATAAAGGATGTGGCCCGTCTGGCAGGTGTTTCCGTCGCGACCGTATCGCGCGTGATCAACGACTCTCCAAAAGCCAGTGACGCATCACGCCAGGCGGTGCAAAACGCCATGGAATCCCTGAACTACCATCCTAACGCTAACGCCCGTGCGCTTGCCCAACAGTCAACTGAAACCATCGGGCTGGTTGTGGGTGATGTCTCTGATCCTTTTTTCGGCGCCATGGTGAAAGCGGTTGAGCAGGTTTCTTATCAGACCGGGAATTTTTTGCTGATCGGCAATGGCTATCACAATGAACAAAAAGAACGCCAGGCTATTGAGCAACTGATCCGCCACCGCTGCGCGGCACTGGTTGTCCATGCCAAAATGATCCCCGACGCCGAACTCATTCATCTGATGAAGCAGATCCCCGGTATGGTGATCATCAACCGCATCATTCCCGGGTTTGAGAAACGCTGCGTGGCGCTCGACGACCGTTACGGTGCCTGGCTTGCCACCCGCCATCTGATTCAACAGGGTCACACCCGCATTGGTTATCTCTGCTCAAACCACCCGATTTCCGACGCTGAAGATCGCCTGCAGGGGTATTACGATGCCCTGCGTGAAAACGGCCTGCCGTGCAATGACCGGCTGGTGGCCTACGGTGAACCCGACGAAAGCGGCGGCGAACAGGCGATGACCGAGCTGTTAGGACGTGGAAGGAATTTCACGGCGGTCGCCAGCTATAACGACTCAATGGCAGCCGGTGCAATGGGAGTGTTAAATGACAACGGGATTGAGGTGCCGGGAGAAATTTCCCTCATTGGCTTCGATGATGTGCTGGTCTCCCGCTACGTACGCCCTCGCCTGACCACCGTCCGCTACCCGATTATCACAATGGCCACGCAGGCCGCCGAGCTGGCGTTAGCGCTGGCCGAGCAGCGCCAGCCGCCGGATATCACTCATCTGTTTAGTCCAACCTTAGTGCGCCGTCACTCTGTGGGTTCACCCGCCGAGGCCCCGGACGAATAGCGATAGAGATGTACCGTTTTATCGGGATACTCCAGCGCATCGCCAATATACTGCCAGCCGTAACGCTCATAGAAGTCACGGCAGGCAGACCAGAGATGCAGCGTCTCATACCCGGCCTGGGCGGCATACTGGATAACATGCTGTTGCAGCAGCCCCGCCAGCCCTTTGCCTCGCGCCGCGTCATCAACATACAGGGCAGCCAGCCAGGGGCAAAGATCCTGTCGGGTGATCAGATCGCAGCGCCAAAGCCCCACGGTGCCCATAAGTTGTTCGTTCTCTACGGCAATAAAGGTCAGCGGTAATGCGCCCGGTGTCTGGCTGTGCTCAACAATACTGTTGAAAAATTCCCGGGATAACCCGTCGCCAAAGGCCTGCCAGATCCAGTCGGTCACCTGCTCCGCATACTGCGGTGCGGCGTAAAGAGGCAGAATAGTCATACCAGTTTCCCCTGGAAAATGGGCACGGATTCGAAGAGATAGCCGTCAAAATCCGGGGCATCTTCGTCAGAGAGTTCAAGTAAACTTTTTTTCACGTTTTCAAGATGCTGGAACATTGCCTGCCAGGCGCCCATAACGTCACGGCGGCGCAGCGCAGCCAGGATGGTTTGCCGGTCCCCCAGCCATTTCAGGCGGTACGCGCGACTGGCGATATGACCATTAAATTGCTGCCACAGCGGACTGCTGTCCATGTGATGCCAGATACTTTCTACCGTCGCCAGCAGCATCTGATTTTGCGTCGCGCCAGCCAGCACCAGATGGAACATCTTATTGTTGTCCTGGCTATTATCGTCGGCGGCAATCGCGCGTTGCTCCTGCTCGATAATACGGCGCAGATTGTCGATGTCTGCACGGGTCGCCATTTTGGCGGCAAACGCGGCAATATTGCTTTCGAGCAGTTGGCGGGCCTGTAAAATCTCAAACGGCCCTACGTCGCTATTGAGAAAACGCTCTTCTTCGTTCTCGTGTTCTTCGGGGATGCGCATCACATAAACACCGGAGCCCTGGCGGATATCCACCGTGCCCTGCAACTCCAGCATCAGTAAGGCCTCGCGTACGATGGTGCGGCTTACGCCGTACTTCTCGGCAATATTGCGCTCAGGAGGAAGACGCGAACCAACGGGATAGTGCCCCTGGATAATCTGCGCCCGTAAATCCTCGCCAATTTCCTGGTACTGTTTTTTTTCCGGCAGGATGACAGCCTTATCCACGTTTTCACCTGTTTTTTCAGTTAATGCGCAGACCGGGCGTCCTCCCGGCCAGTTTGTGCGCTATTTTACCAGAACCAGCATGCTTTTCGCCTACTTCCATTCATCATCCACCTGAAGCGTGAGCACCCGCGTATCGCGTAGTTGCCGGAACCAGGAGGCTGATTTTTTTGCACGTCTGGCACGCTGGTTATCCAGATCGATCTCAATCAACCCGTAGCGGTTTTTAAACGCGTTCATCGGCGAGACGTTGTCGGTAAATGCCCACAGCATATAGCCATGGCAGTTCGCCCCCTCCTCCCGCGCCAGCAGCGTGTAGTAGAGGTGCTCGCTGATGAAATCGATGCGGTAAGTGTCGTCGATAATCCCATCGCCATTGCGAAATTGCGCTTCGTTTTCCACGCCCATCCCGCTTTCCGCCACGAACCAGTCGATATTGCGATAGTCATTTTTAATCCGCATCGCCATGTCGTAAATAATGCGCGGGTAGATCTCCCATCCGCGGGAGCGGTTCATTCGCCGCCCCGGCAGTTCAAACGGCTCGTAGTAGTATGCCGGGTGGAATGGCGTGTCCGGGTGCCAGGCGCGGGAAGGTGCCTTCACACGGTGCGGGTAGTAGAGGTTAATCCCCAGTTCGTCGACGGTGTTATCCGCAATCAGCGCCAGCTCGTCCGCGGTATAATCCCACTCAACCTGATGCTGCTCCAGCAGGGTAAAGAGCTCAGCGGGATAGCGCCCGTGTACCAGCGGGTCGAGGAAGACACGGTTGTAGAACAGGTCGTACATCTCAGCAGCCCGCAGGTCATGCGGGGCGCGAGAGCGGGGATAGGTCACCTCCGGGTTGAGAATGCAGCCCACAGAACCGCGATAGCCTTTCTCACGAAACAGCTTCACCACCTTTGCTGTCGCCAGCACCTTATGGTGATTCCACTGCATCCACGTGCCGGTATTCTGCTCATACGGCCAACGCAGCGCGTCCAGATACACACGGGTCTGCACGACAATCGGCTCATTGAAGGTAAACCAGCGGGTCACTTTGCCGTGATAGCGTGCAAATACCTTTTCCGCATAGCGGACAAACAGCTCAACCACATGCTTTGACGCCCAGCCGCCGTAGCTTTCCAGCAGCACACCCGGCAGTTCGTAATGCTCGAGGCAGATCATCGGCTCAATGCCCTGACGGTGCATCTCATTGAAAAGTGCGTCGTAATACGCTGCGTACTCTTCATCCACCGTCGCGTTTTCATAATCGGTTAAAAAGCGTGACCAGTTGATCGAGGTACGGTAGTGCGTCAGCCCCGCCTGCTTCATCAGCGCCACATCTTCGCGAAAACGGTTGATAAAATCGGTCGCCACCGCCGGGCCATAGCCGTTGTGCCAGACGTGACGGTCGTTCTTGTACCAGAGATCGATCCATGAATCCTGTCCCGGCTTTTTACCGCTCCAGCCTTCGGTCTGCCAGGCCGATGCGGCTGCGCCGAGAATAAAATCCTGCGGCAGGGTTATCTGTTTTGTACTCATCGCATCCTCACGGGTTGTCAGTGGCCTGCTGCAGCGCGGCCTGCTCTGCGCGGCGTGAAGCGATTTTCACAAACGGCAGATAGATAATGACGGCAGTCACAATGCAGATAAGCTGGGTGATCACCGCCCCCATCGAACCCGCCGTAGAGAGCCAGGCGTTGATCAGCGGCGGCGTCGTCCACGGCACCATCACCACCGCTTTACCGGCAAACCCGGTCAAGGTGGCGAAGAAGCCGATGGAGCCCGTCACCAGTGGAGTGATAATGAAGGGAATGGCGAGGATCGGGTTAAGCATGATTGGCATACCGAAGATCACCGGCTCGTTGATATTAAAAATCCCCGGGCCGATCGAAAGCTTGGCGATCTCTTTCATCTCTTTGCGTTTGGTGGCAATCATCACCGCGATCAGCAGGCCGATAGTCAGGCCCGAACCGCCGATGCTCATATACACATCCCAGAACGGCATGGTGATAATGTTCGGCACCTCTTTACCCTGCTCAAACGCGCTCATGTTGACGGTGATCGCCCCCAGCAGCAGCGGCTCGCGGATCGGCTTGATCATCTGGTTGCCGTGGATACCAATCACCCAGAACAGCTGTGCAACGAACATCAGCAGCAGGATCCCCGGCAGACTTTGCACCACCCGCTCCAGCGGCTGTTGCACCACCTGATACACCGCGTCGTAGAGATACATCCCGGTGATTTGATGAAAAACAAACCCCAGCGTGGCAATGGCGGTGGTGGTGATAATCGCCGGGATCAGCGCGGAGAACGATGCAGCCACGTTAGGCGGCACGGTGTCAGGCATTCGGATCTTCAGCTCCTGGCGGTTCTCCAGCCAGCAGTAGATTTCAACGGACAGAATGGCGATAAACATGCCCAGGAACAGGCTGCGGGTATCCGAGAACTGGCGCAGCAGCACATCTTTCACCACGTGCATTTCGCCATCCACCAGCATCTCCACGGTGGTTGGCGTCACACAAATAAAGCAGATCACCGCCAGCAAGCCCGGGAAAAGGGATTTGATGCCGTTGATGCGCCCCAGCTCAATGCCAATCAGGAATACCGCCCCAATGTTGAGGAAGTTCAGGGTGGCGTAATTCAGCGCGCTGGTGATCGGTTTTAGCGTGGCGAGAAACGACAACGACGAGAAGCTCGCCAGGCCATTTTTTGGATCCAGCACCATATTGGAGATCAGCACAGAGAACGCCCCGACGATGATCACCGGCATTAAGGTAATGAAGGCTGACTTGATCGCCATAATATAGCGATAACTGTTGAATTTAGTGGCGAAACTGCCCAGAGCGTCGATCAGTTTTTCCTGCAATGCCATAGGGTATTACCTCAGTAAAAGGGCTTTTATTGAATAAGGTGTACAGCCGGATACTATTGGCATACCAAAAATAGCTTTATGAGGGTAATGGTTCTGTGATTAAGCTCTCAAGACCACTAGCGGTATTCCAGATTGTGATTTATGACCTATTTGGCATACCAATTTTAGCCGATTATTCCGTGCCGACGGATCGTTACCAAAAAGCGTGATCGTGATGGGCGTTTTGTCCTTCCCGCGTCGCTTATGCGCCGGATGGTCTGTGTTAAACTGCAGATCGTTACGTGGAATCAGGAATGTCTAATGGCAACAATGCTGGATGTCTCACTGCGCGCGGGTGTGTCGAAAGCCACGGTATCGCGCGTGCTGAACGGCACAGGTCAGGTGAAAGAGAGCACCCGTCAGCTGGTGTTCGCGGCAATGGAAGAGTTAGGGTATCGCCCGAATTTTCTCGCGCGTTCGCTTGCTAACCAGACCAGCAACAGCATTGGTCTGGTGGTCTCGACCTTCGATGGTTTTTACTTTGGTCGCCTCCTTCAGCAGGCCTCCCGGCAGACCGAAACGCACGGGAAGCAACTGATTGTTACCGATGGTCACGACGCGCCGGAGCTGGAAGAACAGGCGGTGCAAATGCTGGCCGATCGTAAGTGCGATGCCATTGTGCTTTACACGCGCTACATGAGCGAAAAAGCGATCATGAAGCTGATCCACTCTGTGCAAACCCCGCTGGTGGTCATTAACCGGGAAGTCAGTCAGGCTCCCGATCGCTGCGTCTTCTTCGAACAGCAGGATGCCGCCTTTAAGGCCGTGGATTACCTGATAAATCAGGGCCACCGGGAGATCGCCTGTATTACCGTCCCCATCCACACGCCCACCGGGAAAGCCCGCCTGATGGGCTACCGTAAAGCGCTGGAAAAGCACGGCATTCGTCTGGATGAGCGTCGGATAAAGTACGGCGATGCGGGTATGACGCGGGGGTATGAACTGTGCAAGGAGCTGATTGCCGACGGTGTGCCGTTTAGCGCCCTGTTTGCCTGTAACGATGATATGGCGCTGGGGGCGTCCAAAGCATTGCACCAGGCAGGGCTGAAGATCCCGCAGGATATTTCGCTGTTTGGTTTTGACGATGCGCCCAGCGCAAAATGGCTGGAGCCGGCGCTCTCATCGGTCTATCTGCCGATAGACAATATGATTGTCACGGCCATCGATCAGGCGATCCGGCTGGCCAAAAACCAGCCGGTGGAGGCGATCCCGCCGTTTACCGGCACGCTGGTATTACGTGACTCGGTGACCACGGGGCCGTACTTCTCTCAAACGAGTTCCAGAGCCAGCAGCTCCTGAATGGTCTGGCGGCGACGGATCAGTCGCGCCTTGCCATTATCAAACAGCACTTCAGGCAGCAGCGGGCGGCTGTTGTAGTTAGAAGACATCGACGCGCCGTAAGCCCCGGTATCATGCAGCACCAGATAATCCCCAGGTTTGACGTCCGGCAGCGCGCGGGTTTCCACTTTACCGCCTTCCTGCTGGGTGAAGACATCGCCCGATTCACACAGCGGGCCTGCAACGACCGTATCAATACGTGGAGCGTTGGTTAAATCGCGGCCATCGGCGGCGAGCGCTGAAATATGGTGATAGCTGCCATACATGGACGGACGCATCAGGTCATTGAAGCCGGCATCAATCAGCACGAAGTGGCGCGATCCCATCTCTTTCACGCTACGCACCTGGGCGACCAGCACGCCGGATTCCGCCACCAGGAAACGACCCGGCTCAATTTCGAGTTTCACCGGATGCCCTAAATGCGCGGCAACGTTGTCGCGTGCGGCACTCCACAGGCCGTAATAGTGATCGGTATCGATCGCCTCTTCCCCTTCACGGTAAGGAATGGAGAGGCCACCGCCGGCGGAGATCGCCTCCAGATCTTGTCCGAAGTCGATAACCTGACGCACCATCGCACCACACACCTGCTCCAGGTGGCCATAATCCACCCCCGAGCCAATGTGCATATGAATGCCCACCAGCTTCAGGTCGTAACGCTGCAATACCTCCAGCGCCGCTGGCATATCGGCATACCAGATGCCGTGTTTACTGTTTTCACCGCCAGTGTTGGTTTTCTGGCTGTGACCATGGCCAAAGCCGGGGTTCACACGGAGCCAGACGCGGTGGCCGGGAGAAACCTGTCCAAGCTGTTCCAGCATATCAACAGACCCTGCGTTAACCGGGATCTGCAGTTCATGCACGCGGGCAAGCGTCGCGTCGTCGATCAGATCCGCAGTAAAGACAATTGCATCAGGATCGGTTTTAGGATCAAAACCAGCCGCCAGCGCGCGCTCGATCTCACCCAGCGACACGGAGTCAACCTTCACGCCCTGCTCGCGCATCAGGCGCAGGATATGGATATTGGAGCATGCTTTCTGGGCAAAACGCACCACGTCAAACTGATGCAGTGCGGCAATCTTCTCGCGAACGATCTGCGCGTCGTAGACCCATACCGGGCAGCCAAACTCGGCAGGCAGGCGCAGCAGGTTGTCGGCATTCAAATCGGTATCAGTCTGATTAAGCGGGCGTGGCATGGTCATCTCCGGGTCGTCACATTTTTTATGATTACGCCACAGCGGAAAGAGAATAAAAAATATCGTTTTATCGCGAGTCTATGCAAAAATGATATGGACAGTTCTCTGCTTTCAGGTGCCCTATGCCCGCCGTCAACTTACGCCATATCGAGATTTTTCACGCCGTGATGACCGCCGGCAACCTCACCGAAGCCGCGCAGATGCTGCATACCTCACAGCCTACGGTCAGCCGCGAGCTGGCACGGTTCGAGAAAGTGCTGGGACTGAAGCTGTTTGAACGCACCCGGGGCCGGCTGCACCCGACGGTGCAAGGGCTGCGTCTGTTCGAGGAAGTTCAGCGCTCGTGGTATGGGCTGGACAGAATTGTCAGTGCGGCGGAAAGTCTGCGCGAGTTTCGTCAGGGCGAGCTGTCAATTGTCTGCCTGCCCGTCTTTTCACAGTCCTTTTTGCCGACGCTGCTCCAGCCCTTTCTGGCCCGTTATCCGGAGGTCAGCCTTACTATCGTGCCGCAGGAATCTCCGCTGCTGGAAGAGTGGCTTTCAGCACAGCGTCACGATCTGGGACTGACCGAAACACTCGCCACCCCCGCAGGCACGGAGCGCACAGAGCTATTCTCTTTAGATGAAGTTTGCGTTTTGCCCGCCGGACACCGGCTTGCCAGTAAAGCGGTGCTCACCCCTGCCGATTTCCATGGGGAAAACTACATCAGTTTGTCGCAGACCGACAGCTATCGCCAGCTGCTGGATACGCTGTTTTCCGAGCATCAGGTGAAACGCAGAATGGTGGTCGAGACCCACAGCGCCGCATCGATTTGCGCGATGGTACGGGCGGGCGTCGGCGTTGCCGTGGTCAACCCGCTGACGGCACTGGACTATGCTGAGAACGGGATTATCATCCGTCCATTTAGCGTGTCCGTTCCGTTTACCGTGAGCCTGATCCGTCCCCTGCACCGCCCGGCATCAGCGCTGGTAGACGCGTTTTCTCAACACCTTATCGAAGGAATACCTGCACTGAAAATCCAGTTATCAACATTCAAATTACGCAATTAAATGTTTATTATTGGTAAAATAAACATCTCAGCCCTTCCCCTTAGAAATATTAAAAATTATTTTTAATATTTATGATTTCCTGCCGTTCTCTGCCATCGCTATACTTCCCCTCAGTTAATTCACTTAATTAATATCAGCACCCCCAGCCTTATTCATTACGGAATTGAATGAGGTTTGATTGACATTGACAGGATGTTATTAATATGAAAATCACACCATTTTTGTGGAGTGCTCTGTTTATCAGCATCACTCCTGTTTGTCAGGCCAATATGTCTGTTTACCCAATGGCCGTTGATATGAACGATCAGGGAGAAGGCAGCGTCCGTGTTATCTCCCGCACTAACGATGTTCAGTATATCAAAACGACTGTCCTCAGCGTTTCCGGACGTAACACCCCACAGGAAAAAGAGACCGAAGTGTCTGTCGGTGGCGACAGTGGCCTCGTTGTCATGCCTCCCAAATTCGCGCTGCCTGCGGGTTCCAGCAAAATGGTTCGCCTGGTTTCGATGGCGCCCGTGCAGGAAGAAACAACCTGGCGCGTGAAGTTTGAAGCCGTGCCGCAACTTGATGACGAATCGATTGCCAATAAAGGCGTCAAAACGCAACTGACACTGAATCTGATTTGGGGCGTTCTGGTCAGCGTCCCTCCTGAACATCCGCGGTTGAATATGAGTTTGCAAACCGGCGGTAAAATTAAAAACGACGGTAATCAGCGTTTTAAAATACTTAAAGTCGGTCTGTGTAAAAAAGCACAGAGCGAAAAAGCGTGTACATGGCATGAGGTAAACGAAAACATCTACCCTCGAGCCAGCTACACGCCAAAGAATATATTGAATTACGATCGCATCGTTGTTCAGTATTGGGATTGGATTAGCAAGTCGACAAATAAAAAAGACTTTGCAATTCATTAATTAATTACTTACATGGAATATTAGTAAATGAAACGTATTATGACCAAATCCTTGCTCGCACTGGCCATGGTTTCTGTAATGGGTTCTGCGATTGCTGTTCAGAAAGATATTACTGTTACCGCAACCGTTGATGCTGCCCTCGACATGACCCAGGCTGACGGTTCTGCACTGCCGAAGAATATCGACATGCAATATTTCCCAGGCACCGGTCTGTCTCCGGCTTCTCTCCAGACTAAAATCTGGGCGAACGATGTCACGAAAGACGTGAAAATGAAGCTGGCTAGCGATTTCTCCCTGGTGAATAACCTGGGTGGCGCAACCGTACCCATGACCGTGAAATGGGGTACTCAGGCGCTGACCACGACCGATGCGACCCTGAAAGCAACCGACCTGTTCCCTAACACCACCACTGCCCTGAAAACCGGCTCCGTCGCAAAAACGCTGCTGATCTCCCAGGCCACACAAGAAGCACTGGAAACCGGTACTTACCAGGGTGTGCTGAGCATCTATCTGTATCAGTAATCGCCGTTACGTAAGGTAATGAATCGAAGGGGAAACCTTCGATTCATTTTTTCTCATCAGGGAACGATGAATGACTATGAAAAAGACGATTCTGGGCCTCTTGATTTTTAGCCTGCTTAATAGTGCAAATGCGCGCAATGAGAAGATCCCGCCAGGATTTGAACTCATCGTTCTGGGTCAGAAAGAGTATGTCGATGTCTGGTTAGCCGGACGTAATCTTGGAAAGTTTTACGCCACTGTTAACCTCGATACCGTGAAATTTGAGCGCCCCAATCAAATTATTGACGCGATGGCGTTGGATGCCGACACCGGTATCAAAAAGAAAATTACGGCAAAACTGAGCCAGCCTCTGGAACGGCACGGAGAATTAGCCTGTACCGCGATTAATACCAGCGCGGGCTGCGATTACCTGAAAACCGACGATGTGGCGCTGATTTATAACGACGAAAAAAATGCCGTTAACCTTTTTCTTAACGATCGGTGGTACCCGGACGATCGCCACAACGCCTTATACCTGAAGCCAAACAGTGATGATGATGTGGTGAACGCATTTATTCATCAGCAGGATATTAATGTCGCGGCGCAGGAAGACTTTAAATCCGTTTATCTCCAGGGAACGGGCGCGCTGGGTGTAACTGAAAACAGCTACCTCGGCGCTTACTGGAACTTTAACGGTAATGAAAACGACGGTGAAACTGAAACCAGCGCTGACGTCAGCGAACTCTTTTATCGTTACGACTATCTGAGCCGCTTTTATATTCAGGGTGGTCGCATGGATAGCCGAAGCCTGTTTAGCCTGGACGGCGGAAACTTTAACTTTTCCTTCCTGCCCCTGAACACATTCGATGGCGTGCGGGCGGGTACGACCTTAAGCTATCTCAACCGGGAGCAGATGAATCAAGGTACACCGGTCAACGTGCTGCTTTCGCGCAGCTCACGCGTGGATGTGTATCGTGATAACCAGCTTCTCGGTTCCTTCTACCTGGCAGGCGGAAACCAGTCGCTGGATACCTCGTCGTTTCCGGCCGGTAGCTATACCCTTCAACTGAAAATCTACGAAAGCAACCAGCTTTCCCGAACAGAAGTGGTGCCGTTTACAAAGACCGGTAGCATTGGGGATGGTCACATTCAGTGGTTTATTCAGATGGGACAGCTGGTGGATGACAGCTCATCTTATGCCGACAATAAAAATGCCTCTACCGCTCAGGCAGGGATCAGAGTACCAGTAACCGCACAAAGCGAGGCTACGCTTGGTGTCGCCAGTGTGGATAACGACTTTTCCGCTGAATTGGGTGGACACCTGACTCCCGCACTTGGCGCATTCGGCAATGCTGATCTGCAGGGCGGAGTCTACTATAACGACCAGGGCGGGCGCGGCAATATGCAGCAGCTGAGCTGGCACGCTGATGGATGGCCTTCATTGAGCGTCTACCGCAAAGACACCAGCGGCGGGCAATGCTCAGGTGACACAGACGCGAACGACTACGATCTGAGCTGTTTTGAAAGTATCAGCACGAGCGCATCTCAAAACGTGTTGAACTGGAATATTGCGTTGAACTGGAACAGAACCCGTAATCATGCGGATTATCATACCCGCTGGAACAACAGCGACAGCTTTACTGATAATTTCTTTAACCAGACCGACGCTAACACCACCACCGACAGTGTTCAGTTGAGTGCCACCCGCGCGTTTAGCCTGAATAACTGGATGGTGAATACCAACCTGGGGCTGTTCACTCGCGACGACAGCAACAGCAATAACGATCGTGGTGCCTACATCATGTTGACGTTCAGCGAAACGCCGCACATGGATGCTAACGCACGCAGTCGCACCACGACGATTAGCGCTGATTACCGTACCAGCAAGGAATCACAGGATCAGACCTCCTGGAATCTGTCCCGCACCTGGTATGACGACAACGTTAACCACCGTGAAGTGGGCATCAATCTTGGCGGAATCAACACCGACACGCTGGACTCCGGGATTAATGGCCGTATTGATGGTCTGTATGGCAATCTGAGCGCCAACCTGACGGACAGTTACGATCGTCAGAATCAAGAACATTTCACCGCTTTCACGGGGAGCTACAGTTCAACGCTGGCAATCAGCCGCCACGGCGTTCAGCTTGGTCGTGCAGGATATGGTGAACCGTCTGCGGCGGTGCTCGTAGCGGTCAATAATATTGATGACGAATCGGCTGAACAGCTCTCCGTTGATGCCTCAGCTAACGGCAGCAAAGCCAGCCTCACGGGAAATGGCTCGGTACTCTTCCCGTATACGGGCTATGAAATGGGCTATATAGAGGTCAGCGACAGCGCGCGTAAACACCAGAGCGGGACCACCAACCTGATTGCCGGTTCAGGCAAGCAAAACCTGATGCTTCTGCCGGGCAAGCTGCGCTATCGCGAAGTGTCTGCATCATTTAGCTATAACTATATTGGCCGCCTGATCCTGCCGGAGACGGTCAAACGCTTCCCGGTAATTGGCCTGAACAGTTCAATGTTACTGCTGGCGAAAGATGGCGGCTTCACGCTTGAAATGCCTGGGGCTTCGCGCGATTTATACGTGCTGGCCGGACAGTCATTCCTGAAATGCCCCCTTAAAGTATTGAAAAAACGCGCCAGCATTCGTTACGCCGGGGAAGTCAACTGCGCCACCATAACCTACAACCAGCTTCCGCCCCAGATTCAGGTGCAGGCACAGCTGAAGCAGTCCCTGCGTAAGCAGGCGCTGGAAACGGCACAAAGGGAGAATGTGCAATGAGATTAAAAGCAGGGTTAATAGTATGCGGGTTATTGGCGGCTATCAATGTACAAGCAAAGATGTACTATGGTCCAACGCCTAATGTCTCTACTCAACAAGAATATGAACTCCCTTCTGGAGCACCCGCTGACGTATATTTATGGAAAGAGGATTATCCCGGTACTTCAGGGTATTACGATGCTGTTGGCACCTATAAATGCGCCTATTCAGATGTGCAGCAAACCTGCAGCCATCAAAGCGGGCGTTCAACGATCACTATCGTTTTAAAAGAAAAGCGAAGTGGCATGACACATTCGCTTAAACTACAAGCCTACATGACCGGAATAAAATATAACAACGCTGACCCCAGCCAGTCTGAAAGTTGCAACGCACGATACGCACTCAATAACCAAACCTATTTAAGTTGCTCGACAAGTTCATGGAGTATTGTTGACAACGCCAGGGTTCTTACAGCCTGGATACCACAGAGCGAAATGAATAATCTTCCAGTCGGTGGTGTGTGGGAGGGTGCTCTTAAGTTGCAATATAATGCGGCCGGGAGAACCCCCGTGAATTTTGTCGCCAATATCACCCTGAAAGGCAAAGCCACTGGCAAGCAGGATATTTTTTTCCCGGAGTTTAATAACGCCAATCCGCTGGTCCAACTCGATCTTCATCCTACAGGCGCGATCACCGGAAACAGCTTTGCTGAAGATGTTACCACGCTGGATATGTGCCTGTATGATGGTTACAACTCTAACAGCGACAGCATGAAGCTCTCCTTCGCCGATGAGAATAAAGGCGGGGCATCGCGTAAAAATGGTTACTATTCCATCTACAACACGGGTACCGCTGGGACAGGCGAAAATGAGCGCATCGACTATCGTCTTGAAATGTTTAATCCTCATACTAAAAGCTGGATGAGGGTCGATAATGGCCAGGGGTATGACATCTCTGCTGGCGTTAACGGCCAGGATCAGGTTCGCCCGGTGCACCTGCCCTCGATCAGTTATCCTGTTCTGTGCGCGCCAGCCCCACTACGACTGATTGTGGATAAATTCAGGGTTACCGACAAAACAGCGGGTTACTACAAAGGGACTCTACAGGTCTATTTCTCCCCCAGCCTGAACAGTATTTAACGCCTCCGGGCGGCGCTTACCGCCCGGCACTGCGCGTTATGACAGCATAAACTCTACCGCATCGGCAGCGTGAATGGCGGCAGTGTCGAATACCGGGATCGGGCTTCGCTCAACCGGCACCAGCAGGCCGATCTCGGTACAACCGAAGATCACCCCTTCAGCCCCCTGCCGGGCGAGCTTTTCAATTACGCTGACGTAACAGGCCCGGGAAGACTCGCTGAAGATGCCGAGGCAAAGCTCATCAAAAATAATCTGATTAATGCGCGCCCGGTCGGCCTCATCCGGGATCAGGCTTTCGATACCAAACTCACTGCTTAACCGACCACGATAAAAATCCTGCTCCATGGTGTAACGCGTTCCCAGTAGCGCCACTCGTCGCATCCCTGCCGCGCCGATCGCGCGTCCGGTCGCATCCGCAATATGCAAAAACGGCAGCGAACAGCGTGTTTCTATGTGCGAAGCCACCTTATGCATGGTGTTGGTGCAGAGCAAAATCCCTTCGGCACCGGCACGCTGGAGCCCAAGTGCCGCCTGCGCCAGTATTTCCCCGGCTTTATCCCATTCACCGCTCGACTGACACGCTTCGATCTCATGAAAATCGACGCTGTGCAGCAGCAGGCTGGCCGAATGCAGTCCCCCCAGGCGTTGCTTCACCCCTTCATTAATCAAACGATAGTAGGGAATCGTCGATTCCCAGCTCATGCCACCCAGCAGGCCGATTGTTTTCATTATCCCTCCTTATCTGTTGATCCCAGTGAAGCAAACTTGTGATCGTGTTTCCAGTTCTTTGTCACACCGTTTCTTTTTCACGCTACGTGATATAAATTAAATGAAACGATATTTCATTTAATGATGAGGGAAGCGATGTTTATTTTCCACCGCGAGACCACACTTGACGATTTGGGTAACGGCGTGACGCGTCGGATCCTGGCGCATAACGGTAAGATGATGGCGGTTGAAGTGAATTTTGAGCAGGGCGCAATCGGCCCGATGCACAACCACCCGCATGAGCAGTTAACCTATGTGTTGTCCGGCGAGTTCGAATTCACCATTGGTGAAGAGAGGCATGTCGTCACGGCCGGGGATACACTCTACAAAGCACCGCATGTGATGCACGGCTGCGTCTGCCTCAAACCCGGCACGCTGCTGGATACCTTTACCCCTATACGGGAAGATTTTCTGCAATAAAAAAGGGCGCTGATTTCAGCGCCCTTTTCATCTGCATCATTTATTCTGTTATCGGCTCTGGCAGCGGATTGCGGCTAAGCATCGCTTCACGCAGCAGAACGCTACCACAGGCAAACAGCCCACCGAGGATCCCCGCCAGCAGAACAATCAGCGCTTTCCCCGGACCATCTTTTTTCACCGGCATAGAAGGTGAAAGTTGATACTTAAAGGGTTCAAGTACAACATCTTCAACGGACAGCTTTTTCAGCTGCGCCAGATAATATTCCCGGTTCTGGAAATCGGCATTCAGCTCAGCCACGTCCTTGAGGTTCTTTTCAATCTGCAGTTTCTGCGCAATACCGTCAGCGCCGAGCGCCACGGAGTAATCCGGATCGTCTTTTACGGCCTGTCCGTTGCTGTAGACAGGTTTCTTAATGCCCGCCGCGTTAGCCACTTCCAGGGAATAGTTAAGACGCTGCAGGTTGGTGTTGTGAATATTGGTCAGACGCACCCGATCCAGGTCCAGCTGCTGCTCTACCACCTTCGTTTTCAGGGCGAGCTGGTTACGGATATTCAGCATGATCTCTTGCTCAACAATCGCGGCAATATACTTGATATACCCTTCCAGAACGGTTTGCGCATCTCCCGCCGTGGGGGCGGTGAAGCTGAGCGTCCAGGAGACGTAAGGCGCTTTATCGGCATCTTTCACCCGGGTGTTATCAATCGCTTTCATCTTCTCAGAGATATTGACCACCGCACGATGCAGCTCAAGCGGATCCACGTTTGTCCCCTCAAGCTGAGACATAACGTAAGGGGAGGATTTCATATACTCTTCAAGCAAGGACTGCGACTGAAACTTTTTGATAAACAGCCCAAAGACTTCATCACGGGACACTTTCACGTCCACGTCCAGCACCTGCAATGCAACCATCATCTGGCGCAGCGGGTTCCACTGCGTCTGTTCGGCTGGCGTGATCACCGCTTTACTGGTCCATTTCTGCGGCAGTAAAAACGCAATCGCCAGGCCTGCCAGCGCAAACGCGAACGTAATGGCGACGATGCGTTTTTTAGCGGCAAGCAGTACGTCTAACAGTCCCAGAAGGTCGATCTCTTTAGTGCTGACTGCCGGGGTGGCATAAGAAGGAAAATCGAGGTCCGTGTTTTTTTTGAAATCCATCGCTGACATAGCCGTTCTTCTGTTAAGAGTGCAGTTAATTTCTGCCTGGTGAGTTCAGGTGGTCCGATGATACAAGAAAGTAAGAATAATCTGAACGCGATATTGATCTATCTGTATACTGGCTATCAAAGTTAGTAGTTAGTACCTTCCCGGTATTATTGTTATTAATCATTCGCTTTACCTGCTCCCTTCGCTGACGGCCTGCCCTGATTGCCTGAATTAGCGTCAAAATGCCACCCTCATCACTTTATTGAAACAGCGTTTCGACACCGATCACATTTCCATCATTGCGCGAATGACGCGGGCCTAAATAACCATAATATAAAATAAAACACTGTTTTATTATTTAAGAACACCGGTTCTCATGACCTGAAACTCATACCGTCATTTAACTCCCTTGATTGCCAGGTAGGTATGTATGAATGAAAACAAGCTGTTGGGGCTCGCATGGATATCACCCTACATAATTGGGTTGATACTCTTTACGGCTTTCCCCTTCGTCTCATCGTTTTTCCTCAGTTTTACGGATTACGATTTGATGAGCCCGCCGGTGTTTAACGGCATCGAAAATTATCGCTACATGTTTACCGAAGACACGCTCTTCTGGACATCAATGGGTGTCACGTTTGCGTATGTATTTTTGACCATTCCGCTGAAGCTCGCCTTTGCATTAGGGATCGCGTTTGTTCTGAACTTCAAATTACGGGGGATCGGCTTTTTCCGTACCGCCTACTATATTCCGTCGATCCTCGGCAGCTCCGTGGCAATTGCCGTTTTGTGGCGCGCGTTATTTGCGATTGATGGTCTGCTGAACAGTTTTATTGGGGTGTTTGGTTTCGACCCGGTGAACTGGCTTGGTGAGCCATCGCTGGCGCTGATGTCCGTCACCCTGCTGCGGGTCTGGCAGTTCGGTTCTGCGATGGTCATCTTCCTGGCGGCACTGCAAAACGTACCGCAATCGCAATATGAGGCAGCGATGATCGACGGCGCCTCCAGGTGGCAGATGTTCACGAAAGTGACCGTCCCGCTGATTACGCCGGTGATTTTCTTTAACTTCATCATGCAAACCACCCAGGCGTTCCAGGAATTTACCGGGCCGTACGTCATTACCGGCGGCGGGCCAACCTATTCGACCTATCTGTTCTCGCTCTACATCTACGACACGGCGTTCAAATACTTCGATATGGGTTACGGCGCGGCGCTGGCCTGGATCCTGTTCCTGGTGGTGGCCGTCTTTGCCGGTATCGCCTTTAAGTCTTCGAAATACTGGGTGTTCTACTCCGCCGATAAAGGAGGCAAAAATGGCTGATATTCAACACCTTTCCACGGCAAGAAGCGTCGCCGAACGCGAGGTTGCCCGTACGCAGCGCAGAGAGAAAATCAACGCCACCGTGCGCTATGTCATCCTGCTGTTTGTCGGCCTGCTGATGCTCTACCCGCTGGTGTGGATGTTCTCTGCATCGTTCAAACCGAACCACGAGATCTTCACCACCCTGAGCCTGTGGCCTGCGCATGCCACCTGGGACGGGTTTGTGAACGGCTGGAAGACCGGTACCGAGTACACCTTCGGCCATTACATGCTGAACACCTTTAAGTATGTGATCCCCAAAGTGATCCTGACCATTATCTCCTCCACCATCGTGGCGTATGGTTTTGCACGCTTTGAGATCCCATGGAAGAAATTCTGGTTCGCCACGCTCATCACCACCATGCTGCTGCCGAGCACCGTGCTGTTGATCCCGCAATACCTGATGTTCCGTGAAATGGGCATGCTGAACAGCTACATGCCGTTGTACCTGCCGCTGGCCTTTGCCACCCAGGGGTTCTTCGTCTTCATGCTGATCCAGTTCCTGCGCGGCGTACCGCGTGACATGGAAGAGGCGGCGCAAATCGACGGCTGCAACTCCATCCAGGTGCTGTGGTACGTGGTGGTGCCGATCCTGAAACCGGCCATTATCTCCGTCGCCCTGTTCCAGTTTATGTGGTCAATGAACGATTTCATTGGACCGCTGATTTACGTCTACAGCGTGGATAAATACCCGATTGCACTGGCGCTGAAAATGTCCATCGACGTTACCGAAGGTGCGCCATGGAACGAAATTCTGGCAATGGCGAGCATCTCCATTCTGCCATCCATCATTGTCTTCTTCCTGGCACAGCGCTACTTCGTACAGGGCGTCACCAGCAGCGGAATTAAAGGTTAAGAGGGAAATATCATGGCTGAAGTTATCTTCAACAAACTGGAAAAGGTCTACTCCAATGGCTTCAAGGCGGTACATGCTATCGACCTGAAAATCGCCGAAGGGGAATTTATGGTGATCGTCGGTCCATCCGGGTGCGCCAAGTCCACCACCCTTCGCATGCTGGCCGGCCTGGAAACCATCAGCGGCGGTGAAGTGCGGATCGGCGATAAGATCGTGAACAACCTCGCCCCGAAGGAGCGTGGTATTGCGATGGTGTTCCAGAACTACGCGCTCTACCCGCACATGACGGTGCGCGAAAATCTGGCCTTTGGTCTTAAGCTGAGCAAACTGCCGAAAGAGCAAATTGAGTCGCAGGTGAACGAAGCGGCCAAAATCCTGGAACTGGAAGCGTTGCTTGACCGCCTGCCGCGTCAGCTTTCCGGTGGACAGGCCCAGCGTGTAGCGGTTGGCCGCGCGATTGTGAAAAAGCCAGACGTGTTTCTGTTTGATGAACCGCTGTCAAACCTTGATGCCAAGCTCCGTGCCTCGATGCGTATTCGTATTTCAGATCTGCATAAGCAGCTGAAGCAGTCCGGTAAACCGGCCACCACCGTCTACGTCACGCATGACCAGACCGAAGCGATGACCATGGGCGACCGTATCTGTGTGATGAAGCTGGGCCATATCATGCAGGTCGATACCCCGGACAATCTCTACCACAAGCCCAAAAACATGTTCGTCGCGGGCTTTATCGGCGCACCGGAGATGAACATTCGTAAAAGCCAGCTGGTGGAACAGGCCGGGCAACTGCACATTACCATCGGCAGTGAAACCATGCCGTTAACCCCACAAACGCAGGAGAAAGTCGCCGCTTACGCCGGCCAGGACGTGTTCTACGGCGTGCGCCCGGAATTTGTGTCGCTCTCTGACGCCCCCTTCCCCGGCGGTGGCTGCAGCGGCGAAATGGTGCGCGTGGAGAACATGGGCCACGAATTCTTCGTGTACCTGAAGGTAGCGGACTATGAACTGACCGCCAGAATCCCTTCGGATGACGCTAAGCCAATGATTGATAAAGGTCTTAACCGTAAAGTCTATTTCCGCTTTGACATGAATAAGTGCCATATTTTTGACGCAAAAACTGAACTGAACCTCTCTCTCTGATGGAGTGATAAAAATGAAAAATGTGCTTTTAAGCGCAGCAATCTCCGCGACCCTGGGCCTTACCGCGTTGCCATCGATGGCGCAAAATACCGATTTACGTATGTCCTGGTGGGGCGGTAATGGCCGTCACCAGGTGACGCTGAAAGCGTTAGAAGAGTTCCATAAACAGAACCCTGACATTAACGTTAAGGCGGAATACACTGGCTGGGATGGCCATCTTTCCCGTCTGACCACCCAGATCGCAGGCGGCACAGAGCCGGATGTGATGCAAACCAACTGGAACTGGCTGCCGATCTTCTCGAAAACCGGCGACGGTTTTTACGATCTGAATAAAATGAAAGACGTGATCGACTTAAGCCAGTTCGATGCCAAAGAGCTTCAGTCCACGACCGTCAACGGCAAGCTAAACGGGATCCCAATCTCCGTGACCGCGCGTGTGTTCTACTTTAATGACGAGACCTGGAAAAAAGCGGGCATCGACTACCCGAAAACCTGGGACGAGCTGATGGCCGCCGGTAAAACGTTCGAAAGCAAACTCGGTAAGCAATATTACCCTGTCATTCTGGAACACCAGGACACGCTGGCGCTGCTGAATTCTTACATGATTCAGAAATACAACATCCCGGCCGTGGACGAGAAAACCAAAAAGTTCACCTACAGCAAAGCGCAGTGGGTGGAGTTCTTCCAGACCTATAAAAAACTGATTGATAGCCACGTAATGCCAGACACCAAATACTATGCGTCGTTTGGCAAGAGCAACATGTATGAAATGAAGCCGTGGATCCAGGGGGAATGGGGCGGCACCTATATGTGGAACTCCACCATCAATAAATACTCCGATAACCTCAAACCACCGGCAAAACTGGTGCTGGGCAGTTACCCCATGCTGCCGGGCGCCACGGATGCGGGCCTGTTCTTCAAACCGGCGCAGATGCTCTCGATTGGTAAATCGACCAAAAACCCGGAAGCGGCGGCGAAGCTGATTAACTTCCTGCTGAACAGTAAAGAGGGCGTGGATACGCTGGGACTGGAGCGTGGCGTACCGTTGAGCAAAGTGGCGGTTCAGTACCTGACTGAAGCCGGGACCATTAAGGAAAACGACCCGTCGGTTGCGGGCCTGCGTCTGGCGCAGTCTCTGCCGTCAAAACTCTCCGTCTCACCTTACTTTGACGATCCGCAGATAGTGGCGCAGTTCGGCACCTCGCTGCAGTATATCGACTACGGTCAGAAATCGGTGGAAGAGACAGCGGCG
This sequence comes from Enterobacter sp. 22466, assembly GCF_052044775.1. NCBI lineage: Bacteria > Pseudomonadati > Pseudomonadota > Gammaproteobacteria > Enterobacterales > Enterobacteriaceae > Enterobacter > Enterobacter sp. 22466. Next base: position 23,324 of record NZ_JBQENX010000007.1, on the reverse strand, counting down.
GACTTCCAGCGTCAGGCAGAGCGTATTCTGAAGCGGGCGATGCGTTAACCCTCACCCCGGCCCTCTCCCTTAAAGGGAGAGGGCGCAAACCATTCCCTCTCCTTTGGGTAAGGGGATAAATCACACGCCAATATTACGTAGTTTCTCCCCGCTCATCAGCTTGCGTTCAATATGTTCCAGCGTCACGCCTTTGGTTTCAGGAATAAGCCAGAAGGTCACACCGATAAACACCACGTTCAGTACCGTGTAGAGCCAGAACGTTCCTGCTGCGCCAATAGCATCCAGCAGCGTCAGGAAGGTTGCGCCGATGATCATGTTCGACACCCAGTTGGTGGTGGTGGAACAGGTGATACCAAAATCGCGGCATTTCAGCGGCTGTATTTCAGAGCACAGGATCCACACCACCGGTGCGGCGCTCATGGCATACCCGGCGATACACATCATGGTCATCCCGACAGAGAGCCAGGAGAGACCGCTTGAGGCGGTGCCGTTATCAAACTGCATCAGACAGTAACCGAGGATCAGCGTACCGAGCGCCATTACGCTAAAGCCAATCTTCAGCGCCGGTTTACGACCGGCTTTATCCACGGTAAATACCGCGATAAACGTGGCAAACATAAAGGTCAGCCCGACCACCAGGGTTGCAATCATCTGCTGTTCGGTGGTGGTGAATCCGGCCATTTTGAAGATACGCGGCGCGTAATACATGATGATGTTCATCCCGGTGAACTGCTGCATCGCCTGCAACAGCATGCCGAGGAACACCGCGCGACGCACGTTGCGGTTGGCTTTGAACAGCGACCAGCCGCCCTGCTTCAGCTTCAGGCTTTCGCGGATCTCATTCAGCTCTTCACGCGCTTTCTCTGAGGTATCACGCAGCATGCGCAGCACCTCTTCTGCTTCCACGTGACGGCCTTTCTGCGCCAGCCAGCGCGGGCTGTTCGGCAGGAATATCACCAGCACAATCAGCAACAGCGCCGGCAGCGCCAGTACGCCCAGCATGGCGCGCCAGTTACCGCTGTAGCTGAAGTAAGTATCCGACAGAAACGCCAGTACGATACCCAGCGTGACCATCAGCTGGTACATACTGATCATCTTGCCGCGCACGTTCTCGCTCGCCATCTCCGAGAGATACAGCGGCGCGGTGTAGGAGGCAATCCCGACCGCCACGCCCAGCAATACGCGGGAGAGCAGCAGCACTTCCACGTTGGTGGCAAACGCAGAGCCAATGGAGCCTGCCACAAACAGGATCGCCCCAACCATCAGGCTATATTTGCGCCCGAGACGGAACGAGAGCCAGCCGTTGAACAGCGCGCCGATGGCCGCGCCGAGCATCATGCTGCTCACCACCCACTCCTGCAGGCGACTGCTCAGCGTAAAGTGATCGGTAATAAACGGTAATGCGCCAGCAATGACGCCGATATCCAGTCCAAATAATAAGCCTGCCACTGCCGCCGCAATGGAGACAAACTGGTTCATACGGCGAGTATCACGCAGCGCCGCGGGCATGAGGGTAGAGTCATTTATAGATGTCATAGTTTCCTGCCTGAACAGAGAAATTCGTTAAGTGAAATTACGAGATAGGGAAGAAAAGTGTCAGGCCGGAATTCGCGAAGATATGGATTATTTCGCTATGGCATGGCGATCTGTGATGGACATTACAATTTCAACTTGCGGTGAAATATCGCCATATTTTACTAATCGATTAATTTTTAAGTAATAAAACTGTGATGCGCGTCATTTATGTTTTTTTGGTATGGATTTTTCATCTTTGACGATATGGATAATGACAATTTTTGAGCAAAAAAAACCTCCACCCGCAGGCAGAGGCTCTATCGTCAGGGCGAATTAACGCGCCAGCCAGCCGCCATCAACCGCCACGGTATAACCGTTGATGTAGTCCGATGCCTTCGATGCCAGGAACACCACCGGCCCTTTCAGATCGTCCGGCAGTCCCCAACGCCCTGCCGGGATCCGGTCAAGGATTTCCGCGCTGCGCTGCTCGTCGGCACGCAGCTGCTGGGTGTTGTTGGTCGCCATGTATCCCGGGGCAATGGCGTTAACGTTGATATTGTGCTTCGCCCATTCGTTCGCCAGCAGACGGGTGACCCCCATCACTGCGCTTTTTGACGCGGTGTAAGACGGCACCCGGATCCCCCCCTGGAAGGAGAGCATGGAGGCGATATTAATAATCTTGCCGCCGTTCCCCTGAGCGATGAAGTGTTTCGCCGCCGCCTGAGACATAAAGAACACGCTTTTGATATTCAGGTTCATCACGTCGTCCCAGTCGCGCTCGCTGAAGTTAATGGCATCTTCACGGCGGATCAAACCGGCATTGTTGATCAGAATGTCGATATGGCCGAATTCCGCCACCGCGCGATCCAGCAGGTCAGGAATGGCGTCGATTTTACGCAGATCCGCCGTCAGGCTCAGAAAGCGGCGACCCAGCGCGGTCACGCGCTCGATGGTTTCCGTAGGCTCGACGATGTTGATGCCCACGATATCGCAGCCCGCTTCTGCCAGCCCTAACGCCATGCCCTGGCCCAGACCGGTGTCACAACCGGAAACCACAGCCACTTTACCTTGCAGAGAGAATGCATCCAGAATCATGTTTGTTCCTTACTCTTTCGATGCCTGTCAGCAACAGGCAGATTTATGCTTAACTGCCCGCGACTAGCGCAGATCTTTTACCGCGACGTGGTCCATGTCATCAAAGACCTGGTTTTCACCGACCATTCCCCAGATGAAGGTGTACGCCTTCGTCCCCACACCGGAGTGAATTGACCAACTCGGAGAGATAACCGCCTGCTCGTTATGCATCACGATATGGCGTGTTTCCTGCGGTTGACCCATCATGTGGAATACGCAGGCATCCTCATCCATGTTGAAGTAGAAATAGACCTCCATGCGACGCTCATGGGTGTGGCACGGCATGGTGTTCCACAGGTTGCCCGGCGCCAGCTCGGTCAGCCCCATGCTGAGCTGGCAGGTCTCCAGCACATCCGGAACGAAGTATTTATTGATGGTGCGACGGTTGCTGGTGAGGTTGTCGCCCAGCGTCACCGGGGCTACGTCTGCCGGGGTGACTTTTTTGGTAGGACAGGTGGTATGAGCCGGGGCGCAGTTGTAATAAAACTTCGCTGGCGTGCTGCCGTCAACGCTGGCAAAGACCACCTCTTTCGCGCCCTTGCCGACATACAGCGCGTCGCGGTGACCAATCTCGTAGCACTGACCGTCAACCGTAATGGTGCCCGGCCCGCCAATGTTAATCACGCCCAGTTCACGCCGTTCCAGGAAATAGCTCACGCCGAGTTGTTTACCCACTTCACCGCCCACGGAGACGGTTTTGGCCACCGGCATAATGCCGCCCACAATAATGCGGTCAATGTGGCTGTAGACCATCGTGTAGCGATCGGCTTCGAACACCTGCTCAACTAAAAACTCACTGCGCAGCCCCTGCGTGTCGAGGGTTTTGGCATGCGCACTGTGGATGCTTTGTCTGACGTCCACGATAACCTCCAGATGGATCGTGCCCGAAGGCAGAAAATTAACGAAACGACGTTCCGTTTTAAGGATAAGCACAGTGTAAACGCCAGTAAGGGGGTTTTCAAATACATTTAAAACATCGTTTCATTTTTTATGATTCTTTATATCAGAAATGGTGTTCCGATCACGATAACGGCAGGACTACATCATTCTTATCAATAAAACCGATAAACTGCGTGATAAGTCACACATAATGAAACATCGTTTTGATATTTTAACACCCAGTTTTTATTCTGATTTTATCGCCGAAAGGAGCGCAATATGGCTAAAGGTATGCGGGTCAAGCTGAACTATGAGATCGGCCGCGATCCGGATACAGGCGTGGAAGTCACTCGCCTGACCCCGCCTGAAGTAACCTGTCATCGCAACTACTTTTACCAGAAGTGCTTCTTCAATGACGGCAGCCACCTGCTGTTCGCGGGGGCGTTCGATGGACACTGGAACTATTACTTGCTGGATCTGCAGAACGCCGAAGCCGTTCAGCTGACGGAGGGCGCAGGCGATAACACCTTTGGCGGATTCCTCTCCCCGGACGATCGCGCCTTCTACTATGTGAAGAACGATCGCACGCTTATTGAGGTCGATCTTCAGACGCGAGTGGAGCGTGAAGTGTACCGCGTCCCGGATGACTGGGTCGGTTACGGCACCTGGGTGGCGAACAGCGACTGCACCAGCCTTGTGGGCATAGAAATTGCGAAGCGCGACTGGACGCCGCTGAACGACTGGAAAATTTTCCACGACTTCTTCCATAAAGGGCCCCACTGCCGACTGCTGCGCGTGGATCTGAAAACCGGCGCGAGCTCAACCATTCATGAAGAGAAAAACTGGCTGGGGCATCCCATCTACCGTCCGTTTGATGACCACACGGTGGCGTTTTGTCACGAGGGGCCACACGATCTGGTCGATGCCCGAATGTGGCTGGTCAACGAAGATGGCACCAACGTACGTAAAGTTAAAACGCATGCACAGGGTGAAAGCTGCACCCACGAATTCTGGGTCCCGGATGGCTCCGCGCTGGTTTATGTCTCGTATCTGAAAGGCCAGCAGGGCCGCAGCATCTGCCGCTTTAATCCGGATTCAGGTGTGAACGAGGCGGTGATGCAGATGCCATCCTGCTCGCATTTGATGAGTAATTTCGACGGCACGTTGCTGGTGGGCGACGGTTCCGGCACACCGGTGGATGTGAAAGACACCCACGGTTACACCATCGACAACGATCCTTATCTGTACGGGTTTGACGTGGCGAAAAAAAGCTACTTCCGCATCGCCCGCCATGACACCTCCTGGGCGACGGTGGAAAATAGCCGCCAGGTCACCCATCCGCATCCCTCCTTTACACCGGACGAGAAAGCGGTGCTGTTCAGTTCCGATAAAGACGGCAAACCAGCCCTCTATATCGCGAAACTCCCCGCGCAACCGGATATGTTGTCTGCATGATTTAAATACGTGTTTCTGTAACTGGCCTTGCCCTCCTTACGGAGGGCTTTTTTTGTTCTGAACGTTTTGCCCGGTGGCGCTGCGCTCACCGGGCCTGGAGGGAAATATCAGAAGGAATACGCCACGCCTAAACGGAAGCGGGTCTGACGTTCATCGTTCTCTTTTACACCCACATTACCCACCTCAACATACGGCGCCCAGTTTTTATCCCATTTATACGCCAGCTTCGCGTTATATTCGGTGGAATAATCTTTATTATTATTACGGACCATCCCTTCCGTACTTTTTGCATAAACATAATTCAGCTCGCTACGCCAGTCTCCCATTACCCAGCCGACCCAGGCATCACCGCGGTTAACTTTGTCATCGTCTTTATTTGAGCTTGATGGATAACGGGTATATTCATAGCGGTAACGTGCGGCTACGTAAAAGCCATTATCAAAACTGTATTGCAGGTGCAGATTGGGTTTATAAATGGTACGACTGTCATTACTCTCAAGCGTGAACGCAGGCGTCAGCGCAATATTCTCTGTCGCTTTCCAGCGCCAGCTAATTTGATCTTCATGACCGTTCCCCACCACATCCTCGAAGGGCTGATCGGCCTTATCGCCGCCCGATTTCCATTTTGCTTCAACAGAAAAACCGACGCCATTGGCAAAGCGATGCGACACAGAGACACGGTCAGCATTCGCGCCATTGTCGATATATTCATGACGCAGATCGACGGTAACCGCCTGCGCCGCGAAAGAGGTACCAATGAGAGAAGCAAGGACCAGAGATTTGTTAAACATAAAAAAACCTCAACTAAAATAACGTTTCATTTTTATGAAACAGCAGTTTATTTTTTAATAATTGCTATTTTAGTGAGCAAGATCGTAATTATTTGTTTCATTTTTTTCGGTACAAATCGGCGTGATACTCGTCAACAAACACGAGGTATTTAGGCGAAATTAGCGGAGGGAGATCACGTCAGCGCAGAATAACACGCATAAAAAAACCTCCCGACGGGAGGTTCATTTACGAAGGAAGTCATTAACGTTCGATGGCCAGCGCCACCCCTTGCCCGCCGCCGATACACAGCGTGGCAATGCCTTTACGGGCGTTACGCTTTTTCATCTCGTGAACCAGCGATACCAGAATGCGGCAGCCAGAAGCGCCGATGGGATGACCGAGCGCAATCGCGCCACCGTTGACATTCACCCGCAGGGGATCCCACTCCAGCATTTTGCCCACCGAGATCGCCTGAGCGGCAAAGGCCTCGTTGACTTCAATCAGATCCACATCGGAGAGCTGCCAGCCCGCGCGCTCCAGGCAGCGACGTGTCGCGTACACTGGCGCGATCCCCATTAACGCTGGATCAACGCCCACGCTGGCAAAGGCCCTGATACGGGCCAGCACCGGGAGATCCAGCTCCTGAGCTTTGCTTTCGCTCATCATCATCACAGCCGCCGCACCGTCGTTAATGGAGGAGGCATTTCCCGCCGTCACCGAGCCCTGCGTCTCAAAAGCAGGGTTGAGCATGGCCAGCCCTTCTGCACTGGCATCGGTACGCGGCTGTTCATCGGTGTCGACGACAAGAATCTGACCATCCTGGCGCTGGGTGCTTACCGGGACAATTTCATCGCGAAAACGCCCGGAATCAATCGCGGCACGCGCTTTCTGCTGCGAGCTTAACGCGTATGCATCCTGCAGCTCACGGCTGATGCCATACTCCCGCGCCAGGTTCTCCGCCGTCACGCCCATATGGTAATCATTAAACGCATCCCACAGCCCGTCATGCACCAGGCTGTCGAGCAACTGGCTATTTCCCAGCTGTGCGCCGGTGCGGCTGTCGGTGAGAACATGCGGCGCACGGCTCATGTTCTCCTGCCCGCCGGCGATGACCACATCCGCTTCGCCACACTGGATGGCCTGCGTGGCAAGATGCAGCGCCTTTAATCCTGAGCCACAGACGTCGTTGATGGTGATGGCCGAGACGGTGTTGGGCAGACCGCCTTTTAGCGCCGCCTGACGGGCAGGGTTTTGCCCGGCGCCGGCCGTCAGGACCTGTCCGAGGATCACCTCATCCACGTCATGTGCTGCGATCCCGCTGCGCTCCACCAGCGCTTTAACCACCACGCTCCCCAGATCAACAGCCGAGTGACGCGCCAGCGCTCCCTGAAAACAGCCGATAGCTGTACGCAACGCACCCACTATAACGACATCTTTCATCACCACCTCTGTGTTAAAGGACATGACGATAGTAGAGGATTGTTACTGGCATTTATCTTAATTGTTTAAAAATAGTGAGTTTAATCACAAGGATTAGCGTGCGTCCTGCAGATACTGTCGCAGCCAGCTTCCGGCGACGCCGGGAGGGGATCGTTTATTCCACAGCAGATCGATGCCGATCGCCCGGGGCCAGCCAGGGACATTCAACGGCACCAGCGATTTCGCGGGCGCAAATTCATCCACCAGCGCACACGGCAACACGCACCAGCCAAATCCCTGCACCGCCATACTCAAGAGTAACAGGTAATTCGGTGCTGACCAGACCGGCCCCCGGGCGAGCGTCGCCTCGCGCTCAAGGTAGGTGCTGAGCCGCAGTTCCCGCCAGCCGTGCAGTTCATCGGCCTGCACGTCATGTTGTCCGGCAAGTGGGTGGGTGGTCGCGACATAAATTGCCATTCGCGTTTGTATCGGCAGTCGGGTAACGCCGATATCGGTCGGGTAACTGTCACGTGCCTCCGTCAGGCCAACCTGCGCCCTCTCCTTTTGCAGCAGATCGATGACGTCCTCTTCCTCGCCAATCAGGCACTCAAATTCCGTATGGGGAAAACGCTGGTCAAACTGGTTCATCAGATCTTCCAGCACGTCCGGGTTAAGCGTATCGGAAAGCACAAAGGTCAGACGCGCCTCCGTTTGCGCGGTTAACGATACCGCCAACTCGTCCAGCCGCGAGCTGGCGGCGAGGATCGCCTGGACATACCCCAGCACCTGCTCACCCTGAGCGGTGAGTACCGGCTGGCGGGCGGAACGGTCAAACAGCTCAAAGCCGAGATCGGCTTCGAGGTTGGCAATCGCGGTGCTGATCGTCGACTGGCTTTTACGTAACCGACGAGCGGCGGCAGAAAAGGAGCCTGCCGCCACGGTTTCAACAAACGCGGTAAGGGCTTCAGGTGAGTAGCGCATGACCTATCTATTTTATCGATGGATACCATCTTTAATATATCACGTTTAGCGATAAAAATAGGTTCCATCAACGCCCATACTGGCGAGTTAATGAGGTCGAAAGCTATGCAACATCAGGATGCACTCCAACGTAAACTGCCGGAGCGGATCTTCCACGCGGTCTGTTTTGAGGGGATTGCCACGGCAATTCTCGCCCCGACAGCGGCGTGGCTGATGCAGCGCTCCGTGGTGGAGATGGGCGGGTTAACCATTGTCCTGGCCACCACGGCCATGCTCTGGAACATTATTTATAACTTCGGTTTCGACCGTTTCTGGCCTGTTCAGCGCGTAAAACGCACGGCAAAAGTTCGTGCGCTGCATGCCCTGGGGTTCGAATGTGGGTTTATCGTGATCGGTCTGTCGATTGTGGCCGCGGTGCTGGGCGTCACGCTGCTTGAGGCATTCACGCTGGAAATAGGTTTCTTCCTGTTCTTCCTGCCCTACACCATGTTCTACAACTGGGCGTATGACACCTTACGTGAAAAATTCCTTAAGCGTCGCCAGCAACGACGCGCCCTGGCAGGCTAACGCCCCCTTGGCCGGACGACTGGTCCGGCCAAACTCCGTCGAAGCAACTGCGCTCTCCACGCATAACTATGGTAAATTGCACTCCATTCTGATGGTTTGATAGTTGATACGTTGCTCTAATGTCGAAAATTTGGTCAAAAGATGAGACTCTCTGGAGTTTCGCTCTCTATGGCACGGCCGTGGGCGCAGGAACGCTGTTCTTGCCCATTCAGCTTGGCTCCGCAGGCGCTATTGTCCTGTTCATTACTGCCCTTGTGGCCTATCCATTAACCTACTGGCCGCATAAAGCACTGGCGCAATTTATTCTGTCGTCAAAAACACGAGGCAATGAAGGGATCACCGGCGCGGTCTCTCACTACTACGGCAGGAAAATAGGGAATCTGATCACCACGCTCTATTTCGTCGCCTTCTTCGTGGTGGTGCAGATTTATGCCGTGGCCATCACCAACTCCCTGACGGAGCAGCTGGCAAAAAAGATGACGGTGGATACCGCCATTCGCGTGCTGGTCAGCTTTGGCGTGGTGCTGGTATTGAATCTGATCTTCCTGATGGGACGGCATATCACAATCAAAGTGATGGGCTTCCTGGTGTTCCCGCTGATCGCCTATTTCCTGTTTGTCTCTCTGTACCTGACCGGCAGCTGGCAGCCTTCACTGCTCACCAGCCAGATGGCGTTTGATCGCCACACTTTGCATCAGGTGTGGATCTCAATCCCGGTGATGGTGTTTGCGTTCAGCCATACGCCGATTATCTCGACGTTCGCCGTCGATCGTCGCGAGAAGTTCGGTGACGCTGCCATGGATAAGTGCAAAAAAATCATGAAGGTGGCGTATCTGGTTATCTGCCTGAGCGTGCTGTTCTTCGTGTTCAGTTGCCTGCTGTCGATTCCGCCGTCCTATATTGTGACCGCAAAAGAGCAAGGGGTGACGATCCTGTCAGCGCTGTCGATGATGCCCTCTTCTCCGGCCTGGCTCGGCATTTCCGGGATTATTGTGGCGATTATTGCCATGTCGAAATCGTTCCTGGGCACCTATTTTGGGGTGATTGAAGGAGCGACGGAAATCGTGAAATCGTCGCTGAATCAGGTGGGCGTGAAAAAGAGCCGCGCCTTTAACCGTGCGATTTCCATTCTGGGCGTGTCGCTGATTACCTTTGCGGTCTGCTGCATAAACCCGAACGCCATTTCGATGATTTACGCCATCAGCGGTCCGCTTATCGCCATGATCCTGTTTATCATGCCGACGCTGTCGACGTACCTGATCCCCTCCCTGAAGCCGTACCGCTCCATTGGCAGCCTGCTGACGCTGATTGTCGGTGTCCTGTGCGTGTCGGTGATGTTTGTCGGCTAATCCTACCGTGCCCGGCCTTCTGCCGGGCGCGTCTGATTTTTACAGCGGAAACGGTCTGTCCTGCACGACCGTTTTCATCACCAGCGTAGAGCGAAGATGCTGTACGCCAGGCATGGCAGAAAGTTTCTCGTCATACAGTTTCTGAAAAGCTGACAGATCGCGGGTAACAACATGCATCAGATAGTCCGGATCGCCAAATAAGCGCTGGGCCAGCACGATTTGCGGGATCTCTTCCACCGCCTCTTCGAACGCGCTGACCGCTTTCTTATCGCCCTCTTTCAGGGTGGCAAACACAATCGCCAGGAAATTAAACCCCATTTTGGCGGGATCGAGATTGGCGCGATACCCCGTAATGGCTCCGCTCTGCTCCAGCGCACGTACGCGTCGGTGACACGGAGAGAGGCTCAGGTTCACCCGCTCCGCCAGCTCCGTAAGAGATAAACGGCCATCAGCCTGCAGCTCAGCAAGAATTTTTCGATCAATGCTATCCATGTGGAAGATTTTCTCAATTTAAGCGTTTTATGAGCATAACATTGAAAACTCATTTCGTACCGATACCGATATTCTTTCTCTCCAGATAATACAGGTACGGGAGTTTCACAGACGATGGAAATGAGTATTGTGGCCGGTTTTTGGGTGGTGTCCTTCCTGCTCATCATGACGCCGGGTGCAGACTGGGCCTATGCGATCAGCGCCGGGATCAACGGGCGGCGCGTAGTGCCGGCAGTGATGGGGCTGATGTCCGGGCATCTGCTCGCCACCCTCGTCGTGGTGGCGGGGGTGGGTGTGTTGATTGCTCAACATCCGCTGGCATTATCAGGGCTAACAATTGCGGGGGCGGTTTATCTGCTGTGGCTCGGCATCACGCTGTTACGCCATCCTGCCGCGCCGGAAAGCACTGTGCAGCATGCAGGAAACTGGAAACAGTGGGCGGTGAAAGGATTGTGTATCAGCGGGCTTAACCCAAAAGTCTTCTTGCTGTTTCTGGCGTTGCTTCCGCAGTTTACCGATCCAAAGGGAAGCTGGTCGATTGCCACGCAGATGTCAGCCCTGGGTGTGATGCATCTTATTACCTGCACACTGGTCTATTTGCTGGTGGGGTATGGTTCGAAAGCGGTGCTGGCGACCCGTCCGCAGGCGGCACGTGCGGTGAGCATGGCCTCCGGAGGGATTATGGTGGCGATCGCGCTGGGGTTACTGCTGGAGCAGGTGAGATAAAAAAAACACCGGCCATCGCCGGTGTGTTTTACGCCCGAATATCGTCATATTCCCGCGTGTTATCAAACTCATGCTTCGCAAACGGGCAAAGCGGGATAATTTTGCGATTCTCACCGCGCATTTTCTCCACCACCTTCGCCACCAGCTGCTTGCCCACCCCCTGCCCCTTCAGGCTCGGATCGACATCGGTGTGCTCAATAATACTCAGGTGCTCACCTGTGGGTACGAAGACAATCTCAGCGACCTGATTGCCGTTCGCGTCGTTCACGTAAAACTTGTTATGGCCTTCCAGAATATCCATGGTTCCTCGCTTATTTTTGGCGATACTTCAGCGCACCGCTCGGGCAGGTATCAATCACGCGGACAACCGTATCTACATCCACTTCATCGGGAATGATCCACGGTTTACGTTTCAGATTAAACAGCTTTGCGCTGCCACGCACGCAGTTACCGGAGTGTTTGCAGATCCCGGTGTTGAAGTAAACGTCAATTTTCTCGCCGGTATAGGCCCGGTACCCCGCATCCAGTAGCTCTTTATCCATGACATTGCCTCTGTAATTATTTTACTGCTGAATGAAGCATAGCCTTACGGGATCCTGATAGCTATAACGTTGAAAACGAAAAGCCAGGTCACAACTCTTTTGTTGCCGGATTGCGTCCCCCATTGGCGCATGTCAGGCTCCCCCCATGTCTCCCTTTTCCATGACTGGCGCAGGTTGAATGAAACGCAGACTTTCATTTCAGGTTAAGCTTTTTTTAGCGCTGGTGTGCTTCTCCTGCCTGCTGTTAGTACTGCTGGGAACCATCCTGTTTCATTTTATCGACCGGCAACTGCATCACGATCTCGGCCAGCGCGCCAGGGTTCAGGCCAGTGAAATCGCCCTGATGCCCGGCCTGGCGGAAAAAGTCGCCGCCAGAGATATCCCCGGTATCGCCCGTTTAATCCAGCCGCTGCGCGCGGAAAGTGATGCCAGCTACATCGTGATTGGCGATACCCGGGAGCAACACCTTTATCATTCGGAATCCCCGGAGCGCATCAATTTACCGATGATCGGCGGGGACAATGCAGAGGTGTTAAAAGGCAAAACCATTATTTCCGTGCGTAAAGGGGGCATTGGCGTGTCATTACGCAGCAAAGCGCCCATCTTTAATGCGCAACACCAGGTGATTGGCATTGTCTCTGTCGGTTATCTGACCTCGTATATTGCCAATATTAACGCCCGCATTCTCTGGCAGTCCGGGTTATACGGTATGGGGCTGTTACTGCTGCTGTTTATTTTCTCATGGTTGTTCACGCATAACCTTAAAAAGCAGATGTTCCGTCTGGAGCCGAAAGATATTGCTCAGCTGGTGTTGCAACAAAAAGCCCTGCTGGAAGCCATGTATGAAGGGGTATTTGCCGTCAATGCGGAGAAGCAGCTGATTTTAATTAACCGTGCTGCCCGTGAGATGCTGGATATTCACCAGAGTGAGGAGGCGCTTATTGGCAAACCGCTGGAGGCTATTGTGCAAACCTCGCCGGGCTTTTTATCCCAGCGCTATGCGTCGATAAGCAGCGGCAGTCACGACCAGATTGCCGTGCTCAACCAGCGCGAGGTGATCGTCAACCGCGTGGCGATTGAGGTTGAACCCGGTGTGGAGAGCGGCTGGGTCTACAGTTTTCGCGATAAAAATGACATTAACACCCTCAGCAGCCAGCTAAGTCAGATAAAACGCTATGCGGATAACCTGCGCATCATGCGTCATGAACAGCTGAACTGGACGGCAACGCTGGTGGGACTGCTGCAAATGAAGCACTACGACGAGGCGATCCGCTACATCCAACTGCAGTCGGAAGGCGCCCAAAAAGTGCTGGACTTTGTCTCGGCCCATTTTGCCTCTCCGGCACTGTGCGGGCTGCTGTTAGGGAAATATGTCAGCGCACGGGAAAAAGGCATTGAACTGCAGTTTGATCCCGCCTGCCAGCTCACCCGCATGCCGGCCTCCATCAACGAAACAGAGCTGATGTCGGTGATCGGCAATTTGCTGGATAACGCCGTGGACGCCACCCTGAAGGCGTCGGTTCACGCGCCAGTGGAGATCTACATTTCCGACCGCAACCAGGAGCTGTTGATTGAGGTGGCCGACAGGGGCTGCGGCGTGGATGACACGCATAAACCGCATATATTCCGCCAGGGGTACAGCAGCAAACCCGAGAGCGAGAACGACATTGTGGGTACAGAGCACGGTATTGGCCTGTTTCTGGTGGCAGGCTATATCGAGAAAGCGGGCGGCAGCATAGAGATCGCCGATAACACGCCACAAGGCACTATTTTTTCTGTGTTTATTCCGAATGGGCAACAGCATGACCCGACCACTTGATGTTGTGATAGTTGAAGATGAGCCGCACCTGGCGGAGCTGCATCGCGAGTATATTGAGCAGAATTTTCATTTGCGCGTGGTGGGTATTGCCGCGTCGATTGAGCAGGCGTGCAGCCTGATCCGCCAGCATCAGCCGCGACTGATTCTGCTGGATAACTATCTGCCAGACGGCAAAGGCGTGGAGTTAATCGATAACCCGCTGCTGAAAAGCTACGAATGCTCGGTGATCTTCATCACCGCCGCCAGCGATATGCAAACCTGTAGCCACGCCATGCGCAGCGGCGCCTTTGACTATCTGATTAAACCGGTCTTTTTTCAGCGCCTGCACGCCTCGCTGGAGCGCTTTATGCGTTTTATCCACACCGTGCAGCAGGTCAAGGTTGTCGATCAGCATGCGCTGGATCGCCTGTTTAACCTGCCTGCTGCGGAATCTTCGCTCACGCCGTCGACAAAGGGCATTGAGCCCCAAACGCTGGAGCGGATTAAACGCCTGTTCGCAGAACATCCCGACAATGTCATGTCGGTTGAAGAGGTGGTGGAGAACGTCGGGATCAGCAAAACCACGGGGCGTCGCTATCTGGAATACTGTGTGGAGAGTGGGTTGATCAGCGTCGAAATGCTGTATGGCAATATTGGTCATCCGCGAAGGTTATACCGCAAAGCCGCCGACAAAGCGTAATCCTCAACCGTTCGTTTGCTAACGTTCGCGGTTTTTATGGTGTTAATTGCTGAAACGACGCCGACAATCACACTTCGGCATCATGGCCCGCTTCCGCCTGTTGTGGCGGCGGTGCTATACGCTATGTTGACAATTAGTTCCTCAAATGTAACTAAAAGGTTAACTATAATGTCGAACACATTCCGAATTTCTCTGATTACCGCTACCGTACTATTCTCTGCTTCTGCACTGTCTGCCCTGCCGAAGGGCTACCCTGCCGACTATCAAAAAGTTGTCGATGCCGCGACCAAAGAGGGCAAGGTCGTCATCTATTCCACCACCGATACCAAAGCCGCCGGGCCGCTGATCGAGGGTTTCGAAAAGAGCTATCCGGGCATTAAAGTTGAATACAACGATATGAACAGCACGGAGCTGTACAACCGTTTTATCAGCGAGCAGGCCTCCGGTGGCGGTAGCGGCGATGTGGTCTGGAGCTCCTCGATGGACACCGGGCTGAAGCTCGCCACTGACTACGCCATGGAGTACAAATCGCCCGAGCAAAGCCAGCTGCCGAAATGGGCGGTATGGAAAGATAAAGCGTACGGCACCACCTATGAGCCGGTGGTGTTTATCTACAACAAACGCCTGATCCCGGCTGGCGACGTGCCGGATTCTCACGTTGCGCTGGCGAAGCTGATTGCCAGCCAGACGGACAAATTCAAAAGCAAAGTCACGACCTACGACATCGAAAAATCGGGACTGGGCTTTATGCTCTCCGTGCAGGATCACAAGGCCGATCCAAACTACTTTAAAACCCTGGCCGATGTCGCCAAAGGCGGCCTGGCGGTGCAGTCGTCTACCGGCACGATGATGGAGAGGGTGTCATCCGGCGAAAACCTGATCGGCTTTAATATCCTCGGCTCCTACGCGGAAGCCCGCGCGAAGAACGATCCGTCGCTCGGGATCGCTTATCCGAAAGATTACACCCTGGTGTTATCGCGCGTGTCCTTCATCAGCCAGCAGGCGCAAAACAGCAATGCCGCGAAGCTGTGGCTCGACTATGTCCTGTCTGAAAAAGGGCAAAGTATCCTGGCTAATCAGGCGGATATCCCCTCCATTCGCAACGATATCGAAGGCAAAAATGATATCGATGGCCTGACCAAAGTCCTCGGCAATGCGCTGAAGCCGATCCCGGTTGATGAAAGCCTGCTGGAATATCTGCAGCCGAAAAAACGTCTGGAGTACATCAAACAGTGGCGTGCTGCCGCCGGAAAGTAAAACGGTGTGCGCGGCGCAGGTCGCCGTGCGCCTGTTCATCTGACTGAATTCGTTTTGCTGGGCTGCAATACCAGGGATACCCCATGAATACATTACGCAGAAAGTGGCAAAGCCTGCCGCGCGGTATTGTCGTGTTGATAACCGCGCTGGTTATCTATACGCCGCTGTCGTTTATCGTGATACAGAGCTTCCTGTCCGCCCCGTTCTTTTCTCCGGCAAAAGAGTGGAGCCTTGAATCATTTGGTTTTATTTTCACAGACCCTGATTTCTACAAGGCATTGAGAAGCGGTTTTATCCTCGCTTTCGGGCTGGTGATCATCGCCATTCCGCTGGGCGGCGTGCTGGCCTTTTTGATGGTGCGTACCGATCTCCCCGGTCGGCGGTTGATTGAGCCGCTGATCCTGGTGCCAATCTTCGTTTCCCCCATGGTGCTGGGGTTCGGCTATGTGGTGGCCGCCGGTCCGGTGGGCTTTTTATCCCTCTGGGTGGAAGCCCTGATTGGCTTTGTACCGTGGAATATTTATGACATGTCGAGCATCGTGGTTATCGCGGGCCTGACGCATGTCCCGCACGCCTATCTCTATATTTCGTCGGCGCTGCGCAGCGTGGGGTCGGATGTGGAAGAGGCCGCGCGTACTGCAGGTGCATCTCCCCTGCAGGTGATGACCTCCGTCAGTCTGCCCATGGTGCGCCCGTCGATTCTGTACGCCATCGTGCTGCTGTTCTTCCTCGGGCTGGAAGTGTTTGGTCTGATGCTGGTGCTTGGCGATCCGGAAGGGAACATGGTGCTGGCAACCTATCTCTACCAGCTGACCAACAAACTGGGCACCCCGTCCTATCACCTGATGGCCGCGGTTGCCGTGGTGCTGATCTGCATCACCATCCCGCTGGTGATGCTGCAGCGTCGCCTGATGCGTACCGCCAACCGCTTCGTGACCATGAAAGGCAAAGCCTCTCAGGCGCGGGCGTTACCGCTGGGCAAATGGCGCTGGGTGGCTGGCGCGGTGGTCGCCTTCTGGCTCACCGTCACCATCGGCGTTCCACTGCTTGGCGTGGTATTGCGCGCGTTTATCTCCAACTGGGGCGTGGGCGTTTCCGTGTGGGACCAGCTTTCACTCAGCACGTTCCGCACTATCTGGGCACAGCCGAACCTGCTGCGCGCCATCGTCAACTCGATGTCCATCGGCGTGATTGGCGGTGCGCTGGCCGTGGCGTGCTACCTGTTTGTCGGCATTGCCATGCACCGTAAACCGGACAACACCACACGCTTTCTGGATTACAGCGTGCTGGTGCCGCGCGCCGTGCCTGGCCTGCTGGCGGGTCTGGCCTTCCTGTGGGTGTTCCTGTTCCTGCCGATGTGGCTCGATAACGCGCTGAAATCGGGCTGGCTTTCCGGGTTCACCTGGAGCGACTGGATGCGGGAAAACCTGATCGTCTGGCTGCGTTCGCTTCGCAGCACCATTTTCAGCGTCTGGCTGGCCTATACCGTCGTGTGGATGGCCTACGGGCTGAGGCTGATCTCGTCCACGCTGCTGCAGGTGGGACCGGAACTTGAAGAGGCCGCGCGTAGCACAGGGGCAACGCGTGGCCAGATCACCCGCCATGTGACGATCCCGCTCTCCCGCTATGGCCTGATCGGCTCATGGCTGCTGATGTTCCTGATCTTTGAACGCGAATACTCAACGGGTGTGTATCTGCTCTCCCCCGGCACAGAAACCATCGGCTCGATGCTGGTTTCCCTCTGGGCGACGGGTGCCATTGATATTGTGGCAGCGCTCTCTTTTATTAACATCCTGCTGGTGGTGGTAGGTCTGGGCATTGCCCTTCGTTTCGGAGTCAAAATACATGATTGAATTAGCGGTTGACGATCTGCACTTAACCTACGGCGACAATCCTGTTTTGAAAGGGGTCTCCATGAACCTGAAACGCGGCGAAGTGGTCTCCCTGCTGGGCCCCTCCGGCAGCGGCAAAACCACCCTGCTGCGCGCGGTAGCGGGTCTGGAAAAACCGACTCAGGGCTCTATTGTCATCGGCAAAAACAAAGTTTACGACGGTACACCGCGCAGCGAGGTCCCGGCGGAGGAGCGTAATCTGGGGCTGGTGTTCCAGTCCTACGCCCTGTGGCCGCACAAAACCGTGTTTGAGAACGTGGCCTACCCGCTCAAGCTGCGTAAAGTCCCGGCCAAAGAGATCCAGCAGCGCGTGCAGGATGTACTGGATCAGCTGGGGCTGGGCCATCTTGGCAAGCGTCACCCGCACCAGCTTTCCGGTGGACAGCAGCAGCGCGTGGCCATTGGCCGGGCGCTGGTCTACAACCCGCCGGTGATTTTACTGGATGAGCCCCTCTCTAACCTCGACGCCAAATTACGCGAAGAGGCCCGGGTGTTCCTGCGCGAGCTGATCATCAAACTCGGCTTATCCGCGCTGATGGTGACCCACGACCAGAACGAAGCGATGTCCATTTCCGACCGTATCCTGCTGCTTAACAACGGCAAAATTGAGCAACAGGGCACACCGCAGGAGATGTACGGCTCGCCGAAAACGCTGTTTACCGCCGAGTTTATGGGCAGCAATAACCGCCTGCACGGCAAGGTTACTGAACTGCGCGACGGCAAAGCGCGTATTGAAGGAAAAGGCTGGGTGCTGTGGGGTCAGGCCGGTGAAGGGGTGCAGAGCGGAGATGACGCCACGGCGGTGATCCGTGTTGAGCGCGTGGCAGTGGTTGACGGACCGGGGGAAAACCAGCTTGAGTTGCCGCTGCTTACCAGCATGTATCTTGGCGACCGCTGGGAGTATCTGTTCCGCACGGCGGGGGATGATTTTGTGATCCGTGCCTATGGGCATGAGGTTCGGGATCCGCAGCAATGCCATCTCTCACTGCCTGAGAAGCATGTGTGGATATTCCCGAAAAGCTAAGCAAACAGGCTGCGTCATGCAGCCTGTTTTCTTTTAAACCGTGAGCAGGCGTTAATGCTTTTCCTGTCACGACGCAGGCGCGAGGATATATTTAAAATTAAACAAGTATAATCTGAAGATGTTGCTGTTGTTTACGATAATGTCCGTTCCGCTTATTTACCCTGAGTTATCCAATGAAGAAACGGTCATTATTGCTGACTCTGCTCAGCCTCACGTTATTAACCGCCTGCAGCACCTCCCATCCGGATAAGGTTGAACAAATCCACCATCTGCAGGTGCCGTTAGTTTTACCGGGAGAAAAATCTCCTGTCATTCCGGCATCGCATATTGCTGCACTTTATCAGGAGAATAAAGCGCAGATTGACAAATTAACAACGCAACTAAAATCAGACTATTTACAGCATGCGACCGCAAAGGATGTTTTTACTGAAGATAGCGCTGTTCAGCCCGTCTACGCCTCGCTGACAAAACTGGAACAGCTGGACATGATTAATCAGCAATACCTGAAAGATAAAAATGTCACAGGCCTGCAAAAAATTAAATCTGTCCTTCAACCTTTAGTCACCGGTTAAATGCCAAAAGCCCAACTGCTGAACAGTCGGGCTTTTTTCGTTGAAAGGGTGATAATGTTTAATCGTGCTGGCCAAATCGCCATGTCAGGCCTGCCGTTACGGAGCTCACGTCACTGCTGACGCCAATCTGGTTGGCGTTACCCACATTGCTTACCCACTGATATTCGAGGCGGCCCGCCAGATTTTTGTTGAAAGCATACTCCGTCCCTACCGCGGCAAGCGGGCGAACACCTGTATCAAAACGATTGTGACCACTCACATCAGACTCAGCGCGATACGCCATCGCCCCGGCACGTCCATAGATATCCCAGCGGTCAGTCACGGCATAGCTGGCTTTTAAAGACATCTGCAGACCCTGGCTTTTCATTTGTGCGCCCGCACTGTGATGGCCTTTCATCTGCATATTACCTAAATAATCGTACCCGCCTTCCAGTGCAAGCCACGGAGTCATCTGATAACCCGCGTATACCCCACCACCGACATTATCATGATCGATATTATACTGGTTCGAGCCGCTGTTATTATCGCTCGCTTTAGAGCCGGTGCTGGCGTCAAAATAGTGTGACCAGCCGAATTTAGCACCGCTATACCAGGTGCCGGCATCCGCTGCTGCAAATGCAGTGGTTGCAGTAAAAGCGTTAGCCAGAATTAATGCGACAAGTGTCTTTTTCATAAGAATCCCGTTTACTCTGTTGAATATTTCAGTGAGCAAACGATATCGGCAAAAGCGCACAACGTGAAATCATTTTCTGTTTAATTTTAAATTTTAAAATGACTCCGGCAAATGCCCTACTTCCAGTAAATACCCGCCGCGTTTAAACGCTATATATTGCCCTTGTTTGAGCGCAGATAATACGTTGAGAATACTGCTGCGTGAAAGAAGCGTACGATCCTGAATATATTCCAGAATGCTCGTGCGCATACGCGTTTCATCGGGCAGTAATATCATTTCCTGCAGATAGCTGCGAATCACAGAATAGGTACGTTGCTGCACGACCTGGGCATCACGATAAATCAGATACGCCGTGTGATACGACAGTAAGGCGGCAACATCTTCCCAGACGCCCTGTTCACGAAATAGGGCGGCGGCTTCATCGGCATCAGCACGCAGAATCGTAGACTCCCGTTCAGCACGTAAAATATGTCCTTGCGTCGGCTGGATCATCTCGGCAATGCCAAACAGATGCGGCTCGAATACGGTGACTAAAAGCAGCCCATCAGATGCCCGCAGCAGTGAAAGCTCCCCGTCCTGAAAAAGGTACATCTGCTGGCGACCTTTGTGTTTCCAGGTGATCCGCTTACGCGGCGCGAGCTTCACTTTCTCTGCGACTGGCTCAAGGATCGCCGTCAGACGTTCAATGGAATGTTCAGGGCGAACAGGAGGCAATATATGCATGACACCACCTTTTAGCGTTGGGTACTGGCCAGTATAGACCACCGAGGTCAATGCTCAGACCGGTATGAGGGAAGGAAGGTATATCAGGGGGCACTGCATGGGTAAAAAGATAATTTGTTTATTTTTAAACTTGACCCGCGTAACAGGTGATAAGTGTGCCAGATTTCCTGACGTATTTATCCCCTCATCCCTTAAGATTATTCCTATTTCGGCAATAATTTTTTTATTATTTTTAAGTGATTACAAAATCGCAACCCTTAATAAAGCGTTTCGCGTTTTGAATTGTATATACCACCTGACTATTCTCATTCCAGCCGATAACAACCGGGTAATGAATATGAGAAGTGTGTGCTTCTCATGAGATCATTTATTCTGATTATCAGGCGGTTAGCTGAATTGAGTGATTAAAATCACGCATTTCGTCAGGACTATCTTTCAATGGCGAATGTATTCGCCACGCTGTCACAGGAGTCAGACATGAGCGATAATTTAATCTGGTCGGGAAAAGTTGACGCTAAAAATGCCGAAGGAACAAATACAGGGATATCCCTCAAAGCGGGAGAGATAATTACCATTCTGGCCAGTGGTTGGGCCAGGAATGGAAGTGAAAATTTTGCCCTTACCGCACCACAGGGACGTATTCCCAGAGAGGGCGAAACGCTAGCCTTACGCAATCCTTCGCTTCAGGCACGCATTGGTAACGAAAATTATCCGGTAGGTAATCATAAATACCGCTGGTCGGTTCCTGCTGAAGGAACGCTGACGCTGATTTTTGCCGACGGCAAAGACCAGTACAAAGACAACGCCGGTGAATTCAGCGTTGAAGTCTATCGCGAGGCGGATATTTCTGCCGCGGCGGCAGCTCCGTTTGAAGATTTCACCAACTTTGAGCGTGATAACTGGAATAGCTGGCAGGCAGGACCTGCCGGGCACGATCTTTACCTGGTTGACGCCAGCACGCGGGCCGTCGAGTTTATTACCAACCCCAATAAAAATCATGCCGGCGAAATCCTCAAAAAGACGCTGACAGGTCTGACTGCCGGGCATGAATATACCTGGACAGTGAAAGCGGCACGCATTATTGGAAAATATGAGGCGCCAAAAATATCACTCCGTGCGGATGGTAAAGACATTTCCGCCCCCCTGGAACTGAAGCAGGCGAATGAATGGGTAACCCTGAGTGGAAAATTCAAAGCCGCGGGTAATCAGGCTGAACTCGCGGTAGTCAGCCATGTTGCAGCGAGTATGGGGAATGATTTCCGCATCAAAGAGCTCAGGATAAAGGGTTAATCTACAGAAATGTCGGTCTGCTATTCTGTGAGAATGCTGGATGGCAGTTTGATGTTCAAAAAATTGTGTAGCGCACATGTTCAACATATGCGCTACACCAACAGGCAATAAACACACACGGCATTACTCTTTGTTATGTTGTATATCCTCTCAATATCGGCAGCGGTTTGAAACAAGACGCGTCTTGATTAACGCCATCCAGAAACACAGCACGCTTTCGGTTAGGGTACCTGAGTGGAAGCAGCACACTCATTTCATGCCAAATAAACACCAGTGGGGTAATATCGGTTCTGAATACGCATTCAGGGCTGCATATTCACGTAATTAAAAAGATCATGGTGCCTGAAAAAGCGCACCATGGAAGAGCCACAACCTGCAATTAGCAAAGCACATCCCTGTTTAATTAAAAGGCAACGTAATTGTACTGCCGCTATATCGTTAAACGATACAAGACCTGTCTGGTTAATTCAGGGGTAAGCGAGAAAGTTGGTACTGACTGATTATGCCGTACACAGGAAATGCTTACGCGTTATGAGAGGCTCTCCAGCAATGGCTCAAGACAGGCTGGCTCTCAGCAAAACCACCTTCTATCGACGAAAAACCTTCTGACCCTTCTTACTGATATTTGAGGATTCTGCCAGTTACAAGCGGGAGCCTTCGATCAGGTTGTTAAGCGGCTTCAGCAAGCGTGATAGACTATATGCATTAAGAGATATATACGCGCATTAAACGCTTACTTGATCACGTACGTGCGTTGAAATGAATATAAAGGGGCAGTTTGCCCCCTATTCTTTAGGGTAAGAAAGTTCAGCGGTGACTAAATGTGATTCTGACGTATCAGATTGGACGTCATACGCGAAGTTATACCGCTCCCCAGACGTAAACTTAAATCCAAATACAGGAAGACACTCCCCCTTCGGTACATAAACAGGCTTGTCATCGAAAATCTTGTGAAGAGAGTCGCTATTATCGCTTTTGATTTGAATAGCAGTGATCCGTTCCTGCGGCTCCAGTGGTGACAACACACAAACTTGATTATCTTTGATCAATGCCGTTGTAGATTCACGATCTACCATTCGATCACCTGGCCCAGGGCATCCCGTTAAGAGGAATACAACACCCAGCAACATTTTGTTTTTCATGTTTAACGCCCCTTCCCTGTTACGATTTTCTGGTAAAGCGAAGGGACATCCTGCAACAAATCTACGCCCCTGTACATCCCCATGCGCCCTGGTCTCTGATAGTAAGACCACTTACTGATCCCATAAACCAGCAGTAACCAGTAATCAGCTAAAATAGAGGCTTGCTGTTCAAGAGAGTAATCAGTGAGCTTTTCTTTATCCAGCCTGTAGGTATATTCAGCAGCCCAGCTAAAAGCTCCCCGCATTCTCACCCATTGCCCGTGTTGATGTTTGGACTGACCCCACAACAGTAGACATTTCCTGTTGTCAACAACGGGTAAAAAGTGATCCACTAACCGTCACCACCAACGGTTTAATATTGATCCACCTTGTTTACTCAGGATTAGCTTCCGCTATAACCCCGGCCTTTCGTTTCTGCTTCAG
>NZ_JBQENX010000006.1:0-330408 GCF_052044775.1 Enterobacter sp. 22466 | reverse complement strand
GTAATGAATTACGTGTTCACTCGTTGAGACTTGGTATTCATTTAGTGTCCGAGGACATTAAGAATCCATGTCACTTTGAGTGCCCACACAGATTGTCTGATAAATTGTTAAAGAGCAGTGCCGCTTCGTTTTCGCTGCGGCGCGGGGTGTGCATATTACGCTTTCCCGCTTCAGAGTCAAGCGTTTAATTTGCTTTTCTCTGCTGACCCGGCGGCGTGTGTGCCGTTGTTCCGTGTCAGTGGAGGCGCATTATAGGGAGTTATTCTGAAGTGACAAGAGGAAATTTAAAAAAAGTTTCCGTCCGTGTTTTTTTTCACCAACAGCGATGAAATCAAGCTACAAAGTGTTCTATTTGATGTCTCTGCAACCACAATCACATTCACGGTGGCATACTTATCAGCAAGAATCATTAAGGAATAAAAGCAATGCCATTGAGCGCACAACAGCTGGCAGCCCAAAAAAACCTGTCATATGTGCTGGCAGAAAAGCTGGCTCAGCTGATTTTAGCGGGTAAATATGCCCCGGGTAGCATCCTGCCGGGTGAAATGGAGCTGGGCGAGCAGTTTGGCGTAAGTCGTACCGCCGTTCGCGAAGCCGTCAAAACCTTAACAGCAAAAGGCATGGTGCTTCCGCGTCCGCGTATTGGCACGCGGGTGATGCCACAAAGCAACTGGAACTTCCTCGATCAGGAGCTTCTCTCCTGGTGGATGACAAAAGACAACTTCAATCAGGTCGTCGATCACTTTCTGATAATGCGCAGCAGTCTTGAGCCTCAGGCCTGCCTGCTTGCCGCCACGCTCGGGACAGCAGAACAAAAAGCGCAGCTCAACACCTTAATGGAAGAGATGGTATTCCTGAAAAAACATTTCAACCGCGAACGCTGGGTTGAGGTCGATATGGCCTGGCATGAACATATCTATATGATGAGCGCCAATCCGTTCCTGACTTCCTTTGCCTCTTTATTCCATTCGGTGTACCACACCTACTTTACCTCTATTACACAAGACGAAGTGGTGAAGCTGGATCTGCATCAGGCTATTGTCGATGCCATTCAGGAGAGCGACGGGCAACGAGCCCTGAGCGCGTGTCAGGCGTTACTGGCCGCGCCAACCCACCAGCAGGTGAATAAATGACACAGAAAAAAGCACGCAGCATGGCCGGACTGCCATGGATTGCAGCCATGGCGTTCTTTATGCAGGCACTGGATGCCACCATTCTCAACACCGCGCTTCCCGCTATTGCGCAAAGCCTTAACCGGTCGCCGCTGGCGATGCAGTCCGCCATCATCAGTTACACCCTGACGGTTGCGATGCTGATCCCGGTGAGTGGCTGGCTCGCCGATCGCTTCGGCACCCGTCGCGTGTTTATGCTGGCCGTAACGCTCTTCACGCTCGGTTCGCTGGCCTGTGCATTATCAACCTCTCTGACCGAACTGGTTATCTTCCGCGTCCTGCAGGGGATTGGCGGTGCGATGATGATGCCCGTGGCGCGCCTGGCACTCTTGCGCGCCTATCCGCGCAGTGAATTGCTTCCCGTGCTCAACTTCGTCACCATGCCCGGACTGGTCGGCCCGATACTTGGCCCGGTGCTCGGCGGTGTGTTTGTCACCTGGGCCAGCTGGCACTGGATCTTCCTGATTAACATTCCAATTGGCGTAGCGGGACTGCTGTATGCCCGCAAATATATGCCGAACTTCACCACGCCAAGACGCAGTTTCGATATGGGTGGTTTTTTCTTGTTTGGTCTGAGCCTGGTATTGTTCTCCAGCGGGATGGAGTTGTTTGGTGAAAAGATTGTGGCGACATGGCTTGCGCTGTCCGTCATTCTCAGCGGTATTTTGCTGTTCCTTCTTTATATACGTCATGCACGCCGTCACCCGACACCGCTGATCTCGCTGTCTCTGTTTAATACGCGTACTTTCTCGGTAGGTATCGCCGGGAATATCGCCTCGCGCCTGGGGACGGGCTGCGTACCGTTTCTGATGCCACTGATGCTGCAGGTGGGTTTCGGCTATCCGGCGCTGATTGCCGGCTGCATGATGGCGCCCACCGCCATGGGATCGATACTGGCAAAATCGACCGTCACCCAGGTGCTGCGCTGGTTTGGCTATCGGAAGACGCTGGTTGGCGTAACGGTTTTTATCGGACTGATGATTGCGCAGTTCTCCCTGCAATCGGCTTCACTGCCGGTCTGGATGCTAATTCTGCCGTTGTTTGTGCTGGGTATGGCAATGTCGACGCAATTCACGTCAATGAACACGATTACTCTCGCGGATCTGACTGACGACAACGCCAGTAGTGGCAACAGCGTGCTGGCGGTGACTCAACAGTTATCGATCAGTCTCGGGGTGGCCGTCAGTGCGGCGGTACTGCGGTTCTATGAAGGTTTTGACAGCGCGAACACCGTCGAGCAGTTCCACTATACGTTTATCACGATGGGCTTACTTACCGTGATTTCAGCGCTGGTCTTTATGCTGTTAAAACCAAAAGATGGCCGGAACCTGATTAAAGAACGCCACAAAACAAAAGCTAAACCGAACCCCGTTCCATCAGAACAGGAGTAAGCTGCAGACGTTGCTGCTGCAGCGTGGGCTGCGCCATTCGGTGGATCAGTACATCAATGGCCAGCTCACCCAGTTCATCTTTTGGCTGATGGATCGTGGTCAGCGGCGGGGTCATGTAGCTGGCCAGTTCGATATCATCATAACCAATCACCGCCATATCGTCCGGAACACGCAATCCCGCCTGGTACAATGCCTTATATGCTCCAAACGCCATGGCGTCGTTGCCAATAAAGACGGCCTGCGGACGCGGTGTCTGCGCCAGCAGCGTCTGCATCGCCTCAAAACCGCCATGAAACTCAAAATCACCGGTAATACGGTAACCCTCCGGAACCGCGAGTCCCGCCCGAGCCATCGCGGAAAGGTACCCTTCAAGACGCAG
Organism: Enterobacter sp. 22466; assembly: GCF_052044775.1. Taxonomy (NCBI): domain Bacteria; kingdom Pseudomonadati; phylum Pseudomonadota; class Gammaproteobacteria; order Enterobacterales; family Enterobacteriaceae; genus Enterobacter; species Enterobacter sp. 22466. The sequence continues at coordinate 327,466 of NZ_JBQENX010000006.1, read as the reverse complement.
ACGCGCCGGGGTTTTATCCAGCGGACCGGTAATGCAGGCGATGCGGGTATGGCCTTTGTCGATCAGATACTGGGTTGCCATATCTCCGCCCAGCAGGGAGTTATCCTGAATCAGATCGCTGGTACCGTCGAACGGCGCCCAGTCCATCATCACCGTGGGGATAGACGGATAACGCTGAATGATCTCTTTCGAGGGCTGATGCGTTTCGGTACACAGCAGCAGTAACCCGTCGACGCGTTTTTGCATCAGCGTCTCCAGATTACGGTTCATGCGCTGCTCGTCCCCTTCGGTATTGCACAGCACCAGACTGTAGCCACGTTCGAAGCAGCTGCGTTCCACACCGCGAACAAGTTCAGAATAAAAGGGATTCGTACTGGCGGTGATCAGCATGCCAATGGTGCGCGTCTGGTTGAGCTTCAGGCTGCGGGCCAGCGCAGACGGCGCATAGTTGAGATCTTTAACTGCGGCTTCAACTTTCTCCCGAATCGCCTCGCTGACGAAGCGATCGTTATTAATGACGTGGGAGACTGTCGACGTAGAAACGCCCGCCAGGCGGGCGACATCTTTCATTGTGGCCAAGCGTTACCCCTGCTGACTTAAGAATTCATCGATCTCTTTACGCCATGGAACGGAGGGCTGGGCACCTTTGCGCGTGACGGCGATAGCCGCAGCAGCATGCGCAAAGCGGATAGCATCGTCCATTCCCTTTCCTTCCAGCAGCGCTGTCACCAATGCTCCGTTAAACGTATCGCCTGCCGCGATGGTGTCAATCGCCTTGACCTTAAAGCCCGGCACGCGACGGCCTTCGCCATTTACGCTTGCCCACACGCCGCGGCTGCCGAGGGTAATGATAACGGTGCCGATACCTTTATCATGCAACGCTTTCGCGGCACGCGCTGCGTCATCATCATTTTCAACACGAATGCCCGTCAGTTTTTCCGCTTCGGTTTCGTTCGGCGTAATGATGTCCACCCGCGCCAGCAGTTCATCTGATAGTACACGGGCAGGCGCAGGATTAAGTACGACAGTGGTATGATTTTGATGCGCAATGTCAGCGGCCGCCAGTACGCTTTCCACGGGCGATTCCAGCTGCATCAGTAACGCGTCGGCACTGGCAATAAGCTCGCGCTGTGCTTCAACGCGTTCCGTCGTAAGACAGGCATTCGCGCCAGCATGAATACCGATGACATTCTCACCTTCCGCGTTGACGAAAATCAGCGCCACGCCGGTCGATTCCCCTGCAACAACGCTGACTGGCGCAACATCGATGTTATCGCTGGCGAGCTGTTTACGCACGCGCTCGCCGGTATCGTCATCACCCGTGCAGGCGATAAACGCGATATTTGCCCCACTGCGTCCTGCTGCAACCGCCTGGTTGGCACCTTTACCGCCAAATGCCACCTGGTAATGGTTACCGGTGACGGTTTCGCCCGGCGTCGGGAAGGATTCAAGGTTAAGAATGTGATCGGCATTGATACTGCCAAGGACGACGAGGTTGCCTGCGGTTTTCATGGTTGAGCTGTCCATCTGAGAGCGCCACCGGTGTTACCCGGTGGCGTATGCCACACTTTTCTTTATTGGTGTCCCTCAGGCAGCCAGCGACTGCCTGAATCGCCTTTTTACTGCTTGATGACCAGTTTCAGGTCAACTGGATATTTAGCCTGAACTTTTTCGCCCTTCAGCACTTTGTCGGCAGTCTGCACGCCAGTCGCGCCGATCTGCTCAGGCAGCTGAGCGATGGTCGCCGCCAGTTTGCCATCATTTACCGCTTTTTCTCCATCTGGTGTGCCGTCAAATCCGACAACCATCACATCAGATTTACCTGCAGTCTGCAGGGCACGCAGCGCGCCGAGCGCCATTTCGTCGTTCTGTGCGAACACCGCCTGCACGTCAGGGTGCGCGGTCAGCAGGTTCTGCATGACGTTCAGACCTTTAGTGCGGTCGAAGTCGGCAGGCTGGCTGGCCAGCACGTTAAATTTGTGAGCCGCAACCGCCTGCTGGAAACCTTCGCCACGCTCGCGGGCTGCAGACGTACCGGCAATCCCCTGCAGTTCGATAACTTTCGCGCCTTCGCCTGCTTTCTTCGCGATGTAGTCACCCGCGATTTTACCGCCCAGCACGTTATCAGATGCGATGTGGCTTACAACGTCGCCTTTCGTCGCCTGACGGTCCAGGGTGATCACCGGGATCTTCGCCTGGTTTGCCATCTTAACGGCGTTACCCACGGCGTCAGAATCGGTTGGGTTGATCAGCAGAATTTTGGTGCCACGAACGGTTAAGTCCTGAACGTTCGCCAGCTCTTTCGCCGGGTTGTTCTGTGAATCCAGCACCACCAGGTTGTAGCCCAGTTTGTCCGCTTCTTTTTGTGCGCCATCCTTCAGGGAGACGAAGAACGGGTTGTTCAGCGTGGAGACAACCAGCGCGATGGTATCTTTCGCCATGGCGTTAGCACTTACGGTTGCGCTCAGCGCGACAGCAGAAACCAGGGTAGCCAGTTTTTTCATGTTCATATCTAAGATGTCCTGTAGTGTCGTCAGTTACTGTTTTTTGTTGTCTACCAGCACCGCCAGCAAAATCACCACTGCTTTAACGATCATCTGGTAATAGGAGGAAACACCTAACAAATTCAAACCATTATTCAGGAAACCGAGAATCAGTGCGCCGATCAATGTCCCAACAATGCGACCTTTACCGCCCGCAAGACTCGTACCGCCCAGAACCACTGCCGCAATGGCATCAAGCTCATACCCCGTACCCGCCGTTGGCTGCGCGGAAGAGAGGCGCGCCACTTCGATGATGCCCGCCAGAGAGGCCAGCAAACCGCACAGTGAGTAAACGATAATTTTCACTTTATTGACGCTGATACCGGACAGACGCGTTGCCGCTTCGTTACCGCCCAGCGCATAGATATAACGGCCCAGACGGGTGTGATGCAGCATGTACCACGCAGCCAGGAAGACGATAGCCATGATCCAGACCGGGGTAGGAACACCCAGCGGGCGGCCGATACCGAACCAGCCAAACAGATCGGCGTTATCGGTAAAGCCCGTATTCACCGGGCTGCCGTTGGTATACACCATGGTGACACCGCGCAGCAGCAGCATCATGACCAGTGTCGCAATGAACGCCTGAACACGACCTTTCGCCACAATAACCCCGGTGACAGCACCAATCGCCGCACCCAGCGCCAGCGCAGCGGCAACAGCCACCAGCGCGTTGACCTCAATCCCGACAATTGAAGCAGCAACCGCACCGGTGAGCGCCAGCAGGGAACCGACGGACAGGTCGATACCCGAGGTCAAAATCACCAGCGTCATCCCGACCGCCATAATGGCGTTCACCGACGTCTGCTGCAGAATATTGAACAGGTTATTAACGGTGAAGAAATTGGGGCTCATGGTCGACACAATCGCGATCAGCACCAGCAGGGCAATCAGCGATTTTTGTTCCATCAGCCATGCCTTTGTGAAATAACGGCGACCAGAAACAGCCTGGGTAGTCATCTTCTTACTCCTGATTCACGCGATTAAGCTTGCCCACAGCGGCAGCCATCAGAACTTCCTGGGTGGCCTGCTCGCGAGTGAATTCACCGCCGAGATGCCCTTCATGCATGACGATTATGCGATCGCTCATGCCTAATACTTCTGGCATCTCGGAAGAGACCAGAATGATGCTCAGACCATCGGCCTTAAACTGGTTAATCAGCTGATAGATCTCTTTCTTCGCGCCCACGTCCACGCCGCGGGTTGGCTCGTCGAGGATCAACACTTTCGGGCGCGTCATCAGCCCGCGCGCAATCGCCACTTTTTGCTGATTCCCGCCGGATAAGAGGCCAATCGCCTGCTCCATCGACGGGGTTTTGACGTTAAAGAGGCGGATAAAATCGCTGACTGCCTGCTGTTCATCTTTGTGTTTCAGGCTGCCGCCGCTGCGGCTGAAATAACGCAGGGCGGTAAGAGACATGTTCTCTTTTACCGACATGCCGAGCACTAAGCCGTCGCGCTTACGGTCTTCAGAAATATAGACAATGCCATTCGCCAGTCCATCCTGCGGGGAGCGCGTGACGACTTCATGGCCATCAAGGGTGACATAACCGCTGGTGCGCGGCAGCGCACCGTAGAGTACTTTCATCAACTCGGTACGGCCCGCGCCCATCAACCCCGCCACGCCAAGAATTTCTCCTTTGCGCAGGGTAAAGGAGACATCGTTCACGCCCGGGCCACAGAGGTTGTCCACCTTCAGGCGGATCTCACCCGGCGCTTTGTCGAGATGCGGGTACTGGTCTTCGAGCTTGCGTCCCACCATCATTTCGATAAGCGTGTCTTCTGTCAGCGTCGCCACTTCGCGTTCGGCAATAAACTGCCCGTCGCGGAAGACGGTAACGTCGTCGCAAATCTCGAAAATTTCTTTCATACGGTGAGAGATATAGACAATCCCACGCCCCTGCGATTTCAGCTCGCGGATGACGCGGAACAGGGATTCGGTTTCGGTATCGGTCAGGGCGTCCGTCGGTTCATCCATAATGATGACCTTCGACTCAAAGCTCAGCACCTTCGCGATCTCCACCATCTGCTGGTCGCCAATGGAAAGTTCGCCCACCAGGCGGTCGCTTTTGAAGCGCAGGTTCAGCTTCGCCAGCAGTTTATCCGCTTCGGCATACATCGTTTTCCAGTCAATTTTGCCAAACCGGTTAACAAACTCACGGCCAAGGAAGATGTTCTCCGCAATAGTGAGCTGCGGGATCAGGTTCAGTTCCTGGTGAATAATGCCGATCCCCGCTTCCTGCGAGGCTTTTGGGCCACTGAAGGTGGTTTCTTTACCCAGCCACAAAAGTGATCCGGCATCGCGTTGATAGATACCGGTCAACACTTTCATCATGGTGGATTTGCCGGCGCCATTCTCGCCCACCAGCGCCATCACGCGTCCGGCATAAACGTTCAGCGCCGCGCCAGAAAGGGCTTTTACGCCCGGGAACGATTTGTCGATCCCTTTAAGTTGCAGTAATGCGTCCATGATGGCCTCAGAAGGTGACGCCAGCACAGAGAATAATATTCGCATACGGGGAACACTCCCCGCTGCGAATCACCGCCTGACTGTCTGCGGTTTGTTGTTTGAACTGTTCGTGTGTTGTGTAACGAATTTCTATGGTGTTTCCCTGGTGTTGTTGCAGTTGCTCAATGTGATTGAGCAACGTTTCGTGGAGTTGCGGATTATGTTGTTTGATTTCCGCGGCGAGAATGGCCGACTCAACCTGCATCTCCGCGGTCACCACCTCCAGTACCTGCATAAACGAGGGCACGCCCTGCGTTAACGCCATATCAATACGGGTTGTGCTGCGCGGAACCGGTAAGCCTGCATCGCAAACCACCAGCGTATCGGTATGCCCAAGACGGGAAATAACCGACGAGATTTCTGAGTTGAGAACCGTGCCTTTCTTCATTTTCTTGCTCCACTAGCGAAACGTTTCGCTAAAATCAGTTTAGTCTCAAGAGTGTTCAGAAAACCACCGTGACGTAACAGATTTGTGATCGGCGTCGAAACGTTTCGCTAAGTGAAATGAGACGTAAATTTTGGCGGGAATAGTGAGTATGAGTAGGCCGGGTAAGCGAAGCGCCACCCGGCATTTTAAGGAGCTTAAATCTCGACCTGCGTCCCCAACTCGATCACGCGGTTAGGCGGGATCTCAAACTGGTCAGGCGCACGCAGGGCGTTACGCTGCAGGATAAGGTACAGTTTGCCGCGCAGACGCAGATACCATGGGCGTTTGCCGATAATGAGCGACTCGTGCGACATAAAGAACGATGTCTCCATCATTCGACAGCTTAAGCCTTCCAGGCCGCAGCGGTGGAAGACCTCTTCCACGTTCGGCGTTTCACGCCAGCCGTAGCTTGCCACCACGCGCCAGAAGGTTGGCGACAGTTGCTCAATCTGCACACGGCGCACGTTGTGAACATAAGGCGCATCTTCGGTGCGCAGGGTCAGCAGGATGACCCGCTCATGCAGCACTTTGTTGTGCTTGAGGTTATGCATCAAGGCGAACGGAATAACGTTCAACGCACGAGACATATACACTGCCGTACCCGGCACACGAACCGGTGGTGATTTCTCCAGCGAGGCAATCATCGCCTCCAGGGAGTTACCGTGCTCATGCATACGACGCAGCAGACGGAAGCGCTCGCTTTTCCACGTGGTCATCACAATGAACATCACCAGACCCAGCGTCAGCGGCAGCCAGCCACCGGAGACAATCTTGTCGAGGTTGGCAGAGAACAGCGGTACGTCGATGCACAGGAAGCCCACCAGAATCATCGCCACGAGGAATTTGTTCCAGTGCCAGTTTCGGTACGCCACCGTAGTGGAAAGAAGCGATGTCAGCACCATCGTCCCCGTCACCGCAATACCGTACGCTGCCGCGAGGTTGCTGGAGTGCTCAAAACTGACGATCACAATCACCACAGCGAAATAGAGCAGCCAGTTAACAAACGGGATGTAGATCTGACCCGATTCCATCTCTGAGGTATGAATAATACGCATGGGAGAGAGATATCCCAGACGCACGGCCTGGCGCGTCAGAGAGAACACGCCGGAAATCACCGCCTGAGAGGCAATAACCGTCGCCAGCGTGGCAAGGATCAGCATCGGTACTAACGCCCACTCCGGAGCCAGCAGGAAGAACGGGTTCTTAATCGCTTCCGGGTTTTTCAGCAGCAGCGCACCCTGACCAAAGTAGTTCAGCGCCAGAGAGGGCAATACCACGATAAACCACGCCAGGCGAATAGGCAGTTTGCCGAAGTGCCCCATATCCGCATACAGCGCCTCAACACCGGTGATAGAGAGCACAACGGCGCCGAGCGCCACGAAGGACACCACTTTGTATTCGAGGAAGAAATGGACAGCCCAGTACGGGTTCAGCGCCTGAAGCACTTCCGGGTTATCAATGATACCGCGCAAGCCAAGCGCCGCCAGGATCAGGAACCAGGCGAGCATAATCGGCGCGAAGAGTTTACCCACCAGCCCGGTACCGTGCTTCTGGATCACAAACAGCAGCGTCAGGACGATTATCGCCAGCGGAACCACCCACGTATCGAGCTGCGGCGCGATAATCTCAAGCCCCTCTATCGCCGAAAGCACCGAGATAGCAGGCGTGATGACCACTTCCCCATAGAAGAAGCTGCCGCCAATCAGGCCAATGATGACCAGCACCGACGTCATTCTGGCCGAGGTGTTGCGCCCGGCAAGGGACATCAGGGTCAGGATCCCGCCTTCACCTGCGTTATCTGCACGCATGACAAAGGAGAGATATTTAACAGAAACCACCAGGATCAGCAGCCAGAAGATGAGGGACAGGAAGCCAAATACGGCATCGCGTTCAACACCAAAGCCAAACTGGCCGGACAGACATTCACGAAGCGTATAAAGCGGGCTGGTGCCGATATCACCGTAGACAACCCCGATCGCCGCAAGCGTAATTGCGGGTAATGATTGCTTATTATCAGTGCTCATAGACTAGTCTTTTCGTTTAAATAACAAATGTGTTCCTGGTCCCTTGGTCCACAAAAAGCGCACAGTATGCCTGATTCGTTGCAAAATCGAACCCCTAAATGCAACCGCTTTAATGTAGCGCAAAGAAAATTGCGCCGCACTTCAGTCTATTACCAGCCCTGACTGAAACGTCTATACTCGCTTCAATTGGCCGCCACGACGGCGAAAGGATGCAAAAACTATTATGGCTCACTCACATTTATTAGCAGAAAGAATTTCCCGTCTCAGCAGCGCGCTGGAGAAAGGCCTTTTCGAGCGTAGCCACGCCATCCGCCTCTGTTTACTGGCGGCGTTGAGCGGTGAAAGCGTATTTCTGCTTGGGCCTCCGGGCATTGCCAAAAGCCTGATTGCCCGCCGGCTCAAATTCGCCTTCCAGAATGCGCGTGCCTTCGAATACCTGATGACCCGCTTTTCCACCCCTGAAGAAGTTTTCGGCCCACTGTCCATTCAGGCGCTGAAAGATGAGGGGCGTTATCAGCGTCTGACTGAGGGATATCTACCGGAAGCGGAGATTGTTTTTCTTGATGAGATCTGGAAAGCGGGACCGGCAATTCTGAACACCCTGCTCACGGCGATTAACGAACGCCGGTTCCGCAACGGCGCCAGTGAAGAGAAAATCCCGATGCGCCTGCTGGTGGCCGCCTCGAACGAACTTCCCGAGGCTGACAGCAGCCTTGAAGCACTGTATGACCGCATGCTGATCCGCCTGTGGCTGGACAAAGTGCAGGATAAATCCAACTTCCGCTCCATGCTGACCAGCCAGCAGGATGAAAATGAAAACCCGGTAGCCGCGTCACTGCAGGTCACGGACGAGGAGTATCAGCAGTGGCAGGTGGATATCGGCAAGATCACACTGCCGGACGCGGTTTTTGAGCTGATCTACCAGCTTCGTCAGCAGCTCGATCTCCTTCCTTCTGCACCTTATGTTTCCGACCGTCGCTGGAAAAAAGCAATCCGTCTGCTGCAGGCCAGCGCCCTGTTCAGTGGGCGCGACGCGGTTGCCCCTATCGATCTGATCCTGCTGAAAGACTGCCTCTGGCACGATGCCGAAGGGATGAATCTGATGCAGCAGCAGCTTGAAATATTGATGACCGGACACGCCTGGGGCCAGCAATCAATGCTTAACCAGCTTGGGGCGATTGCCCAACGGCGCATTCAGCTACAGCAGCAGCAAAGTGATAAAACCGCGCTGAAGGTGAACCGTCTTGGCGGCATGTTCGCCCGTAAACCGCACTACGAACTGCCCGCTGAGCTGACCAGCCCAACGCTGACGCTGCTTCTTCAGCAGCCGCTTAAACTCCATGACATGCAGGTGGTGCACATTACGCTTGAGCGTGACGCGCTGGCCCAGTGGCTTGATAAGGGTGGAGAGATCCGCGGCAAGCTCAACGGTATTGGTTTTGCACAGCCTTTGAATATGGAAGTGGACAGCAGTCAGCACCTGGTGATCCGCGATGTAAGCCTGCAGGGATCGCGCCTTGCCCTTCCTGGAAGCGCCTCTGAAAGCGTGCCGGAAGAGATCAAACAGCAACTGGAGGCGCTGGATACCGAATGGCATCAGCAACATACGCGCTTTAGCGAACAGCAAAAGTGCCTCTTTATTCACAGCGACTGGTTAGGTCGCATTGAAGCCAGCCTGCAGGATGTGAGCGCGCAGATCAAACAGGCTCGTCAATGCTAACGCTGGATACGCTTAACGTCATGCTGGCCGTCAGCGAAGATGGGTTGATTGAAGAGGTGATCATTACTCTTCTGGCGTCTCCTCAACTGGCGGCTTTTTTTGAAAAATTCCCGAAGCTAAAAAAAGCGATGACGGACGATCTCCCGCGCTGGCGGGACAACCTGCGACAGCGGTTTAAAGAGACCGAAGTGCCACAGGAGTTAACCGAAGAGGTGGCCTGCTATCAGCAGTGCCAGCGCCTTTCCACGTCGCAGTTTATCGTTCAGATCCCGCAAACCCTGACGTTACTCGATAAAGTCCACTCCCCGTTTGCCAGCCAGGCCCGGGCGCTGGTCACCGATAACGCCACCTTCACGCCCGCACTACACACCCTCTTTTTACAGCGCTGGCGCCTCAGCCTTGTGGTGCAGGCCACGACGCTGAACCAGCAGCTGCTGGATGAAGAACGTGAACAATTACTCAGCGAAGTTCAGGAACGCATGACCTTAAGCGGTCAGCTGGAGCAGGTACTGGTAGAGAATGAAAACGCCGCCGGACGTCTCTGGGATATGAGTGCAGGCCAAATCAGGCGTGGGGATTATCAGCTGATTGTCCGGTATGGTGATTTCCTGGCGCAGCAGCCCGAGCTGATGAAGCTTGCGGAACAGCTGGGTCGCTCAAGGGAGGCTAAATCGGTCCCAAAGAAGGATGCCCCAATGGAAACCTTCCGCACCCTGGTGCGGGAACCGGCCACCGTGCCGGAACAGGTGGATGGGCTCCAGCAAAGCGATGATATTTTACGTCTGCTGCCTACGGAACTGAGCATGCTCGGGATGACCGAGCTGGAATATGAGTTTTATCGCCGGCTGGTGGAAAAACAGCTTCTGACCTATCGCCTGCACGGTGAAGCCTGGCGCGAGAAAATCAGCCAGCGTCCGGTCGTCCATCAGGATTTTGATGAGCAACCGCGCGGCCCATTTATCGTTTGTGTGGATACATCCGGATCGATGGGCGGTTTCAACGAACAGTGTGCAAAAGCGTTCTGCCTGGCGCTGATGCGCGTGGCGCTCGCCGATCGACGTCGCTGCTTCATCATGCTCTTTTCCAGCGAAGTGGTGAGCTACGAACTGACGAATCAACAGGGGCTTGAGCAGGCGATCCGCTTTTTAAGCCAGCGTTTTCGCGGCGGTACCGATCTGGCCAGCTGTTTTCGCAGCATTGTGGAACGTATGCAGGGCGGCGACTGGTACGACGCTGACGCGGTGGTGATTTCTGATTTTATTGCCCAGCGGCTGCCGGATGACGTGGTGAATAAAGTGAAGGAGCTGCAACGGGTGCATCAGCACCGTTTCCACGCAGTGGCGATGTCCGCCCATGGAAAACCCGGCATCATGCGCATCTTCGATCATATCTGGCGCTTTGATACCGGGTTACGTAGCCGCCTGCTCAGACGCTGGCAGCGTTAATTACAGCAGCGAGCTGACGCTTTCGCGTACCTGCTTCGGCCAGACACCACACTGAACCTGACCAATATGCGAGAGTTGCAGCAGAAGCATGGTCAGACGGGACTGGCCGATGCCGCCACCAATGGTCTGCGGCATCTCACCGCGCAGCAGCGCCTGATGCCATTCCAGCGTGAGACGATCTTCATCACCGGTCACCGCCAGCTGGCGTTTCAGCGCATCAGCATCCACGCGGATCCCCATTGAAGAGAGCTCAAACGCATCTTCCAGCACCGGGTTCCAGACCAGAATATCGCCGTTGAGACCGGCAAATTCGCCCTCGCTCATGGTGCTCCAGTCATCATAATCCGGTGCACGAACATCATGACGTTTACCATCCGACAGCTTACCGCCGATCCCCATCAGGAAGACGGCACCCAGTTCTTTGGCGATCGCACGTTCACGACCTTTAGCATCCAGATCCGGGAAACGACTCAACAACTCCTGGCTGTGAACAAAGTGGATCGATTCCGGCAGGAACGGTGCCAGACCAAACTCTTTGCTTACGGCCGCTTCGGTCGCTTTGATCCCGGCGTAGATCGCTTCAACGGTGGATTTCAGCGTGCCGACATGGCGCTCGCCATCACCCATTACGCGCTCCCAGTCCCACTGGTCAACGTAAACGGAGTGAATGGCAGACAGGCGGTCTTCATCGGGGCGGAGGGCTTTCATGTGCGTGTAAAGCCCTTCACCCGCGCTGAAGTCGTGCTGTCCCAGGGTTTGACGCTTCCACTTCGCGAGGGAATGAACCACTTCGAACTGGGCGTCTGGCAGTGTTTTCACTTTAACCTGCACCGCTTTTTCGCATCCGGACAAGTTATCCTGCGTCCCATCACCCACGCGGCTGAGAATCGGTGCCTGAACTTCAATCAGACCCAGCTTCTCTTCCAGCTGGCGGGAAAAATGAGATTTAACGAAACTGATCTGGCGTTGTTTTGCGATATAAGCGGTTTTCATTATTTATACTCCTGCGTCCTGTTGGTGTTGATTAAGCAACAGAAAAGGCATTCAATTCAATAATCAAACAACAAAAAGCCACCTTCACTTTTGATTCGTCAAAATTTAACGCTAGAATAGAGTGATTCATTAATCTTCATAAGAAAAAGCTATGGAAAATTATCAGATCGATAATCTGGACCGCGGCATCCTGGAGGCGTTAATGGCCAATGCCCGTACCGCCTATGCCGAACTGGCGAAGCAGTTTGGCGTCAGCCCGGGGACGATTCATGTTCGTGTAGAGAAGATGAAACAGGCAGGGATCATTACCGGGGCACGTATAGATGTCAGTCCAAAACAGCTGGGTTATGACGTCTGCTGCTTTATTGGCATTATTCTTAAAAGCGCAAAAGATTATCCTTCCGCGCTGGCGAAGCTGAACGCGCTCGATGAAGTGACGGAGGCGTACTACACCACCGGCCACTACAGCATCTTTATCAAGGTGATGTGTCGATCCATCGACGCCCTCCAGCAGGTACTTATCAACAAGATCCAAACAATCGATGAAATTCAGTCCACCGAGACGTTGATCTCCCTGCAAAACCCGATCATGCGTACCATCCGCCCCTGATCGGGCAAATTCATACCCACATTTTCCACAGGTAGATCCCAGCCCGTTCACAGCGTACAATGGCCCTCTCTTTATCTGAGCGAGCGATCAATGGCGGACATTACCCTTATCAGCGGCAGCACCCTTGGCGGCGCGGAATATGTAGCGGAACATCTGGCTGAGAAGCTGGAGGATGCGGGATTTTCCACACAAACGCTGCACGGGCCTTTGCTTGAAGATCTCCCGACTGATGGGGTCTGGCTGGTGATCACTTCCACGCATGGCGCAGGCGATCTTCCGGATAACCTCCAGCCTTTATATGACGAACTGCAGGAACAGCAACCTGACCTGTCAAACGTCCGTTTTGGCGCGGTGGGTATTGGCAGTCGCGAATATGACACCTTCTGCGGTGCTATCGAGAAAGTTGAAGCGGCAGTGACCGCCTGTGGAGCAAAACAGGTGGGTGAAACGCTGAAGATCAACATCCTCGATCATGATATTCCGGAGGATCCGGCCGAGATCTGGCTGGGTGAATGGAAAAAATTACTCAAAAACGATTAAAGATCGCGCGAACAGATGTGGATAACTCTGGTTAAAAGCTCGTATTAAGCAGTAGTTATCCAAAGGACAACGGCGAAGTCGTTTTTGGCCTGTGCATAAAGTCGCGATCTGATCCCAGCTTATACGGGCCAGGATCACCGATCATTCACAGCAAACGATCCTTTCTAACTTCATGATCTTCTTTATGAGATCGGACTTATCCACAAAGGTCCTCGATCCTAATAAGAGATCACAATAGAACAGATCTCTAAATAAAAAGATCTTCTTTTTAATAGCCCAGGATCCCAATGCTTTCTCGAAAGACTAAAGTTGAGTAGAATCCACGGCCCGGGCTTCAATCCATTTTCATACCGCTTTACGCGAGGCAGACCACCATGTTTTATCAGGATCCTTTTGACGTCATTATCATTGGCGGGGGTCATGCAGGCACTGAGGCCGCAATGGCCGCAGCGCGAATGGGTCAGCAGACCCTGCTTTTGACACACAATATCGACACGCTGGGACAAATGTCCTGTAATCCGGCGATTGGCGGCATTGGGAAAGGACACCTGGTAAAAGAAGTGGATGCACTTGGCGGCCTGATGGCGAAAGCGATCGATCAGGCAGGCATCCAGTTTAGGATACTAAACGCGAGCAAAGGCCCCGCCGTACGTGCGACCCGTGCTCAGGCAGACCGCGTGCTTTACCGTCAGGCAGTGCGCACCGCCCTGGAGAATCAGCCGAACCTGATGATCTTCCAGCAGGCGGTGGAAGATCTTATTGTTGAGAACGATCGTGTCGTGGGCGCTGTCACCCAGATGGGGCTTAAATTCCGCGCGAAAGCGGTTGTCCTTACCGTTGGGACATTCCTGGACGGTAAGATCCATATCGGTCTGGATAACTACAGCGGTGGCCGTGCTGGCGATCCGCCCTCTATCCCGTTGTCACGCCGCCTGCGTGAACTGCCGCTGCGTGTGAGCCGTCTGAAAACCGGTACGCCACCCCGTATTGACGCGCGCACCATTGATTTCAGCGTGCTGGCACAACAGCACGGTGATAACCCAATGCCGGTCTTCTCGTTCATGGGCAATGCGGCACAACATCCGCAGCAGGTACCGTGCTATATCACGCATACCAACGAAAAAACCCATGACGTGATCCGCAATAACCTCGATCGCAGCCCAATGTACGCTGGCGTGATCGAAGGGATCGGCCCGCGTTACTGCCCGTCGATCGAAGACAAAGTGATGCGCTTTGCCGATCGTAACCAGCACCAGATCTTCCTGGAGCCTGAAGGGCTGACCTCCAACGAAATTTATCCGAACGGCATCTCCACCAGCCTGCCGTTCGATGTGCAGATGCAGATTGTTCGCTCAATGCAGGGGATGGAGAACGCGAAAATCGTTCGCCCTGGCTACGCCATTGAGTACGATTTCTTCGATCCACGAGACCTGAAACCGACCCTGGAGAGCAAATTCATCCACGGTCTGTTCTTCGCGGGTCAGATTAACGGCACGACCGGTTACGAAGAAGCGGCTGCGCAGGGTCTGCTGGCGGGTCTGAACGCCGCCCGCTTCTCTGCCGAGAAAGAGGGCTGGGCTCCGGCGCGCTCTCAGGCCTATCTGGGTGTGCTGGTCGACGATCTCTGCACGCTGGGTACCAAAGAGCCGTACCGTATGTTTACCTCTCGTGCGGAATATCGCCTGATGCTGCGCGAAGATAACGCCGACCTGCGTCTGACCGAAATGGGTCGTGAGCTGGGTCTGGTGGATGACGAACGCTGGGCGCGCTTCAACGAGAAGCTGGAGCGCATTGAGCAGGAACGTCAGCGCCTGAAAACGACCTGGGTCAATCCGCAGGCCGAAACCGCTGCCGAAGTGAACGCTCACTTGACTGCGCCGCTCTCTCGCGAAGCCAGTGGTGAAGACCTGCTGCGTCGTCCGGAAGTGACCTATGTGAATCTGGTGAAACTTACCGCCTTTGCTCCGGGTCTTGAAGACGCTGAAGCGGCTGAGCAGGTTGAAATCCAGGTGAAATACGAAGGTTACATCGCGCGTCAGCAGGATGAGATCGAAAAACAGCAGCGTAACGAAAACACGCTGCTGCCGGAAATGCTGGACTATCGTCAGGTGACGGGCCTTTCCAATGAGGTGATCGCCAAACTGAACGATCATAAACCCGTGTCGATTGGCCAGGCCTCCCGTATTTCCGGTGTCACGCCCGCCGCGATTTCGATTCTGCTGGTGTGGCTGAAAAAGCAGGGCATGCTGCGCCGTAGCGCGTAACATGTGTAATTCGCCCGGTGGCGCTGCGCTTACCGGGCCTACAGAACTCCGTAGGGCGGGTTAGCGAAGCGCCACCCGCCACTTAAGTCTCTCAACAGGTATTCACCGTGCTCAATAAACTCTCTCGTCTGCTGGATCAGGCAGGTATTTCGCTCACCGAGCACCAGAAAAATCAGCTGGTGGCCTATGTCGATATGCTGAACAAATGGAACAAAGCGTACAACCTCACCTCCGTACGCGACCCCAACGAGATGCTGATTCGCCATATTCTCGATAGCATTGTGGTGGCGCCATACCTGAACGGTGAGCGCTTTATCGATGTGGGCACGGGTCCTGGCCTGCCGGGAGTTCCGCTGTCGATTGTTCGTCCTGAGAGCCATTTCACCCTGCTGGATAGCCTTGGCAAGCGCGTGCGTTTTTTGCGCCAGGTACAGCATGAGCTCAAGCTTGAGAACATCACGCCAGTACAAAGCAGGGTAGAGGAGTTCCCGGCAGAGCCACCGTTTGACGGTGTCATCAGCCGTGCCTTCGCTTCGCTTAATGACATGGTGAGCTGGTGTAAGCACTTACCGGCAGAGAATGGCCGTTTTTATGCGCTGAAAGGTCAGTTGCCTGGCGAGGAAATTGAACAGCTTCCGGAGGGTTTTATGGTCGAATCCATTGAGAAGTTACAGATCCCTCAGCTCGAGGGTGAACGTCATCTGGTGATAATTAAGCCAAACAATTTTTAAAAAATTAATAAAAAATGTGGAATTCGTGCTGTTCTGTCCGTGTTAAAAAACAGCACAACACAGCGGATTTTGCCGGAGATAATTTAACCTCGTTTTTACTAAGGGTTTTCTAACGGTTAACTTTATGACCATTGTTCACCCTGAAGATAATCAACCACGAAAATATCAGCCTGCTAAAAGTGGAAAGCAGCAACCAGAATGCAATGTTAAATATTTATTAAGAATGTCAATAAAAGGTTTTTATTGTATACGGGGCTGTTTTGAAAATAGTTGCGACATTTTGTCTTTAATTTCAGAAAGATGAAATAAGGCGATTTACGTGTTTGATAAATACAACCTTATCGCAAATGTGTGTTTTGTGATCTCGTGCACGCTTTGTAGCCAACGTTTTCGCGCTGTTTGCAGTTTTGGCCGAAGGTCGGGGCTTTCATCAAAAGTTAAAAAATAGCGGTGGGGAAAAATATTTAAACATTTATTCACCTTTTCGCTACTTAATGTTTGAAATCACGGGTGCGCACCGTATAATTTGACCGCTTTTTGATGCTTGACTCTGAGCCTTAAAGGACGTTTTATACGACACGCGGCATACCTCGAAGGGAGCAGGAGTAAAAACGTGATGTCTGTGTCGCTCTTGAGTAGAAACGTTGCTCGTAAGCTTCTGTTCATTCAGTTTCTGGCTGTGATAGCAAGTGGACTGCTGTTTAGCCTCAAAGACCCCTTCTGGGGCATCTCCGCCGTGTGCGGGGGTTTGGCGGTTGTGCTGCCAAACATGTTGTTTATGATTTTTGCCTGGCGTCATCAGGCGCATACACCTGCCAAAGGCCGCGTGGCCTGGTCCTTCGCCCTCGGCGAAGTGTGTAAGGTGTTGCTGACCTTTACTCTACTGGTGATGGCGCTGGCGGTTTTGAAAGTGGTATTCATGCCGCTGATAGCTACGTGGGTTTTGGTGCTGGTGGTACAAGTTCTGGCTCCAGCTGTAATCAATAACAAAGGGTAAAAGGCATCATGGCTTCAGAAAATATGACGCCGCAGGATTACATAAGTCACCATCTGAGCAACCTTCAGATGGACTTGCGTACATTCTCGCTGGTGGATCCGCATAACCCCCCGGCCACCTTCTGGACGATCAACATCGACTCCATGTTCTTCTCGGTGGTTTTGGGTCTTCTGTTCCTGGCCATGTTCCGCGGTGTTGCTAAAAGAGCGACCAGCGGTGTTCCAGGGAAATTCCAGACGTTCATCGAAATGATCATTGGCTTCGTCCATGGCAGCGTGAAAGACATGTACCATGGTAAGAGCAAGCTGATTGCTCCGCTGGCCCTGACCGTGTTCGTTTGGGTGTTCCTGATGAACCTGATGGACCTTCTGCCTATCGATTTCCTGCCGTGGATTGGCGAGCATGTCTTCGGTCTGCCTGCTCTGCGCGTGGTTCCGTCTGCTGACGTGAACATCACCCTGTCGATGGCGCTGGGCGTGTTTATCCTGATTCTTTTCTACAGCATCAAAATGAAAGGCGTAAGCGGCTTTGTGAAAGAGCTTACCTTGCAGCCGTTCAACCACTGGGCGTTTATTCCGGTCAACCTGATCCTGGAAGGCGTTAGCCTGCTGTCCAAACCTGTTTCATTGGGTCTGCGACTGTTCGGCAACATGTATGCGGGTGAGCTGATTTTCATTCTGATCGCGGGTCTTCTGCCGTGGTGGTCACAGTGGGTTCTGAATGTGCCGTGGGCCATTTTCCACATCCTGATCATTACGCTGCAAGCCTTTATCTTCATGGTTCTGACGATCGTCTATCTGTCGATGGCGTCTGAAGAGCACTGATTTTTTACCAACACTACTACGTTTTAATTGAAACAAACTGGAGACTGTCATGGAAAACCTGAATATGGATCTGCTGTACATGGCTGCCGCTGTGATGATGGGTCTGGCGGCTATCGGTGCTGCGATCGGTATCGGCATCCTCGGGGGCAAATTCCTGGAAGGCGCTGCGCGTCAACCTGATCTGATTCCTCTGCTGCGTACTCAGTTCTTTATCGTTATGGGTCTGGTGGATGCTATCCCAATGATCGCTGTAGGTCTGGGTCTGTACGTGATGTTTGCTGTCGCGTAGTAGTTGTTTTAAAACCCCAAGCCACAGAAATTTAAGAGGTATTGTGCTGTGAACATGAACGCAACAATCCTCGGCCAGGCCATCGCGTTTATTATCTTTGTTTGGTTCTGCATGAAGTATGTATGGCCGCCTTTAATGGCTGCCATCGAAAAACGTCAGAAAGAAATTGCTGACGGTCTGGCTTCTGCAGAACGCGCAAAGAAAGATTTGGACCTTGCACAGGCCAACGCGACAGACCAGCTGAAAAAAGCGAAAGCGGAAGCTCAGGTAATCATTGAACAGGCTAACAAACGCCGTTCTCAGATCCTGGACGAAGCCAAAGCTGAAGCAGAACAGGAACGTACTAAGATCGTGACACAGGCTCAGGCTGAAATTGAAGCTGAGCGTAAACGTGCTCGTGAAGAACTGCGTAAGCAGGTTGCGATTCTGGCTGTTGCTGGCGCCGAGAAGATCATCGAACGTTCCGTGGATGAAGCTGCTAACAGCGACATCGTGGACAAACTTGTCGCTGAACTGTAAGGAGGGAGGGGCTGATGTCTGAATTTGTTACGGTAGCTCGCCCCTACGCCAAAGCAGCTTTTGACTTTGCTGTCGAACACCAAAATGTCGATCGCTGGCAGAATATGCTGGCGTTTGCCGCTGAGGTGACGAAAAACGAACAAATGGCCGAGTTGCTTTCTGGTGCATTAGCACCTGAAACCCTCGCCGCGTCGTTCATCGCCGTGTGCGGAGAGCAACTGGATGCCAACGGCCAGAACCTGATTAAGGTAATGGCAGAAAATGGTCGTCTCCGTGTGCTCCCGGATGTTCTCGAGCAGTTTGAGCACTTACGTGCCCTTAGTGAAGCTACTGCTGAAGTTGAAGTAACTTCTGCGACTGAACTGAGTCATGAACAGCTTGCGAAAATTACCGCCGCGATGGAAAAACGTCTGTCACGCAAAGTTAAGCTGAATTGCAAAATCGATAAGTCTGTAATGGCAGGCGTAATCATCCGCTCGGGTGATATGGTCATTGATGGCAGCGTACGCGGCCGTCTTGAGCGCCTTGCAGACGTCTTGCAGTCTTAAGGGGACTGGAGCATGCAACTGAATTCCACCGAAATCAGCGAACTGATCAAGCAGCGCATTGCTCAGTTCAATGTTGTGAGCGAAGCTCATAACGAAGGTACTATTGTTTCTGTAAGTGACGGTGTTATCCGCATCCACGGCCTGGCCGATTGTATGCAGGGTGAGATGATTTCCCTGCCGGGTAACCGTTACGCTATCGCACTGAACCTGGAGCGCGACTCCGTAGGTGCCGTTGTGATGGGTCCATACGCTGACCTCGCCGAAGGCATGAAGGTGAAGTGTACTGGCCGTATTCTGGAAGTTCCGGTTGGCCGTGGCCTGCTGGGGCGTGTTGTTAACACCCTGGGTGCACCAATCGACGGTAAAGGTCCGGTTGAGCACGATGGCTTCTCTCCAATCGAAGTTATCGCACCGGGCGTTATCGACCGTCAGTCCGTAGATCAGCCTGTTCAGACGGGTTATAAGTCCGTTGATGCCATGATCCCAATCGGTCGTGGTCAGCGTGAACTGATCATCGGTGACCGTCAGACCGGTAAAACCGCGATGGCTATCGATGCCATCATCAACCAGCGTGACTCCGGCATCAAATGTGTGTACGTGGCTATCGGCCAGAAAGCGTCCACCATTTCTAACGTGGTTCGTAAACTGGAAGAGCACGGCGCGCTGTCTAACACCATCGTTGTTGTGGCAACCGCTTCTGAATCTGCTGCACTGCAATACCTGGCGCCATACGCCGGTTGTGCAATGGGTGAATACTTCCGTGACCGCGGTGAAGATGCACTGATCGTATACGATGACCTGTCTAAACAGGCTGTTGCTTATCGTCAGGTTTCCCTGCTGCTCCGTCGTCCACCAGGACGTGAAGCGTTCCCTGGCGACGTATTCTACCTCCACTCTCGTCTGCTGGAGCGTGCTTCCCGCGTTAACGCGGAATACGTCGAGAACTTCACCAAAGGTGAAGTGAAGGGTAAAACGGGCTCTCTGACCGCGCTGCCGATCATTGAAACCCAGGCGGGTGACGTTTCTGCGTTCGTTCCGACCAACGTAATCTCCATTACCGATGGTCAGATCTTCCTGGAAACCAACCTGTTTAACTCCGGTATTCGTCCGGCGGTTAACCCGGGTATCTCCGTATCCCGTGTAGGTGGTGCTGCTCAGACCAAGATCATCAAGAAACTGTCCGGTGGTATCCGTACCGCGCTGGCACAGTATCGTGAACTGGCTGCGTTCTCTCAGTTCGCATCCGATCTGGACGAAGCAACCCGTAAACAGCTGAGCCACGGTCAGAAAGTGACCGAGCTGCTGAAGCAGAAACAGTACGCACCAATGTCTGTTGCTCAGCAGGGCCTGGTACTGTTCGCGGCTGAACGCGGTTACCTCGAAGATGTGGAACTGGCGAAAATCGGTAGCTTCGAAGCCGCTCTGCTGGCTTACGTCGACCGTGATCACGCTCCGCTGATGCAAGAGATCAACCAGACCGGTGGCTATAACGACGAAATCGAAGGCAAGCTGAAAGCTATCCTCGATTCCTTCAAAGCAACCCAATCCTGGTAATCGTCCGGCGGCTTGTCTCAGGACAAGCCGCCTGGCATTGAGGAGAAGCTCATGGCCGGCGCAAAAGAGATACGTAGTAAGATCGCAAGCGTCCAGAACACGCAAAAGATCACTAAAGCGATGGAGATGGTCGCCGCTTCCAAAATGCGTAAATCGCAGGATCGCATGGCGGCCAGCCGTCCTTATGCAGAAACCATGCGCAAAGTGATTGGTCACCTTGCAAACGGTAATCTGGAATATAAGCACCCTTACCTGGAAGAACGCGACGTTAAGCGCGTGGGCTACCTGGTGGTGTCGACCGACCGTGGTCTGTGTGGCGGCTTGAACATTAACCTGTTCAAAAAACTGCTGGCGGATATGAAAGGCTGGTCTGATAAAGGCGTTCAGTGCGATCTCGCATTGATCGGCTCTAAAGGCGTCTCTTTCTTTAACTCCGTTGGTGGCAACATTGTCGCTCAGGTGACCGGTATGGGTGATAACCCGTCCCTGTCCGAACTGATCGGCCCGGTTAAAGTGATGTTGCAGGCCTATGATGAAGGCCGTCTGGACAGACTGTACGTTGTCAGCAACAAATTTATTAACACCATGTCTCAGGTGCCAACGCTCACTCAGATGTTGCCTTTGCCGGCTTCAGAAGATGACGAGCTGAAACAGAAAGCCTGGGATTACCTGTATGAACCCGATCCGAAACCGCTGCTGGATACCCTGCTGCGTCGTTACGTTGAATCTCAGGTTTATCAGGGCGTTGTAGAAAACCTGGCCAGCGAGCAGGCCGCACGAATGGTGGCGATGAAAGCCGCGACCGATAATGGCGGCAGCCTGATTAAAGAGCTGCAGTTGGTTTACAACAAAGCTCGTCAGGCCAGCATTACTCAGGAACTCACCGAGATCGTCTCGGGGGCCGCCGCGGTTTAACCAGGTTTACGAATTACGTAGAGGATTCAAGATGGCTACTGGAAAGATTGTCCAGGTAATCGGCGCCGTGGTGGACGTCGAGTTCCCTCAGGACGCCGTACCACGCGTGTACGACGCGCTTGAGGTACAGAATGGTAACGAGAGCCTGGTGCTGGAAGTTCAGCAGCAGCTCGGCGGCGGTATCGTGCGTACCATCGCGATGGGTTCTTCCGACGGTCTGCGTCGTGGTCTGGAAGTAAAAGACCTTGAGCACCCGATCGAAGTCCCGGTAGGTAAAGCAACACTGGGTCGTATCATGAACGTATTGGGTCAGCCAATCGACATGAAAGGCGACATCGGTGAAGAAGAGCGTTGGGCTATCCACCGCGCGGCACCTTCCTACGAAGAGCTGTCCAGCTCTCAGGAACTGCTGGAAACCGGTATCAAAGTTATCGACCTGATGTGTCCGTTTGCGAAGGGCGGTAAAGTTGGTCTGTTCGGTGGTGCGGGTGTAGGTAAAACCGTAAACATGATGGAGCTGATCCGTAACATCGCGATCGAGCACTCCGGTTACTCCGTATTTGCGGGCGTAGGTGAACGTACTCGTGAGGGTAACGACTTCTACCACGAAATGACCGACTCCAACGTTCTGGACAAAGTATCCCTGGTTTATGGCCAGATGAACGAGCCACCAGGAAACCGTCTGCGCGTTGCGCTGACTGGCCTGACAATGGCTGAGAAGTTCCGTGACGAAGGCCGTGACGTTCTGCTGTTCGTTGATAACATCTACCGTTACACCCTGGCCGGTACTGAAGTATCTGCACTGCTGGGTCGTATGCCTTCAGCGGTAGGTTACCAGCCAACGCTGGCGGAAGAGATGGGTGTTCTTCAGGAACGTATCACCTCTACCAAAACCGGTTCTATCACTTCCGTTCAGGCGGTATACGTACCTGCGGATGACTTGACTGACCCATCACCAGCAACCACCTTTGCGCACTTAGATGCAACCGTGGTACTGAGCCGTCAGATCGCGTCTCTGGGTATCTACCCGGCCGTTGACCCGCTGGACTCCACCAGCCGTCAGCTGGATCCACTGGTTGTTGGTCAGGAACACTACGACACCGCGCGTGGCGTACAGTCCCTGCTGCAGCGTTACCAGGAACTGAAAGACATCATCGCCATCCTGGGTATGGATGAACTGTCTGAAGAAGACAAACTGGTGGTAGCACGTGCGCGTAAGATCCAGCGCTTCCTGTCCCAGCCGTTCTTCGTTGCGGAAGTATTCACCGGTTCTCCAGGTAAATACGTTTCCCTGAAAGACACCATCCGTGGCTTTAAAGGCATCATGGAAGGCGAATACGATCACCTGCCGGAGCAGGCGTTCTACATGGTTGGTTCCATCGAAGAAGCTGTGGAAAAAGCCAAAAAACTTTAACGCCTTAATCGGAGGGTGATATGGCAATGACTTACCACCTGGACGTCGTCAGCGCAGAGCAACAAATGTTCTCTGGTCTGGTCGAGAAAATCCAGGTAACGGGTAGTGAAGGTGAACTGGGTATTTTCCCGGGTCACGCACCGCTGCTCACCGCCATTAAGCCTGGTATGATCCGCATCGTTAAACAGTTCGGTCACGAAGAGTTTATCTATCTGTCCGGCGGCATTCTTGAAGTGCAGCCTGGCAGTGTGACCGTTCTGGCCGATACCGCTATTCGTGGCCAGGATCTCGACGAAGCGCGAGCCCTGGAATCGAAGCGTAAGGCTGAAGAGCACATTAGCAGCTCTCATGGTGACGTGGATTACGCTCAGGCGTCTGCGGAGCTGGCCAAAGCGATCGCCAAACTGCGCGTTATCGAGTTGACCAAAAAAGCGATGTAACACCGGCTTGAAAAGCACAAAAGCCAGTCTGGATACCAGGCTGGCTTTTTTTTTCGTCCTTAATTCATGATGAAAAAGATGTAGAATTTTAAGCACCAAACGTTTTTACTTCTCACTCAAACTACCGTCAGGATGCGTATGTCAAACAGTGCGATGAGCGTGGTGATCCTTGCCGCAGGCAAAGGTACCCGCATGTATTCCGATCTGCCTAAAGTGCTTCATACACTGGCAGGAAAGCCAATGGTGCAGCATGTCATTGATGCAGCAAATGAATTGGGCGCCCGTCAGGTCCACCTAGTCTACGGCCACGGCGGCGATCTGCTTAAAAAGACGCTGAGCGATGACAACCTCAACTGGGTGCTTCAGGCTGAACAGCTGGGAACCGGTCACGCGATGCAGCAGGCAGCGCCGTTCTTTGCCGATGACGAAGACATTCTGATGCTCTACGGCGATGTTCCGCTGATCTCCATCGACACACTGACTCGCCTGCGTGAAGCCAAACCGCAGGGCGGTATCGGTCTATTAACCGTTGTGCTGGACGATCCAACCGGCTACGGTCGCATTACTCGTGAAAACGGCAACGTAACGGGTATCGTTGAACACAAAGACGCCAGTGAAGCACAGCGCCAGATTCAGGAGATCAACACCGGTATCCTGATTGCGAATGGCGCCGATTTAAAGCGCTGGCTGTCGAAGCTCAACAACAACAATGCGCAGGGTGAATACTACATCACCGATATCATTGCGATGGCATACCAGGAAGGGCGCGAGATTGCGGCGGTTCATCCGGCACGTATCAGTGAAACGGAAGGGGTGAATAACCGTCTGCAGCTTTCCCGTCTGGAGCGCGTTTATCAGTCCGAACAGGCCGAAAAGCTGCTGCTGGCCGGCGTGATGCTGCGCGATCCGGCGCGTTTCGATCTGCGTGGAACGTTAGCGCACGGGCGCGACGTTGAGATTGATACTAACGTTATCCTGGAAGGTAACGTTACGCTGGGCAACCGCGTCAAAATTGGTGCGGGCTGTGTGATCAAAAACAGCGTCATCGGTGACGATTGCGAAATTAGCCCATACAGCGTGGTGGAAGATGCCCATCTTGACGCGGCATGCACTATTGGGCCGTTCGCGCGTCTGCGCCCGGGGGCTGAGCTGCTGGAAGGCGCTCACGTGGGCAACTTCGTTGAGATGAAAAAAGCGCGTCTGGGTAAAGGCTCTAAAGCCGGTCATTTGACCTATCTGGGCGATGCGGAAATTGGTGATAACGTCAATATTGGTGCAGGTACAATCACCTGCAACTATGACGGTGCCAACAAGTTTAAAACCATTATCGGTGATGATGTGTTTGTCGGTTCTGATACACAGCTGGTGGCACCGGTTACCGTGGGTAATGGGGTAACGATTGCCGCCGGGACAACCGTTACGCGCGATATCGCCGATAACGAGCTGGTATTAAGCCGTGTGCCGCAGGTGCACAAGCAGGGCTGGAAACGCCCGGTGAAGAAAAAGTAACAACAAGGCGGGTGGCGCTACGCTTACCCGCCCTACGATTAAGTTTGTCTGATAAGGCGTAGCCGTCGTCAGGCAAACCCGGAGAGGAGATAAAGATATATCTCCCCCACAAGCAGTACCCATAACAATAACCCCACTCTCTACAAGGCTCGGGGTGCCCGGAAAGGGCAAATACAGGTCAGCGACAACGCATGGCATAACGCCATAATCAGGAAATCTAACTATGTGTGGAATTGTTGGCGCAGTTGCGCAGCGTGATATTGCTGAAATCCTTCTCGAAGGTTTACGTCGTCTGGAATACCGTGGCTACGACTCTGCCGGTCTGGCAGTAGTGGATGCAGAAGGTCATATGACCCGTCTTCGCCGCCTCGGTAAAGTGCAGATGCTGGCCCAGGCCGCGGAAGAACACCCGCTGCACGGTGGCACCGGTATTGCGCATACCCGCTGGGCGACGCACGGCGAACCGTCTGAAGGCAACGCGCACCCGCATGTGTCTGAACACATCGTGGTCGTGCATAACGGCATTATCGAAAACCACGAACCGCTGCGCGAAGAACTGAAAGCGCGCGGCTATACCTTCGTTTCAGAAACCGATACCGAAGTGATTGCGCACCTGGTGCACTGGGAGCTGGCAAAGGGCGGCACGCTACGCGACGCGGTGCTGCGCGCGATCCCACAGCTGCGCGGTGCGTATGGCACGGTAATCATGGACTCCCGTGACCCGTCCACGCTGCTGGCTGCGCGTTCCGGTAGCCCGATGGTTATTGGTATGGGCATGGGCGAAAACTTTATCGCTTCTGACCAGCTGGCGCTCCTGCCGGTCACCCGCCGCTTTATCTTCCTGGAAGAGGGGGATATCGCAGAAGTGACTCGCCGCAGCGTGACGGTATTCGATACCACAGGCGAGCAGGTGAAGCGCCCTGAGATTGAATCCAATCTGCAGTACGACGCGGGCGACAAAGGCGCTTACCGTCACTACATGCAGAAAGAGATTTACGAGCAGCCAAATGCCATCAAAAACACCCTGACCGGTCGTATCAGCCACGGAGAAGTGGATCTGAGCGAACTGGGTGTCAACGCAAACGAGCTCCTCAGCAAGGTTGAGCACATTCAGATTGTGGCCTGCGGTACCTCCTACAACTCCGGGATGGTCTCTCGCTACTGGTTTGAATCGCTGGCTGGCGTGCCGTGCGATGTGGAAATCGCCTCTGAATTCCGCTACCGCAAATCTGCGGTGCGTCGTAACAGCCTGATGATCACCCTTTCTCAGTCTGGCGAAACGGCTGATACCCTGGCGGCGCTGCGTCTCTCGAAAGAGCTCGGCTACCTGGGATCGCTGGCTATCTGTAACGTGCCGGGATCTTCACTGGTACGTGAGTCCGATCTGGCGCTGATGACCAAAGCGGGCACCGAAATCGGTGTGGCCTCTACCAAAGCGTTTACCACTCAGCTGACGGTTCTGCTGATGCTGGTGGCGAAACTGGCGCGCCTGAAAGGGCTGGATGCTTCTGTTGAGCATGACATTGTTCATGGTCTGCAGGCTCTGCCGAGCCGCATTGAGCAGATGCTGTCTCAGGACAAGCGGATTGAAGCTCTGGCTGAAGATTTCTCCGACAAACATCACGCCCTGTTCCTGGGTCGTGGCGATCAGTATCCGATTGCGCTGGAAGGCGCGCTGAAGCTGAAAGAGATCTCTTACATCCACGCTGAAGCCTACGCGGCAGGCGAGCTGAAACATGGCCCGCTGGCGCTGATTGATGCAGATATGCCGGTTATCGTTGTGGCACCTAACAACGAACTGCTGGAGAAACTGAAATCCAACATCGAAGAAGTTCGCGCCCGTGGTGGTGTACTGTACGTCTTCGCCGATAAGGACGCCGGTTTTGCCAGCAGCGACAACATGCACATCATCGAGATGCCGCATGTGGAAGAGGTTATTGCCCCCATCTTCTACACCGTTCCGCTGCAGTTACTGGCTTACCACGTTGCGCTGATCAAAGGCACCGACGTCGACCAGCCGCGTAATCTGGCGAAATCTGTCACCGTAGAATAATCCCTCCAGGCTCCACCTTCGGGTGGAGCTTTTACCCTGCCTGGTTTGTTTTTAATCAACGCATCCGCGTTTTTATTTATGACAATCTGTCATCTTCAGCTACTTTTTTCAGTGTCACATAAAGAAAATATTACTGAAAACTTGTTGTCATGCTTGTGGCTAACATGATGATAATTAAAGAATGTTTCGCTTAAATTTAAGCTAAACTTTCACTGTCATAAAACTGTCATAATTCGTACATTTATCTGTCACCTGTTTGTCCTATTTTGCTCATCGTAGCCACTTAAACAATGATTTACGAAATCCTTGCAGGAGACATTATGAAAGTTATGCGTACCACTGTCGCAACTGTTGTCGCCGCGACCTTATCTCTGAGCGCTTTCTCTGTATTTGCAGAAGCAAGCCTGACTGGCGCTGGTGCAACCTTCCCTGCGCCGGTGTATGCCAAATGGGCGGATACCTACCAGAAAGAAACCGGTAATAAGGTTAACTATCAGGGTATCGGCTCCTCCGGTGGCGTAAAACAAATTACCGCAAATACCGTTGATTTCGGCGCATCCGACGCTCCGCTGTCTGATGACAAACTGGCTCAGGAAGGCCTGTTCCAGTTCCCGACCGTTATCGGCGGTGTGGTTCTGGCGATCAACCTGCCGGGCGTGAAGTCAGGTGAGCTGGTGCTGGACGGCAAAACCCTGGGTGATATCTACCTGGGCAAAATTAAAAAATGGGATGACGAAGCCATCGCTAAACTCAACCCTGGCCTGAAACTGCCTTCTCAGAACATCGCCGTGGTTCGTCGCGCGGATGGTTCTGGTACCTCTTTCGTCTTCACCAGCTACCTGGCGAAAGTGAACGAAGAGTGGAAATCTAAAGTCGGTTCCGGCTCTACCGTTAACTGGCCAACCGGTCTGGGCGGTAAAGGCAACGACGGTATCGCTGCGTTCGTACAGCGTCTGCCAGGCTCTATCGGTTACGTAGAATATGCGTACGCCAAGCAGAACAACCTGTCCTACACCAAACTGGTTTCTGCTGATGGCAAGCCAGTCAGCCCGACCGAAGAGAACTTCGCCAACGCTGCAAAAGGCGCTGACTGGAGCAAATCCTTCGCTCAGGATCTGACTAACCAGAAAGGTGAAGGCGCGTGGCCAATCACGTCCACTACCTTCATTCTGGTTCACAAAGAACAGAAGAAACCTGAGCAGGGCGCTGAAGTGCTGAAGTTCTTCGACTGGGCTTACAAAAACGGCGGCAAACAGGCTAATGACCTGGATTACGCCAGCCTGCCAGACAGCGTGGTTGAGCAGATTCGTGCTGCATGGAAAACCAACGTGAAAGACAGCAGCGGTAAAGCGCTGTACTAACAGGATATATTTAACGAAGATGGCG
The DNA here is from genome assembly GCF_052044775.1 of Enterobacter sp. 22466. Taxonomy (NCBI): domain Bacteria; kingdom Pseudomonadati; phylum Pseudomonadota; class Gammaproteobacteria; order Enterobacterales; family Enterobacteriaceae; genus Enterobacter; species Enterobacter sp. 22466. The sequence goes on along the minus strand of NZ_JBQENX010000006.1, from coordinate 299,212 downwards.
GGTGGCGCTGCGCTTACCCGCCCTACGGCTAACGCTGTAGGCCCGGAAAGCGTCAGCGCCACCGGGCATATTCGTAAAAACGTCTCAAACAGAAGAGTATTTTATGGCTGCAACCAAGCCTGCATTTAACCCTCCGGGTAAAAAAGGTGACATGATTTTCAGCGCGCTGGTGAAACTGGCTGCGCTGATTGTGCTATTGCTGCTGGGCGGCATTATCGTGTCTCTGATTTTCTCCTCCTGGCCGAGCATCCAGAAATTCGGTTTCTCCTTCCTGTGGACCAAAGAGTGGGACGCGCCAAACGATATCTATGGTGCGCTGGTGCCGATTTACGGCACGCTGGTGACCTCGTTCATCGCCCTGCTGATTGCAGTTCCGGTAAGCTTTGGTATCGCCCTGTTCCTGACGGAACTGGCACCGGGCTGGCTGCGACGCCCGCTGGGTATCGCCATTGAACTGCTGGCGGCCATTCCAAGTATCGTGTACGGCATGTGGGGCCTGTTTATCTTTGCGCCACTGTTTGCCACGTATTTCCAGGAGCCGGTGGGTAATGTTCTCTCCGCTATTCCGTTTGTGGGGGCGCTCTTCTCCGGCCCGGCATTCGGTATCGGTATTCTGGCGGCAGGGGTGATCCTCGCCATCATGATTATTCCGTACATTGCGGCTGTCATGCGCGATGTCTTCGAACAAACCCCGGTGATGATGAAAGAGTCGGCCTACGGTATTGGCTGCACCACCTGGGAAGTCATCTGGCGTATCGTCCTTCCGTTCACCAAAAATGGGGTGATCGGTGGCGTGATGCTGGGCTTAGGGCGCGCTTTGGGTGAGACCATGGCGGTGACCTTTATCATCGGTAACACCTACCAGCTCGACAGTGCCTCGCTTTATATGCCGGGTAACAGTATTACCTCCGCGCTGGCGAACGAATTTGCCGAAGCGGAATCCGGGCTGCACGTGGCGGCGCTGATGGAGCTGGGTCTGATCCTGTTCGTGATTACCTTCATCGTGCTGGCGATCTCCAAGCTGATGATCCTGCGTCTCGCGAAAAATGAGGGGGCACGCTAATGGCAACTCTCGAAATGCAAAGCACCACTCAGCTTGCGGAATCACGCCGCAAAATGCAGGCGAAGCGTCGCTTCAAGAACCGTATTGCGCTGACGCTCTCGATGGCGACGATGGCCTTCGGTCTGTTCTGGCTGATCTGGATCCTCTTCTCGACCGTGGTTCGCGGTATCGACGGCATGTCTCTGGCGCTGTTCACTGAAATGACGCCGCCACCGAACACCGCGGGTGGAGGACTGGCGAACGCCCTGGCAGGCAGCGGATTGCTGATCCTGTGGGCGACAGTATTCGGTACGCCGCTGGGCATTATGGCGGGTATCTATCTGGCAGAATATGGCCGTAAATCCTGGCTGGCGGAAGTGATTCGTTTCATTAACGACATCCTGCTCTCTGCCCCGTCTATTGTGGTGGGTCTGTTTGTTTACACCATTGTGGTGGCACAGATGGAACACTTCTCTGGCTGGGCGGGTGTGATTGCGCTGGCGCTGCTGCAGGTGCCAATCGTCATTCGTACCACCGAGAACATGCTGAAACTGGTGCCGGACAGCCTGCGTGAAGCGGCGTATGCGCTGGGAACACCGAAATGGAAAATGATCTCCGCGATTACGCTGAAAGCCTCTGTCTCCGGGATCATGACCGGTATCCTGCTGGCCATTGCTCGTATCGCGGGTGAAACGGCACCGCTGCTGTTTACCGCGCTCTCCAACCAGTTCTGGAGCACGGACATGATGCAGCCGATCGCCAACCTGCCGGTGACGATCTTTAAATTTGCGATGAGCCCATTCGCGGAATGGCAGCAGCTGGCCTGGGCCGGGGTGCTGATCATCACCCTTTGCGTACTGTTGCTGAACATTCTGGCGCGCGTGATTTTCGCGAAGAAGAAACACGGTTAATTTTTTACGGCGCGGCAGCTCGCGGCGCCGAATGAGGAAATGAGTCAATGAGTATGGTTGATACTGCCCCGGGTAAGATTCAGGTTCGTGATTTGAACTTCTACTACGGCAAATTCCATGCCCTGAAGAATATCAACCTGGATATCGCGAAAAACCAGGTAACGGCATTCATCGGTCCGTCCGGCTGTGGTAAATCCACACTGCTGCGCACCTTTAACAAAATGTACTCGCTCTATCCGGAGCAGCGTGCCGAAGGCGAAATCATTCTGGATGGTGACAACATTCTGACCAATAGTCAGGATATCGCCCTGCTGCGTGCGAAAGTGGGGATGGTGTTCCAGAAACCGACCCCGTTCCCGATGTCGATTTACGACAACATCGCGTTTGGCGTACGCCTGTTTGAAAAGCTCTCCCGTGCCGATATGGACGAGCGCGTACAGTGGGCGTTGACCAAGGCCGCATTATGGAACGAAACCAAAGATAAGTTGCACCAGAGCGGTTACTCTCTCTCCGGTGGTCAGCAGCAGCGTCTGTGCATTGCGCGCGGTATCGCCATTCGCCCGGAAGTGTTGCTGCTGGATGAGCCGTGTTCAGCGCTGGACCCGATCTCAACCGGTCGTATTGAAGAGCTGATCACCGAGCTGAAGCAGGATTACACCGTGGTTATCGTGACTCACAACATGCAGCAGGCTGCGCGTTGCTCCGATCACACGGCGTTTATGTACCTGGGCGAGTTGATTGAGTTCAGTAACACGGACGATCTGTTCACCAAGCCCGCTAAAAAGCAAACAGAAGACTATATCACCGGCCGTTACGGTTGATTCAGGAGCGCGCTATGGACAATCTCAATCTTAATAAACACATTTCCGGCCAGTTCAACGCAGAGCTGGAAAGTATTCGTACTCAGGTCATGACCATGGGTGGCATGGTCGAGCAGCAGCTTTCTGATGCGATCACGGCGATGCATAACCAGGACAGCGAACTGGCGAAGCGCGTTATCGAAGGCGATAAAAACGTCAACATGATGGAAGTGGCGATTGACGAAGCGTGCGTGCGCATCATCGCCAAGCGTCAGCCGACAGCGAGCGACCTGCGTCTGGTGATGGCCATCATTAAAACCATCGCCGAGCTGGAACGTATTGGTGACGTGGCGGATAAAATCTGCCGCACCGCGCTGGAGAAATTCTCTCAGCAGCACCAGCCGCTGCTGGTGAGCCTGGAGTCGCTGGGTCGTCACACCGTGCAAATGCTGCACGACGTGCTGGATGCTTTTGCACGTATGGATCTGGACGAAGCGGTGCGTATCTACCGTGAAGACAAGAAAGTCGACCAGGAGTATGAAGGTATCGTGCGTCAGCTGATGACCTACATGATGGAGGATTCACGTACGATCCCGAGCGTACTGACCGCCCTGTTCTGCGCGCGCTCTATCGAGCGTATCGGCGACCGCTGCCAGAACATTTGCGAATACATTTTCTACTTCGTGAAAGGTCAGGACTTCCGTCACGTGGGCGGCGACGAGCTGGACAAGCTGCTGGCGGGTAAAGATCCGAAAGAGTAATCAGTCGTTAAAATGCCCGGTGGCGCTGCGCTTACCGGGCCTACAAAAATCTACCGCGTAATATCCCACCCGCGCGCCTTCCACAACGCTGGCAGCTGCGCCAGATCGGTAAAGGTCGTCACTTTGGGATGATCGATCGGCTTGTTGTGCGGGTCGGCACAGAAATAAAACACTTCCATTCCTGCATCAATGCCCGACTGCGCGCCCGCAGAGGAATCATCCACCAGAATGCAGTTCTCCACGTTAACGTTCATCGCCTTTGCCGCATGGAACATCAGCGCAGGGTCTGGCTTCCAGCGCTGGATATCGTAGCCGCTGAACAGTTTTTCGGGGAAGTGGTGCAGCATCTCAAGCTTACCCAGCGAGTGCTGCATTTTGCTGACCGGACCGTTGGAGACCACACAGATCGGTACCGTCATGGCATCCAGCAGCGCGTTTGCGCCGGCAATGATCTCCAGCTCAGAATCGAACAGGCGTGCGACCTCGGCGCGGTACACCGGTTCCAGATCCGTTTTCGCCAGATCCACACCGTGTTCGTCGTTAATGATGTCGATGATCTCGTACAGCTTCACGCCCTTAAAGCGTTTGAACACCTCGTCGAGATCGAGCGTAATGCCAAATTCCTGGAACATGGCGACATACGCGCGGGAACAAATGACCTCACTGTCGACCAGCGTACCGTCGCAGTCGAAAAATACCGCTTCAATTCCGGACATGCCTTTCCCTTTTAACAAGTTTAACGTTTACGTATAGCAGTTAAACGAGACGCAATCGTTGCCGTATAAGCAAAATCAATGAAAAAAGTATCTCGTAACCGCCACTATTGTCGCATTTTGGTATAGGATAGCGACGAATTTTCCCTCCTTGTTCGGAAATTGATGATGAGTCAACAACACACAACCCAGACATCTGGTCAGGGTCTGCTTGAGCGCGTGTTTAAACTGCGCGAGCACGGCACAACGGCACGCACCGAAGTGATCGCCGGTTTCACCACCTTCCTGACGATGGTCTATATCGTTTTTGTTAACCCACAAATTCTGGGCGTTGCTGGCATGGATACCAGCGCCGTCTTCGTTACGACCTGCCTGATCGCTGCACTTGGCAGCATTCTGATGGGGGTGTTTGCTAACCTGCCGGTTGCACTGGCTCCGGCGATGGGGCTTAACGCATTCTTTGCGTTCGTGGTGGTTCAGGCGATGGGGCTGCCGTGGCAAGTCGGCATGGGCGCTATCTTCTGGGGCGCGGTTGGCCTGCTGCTGCTGACTGTTTTCCGCGTGCGCTACTGGATGATTGCGAACATTCCTGTCAGCCTGCGCGTGGGCATCACCAGCGGTATCGGTCTGTTCATCGGTATGATGGGGCTGAAAAATGCCGGTGTTATCGTCGCTAACCCGGATACGCTGGTGAGTATCGGTCACCTGACCTCCCATAGTGTGCTGCTGGGCGTACTGGGCTTCTTTATCATCGCGATCCTCGCTTCCCGCAATATTCATGCGGCGGTGCTGGTGTCCATCGTGGTAACCACCCTGCTGGGCTGGATGCTGGGTGACGTTCACTACAACGGCATCGTCTCCGCACCACCGAGCGTTTCTACCGTCGTTGGCCATGTAGATCTGGCGGGTTCCCTGAATCTGGGCCTGGCGGGGGTGATTTTCTCCTTCATGCTGGTGAACCTGTTTGACTCGTCCGGCACGCTGATCGGTGTGACCGACAAAGCGGGTCTGGCGGATGAGAAAGGCAAATTCCCGCGTATGAAGCAGGCGCTGTTTGTGGACAGTATCTCTTCTGTCAGCGGTGCTTTTATCGGGACCTCTTCTGTTACCGCTTACATTGAGTCTTCTTCCGGTGTCTCTGTGGGTGGCCGTACCGGTCTGACCGCGGTAGTGGTGGGGATTCTGTTCCTGCTGGTGATCTTCCTTTCTCCCCTGGCTGGCATGGTTCCACCGTATGCGGCTGCAGGTGCGCTGATCTACGTGGGGGTACTGATGACCTCCAGCCTGTCGCGCGTGAAGTGGGATGATTTAACCGAAGCAGTACCGGCGTTTATTACCGCGGTAATGATGCCGTTCAGTTTCTCCATTACTGAAGGTATCGCGCTGGGCTTTATCTCCTACTGCGTGATGAAGATTGGTACCGGTCGTTTCCGTGACCTCAGCCCGTGCGTCATCATTGTGGCACTGCTGTTTGTGCTGAAGATTGTGTTTATCGACGCCAAATAAACAGCAAGCCCTTTTCGAAGAAAAGGGCTTTAGTGTTTGCACCCTCTCTAGTGGGAGAGGGCTGGGGTGAGGGCATCAGGCCGCTCCGGCTTACGCCTTCACCCGCTTGATATAATCACCAAACGCCGTCAGCTGGCCAGAGAGATGGTCACGCGTGCTCTGATCCACCACTTCACCCGTCTGCGGGTCGACCTTATTCTGAATCACACCGCCCATAAATTCTGGCTTGTTCATGACCATTGCATCCAGGAATACCAGGATCTGGCGCAGATGATACTGGCAGCGCGCACCGCCAATGGCACCCATTGAGCTGGTCTGGATCAGCACCGGCTTACCTGAAAGCGGCTGCTCCGGCAGACGGGATAACCAGTCAATCGCGTTTTTCAGACCACCCGGAACCGAGTAGTTATACTCCGGCGTCACAATCACCACCCCGTCAGCCTGACGAATCTGCTCAGCCAGGGCTTCAACGCTCTGCGGGAACCCTTCTTCCTGCTGCACATCCGCATCGTAAAGCGGGATGTCACCAATGGAAGGCAGGGCACTAATCTCCATACCCGCCGGTGCCAGCTGTGGCAGCGTACGGGCAACCATCCCGTTAAATGAACCTTTGCGCAGGCTTCCCAGTAATGTAACGACTTTCAACGTATCAGACATGATTACTCCTGTTTCATCATGATGACCCTGAATGGATCAGCTAAGGGTATATGCTTTTTCTGCCGGTAAACTGGTTAATCTCATCAGGCGCGCGGCAGGTTCGTTGGCACGCTCGGGCACATCCGGAAGGCTACTCCATCCCTGTTTACTGTCAAATTCCCAGATTTTCAGCCGCTCAATGGCGGGAGTCACCGCGACAGACCAGATCAACACGTCCTCGACATCGCTGAGCGCTTCTACCAGCGCGGCTTGCGTGGAGCGCAGGCGACCGGAACCCGGCAACAGTTGCAACTGACGGGCGTCGTCTGACGCGCAGCCACAGAGCTTGCGAATGCTCTGGCGCAAGGTGATAAGCTGGGCCCGGGCCTCAGTGGGATCGTTCTGGTTGCGCACCCACAGCTGCTCATTGCTGGAGAGCGGGTAGTCGTCATGTGGGTTAGTGCCGTGGAAACCACGTGTCGCGCGCTGAAGTTCCATATCCAGCCCGCAATCTCCTTCGGTGGTGAGTGCTACGCCAATAATATTGCCCGTATAGGCAATGGAAAAACGCGGCAGTTCCGGGTCGGCAAAGACCGGGCGACCTTCTGGTTGGTTGATGATGTCTGGCAGCTCACTGGTGCCGTACAGCATAAAGAGCAGTTCAGCAAGCAGCGCCCGGGAAGCCAGAAAACGCGTCCTGCGGTGCTCCGGAAGTTTGAGCGCTTCACTGTGACACGCTGACGAAATTCTGGCCGATACGAGACGACCTTCTGTCAGTATCCCTCTTGCAAAGTGCGTAGCCATTTTTCGCTCCTTGATAATGGTCGTAGTCGGTTAAACGGTTACATTATTATCGCCTAACTCAGCTCCTGTTTTAATCAGTAAATGGTCGTAAGAAAAGGCTGAGGACCCAACTTTACATTTTCTTAGGCGAAAATTGGATCGCTGGCACCATATAACGCCTTGATGGTCTCGCGCAGCCAGAGGATTTTCGGATTATGGCTGTTCCGTTTATGCCAGATGAGCGTGAAGGGAACGTTCAGTTTTTCAGCCTGCGCTTCATCAATGGGAATCGGAAGGGCAATCAACTTCCGCTGGTGGAGTTGATTATAGTGATGGCAGTAGTGTGGCGCAGTGGCGATGTAGTTATGTCCGGGTTGTGCCGCCATAAACATCGACTGTTCAAAACCGGGCAGACTCATGGCAATGTTTCGCTCGCGCCCCATCTCTTTTAGTACCTCATCCAGCGCCCAGGTGTCACTGCGCTCCCAGAAGATGCTGATATGCGGATAGCGCAGGAAGGTCTCGAGGTTCCACTCCTCCTGAAGCGCGGGATGGTCCTCGCGTAGATAGACACAAGGACGGTCACTGAACAGGATCTCGTAATCGATAAACCACGGCATCAGCTTCAGCAGCTCGCGCGAACGCGGGTGCGTCTCTCGTCCGGTGAAGCCAACATCCACTTCACCGCGCGTGATGGCATCCAGCGAGTCGTAGTCCCAGTGACGCATCTTTACCGTAGCCTGCGGATAGCGCTGGTTCACCTGCTCAAGCAGGGCGTTAAAGCGGATCAGCATCAGCGGTGTTTCGGCTGCCAGCACGAACGTCAGCCCGCCCGGCGCGTCATGGTGGAATTTGTCGAGGATCTGGTTGCCTATTTGCATCCAGTCAGCCAGATCCTGTTCCAGGCTCATGGTCAGCGGCGTCGGCAGGAGTCCTAACGGCGTTTTGACAAACAGCGGGTCGTCGAACCAGTCGCGCAGTTTCGCCAGCGATTTACTCACCGCCGACGGCGTCACATTCATCCGCTTCGCGGCTTTGGTGACGCTGCGTTCCTGCAGTAAAAGCTGCAGGCACAACAACAGGTTAAGATCGAGACTGCTGATTGGCTTCTTCATAATGCGCCGCGGGCTGGATGACCATAAGTAAAATGATGCAGAGCATGCTACAACCAATCAGAATCCCGATCAGCATATTGAGCGCATTAAGGCCCATTATGGCCGCAAGCCATATCCACAGAGACGAACCGCATACCTGGGCGATACCCAGCGCGGAGCTTGCCACGCCAGCCCGAAGCGAGAACGGACCAAGTGCCTGGCTCATCGCCACGCCAAAGCCAACGGAGAATCCGGCGCAAATCAGGGTGATCCCCACCAGCATTACCGCATGAGAGCTGGTAGCCGCCAGGATCACACCCGCGACGAGAAACAGTCCCTGTGAGGTGAGCATCAGCGTGCGCTGGCGGAAGATATTCAGCGCAAACGGCGTCGAGAACGAGACCGCCATACTGACCATCGCGGTTAACGCCATAACCGTGGAATACTGCCCGCGATCGAAGCCCATGGTTTCCATCAGCAGCACCGGGGAAACGTTTACATAGGTGAGGATCACGGCCACGCTCAGGGTGGTGATCGTTAACCGGCTGATGAAAAAGCGGTTAAGGAGCTTTTCGGCCGGATGGAGGGTGGCGGTATGCCCCGTACTTTGCGAACCCGGATGGCTCTCTTTCAGTACGGTAATCGACAGAACAAATACCAGCGCGCCCATGGCCGCCATGGTCCAGAAGAGACTCTGCCACGGGAATTTCAGCATGATCAAATAACCCACGACCGGTGCCAGCACCGGAATGATGCAGGTGATGCCGTTCAGCATCGAGAGGACTTTGGCGCGCCGCTGGGCACTTAGGGTATCGCGCAGGATCGCGAAGGCCACCACGTAACAGCCACCTGCACCAATCCCCTGGATAAAGCGCCCCGTAAGAAACAGGGTGCTGTCCTGCGCAACTGAGCAGAGCAGGGAAGCCAGAGCAAAAATCACCGCACCGGCGATGGCGACAGGCTGACGACCGGCCCTGTCCGCGATTTTTCCGGCAAACACCATCGACGACGCCATCCCCGCCAGATAGGCCGAAAACGCGATGTGCAGTTGCGCTTCGCTGGCCCCGAGATCATGGGCGATGTGTGGCAACCCAACCAGATACATATCAATGCCAGACGGATAAAGCAGTACCAGCGCAAAACTACAGAACAGAAAACGAGCCATAAAACCCCCATGAATGCAGGCAAGCAGAATAGGGGGAGAAAGGGAAAGAGGCGAGTTGCCATTTGGACAATGGTGATTTCCTGAGGGGAAACCACCATTCAGTAGCAGGGTTCACTTACCAATGCAGAAGCTTGAGAAGATCCGCCCTAACAGATCATCCGACGTAAACTCCCCGGTGATCTCACTCAGATTCTGCTGCGCCAGGCGCAGCTCTTCTGCCAGCAATTCCCCCGCCCATGCGCCAATCAGCTGGGCTTTGCCCTGCTCGAGGTGACGTGCCGCCTCTTCCAGCGCCTGGAGGTGGCGACGGCGCGCCAGGAAGCCGCCTTCCATGCTGGTGTCAAAGCCCATGCTCTGCTTGAGATGGTTACGCAGGTCATCAACGCCCTCGCCGGTGCGGGCCGACAGACGGATAAGTGAGTGACCATTCACATTGCTGATGCCCAGCGTTTCGCCGGTAACGTCTGCTTTGTTACGCACCACGGTGATCGGCAGTTTAGCCGGCAGACGGGCGATAAAGTCCGGCCAGATCTCCGCCGGGTCAACAGCGTCGGTCGTGGTGCCATCTACCATAAACAGCACTCGGTCGGCCTGCTCAATCTCCTGCCAGGCTCTCTCGATACCAATACGCTCCACTTCGTCGCTGGCATCACGCAGACCCGCGGTGTCGATGATATGCAACGGCATGCCATCAATGTGAATATGCTCGCGCAGCACGTCACGGGTGGTCCCGGCAATGTCGGTCACGATCGCCGCTTCGCGGCCCGCCAGGGCGTTCAGCAGGCTCGATTTCCCGGCATTCGGACGACCCGCGATAACCACCTTCATCCCTTCACGCAGCAGGCTCCCCTGACGCGCTTCAGCGCGAACGGCATCGAGATCGGCCATCACATCATTGAGCTGGGCTTCAATTTTACCGTCAGAGAGGAAGTCGATTTCCTCATCCGGGAAGTCAATCGCTGCTTCGACGTAGATCCTGAGGTGAGTAAGTGCTTCCACAAGATGATTTACGCGTGCGGAAAACGCGCCCTGCAACGAGTTCAGGGCAGAGCGAGCCGCCTGTTCAGAGCTGGCGTCGATCAGGTCTGCAATCGCCTCGGCTTGTGCCAGGTCGAGCTTGTCGTTGAGGAAGGCACGTTCGGAGAACTCACCCGGCTTTGCAATGCGCAGGCCCGGCAATGTCAGAATGCGTTTTAACAGCAGGTCGAGGATGACCGGGCCACCGTGACCCTGCAGCTCCAGCACGTCTTCACCGGTAAAGGAGTTCGGGCCGGGGAACCACAGCGCAATGCCCTGATCCAGTGGGGTACCGTCGGTATCTTTAAACGGCAGATAATCAGCGTAGCGCGGCTTTGGCAGTTTACCCAGCACCGCTTCAGCGACCTCGCGCGCCTTCAGGCCGGAGATACGCAAAATGCCTACACCACCGCGTCCCGGTGGGGTTGCCTGGGCGACGATAGTGTCGTTATGGCTCATGGTTGCTCTCGTTCAAAACAAATAAAAAAGGCGGTCAATCGACCGCCCTTATTTTAGCGTTAACTCACCGAATCAGGACTTTTTCTTTTCGCGGCTATGCAGGCCACGTTTTTCCAGACCACGGTAAATCAGCTGCTGCTGGATGATGGTCACCAGGTTGCTGACGATATAGTACAGCACCAGACCTGACGGGAACCACAGGAAGAACACGGTGAAGATGACCGGCATGAAGGTCATGATCTTCTGCTGCATCGGGTCGGTCACCGTGGTCGGAGACATCTTCTGGATGAAGAACATCGTCACGCCCATCAGGATCGGCAGGATGTAGTACGGGTCCTGTGCGGACAGGTCATGGATCCACAGTGCGAACGGCGCATGGCGCAGCTCAACGGAACCCATCAGCATGTAGTACAGCGCAAGGAAGATAGGCATCTGAATCAGCAGCGGGAAGCAGCCACCCAGTGGGTTCACTTTCTCTGCTTTATACAGGGCCATCATCTCCTGGCTCTGACGCTGTTTGTCATCGCCCAGACGCTCGCGCATTGCCTGAATCTTCGGCTGCAGCATACGCATCTTCGCCATGGAGGTGTACTGCGCTTTAGTCAGCGGGTACATGATGCCACGCACGATGAAGGTGATAACGATGATGGAGAAGCCCCAGTTACCCAGGAAGCTGTGGATGAACTTCAGCAGCTTAAACAGAGGCTGAGAGATGAACCACAACCAGCCGTAATCGACGGTCAGATCCAGGTGTGGCGCAACTGCGGCCATCTTGTCCTGGATTTCAGGGCCCACCCACAGGGTGCTTGCCAGCTTACCGGTTTGACCCGGCTGAACCAGAACCGGCTGAGATTTGTAGCCGATGGCTGCAATACCGTTGCCCAGATTCGCGGTGTAGAAGTTGTTGGTACCGTCGTTATTTGGCACCCATGCTGTCGCGAAATACTGCTGCAGCATGGCCACCCAACCGCCTTTAGCGCTGACGTTCAGGTTTTCGTTATCGGCAATGGTGTCGAATTTGTATTTCTCATACTTCGCATCAGGCGTGGAGTACGCCGCGCCACGGAAGGTATGCAGCGCAAAGTTGCTGCTTCCGGTGTCACGGTGAGACGGCAGATTGATGGACTGCTTCAGCTGACCAAAGGTCGATACTTCCAGCGGTTTCGCACCGGCGTTCTGTACGCTGTAGCCCACGTTCACTGCGTATTCACCGCGTTTCAGGGTGAAGGTTTTGGTGAACGTGTTGCCTGCCGCGTCGGTGTAGGTCATCGGGATAACGAGTTCGTTCTGACCATCAGCCAGTACAAAGGTGTCGTTCTCGACGTTGTACAGTGGACGCGCACCGTTAGCCGGGTTATCCGGGCCATCACGACCGGTCAGGCCGCTCTGCGCCTGGTAGATAAACTCAGGCGTGGTTTCCAGTAACTGGAACGGTTCGGTAGACTTCAGCTCTTTCGGGTAGGTCAACAGCAGCGCCTGCTCAACATCACCACCACGGGTGTTGATAGTCAGCTCAAGCACATCGGTCTTAACCGTAATCTGTTTCCCCTGGCCACTGGCCGGTACGCCCTGGTCGGCGGCGCTACCCGCTGCGGTGGTCGTGGTCTGCGTGGTCTGCTGCTGGGGTTGAGGATTTTTATCCTGCTCCCATGCCTGCCAGATCATGAAAGACACGAACAACAAAGCGATGATAAGAAGATTGCGTTGCGAATCCATCGTTAGTGTTCTCTGGTATCAAAGGGTCCTGGGGGGACGGGGTCGTCTCCACCTGGGTGTAAAGGGTGGCATTTTAATACGCGTTTCACCGTCAACCAACTGCCTTTTATCACTCCAAACCTGCGCAATGCCTCAATTCCGTAGCTTGAGCATGTTGGCGTGAAACGGCAGTGCGGCCCGAGTAGCGGACTAATCAGGCGTTGATAGACCCGAATGAGGGCTATCAGGACCCGAGAGCCAGGCGACAGTGGCGGCGCCATAATTTTTCCAACGCTTCCGAGAGAGCACGGTTATCGAGGTCGGCAACCCCTTTTTTCGCCACCACCACGAAATCCATAGAAGGCAGTTCGTGCTGACGTAAACGGAAGCTTTCACGCGTCAGACGTTTAATCCGGTTGCGTTCATGCGCACGCTTAACGTTTTTCTTGGCGACAGTAAGACCGATGCGGGGATGCCCCAGCGAATTCAGGCGGCCGAGGATGGTGATTTGCGGCGTGCCAGCCCGTTGTGGCTGCTGGAAGACGAAAGTGAATTGAGTGGGAGTTAACAAACGTAACTCCCTGGGAAATGCTAGCTTAACCACTCAGGGGTTAGCTTTATTACTTGGAAACGGTCAGACGAGCGCGGCCTTTAGCACGACGACGTGCCAGAACCTGACGACCATTTTTAGTAGCCATACGAGCACGGAAGCCGTGAGAACGGTTGCGCTTCAGTACAGACGGTTGAAAAGTGCGTTTCATGGCGATTTCTACCTAAACTTGAATAAATTCACTGACTTTTGCGTATACCCGAACGAGATTCGAACGACTAACGCCTCAGCGTGGGTGATTAAAGAGGCCGGATTGTAATAATTGTACACTCCGGAGTCAATTCTCTTTCCTTATTTCCCGCGTATTTCCGCACGATTTCGCGTGGAAAATGAGCAACGGACGACGCAGGAAGATGAGCATCACGCGCCGGGTCGAGGATTATACGGTCTCATCAACAAAGCGCAAGGATCGTCCTGGATCTTCGTTAGATCATTTAAGCAAAAAATTGTCTGTTCTCATTAAATTTTCCAATATGCGGGCTAAATCGTGGGGCACTCCTGCCAGGATCGTTTACACTTACCCGGTTTCGGATCTTCCTGTGGATAAATCGGGAAGAATCTGTGAGAAACAGAAGATCTCTGGCTCAGTTTAGGCTATGATCCGCGGTCCCGATCGGGATCCAACGATCCTGGCCGGGCATAAACACAACATCGTTCAGGTTGTCTCAACGATGACGTGTATAACCGCAGATAGCGGTTCGCACATCACCCTGATGGGGTCATGTCGGTGTGCGCCAACAATCATGAATATTCAATAGTTTTCTTTTATTGTTCGAGTGGAGTCCGCCGTGTCACTTTCGCTTTGGCAGCAGTGTCTTGCCCGATTGCAGGATGAGTTACCAGCCACAGAATTCAGTATGTGGATCCGCCCGTTGCAGGCGGAACTGAGCGATAACACGCTGGCTTTGTATGCGCCAAACCGTTTTGTGCTCGATTGGGTAAGGGACAAGTACCTTAATAACATCAACGGACTGCTGAATGATTTCTGCGGGTCAGACGCCCCGCAACTGCGCTTTGAAGTGGGCACAAAGCCGGTCACCCAGACGGTGCGTGAAACCGTAAACGTGGCGGCGCCTGCTCAGGCCGCACCCGCGCCGGCTCCTCGCGTTGCCCCTGCCGCTCGTCCAGGTTGGGATAACGTTCCTGCCCCGGCAGAACCGACCTACCGCTCTAACGTTAACGTCAAACACACCTTCGATAACTTCGTGGAAGGTAAATCGAACCAGCTGGCACGCGCGGCGGCTCGCCAGGTGGCAGATAACCCCGGTGGTGCCTATAACCCGCTGTTCCTCTATGGCGGCACGGGTCTGGGTAAAACGCACCTTCTGCACGCGGTGGGTAACGGCATTATGGCGCGCAAGCCCAATGCGAAAGTGGTGTATATGCACTCCGAGCGCTTCGTTCAGGACATGGTAAAGGCCCTGCAAAACAATGCGATCGAAGAGTTTAAACGCTATTATCGTTCTGTTGATGCGCTGCTGATCGATGACATTCAGTTCTTTGCGAATAAAGAACGATCGCAGGAGGAGTTTTTCCACACCTTCAATGCGCTGCTGGAAGGTAACCAGCAGATCATTTTGACCTCGGATCGTTATCCCAAAGAGATCAACGGTGTGGAAGATCGTCTGAAATCCCGCTTCGGCTGGGGCCTGACCGTGGCGATCGAGCCGCCGGAGCTGGAAACCCGCGTCGCGATCCTGATGAAAAAAGCCGATGAGAATGACATTCGCCTGCCGGGTGAAGTGGCATTCTTCATTGCCAAGCGCCTGCGCTCAAATGTACGTGAGCTGGAAGGGGCGCTGAACCGCGTAATCGCCAATGCCAACTTTACCGGCCGCGCGATCACCATCGACTTTGTGCGTGAAGCGCTGCGCGATTTGCTGGCACTGCAGGAAAAATTGGTCACTATCGACAATATTCAGAAGACGGTGGCCGAGTACTACAAAATCAAAGTGGCAGATTTACTGTCTAAACGTCGTTCCCGCTCGGTGGCGCGCCCGCGTCAGATGGCGATGGCGCTGGCAAAGGAGTTAACCAACCACAGTCTGCCGGAGATCGGCGATGCGTTTGGTGGCCGTGACCATACGACCGTGCTGCACGCTTGTCGCAAGATTGAGCAGTTACGCGAAGAAAGCCACGACATAAAAGAAGATTTTTCCAATTTAATCAGAACATTATCATCGTGACGCTATGAAATTTACCGTTGAACGTGAACATTTATTAAAACCGCTGCAACAGGTGAGTGGCCCATTAGGTGGCCGCCCAACGCTGCCTATCCTCGGAAACCTGCTGCTTCAGGTCGCGGACGGTACGCTGTCGCTGACCGGCACAGACCTGGAAATGGAAATGATCGCGCGCGTTACGCTGACTCAGCCGCACGACGCAGGCGCGACCACGGTTCCGGCACGTAAATTCTTTGATATCTGCCGTGGGCTGCCGGAAGGCGCTGAGATCGCGGTGCAGCTGGAAGGCGACCGTATGCTGGTGCGCTCTGGCCGCAGCCGTTTCTCCCTCTCTACGCTGCCTGCTGCTGACTTCCCGAACCTGGATGACTGGCAAAGTGAAGTTGAATTCACCCTGCCGCAGGCGACGATGAAGCGTCTGATTGAAGCCACGCAGTTCTCTATGGCGCACCAGGACGTTCGTTACTATTTAAACGGCATGCTGTTCGAAACCGAAGGTGAAGAGCTGCGTACCGTGGCCACCGACGGTCACCGTCTGGCGGTTTGTTCTATGCCGATTGGTGACGCGCTGCCAAACCATTCGGTGATCGTGCCGCGTAAAGGCGTGATTGAGCTGATGCGTATGCTCGACGGTGGCGACACGCCGCTGCGCGTGCAGATTGGCAGCAACAACATCCGCGCACACGTGGGCGATTTCGTCTTCACATCCAAGCTGGTTGATGGTCGTTTCCCGGATTATCGCCGCGTATTGCCGAAGAATCCGGACAAAACGCTGGAAGCGGGTTGCGATAGCCTTAAGCAGGCATTTGCCCGTGCGGCGATTCTCTCTAACGAGAAATTCCGTGGGGTGCGCCTGTATGTGAGCGAAAACCAGATCAAAATCACCGCCAACAACCCGGAGCAGGAAGAGGCAGAAGAGATTCTGGATGTCACCTACGCCGGGGCTGAGATGGAAATCGGCTTCAACGTCAGCTACGTGCTGGATGTGCTGAATGCACTGAAATGCGAGAACGTTCGCATTCTGCTGACTGACTCCGTTTCGAGCGTACAGATTGAAGATGCGGCCAGCCAAAGCGCGGCTTATGTTGTTATGCCAATGAGACTGTAATGTCGCTCACCCGTCTGTTGATCCGCGACTTTCGCAATATCGAAAGCGCGGATCTCGCTTTATCCCCTGGCTTTAACTTCCTGGTTGGCGCGAACGGCAGCGGCAAAACCAGCGTGCTTGAAGCCATCTATACGCTCGGCCACGGTCGGGCGTTTCGCAGTTTGCAGATTGGG
Source organism: Enterobacter sp. 22466 (assembly GCF_052044775.1). Taxonomy (NCBI): domain Bacteria; kingdom Pseudomonadati; phylum Pseudomonadota; class Gammaproteobacteria; order Enterobacterales; family Enterobacteriaceae; genus Enterobacter; species Enterobacter sp. 22466. Next base: position 282,556 of record NZ_JBQENX010000006.1, on the reverse strand, counting down.
CGCGTGATTCGCCACGAGCAGGAATCCTTTGTCCTGCACGGGCGTTTGCAGGGGGCGGAGCGGGAAACCGCCATTGGCCTGACCAAGGACAAGCAGGGCGACAGCAAGGTGCGCATCGACGGTACCGACGGCCACAAAGTGGCGGAGCTGGCGCTGCTGATGCCGATGCAGCTGATCACGCCGGAGGGGTTTACTTTACTCAACGGCGGCCCCAAATACAGAAGAGCGTTCCTCGACTGGGGATGCTTTCACAACGAAGCCGGTTTCTTTAACGCCTGGAGCAACCTGAAGCGTCTGCTTAAGCAGCGTAACGCCGCATTGCGCCAGGTCACGCGCTACGCCCAGCTGCGCCCGTGGGACATGGAATTAATTCCTCTTGCGGAACAAATCAGCCGCTGGCGTGCCGAATACAGCGCAGGTATCGCCGAAGATATGGCCGACACCTGCAAACAGTTTTTACCTGAATTTTCTCTCACCTTCTCCTTCCAGCGTGGCTGGGAAAAAGAGACGGATTATGCCGACGTGCTGGAGAGAAACTTCGAGCGCGACCGTATGTTGACCTACACCGCGCACGGCCCGCACAAGGCGGATTTCCGCATTCGTGCTGACGGTGCGCCGGTGGAAGACACACTGTCGCGTGGGCAGCTCAAGCTCCTGATGTGCGCGCTGCGCCTGGCGCAGGGGGAGTTTTTAACCCGTGAGAGTGGGCGACGCTGCCTGTACCTGATAGATGATTTTGCCTCGGAACTTGACGACGCGCGGCGCGGACTGCTTGCCAGCCGCTTAAAAGCCACGCAGTCGCAGGTTTTCGTCAGCGCCATTAGCGCTGAACACGTTATGGACATGTCGGACGAAAATTCGAAGATGTTTACCGTGGAAAAGGGTAAAATAACGGATTAACCCAAGTTGAAATGAGCGAGAAACGTTGATGTCGAATTCTTATGACTCCTCCAGTATCAAAGTCCTGAAAGGGCTGGATGCGGTGCGTAAGCGCCCGGGTATGTATATCGGCGATACGGATGACGGCACCGGTCTGCACCACATGGTATTCGAGGTGGTAGATAACGCTATCGACGAAGCGCTCGCGGGTCACTGTAAAGACATTATCGTCACCATCCACGCCGATAACTCCGTTTCCGTACAGGATGACGGCCGTGGTATCCCGACCGGTATCCACCCGGAAGAGGGCGTGTCTGCTGCAGAAGTGATCATGACCGTTCTGCACGCAGGCGGTAAATTTGACGATAACTCCTATAAAGTCTCCGGCGGCCTGCACGGCGTAGGTGTTTCCGTGGTAAACGCCCTGTCGCAGAAACTGGAACTGGTTATCCAGCGCGAAGGCAAAATTCACCGTCAGATCTATCAGCACGGCGTGCCTGAAGCGCCGCTGGCGGTGACCGGCGATACCGAAAAAACCGGTACCATGGTGCGTTTCTGGCCGAGCCTCGAAACCTTCACCAACGTCACCGAATTCGAGTACGACATCCTGGCAAAACGCCTGCGTGAACTGTCGTTCCTGAACTCCGGCGTCTCAATTCGTCTGCGTGACAAACGCGACAACAAAGAAGACCACTTCCACTATGAAGGTGGTATCAAAGCGTTCGTTGAATACCTGAACAAGAACAAAACGCCAATTCACCCAAATATCTTCTATTTCTCCACCGAAAAAGACGGTATCGGCGTGGAAGTGGCCCTGCAGTGGAACGATGGTTTCCAGGAAAACATCTATTGCTTCACCAACAACATTCCACAGCGTGACGGTGGTACGCACCTTGCCGGCTTCCGTGCGGCGATGACCCGTACCCTGAACGCCTACATGGACAAAGAAGGCTACAGCAAAAAAGCGAAAGTCAGCGCCACCGGTGATGACGCCCGTGAAGGCCTGATCGCTGTTGTCTCCGTGAAAGTGCCGGATCCGAAGTTCTCCTCACAGACCAAAGACAAGCTGGTCTCCTCTGAGGTGAAATCGGCGGTTGAACAGCAGATGAACGAACTGCTGAGCGACTACCTGCAGGAAAACCCGAACGACGCGAAAATTGTTGTCGGTAAAATTATCGATGCAGCGCGTGCCCGTGAAGCGGCGCGTAAAGCCCGTGAAATGACCCGTCGTAAAGGCGCGCTGGACTTAGCTGGCCTGCCGGGCAAACTGGCTGACTGCCAGGAACGTGACCCGGCGCTGTCCGAACTGTACCTTGTGGAAGGGGACTCCGCGGGCGGTTCTGCGAAGCAGGGCCGTAACCGTAAGAACCAGGCTATCCTGCCGTTGAAAGGTAAAATCCTCAACGTTGAGAAAGCGCGTTTCGACAAAATGCTCTCTTCACAGGAAGTAGCGACGCTGATCACCGCGCTGGGTTGCGGCATTGGCCGTGACGAATACAACCCGGACAAGCTGCGCTATCACAGCATCATCATCATGACCGATGCGGACGTCGATGGCTCGCATATCCGTACGCTGCTGTTGACCTTCTTCTACCGTCAGATGCCGGAAATCGTTGAACGTGGCCACGTCTACATTGCACAGCCGCCGCTGTACAAAGTGAAGAAAGGCAAACAGGAACAGTACATTAAAGATGACGACGCGATGGATCAGTACCAAATCGCGATCGCACTTGATGGCGCGACCCTGCACGCAAACTCCAGCGCCCCGGCACTGGCAGGTGAGCCGCTGGAGCGTCTGGTGTCTGAGTTCAACGCCACGCAGAAAATGATTGGTCGTATGGAGCGTCGCTATCCAAAAGCGCTGCTGAAGGAGCTGGTCTATCAGCCAACCCTGACTGAAGCCGATCTGAGCAACGAGCAGGCTGTGACCCGCTGGGTAAACGCTCTGGTGAGCGAGCTGAACGAGAAAGAGCAGCACGGTAGCCAGTGGAAGTTCGACGTTCAGCAGAATGCTGCTCAGCAGTTTGAGCCGATTATTCGCGTGCGTACCCACGGCGTCGATACCGATTACCCGCTGGAGCACGAGTTTGTGACCGGCCCGGAATACCGTCGTATCTGTACCCTCGGCGAGAAATTGCGTGGTCTGATCGAAGACGATGCGTTCATCGAACGTGGCGAACGTCGTCAGCCGGTAGCCAGCTTCGAGCAGGCGCTGGACTGGCTGGTGAAAGAGTCCCGTCGCGGCCTTTCTATCCAGCGTTATAAAGGTCTGGGCGAAATGAACCCGGATCAGCTGTGGGAAACCACCATGGATCCGGAAAGCCGTCGCATGCTGCGCGTTACCGTTAAAGACGCGATTGCTGCCGACCAGCTGTTCACCACCCTGATGGGTGATGCGGTTGAACCACGTCGTGCCTTCATCGAAGAGAACGCGCTGAAAGCGGCGAATATCGATATTTAATCGTTGTTACACAGCACGACTCAGGCCGCGCATTTAGCGCGGCTTTTTTTTGGGCGGAGGCATTTCCAGCGACAGCACTGATGGTAGTCGGCTGGCAAGCGTATCGACGGCAATTCTGACTCTGAGTGGCAGATGCGGCGTCTGTTGCCAGACCGCATGAACGTCGAAGCGCACATCCGGCGCCTGCTTTAAAAGCGGGATGAGTTTTCCCTGATGAATTTCTCTGCTGGCCATCCAGCAGGGCAACCATGCAATGCCGTGGCCTGCCAGCGCTGCGTCGCAAATCGCCTGCAAATCATCCATATTGAGGGATGAGCGGGGAGTAAAGGTGTGCGACGTTCCTTCGTTATCCATCAGTTGCCAGGGTAACACTCTGCCTGCGCGCAGATAGTTAATGGCCGTATGGTGGGGTAAATCCGCAACGGTTTCTGGCAGACCGCTTTTCTGCAGATAATCTGGTGCGGCGCACAGCACCATGCGATGTTCTCCCAGTCTTCTGGCCACCAGAACGCTACTGTCCTGCAGCGTGCCGTTGCGCACCGCCATATCAAACCCTTCCTCTACGAGATCCACCACGCGGTCGCTGAATGACATTTCCAGCTCAAGACCGGGATGTTCCTGCGCCAGTTCTATCAGCAGTGGGGCGACACACTGGCGACCAAACAGCACCGGCATGGCCACACGCAGGCGGCCTCTGACCTGCTGCTTCCCCGTTTCCAGCAGGGTTTCTGCGCCCCGAATCTCCTCCAGTGCGCGCAGGCAGCGCTCATAAAAAAGCGCCCCGTTATCGGTCAGGCTTTGGCTGCGGGTGGTGCGGTGAAACAGACGGACTCCGAGCCGCTCTTCCAGGCGAGCAATGCTTTTTCCCACCGCGGAGCGTGACAAATGCAGGCGGATCGCGGCCTGCGCAAAACTGCCCGCCTCCACGGCGGCCACAAAAACGGGAATATCCTTCAGCGTACTGGTCATGTATTGTTTCCATCATGGCGTCAATAGTGGGAAAAGTTATCGCCACTGGCAACCTGTAGTCAACGGTAGACTGTCGATACTGAAGCTCATTTAACGGCAGGAGAAAAACGATGGCAGAGACAATGCAACGCTGGTCAATGGACGCTCTCGGGCGCGAGAATCTCAAACTCACCCAGGAGCCCATTCCTGCGCCAGGTCCAGGCGAAGTGCGCGTGCGGGTGAATGCCGTTGCGCTCAACTATCGCGATAAAATGGTTATTGAAGGCATTATGCCGATCCCGCTCTCCTTCCCGTTCACACCGGCGTCTGATATGGCCGGCGTGGTGGACAGCATTGGTGAAGGCGTGACGCGTTTCAAACCCGGTGCCCGTGTTATCTCGACGTTCTTCCCGGAGTGGATGGACGGCAAGCCGCAGGCGGATGCCCGCGATTTGCCTTATAAAACGAGCGGAGGGTACTTCCCGGGGATGCTGGCTGAGTACGTGATCGTGAATGAAAACGGGCTGGTGGCCGCTCCGGAAACCCTGGATGACGTTGAGGCCAGCACATTACCGTGTGCAGGGCTAACCGCCTGGTTTGCGCTGGTGGAGCGCGGGAACTTGCGCGCCGGACAATCGGTGCTGGTACAAGGCACCGGCGGGGTGGCGATTTTCGCACTGCAAATTGCAAAAGCATTCGGTGCAGAGGTTTACGTGACCTCGGGGAGTGATGAAAAGCTGGCGCGGGCCAAAAAACTGGGGGCCGATCGGGGTATCAACCGGCTGAAAGGCGACTGGGCTGAAGCGCTTTTAACGCTGACTCAGGATCGTGGCATCGACCATATTATTGAAACCGTGGGTGGAGAAAACCTGAAGCACTCCCTGCGTGCCGTCGCCGTTCATGGACGCATCTCGGTTATTGGCGTGCTGGCCGGGACCGACATTTCGCTGTCAGCAGGTGAGCTGCTACTGAAATCCCCGGTTATTCAGGGAATTGGCGTCGGGCATCGCCGCGCGCTGGAAGATTTTGTCCGCGCCGTGGAGGTGACAGGGCTGAAACCGGTCATTGAGCAGCGCTACCGTTTTGACCAGCTTGAACAGGCGCTGGAACACCTCGATCGCGGCGCGTTTGGTAAAATCGTCCTCACCCGCGAGTGAGTCAACGTTCCCCGGGATTGCGGAAAAGGGGTATTTCTGTTGCGCAATGTAGCTCTATTTTTGTGTGCTTAATCGCGTTAGCATGAGGTAGCACTCATTTATCCCGGGGACCTCATGGCTATCAAACTCATTGCAATCGATATGGACGGCACGCTGCTGCTGCCAGACCACACTATCTCTCCAGCCGTTAAAAACGCGATCGCCGCGGCGCGCGCAAAGGGCGTGAATGTGGTACTGACCACCGGGCGTCCGTATGCGGGCGTGCACAGCTACCTCAAAGAGCTACACATGAATCAGCCGGGTGATTACTGCATCACCTATAACGGCGCGCTGGTGCAGAAAGCGGCGGACGGCTGCACGGTTGCGCAAACTGCGCTGAACTATGATGACTATCTGTTCCTGGAAAAACTGTCCCGTGAAGTCGGGTCCCACTTCCACGCGCTCGATCGCACTACGCTCTACACCGCTAACCGCGACATCAGTTACTACACCGTGCACGAATCGTATGTGGCCACCATTCCGCTGGTGTTCTGTGAAGCGGAAAAAATGGATCCGGCCACCCAGTTCCTGAAAGTGATGATGATCGATGAGCCCGAGATCCTCGATAAAGCCATTGCGCGCATCCCGGCGGAGGTCAAAGAGAAATACACCGTGCTGAAAAGCGCACCGTACTTCCTCGAAATCCTCGATAAACGCGTCAATAAGGGCACCGGCGTGAAGTCGCTTGCCGACGCGCTGGGCATTAAGCCTGAAGAGATCATGGCCCTGGGCGATCAGGAAAACGACATCGCAATGATTGAATATGCAGGTATGGGTGTGGCGATGGAAAACGCGATCCCCTCCGTGAAAGAAGTGGCGAATTTCGTCACCAAATCCAACCTGGAAGACGGCGTTGCCCACGCGATCGAGAAATTTGTGCTGCAGTAACCGGCATTTCAGATCATCAGCCTCGGTTATCAACCGGGGCTTTTTTTGGCCCTGAATTTATCGAATTGTTCTTTTTGTGATCTGGATTGTAGTACAACATTAAGTGATTGTACTACATTGTCATCACGGTAAAGGCGAAAGGCCTCACGTTTGTACTGCAAAAGTGAGGCGAAATTCAGCGGTCGCGGTAAAGTAGTGATGGACTTACAGAGCACAAGGACTCTCCATGACACTCAATAAAACCGATCGCATTGTCATCACGCTGGGTACACAGATTGTGGGTGGCAAATATGTTCCCGGCTCGCCACTGCCAGCAGAGGCGGAACTGTGTGAGGAGTTTGAAACCTCCCGCAACATCATCCGGGAAGTGTTCCGCTCGCTGATGGCGAAGCGGCTGATTGAAATGAAACGTTATCGCGGCGCGTTTGTTGCGCCGCGCAACCAGTGGAACTACCTCGATACCGATGTTCTGCAGTGGGTACTGGAAAACGATTACGACCCGCGGCTGATTGGCGCCATGAGCGAGGTACGAAACCTGGTAGAACCGGCCATCGCCCGCTGGGCAGCAGAACGGGCAACGTCAGGGGACCTGGCGCAGATTGAGTCGGCGCTGAACGACATGATCGCCAATAACCAGAACCGGGAGGCGTTCAACGAGGCGGATATTCGCTATCACGAGGCAGTTCTGCAGTCGGTGCATAATCCGGTGTTACAGCAGCTTAGCGTGGCGATCAGCTCGCTTCAGCGAGCGGTATTTGAACGTACCTGGATGGGCGATGAGGCCAATATGCCGAAAACGCTCCAGGAACATAAAGCGCTGTTCGATGCGATACGGCATCAGGACGGCGATGCGGCAGAGCAGGCGGCGCTCACCATGATTGCCAGCTCGACACGAAGGCTGAAGGAAATCACATGACATCACGCTACATCGCAATTGACTGGGGATCGACCAACCTGCGCGCCTGGCTCTGTCAGGGCGAACAGTGCCTGGAGAGCAGGCAATCAGCAGCAGGCGTTACGCGCCTGAACGGTAAATCCCCTGAAGCGGTGTTAGCAGAGGTGACGCAAAACTGGCGCGACAGCGCCACGCCCATCGTGATGGCGGGAATGGTGGGCAGCAACGTGGGGTGGAAAATCGCGCCTTACCTGCCTGTTCCTGCTCATTTCTCCGCGATTGGCGAGCAGTTAACGTCGGTTGGCGACAATATCTGGATTATTCCTGGTTTGTGCGTCTCGCGTGACGATAACCATAATGTGATGCGCGGCGAAGAGACACAGCTGCTCGGTGCGCGCACGCTTTCTCCTTCTTCTGTCTACGTCATGCCCGGAACGCATTGCAAGTGGGTCCAGGCAGATGCTGAGCAAATCCACGATTTTCGCACCGTGATGACCGGCGAATTGCATCATTTGCTGCTCGCTCATTCGCTGGTAGGGGCGGGTCTGCCAGAGCAAGCGCCCTCGGCAGCGGCGTTTTCTGCCGGTCTGGCGCGTGGGATCGCTTCTCCTGATGTTTTGCCGCAACTTTTTGAGGTTCGCGCCTCGCACGTGCTGGGAAATCTCCCGCGCGAGCAGGTCAGCGAGTTTCTCTCTGGCCTGCTGATTGGCGCAGAGGTCGCCAGCATGCGTGAATTCGTCGGGCGCGAGCAGGCTGTCACGATTGTCGCTGGTGCAGCGCTGACGTCGCGCTACGAGCAGGCGTTTCGCGCGATTGGCCGTGAAGTATCAACGGTATCCGGCGACACGGCATTTCAGGCAGGAATAAGGAGCATCGCTCATGCAGTGGCAAACTAGTCTTCCCCTTATCGCAATCTTGCGCGGCATTACCCCCGACGAGGCGCTGGCGCACGTCGGTGCCGTTATTGACGCCGGATTCGACGCGGTGGAAATCCCGCTCAACTCTCCTGAGTGGGAAAAAAGTATTCCGACAGTGGTGGATGCCTTTGGTGATAAAGCGCTGATCGGCGCAGGAACCGTGTTACAGCCGGAGCAGGTGGAAAGGCTGGCGAAGATGGGCTGCAAACTCATCGTCACCCCCAACATCAACCCCGAGGTGATCCGCCGCGCGGTGAGCCATGGGATGACCGTTTGTCCGGGATGTGCGACGGCTACTGAAGCCTTTACCGCCCTCGATGCGGGTGCGCAGTCACTCAAAATTTTCCCGTCTTCAGCCTTTGGTCCTGACTATATCAAAGCACTGAAAGCAGTATTGCCTGCCAGGGTGCCGGTCTTTGCCGTGGGCGGCGTGACGCCAGAAAACCTGGCGCAGTGGATTAACGCAGGTTGTGTGGGTGCGGGGCTGGGCAGCGATCTCTATCGCGCCGGACAGTCCGTTGAGCGTACTGCGCAGCAGGCGGCAGCATTTGTGAAAGCGTATCGAGAGGCAGTGCAATGAAAATAACCAAACTCACCACGTACCGTTTACCCCCGCGCTGGATGTTCCTGAAAATCGAAACCGATGAAGGCGTGGTTGGCTGGGGTGAACCGGTGATAGAAGGACGGGCGCGTACCGTGGAAGCCGCAGTCCATGAGCTGGGTGAATACCTGATTGGTCAGGATCCGGCACGCATTAACGACCTGTGGCAGGTGATGTACCGGGCGGGTTTTTATCGCGGAGGTCCAATCCTGATGAGCGCCATCGCCGGTATTGACCAGGCGCTGTGGGATATCAAAGGCAAAGTGCTGAATGCCCCGGTCTGGCAACTGATGGGCGGCCTGGTACGCGACAAAATCAAAGCCTACAGCTGGGTGGGTGGCGACCGTCCTGCGGAAGTGATCGACGGCATTACGCAGCTGCGCAATATCGGCTTCGATACTTTTAAGCTCAACGGCTGTGAAGAGATGGGCGTGATCGACAACTCGCGCGCGGTGGACCGGGCGGTGAATACCGTGGCGCAAATCCGTGAAGCTTTCGGTAATGAGATAGAGTTTGGTCTGGATTTCCACGGACGCGTCAGTGCGCCAATGGCCAAAGTGCTGATTAAAGAGCTGGAGCCCTATCGTCCGCTGTTTATTGAAGAGCCCGTGCTGGCCGAGCAGGCGGAATACTATCCGAAACTGGCTGAACAGACCCATATTCCTATCGCCGCGGGTGAACGCATGTTCTCGCGCTTCGAGTTTAAACGCGTGCTGGAAGCAGGCGGTATTGCGATCCTGCAACCGGATCTCTCCCATGCGGGCGGCATCACTGAATGCTACAAAATTGCCGGGATGGCGGAAGCCTATGATGTGGCGCTGGCACCGCACTGTCCGCTGGGACCTGTTGCACTTGCGGCCTGCCTGCACGTGGATTTTGTCTCCCGCAACGCCGTGTTCCAGGAGCAGAGCATGGGCATTCACTATAACAAGGGCGCGGAACTGCTCGACTTTGTGAAAAACAAAGAAGACTTCAGCATGGATGGCGGTTTCTTCAAACCATTAATGAAGCCGGGCCTTGGCGTGGACATTGACGAAGCCAAAGTCATTGAGCTCAGTAAAAATGCGCCGGACTGGCGTAACCCGCTGTGGCGTCATGAAGATGGCAGCGTAGCGGAATGGTAAATGCGCGTCATACTTCGCGCTGGTGATGCGTTGGCTGCGTTTTCTTACCCCGGTCACATACTATTGTATGCTCCCGGGGATGCGAAAACTTGCCGCCTTCCCCCAGCACGAATTATTTAGCGCATTCTGTTTACGTTTTTAATTAAAAAAACCAAATACACCCTCTGTAAATTACAGGGCATGGTGAGCGGCTTCGCTATGCCCAAAATCTGGAGACAGATTGCGATGGATATTCCAGTTACTGCTACAAAGACCGGGCGTCGCCGCTACCTGACGCTAATCATGATCTTTATTACCGTGGTCATTTGCTATGTTGACCGCGCCAACCTAGCCGTGGCATCGGCCCATATTCAGGAAGAGTTTGGGATCACCAAAGCGGAAATGGGCTATGTCTTCTCGGCGTTTGCCTGGCTTTATACGCTCTGCCAGATCCCCGGCGGCTGGTTCCTCGACCGCGTGGGATCGCGTCTGACCTACTTCATCGCCATTTTAGGCTGGTCCGTGGCAACCCTGTTTCAGGGCTTCGCCACCGGGCTGATGTCGTTGATTGGCCTGCGTGCTATCACCGGCGTTTTCGAGGCACCCGCGTTCCCCACCAACAACCGTATGGTCACCAGCTGGTTCCCGGAGCATGAGCGCGCCTCCGCCGTTGGCTTTTATACCTCCGGACAGTTTGTCGGCCTGGCGTTCCTGACCCCGCTGCTGATCTGGATCCAGGAGCTGCTAAGCTGGCACTGGGTGTTCATCGTCACCGGCGGGATTGGCATTATCTGGTCGTTTATCTGGATTAAGGTCTATCAGCCGCCGCGGCTGACCAGGAGCATCAGCAAAGCGGAGCTGGACTATATTCGCGATGGTGGCGGCCTGGTGGACGGTGATGCGCCGGTGAAAAAAGAGGCGCGTCAGCCGCTGAGCAAAGCGGACTGGAAACTGGTTTTCCATCGTAAGCTGGTGGGCGTTTATCTGGGGCAATTTGCGGTCACCTCAACGCTGTGGTTCTTCCTCACCTGGTTCCCGAACTACCTGACGCAGGAAAAGGGCATCACCGCGCTGAAGGCGGGCTTTATGACCACCGTACCGTTCCTTGCCGCGTTCTTTGGCGTGCTGCTCTCGGGCTGGCTGGCGGATAAGCTGGTAAAAAAAGGTCTCTCGTTAGGTGTTGCGCGTAAAACGCCGATTATCTGCGGGCTGCTGATCTCTACCTGCATCATGGGTGCCAACTATACCAACGATCCGGTGTGGATTATGACCCTGATGGCGCTTGCGTTCTTCGGCAACGGTTTTGCCTCCATCACCTGGTCGCTGGTGTCATCTCTGGCGCCGATGCGTCTGATTGGCCTCACCGGTGGTGTGTTTAACTTCGTCGGTGGACTCGGCGGGATCACTGTGCCGCTGGTCATCGGCTACCTGGCGCAGGACTACGGCTTTGGCCCGGCCCTGGTCTACATCTCCGCCGTGGCGTTGATTGGCGCACTCTCCTACATCCTGCTGGTCGGCGACGTGAAACGAGTAGGCTAATCCCTTCGGATGTTTTACCCTGATGCGATAACTGCGCATCAGGGTATCCCATGAAACAAATCACCTTCGCTTCCCGCAACCATCAGCTCACCAATATCAATACCTGGACACCGGACAGCCAGTGGCTGGTCTATGATGTGCGCCCGTCCGGGGCATCGTTCACCGGCGAAACCATCGAGCGGGTAAACGTCAGTACGGGCGAGGTTGAGGTGATTTATCGTGCCACGCACGGCGCGCATGTTGGCGTGGTGACCGTTCATCCTGCACAAGACAAATACGTCTTTATCCACGGCCCGAAAAACCCGGATGCAGACTGGCAATACGATTTTCATCATCGTCAGGGCGTGATTGTCCATAACGGCCAGGCGAGCAACCTCGATGCCATGGATATCACCGCGCCCTATACCGCAGGCGCACTCCGTGGCGGCAGCCATGTCCACGTCTTTAGCCCGAACGGGCAGTTCGTCAGCTTTACCTATAACGACCATGTGTTGCATGAACGCGATCCAAAGCGCGATTTACGTAACGTTGGCGTCGCCGCACCTTTTGGCCCGGTCATCCCGCAGGGCAACCATCCCCATGAATATCCGGGCACCTTCTGGAGCGTGCTGGTAAGCCGCACGACGCCGACCCCGCAGCCGGGCAGCGATGAGATCAATCGCGCCTATGAAGAGGGTTGGGTGGGCAACGGCAGGCTGGCGTTTATTGGCGATACCCTGTCTGTGAAAGGCGAAAAAGTGCCTGAACTGTTTATTGTCAATCTGCCCAAAGACGCGCAGGGCTGGAAACAGGCAGGCGATGCGCCGCTGCAGGGCACGCCGGAGACGATGCCTGCACCGCCTGCTGGCGTGCTGCAGCGCCGTTTAACCTTTACCCATCAGAAGGCGTATCCGGGGCTGGTGAACGTGCCGCGCCACTGGGTGCGCAGCAACCCGCAGGGTACGCAGATTGCTTTTCTGATGCGCGATGATAACGGCATTGTCCAGGTGTGGCTGATCTCCCCTGAGGGGGGCGAGCCGCGCCAGTTAACGTATACCGAAAGCGGTATCCAGTCGGCATTCAACTGGCATCCTTCGGGCGACAGTCTGGGATTTGTGCTGGAAAATCGTATCGCCTGCTGCGATGCGCAGACCGGAGAGGTCACGTTTTTGACGTCCGATCACGGCAATCCGCCGTCTGCTGATGCGGTCGTCTTTTCCCCGGACGGGCGTGCTATTGCATGGATGGAAGAGACAGAGGGTTTCCGCCAGCTGTGGCTAACGGAAACCGCACAGGATTAGCGTCGCGGCATCTCGGCGGGCGGGATAACGGCGTTGGTGGCCAGATTTTGCTGCTCGCTTTTCTCAACGCGCGAGCGTACGGAGCTGTCCGTGCGGAACATATCCCAGGGCAGCAACAGGGTATCCGCCACTGCTGTAAACGGCATATCGAGGATCACCAGGGATTTGGTGCCCCAGTTCGTGTCATCATCGGAGATCATCGCCGCGCTGGCGCGCGTCCCCGGATATGTTCCTTCTTTACCGCCGGTGTGAGACATCACGCTCGAACACCCGCAAAGTAAAACCACCCCGCTGAACATCGTCAGCTTAATCAGAACATTTTTCATCATCACTCAGTCATCGTTAATGGCACTGCATAGACCTGCAACTCTGGGTTATAGCGAGCCTTGTTCAAAATGAATAGCCCGATAACCCCGCACTGTGGCAGCCATCGCAATTTAACCCTTTGTGCTGTTGTCCCAGTCTAAGCGAGAAGCACAAAAGTGCAAAAAAAAGTGCGATCGTCGCGGTTGAAAACACCGGTTCCAGACCCATTTTAAGAATGTGACCCGATAACGAACACGCCTGATGGGTGTTCGGGGGCGCAATAGCCTGTCCATGGTGGAAGGCAAAAATTTCTCGCTGATTTCAGGAGCTTTTATTTATGCGTAACTTCGATCTTTCCCCGCTATACCGTTCTGCAATTGGTTTTGACCGCCTGTTTAACCATTTAGAAAATAACCAAAGCCAGAGCAACGGCTACCCTCCATACAATGTTGAGCTGGTTGATGAAAACCACTACCGCATCGCCATTGCCGTCGCCGGTTTTGCAGAGAGCGAACTGGAGATCACCGCGCAGGACAACCTGCTGGTGGTGAAAGGTTCACATACGGCCGAGCAGAAAGAACGTACCTACCTTTACCAGGGCATCGCCGAGCGTAACTTTGAGCGCAAGTTCCAGTTAGCTGAGAACATTCACGTTAAAGGCGCGAACCTGGTCAACGGTCTGCTGTTTATCGAGCTGGAACGTGTGATTCCGGAAGAGAAAAAACCGCGCCGTATCGAAATTAATTAATTACGCGGGTCGCATTAGCGGCCCACTCAGAATTGCTTGCCGAACCGGGAGCATATGCGAATCCACAAGGATTTGCAGGAACAACTGCGCACAAAAATAAACTGTGCCGAACTCGCTTCTCAGAAGGAGATTTAGTATGCGTAACTACGATTTATCCCCCCTGCTGCGTCAGTGGATTGGTTTTGACAAACTGGCTAACGCCCTGCAAAGCACCACTGAGCATCAGACGTTTCCGCCGTACAACATCGAAAAAAGCGATGATAACCACTATCGCATCACGCTGGCGCTGGCCGGGTTCCGCCAGGATGACCTGGATATCCAGCTCGAAGGCACGCGTCTGACCGTGAAAGGGTCGCCGGAAAAACAAGAAACCGAGACCAAATGGCTGCATCAGGGTCTGGTGACCCAGCCGTTTAGCCTGAGCTTTACCCTGGCAGATCATATGGAAGTCTCCGGCGCGACCTTTACCAACGGGTTGCTGCATATTGACCTGGTCCGTAACGTGCCGGAAACCATCGCGCCACAACGTATCGCCATTAGCGCGCGGCCGGCGCTGAACAGTTAATGCTGTGCGGGCTGGTGCCCTCACCCCGGCCCTCTCCCACAGGAAGAGGGTGAAAAGTTAAAGCCCTGCCCCGGCAGGGCTTTTTTGTGCGCCATCACCCATACAACGCCCTTCACCTCTGAGAGAATCCTTAACATAACTAAGGTTATGCAAGGAAGTGGATCATGAGTGATATCGCGTTAACCGTCAGCGTGTTGGCCCTGGTCGCTGTTGTTGGACTATGGATTGGCAACATCAAAATCCGTGGCGTCGGGTTTGGGATCGGTGGGGTGCTGTTTGGCGGCATTTTTGTCGGGCACTTTGCTGACAAACTCGGGTTGGTTCTCAGCGCCGATATGCTCCACTTTACGCAGGAATTCGGCCTGATCCTCTTCGTCTATACCATCGGCATTCAGGTCGGGCCGGGCTTTTTCGCCTCCCTGCGGGTTTCCGGATTACGCCTCAATCTGTTTGCCCTCGGCATCGTCGTAATGGGCGGGCTGGTCACCGCTATCCTGCATAAACTCTTCGCAATTCCGCTGCCCGTGGTGCTGGGCATTTTCTCCGGGGCCGTGACTAACACGCCCGCGCTGGGTGCGGGCCAGCAAATCCTGCGCGATTTAGGTATCGAACCCGGCATTGTCGACCAGATGGGGATGAGCTACGCCATGGCTTATCCGTTCGGGATTTGCGGCATACTGCTCTCCATGTGGCTGGTGCGGGTGCTCTTTCGCATTAACGTCGACAAAGAGGCGAAGGACCACGAAACCACGCTCACCAACGGCCATATGCCGATCAAAACCATCAACATCCGCGTTGATAACCCCAATCTGAACAACATGGCGATTCAGGACGTGCCGATCCTGAACAGCGCCAATATCATCTGCTCGCGCCTTAAACGTGACGAGATGCTGATGGTGCCCGCGCCTGGCACCATTATTCAGCAAGGCGATCTGCTGCACCTGGTCGGCCAGCCCGGGGATTTAAACAACGCGCGACTGGTGATTGGTCAGGAAGTGGATACTTCGCTCTCCACCCGCGGCACCGATATGCGCGTGGAGCGTGTGGTGGTAACTAACGAGCACGTTCTGGGCAAGAAAATACGCGATCTACAGGTTAAAGAGCGTTATGACGTGGTCATCTCCCGACTTAACCGCGCGGGTGTCGAGCTGGTCGCCAGCCCGGAGGCCAGCCTGCAGTTCGGCGATATTCTCAACCTGGTCGGGCGTCCGTCATCCATTGACGCCGTGGCGGATATGGTCGGTAACGCCCAGCAAAAACTGCAGCAGGTACAGATGCTGCCGGTGTTTATCGGTATCGGGCTGGGCGTGCTGCTTGGCTCCATCCCGGTCTATGTGCCGGGGTTCCCGGTGGCCCTCAAGCTGGGCCTGGCGGGCGGGCCGCTGATTATGGCGCTGATCCTCGGTCGAATCGGCTGTGTTGGTAAGCTCTACTGGTTTATGCCACCGAGCGCCAACCTGGCGCTGCGCGAGCTGGGGATTGTGCTGTTTCTGGCGGTTGTAGGTCTAAAATCCGGTGGCGATTTTGTCGATACCCTGGTCAGAGGGGAAGGGATGAGCTGGGTCGGCTATGGCATCTTCATCACCGCGATCCCGCTGCTGACGGTCGGCATACTGGCGCGAATGTTCGCTAAAATGAACTATCTGACGCTCTGCGGCATGCTGGCGGGGTCGATGACGGATCCCCCGGCGCTGGCCTTTGCCAATAACCTGCATGCCACCAGCGGCGCGGCGGCGCTGTCGTACGCCACGGTCTATCCGCTGGTCATGTTCCTGCGCATCATCACTCCGCAGCTACTGGCGGTGCTGTTCTGGGGAATGAGCTAGCAGGTCGTCCGGATGGATGCGCCGCAGATGGTAGTCCACCTGGTAATCACTGGTATTACGAAACATCACGGAATAATTGAGGAACTCGCCGCTGTCGCTGTAGGAGAGAGAGGTAATGCGCAGCAGCGGCGTCTGTTCCGGCAGGTTCATGTAACCAGCGAGTTGTTTATCGGCCAGCACCGGCGTCAGGCTCTCGTAGTTGCCGCTGATTGTAATTCCGCACTCCTTCTCGATGTAATCAAACTTTGACCCTTCCAGATGCGCCAGCGAGAGGTTGCGAAACAGCTTCACGGGCATAAAGCTGTCCTCCAGCATCAGCGGTTTTCCGTCCACGTAGCGCACGCGGCGGGAAAAGTAGATCCGCTCATCCACCTGGATCCGCAGCTGGCTGGCGATGGCGGGCGGGGCGGGCATCACTTCAAACTGCAGCACCTTGCTCTGCACCTCTTTGCCTTGCTGACGCAGTACCTCCACCAGCCCGGTCAGGTTGGTGGTTTCATGGTGCACATCTTTGCGTGCCACAAACGTCCCACTGCCGTGCCGCCGCTCCACCAGCCCCCAGCTCACCAGCAGATCCAGTGCCTTGCGAATGGTCATGCGCGCCACGCCAAACTCCTGCGCCAGCGCTTTCTCACCCGGAATGGGGCTGCCGATGTTGTAGTCCGATGAATTCAGCCGTAGCCGTAATCGATCGGCAATGGATTTGTAGATCACCAGTAGACCTCTCTGCCCTTATCAGGGCGTGGATTGCATCCTGACATGTCCATATTTACAGCGAAAAGTAGACCTGATTGGTCAAAATAAAACCATGAATGCGATCACGAATCGCAGCGGCACGCCATGTTCGCGCATCAGTAAGTTCTTATGCTCACCTCAGGCCAGCACAAAACCATAAAGGCCTCTCTCCCCTACAGGTTGTTACGTGAGGATTTAAAAATGCTCAGTCAAATACAACGTTTTGGTGGTGCCATGTTTACCCCGGTATTGCTGTTTCCCTTTGCCGGGATCGTGGTGGGAATCGCCATCATGCTTCGCAACCCGCTTTTCGTGGGCGAAGCCTTAACGGCTCCTGATAATCTGTTCGCGCAGATCGTGCACATCATTGAAGAGGGCGGCTGGGCGGTGTTCCGCAATATGCCGCTGATTTTTGCCGTTGGCTTACCGATTGGTCTGGCGAAACAGGCGCAGGGCCGCGCCTGTCTGGCGGTGCTGATAAGCTTCCTGACCTGGAACTACTTCATCAACGCGATGGGGATGACCTGGGGCCACTTCTTTGGCGTCGACTTTTCCGGCGAACCGACGGCGGGAAGCGGGCTGGCGATGATTGCCGGGATCAAAACCCTTGATACCAGCATTATTGGGGCGATTGCGATTTCAGGTATTGTCACTGCGATCCATAACCGTTTTTTCGAGAAACCGCTGCCGGTTTTCCTGGGCATTTTCCAGGGCACCTCGTTTGTGGTGATAATCGCGTTTTTTGTCATGATCCCCTGCGCCTGGCTCACGCTGCTGGGCTGGCCGAAAGTGCAGATGGGCATTGAGTCCCTGCAGGCGTTCTTACGCTCCGCCGGTGCGCTTGGGGTATGGGTATATACCTTCCTGGAACGCATTCTGATCCCAACCGGGCTGCACCACTTCGTCTACGGTCCGTTTATCTTTGGCCCGGCCGCTGTTGAGGGCGGGATTCAGGTCTACTGGGCGCAGCATCTTCAGGCGTTCAGCCAGAGCACGCTGCCGCTGAAAACCCTGTTCCCGGAAGGCGGTTTCGCGCTGCACGGCAATTCAAAAGTGTTTGGCTCGGTCGGGATTGCGCTGGCGATCTGGTACACCGCATCAGCGGAAAATCGCGTCAAGGTCGCGGGCCTGCTGATCCCGGCCACGCTTACCGCTGTGCTGGTGGGCATTACCGAGCCACTGGAGTTTACTTTCCTGTTTATCTCGCCGCTGCTGTTTGCCATTCACGCCGTGCTGGCGGCCACCATGGCGACGGTGATGTACACCTTTGGCGTGGTGGGCAACATGGGCGGTGGCCTGCTGGACCAGTTCCTGCCGCAAAACTGGATCCCCATGTTCCATAACCACGCTTCAACGGTATTCACCCAGATTGGCATCGGCGTCTGCTTCACCGGCCTTTACTTCGTGGTCTTCAAAACGCTGATTGAGCGTCTGAACCTCAAAACGCCGGGCCGTGAAGAGAGTGAAATCAAACTCTACAGCAAGGCGGACTATAAGGCGGCGCGCGGACAAACCACCGCCCCGGCTGCCGCCAGCCAGCAGGTTGGGCAAGCCGCCGGATTCCTGCAGGCGCTGGGCGGCGCGGCCAACATCGAAAGCATCAACAACTGCGCCACCCGCTTGCGTATCGCGCTGGTCGACATGGCGCAAACCCAAAGCGATGAGGTCTTCAAAGCCCTGGGTGCACATGGCGTGGTGCGACGCGGCAACGGCATACAGGTGATCGTTGGCCTGCACGTTCCCCAGGTGCGCGACCAGCTGGAATCGCTGATGAAAACCCCTTTAACGAATGAACAAACCACCCTGACAGAGGCTATATCATGAAAAAATTCTCAGTTGTCATTGCAGGCGGCGGCAGCACCTTTACGCCTGGTATCGTCCTGATGCTGTTAGCCAACCGTGACCGTTTCCCGCTGCGAGCCCTGAAGTTCTATGACAACGACGGCGCACGTCAGGAGACTATCGCCGAGGCGTGCAAAATTATCCTTAAGGAACAGGCACCGGAGATTGAGTTTAGCTACACCACCGATCCAAAAGCGGCGTTTACCGATGTGGATTTCGTGATGGCGCACATTCGTGTGGGCAAATACCCTATGCGTGAAAAAGATGAAAAAATCCCGCTGCATCACGGCGTGCTGGGGCAGGAAACCTGCGGCCCGGGTGGGATCTCTTACGGCATGCGCTCCATCGGCGGCGTGCTGGAACTGGTGGATTACATGGAGCAGTACTCACCGAATGCGTGGATGCTGAACTACTCCAACCCGGCGGCGATTGTGGCGGAAGCGACCCGTCGCCTGCGCCCGAATGCCAGGATTCTTAACATCTGCGATATGCCGATCGGCATAGAAGGGCGCATGGCGCAGATTGTCGGCCTGAAAGACCGCAAGGAGATGCGCGTGCGCTACTACGGTCTGAACCACTTCGGCTGGTGGACATCGATTGAAGATCTGAACGGTAACGATCTGATGCCGAAACTGCGCGAATATGTGGCGAAACACGGCTATGTACCGCCTTCTGACAATGCTCATACCGAAGCGAGCTGGAACGATACCTTCGCCAAAGCCAAAGACGTGCAGGCGCTGGATCCGGACACCATGCCAAACACCTATCTGAAGTATTACCTGTTCCCGGACTATGTGGTCGCGCACTCAAATCCTGAACGGACCCGTGCCAATGAAGTCATGGATCACCGTGAGAAGCACGTGTTCAGTTCGTGCCGGGCGATTATTGAAGCCGGAAAATCTTCTGCCGGTGAGCTGGAGATTGACGAACATGCGTCGTACATCGTCGATCTGGCGACGGCGATTGCCTTTAATACCCAGGAGCGGATGCTGCTGATTGTGCCAAACAACGGGGCCATTCATAACTTTGATGCCGACGCGATGGTGGAAATTCCGTGTCTGGTGGGCCATAACGGGCCGGAGCCGCTCACCGTGGGCGATATCCCTCACTTCCAGAAAGGGCTGATGAGCCAGCAGGTGGCGGTGGAAAAACTGGTGGTGGATGCCTGGGAGCAACGCTCGTACCAGAAACTCTGGCAGGCGATCACCCTGTCGAAAACCGTACCAAGCGCGTCTGTTGCCAAAGCCATTCTGGATGATCTGATCGAGGCCAATAAGGATTACTGGCCAGAGCTGCATTAACCCTCCTGACCGGCATCGCCTGATGCCGGTCTCCTTGTCCTGGCCGATTTACGCTATGCTGAAGCCTGCCTGCAGCATGACAAGGAGCCTTCATGAAAATTTCCCGCCTCGGTGAAGCCCCGGACTACCGCTTCTCGCTGGCCAATGAACGTACATTTCTGGCGTGGATCCGTACCGCGCTGGGCTTTCTGGCCGCCGGCGTCGGTCTTGATCAGCTCGCGCCTGATTTCGCCACGCCGTTGATTCGTGAAGTGCTGGCGCTGCTGCTGTGCCTGTTTGCGGGCGTACTGGCGATTTACGGCTATCTGCGCTGGCTGCGTAACGAAAAGGCGATGCGCCTGAAGCAGGATCTGCCCTATACGCGCGGGTTGCTGATTATCAGTGCGATTTTGCTGACGGTGGCGGGCGTGGTGATGGTACTGGTGTTCTATGGCGGATAGCCGCAAAGCGCGACGCGAAGCGGACCCCGGCCTGCAGCCGGAGCGGACGTCGCTGGCGTGGCTGCGTACGCTGCTGGGGTATGGCGCGCTGATTGCCCTGGCGATTAAGCACAACTGGCACCGCACGGGAGTGCCCTTCTGGATCTCACTGGTTGTGCTGGCGATGGTGGCCATCATTTTATGGCGCTATACCCGCAGCCGTAACGTGATGGACGTGGCGCAGGACGATTTTGTGCAGCCGAAGGCGGTGCGGGATAAGTTCCTGATTGCGTTGGCTGTACTGTCTCTGTCTTTACTCTTTGCAATTACACACATTCAGCAAATTGTGAGCTTATAAGCCCGGTGGCGGCTGCGCCTTACCGGGCCTACGGTTAACGGCCTTTTGCTAAATACTTCGCCATCTCGTCTTCCGGCACCATGCCGCCGCCGGTCGCCCACACCAGATGGGTGACGTTGGCATCAGCCTGAACACGCAGCGGCCCGGCCATGCCCGCCAGCGCCGATGGCTCCAGACGGATCCCTTCCTCCTGCGCCAGCCAGCCGAGCATGTCGTACATGCTTTGATCGGACAGGGTATAGAACCCGTCGAGCAGACGTTCCATCGCACGGCCCACAAAGCCTGACGCGCGTCCTACCGCCAGCCCGTCCGCCGCCGTCACGTTGTCGATACCCAACTCCTGCACGGCAATCTCATCGTGCAGGCCGGTATAAACCCCCAGCAGCATGCACGGGGAGTGCGTTGGCTCGGCAAAGAAGCAGTGGACGTTGTCGCCAAACGCCAGCTTCAGACCAAATGCCACGCCGCCAGGACCACCGCCGACGCCGCACGGCAGGTAGACATACAGCGGATGCTCTGCATCCACCACGCGGCCCTGTTCGGCAAACTGCGCCTTCAGGCGCTCACCAGCAACTGCATAGCCCAGGAACAGGGTGCGGGAGTTTTCGTCGTCGATAAAGAAGCAGTTCGGGTCGCTTTCCGCTGCTTTTCGTCCTTGTTCCACCGCCACGCCGTAATCCTGCTCATATTCCACAACGGTGACGCCATGGCTGCGCAGTTTGGCTTTCTTCCACTCGCGGGCGTCGGCGGACATATGCACCGTCACCGTAAAGCCAATGCGTGCGCTCATGATGCCGATGGACATCCCGAGGTTGCCGGTTGAACCCACCGCAATACTGTACTGGCTAAAGAAGTCTTTAAAGCGCGGTTCCAGCAGGATGCTGTAGTCATCTTCAGTGCTCAGCAATCCCGCTTCCAGCGCCAGCTTTTCTGCGTGGGTCAGTACCTCATAGATGCCGCCGCGCGCTTTAATCGAGCCGGAGATGGGCAGATGGCTGTCTTTTTTCAACAGCAGCGTGCCGGGAATGGCCTTGCCAGATTCCTTCTCCAGCCGTTTTTTCATTGCCGGAATAGCAACCAGCTCAGACTCGATAATCCCGCCCGTTGCCGCGGTTTCCGGGAAGGCTTTCGCCAGATACGGCGCGAAGCGGTTGAGGCGCGCACGCGCGTCATCCACGTCGGCTTTGGTCAGCCCGACGTAAGGCAACCCTTCGGCAAGCGAGGTGGTGCGCGGGTTAAGCCAGGTGGTCTCTTTCAGGGCAATCAGATCCTCAACCAGAGGAAACTGTGCGGTTAAAGCAGTGATAGTTGCGTTTTCCATAATACGTCTCGTCGTGCTCAGATAATGAAAGAAAGCAGGAATGTGCCGCCAAGTGCAAGCACCGAGGCGATAAACGTCGCCGTCGTATAGTATTTGAAGGTCTCATTAAGGGTCGCGCCGCAGTATTGCTTTACCAGCCAGAAGAGCGAATCGGTCACGATCGTGCAGCCAATAGCGCCGGAACCGATGGCAATCGTGATGATCTCCGGGCTTACGTTCGGGTAGAGCGGCAGCATCGGCGCCACTATCGCCGTCGCACCCATCATCGCGACCGTAGCGGAGCCTACAGCGGCATGCAGCACCAGCGCCACCAGCCAGGCGAGCAGGATCGGATGCATGTGCAGGTTCGAGAGAATATGTGCCAGCGAATCTGCCAGCCCGCTGGTTTTGAGAATAGCGTTGAACGCGCCACCGGCACCAATAATCAACAATATGTTCGCGATAGAGCCAAAGCCGTGCTCCGTATGGGTCAGCATTGCGCCCATGCCCATATGCTGGCGGATCCCCAGCAGGTAGTAGGCGACAAATACAGCGATAAACATTGCGGTGATCGGGTTGCCGATAAACTCCAGCAGGGTATACAGCGTGCCATCCTTCGCCATATTGAGCTCAGCGAGGGTCTTCACCAGCATCAGAACAATCGGCAGCAGCACCGTAAACAGCGTTGCACCCAGCGACGGCAGGGTTTGCTCCTCCCGCACCTTCAGGTCGGAAAATTCTGCCGGAACCGGTTTATATGGCAGACGGTTGCCGAGCAGTTTCAGGAACAGCGGGCCACCGACCAGAGATGCCACCAGACCCACCAGCAGACCGTAGACAATCACCGTCCCGACGTCCGCACCTAATTTGTTGGTGACAAACAGCGCAGCCGGATGCGGCGGTACCACGCAGTGCACCGCCATCAGTGCGGTACAGAGCGGAATGGCAAGCTTAAGCAGCGACGTATTCGTCTTTTTGGCGATGGAAAACGCCAGCGGGATCAGCAGTACCACGCCCACTTCCACGAACAGCGTAATACCGCAGATAAGACCCACCAGCACCATAATGACGTCCGCTGACAGCCAGCGGCAGCGCTGTAGCGTGATCCCGATGCGCTCCGCCGCACCGGAGACTTCCATCATCTTACCCAGAATGGTACCCAGGCCGATGACTGCTGCCAGGAAGCCCAGCGTACCGCCAATCCCGCTTTCCATGGCGTTCACCATATCCAGCGGGCTCATCCCCATCATCGCGCCGACGAAAAAGCTCGCCAGCAGCAGTGCGAGGAACGGGTGAAACTTCAGTTTTACGATGGTTAAAACAATCAACACAATGCTGACAAGCAGCGTTACCACAACCCAGACCGGCGATCCCATATCTCACCTCACCCTTATGTCATCTGTGGGTATTGGACGAAAAAACGGCATGAGCTGACAAACGATAAAAATTGCCGTTCAGATGAGCCAGATTGGATCAACTGAGTGACTGAACTCAAAAAAGCGCACTTATTTCGCTGTTGGTTCACATAAATTCATGCCTGGGCGGTATGCTGAGCGCAGAAATAACGTGTGAGAATTGTGATGACCGATGCGAATGAAGTCAGAAACCGGCTGCTAAATGGCTGGCAACTGTCAAAAATGTACACTTTTGAAGTGGCTGCCCGGCATGAATCCTTCGCGCTGGCGGCGGCGGAACTGTCGCTCAGCCCCAGCGCGGTGAGCCACCGCATCAACCTGCTGGAAGAGGAGTTGGGCATTCAGCTGTTTGTCCGCTCGCACCGTAAAGTTGAACTGACGCAGGAGGGAAAGCGCGTTTACTGGACCCTAAAATCATCCCTCGACACCCTGAATCAGGAGATCCTGGATATTAAAAACCAGGCGCTGTCCGGTACGCTGACGGTGTATTCCCGGCCGTCAATCGCCCAGTGCTGGCTTGTCCCCATGCTGGGGGATTTTACCCGCCGTTATCCGTCGATATCTCTCACCATTCTCACCGGCAATGAGTACGTCAATATGCAGCGAACCGGCATCGATCTGGCCATCTATTTCGACGATACGCCGCCAAACTACCTTTCTCATCACTTCTTGATGGACGAGGAGATTTTGCCCGTCTGCTCGCCCGCGTATGCCCGCGAGCATGCGCTGTTGAAAAATCCCGATAACCTCAGCCACTGCACGTTACTGCACGACCGTCAGGCCTGGAGCAATGATTCCGGTACGGATGAGTGGCTCAGCTGGGCGCAGCATTTTGCGATGAATATGCCGTCATCATCGGGTATTGGCTTCGATCGTTCCGATTTAGCGATAGTTGCAGCCATGAATCATGTGGGCGTGGCGATGGGGAGAAAGCGGTTGGTGCAAAAGCGCCTTGAGCGGGGCGAGCTTATCGCCCCGTTTGGCAACAAGACCCTCAAATGCCATCAGCACTATTACATCTCAACGCTTCCCGGCCGTCAGTGGCCGAAAATTGACGCCTTTATTGGCTGGCTAAGAGAACTGGCAGGCTGAAGAATTATTACGCTTTGACGCTACACCAAATGCGAGAAAGCGTGCTAAATACAGGTAATCCTTTTGATTTATCCAGGGTAAAACGTGTTAAAGCCTCTTATTGCGACCGCGTTGCTTCTCTCTTCCGGCTGGGCGATAGCCGCCGAGCCGCCGCTGACGGCTGCGCTTTATGCACAAAAGCTGGGCGTGGGTATGGACGTGGACTGGGCGCGCACCGAGCGCGGCATACGCGAATTCGACCCGCTGGTGGTCCGCGATTTTCGCGCGAAAGGTATCAGCCACGTGCGTATTCGCGTGGCCGATGAGCCGACCGAAGCGCGGCTGATCCATCTGCGTAAGCTGGTGGAAGCCTGCGAGCAGTACGGCGTGATCCCGATTATCGCGTATCAGGCGGACAACTATAAAAACGATCCGAAAGCGGATAACGAAAAAGAGGTCACCGACTGGTGGATTGCCGTGGCGCACTATTTTGGCAAGCGTTCGCCGCTGCTGGGCTTTGACCTGATCTATGAGCCGGCAGACAAGCTCAACCACAACGCGGCCTCGCTCAACCGGGTGTATGAGAAAACTATCAAGGTCATTCACAGCATTGATGCGGACCGGATGATCTTCATCGCCCCCCGCCTGCGTGCGGCACCCGAAGATCTCACCAGCCTGAAGCTGCCTGCGCACAGCCAAAACTTCCTGCTGGCGGAGTGGCATATCTTCCCGTGGGGGCCGCTGAAAAATAACGGCAAATACCCGTGGACCTCCGGTACGGCGGCGGAGAAAGCGGCGATTCACAATCGCATTACGACGGCGCTGCACTGGCAGCAAAAAACCGGACACGTCAGCTGGGTCGGGGGCTGGGGCGTGGGGGAGTCAAACCGCGTTACACCCACCGCGTCGCAAATGGCTTTCGCGACCTTTATGGCCTGCGAGCTGCAAAAGGCGAACATTCCCTATGCGATTAACGCCGATTTCCAGTTTTATGACGGAGAAGAGGGGGCCTGGCGGCCAGCGCCAGAGCCGCTGCTGGAGGCGATGATTGCCCCGGTATGTGAAAAGCCCGGCGAGAAGCCGGGCCATCATGCGGTTAAACAGGCTGCTCGTGATGCGGAACACGCGACGCCAGCGGCAGCCAGCACAGTAAAATCAGCAGCCCCATCAGCGTCATCAGCAAACCCAAACTAGCCTGCCCGGTTTGCGGCATCATGGCGGAGAGCCAGGCCAGCGCGCCGGAGCCAATATTCTGTAAACCGCCCACCAGCGCACCCGCCGTACCCGCGAGGAACGGGAACGGCTCCATGGCGCCGCTGGTGGCAAGCGGGAACAGCATCCCCGCACCGAAGAAGAACAGTGCCGCCGGGATCAGCAGCGTCCAGACAGTCATCACGCCAAACAGACCCGGGATCCACATCATCAGGCCAGCCAGCAGGCAGCTGATTACGGACTGCCACATCAGCGTCGAGAAACGTTTGTTCTGACGTCCGGCGAACCATGCGCCAAAGAACGCCGCCGGGATCGGCAGAATAAACAGAATGCTCACCACCATACTGCTCAGGCCAAGCCCTGCACCCAGCAGCACGCCGGAGCAGGCTTCAAATACCGCGATGCCCGCCAGACCGCCGATCAGCATCAGCAGGTAACAGGTAAAGGCTCCATTGCCGAACAGCGTTCTGTAACTGGCGATAAGCTTCGTGCGCGGTGCGTCCTGCGGGCGGGTTTCCGGCATCCAGCGCGCCATGCTGAAGGTGACAATCACGCACAGCACCAGCAGGAAGGCATAGCAGGCGCGCCAGGACCACATCGTATCCAGCAGGCCGCCAATCAGCGGTGCCAGCAGCGGGCTGACCAGAATACCCATATTCAGCAGGCTATTGGCGTGACGCAGCTGCGTGCCCTGGTACATATCACGCGGTAAGGTACGCGCCATCACCCCGCCAACGCCGGTGCCAACCCCCTGCAGCGCGCTGGCGGCAATCAGTACGGTCAGGCTATGCGTGGTAATGGCGATCACCGTCGCGACCATGAAAATACACATGCCTGTCAGAATGACCGGACGGCGGCCAATGCGATCGGACAGCGGCCCGTAGAATAACTGCGAAACGCCATAGGTGAGCAGGTAGGCGGCCATCACGCTTTGTACCGCGCCCTCACGGACGTTGAGTTCCTTTGCCATGTCGGCAATCGCCGGGATGTAGATGGTTTGCGCCATCTGACCGACGGCCACCAGTAACACCAGCATCAACAATAAGTTAACGTTCCTTTGTTTTTTCATGTCGCTGAATACTTTTGCCAAAAGAGAAAAATGAAGAATAAGTGACTACGCATTCCCATAAATGCGCGAGGAATCTACCACAATGAGATGACAAATTAAGCATTGTCATGATGAATGCAGAAGGGGGGTAAGGCAGGTTTTGTAAACAAGATTGGCAACAAATGTTGCCAGTGAATCACGCCAGGCGCAGCAGGATCGCCCCGCCCGCAATACCCAGCGCGGCTGCGATACGCAGTCCGGCAACCTTTTCTTTTAAAAGCACAAATGCGATCAACGCGCCGAAGAGAATCGACGTTTCTCGCAGCGCAGCGACAACCGCCAGCGGCGCCTGCGTCATTGCCCATAAGGCCAGGCCATACGAGCCCATGGTGCCAACCCCGCCGAGCAATCCCTTTTTCCAGTGCAAACGCAGGTAGCTGGAGGCTTCGCGGCGTCGCGCTACCATTGCCCAGCACAGCAGGCAGAAGCCGTTCATAAAGAAGGTCCACAGCGTATAGCCCAGAGCGGTATCCGATAAACGTACGCCCGTTCCGTCCACCAGTGTATAGCCGGCGATAAAGCAGGCGTTCAGCAGTGCCAGCCAGATCCCCTTCCGTGACTGCAGCCGGCCATTCATCGCCATCGCGAGGATCGACAGGCAGATCACCCCGATGCCCGCCCAGGCGAGCCAGGAGAGGCTATCCCCGAGCACCAGCACGCTGATCAGCGCCACCAGCAGTGGGGCTGTCCCGCGCATCAGCGGATAGGTCTGGCTCATGTCTGAGACCTGATACGTCTTCGCCACCAGTACCGTATACACCACCTGCAGCGCGCAGGAGACCACTAAAAAGGGCCAGCTGGCTGGCGACGGTTGCGGGGAAAAAGGCAGTAAAACCAGAGCAATGAGTGTGGCGGAGCCGCTAACGCTGATCGCCGAGTAGAGCTTATCCGTTCCGGCTTTGACGATGGCGTTCCAGCTGGCGTGCAGCAGCGCGGCAAACAGCAAAATACAGAAAACGGTGATGGTCATGGCGTCTCTGGCGGTGAATTGTCATTCAACTGTAACATTCACGACCTCATGCCGCCAGCCAGCTACACCGCGCAAAAAAGACGGTGAGTGACCCGTGGTTCATCTGACACCAGTCTGAAGCCCGCACGACGGTAGAACCCGCAGGCCGTATCCGGTGCATGGGTATTGAGGAAATCAAACCAGATGCTGGCATCGGCCATCACCACCGTTAACAGCTGTTTACCAATCCCCAGACCGCGGCACTTCTCGCTGACATAAAGATGGCGAATGCGTCCGGCACGCGGTTGCTGGCTGAAGGGATCGCGGTTAAGGCCGCAGACGCCCACCAGCTTGCCGTTTAAAAAGGCACCCAGCAGCTTTTCACCCGGCGCGTTAAAGCGGTTTTCACCGCGCAGCCAGTTCTCTTCCAGCCTGCGCAGCATATTGAAATTCGCCGCGATGCTCTCGGCTTTCAGCGCGATGTACCCGGGCTCTTCTGGCGTAATGGGTTCAATTAACAAACGCGACATAGCATTCCCTCGTTATTAAAGAGGGGCGGTTGCCCGCCCCTCTCAGGTGCGACTTGAACCTGAATCACCGAAGGTATTTCAGGACAGCATCAAGCAGTTGCAGTACAGCAACAATGAGTTTGAGGATAAGAATCACCATATCCACGACGCTCATACGCGTCTCCTTTTGGTAAAAAGGAGCACGATGCTGGCGTACCTTTCCGCCGCCTGTTGCCAGCACCTGGATTGACGTAACACAGTGTGCTCACTTCAGGGGTTAAGGCACTGACGGCACCACCCGTTTCAGCCAGGACTTCGTTGCGCCGGTAGAACTGCGGCCCCCTCGCTCACTGCGAACATCCTCATTATAGATAAATACTGTATGCATGAACAGTATTTTGTGGACAAAATTCGAAACCCGTTCCATACTCAAAAACGTCAAAATCCGTGCCGGAATTGCGCGTTCGTCTTCGATCGCGTATACTTCGTGCGTTGACGTAACACAGTGTGTTCTGCGGCGACCAACCGCAAAACCCTGATAAAAACCTCGCTCCGGCGGGGTTTTTTGTTTT
This sequence comes from Enterobacter sp. 22466, assembly GCF_052044775.1. Lineage (NCBI taxonomy): Bacteria > Pseudomonadati > Pseudomonadota > Gammaproteobacteria > Enterobacterales > Enterobacteriaceae > Enterobacter > Enterobacter sp. 22466. Next base: position 253,613 of record NZ_JBQENX010000006.1, on the reverse strand, counting down.
CTGCTTTCTGTACAGAACGGGATGCCAGTTGACTTATTGGCAACGTACCCGGCAGAAATAAGGTACATATTAATGTTTCATTTAATAATCCTTAAATATAGATTATTTAAATAAAACTAAGTCTGTTTATTTTTAAGATGAATATGTATTTAAATAAAACCCACAGATTTGAATTACCAGGTTTTTCAACGTATATTCACATAACCATAAAAACAGTATGGATAGTTTATGCAAGCATCTGATTACTTGAAGATGAAGTTCCAGAGCGACAGGCAGTTAGCTATTTATGGACAACAAGGCGTTGCTGGGACATGGAAAGCATTAAAGGGGATCGGTTCTGATATCTACTCAGGAATGGAGCGTGTTAGTTGGTATTCATCATGCTTAATCCCCAGCTATCACGATGTGTGTGAAGAGTTACTCTCAGAAGAAAAAAGGATGTACCTCTCAATTGTGTCTATTTACCGTTATCGCAATGTAATAGCACACATGCTCTATCTTTATTTTGAAAGCATTATGACCGATTCTGAAAATGGGAATGAAAAAAATCGCGTTCGCAAGACGGATTCAAAAGTAACCAGCCTTGTTAAAAACATCCCGGCAAGCAAGGCAGCGCGTTTAGCGATAGCATGGGCGCTGGCTAAATCCCTATCGGAATCCGGCTTGCTTTCAGAAATCGTCGTCGAACGGCTTGCGCGCCGTGTACCTAATGTTGTTATGGCTCTGCAGCTGATGGGTACGGACCAGAAGTGCGCTCTTGCTGCCCGTCGTCTGAAAATGTTGGATCCTAAGTATTACGCCACCCTCTATGCCGCACAACTGGAGATGCTTTACTACTTTTTTGAACCATTCCTGGCTGAAATCATTAAGAAAGTGCAAACGGGATTCTACAAGGATTTTGATGCGATCTATAACGACTTAAAGGATAGGTAGCATGTTTAAGAGTCTGCTATCCATTCTTTTTACAGATGTTTTATTCCCTGTTTATATTTTTGCTTGCGCCTCTTTGTTTCTCTGGCTGGTGCCCAACCACTGGGTATTATTAACATTCATTGCTATCGTTTTATTTATTATTGTTCATCCGATAATTTTCGGGCGCTTTGATAAGTACGATTGAGTTTTATAAAAAGGAGTTTGTATGTCAAATCCGGCTTATTTGTTTCTGACAGATGAAAATGGTTCTCCAATGGTAGGCCCCTGCCTGGTGTCAGGGCGTGAAGGTGCAATTGAACTCAAATCGTTCACTCATAATGTCAATATCCCGGTCGACGGGAATACCGGGAAATTGACGGGCACGCGCATACATATGCCCGTCATGTTCCAGAAGGAATTTGATCGTGTCACTCCGTTTTTATTTCGGGCGTTGAGTACGGGGAGAACGCTTCAGTCAGCCACCATAAAGATGTATCAGATTAATGAGGCTGGTTTAGAGGAGGAGTATTTTAATATCATCATGGAGAATGTAAAAATAACTTCTATTACACCCGATTTGTATCCAGGTGCCAACACCGGAACACACCTCGAAACGGTTCTCATACGCTATGAGAAAATCACCTGGAAGCATTGCGACGGAAATGTCATCTATAGTGACGCCTGGAATGAGCGAGCAACATACTAAAACGTGATCCCTGACGCATTTTTGCGCAGATGAAAATATTTCCATTGTCACGCCCGAAAACCTGTGTTTGTATAAATTCAATCAATGATTCCAAACACAGGTCCCCCATGACTGCATCCATGAACACCGCGACCCTACTAAAAACTGCGCAACCAGCCGCAGTGGTCGTCGTGCGTGTGGTGGTGGTCGTCGGCAATGCGCCGTAGGGACTGGATCAACACACGAATCCAAAACCCCGCCGGCGCAAACCGGGCGGGGTTTTTCGTTTAGGACCCCTCCCGGATACGCTAAGTAGTTCGGGTTGCAGGAAGGCGGCAAGTGAGCGAATCCCCAGGAGCGTACATAGGTACGTGACTGGGGTGAGGGAACGCAGCCAACGCATCTGCAACCTGAAATACGACGCGTAAAGCTGGCTCAGAAGAAAAGGACTGGAGCATGGCAAGTTCGGGCACAACATCCACCAAGACGCGTTTTACCGGCGCGCAGCTGATCGTTCACTTACTGGAACGACAGGGCATTACCACGGTTGCGGGTATTCCGGGCGGTACGGTACTGCCGTTGTACGATGCATTAAGCCAAAGCACGCAGATTCGTCACGTGCTGGCGCGTCACGAGCAGGGAGCGGGGTTTATCGCTCAGGGCATGGCGCGTACGCAGGGTAAACCGGCAGTCTGTATGGCCTGTAGCGGTCCGGGGGCGACCAACCTGGTGACCGCCATCGCCGACGCGCGTCTCGATTCCATTCCGCTCATTTGCATTACCGGCCAGGTGCCGTCCTCAATGATCGGTACCGATGCGTTCCAGGAAGTGGATACCTACGGTATTTCTATCCCCATCACCAAACATAACTATTTAGTTCGCGACATCGCCGAGCTTCCTCAGGTTATCAGCGATGCGTTCCGCATTGCGCAGTCCGGTCGTCCAGGCCCGGTGTGGATAGACATTCCTAAGGATGTCCAGACCGCAGAAATTGAGATCGACGTGCTGCCGGAGCCGGGCGAGCGGGCGCCCGCGCCAGAATTCAGCGCTGAGAGCGTGCGCGACGCCGCGGCCATGATCAACGCCGCTAAACGTCCGGTGCTCTATCTGGGCGGCGGGGCAATCAACGCCGCAGATGAAATCCGTCAGTTCGCTGAAAAAGCCAACCTGCCCACCACCATGACCCTGATGGCGCTCGGTATGCTGCCTAAAGCGCATCCGCTGTCATTAGGAATGCTGGGCATGCACGGCGCGCGCAGCACCAATTACATCCTGCAAGAGGCGGATTTGCTGATTGTGATGGGCGCACGTTTTGATGACCGGGCGATTGGTAAAACCGAGCAGTTCTGCCCGAACGCAAAAATTATTCACGTGGATATCGACCGCGCCGAGCTGGGTAAAATCAAACAGCCGCACGTGGCGATTCAGGGGGACGTGGCCGACGTGCTGGCGCAGCTGATCCCGCAGACGGACGCAACTGACCGCGCAGACTGGCGTCAGATGGTGGCGGATCTGCAACGCGAGTTCCCGGGTGCGATCCCAACCGAAGGCGACCCGCTGAGCCACTACGGGCTGATTAACGCCGTGGCCGCCTGCGTGGACGACAGCGCAATCATCACCACCGACGTGGGCCAGCACCAGATGTGGACCGCCCAGGCCTATCCGTTGAACCGTCCGCGTCAGTGGCTGACCTCCGGCGGCCTGGGAACCATGGGCTTTGGTCTGCCTGCGGCAGTTGGGGCGGCGCTGGCGAACCCGGACCGCAAGGTGATCTGCTTCTCCGGTGACGGCAGCCTGATGATGAACATTCAGGAGATGGCCACCGCGGCTGAAAATCAGTTAGACGTTAAAATCATCCTGATGAACAACGAGGCGCTGGGGCTGGTACACCAGCAGCAGAGCCTGTTCTACAAGCAGGGGGTGTTTGCGGCGACCTATCCGGGGATGATTAACTTTATGCAAATTGCCGCCGGTTTTGGCCTGCATACCTGCGATCTGAACGCAGAAGAGGACGCCCACGCAGCGCTGCAGGCGGCGATCTCTCGTCCGGGCCCGGCGCTGATCCACGTCCGTATCGACCCTGAACAAAAAGTGTATCCGATGGTGCCGCCGGGTGCGGCAAATACTGAGATGGTGGGGGAATAAGCCATGCAGAAACAACATGAAAACGTCATTCTGGAACTCACCGTCCGCAACCACCCTGGCGTCATGACCCACGTCTGCGGGCTGTTTGCCCGCCGCGCGTTTAACGTGGAAGGCATTCTTTGTCTGCCGATTCAGGGCAGCGAGCACAGCCGCATCTGGCTACTGGTCAACGATGACCAGCGTCTGGAGCAGATGATGGCCCAGATCGACAAGCTCGAAGACGTCACCAGAGTGGCGCGCAACCAGTCCGACCCCACCATGTTTAACAAAATTGCGGTGTTCTTCGAATAGATCGCTTAAGGTAAGCGTCTTTCGCTCTTGTAGGCCGGATAAGCGCAGCGCCATCCGGCGTTTTCAGACCGCAGGAACAGACATGACCACCATCGCCCTTATCGACGACCATCTTATCGTCCGCTCCGGATTTGCCCAGCTTCTCAACCTCGAACCGGATTTTCAGGTGGTGGCCGAGTTCGGTTCCGGGCGCGAGGCGCTGGCGGGCCTGCCGGGGCGTGGGGTACAGGTCTGTATCTGCGATATCTCCATGCCGGATCTCTCCGGACTGGAGCTGCTGAGCCAGTTACCGAAAGGGATGGCGATTATCATGCTCTCGGTTCACGACAGCCCGGCGCTGGTGGAGCAGGCGCTCAACGCCGGCGCGCGTGGGTTCCTGTCAAAACGCTGCAGCCCGGATGAGCTGATCGCCGCCGTGCGCACCGTCGCGACGGGCGGCTGCTACCTGACGCCGGACATCGCCCTCAAGCTGGCCGCCGGACGTCAGGATCCGCTTACCCGGCGTGAGCGTCAGGTGGCAGAAAAACTCGCTCAGGGGATGGCGGTGAAAGAGATTGCCGCCGAACTGGGTTTGTCGCCCAAAACCGTGCACGTTCACCGCGCCAACCTGATGGAAAAACTCAACGTCAGTAATGACGTCGAGCTGGCGCGCCGCATGTTCGATAGCTGGCAATGAACCCGCTGATTTCGCGGCTGATCGCCGTTGTTGCCAGCTTTTTTATCTTCTCCGCCGCCTGGTTCTGCCTGTGGAGCATCAGCCTGCACCTGGTGGAGCGCCCGGCGCTGGCGGTGTTGCTGTTTCCCTTCGGCCTGCGTCTGGGACTGATGTTGCAATGCCCGCGCGGCTACTGGCCGGTTTTGTTGGGTGCAGAATGGCTGATGCTGATCTGGTTGTCGCAGGAAGTCGCCCTCGCGCATCTGCCCTTATTGATGACCGGAAGCCTGCTCACGCTCCTCCCGGTTGCGTTAATTTCCCGCTATCGTCACCAGCGCGACTGGCGCACGCTGCTGCGCCAGGGGGCGGCGCTGATTGCCGCCGCGCTGCTGCAATCCCTGCCGTGGGTAGGCGAAAAGGAGATGCTTAACGCCCTGCTGCTGACCCTGACCGGCGGCCTGACGCTGGCCCCCACCTGTCTGGTTTTCTGGCACTATCTCACCAGCACCGTCTGGCAGCCGCTCGGTCCGTCGCTGGTCTCTCAGCCGGTAAACTGGCGCGCCCGGCATCTTATCTGGTACTTGCTTCTGTTTGTGGTGAGCCTGTGGCTACAGCTTGGCCTGCCTGCCGAGCTTTCCCGTTTTACCCCGTTTTGTCTCGCGCTGCCAATCATTGCGCTCGCCTGGCACTACGGCTGGCAGGGGGCGCTTATCGCCACGTTGATGAACGCCATTGCGCTGATTGCCAGCCAGACCTGGCACGATCATCCGGTGGATTTGCTGCTCTCCCTGCTGGCGCAGAGCCTGACCGGGCTGCTGCTCGGCGCGGGCATTCAGCGCCTGCGTGAGCTGAACCAGTCCCTGCAAACCGAGCTGTCGCGCAATCGCCGTCTGGCAGAGCGTCTGCTGGAGACTGAAGAGAATGTACGCCAGGAAGTGGCGCGCGAGCTGCACGACGACATCGGCCAGACCATCACCGCCATCCGCACCCAGGCGGGTATCGTCCAGCGTCTGGCGGCGGATAACGCCGGGGTGAAGCAGGGCGGGGCGCATATCGAACAGCTCTCCCTTGGCGTGTACGATTCGGTGCGTCGCCTGCTGGGCAGGCTGCGTCCGCGCCAGCTGGACGATCTCTCTCTGGAACAGGCGGTGCGCTCCCTGATGCGCGAGATGGAGCTGGAAAGCCGCGGGATTGTCAGCCATCTCGACTGGCAGATTAACGAATCTGCGCTGAGTGAAGGCCAGCGCGTCACGCTGTTCCGCGTCTGTCAGGAAGGACTGAATAATATCGTTAAGCACGCCAACGCCAGCGCGGTGACGTTGCAGGGCTGGCAGCAGGATGAAAGCCTCAGGCTGGTGATTGAAGACGACGGCTGCGGTCTGCCGCCCGGCTCCGGGCAGCAGGGCTTTGGTCTGGCGGGTATGCGCGAGCGCGTGAAGGCGCTGGGCGGCACGCTGAGTATCTCCTGCACCCACGGGACACGCGTCAGCGTCAGCCTGCCGCTAAGGAGCCACCATGTTTAAAACCCCCGCTAACGCCGCGCCGATAGGTGACAAAGCGGAGATCGATGCCCGCTACCGCTACTGGCGTCGCCATATCCTGATCACCATCTGGCTCGGCTACGCGCTGTTTTACTTCACCCGCAAAAGCTTCAACGCCGCCGCGCCGGAAATCCTTGCCAGCGGCGTGATGACCCGCACCGATATCGGCCTGCTGGCGACGCTGTTCTACATCACCTACGGCCTGTCGAAGTTTTTCTCCGGCATCGTCAGCGACCGCTCCAACGCCCGCTACTTTATGGGCTTTGGGCTGATCGCCACCGGCGTGGTGAACATTCTGTTTGGCTTTTCCACCTCGCTCTGGGCCTTTGCCCTGCTGTGGGCGCTGAACGCCTTTTTCCAGGGCTGGGGCGCGCCGGTCTGCGCCCGCCTGCTCACGGCGTGGTATTCCCGCAACGAGCGCGGCGGCTGGTGGGCTATCTGGAACACCGCGCATAACGTCGGTGGAGCGCTGATCCCGATGGTGGTGGGCGCAGCGGCGCTGCACTACGGCTGGCGCGCGGGGATGATGATTGCCGGTGGTCTGGCGATCCTGGCCGGGCTGTTCCTCTGCTGGCGACTGCGCGACAGGCCACAAACTGTGGGGCTTCCGCCGGTAGGCGACTGGCGGCACGACGAGATGGAGATTGCCCAGCAGCAGGAGGGGGCGGGGCTGTCCCGCAAAGAGATCCTTACCAAATACGTGCTGAAAAACCCGTACATTTGGCTGCTGTCGCTCTGCTACGTGCTGGTCTACGTGGTACGCGCGGCCATCAACGACTGGGGTAACCTGTACATGTCCGAGACGCTGGGGGTGGATCTGGTGACCGCCAACTCGGCGGTGACCATGTTCGAGCTGGGCGGGTTTATCGGCGCGCTGGTGGCGGGCTGGGGCTCGGATAAACTCTTCAACGGCAACCGTGGCCCGATGAACCTCATCTTTGCGGCAGGAATCTTACTCTCCGTCGGCTCGCTGTGGTTGATGCCGTTCGCCAGCTACGTGATGCAGGCGGCGTGCTTCTTTACCATCGGCTTCTTCGTGTTTGGTCCGCAGATGCTGATCGGCATGGCGGCGGCAGAATGCTCGCATAAAGAGGCGGCCGGTGCGGCGACGGGCTTCGTCGGGCTGTTTGCCTACCTTGGCGCATCCCTCTCCGGCTGGCCGCTGGCGCGGGTGATCGACATCTGGCACTGGAGCGGTTTCTTTGCCGTGATCGCCATCGCGGCGGGGATATCGGCCCTGCTGCTACTGCCGTTTTTGCATGCGCAGGCGCCGCGTGAAGCCAGGGTGATGTGATGCGCCTCACCTTTTCACCCCGAGTGGCGCAAAACTAAGAAATTTTCCCGGTTTTACCTGGACGCTGTCTCAGGCATCTCTCCTGGCTGATTTTTACAATGCCTGCCATTCGCAGGTAAAAATCAGCTCAGGAGCAAACCATGCTGGCCTTCCTCAATCAGGTGCGCAAGCCGACCCTGGATCTGCCGCTCGACGTGCGGCGCAAAATGTGGTTCAAACCGTTCATGCAGTCCTATCTGGTGGTCTTTATCGGCTACCTGACCATGTACCTGATCCGCAAAAACTTTAACATCGCGCAGAACGACATGATCTCCACCTACGGGCTGAGCATGACGCAGCTGGGGATGATTGGCCTGGGCTTCTCCATCACTTACGGCGTGGGCAAAACCGTTGTCTCGTACTATGCAGACGGCAAAAACACCAAGCAATTCCTGCCGTTTATGCTGATCCTCTCCGCCATCTGTATGCTCGGTTTCAGCGCCAGCATGGGCGCGGGCTCCGTCAGCCTGTTCCTGATGATCGCTTTCTACGCCCTGAGCGGTTTCTTCCAGAGTACCGGTGGGTCGTGCAGCTACTCCACCATCACCAAATGGACCCCGCGCCGTAAGCGTGGTTCATACCTTGGCATGTGGAACATCTCCCACAACCTTGGCGGGGCGGGTGCGGCAGGCGTGGCGCTGTTCGGCGCGAACTACCTGTTTGACGGTCACGTGATCGGCATGTTTATCTTCCCGTCGATTATCGCCCTGATTGTCGGTTTTATCGGTCTGCGTTTCGGCAGCGACTCTCCGGAATCTTACGGCCTCGGCAAAGCCGAAGAGCTGTTCGGCGAGACGATCAGCGAAGAGGACAAAGAGACCGAAGAGAACGAGATGACAAAATGGCAGATCTTTGTTGAGTACGTGCTGAAAAACAAAGTGATTTGGCTGCTCTGCTTCTCCAACATTTTCCTGTACGTGGTGCGCATCGGTATTGACCAGTGGTCCACCGTGTATGCCTTCCAGGAGCTGAAGCTCTCTAAAGAGGTGGCGATTCAGGGCTTCACCCTGTTTGAAGTGGGCGCACTGGTCGGCACCCTGCTGTGGGGCTGGCTCTCTGACCTCGCCAACGGTCGTCGTGCGCTGGTGGCCTGCGTCGCGCTGGCGCTGATTATCGCTACCCTGGGCGTCTACCAGCACGCCAGCAACCAGTACGTTTACCTGGCGTCCCTGTTTGCGCTCGGCTTCCTCGTGTTTGGTCCGCAGCTGTTGATCGGCGTAGCGGCGGTAGGTTTTGTACCGAAAAAAGCGATCGGCGCCGCCGATGGGATTAAAGGTACCTTCGCCTACCTGATCGGCGACAGCTTCGCCAAGCTGGGTCTGGGGATGATTGCCGACGGCACGCCGATTTTCGGCCTCACCGGCTGGGCTGGCACCTTTGCGGCGCTGGATGCCGCCGCCATCGGCTGTATCGTCCTGATGGCGATGGTTGCGGTGCTCGAAGAACGTAAAATTCGCCGTGAAAATCGTGTGCAGAAATTAAAAGCAGCCTGAGTGTGCAGGTGACTTCGTTGCCCGGTGTGTGATGCCGGGCTTTTTTGTTTTAAATTCCAGTCTTTACCCCGCTTTACACACTCACCCCTCTCCTTGCTCTACAGTTTTTTTTGCTGCCGCCTTTCGCGCAGCCTTATTCCTTTTGCTATGGGAGAGCTTGCATGTTGACCCGACGATTATCCTGCCTGGCGCTGTTGATGGCGCTGACAACCCCCGCAATGGCTACGGATGCGCCCACCTACGGCGAGAAGCTGGAAGGTTTCGACTACGGCTGGCCGGTAAAGCACTTTACCTTTACCTCGCAAAATCAGTCTCTGGATATGGCCTACCTGGACGTGAAGCCGGAAAAACCCAACGGCCGCACCGTGGTGCTGATGCACGGCAAAAACTTCTGCGCCGGTACCTGGGACGGCACTATCCGTGCGCTCTCAGCCAGCGGTTATCGGGTGATCGCTCCCGACCAGATTGGCTTTTGTAAATCCACCAAGCCGGAGCATTATCAGTACACCTTTCAGCAACTGGCTGATAACACCCACGCCTTGCTGAAAACGCTCGGCGTCGAGCGCGTGACGGTTATCGGCCACTCGACCGGCGGCATGCTGGCGACCCGCTATGCGCTGATGTGGCCGCAGCAGGTGGAGCAGCTGGTGATGGTCAACCCAATTGGTCTGGAAGACTGGAAAGCGCGCGGCGTGCCGCATATTACGGTCGATCAGTGGTACCAGCGCGAGCTGAAGGTCAGCGCCGATGGCATTCGTCAGTACGAGAAAAATACCTACTACGCCGGAGAGTGGAAGCCGGAGTATGAGCGTTGGGTCACCATGCTCGCCGGGCTGAACAACGGGCCGGGAAAAGAACGTGTGGCCTGGAACTCGGCGCTGCTCTACGACATGATTTACACCCAGCCGGTGATCTACGAATTTAGTGAACTGAAGATGCCGGTATTATTGATGATCGGCACGAAGGACAACACCGCCATCGGGAAAGATCTCGCCCCGCCTGAGATCCGCAAAACGCTCGGCAACTATGCGGTGCTGGGGAAGGAGACGGCGAAACGCATCCCGCACGCAACGCTGGTTGAGTTCAACGACATGGGGCACGCGCCGCAGATGCAGGATCCTGCACGCTTCCACGAGGCACTGCTGAAAGGGCTTCAGGCTCGCTGACTGGTTTCCAGCAACAACCCGCGCAGCCACATTTGCGCGGGGTTACGGTGTGTTCTGGTGTGCCAGGCCATGCACTTGGTGAAACCCGGCACCGGAACCGGTGTGTTGCAGACAAACATTCCCGTCTGGTTTTCCGCTATCCGTGACGGTACCACGGCGATCATATCGCTTATCGCCAGTACATCCGGCAGTACCAGGAAGTTGCTCACCGATAACCCCACGTGCCGCGTCCGGCCCATTTTTTCCAGCGCGCCATCCGTCACGCCGCGAAAACTATCACCTTCATAAGAGACCAGCACGTGTTCAAGGGCGCAAAAGCGCGCCAGAGAGAGCGGTTTGCCCGCGTCCGGGTGGTCGGCACGCATCATGCAAACGTACCGTTCATCATAAAGCGCCCGGCTGTGCAGGTCGTCTGGCGTGGTATGGGGCGTGATCAGCGCCACGTCAACGTTCCCGCGTTCAAGCTGGTTCATCATGCGCTCGGAATCGACAGGTATAACCCGCACGCGTATTGCCGGTGCCCGCACCTTCAGTGCCGCGATAAACGGCACCGCAATCGCGCGGAGCGCGTAATCGGTGGCGGCAAGCGTGAAGGTGAGGGTGGCCTGCAGTGGGTCAAACGCCACCGGCTGCAGCAGGAGGTCGATATCTGCCAGGATGCGCTTCACCGGCGCGGCCAGCTCTTCCGCACGGGTCGTGGGTACGATGCCGTGGGGCGCTCGGATAAACAGCGGGTCGTCGAAGTAATCCCGCAGGCGGTTCAGCATGCCGCTGACCGCCGGCTGGGTCAGGGCCAGACGCGCCGCCGCGCGGGTGACGCTGCGTTCATCCAGCAGGGCGTCGAGCGTTTTCAGCAGGTTAAGATCCAGCGTGCGCAGATCCGTTTTCATGACGATATTCTACCTTTTTTCAGTTCACTATTATGGCCGTGCCCGCTGTCGATACCCTGAGTTTCCCGCTATGATGAGCGGCTATTCAAAGGAGAACGCATGGTCTGGATAATGCTGGCAACGCTTGCCGTGGTGTTTGTGGTTGGGTTTCGTGTCCTGACCTCGGATTCCCGCCGCGCCATCAAACGTTTAAGCGAACGGCTGGGTATCACCCCGATGCCGGTCGAGTCGATGATCGATCAGTTCGGTAAAACGCCCGGCAATGAGTTTATCCGCTACCTTGAACGCCCGGACGAAGCGCATCTGCAAAACGCCGCCCAGGTGCTGCTCATCTGGCAGGTGTGTATCGTCGACGGTAGCGAAGAGAATCTCCACACCTGGCACCGCATGCTGCGTAAAGCCCGTCTGGCCGCGCCGATCACCGATGCGCAAATCCGCCTCGCCCTCGGCTTTATGCGCGAGATGGAGCCGGATCCGCAGGAGCTGAACGCTTTCCAGCTGCGTTACAACCAGCTCTTTCTGCCGGAAGAGGGCGTGTTTTACCTGCACTGATATCACGAACCGTGATGATGAGTATAAGGCATCATCATTAGATTTATACCACTCACGGGCGCACCATCACCTCATCCACTCACGATGAGGTGAACCATGAAACAATCCGCCATTATCTGGCCAGACGATTACCTGCCAGGCACCACCGATAACTTTGCGTCGAATGAAATCATTGTCGCCGGACTGAGCGCGAAAGCGATCTGGGCGCAGCTCAACGACACCAGCCTGTGGCCGGGCTATTACAGCAACGCCAGCGATATTCGTTTCCATGATGGCAGTGGCCCGGAACTGAGTGCCGACGCCCGCTTTCGTTTCACCACCTTTGGTTTTCCGGTTGAGGCGCGGGTGACGGAGTACGTTCCGCCGGTCGATGGCGAGGCGGCGCGTATCGCCTGGCACGGCTGGGTGGAAGGGGAGGAGAGCGCACGTCTGGATGCCTACCACGCCTGGCTGTTTGAAGACTTACCGGGTAACCGCGTCCGTATTTTGACTCAGGAGTCGCAGAAAGGCGTACCGGCGCAGGAATTAGCACGTACCCTACCGAACCCCATGATCAACGCGCATCAGGAGTGGATCGTCGGGCTGGCGAAAGCGGCGATGCAAGAAAAGTTGTCTAAACGTTAAATCCGTCACACTTTTGATGATAAACTGCGCGACTTTCCCGCACGTTTTTATCTTCAGGTGACGCCATGACAGAACATATCCAGCCCACGATCAGACCGCAGACCAAAGAGGTTTCTCGCCCCAACTGGTCGGCGGTTTTTTCCGTGGCGTTCTGTGTCGCCTGTCTTATTACCGTCGAGTTTTTACCGGTCAGCCTGCTGACGCCGATGGCGCAGGATCTGGGTATTTCCGAGGGCGTGGCAGGGCAGTCCGTTACCGTGACCGCGTTTGTGGCGATGTTTGCCAGCCTGTTTATCACGCAGGTGATTGGCGCGATTGATCGCCGCAAAGTGGTCATTCTCTTCAGCGTGCTCCTGACGCTCTCCTGCCTGCTGGTCTCTTTCGCGGAGAGCTTCACCCTGCTGTTGCTGGGGCGCGCCTGTCTTGGCCTGGGGCTCGGCGGCTTCTGGGCGATGTCGGCCTCGCTCACCATGCGACTGGTGCCGACGCGCACCGTGCCGAAAGCCCTCTCCGTTATCTTTGGCGCGGTCTCCATCGCGCTGGTGATTGCCGCGCCGCTGGGGAGTTTCCTTGGCGGAATCATCGGCTGGCGTAACGTCTTTAACGCCGCAGCGGTGATGGGTTTTCTCTGCATTCTGTGGGTGTGGAAAGCGCTGCCGCCCCTGCCGGGCGAAGCGGCGCACCACAAACAGAACATGTTCAGTCTGCTTAAGCGCCCCGGCGTGCTGGCGGGGATGACCGCCATCTTCATGGCCTTTGCCGGGCAGTTTGCCTTCTTTACCTATATCCGCCCGGTCTTTATGACCATGGCGGGCTTTGACGTGGATGGCCTGACGCTGGTGCTGCTCAGCTTCGGTATCGCCAGCTTTGTCGGCACCTCGCTGTCGTCTCAGTTCCTGAAGCGCTCCCTGAAAGTGGCGCTTGCTGGCGCCCCGCTGGTACTGGCTGTCAGTGCCGTCGTGCTGATTCTGTGGGGCAGCGACAAATGGGTGGCCTCGGCGATTGCAATTATCTGGGGCTTTGCTTTTGCGCTGGTGCCGGTGGGCTGGTCGACGTGGATCACCCGCTCGCTGGCCGATCAGGCTGAAAAAGCCGGGTCGATTCAGGTGGCGGTGATCCAGCTGGCGAACACCTGCGGCGCGGCGGTGGGCGGCGTGGCGCTCGACCACCTTGGGCTGACGTCGCCGCTGGTCATCTCCGGCACGCTGATGTTGCTGACGGCGCTGCTGGTGGCAGGGAAAGTGAAGGTAAAGTAATGCTTTTTCTCCCTCTCCCGTGGGAGAGGGTTGGGGTGAGGGCATCAGGCTACGCCGGGGCTTTCACCCGTTTTCTCGAATCCATCGAAATCAACACCACCGACGACACGATCAGCAGCGTGCCCAGCCAGTCCGGCAGGGTAAACGCCACGCCCAGCAAAATCACCGACAGTAACGCGCTGCTCAGTGGCTCGGCACAGCTCAGAATGCTTGCCTTCGGCCCGCCGATCATCTGCGCGCCTTTCAGGTACAGGCTGAACGTCAGCGCCGTGCCGATCACCACCAGGTAGAAAAACGCCAGTAGCAGGCTGCCGTCAATGACAAACGCGGTGCCGCGTCCGGCGTAGAACGGCGTCAGCATTAACCCGGCAATCAACATACTCCAGCCGACAATCGGCAAGGTGCCGTAGCGGGCGATCAGGGTTGACGGATACGTCGTGTAAAACGCCGCGGCAAAGGCCGAGGCAATGCCGAAGAACAGCGCGGCAGGTGAGATAGAGAGCGAGGTAGGGTCGCCATGGGTCACCAGCAAAAATGTCCCCACCAGTGAGGTCAGGATCGCCGAAAGCACAAACAGACCCGGCCGCTTTTTCCGCGCCAGCGCAAACCACGCCACGATAATCGTCGGCGACAGAAACTGCAGCACGGTGGCCGTAGCCGCGTTGGATTTCTCGATTGTCACCAGGAAGGTGAGCTGCACCGTGAGCGCGCCAGCCAGGGAGAAAAACAGCAGGCTGAGGGCGTCTTTGCGATGTTTGATGACCGAGAAAATCTTGTCGCCGTGAACGAAGGACAAGGTCAGCAGGATCAGGCCGGTAAACAGCAGGCGAACCATGGTCAGATAGGGTGACGAGATCTGGCTTTTCTCCATGATGTACTGCGCGCAAACCCCTGAGCTGCCCCATAAAACGGCGGCGATCAGGACGTTCAGCATCCCTTTACGTGTGGAACCCATGTTCTCCCCTGCGATGTTGTCGTTAATTCGGTCAACAGCATAGCATGGTTGTGTGCGGCCTGATGCCCTCACCCCGGCCCTCTCCCACGGGGAGAGGGAGCAAACACTAAAAACGGCAACGCTCGTTGCCGTTTTGCTTTTACCTTAGAACCACGCCTCCCACATTGCGCCGACGTTGAAGTCGTCCAGCGTTTCGTCTTTGGTATTGTTCACGCGGGCGGTGCGTTCGTTATCCACTTTGCCGCCGGTGACGTAGAAGCGCAGCATCGGACGGAACTCCGGCCCCATGGCGATAGACATGTTCTGCGACAGGGTCAGCTTCCAGCCCTTGTTGTCGCCGCCGTTGTCGTAGTCCACATGCTGCCAGCCCGCTTCCAGCCAGGTGGAGTGAACGTCGTTCCACCAGTGCATCGGACGCACAATGGCGTTGTAGTTCTTACGGTTGTCCGTTTTATCACGGCTGTTGTCGTAGTCGTGGAAGGCGAGGATGTACTCCACCTGCGTGGCCGGAGTGAATTTATACAGCCCTTCGAAGCTGGCATAGACCGTGGTCAGATCCTCGGTTTTATTGAACACACTGTTGTCCGCGTTATCAGAGTAACGGGCAATCACCTTATTCACGCCGCTGTCGTTAGTGTGGCTCAGCACCACGCCGCCCTGCCAGGCGTTCAGACGCTCGTCGCTTTCAACCGCTTTTGAGTCAAAGCCGTAGTTGGCGTACAGCTCCAGATCCAGCGGACCGACCTTCATGCCGTGAATTTTTGACGTCGCGGCGTAGTTGCCTTTGTCGCCCGTGCCGGACCCGCCGGTACAGGTGATGCGCGACGGGTTGGCTTCGTCTTCCATGACTTCCGGGCTACAGGATTCCACCGCCGCCACGGCGGCCACGTCAAACTGCACGCCGCCGATGTCGAAGTTCTTCACCCCGGCGCCCTGGCCGTCGTGGTTCATCCAGAAGTAATCGTTAATGCCCTGCTGCGGACGCTGGTGGAAGTCACGACCGGCCCAGAAGTAGGCGTTCGGGTTGGAGGCCATAATGTTGGTCACCCCCGCGTAGGCTTTTTTCAGGTTAACTTCATCGCCCCAGTGATCGATCATCACGTTGATGTCCCAGATGGCGCCGTTGTCACCCTTGAAGGCCTTGGAGAGCTGGAATTCACCGCCGTTGCCTTCGTTACCCAGACGACCGATGGCTGATGCCCCGTTATAGGAACCGTCCACCGCCACGTATTTCTGGTCAGCGGCCTGGAAGTGCGCGCCGTAGCGGGCGTAGCCGGTAAATTTAATGCCGAACGGAATGGCCATATCCGGGGATTGCGCCGCGCTTTGCGGCTCCGTCACCACGTCGGCTTTTTTCGCGACCGCGGCATCCATTTTGGCCTGACGCTCCGCGAGGGCTTTATCCACCGCTTTTGCCACAATGGCGTCGATTTGTTCCTGTGTAAATTCCTGTGCGAGTACAGAAATTGGGCAAAGCGCGGCGATAACCGCCATGGTTAATGGAAGTTTTTTTAGGGTAGTCATGGTTATCTCAATATAGTTTAATTTTATTCAGACAATAACCATCCCGCTCCGATCTGACAGAGTATGTCGCTATCATCAGAACAAGTGGATTTCTATTTAAGGTACAGAGGTATTACTCGTTATTTCGCCATAGATTATCTCTGATATAAATGAATAATTTCTTCGGATAATTCACGCGCCAGTAATGAATTCATTAAATGATCCTGCGCGTGTACCATAATTAACGTCATCGGCTGACGGGCTTCACCCGCATCCTGCTCAATGAGTTTGGTCTGCATCTTGTGCGCCTGGCGCGCGTAGCCATCGGCTTCGCGCAGCAGGCTTTTGGCTTCGTCAATGTTGCCCTGCCGCGCAGCGTGCAGTGCTTCAAAGCACAGGCTGCGCGACTGACCCGCATTGACGATGATTTCCATCACGGCTTCTTCTAAGGCAACCATCGTCTTTCTCGCTATTTATCGAAACTATTATGTAAAGAGGTGGCGGCAAACCACTCTCCGCTCTTTTTAATGGTGCGCTGTTGCGTAGTTAAATCGAGCTGGACAAAGCCATAGCGGTTTTTATACGCATTACACCACGACCAGTTATCAATAAAGGTCCACATATGGTAGCCAAGGCAATTGCACCCTTCGCTAATACCTTTATGCAGCCAGGTTAAATGTCCGGAAATAAAATCAATACGGTATTGATCGTTTATCTGGCCATTTTCAATAAAGCGCTGCTCATTTTCGACGCCCATTCCGTTTTCAGAAATAAAACAGCGTGGGTTGCCGTAATTGTCGCGCAGGTTAACCAGAATATCGTAAATACCCGGCTCGTAAATTTCCCAGCCACGGTACGGGTTCATCTTGCGGCCCGGCATCTCGTAGTTATCAAAGAACCACTCCGGCATAAACGGCGCCTGCGGGTTCACCGCGCTGTCGCGACACTTCACGCGACGAGGCTGGTAATAGTTAATGCCGAGCAGGTCGATTTTCCCTTCCGCAATCAGGAAGCTGTCCTCCGGTTTACAGGCGGGAAGCTGGTCGTAAGATTTCAGCAGTGCCACCAGATCGGCCGGGTATTCACCGCACAGAACCGGGTCGAGGAAGCTGCGGTTAAACATCAGATCCGCGATGTGCGCCGCCTTCACGTCCGCCGGGTTTTGCGAGCGCGGGTAGGACGGTGTCAGGTTGAGCACGATGCCGATCTCCCCCGCGTAATGTCCGGCGCGGTAGGCCTGGACGGCCTTCGCGTGGGCCAGCACGGTGTGATACGCCACGGTGGCCGCCCGACGGAAATCCACCACGTTCGGGTAGTGGAAATCGTACAGATAACCGCCCTCAACCGGGACAATCGGCTCGTTAAAGGTAAACCAGTGCAGCACGCGGTCGCCAAACAGGTCGAAGCAAATCTGCGCATAGCGGGCGTAAGCGTCCACTACCTCCCGGTTTTCCCAGCCGCCGATCTCCTGCATCGCCATCGGCATGTCGAAATGGAACAGGGTGATAAACGGCGTAATGCCCTGCGCGATCAGCTCATCAATGACCTGGCTATAAAATTCGACCGCCTTTGGATCCACTTCACCGATACCGTCGGGGATCAGGCGTGCCCAGCTTATGGAAGTGCGAAAGCTGTTGTGGTTCAGCTGTTTTAACAGCTGAATGTCCGTTTTCCAGTGCTGATAAAACGTGGAGGTATGCTGCGGCCCCACGCCGTTGTGAAAACGGTTCGGCTCGCGGGAAAACCAGTAATCCCATGTGGTTTCACCCTCTCGTGTCCCTTCGGTCTGGAGAGCGGAGCTTGCGCTGCCCCACCAGAAATTATCGGGAAAGGTATATTTCATGACGCTTCCTCTTTGACTTAATGGCTTGCGGTCTCAGCGGCACCGACGGTTGCCTGAGCTTTCTGCTCTTCGTTTTTCATCAACGTACGCTCGTAAGCCCGCAGGAACGGCAGGTACATGAGCGCTGACATCACCATACAGATGAGACACATCACCACCGGGCTCAGCGCCCAGTTGGCGGCCCATGAGGCGCCAATCGGTGCGGGCGTGGTCCACGGCGTTAACGATACCACCTGTGCCAGCCAGCCCAGTTTGGTTGCCGCGTACGCCAGGCACGCATTCACCAGCGGCACACACACGAACGGGATAAACAGCATCGGGTTCATGATGATGGGCGCGCCGAACAGGATCGGTTCGTTGATGTTAAAGAAGCTTGGCACAACGCCCATTTTGCCGATGGTGCGTAAGTGCGTTACCCGACTACGCAGCAGCAGGAAGGCCAGCGGCAGCGTGGAGCCTACGCCGCCAATCAGCAGGTAGTGATCCCAGAAGCCCTGCAGGTAGACGTGTGGCAGTGCTGCACCGGCCGCCAGCGCCGCCTGGTTTGCCGACAGGTTTGCCATCCAGAACGGGTTCATGATGCCGGTGACAATCAGCGAGCCGTGGATACCGGCGAACCAGAAGATCTGGCACAGCAGCACGGAGAGCAGAATGGCAGGCAGCGAGTCAGACGCAGAGACCAGCGGTTCCAGCAGGTGCATAATCGCCTGCGGGATGATCATGCCGGTCTGCGCCTCGATAAACAGGTTCAGCGGATGCAGGGTGCCAATCACCACCATCACCGGGATCAGGATCTCAAACGAACGCGCCACGCCGGTCGGGACTTCCTTCGGCAGGCGGATGGTCACGTTGTTCTGCTTCAGCCACGCATAGACGCGGGTGGCATAGATGGCGGTGATCAGCGCGGTGAAAATCCCCTGACCGGACAGATACTGGGTGGAGATTTTACCGTCCGCATACGGCGCGGCCACCAGCAGGAAGGCCATAAAGGCCAGCAGGCCGGACATCACCGGGTCGAGGTTAAACTGACGCCCCAGGCTCGCCCCAATTCCCACCGAGATGAAGAAGGTCATCACGCCCATGCTGAGGTTAAACGGCAGCATCAGCTGTTCGCGATAGGTCTGGGAGAAATCCAGCCAGCCGCGGGCAAAGCTGTTGGTGGTACCGCCGAGAACGGCGGGAAGATGAACACCAGCATAAACGAGCCGATGATCATAAACGGTAGCGCGGCGGTAAAGCCGTCGCGGATGGCAATCACATACTTCTGCTGACCGAGCTTCGCGGCCAGCGGGGTAATTGACTGCTCAATCACCGCGACCATGGATTGATATAACGAACTCATGTGAACACCTTTTAGTGTGCCGCTTCGATGAGCGACAGAGCATAGTCCAGTACTTTATCGCCACGTTGCATGCCGTAGTCCATCATATCGCTGGGCTGGACCGGAATGCCTTTCGTGGCCGCCTTGTCTGAGAGTGTCTGTAACATGTATTTCACTTGCGGTCCGAGAAGCACAACCTGATATTGCGGAAACTGCGTATCAAATTCGGAAACGCCGTACGCATCAATCTTCACCGGCAAACCGCGTTCTTTCGCCACATCGACCATTTTGCTGACCAGCAGGCTGGTGGACATCCCGGCAGAGCAGCAGAGCATAATCTTGAACATCGACAACCATCCTCAAAATGTAAATAGATATTGCGATGATGATTGGATATCATATGGAAACCGGTTTCCATTTATAAAAGACAGAAGTGTGACAACCATCAAGATCCCTTATATATGAGGCTAATTAACCCGATGCGCGTCACAAAATTTGGCTGTTTTGACATCATTTTGAGTGGAAACGGAAAATCGGTTTCCATGGAAAACGGAAACGGATATACTCCCTTCTGGCTATAATGTGAGCCGTAGCGGTAATGGATTTTGCAGGCGCGAGGTAAGCCTGTCAGGGGAAAAAGATGTCGACAATCAATGATGTATCACGTCTTGCCGGGGTATCGAAAGCCACGGTATCGCGAGTGTTGAGTGGGTCGCGTGGCGTAAAGGAAGCCAGCCGTCAGGCCGTTCTGAAAGCGGTAGATGAACTGAACTACCGGCCCAATGTGATTGCGCAGTCGCTGCTGAGCCAGTCGACGGGGTGTATCGGGGTGATTTGCGCGCAGGAGAATATTAACCAGACCACCGGTTATCTCTATGCGCTGGAAAAACAGCTCAGCCAGCATCAAAAACACCTGCTGCTGCGCTTCGCCCATAGCAAAGCGGATGTGCTGCACGCTCTGGAAGAGCTCTCCTGTGGGCTTTGCGATGACATTCTGGTGATTGGCGCGCGTTTTCCACTGGATATCGACATGGATAACGTCATCCTGGTTGACTGTATGGGCTCAGAAAATCCCAACAGCATCCAGTTCGATCACGCCTTCGCCGCCGAAACCGCCTGTAACTACCTTACCAGCCAGGGACGCCGCCAGATTGCCCTGATCCATCCGCACGGTAGCGGCTTTGCCGATCAGGTGCTGCTGGGCTACAAACATGCGCTGGAGAAAAATTTCCTGCCCTTCAACCGCAACCTCGTGTTTATGGACGCCACCTCCTCATCCGTGGCGCTGCAGGAGCTGCTGAATAACGCCAGCACGCTGAATTTCAACGCGTTACTGGTGGCGGACGAACAGGAAGCGCAGCGGGTGATCCCGCAGTTGCAGGCGTTTAATAAATCGGTGCCGGAGGACATCATGGTCTTCAGCCTTGCTGGATCGCTGCATCTGCCGGGCATTCCGGTGATCCCGGCCATTGAGTATTCCATGGACGCCATGGCGGCGCGCATCGTGAGCTGGTTGACGGAAAAAACGCAAATGCTCGGGTCGTACGTGCTGCGCGGGGATTTGATCATTCCGGATGTGCGTAAGCGTTAAAAATGTTGTGCAGGCCGGGTAAGGCGTAGCCGCCACCCGGCGAGAAGCACGTTTCCAGCCCTCAATAATCCTCCATACAATCCACCTGACTCACCGCGTCCCAGTAGGCCTCCAGGTTGTCACGCTTCACGGCGGTGATGGCGTTTTTGATCAGTAGCTGATTAGCCTCGGACGATAAAATCATGGCCTGCCAGGCTTTATCGCTCTGTTTTTTCTGGGGCGTACAGGCTTTTTTTACATCTTTGAGTACCTGCTGCTTAATTTGAGCCTCCCGCGCCGGGTCGTCTTTTTCCTGAGCATGGGCAAACGCGGCGAAAAGCAGGCAGACGAGCAGGCAAACCAGGTGTGCAGATTTCATCGAAACCTCCATTAAGAGACACGTGCTTCCCCAGAAATATATCGTTACATTCAGTGTAGCGACGCCAGCCGAAAGTATGAATTTTCTCTTCACCGCGTATCAGGATTGTCCCGGACGCGTTACTCAATCCCGCCCCCGAGCGATTGCCACAGGGTGATACGGTTTTCCAGGTCGGTTTGTTGTAACGTGATAAGCGACGACTGCGCCGACCACAACGATCGCTGCGCGGTCAGTACCGTCAGATAATCCCCGGCCCCCGCCTGATAGCTGCGGGTCGCCACATCCAGCGTTTTTTGCCCGGCTGCCACGTATTCACGCTGGGCATCAAGCTGCTCGCTGAGCGTTTCACGACGTGCCAGCGCATCGGCCACGTCTTTAAACGCGCTCTGGATGGTTTTCTCGTAGGTGGCGATCAATCCCTTCTTCTCCGCTTCCGCGTAGCGCAGCTGGGCCAGATTGTTACCGCCACTGAACAGCGGCAGGGTGATGGACGGTGCGAATGACCACACCTTCATCCCGTGGCTGAACAGGGACGAAAGCGAATCGCTGCCGACGCCCGCACTGGCGGTCAGTGAAATGGTCGGGAAGAAGTTGGCGCGCGCGGCACCGATATTGGCGTTGGCGCTCAGCAGGTTGTGCTCCGCCTCCTTAATATCCGGGCGACGCAGCAGCGCGTCTGAACTCACACCTGCCGGGATCAGCGTGATGGCGTTATCGCTCAGGCTCTCCAGCGTGCCCGGCAGCAGAGTGCCCGGCACCGTGTCGCCCGCCAGCAGATTTAGGGCGTTTTTGTCCTGTACCACCTGCGTTTGATAGCTCGCCACGCTGGCTCGCGCCTGCTGGTAAACCGCCATCGCCTCGCTAACGTCCGTAGCCGCCGCCACGCCGACCTGCTGCTGACGCTTCACAATCCTGAGCGAGCTGGCGGCGCTCTCCATCGTCGATTTCGCCAGCGCCAGGTTGCTGTTATCCGCCGCCAGGGTCACCCAGGCGGTGGTTAACTCGCTGACCATCGTCAGGCGGGTATTCTGGGCGGTGAACTCGCTGGCAAGCCAGGTTTCACGCGCTGCGCGTGACAGGCTCTGGTTACGGCCAAACAGATCCAGCTCGAAGCTGGAGACCGTGCCGTTGGCCTCATCGCTGGTCGCGACACCGCCTGCCAGCGTGCGGCTGCGGGTGTGGCTCAGCTCCGCGTCCACCGTCGGGAACAGGGAGGATCGCGTTTCGCCGTACTGGGCGCGCGCGGCGTCGATATCGGCAATCGCTTTTTGCAGGTCGCGGTTGCTGTTGAGCGCCATCGTCACTACGCCTTTCAGGCGCGCATCGTTCATCACCTGTTGCCACTGGCTCACCACGGCGGTGGCTTCGCCGTGCGTACCCGGCAACGTCGCCGGGACGGGCGCAGCCGGGCGCTGAGACGTGGGATCTAAAGAGACGCAGCCCGCGCTCATCAGCGCTAACACGAAAACAGATAAACGAAACATTATGACCTCCGGTTGCTGTGTTTACCGGAGAACAGACGTTTCACCAGTACGAAGAATAACGGAACGAAGAAGATTGCCAGCAGCGTGGCGGCCAGCGTCCCACCGATAATGCCGGTCCCGATCGCTACCCGGCTGTTGGCCCCTGCACCGGTGGCAATCGCCAGCGGCGTCACACCTGCGATAAATGCCAGCGAGGTCATGATGATGGGGCGCAAACGCGTCTGGGCGGCACGCAGCGCCGCACGCGTCAGGGAGTAACCTTCGGCGACTTTTGCCTCGGCAAACTCAACAATCAGAATGGCGTTCTTTGACGACAGGCCGATGGTGGTCAGCAGCGCCACCTGGAAGTAGACGTCGTTGCTCAGGCCGCGCAGGGAGGCGGCAATCGCCGCGCCCAGCACCCCAAGCGGGATCACCAGGATAACGGAAATCGGTACCGACCAGCTCTCATACAGCGCCGCCAGACAGAGGAATACCACCAGGATCGAGAGGGCATAGAGGCTCATTGCCTGGCCGCTCGCCAGTTTTTCCTGTAAGGACAAACCGCTCCACGCCCAGGTACTGCCGGATGGCAGGTTGTTTGCCAGCTGCTCCATTTTGCTCATCGCCGTACCGGAACTGGCGCCACTGGCGTTCTCGCCCTGAATTTCATACGCCGCCGAGCCGTTATAGCGCACCAGGCTTTCGGGGCCATACTCCCAGCGGGTGGTGGCAAAGGCGGAGAACGGGGTCATGGTGCTGTCGCTACCGCGCACATACCACTTGTTGAGATCGGACGGCACGGCGCGATAGTCGCTGTCGCCCTGGATATAGACCTTTTTCACGCGGCCGCGATCGATAAAATCATTCACGTAGGTACCGCCCCAGGCGCTGGAGAGGGTGTCGGTGACGTCGCTCAGGGAGAGCCCCAGCGACACGGCTTTATTGTTGTCGATATCCACCTGAAGCTGTGGCATTTGCGGCAGATCGTTGGCGCGAACCGCGTGCAGGGAGGCATCCTGATTCGCTTCGCCAATCAGCTGGTTACGCAACTTGAGCAGCGTGTCGCGATCGGTGCCGCCGCTGGCCATCAGCTCAAAGGTAAAGCCGTTGCTCTGGCCCAGACCATCCACCGCCGGTGGCGTCATGGCAAAGATGGTCGCATCGCGGAGGGTGCTCAGCTCCTGCGTGGCACGCAGGGCAATGGCCTGTGCGGTATTTTCAGCGCCCTTACGTTCGGACCAGTTTTTCAGGGAGACAAACGCCATCCCGGCGTTCTGGCCGCTGCCGCTAAAGCTGAAGCCCTCAATGGTGAAGATAACGTTGGTGTTGGCTTTCTCTTTGGTGAGGAACCACTCGCGCACCTGACGGCTGACTTCGGCAGTACGGACCGTCGTCGCGCCTGCTGGCAGGGTGTACTGCACCATGATTTCGCCCTGGTCTTCCGTCGGCAGGAAGCTGCCCGGCAGTTTCAGCATCGCGAATCCCATCGCGCCGCAGAGCAGGGCGTAGATGACCAGCATGCCACCGGAGCGGCGCAGCGCGCGCAATACCTTGTTCTGGTAACCCTGCTCGGTCTTGCTGTAGAAGCGGTTAAACGCGCCGAAAAAGCCCTTCTTATGTGGGGCGGTGTGGCTCAGAATCGAGCCGCACAGCGCAGGCGTCAGGGTTAATGCCACTACCACGGAAAGGAGCATCGCCGAGATAATGGTGACCGAGAACTGACGGTAAATCACCCCGGTGGAGCCACCAAAGAAGGCCATCGGCAGGAACACCGCAGAGAGCACCAGCGCAATGGCGATCAGCGCACCGGAAATTTCGCCCATCGATTTTTCGGTGGCTTCGCGGGCGGGCAGCCCTTCGTCGCGCATAATACGTTCGACGTTTTCCACCACCACGATGGCATCATCCACCAGCAGTCCTATCGCCAGCACCATCGCAAACAGGGTCAGGGTGTTGATGGAGTAGCCGAACAGCGCCAGTACGCCAAAGGTGCCCAGCAGAACCACCGGAACGGCCAGCGCCGGGATCAGCGTGGCGCGGATGTTTTGCAGGAACAGGTACATCACCACGACCACGAGGATAATGGCTTCGAACAGGGTCTGAATCACGTCCTCAACCGAGATCTTAATAAACTCGGTGCTGTCTTTCGGGTAGGCCACGTCGTAGCCTTCCGGCATCGACTTTTTGAATTCGGCGATTTTCTCTTTCACCGCCGTGGCGGTATTGAGCGCGTTGGCGCCCGGCGAAAGCATCACCGCCATCCCCGCGGCCGGGTGACCGTTCAGCTTCGCGGTGGCGGTGTAATCTTCGCTACCCATCTCCACGCGCGCAACGTCGCTGATATGTACCACCGCGCCGTTAGACTGGCTCTTGACGATGATATTTTTGAACTGATCGACCGTCTGCAGGCGCGACTGGGCGCGCACGGTGGCGGTCAACTGCTGGGCGTTCGACGAGGGCAGCGCGCCGATTTTACCGGCGGAAACCTGCACGTTCTGCGCTTCAATCGCACTTTGCACATCTGACGGCATCAGCGAGTAGGACGCCAGCTTCGCCGGGTCGAGCCAGATACGCATCGCGTATTCCGCGCCAAACACCTGCAGACTCCCGACGCCATCCACGCGCGCCAGCGGATCCTGCATATTACTGACCAGCCAGTCGGCGATATCCGAGCTGCTGGCGGTGTCGGTTTTGTCGTACACCCCCATGATCAGCAGGAAGTTGCTCTGCGATTTCTCGACGGTGATCCCGGACTGCTGCACTTCAGTCGGCAGGCGTGATTCCGCCTGCTGGACTTTGTTCTGCACCTGGACCTGCGCGGTGTCCGGGTCGGTCCCCTGTTCGAAGGTGACGGTAATGCTCACCGAACCGTCCGAACTGCTGGTGGAGGTGAAGTAGAGCAGGTTATCCAGCCCGGTGAGCTGCTGCTCGATCACCTGCGTCACGCTGTTTTCCAGCGTCTGCGCTGAGGCACCGGTGTAGGTGGCGGAGATCTTGATCGACGGCGGGGCGACGTCCGGGTACTGCGCAACTGGCAACGTGCGGATCGCCAGTATCCCGGCGAGCATAATCAGAATGGCGATCACCCAGGCAAATACCGGGCGACGCACGAAGAAACGGGAAAACATCAGGCATTCCCTCCGCTGGATTTCATCTCTTCGGCCTTCACCTGTTGGCCGGCAGTGACTTTGTCGGTGCCTTCCACAATCAGCCTGTCGCCCGCCTTGAGGCCGCTCAGCACCAGCCATTTATCGCCGTAGGTGTCACCCGTTTCCAGCTGACGTTGCTCCACCTTGTTGCTGGCGTTCACCACCAGCGCAGTGGCTTTGCCTTTGGCATCGCGGGTAATGCCCTGCTGAGGGGCCAGGATCGCGTCATCCATGATGCCCTCGTCCACTCTGGCGCGGACAAACATCCCCGGCAAAAGCTGATGCTGTGGGTTCGGGAAGACGGCGCGCAGGGTGACCGAGCCGGTCGATTCATCCACTGCCACTTCAGTCAGCGCCAGGCGACCCTTTTCGCTGTAGGTGCTGCCGTCTTCAAGCTGCAACGTGACGCTCAGCGTATCGTTGTTCGAGGCCAGGGTTTTTTTGCGTAATCGCAGCAGATCGGCACTCGAACGCGTTAAATCGACATACATGGTGTCCAGCCCGCGAATGGTGGCCAGCGCGGTGTCTTGCTGGGCGGTGACCAGCGCCCCGGGCGTGACGGAGGAGATGCCGATGCGTCCGGCAATCGGTGCGGTGATGGTGGTCCAGTTGAGGTTAATGCGCGCACTCTCCTGCGCGGCTTTCTTTGACTCGACGCTGGCCTTGTCCTGCGCGCAGGTGGACTTCGCGTCTTCCGCGTCCTGGCGCGATACGCCGTCGTCTTTCACCAGCTGCGCATAGCGCCGGGCTTTCTGGCAGTCGGCCTGCACCAGCGCCTGCGCCTGTTTCAGCGCCGCGGCGGCTTCATCAAACGCGGCGCGGTAGCTGGAGGGATCGATCTGATACAGCGCTTGTCCGGCTTTCACAGTATCGCCTTCGGTGAACAGCCGCTTCTGGATAATGCCGCCTACCTGCGGGCGCACTTCGGCGCTCATTGCAGCGGTGGTACGCCCGGTCAGTTCACTGACGACGGACACCGGCTGGCTCATGAGTGTGACAATCCCCACTTCCGGAAGAGGACGTTGGGGAGCAGATGTTTGCGCATTATCACACCCTGTCAGGAGGAGTAATGCGGCGATGGAGGTTGTTATGTTTTTCATCATCTTTTTCCAGGGTGAACGATGCCCGCCCTGTTAATGGCTTAACAAGGAGGAGGGCGTTTTAAAGGCACAGCGATACCGCATCTCTGGCTGAGCCAGAAATGGTAAACCGGGAAATTACCTGTTCCCGTTAATTATTCACATGCGATTACTTTGCAGTGAAAAGCATATTTAAAATATTCTGATAAATCGGCGCTAATTGTTCTGACGGCACATTTAATGGCGTAAGCCGACGGTAAATGGTGCCTTCGATCATCACGGCGGTAATCTCCACGCAGCAGCGAATATGTTCATCACTTAAATGAGGAAACTGCTTTTTCAGGTGCGCACAGGCGTTGCTAAACATACGAGCCTCGGCCGCGGTTAACATGGCGGCCACCTGCGGATTACGCGTCGCCTCGGCGGACATTTCGAGCATCAGCGCATCGTCGTCTTCGTTAATCGTCTGACGCCAGGCGAGCGCCTGCGGCATCCCTTCCACCACCGTTTTGTCCTGCATTCCCTCTATACGGGAATCGATAATCCGGCGGATCATCTCTTCAATAATCGCGTCTTTGTTACTGAAATAACGGTAAATTTGCCCGACGCTGAGCTTCGCCTCGCTGGCGATTTGCGACATACTGGCCGCATGAAATCCGCTGGCGCGAAAGCAGCGGCGCGCGGCGGTGATGATCTCGTCCTGACGTTGTTTCTGCCGTTCTTCCAGTTTTGTGCTCATCGTCGATTACCGGGTAAAAGTGAGAATGATCGTTCTCATTATACGTTTTGAGCACCTTTTGGAAAGGCTTTTTTTATTTACATATTGAATGAATATTTCAGGATTTAAAAAATGGAGGAAATAAGGAGTTTTTATGAAGCTTAACCTGTGAGATATTCAGATTGCGTGGAAAATAAGGAGAAAAATATGCACCTGAGCATAACAGAAAAAGTCACACCCGCAGAAAAAGAAGAGTTATTTGTGGGATTAAGAGCTTACAACGCCCAGTTTTTAGATATGACGAACTTCAGTGGTGATATTGGCGTTTACATGCGAGACGAAAAGGGCGTCATGCTGGGGGGATTAATCGGCGTGCGAAAAGGTGAATGGCTGAATATTGATTATCTCTGGGTGAGCGATACCGTGCGGGGAACCGGCGTGGGCAGCCAGCTTATCAAAACGGCGGAAGAAGAAGCCAGACGTAAAGGCTGTACGCATGCGCTGGTGGACACGGTCAGCTTCCAGGCGCGTCCGTTTTATGAAAAGCAGGGGTATCAGCTGCAGATGTCTTTGCAGGATTATCCGTATCCGGGGATGCAGCGTCATTATCTGGCGAAAGCGCTTTAAGTCCGGCAAGCATCAAGATTCATCGCCCGGTGGCGCTACGCTTACCGGGCCTACACGTCCTCCGTCAGTTAGGCCGGGTAAGCGCAGCGTCACCCGGCAATAGACCGCATATAACCTATCCTTCTTATTGATTCGTTTTCGTTTTTTATTTCACCGCCTCGTTGCCGATATAGTCAGTGAAACGTTCATCAAAAGGATAGGTCTTGTGAAACTTCGATTGGGTGCTCTGGTTCTCGCGGGTCTGCTGCTGGCAGGATGCGATCAACGTGGCAGCGATGCCAAACACATTAAAGTCGGCGTGATCAACGGCGCAGAGCAGGATGTGGCTGAAGTCGCCAAAAAAGTGGCAAAAGAGAAATACGGTCTGGATGTGGAGCTGGTCGGGTTTAGCGGTTCGCTGCTGCCCAACGATGCCACCAACCAGGGAGAACTGGATGCGAATGTCTTCCAGCATCGTCCGTTCCTTGCAGAAGATAACAAGGCGCATAACTACAAACTGGTTGCCGTGGCGAATACCTTCGTCTTCCCGATGGCCGGTTATTCCCGCAAAATCAAATCCGTGTCTGACCTGAAAGACGGGGCGACCATTGCCATCCCTAATGACCCCACCAACCTCGGTCGCGCGCTGCTCCTGCTGCAAAAAGAGAAGCTGATTACCCTGAAACCGGACGTGGGTCTGTTGCCAACCGCGCTGGATATCACCGCCAACCCGAAAAAGCTGAACATTATGGAGCTGGAAGGGGCGCAGCTACCGCGCGTACTGGATGACCCCAAAGTGGATGTAGCCATTATCAGCACCACCTATATCCAGCAAACCGGGCTTTCCCCGGTGCACGACAGCGTCTTTATCGAAGATAAAAACTCGCCGTACGTGAACATTGTGGTGACGCGCGAAGACAATAAAGACGCAGAGAACGTAAAGGAATTTATCCAGTCCTATCAGTCACCGGAGGTGGCGAAGGCGGCGGAGACGATCTTTAACGGAGGGGCGGTACCGGGCTGGTAATGCCAGCGCAATTTACGCCGTCACGCTGGCGTCTATCCGGCTTTCCGGCCAGAGAAAGCCCTGGCCAAACCGTGCCCCCGACGCGCAGGCTCGCTGTAAGTCCTGCGCGGTCTCAATCCCTTCTACGACGACAGCGCGGGCAATCTTCTCTCTGACGAAGCGCACCAATGCGTCAAACCGGGCAGGGGTGTTCAGCTCTGAGCGGTCAAGTTTAATGCCGTCTACCGGCAGGGCAAGACGCGCATAGTCATCCGCCAGATCCTGAGTCAGATCATCCAGCCAGATTTTCCAGCCAGCCGCTTTTAGCTGAAGCAGCGCGTGATGGATGCGGCGTTGCTCAGTGGCACTCATGCGGATCAGGGTTAACGGATCCTGAATTTCTATCGTTAAGCGTTGCTGGTGTCGTAGCGCAAGCAACAGCCCGATGGCTTTGGCATCAAGCAGCTGGTCTGCCGGGAGATTAAGCCAGTACTGGCCTTTGTCCGGCATCTGCAACAGCGTGTTGGCCTGCCAGAAAAAGATTTGCAGCGCACAGCGGGTGGGGAGCGAAGCGAAGAGTACGTCAAGATTCACGTTGTGGATCTCTACCAGCACCTCATGCGCCACGGCCTGGCCGGAATGAAAATCGACTAAAGGCTGAAACCGCAGTCCGGTGATGGTATGCAGCATGGGAGAGGGAAGGACGGTGTACATGACGAGACCTGCAGAAAAAAAGGTTCCCGCGGACACGGGAACAAAGGCAAACGACACACGGTCGAAGAGTCAATTCAATATCCAGCGGATACTCTGATAGAACGAAGGGCCCCGGACGGCCTTGAGTTTATTCATGGCGTTGTTTTTGTAGAAGTAAACCAGCCTGACGTTGCAGCCTAACTGGCGGGCAATTTGCTTGGTTTTCAGGTTACATGAGTAACCCCGCAACACGCTGGCTTCCTCATTGGAGAGCCTTGCAGGACGCTGCCGTGTTGTAATGCTCACGTTGTAGTGGTTTAACGCTTTTGGCGTCTGGCTCATCAGGATTTGCCACATCGCCTTGATATCACCCAGCGAAACGCGCTTATTGATGACCCCATCCACATGCGCAAACTTCAGAAAACCGACGGATAACGAATAGATGTAGATCCTCGCCTTTGGCTGCTTTTCTTTAATACGCAGAATATCTTCATTTGGCGTAATCATAAAACTGCCGATATTCAGCGGATCATAAATAACGATATCCCAGTTACGTTCGCTGAGGAGAAAGTCTTCAATATTGCTGAATCCATGGAAAATAACATCACGATGCGCGTCAGGTTCACGGTTGCCAAGATATTGCAGGCCAATCATTGTGAACTCACAACTGTCAATAACGGCCACTTGTATTGTTTCTTTCATGGTCATTCTCCTTAAGTTGAGCACCCGTCCGTGTAAGAAAAGCAGTAATTTGAAATGCGTGGTCACTCATAAAGTCGTGGTGAGACGATACGTAAAATGTATGTCAGGAGAATGCATTCCGTAAAGCCAATCCCTTTTATTGGTGAAAGATAAAATTCAAAAAATATTTTAATGCTGGAAGTAATGTTTTTAATCTTCTTATAACATTAGCATTGGATTTTTATGCTGAAAAACCCCGTCTGATAAGGTTTGCTCTGGGCAAAGTGCTCTTTTTTTGACGTTTTCAGAACGATTTTTTGTGCTTTTCCTGGCGTTAAACGTGTCCCACGCCGGATTTTTAGCAGCCTGGCCGTTAAAATCCTGGCGGGAATAAGTTGTGAGTGCGATTTTATTACACTACTATCACCCTCCTTTATTCGTGTTAATAATGAAATAATATGATGTGTACTGAATTCACCGTCAGGATCATTGTGTTTTACAGAATCAATATTCTGCAGGAAATGATAAGTGATGCTCTGCGTAAAATACTGCCTGGATATTCCCTGCAAATAGCAATTGTAGAATCAACGGAGCAGCTCTTTGATGCGATTACTGAACGTCAGGTTGATATTGTCATCGCCGAGTTCAGTTATCTGTTTAACCATAAATCATGGGGAGCGCAAACCAGTAGCAGGCTCAATATGTTATGCCAAACATATAACGTAAAACGTGTGCTTTTTGTTCCGGAATTGCAGTACGGATTATTAAAAAAAGTGCTGGAGATGAAATACGATCTGACCCTTTCTCTGCAGGACGAGCCCGGGGAGCTGAAAAGAGAATTACAGACGCTGCTGAAGGCCGGGGAGGCTAAACCGCGAGTCTCATCGTATCTGAAGGGGATGATGCGCGCCGGTGCGCGCTCGCGTTCGGTGCTTTCCGCCCGGGAGTGGGAGGTGCTGCACCTGATTGTGGAAGGCTACACCGTGACCGAAATTGCCCAGCTGCGAAGCCGCTCGGCCAGTACTATCGCCACCCAAAAGCACAATGCGATGAAGAAACTCAATCTCGCCAACCACAGTGAACTCATCAAGTATCTGCAGATGGCGGGCCGGATCGGAAGTTGAGCGTCGATTCGCCGGAACGACAGCGTCCCGGCGTACGTGCATCAGGGGTAGATAATATTCAGCGTCGCCGTCGTATTGAGCTTACCCTGGCTGACCTTCGCCGGTGCCCAGACATAATAGGACGCCGCCATGGGCAGGGTGAACGTCTTACTGAGTGCACCGCCCGCCGCCACGTTGAACAGCAGCGTGGCATTCCCGCGGCTGGTGGTGGAGGTCGAGAAGACGACCGGCTGTTGCGGGTTATCCCGCTTAAACAGCCGCAGCCCCACGCCCTGCGCGGCACCACTGCTGGTGTCGACCAGTACGGAACTGTCGGTCGACAGCAGTTGGGTGCTGGAGAGGAACATCTCAATTGCCCGGTCAGACGTCCCGTTCGTCCCCAGATTCTGGCAGCTCATGTTGAGCGTAAAGGGAGTCAGCCCTGGCTGCGCGGAGGCGCTCAACTGAGGGATGCCGAGCGTGGGCAAATGAACCGTCAGCCCCGCGTTGTCGAAAGAGCAGGTGGTCAGCTTCGGCGCATATTTGATGGTCATCGGCTGGCCAAACATATCCCGGTTATCGTATGGCCACTTAAAGCCGTTAAACAGCCACTGCACGATTTTCACCAGCTGGTTTATCGGCCAGGTGATGATCTCCCAGAACGACATGCCGCTCATGTCACTGACGAACAGCACATCGCTCATGGTCGCGGTGTCCCCGGTGAGCGTGGTGCCACTCTGGCTAACCAGCGTAAAGCGCACGGTAAACGGCGTATTCAGTTCAGAGGCCGTATGGTTACCGCCCGTGGCGAGCGTCTTGTTGGGATGCGTGCTGGTGATCTCCGCCCGCACCCTATATTTGTCATTACTGAAGCCCAGAATGGTGGCGTACTTACTGTCGGTCGAGAGGATCGGCGTGTAAGAAAACTCGCTGTTGCCGGTTGAGCAGTTAAACGAGCCGCTGTACTGGGTGCTGAAGCTCCCGGTCCAGGTCGGCGTGGCGGGCGTCAGCTTATCCGACAGATCGACGCTGATCGGCGGCCCATAGGAAATACTGCCCCCGGAACAGGTGGCATAGCTTGCCCCGCTAACGCAGGCGAGAAACAGAAAGGTCAGTAACCGTATCATGTTGATGTTCCGTTAGTTATGGCAAACAGAGGACGGGCTTTCCAGTCCCCACGCCGGTGTGGCGATAGTGCAGTTTCCGCCACGTAAATGGACGTTAAGCACGCGTGGCGGGTGTTCCGCGCGGATGTAGAGCACGCTGGCCTGGCCAACATAACCCACCGACTCGCCGCGCTCGTTCAGCACGTCGGTACCAAACGGCAGTGGCGCCCCGTCGGGGCGGGTGGCCCGCAGCATCCAGGACTGGCGCGGGTCGGTTTCGAAGCGGATGTAATTCACCGCGCCATCGTAAGGGGCGACATTGGCGATGTTACCCAGCACTTCCGCCCCGCGGCTGTTCGCTGTTTCGGACAACGTGATGGCGTTTTTACGGTACGGCGTGGCATAAGGCACCAGCGCCACGCCATCACGGTTGGTCACGATACTTTCGTCGCCATTGACCATCAGCCCTTCCGCCTGCGGCGCATCGACAATGGTCATGGTGCTGCCGGTTTCGTTGGAGGCAAGCAGATGCCACGGCACGGCCACCAGGCTGCCACGCCCGTTCAGCCCTGTCTGGCGGTAGTCGGAGGATTCACTGTATGAGCCGCCCAGCGTGGCGAAGTTTGCACGGTATGCGGTGTTCACGCTGGCGGTGTTGTTTCCGCCCCGCGTGTTGCTGCCGGAGAGCGTATAGCTCAGGCGGTTCGACGCCAGCGCGTTGCCGCTCATGCTGATATTGCTCTGCTCATAATGCGAGTCGCTGGCCGTCAGGCTGGAGGTGATCCACGCGTTGTTATCAAACAGCGAGAACGGCAGGCTGAGGGAGAGGTAAAAACGCGTCTCTTCTTCACGCTCGCTGTTGCGCACCCGGCTGGCGGAGACGGTATAGCTGGCCCGGCCGATGGCGTTGGAGTAGCCGGCCTGATATTCGCGGGAGGTTTGGCTGGAATTCCAGTAGTCGCGTTGTGTACCAGAGATAAACACCGTGCCCCAGTTATTGAGCAGACGCTGGTTCAGGTTAAGGGTGAAGGTATTTTTAGGTTGCGCGGCGCGCAGGGCATCCCAGGTGCTCATCGTCATCTCCGGGGCGACCCCGAAGCGATCCTCATACTCGTCATACTGCGCTTTCAGGCGCTGATACCCTTCCCGGGAGTAGAGCGCATCGCTAAAGCTGTAATAACCCTTAGTGGAATAACGGTAGGCCGCCAGCGTGAAGTTGGTGGCCGTGGTATCGATAAATTTACTGTACGACACGCGAAAGCTTTGGCCGCTGTCGGTTCTGTCCTGCAGGGTGGTTTTCGCGTGGGTAACATCCACAGATACTGCGCCGAACGGCAAATTCCAGCCGGTGCCGATAAGCCCGGCCTGATAATTATCGCTCACGATCGTGCCGGTATAACCGGTTATCAGGTTATTAAAGCCATAGCGCAGCGTGGCCTGCAGGAACGCCGGATCCGCCTCAAGGGTGTTTTGATGGACTTTCCCCGCCACCACGCTGTACTCGCTCACGCCCTCTTTAAGCATGCCCGGTACGGCAGAGAAGGTCACCGTGAACGATTGCTGTGAACCGTCGGCTTCACGCACCACCACCAGCAGATCGCCGGCCGACCCGGTTGGCTGAATGCTGTCGAGGGTGAACTGGCCCGGCGGAACGTTCTCCTGATAGATGACGTTACCGTTCTGTATCACCTTCACCAGGGCGTTAGTGCGCGCCACGCCGTGTACCACCGGTGAAAAGCCTTGCTGTGAGTTGGGGCGCATTTTCATATCGGACGCCAGCGACACGCCGCGCACGCGAAGGGAATCAAACAGATCGCCCGGAATATAAAAGTCGCCCAGCGTCAGGTTGGATTTCAGCGCCGCCAGCGGGCGGCGCAGGTAGCGGGTGTTATTCTGCCAGCTGCTGTCACCACTGGCGGATTTGCGCCAGGTGCTGCTGTCGCGAAACTGCCAGCCCAGCAGGTTGGCGCCGGAATCGAGTCCGGCATAAAAATCGTCGTTGGTCTCTTTGGCTGAGCCTTTTGTCCGCGTGTTGTACCAGGTGGTGTTCCAGGAGAGCATCAGCGCCGGGATCCCTTCGTCCCAGAACTGAGGGGCAACATACCCCTCTTCGGTCCGTAAGACGGCGGCCTGCGGCACGGTGAGTGCCAAACTCAGCGTACTGGTGTCCGTTTTCACTTCGCCACCCTGAACCAGATCGTGCAGTTGCACCTGACCATCGGCAATGGCGGGCGCCGGGATCGCTTTGGTATTGATCCCCAGCATCATGGCATCTTTCCACGCCAGGCGAGCGTCATCGCGTTGCTCGCCATACGTCACCGTATAGCGTCCTTTCCAGTCCCCGTTGACGTAAATATCCATCTCCTGCGGGCCGGCTGGCATGGCGTTGTTTTCGTAAAAGCGTGACAGATCGGACTCACCGGATGCGCCAGCAAGCAGGGAGGTATCAAACGATACCGCACCCGATTTATGCGAAAGCAGAAGCGAGCAGACAGCCAGCATACAGAGCCTGTTTTGTTTCAATTTCATGGTGAGTCTTTCCGGTCACTGGCTGGTGAGCGTGCGGGTTTTGTACGCACCCAAATCATCCACATACATCAGCTGGTAGGTTTGGCCGCGTTTCACCGCGTTTTTGGTTGCGACGGTGAGTTGACCAAAGGGCGATACCATCGGTGATTCCTGCAGCAATTTGGTTTTGCCCTGGGAAATATTGGCGACCGTAATATGGAAAGGGCTGTCATTAACAATGCGGAACGCGTTACCGCTGGCAATCAGGGTCAGTTTTTCCGTCGCGTTATCCAGCGTGCCGGTTAACGAGGCCGGGCGATAAAACATTTTGATGCGCGATTTAATCGCCAGCTGAACGGTATTCTGGTTTTGTATATTTTCCGGCTTCGGAGGAATATCGAGCACGTTCAGGAAAAAAACCGATTCACGATCGCCCGGCAAATTCGCAGGCAGCTTTTTTATCCGCAGTTGCTGACCATTATGTTCGCTGACTTTCACCACCGGTGGCGATAACAGAAAAGGAACGTTTGCCGTTTCCGGTGTGGAATTAATATCGCCGTCATCAATCCAGGATTGCACCAGTGCAGGAGCATCACCCGTATTGATTAACTGAACAATCACCTCTTTGTTATTCTCAGGGTAAAGAACACGCGTGCCATTAATCACAATATTGGCCCATGCGTTGCCCGCGCTGAGCAGCAGAGATGCCAGCATAATAATCTTACGCATAATGGTAACCTTAAAAACAGGCTTCGCAGGAACGAAGCCTGATTAACAGAAATTACAGGTAGGAGATGGTGTAGGTCACGTTTGAGCTCAACGCACCGACCGTTGCGGCAGCGGCGTTGGTTTTATAGTAATAAACGTCCAGCGTCAGCGTTTCAGAATCTGGCGCCGTTGCGGTACCCATAATGCTGGTGGTGTAAGCCTGGTTCAGCGTAACCGGTGTAGATTTACCTGGTTCAACTAAGGCGAAACCGACATTACGCGCCACGCTGGCATCGTTTTCATTGACGCTGTTATTCAGCAGGTATTTACCGTCGGTAGAAATATTATCAGCGCTGGAGAAATACACTTTCAGCGGCGTACCGGTCGTGCCTGCTGCTGGCGTACAACCTGAGAAGGTTAACGAAATGGATTTTTTATTTTTCGTAATCAGGCCAACCGTGGTCCCGGCATCCTTAACCGAAATGGGGGAAAGCGCGACGGTCATATCGGCACTTTTTCCACCATTAATGGTACAGGTGGTATCGGTAATAGCACCGGTAAAGTTAATGACGCCACCCGCTGAGTTATCTGCAGCAATAGCCTGAGCAGAAGCAATGGCTGCGCCAAGCACAGATACGGTCATGATCGTTTTGAACATGATAAACTCCATAATATTTTGTTTTATATGAAAAAGAATGTTTCCCGGCTGCGCAACACACTGTGACTGGCTAACGCGCATAGCGACCTGAGTACGAGCCTTGACGATATTATGTTGCATCAAAAAGATACATAACAAAACATTATTCCGACTAATCAATAATAATGAGATTATAATCTTGCTATAATGTTTTTTTAAGGATCATAACCCAAACACCTTCATTCGAAGGTCTTAATTAATGAATTAATAATTGTAAATTTATGAAGTTTTCTATACGCCGTGCTCAAATAATATTTGATGACTTGACCACACCCTCTTTAGACATATTATTGCGAGGGAAATACAGTCGTTTATAACAGTGGTGTAATAATCATATGAAGTATCTTATTGATCTCGCAATGCTTTACGAAGTGGACTCCGGTGTGATCATGATAAATGGAGAAGAGGAATCTTCCATTAAGTTATCAAATCAGGCGGCACGTTTGTTATATGAACTCATCATTAATAATGGTATAACCCTCGACAGGGACGACCTGATTAAGAAAGTCTGGGAAGACCGCGGTTTTTCCGGCTCCTCGGTCAGTCTTAATGTTGCCATAAGTGAAATCAGAAAAGCTTTTCGTAGTTTAGGACGTGACCCGCTGCTGATTAAGACCATTCGCGGTAAAGGTTTTAGTCTGGCTGCGCATATTGAACATCACACCGTCAGGCCGCCCGTTTCTGCCCCGGAAAAAATGGTGGCGGAAGTCGCGGATATTGTAACGCAGCAGCGAGACCCGCCAGAACGCCTGCGTCGTCGGGACAGCGGCTTTACCACGCTGTGTGTCATGGCGCTGGTGGCGATAATGGGCATCGCTGCGCTGCTGTTCTATCAAAATATGCGCATGACCGAACGCGCGAAAGAGTCCGATATTCATCTGCTGGGCAAAATTGATCGCTGTACGGTTTATCTTATCGACAAGAACATGTATCAGCCGCAACAGACCTGGTTTAGCCGGGCCAAACAGGCTATCGCTCGTCAACAAATAGACTGCGAGCATCAGGCCGCGGATATGTATTATTCAAAATTCAAAAAGTCACAGCTGGAAAATGATTTCCTGGCTGTCTGTTATCTGCAGGATAGTGGCGATAGCTATAAAAATTGCATCTCTTACAGAAGCCTGACAGGGAGTTAAGATCATGTCGAAGAGAAACCTGAGTCTATTTTTGGGCGTGGTACTGCTGATTTCTGTTATCGCCATTGTCCTGTTTTATCCGCAAAGAACCCAGGAAGAGGGATTTGGTTGTCAGTCTGACACGGTTTCCAGGAAAACCTATTCAACGGGTGAGTCGACAGGTCTGTCGTTAACGACGCTATTTCTGTTTAACAGTAGCGACATTGTCACCGTGATCCATAAAGGCGTATTTATTCGCGGAGACAAACGTTATTTGATTGACCGCAACTATGTCCTGAATGTAGAGAAAGTTGCTGGCAGTGATATTTACTATATTAAAGGAAAAAAAGTGCACAAATCTGATGATGATGTTGCACCGGACGGCGTAGTTAATGAGCTGCTGCTGGACAGTATCGACTTCTTTTATGTCACCCGGCTCAAGAGTCATGCATGGCTAATTAAAGGGCTGGTTTTGCCAATAATGATGTGCGTAGCCGTGCCGACATCCTGATATTCTGCAGAACATCAAGAATAGATGTTTGTCTATTAGTCTAAAAATCTCAATTTTATTCATTATGTAACAACAAGATGCAAAAGCATTCTGTTATTTTTCATCCTTTCCTGTGAAGCGGATGAAATTTTCTGTATTGCCTCGTTATTTTTGGGGTGACTATACTTCGCCCCGAAAAAGGGGCTCCCCTTTTTTAAACATCTGGATTCTTTTTTGAAGGACTAAATAAATGAATAAACTGAACGCTATCGTTCTGGGCTCACTGCTGTCTCTTTCTGCCCTGAGCGCTGTTAATGCAGCGGAAACTACCGCTTCTGCAACCTGGCAGGCTTCTGCAACGAAAGACAGCGATTCCGATCTGGTTGTCACGCCAACGCGTGCACTGAACTTCGTTTATAGCGCAAGCACCAAAGCGTTTAACACCGACACTGGTCTGTTTGATGTGGCTATTCGTGGTGACCACGCTTCTGCTACCAACTTCAAACTGGAAGCAATCGTTGATGACTCTGACAACACCCTGTTCAGCGTTGGCGGCGAAGCAACCAAACTGAAAGTAGGCGCGCGTTTTGGCGGGACCGATCTGGGCTCCATCGGTGGCACAGTGGGTGCGAAATCAACGGCATGGACTACCCTGGTTGACTCTTCAAACAACACCGGCGTCTCTTCTGGCCTGTGGAACCTGACCACCAGCGCAGGCGCGACGGCGAATACTGAAGTGACCGGCCAGGACAAATTTGTGTTCTACGTCGATTCTGCACAGGACAGCACCGGTGCAGCGAAAGAGTTCAAAGACCTGACCAACAGCCTGTGGGAAGGTACTGTGTCCGTTGCGTTCCGCGCAACCTGGAGCTAAGAGCTGACAGTTACAGGGGCGTAAGCCCCTGTTTAGGGAAATATCATGTTTAGCCTTAAACCCATCTTCTTCTCTTTATTATTTATCTCCTCCTCCGCGCTGGCGATTAATGTTGGCAAAGTCACCACCATTATTCCTGCCAATGCGGATTCCATCGCCAAGGAATTAAAAAACGAAGCGGATAGCGTGCGCATTATTTCCATCAGCGCCCAGCGTATCAGCAGCCCGATGGATGAAGGCGTGGTGATTAATCCGGAGAAAATCGACGAGCTGCTGCTGACACCTACGCGCATGGTCATGCCCGCCGGGACCAGCAATATCGTCAAATTTTACTATCACGGTAAGGCCGACGACCGGGAGCGCTACTACCGCATTACCTTCATTGATGAAGGGGTCAGCGAAGATCTTGATAACGGCTCGCAAAAGAATGGCAAAGGGATGACCCGCGCGGTGGTGAGCACCATTCTGGTGGTACAGCCCCGGAAGAAGAATGTCGATTTTGTCTACGTGGCCGGAAAGATCACCAATAAGGGCAATACCGCGTTTCGCGTTAACGCGAGCGGGACATGCCTGAAGCCCAACCCGGAATCGCCGACCACACCGTGCGTCAAAAACTTTTACCTGATGCCGGGGACCTCCCGCGCGATCGACGACATCAACGTTACGGACAACCATTTTCATCTCGGAATTTGGGACCTGAAACAGTTCATTCCTGTTAAGTAAGGATGCATGGTGAAAAATAAATTAGTGTTGCCGGTGATGATGGCGTGCACATCCGGCCTTTTGCCCGCGTATGCGCATGCTGCCTCCAGCTCCGTGGTTATCGCTAATTACCGTTTTCCCGACTCACTCTATGCCCTGCTGGAGCAGGGGATCAAAATCCCCGTTTATTTGGTCAATACCCGCCCGAATGCAACGCAAAAGGGCGGCAGCGCAAGTGATGTGAGCGAATATGTCCGTATTGGCGACGTGACGATTTACGCAGAAGACCGACAGCTCGGGCTGCGCGATGTCCAGGTCCAGGAGTCAGACAACGGTATCCGTCTGTCGAAAGAGATGCGGACGTTACTGCAAAGCATTAATGGCAAGCAGTTTGACGACCACATGCGTATTCCGGTGAGCGCCGGGTCGGCGTTCGAGCTGGATCAGAAAAAGATGCGTCTGTTGCTGAACCTCTCTCAGCGCGATTACGGGGTGAATATTCGTCCGCGTGAGGTGGATATCGACGCCCCTGAATCGGACGACCTGAGCGGCACGCTCTCCTATAACCTCGGTGCGTATCACACCGAGAGCGGCTACGGCGATAGCTGGTCCTCCGGCTATCTCAACGCCAAAAGCTGGATCTCGATGGGGGTCGATCATCTGCTGGTCGATGGCTCGGGCTACGTCAACGAAAACAGCAGCGACACCCAGATGAACGCGGTGATGTGGGAACGTGACTATCAGGGCATGCGCTACGCCGCCGGGATGTTGAACGGCTGGGCGATGCAGTCTCTGGCCAGCGTCAGCGGTATCTCCGGCGGGGAAGTGTACGGCGTCTCCGTGGGGAACCAGGCCAACTCGCGTAAGCGGGACAATACCCTCTCCCTGACGCCGATCGTGGTCTATTTCCCGACCGCCGGGGAAGCCCGCATTCGTCGTGACGGCCAGCTTGTTGGCATTCAGCGCTTTGACGTGGGTAACCACGAAATCGACACCAGCGCGCTGCCCTACGGGATCTACAGCGTGGAAGTCGAAGTGGTCAGCGGCAGCCGCACCGTGTCGCGCAGCATGTACACGGTGAACAAACCTTTCACCAACAACGTATCGGAGTCGCTGCGCTGGCAGACGTGGGGCGGGATCTATAGCCGCGACAAATCCGTCGTCAACTACAAGAAGTACGCCAAACGGAAAAACGAGCAGGACAACAGCTACTACTACGATTACGACACCAAACATAAAGACACCATGTCGCTGGTCGGGGCCTCCTTCAGCAAGCGCAGCGGGATGGTCGACTGGAACGCGTCCGGCTATATGATGCGCGAACACGTGGTCAGCGAACTGTGGGCCTCCCTGAACCTGACCGGCTATTTCTCGGTGAATACCCAGACGATGGCCGCCTCCGACGGAACGTACCGCGCCAACTACGGGGCCAACGTCAGCCTGCCGTGGAATATCGGTTCGGTCTGGTACTCCCACGAGCAGCTCTCCAGCGGTAAGTTCCTCGATATCTATGAAAACAAAGGTAATACGTGGGGGGCGTCGTTCAGTCTGCCGTCGTTTGGCCTGCCGTCTGCCGGGAACCTGAGCCTGATGCGGCAGACAGATGACGTATATCGCTACAAACGCTACCAGATTGACTACTCCCAGGGGCTGTACGCTGGTCGTTACGGTACGGCGCGCCTGAGGGTGGGGATGTCGCGCAATAAATACGAAGGCTACTACGAAGAGAAAGACCGCTACGTGATGCTCGATTTCTCCATCCCGCTGGGCAACACCGTCTCCGTGGGCGTTTCTCATAACCGCGATACCGGTACGGCGCTTAACGTCAGCGCCAGCCGCCAGTTCGAAGGGGATTACCTGAAGTCGGTTACCGCCAACGTTTCACGTGCCTTCAGCAGCAACCAGGATCGCACCGTGAGCGGCGGGGGCAGCGTGAGCTTCGACACGCCGTGGAACAGCAACATTCTGAGCGTGCAGAGCGGCACCAGCAAAGGCTGGAACTCCACGCTGACCAGCGACGGCAGCGTGGGCTGGTCGAAGGAGGCGGTTGCGGCGGGTAAAGGCACCCATAGCGCAGGGGTGATCGTCAGTACCGGGCTTAAATCCGACGAGTCGCTCACGCTGAAGCTCAACGGCCGCACGGAGCGCATCAAGGGCGATAAAACCTGGCTGTCGTTGCCGGCCTATCAGGCCTATGACCTGGAGGTGATGAACAGTGAAACCGGTACCGAAAGCTATGACATTGGCGCAAATGCCCGTCGTCATATCACGGTTTACCCGGGGAACACGGTGGTGATGAAGCCGCAGGTGAAAAAAATCGTCACCCTGTTTGGCCGCCTTGTGGATGCCAACGGTAATCCGGTGAGCGCCACGCAAATCAAAAACCACGTCGGGCTGACCCGCACCGAAAACGACGGTCGCTTCGTGATTGACGTGGACAAGAACAATCCGGTGCTCAGCATTGCCACGCCGGACGACAGCGTCTGTGAGGTGCGTCTGGATATTGCGTCCAACCGCGGCGCGCTGTGGCTTGGGGACATCTCCTGCGATAAGGGCGATTTCGTCTGGCAGGAAGCAAAAGGAACACGGGGACGTGACGATGAAAAAGATATTCGCTCTTAATCTGCTGCTGCTAAGCGCGGCGGCGCAGGCGCAGCAGATGCCCTATTTTGCCATCAACAACCCGGACAACAACGGGACGGGCAACACGGCGGCGCTGTTCAGTCTGAACAGCACCTCCACCGCGTTTTTACACGGCTCGCGGGAGTGGCCAACCCTGAGTGCCAAAACCAACAACGGGATTGCCACCTACATACCGGACAACAGCTTTAACGGCCCGGCGGGCAGCGCGCTGACCATCAACTTCAGCGTCACCGGCTCCAGCGCCTCGCCGTTCTTTAAGGGGACCGCGTGTTCGTCAACCTGCGGCACCACGGGCTATACCGCGACGACCAGCTATTCAGACACCTCGATGGTGGTGAAACCGCCGGTCATTGAGCCGGGTACCTCCTATGGCCGCTGGGTGCTGGGGGATCCGTTCTTTAACTATCTGCTCAATGCCGCTCCCGGCAACGAGGTGACGATCACCTCCACGCCGCAGATCTCCTCTATCAGCAAGGTGACCACCACCAACACGCTGCATAAGGTCGGCACGTTGACCATGACCAATTCGCGGGCGCTGGATCTGGGCATTGACCCGATCAGCGGCGAGGTGACTATTGTGGATGGTTCAACCGGGGCGACGTGTACCAAGTACACCCGCAATACGGTGTCGGGCGTACTCTGTGAACTGCTGGAATATACCTTTGTCGGGGAAGATATCACTGGCTACAACCCGGGGCTGGCGCTGACCTCCTCCCGTGTGAACGGCGTACTGCAGTCGCACATGAACGGGGGAACGGGTCTGGCGGCGGAAATTACCTTCGATGAGAGCAACTGGTACAGCATCTCCGGGGGTATTTTGAGTGATACCCGCGTGCTGGCGAATACCTTCCTCGCCGCGCCGCAAAAAAATGGCGGCAAGGCGTACCTCAAAATTTTTCTCCCGAAGGCGCTGATTTTGAGCGTGGCGCAGGCCGGGGATGGCAGCAATATCGGCAATATCGTCAGCCTGTGCCTGACACCGGGCAACAGCTCGCTGGCGGCGGATTTCTGCTTCCAGCCGGGGGGCGGGCTGGTGATTAATCCTATCCAGCCAGGGCTTGCTATCGTCCCGGATAACCCGGATTACACGCTCGACCCTAACGGCCTGGGCGGTTCCGGGAAAGGAACAATTGGCGAGGGGCCGATAGAGATCCCCTACACCATTACCTACAGCGGCGCGCAAAAAGATGCGGCGATTGCGGTCACGGTGAAGGTCACCGGGCCGACGCAGAGCCTGAACGGCGTGGACTACTGCGCCTTTAGCGGCAACGGCTTCACGGTGCCGATCCCCGGCAATGTGCTGCTGGGCAAAAGCTACACGCTGAAGGCGCATAACTGCAAAGGTGAAGTGCTGCCCATTCCTGCCCCCGCCACCCATGCGGAAGAGTGGGACAAGATAAGCTCAGGCGTGACGGACATGTGGCTGTGGAAAACCCCGCTGGTATTGCAGTTTGTGATGAATAATCCGGTGTCGAAAACCACCTATGACGGTAATAACTGGTTTGGTGAAGTGACGGCTCAGGGTCGAATTGATGTCAGCGCTTCCTGGAATTAAACGTGTATGACTGGAAAATTCCTGGCTATTTTCGCAATAAATTGCTTCATTTCCGCAAGCGCAAATGCTTTAATTATTGAAAGTCTAAATATTGATTTTCTACCTGAAAAAGAAGTTGTTTTTCAGCCAATAAAAAACGATACCAGCGTTCGACAGAATTATACTGTTTCGCTTATTCAGGTCGACGTCCCT
Source organism: Enterobacter sp. 22466 (assembly GCF_052044775.1). Lineage (NCBI taxonomy): Bacteria > Pseudomonadati > Pseudomonadota > Gammaproteobacteria > Enterobacterales > Enterobacteriaceae > Enterobacter > Enterobacter sp. 22466. The sequence continues at coordinate 209,408 of NZ_JBQENX010000006.1, read as the reverse complement.
AAAGAACACGGGAAAGAGACTGAAATAAAAGATGGCGAGGTAATGTTCTCGCCGAAACAGTTAACTCTGGAGAGTGGCGAGCAGGCCGGTTTTAAGTTTTATTATACCGGCCCGCACGACAGTAAAGAGCGCTATTATCGCGTTAAATTCACCGAGACGCCGCTCCAGGCGCAGGTTGTGATGAGCAAAGGCCAACGCATTCAGTCGGATGTGGTGGTTTCGCTTGAGGCTATTTTAATTGTCCGGCCATGGACAAGACATTTTGATTATACGTTTAGTAACGGGGTGGTGAGTAATACCGGGAATACCTGGTTTAAATATGTTTCCTCTCAGGGATGTAGCTCACAATATAATGATTCAAAATATCTTCCACCGGGTCAACGGCTGGAAATAGATAATTACGCGCAGCCCGCAAAGCGGATGATTATTTACGGAAATAAAATCATCCCGCTTACACGCTGCCCGTAACAACCGCTTTCCTTCATAAAAGGAAATTATCCTTTGGCGCAAGCTGAAGATTTACAACTACAGGAGAATAAAATGAAAGCGATTTCATTCGTAGAAGCGAAAGACATTATCGGTGGTGCATTAAACCCATTCGCTGGCCTCGTTAAAGGCGCACAGCTGGGTTATGACACCGGTGCAAGCATCATGGGCATGGTAGGTGGCGTGGTTGGCGGAATTCTGGGTGGCGCAATGGGCTTCCTGGGTGCGCTGGTTGGCAGCTACAACTAATTCAGATTAACAGGAAGACAAACATGCAAGTTATCGATTTCAAAAAAGCACAGGCCATCATCGGTGGTTGGGATCCGTTTGCTGCTGCCCTTCAGGGTGCGAGCGCAGGCTATAACGCAGGCAGCCAGATGTTAGGCGCGCTGGGCGGCACCATCGGTGGTGTATTTGGCCTGGTGGGCGGCTTCATCGGCGGCTTCTTCAGCGCATAAGTTATCGACCTATGCTTATGGCCCGCTTTGCCGGGCCATTTTTTTATTTCAGCCACGGATAATTATGTTTTCGCTTTTTCAGTATAAAAAAAAGGGTAAGACACCCGTTATTCGCCAGCATGAATTTACCGAATGCGGGCTGGCCTGCCTGGCGATGGTGCTGGGGCACTATGAACACCATGTCTCCGTCAGCCAGCTGCGCAGGGAGCTTTCAGTCTCTGCCGACGCGGGCACCTCGATGGCGGAACTCATGACCCTCGCCAGCGATAAAAATATGACGGGCCGGGTGCTCAAGGGCGAAATCACTGAAATTGAAAGTGCCGAACTGCCGCTCATCGCCTTCTGGCGCGGCAATCACTTCGTGGTGATCGTGAAGGTTGACGGGCGCAGCGTAACGGTCCACGACCCGGCCAGCGGCGTGCGACGTTACAGCCTCAAAGAGGCGCAAAAACTCTTTTCCGGCTACGTGCTGGAGCTGAAGCCGACGCCGCGCTTCGACAAAAAATCCCCTGACGAGACGCTCACGCTGGGGCGGCTGGCCAATAAATCCCCGAGCTTATTTCAGCGGCAGGTGCTGCTGTTTGTGCTCTCGATTTTTACCCTCATCACCATGCTGGCCAGCCCCACCTACGTGCAGCTGATCATGGACGAGGCCATCTCGCGCAACGACAACGATCTGGTGATCTTACTCACCGCCATTTTCGCTATCGTCTTTATTTTTGAAGTCATTGGTAAGTTCCTCAAGCAGCTGCTTGAGATCCTGATGCGTAACATTGCCTATGACGACCTCAGCCAGTCGGTTCGTCGCTATATGCTGCGCACCCAGACCAGCTGGTTCCGCAGCCGTCCGCCGGGCATTGTGCTGGCGATAGAGAAATCGCTCCATGCCTGCGCGGAGTTCATCAGCAATGGCTATGTGCAGATCCTCTTTTCCAGCCTGATCGCCTTCACCAGCCTGCTGTTTATGCTGCTGTATAACGTGAAAATCGCCGTGCTGACGATGCTGCTGATGGGGGTGTTCTTCCTGATCCGCTTTTCGCTGATCGGGCCTTACCAGCGCGCGGTGGACGACTCCATCGAGCGCACCGCAAAGTATGAGTCGCTGCTGGTGGAGACGCAGAAGGGGATCATCACCCTGAAGGCCAACAACATGGAGCAGGCCCGGGACGCGGTGATGGACAAATCCCAGCGCGAACACATCGCCGGGCTGATGCGCAAAGAGCGCCTGCTGGCCCGCTTTGATGTTGCCTCGCTGCTGGTGATCAACGCCGAGCAGCTGCTGGTGGTCTGCTTTGGCGCGTGGCTGATCCTGGAAGGACAGATGAGTATCGGGATGCTCTACGCCTACATCAGCTACAAACGCTATTTCTCCGACGCGATGGTGCAGGTGGCGCAAAAGCTGCTGGACAAAAATGCGCTCAAAGGGCCGCTGGATCGCGTGGGCGACCTGCTGTTTGCCCCCTCTGAAGCCAGCCAGTTTGGCCGGAAGATTGTGACTTCACCCGTCAGTCTGGCCTTTGAGGATGTCTCTTTTGCTTATCCGGGACGCGAGGCGACCCTGCAGCACATCAACATGACGCTGAAGCAGGGCGAAGAGGCGGTGATTGTCGGCCAGAGCGGCTCCGGGAAAACCACGCTGCTGCGTCTGATCTCCGGGATGTTGCTCTCCACGTCGGGCAGTTTGCGGATCAACGCGATCCCGATCACCGAGTGCGATCTCTCCTCTCTGCGCCAGCATATTCGCATTGTGCATGCGGACGATATTCTCTTTACCGGCTCCATTCTGGATAACCTCTCCTGCTTTGATAGCGCGCCGGATAAGGAGCGGGTGATTGCTGCCTGCCGGCTGGCGGAGATTGACCACGTGGTTGCGCGCCTGCCGCACGGATACGAAACGGAGCTGTTGCCGGGAAACACCTTTTTCTCCGCCGGTGAGATGCAGCGTCTGGTGCTGGCGCGCGCCCTGTACAGCCAGCCGAAGCTGCTGCTGTGCGATGAAGTGACGGCAAACCTCGATAAAACCACGGCGCAGAAGGTGCTGGCGAACCTGCGTGGGCTGGGGATTGGTCTGGTATTTGTCACCCACTCGCCGGAGGTGGTGGGTTGTCACGGACGGCTCTACACCATGGAAAACGGCACGCTGCGGGAGAGTGAGCAATGATGTTTCTGCCCCGTCTCTACGCCCGACTTTGCGCCCGGCAGGCTGGACGCACGCTGCTCGCAAGCCGGATCACGCAAAACTACAGCCAGTTTATGCGCTGCCCGGAGGCTGACGTCCCGCCCGATTTTCTGCGCCAGAATGCCCTGGAGATGAGCGGCTTTCATTTTGTCGAGCAGATCTTCCCGCCCGCACTGTGGCGGCGCAACGTGCGTTTCGATCTCCACGCCCGGGTGGCGGCATTTACCCACGAGCAGGATTTCTATTCTCAGCCCCGTACCCTGTTGCTGGGCATGCGCTGGGCCGGGTTTGGCCTGATCGCGGATGCGCTGCTCGCCACCGCGCCAGACGACGTGCGCTTTCAGTTTGTTACCCGCCTTCCCGCGCTGCACAAGCTGATGGCGGCACACGAGGAGCGGCGGGCAGGGACGTTTTTCGCCCCGCACCGGCTGGTGACCGTGCTGCTGGTGGATGAGCGTCTCCCGGATGCGCCGCTGTTCATGACCCAGGCGGGCGACCAGAAAGCGTGGTTAACGGACGTGTCGACGCGCTTTTTAACGCGCTACGGATACGTGATCCGTACGCTGCTGCCCGGCTGTTCGCTGCACTCGGCGGAATTTGCGCTGGAGAGCCAGACCTATGCCCCTGCGGAGTACCGTCAGGCCGCCACCGCCACGCTGAACGCGTTGCGTAAAACCCCCACGCTCTGGAGTGCATGGGACGATCTTTCAGTGATTTATCATGGATGACATGTCGTGAAATTAAGAAACCGAAACCGACAACGTCGGGCGCTGATCCCGCACCATTTTTCAAAGAGCTACGAGATCAACGCCCCGCGGCTGAAAGGCGTGTTAACGCTGTTTATTGCCTTTTTTCTCTGTCTGCTGGTCTTTTCGATCGTCTTTAACTTTTCGGAAACCACGCTGGCGCGTGGCGTGCTGATCCCGGCTCAGGGCGATGTGGAAGTGCGTGCCCGAGAGTCGGGTACCATCGTTGATTTTGCCGTACGTCCAGGCCAGTACGTGAAAGAGAACGACCCGCTTTTTACCGTGTCGCAGGACTACGGCGGCAAGCAGGGCTCGGTGGTGCAGTTCGATCGCCAGCAGATGGAGGCGGAGAAAAAGCGCAGCGAGCAGCGCGTGCAGACCATAGAAGATTCTATCGCCACGTACCGGAAAAACCTGGCGCAGCAGCTGGATATTGCCGACCGGCAGATTGTGGTGTCCCGCGACAAAGTGAAAAAGCTGCGTGCGTTGCTCAAAAACAGCACCGATACCTATGAGGCGTGGAAAGCGATATCCGGGAAAGGCTATGTGTCGAAGGTCGATCTGGATAAAAGCCACAACGACGTGCTCAACGCGCAGCTCAACCTGACGCTGGAGGAGAGCAGTATCCTCGATCTGGAGGCGCGCAAAACCAGCCTGACCGACAGCACCCAGTCGCAAATCGACTCCCTGAGCCAGGAGCTGTTGTACGTGAAAAACCGGATCAGCGAAATTGACCGCAACCTCTCCAGCCGGGGCAGCTCTACGATGGCCATGCTGGCGCCTGCCGATGGCTACGTGGTGGCGATCAACTTCCCGCCGGGTCGGGCCATTACGCAAAACAGCGAGGTGGTGGTGGTGATCCGTAAAAACACCGCCGCGTCGATGGAGGGGTACCTCTATGTGCCAGCGACGGGCGTGGGCCGGGTGGCGAAAGGGGATAAGGTGAAGCTGCGCTTTGACTCCTGGCCAGTGGATAAATATGGCTCGGTGGAGGCCACCCTGTCTGATTTCTACGAGGTGAATATTGATGCCCATTCGGCACTTATCCCGCTGCAGGAGGGGCAGAACTACTATCTTGCCAAAGTACGGGTGCCTTCCTGGTTTACCGATCCGGACAACAAAAAGCGTCTGCTGATGGGCGGGATGACGGTGAACGCCGATATCGTTATCGATCGTAAGCCGCTCATCAACCTGCTGATTGCGCCGCTGGAGCGGGTGCGTAAACGGTTTATCGATTGACCCGATTTCATCGTTCATTGCCCGTTAGCCCACAGGATAAAACAGGGTAGCGGGCTATTCTCCTTATCACACGCACAGGAGAATAGCCCATGAACATCACCCATATTCGCAATGCCACCCAGTTGATCACGTATGCCGGTAAACGCTTTTTGATCGACCCGATGCTGGCCGCAAAAGACGCTTATCCCGGTTTCCCCGGCACAGCCCGGGCCGAGATCCGTAACCCGATGGTTGAACTGCCCGTTGACGTCAGCACGCTGCTGAACGCCGATGCGGTGATCGTCACCCATACCCATGACGATCACTGGGATCGCGCGGCGGTGGAACTGATCGCCAAAGACAAACCGATCTATGTGCAAAACGATCGTGATGCCGCGCTGCTGCGAAGCCAGGGCTTTCACAACCTGACAGTCATGACCGACGAGACCACCTTCGGTGATATCCGCATCGAGAAAACCCACTGCGGCCAGCACGGTACCGATCGTGCGTACGCGGTGCCGGAGCTGGCAGAGCGTCTGGGCGAAGCCTGCGGTGTGGTTCTGCGCCACCCCGACGAGAAAACGCTCTACATCGCGGGCGATACCGTCTGGCGTGATGCGGTGGCGGCCGATCTGCAAAAACACCAGCCGGATGTGGTGGTGCTTAATGCCGGATACGCGCATGTGATCGGTTTCGGGCCCATCATTATGGGGGAACAGGATCTGCTCAACGTTCACTTCCTGCTGCCGCAGGCAAAAATTGTGGCGGTCCATATGGAAGCCATTAACCATTGCCTGCTGAGCCGCCGCGCGCTGCGGGAATACGTGGAAGCGAACCAGATCGGTGATGCGGTGAGCATTCCCCAGGACGGCGAAACCGTTATATTCTGAGCACCAAAAAGGGAAGGAGAGACAGATGCCACTTATCAACGTCGCGATTGTCGCGGTAGACGGGTTTAGCCCGTTCCACTACTCCGTTCCCTGCATTCTGTTTGGCGACGCGGTCTCCGGCGAAAAGCGCTTTAACGTGACGATCTGCGCCGAAAAACCCGGCGTTCTCACCTCTAAAGAGGGCTTTGCCCTCAACGCGACGCAGGATTTTTCAGCCATTACGCAGGCGGATATTGTGGTGGTGCCCTACTGGCAGCACGTGCTCGATCGCCCGCCTCAGGTGCTGCTCGACAGCCTGGTGCAGGCAAGAGACAACGGTGCGGAAATCGTCGGGCTGTGTCTGGGGTCGTTTGTGCTGGCGTATGCGGGCATTCTCGACGGCAAGCGCGCGGCCACCCACTGGGAGTTTGAACATCACTTCCAGTCGCTTTTTCCGCGCGTCCAGCTTGATATCAACGCCCTCTATGTGGATGACGACAATATCATCACCTCCGCCGGGACCGCCGCCGCGCTGGACTGCTGTCTGTACATCATCCGCCAGCGCTTCGGCAGCGTGGTCGCCAACCAGATCGCCCGCCGGATGATTGTGCCGCCGCACCGCGAAGGCGGTCAGGCGCAGTTTATTGCCCAGCCGGTGCCGAAGGACACCCGCGACGCGCGGATTAACGGCCTGATCGACTATCTTCAGCAGCATATTACCAAACCGCACAGCCTGGACTCGCTGGCGGCGGTGGTTTCCATGAGTCGCCGCACGCTGACCCGTCATTTTGTCAACGCCACCGGCATGACCGTGGCCGACTGGCTCACCGCCGAGCGCCTGCGGCGCAGCCAGATCTTGCTTGAAGCCGGCAACATGCCGGTTGAACGCGTGGCCGAACTGGTAGGGTTTAACTCTGCGGTGACCTGGCGCCAGCAGTTTAAGGCGCGCTTTGGGGTGAGTCCGGCGGAGTGGCGCAGGACGTTTCGCATTCAGCCCTCTTCAGGGAAAAATAATGCTGTCACGATGGAATAAAATGGCGTGGTCGGCATCTTAGGGCTCACGATAACGAATGACCTGACGAGTGTGCCTTATGCCACCTGATGACGCTGAAAGTACACAGTTGCGAGAGCTGATCCCCGGCCTGCGCCGTTTCGCTCTCTGGCTGACCCGGGATGTCCATGAAGCCGACGATCTGGTGCAGACGACGCTTGAGCGTGCGCTGGATAAATGGACAACACGACGACCTGATGCCTCGTTAAAAAGCTGGTTATTCACCATTCTCTATCGCGAGTTCCTGATAGAGAAACGCCGCACAAAGCGCTACTGGGGATTGCTCAGCAGAATGAAAAGCGATGACAATCCTGCCTGGCCGTCAGCGGAGCAGGAGATTGCGACGCAAAGTATGCTGGAGGCCTTTGGACGTTTGACGCCAGAGCAACGCAGCCTGCTGATCCTCATAACCATTGAAGGTCTGAGCTATCAGGAGGTTGCCCATGTGATGGATATTCCCATCGGCACCGTGATGTCCCGACTTTCCCGGGCTCGCCAGGCGCTGCACCGCCTGGGCGAGGGTGAAACCCCACAGCCGATACTGAGACTGATGAAATGAAAATACCGCCTGACGAACACGATTTGCATGCTTATGTAGACGATCAACTGGATGAGCATGAGCGGGTCATTATGGAACGCTACCTGGCACAGCATCCGCACATTGCCCGGCAGGTGCAGGGCTGGCGGGAGGATGCACAGCGTCTGCGCGCCACGCTGGGGGGGCTGCCGTTGCCTGACGTGACCACGTCGCTGGATCCTGCGACGATACGCGCCCGACAGGTACGCCGAACCCACAGCCGTATGCGGCTGGCTGCCTCTTTTGTCCTGTGCATCGCGCTTGGCTCACTGGGTGGCTGGCAGGCGCGTGGCTGGCAGAGTGCCACCAGTGCGCCAATGGGCGATGCGCTCAGCGCCTATAAGCTGATGGTGGTTGAGAAAAGTATGGCAGCCGATTTTACCCCGGACGGACCCACAGCCCTGACCGCGTGGCTGACGCAACACGTCGGAGCGGGGGCGCAGATGCCCGATCTGCGCCAGGCTGGGTTCACGCCGGTGAGCGGTCGCCTGTTTGCTACAGAACAGGGGGCCGCTGCGATGGTGCTTTACCGGGACAGCACCGGCCATACCCTCAGCTTCTATATTCGCCCGCCGGATCCTCGCCAGCCGCTGCTCTCAACCGGCCAGCGCACCGCGGGCGGGCTGGTGGCCCTTTATGGCTCCTCGCAGGGACTGAACTATGCCGTCGTCGGCCCGGCGGGTATGGTCAACAATCCCGCCATTTCCCGCGAACTCGGCAAACGCACCTGACGACCCCGCCGCCCGTTGCGTAAAACTTTTTTGCAACGGGCGGGAATAAACCGCGCGCTCAAACATCTCTTACACAAGCCTGCATGATGCCGGCCTTGATGAATAAGGATTGAGAGATGAGAAAAGCAACGTTAGCGACTCACGGTTTTTTCATGGCGTCTTTACTGTTCGCGGGCGCCGTTTTCCCGGTTACCGCCAGCACGACGCCGTTAACGGATGCGGTCAAACAGAACTTCGATGGCGAAATCCAGAACAACACGCTGGCGATTAGCCCGGATGAAAAACTGGCTGTGGTGGCCCGCAGCGGAAAGCCGGAAGTCATCGTTTACGATTTGACGACCGGGAAAGTCAGCGCCGTGCTGAAGCACTACAACACCCCACGAAATATCGTTTTTGCTCCGGACGGCAAGAGCTTCTATGTGTCGGACAGCAGCCTGGGCCTTATTGAGCGCGTGGATGCCACGACCTTCAAAACAGCTGAGCAGTATGCCGCAGGGCCTGGCGCGTTTGGCACGGTACTGAGCAAAGACGGCAGGACGCTGTACATCAATAACCAGGCCAGCAATGCGGTCATCAGCATGAACACGGAGACGAAAATCGCTAACGCGGTGATTACCGGCTTTTCGCAACCCCGTCAGGGTGTGCGGCTCAGCCCGGATGGCCGGGTGCTGTATGTGACCAACTTCGTCAGCGACAAAATCACCCTCGTTGATACCGCCACCAACAAAATCACCGGCGAAATCGGCGGGTTTAACAAGATCCGCGCCATCTCTGTAACGGCAGACGGCAAAACGCTGTTTGCCGCCAATAGCGGAAATAACACCCTCTCGGTCGTCGACACCACCACACAAAAGGTGACGAGCACCATTCCTGTCGGCAAGCAACCGTATGGCGCCGCGCTGTCACCGGACGGCAAATTCGTCTACAGCGGCAACCTGGGTGATAACAGCGTCTCCGTTATCGACGTGCCGACACGCAAAGTCATCGCTACCGTAACGGGCTTTAACGAGCCGCGACAGGCCATCGTTTTCACCGCCGACAACCGCTACGCCTGGGTACTGAACAAGGATTTGAGCCTTTCCCGAATTGATCGTGAAACACAACGCATTGTGTCCACCGTCAAATCCTGAAAATAACGCAAGGACAATGTCATGAAAAAAATAACACACAACATCTTTCTCGCAGCTGCGCTGGCCCTGGCTTCTGGTCAGAGTTTTGCGGCGGTCAAGGATGACGCGCTGGCACACTTTAAAGCCATCGCCGACGGGGAAACCGACACGCTTAAGCAGCAGTATGCACAAAATGCGCGTCTGGAGTGGGTGGGCGGGCCGCTGGACGGTACCTATACTACCACCGACGCGATTGACGGGGTATGGCGCAAATTTACCACGGCCCAGGGCACGCTGAACCATAACGTTGAAGATCTGAAGGAGGCGACAAACCCGAAAGGCAGCACCGTCACCGCACGCGTGCAGTTTGCCGGTAAGGCGACGCTCAACGTCCTGTATGTACTGACCTACCGCGAGGGCAAAATCGTCAACGAAACGTGGCAGATTGATCCCGCGAAGCGCTAACGCGCTGCTATACCCTCATTAATCCCGCCAGTACGGCGGGATTTTTTATGGGCATTACTGAACAATCACGCGGCCATTCAGCGGCTGAAGCGGACGGTTATTGCTGTGCTCAAGCGCTTGCTTAAACATCTCCAGCTGCTTTTCTGACAAGGTCACGGTGTTTTTCATCACCAGCCAGCGCAGCCCTTCGGTGCACGGTGGGGTGGTCAGCGAGCCGCTGAAGCGATAGTAGTGCAGGTCAGCCGGGAACAGCGGACGAAGATCGAGGCGTTTATCAATTGCCACTTCGTGGTCCTTTTCCTTCGGAAGGTGTGCCAGCAGTGGCGTCAACGCGCTGTTCTCCGGGCCCACCTCAAACATCACGGCGAGCACTGCGATATCACCCTCTTTGCTGGCATGAACAAAGTGCGCTTCCAGCGGGAAGGATTTACCGTTGATCCGGTTTTCGCTCGGGGTGTGGAAATGGTACTGGCGCAGAGTAAAGATCTGATCGTCCAGACGGAATTCATCTTCGTCGCTGGCGGTCACCTGCAGGGTATGGCCGTTGTTAACCAGCTTTTCGGCGGCGGTATGGAAATTCAGCTCCAGCGGCGGCAGCGTGGCATCAAAGGCGTTACGGATATCGATGGGCGACTGGAATTTCCCGGTCTTGCAGGTGGCAAACTCGTTGCTCAGCTCTCCCCAGTTTTCAGGACCGGCCTTGCCTTCATACGTCCAGTGCAGGGTTGTTCCTGCAAAAACAGAGGCGGACAGGGCGAACAGGGATGCGGTCAGAATGCTTTTCATGATGGGTCTCCAGGAATAATAAATGCGCGTTAAAATATTGATGGCATTGTACTCTTTCCTATAAGACCCGTCCCGAAGTGTGGTTATTTACGTTAAGAGAGCGGAGAGGATAACAACCTACCCCAGCTTCTCCATCCTGGTCTCTCCCTCCACCATCGACAGCTGATACAGCGAAAACGAACGGTGCTTCTCAATCAAATTCGCCAGCTCCGGCGAGTGGCTGGTGAGCCAGATCTGCGAGTAACGGCTGGCCTCGGCGATTAAGCTCGCCAGCGCAGGCAGCATCTGCGGATGCAGGCTGTTTTCCGGTTCGTTCAATGCGATAAACGCCGGTGGACGGGGGCTTAACAGCGCCACCGCCAGGCACAGGAAGCGCAGCGTACCGTCAGAGAACTCTGCGGGCTCCAGCGGTCTGCTCAGCCCTTCGCGCTGCATCATCATGCGGAACCGTCCGCCGGTGTTGTCGCTGTAAAACACGCAGCCGGGGAAGGCCTGGCCGAGAATGCGCATCAGCAGCAGTTCATCGCCAATCTCCACAATGGTCTGAAACGCCGCCGCGAGGTTGGCACCGTCGCTCGCCAGCACCGGGGAGCGGAAGCCGACCTGTGGGGCACGCATCATGGAGCCGCTTGCTACGGAAAACTCGTGATAAAAGCGCCAGTTACGCAGGGACTCGCGCATTTGTGACACTTCCGGGTAAAGGTGCGGTTCGCCGAGCTGGCCGAACACCGATTCATTCTCGTAGAGCGTGCCGCTGTGGGTCACTTTCTCGTGATGGACGTTATTCAGGAAAACCGCCTGGTTCCTGCGCTTCATCAACTGTGCCGACGGGCGGCGGTGCTGGCCGCTTAGCCAGATGGACTCTTCCTTGATCACCGGATCGAGCTGAAATCGCGAGGGATAGGGCAGCTTCTCAACAAACCCTACCTGCAGCTCGTATTCGTAGGTCTCCGTTTCCACCGCCAGGTTCATCCGTCGCTGCTGGTCGCTGCGGGTTTTACCCGCCCAGAACACTTTCAAAATCCCGCCTTCATTCGCCAGAGCCTGAGAGAACTGCCCCTGCGCGGCGCTGTGCATCAGGTGGATTGCCTTGTAAATATTTGATTTTCCGGTGCCATTCGGGCCGAAGACAATGTTGAGCTGTTCCAGCTCCAGCGACATATCGCGAATTGAGCGGTAGTTTTGAATGTGCAGGGTGGTAATCACAGGCAGATCCTTTTTTGCGTTATAACCTGTATATACTTACAGTCTTTCAGGTGAAATGCAAAAAAGAGACGACAGTGAGGTGTCGTCTAAACGGGGTACTGCTTTGGGCCTCTATGGGTCACGGGGGCCTTCGCATTTTTATCATCACTTAACAGCCAGACGCAGACCCAAATCATCAGGATAGGGATCAAAGTAGTTTTGCGTCATCAGATACCGGTCAGGGTATTCGGCCAGGTAATGTTTAAGCAGCGTGATCGGCGCGAGAATGGGCAGGAGCCCGTCGCGATAATGCAGGATCACGTCGCGAAGCTCGCCGCGCTGACGGCTGTTGAGCTGATTACGGAAATAACCCTGAATATGCATCAGCACGTTGGTGTGATTTTTCCGCGAGGCGGGCTTTTTCAGGATGGTCATCAGTTTTTCGCGGTACGCCACGAAGAACGCGTCCAGATCGTCCCATTCATGCAGCGAGGCGACAAACGGGCCAATCTCACGGTAACCCGCCTGATGGTGCGCCAGCAGCTGCAGTTTGTAGCGGCTGTGGAAATCCAGCAGCGCGCGGCGCGTCAGGCCGCTGGCGCGCAGCGTGTTCAGCTCATGCAGGGCAAAAACGCGCTCGACAAAGTTCTCCCGCAGCACCGGATCGTGCAGGCGTCCATCCTCCTCCACGGGCAACCACGGCCAGGTTTCAAGGAGCGCGGCGGTGAACAGCCCGACGCCCTCCTTGCGGCCCCGGTTGCCGTTTTCATCGTACACGCGCACGCGTTCCATGCCGCAGCTCGGGGATTTTGCACAGACAATAAACCCGGCGAGATCGCCGATCTCAGGCAGGTAACTGGCCGTAAAGTCGGCCATTTTCTGCGTGACGTCATCATGCGGCGGATGGCTAAAACGCATCTGCGTGTCGCCGCTGGTCGTCATGATCAAACGCAGCGCAGGGCGTGGCGTGGGCAGGCCGATCGCCATTTCGGGGCAAACGGGTCGGAAATTCACCCACTGGGCCAGCTCATCCATGACGAAACCCATACGCTTATGCCCGCCGTCAAAGCGAACGGCGGACCCGGTCAAGCAGCCGCTAATACCCAGCACAGGTTTCGTTGTCATGTTATGTTCCTCCAGAGCCAATACTTAAAACTTACACAATCTTGATTATTTGTCCAAGTATTGGCGGAGGTATTTTTTATTGCCTTTTAAAATCAATAAGATTTAACTTCCCTTGTAGGTGGAGTAACCGTACTGGCTCAGCAGAAGCGGAATGTGCAGTTTCTCGTTGGTCCGGGTGACGGTAAACAGCACCGGCACTTCCGGGAAGAATGACTCCAGCTTTTTGCTGTGGAAGTAGTCTGCGGTTTTGAAGGTCACTTTATACACGCCAGGCTGCATGTCCTGATCCTGTGGATAGAGCGATTTGATGCGTCCGTCATGGTCGGTTTTGCCACTGGCAATGGGGGTCCATTTGTCCTGCTCCTGCTTTTCCAGGGTGACGGTGACATCCGATGGCGGCATGCCGGTTTGCTGGTCAAGAACGTGTACGCTCAGCGTGCCGGCAGGGGCACTGAAGGCGGCAGGGGCAAAGGCCATGGAGGCCAGGATCAGCAGAGGGGCCGTTTTTTTCATGTTGTTTTCCTGTGAAGTTGTCAGTCACAGGAAAACGTTAGCATCTGCGGCGCGGAAAAATATTCAACTTTTTGTGAAGATTCCCGCAGGAGAAAATCATTAGAGGATAATGACCTCAAGGGAAAGCTGCTGCTGCCACTGCGCTACCTGTTTTTTCCGCGCGGCGGTGAGTTTACCACTGGTGATCAGCAGCCATTTGCGCTCCGGGAAAATCTCCGGCGCCAGGGCGTCCGGGGGGATGGGCAAAATGTCGATACGGTGACCCTGGCCAGTGCGCATTAAGGCTTCAAGCCAGATTTCACACGGATCGTTCAGGTACCAGCCGGTGAGCAGAAGATTATCGCCCGGCGCTTTTTTATCCCCTTCGAGGCAAAACGAGGTGTAGGAAATGATGATGCCGTCGAGGATCGCGCGCAGGGTCATGGCGGCGGCAACGTTGGCCGATACCTGGCTGCGCAGCGGACGCAGCACGTTCGCCACCAGTTCGGGTCTGGGGTATTCGCGGCCCGCATCGTAAACCATCTGGCGCAGGGACTCGATTTTACCCTCCTGCAGGCGTTCCAGCATGCTTTGCTGCAGCGTTTGCCAGTTGTTGGTCCGGCGCGGGACAGGGCGTTCCAGCAGGGGTTTTACCTGGCCAATGGGCACGCCTTTTTTCACCCAGTCGAGGATTTTCAGCGCCTGCTGAACGTCCTCATCGCTGTACAGGCGGTGGCCGCCCTCCGTGCGCTGCGGCTTGAGTAAACCATATCGACGCTGCCATGCCCGCAGCGTGGTGGCGGTGATGCCGCTGAGTCTGGCGAATTCGCCGATGGAGTAAGCCATGTCCATGTCCAGAGTGGAGGAATACTCTCAATATACTACGAATTTTTCAGAACGGGATGAAGCGCCGAAAGGGTGCACTACACTTAACATCCAACCGTGCAAATGAAAGGAATTCTCATGAAGCTATGGCCTGTTGTCACCGGGGTTGCCATTGCGCTGACCCTTGTAGCCTGTAAATCCCCCACGCCGCCGAAAGGCGTGCAGCCTGTTTCCGGTTTTGATGCCAGCCGCTATCTCGGCAAGTGGTATGAAGTCGCCCGCCTGGAGAACCGCTTTGAACGCGGGCTGGAGCAGGTGACGGCCACCTACGGCCAACGGAGCGATGGCGGCATCAGCGTGCTCAACCGCGGTTACGACCCGGTGAAGAACAAATGGAACGAGAGTGAAGGCAAAGCGTACTTTACCGGCGCACCAACCACCGCCGCGCTGAAGGTTTCGTTCTTCGGCCCGTTCTACGGCGGCTATAACGTCATCAAGCTGGACGATAAGTACCAGTACGCGCTGGTCAGCGGCCCGAACCGCGACTACCTGTGGATTTTGTCACGCACGCCAACCGTGCCGGACGCGGTGAAGCAGGATTACCTGAACACCGCGCGCAGTCTGGGCTTCCGGGTCGATCAGCTGGTGTGGGTAAAACATTAACCCCTACTGGTACGAGAACGTAATGCTTGCCAGCGCGTTCGCCGAGCCGGGGACCAGTTCGCCGGTTCGGATGTATTGCGCCTGGAACGGCAGCGACAGGGTTTGTGCCGCAGCGGTGCTCTGGATAAAGAACTGATTGGTTGTGCCCGCCGCCGAGCTGTCCGGCCCCATCATCAGCGGGCCGGTGCCGTTATAGAAAAACTGCACCCCTACGCCGGACGCGGTGGAGTCGCCGGTCAGCGTCACCACCGACGAGGTGTTTGACGGCGTGGTCTGATCGGTCATCACCGCGCTTACCGCGACGTCCGCGTCACAGGTCAGGCTGACGTTAAACGCACCCGAAGGCGACGTACTCCCCACGGTGGCCAGCGTGCGGATATCGAGCGTGCCCAGATCGACGTTCGCGCTTTTGGTGCCCACCGTACAGCCGCTCGCCGTCACGGTGATGGTGGTGGGGTTAATGATGACCTTTGCCGTTTTGACCTCGTTGTTATAGGCGGTTAACACCGCGGCGTTGATAGTCGGGATCTGGTAAACCCCGGATTTCAGTGCTGTCGCGGTCTTAATAAAGGTCACCTTTGCCGACCAGCCTAAATCCTGAGCAATACCGCTAGTGCCATCCGCCGGATAGCTTTGGGTGATCCCGTTTTGCAACGGAATATACTGTGAACCCTTAAAATCTTTCAGCCCGATGATATACCCCACACCTGGAACGCCAGTTTCAAAAATGGTGTAGTTCGCGCCATCGACGGTGACTGTCATCCCGCTTGAGATCGCGCTGCTGCTCGGCTCCAGCGTGCCTTTGGAGCAGGTATAAAAAAAACCGCACCAGAACACCTGTTGCACGCTGGCGGTGGCGCTCCAGGTGGAGCCGATAATACTCCCCGGCGCCACCGAATCTGCCGGGCCGCTGTAGGTCATCGGCTGCGGGGAGAGGGTGATATCTGATTTCCATTCCATCGCCTGTGCGCTGGCGCAGAGCAGTAATCCGCTAATAAACAAGAATAAACGCATCATTGATACTCCGTGGTCCAGGTGGCAAAGGCGGAGACGTCTCCGGCATTCACTGGCGCGCCCGTGGCGGCCAGCCGAGCGTAGAAGGTCATCTCTACGCTGTCATCGCCCGGCGTGCCCCGGGCGGTGGTTTGCGTGTCGAGGGGGATCAGCACGCCGTCTTTATCGAGGATCTGCACCGCCACGCCGGTAGCGCCGCCGTCGGCGATTTTCACCAGCTGCGGGTTGTCGTTATCTGGCGTGCCGCTGAAGCGGATTTTGACCCCGGCAAAGGTTGGCCCGCACGCTTCAAGCCTGATCGTGAAGGGCGTTTTGATATTGCTGACCGCGCCTGCACGGGGGAATTGTTTAATCCCGATAGTGCCCAGCGGAACGTCCTGCTCTTTAGAGTCCGCCGCGACAACGCAGGTGTTGCCGATCAAATTCCCGGTGACGGAAACCAGCACGTCATAGCCGCGAACCGGGAACGTGAAGATCAGCAAAGCGATGCTGAACGTCCGAAGCGTTACTGACATACCACCTCCTGTGAATAGAGCCCGGTGCGGGCGTTATAGCTCTGCTTGTTCAACGCGTAGTTGATGGTGCAGCGCTGGTCGCTGTTGCGCCCCCATACGGCACTCAATGCGCCCCGTTCGGTTAACCCCGACAGATACAGGCTGCCGCCATCGCCGACGATGCCGCTGGTTTTGTTATCGTTCAGTGAGACCAGCGTGCCGAAGGGCAGCACGTCGTTGCCGCGGCGCACGACAAACATCGCTTTTTTCCCCTGGCGTGTGACAAGGGTGGCGCGAACCAGCGCACCGTCGGTCGGCGTTTTGTTGACGATGGCATTCTCCAGCTCCACGTCATT
Organism: Enterobacter sp. 22466; assembly: GCF_052044775.1. Taxonomy (NCBI): domain Bacteria; kingdom Pseudomonadati; phylum Pseudomonadota; class Gammaproteobacteria; order Enterobacterales; family Enterobacteriaceae; genus Enterobacter; species Enterobacter sp. 22466. The sequence continues at coordinate 192,579 of NZ_JBQENX010000006.1, read as the reverse complement.
ACCTGCGGTTGTGACATCCAGCGCGACCTGGTTCACGCGGTACGGCGTGGCGTAAGGGATCACCGCGTAGCCCCGACTGTCGGTTTTAATACCCTTGTGGTTAAGCACGGCAACGTCGCTGGCGCCCGGGGCTTTCACCAGAATGTTGGTGTTGCCGAGCGGCTGGCTCAGCGTCAGACCATCTTCATGCAGCACCGCACCGCCGCTCATCCCGTAGCTGAGGTTGCGGGAATCGCGGGTGTAGCTGTAGCCCAGGTTGTAGTCCCCTTTTGCGCCTTCGTATTGCAGCGTGGCGTCGCCGCCGTAGTGCTGCTGCGCGCTATAGCGCTGGTTGACGCTGTAAAACAGGTTCTCCTGGCCCGGCAGATAACCGCTCACGCCGGTACTGGCCGTAGTGCCGGTTGAATCCGCATGGGTGGTGGTAAAGCGGGCGCGGGTCGACAGCGCCGGGTTGCCCAGCGGCACCGAAAGTGACATCGCCAGCACGTTATCTTTTTTGTCGTCATACAGGCTGGCGCTGCGCTGAACGCTGACGCCAAGCGACACGTTACGAAACGTGGCGTTCCACGCGAACTGCAAACTTTGCGTGGTTTTCGACGTGTTCCAGTAGGTTTGCTGATCCCACGACAGTGACAGCGAACCGTATTGCCCCATCGGCTGTGACAGCAGCAGCTGGTTTTTGGCCTTACGCGACATGCGCAGGTTATATACCGTGTCGTAGTGGGTGGTGACGGTGCCATCGTCTTCCACTGTCTGCTTTGGGGATCCGCCTGCCATGCCCCTGTACGTGGTATCGCTCAGGGTATAAAACCCTTTCGTTGAGTAGCGCAGCGAGAAAAAATTAACCCGCGTGCCGATATCATTCAGCAGCTTGCTGTAGCGCAGGCGCACGGAATCGCCGGTGTAGTGCCGGTCGTCCGCCAGCTGGCTGCGGGCGTGGGTCAGGTCGATGGAGTACGCGCCAAAACGCCCCAGGTTCTGCCCGATACCGAAGGCCAGACCGTTATAGCGATCGGCAAACTGCGCCCCACCGTAAAACGTCAGGCCATAACGCCAGCCGTAGAACAGCTCACCCTGCGCGAAAGAGGGCGTATCCTGATTGGCCATCGGCCGATATTTTCCTGCTCCCAGGGCATATTTCAGCTGTCCGTTACGCACCAGGTTTGGCACGCTGGCATACGGAAGCGTGTACTGCGTCTGGCTGCCGTCGTTCTCCTGGATCGTGACCGCGAGATCGCCCCCGGAAGAGGTCGGGTAGAGATCTTTCAGCACAAATGCCCCTGGCGGAACCGAGGTTTGATAAATGATGTTACCGTTCTGGCGAACCGTCACCGTGGCGTTGCTGTGGGCGATGCCGCGCACTTCCGGCGCATAGCCGCTCAGGCTGGCAGGCAGCATATTGTCGTCGGTTTTCAGGGCAATGCCGCGCAGGCCCACGGCGTCAAATACCTGGGAAGAGGTATACGTTTCCCCGGCGTAAACCTGTGCTTTCAGAACAGGTATATCCCGCTGCAGCCAGGTCTGCACGTGGGTGAGTTCGTTAGTGTCTTTGGTCCACGTGGTGAAATCACGCAGCCGCCACGCGCCGAGATTGACGCCGCTGTTCAGGCTGGCAAACAACTGCCGATCCCGCGTGCGCGTCTCGCCCTGATAGTCATTGTTCGAGCCGTTTACCACATAGTTCAGCCACGCGGCAGGAATACCCGTCTCCCAGCTTTCCGGGCTGACATACCCGCGCGGCAAATTGCGCATCGCGCTCTGCGGTACGGTGAAGCTGAGGGAGAGCGTCTGCTGGTCAAAATCAAACCGGGTATCGGCAAACGCCTCCGTCAGAAAGATGCAGCGCTGCGCGAGCGGCAGAGCGCCCCCTTTTGCCTGCTGGCTGTCGATGCCCAGCGCCGCGATCTGTTCAGGCGTGAGACACGGCAGGGCTTCCCCTGTATTTTCAGCGACGCGGAACGTGACATTACCGGTGAACGCAAAGTTGTTATTGATATACACATTGAGGTTGTAATCGCCCGGCGGCAACGCGCTCCCGGCGTTGACCCAGGCGAGATCGGCGCTGTTGGCGCTCTCACCGTTGAGGAACGCGGGGTTAAATTGCAGCGCGCTTTCAGCCGCAACGGCTTGCCGAATTACCAGGGAGATCACCGTGGCACACAGGATTTTTCTTTTCACGTGGTCACGCCTCACTGTAGGGATTATTGGGACAATGACGCGCGGGTCGCGGGCGTCCATGCGCCGTAATCGTTAATGGTCTGGTAGCTCACGCTGCTCGCGTGGCTGAAGGTTTCGCCCAGCGTCACGCTGGATTTCGGCGGCACCATCACCGGCTGTACCGGCATACCATCGATTTTCAGGTTGATGGTGGTGAGGTAGTACGGCGTTGGGTTAGTGAGCGTGACCTTTCCGCCGCGATACGCTCCGGTCAGGCTTTTCCAGGCGTCACCTGCGCCTTGCCCAAGGCTCTCCGGGCGGTAAAACACCTTGATGCGGTTTGCCGAAGCAAACTGCAGCGAATTGCCGGAACCGCTTTTGGTCTGCTGCGGAATGGCTTTGACCGTCATCCAGTAGAGCGTTTCACGATCGTCGGGCAGGGCTTTACCGTTAAACATGATTTTCACCGCGCTTTCGCTGGCCGGTTTCATGACGAACAGCGGCGGCGTAATGACGAAGTCATTGGTTTTTTGCCCTTTCTCGTTTTCCATCCAGGACTGGATCAGGAACGTGGCGTCGGGATGCGTGTTCCTGACCTGCAGCATGGACTGGGTGGTGGCGCTGGAGTAGACCATTCGCGTGGCGCCCAGCCCTACGCCGCCGGCATATGCGGCGGAGGAACATAATGAAATAGCCAGACAGATCCCTGCTTTTGCGCGCATGGTGCGTCTCCTTAAAGCTGAGTCAGGCCCGGCCAGCGAACCGGGCCTGAAAATTACGAATAGGTAACGGTGTAGGTCGCAACCGCGCTGGCATCACCCGCCGTGGCATTGCCCTGCGGTGAGTAATATTTCGCGCTGAAGTTGAGGGTGTTAGCCCCCGCACGCAGAGGGATGGCGGCGGCAGGTTCACCCAGCTTCACCACCTTGCCCTGCTCGTCGTACAGGCGAATCGCAACGTGCTGCGCCGAGTTAGCGCCGCCGTTTGCGCCAACGGCCAGGCTGTTAGCATCTGCCGCATCCGGCGTACCGGTGAAGGTCACGGCCACGGTGGTGGCGGCAATCGGGTTTGCCTCTGTTGAGGCCGAGGTATCGGCGATTTCGCAGTCTTCCAGGGTGATGGAGAACGCTTTCGCGGTGCTGGCTTCACTGCCTGCTGCTGCCAGCGTGGCGGTACGCACTTCGCCCATGTCGACATCAATGTTGGCGCTGCCAGCACTGATGGCGCAGGCCGAGGTCACCACCTTGCCGCTGAAGTTCACCGTACCGCCGCTGGTGGTTGCAGCGAACGCCGAGCCTGCTGGCAGTACTGCCGCAACGGCGACGGCAAGCAGTGTTTTCGTTTTAAATTGAGCTTTCATTGTCCTGATTCCATGTTGTCGTTATGTCGGGTTGTGCTCTTGGTCGACAGATCTAACTGGTTAAAAAGACCAGCAAATCTGTCTTATTTCTGAGCCCAAGTTTTCTTATCGCTGAGCTTTTTAACGCGCTGACGCGGCGGTAAGAAAGCTGCTCTGTTTCGGCGATATAACGCATATCCAGACCTTTTCGCAGATCCTTCAATACTCGCCATTCGCCCGGCGTCAGCGATAACGCCGTGGGTTTCTTTTTCGGCCGGTATCGGCTATCGACCATTTTTAATAAGCAGGCTCGCCAGTGATAAAGTGGCTCCTGCAGCGAGATATAGGCATCTATATCGCCGCGTATCCACAGCCAGGAATTTGCCGGTGCGGAGTACATACAAATAAGGACTCCGGGCTGGCGGGATTTGATGTTTTTTATATATTTCAGGCAATCAAATCCCGCGTGATACTTTTCCATGCCGGATAAAAAAATCACATCGACGGGGGTGGTCGCACACAGCGTTTCCATTAATGAATAATCGTCGCTTGACGCTGTTATCTGCATTTCAGGAACACTGTTTTTTAATACTGCGGCGATCCCCTGACGCGCAAAGTGATCGCCGCCCAACAGTGCGATTGTTAAATGACGCTTGTTGTCGTGTTTATTCGCCATGTTATTCCCTCGATTTATAATTGTAATGAGACTCGTCCGTCTGGCAGAACGATGCCTGTATTTTTCGAAGCAATTAAGCATTGCACGGTGTGGGCTTACTATACGGATAGCAAGAAACAGGTAATCTGAATTAATCTTAATTTGTTTTAAGTTAAGCTATTCCAGTGTCTTCATTTTCTCCCTGCTGTACCGGCTGCTTCTTATTTGCCTGTAATTAATCATACCGACACTTTTTAATGAAAAGTTGGCTTTAATAAATGTTTTGTAAGGAAATTGTCTGATGGTGTCAGGAATACGGCCTTGTTACTTACGCCTGATAACAATTTCACAGTGAAACTGTTAATTTTACCAGCGTATTCAGGCCGGGTGAGTATTGGGGGATTAGCTCTCAGGCCGCGTCTTTTCTGCTTTCATCGGAAAAAGTGAATTAATGACTCTGAATAATTCAGACATGGATGACTAAAGCGTTCAATTCACCTTTTTGTCGAGTTTTGTCAGTGTCAAGTCTCAGGAGAAGCATGCGCTATGAGGCATTCTTACCGTATCTGCGGAGCTTCTTAAGTCTGAAATGAAAGTTAAGAGAACTTCAGATAAGCGATTAAGAAAATATGAAAATAAGATTTTTCGCCAGGCGCCAGGATATACAGAAGGGGGTTTATCCGTCACATTAATCCTTAAACCGGCGTAATCAGGAGGTATTAAGCGAGTCTTATGCATAAGTATTATATCATCAATGGCGTCGTGGAGTTTCATCCTGCGGCCAGCACATTACGCGATCTCAATAATCCTGAGCAGGTGGTGGTATTAAACTCTCCTGCCGGACGCTGTTTGCTGTTATTAATTGAAAGAGCCGGAAGTATTGTCACCCAGCAGGAGTGTATGGACATTGTCTGGCAGCGTCGGGGAATGATGGTGTCGCCGAATACCTATTACCAGAATATCTCTATTCTGCGTAAAGGGCTGAAAAAAGTGGGATTTGAAACCGATCCGATCGTCACCATCCCGCGTATTGGCCTGACGCTGGCCAGTGATACGCAAATTACGATTAAAGAGACACAGTTGCCCTCAGCAGAGCCAGACGCGCCGGTTCAGACCGTGCAGGAAGAGGTTAGCGTGCCGCAACCTGTCGCCCCGGCTGTTAAACGTCGCATCTGGCTGCCGGGCGTGCTGCTGGGGTTGCTGCTATTTATTAGCGTGGTGGTCATCAGCCATAGCCGGGCGCATGACAACTATTTTGTGGACGGTTATCGCTTCACCACGATGATGGGCGAGTGTCGGCTCTATTTTGCCCGCGATATCGAGACGCCGCATGACAGGGATAAAGCGCTCTCCTATGCCGCGCCCTTTAAGGATGAATGCAGCAGCTACCCCTGGGTCTATATCAGTGGATATACCCTGTTGCCACGCGCTTCAGTGATCCGCTGTGACAGGGCAATGACGGAACCAAACCGTTGTATGTCAGATTACTTTATTCAGGATCATTAATATGGCTCGTTATCGTCAAACGCTGTTAACGCTCTGTCTGTGCCTGCTGGTGGGGACGTTGATCGCTGGCTATTATCTGTGGCAACGTTATTACATCCCGCCTTTTTCCTGCCAGGTGAACTTTATTCAGCATCATCCTGATGAGACGCTGACCCTGTGGCTGAATTATACGGTGGACGGTAAAAACGGTACGCTCAGCATGAACGGCCGGGTGAAGAGCGATCCAGCGAAAATCTTTAATCGTAAAATATTCTTTCAGGTGGAGCGCAAAGATAACGTCTATTACCTGACGTCTGTCCGCAATATCAAGTTCCCGGATGATGATGTCAGCGACAGCTGGCTGGAGAAATATGAGCCGTTATTTTTCATCTACCCAAACGAAAGTATTTATATGCGAATTAAGAAACAGCAGAATGATAATTATTTATTCATTCTGGGGACGTTACCGACCTATGTGTGCCATACCTCAAAAACGGAGGGGTGAGGGGGAAAAGCTTTGCTGTTTTGTGGTCATCATTTATACTTCATTTAACCGCTAAGAAATATCTTAAAGGAATATAATAGCGACAAAAATGTTGCGATAATGTAATTATAATTTTTGGCAAGGTAATGAAAACTTTAATTGATGACTCATGCAGGCTTGCGTCTGCGCGAAATAAACCCCTGCACGTAGGTTTACTCCTGTGGCCTCATTTTTCGTTATTAGCGTTATCGGGGTTAATGGAGGCGCTACGTACGGCGTCCTGTGTTCAACAATCCCGACAAAAAATAGCGTTTAAACTCAGTCTGATAAGCACGAACCCGGCGTTGCCCATTACCAGCAACGCCGGTATTAGCGTGCAGCCTGAAGCCGCCCATCTTACACCGGGTGAATTCGACTATATTGCCGTGATCGGCGGAAGCCTGGCGCATCTTGATAAGGGGCATTCTGGCGACCGGTTATTTCTTGCGGAGGCGCATCACAACAATATTCCGCTGATCGGGATAGGCACCGGCAGCTTTATCCTTGCGGAAGAGGGATTGCTGAATGAACGCCGCGCCTCGATCCATCCCTGTCATCATGATGTCTTCACGCAACGGTTTCCGCAGGTTTATGCCGAGCAGGGGCTGGATTTTATCGATGAAGGCGATGTGCTGACCTGTCCGGGCGGGATCTCGACGCTGACGTTGACCACGGCCCTGATCCGCGCCCATGCGGGCGACGATATTGCTGCCACCACGTCACGCCGTTTATCGCTCTCTCCGCACGCTGTCGCGACGCCACGGCCTGCCAATATCGCCCTTATTCCGGACTCGCGGTTGCGCAGGGCGGTCATGATCATCGAACAGTACCTGACGCGCCCGCTCAGCGCCGCCGGGCTGGCTCAGGACGTCAAGCTGAGCGAGCGTCAGCTTAATCGCCTGTTTCACGCCGAGTTTGGGAAAACGGCACGTGAATTTATCCGCAGCGCCAGACTGCGCTATGCCTGCTGGCTTCTGAAGAACTCGCAACAAAGCGTCACGGACATTGCCCGGCGGATGGGCTTTAGCGACTGTGCCCATTTTATTCGTCATTTCCAGCTTGAGTACGGCTGTACGCCTGGGGTATGGCGCGCGTCGCAGAGCTAATGCCCCGATTTCGTGCTTTCTTCGTAGGGCATTACTGGCATGCCTGGATAGACTTCCGTTAAAAGCCCAACGGGGGGACGATGACATGAACTGGCAGCCTTTTCACGGCAGCGCACCGGGAAATATGACCATTTTCAGCGCCTCATTTCCTGACGTCAGCGACCAGTGGCCGATGAAAGACGACACTGCCCGGGAGATCAACGCGCTTGACCGGGCCCTGAAAGCCGACCCGGCGCTGCGTCCCCCGTTGATTGAATATGAAGAAGGGGGGCAGGCGGTGCTTGTCCCGCAGAACCGTTACTCCGAACAGGCTTTTCGCAACCGGCCTGCGCTTCTCGCGTGGCGCGCCCGGCTGGTTCCCACCGCACTGGCGCTGTTTGTGGTGCAAAACCCGCTGGAAGACCGCCTCCCCGAAGGCACGAAAATGGACAGCGACAGCCGCCAGTGGTTTATCCACGCTAACGACGCCATTGGCGTGCGTTCCCGCGCAAAAGTGCTGGCCGCGCTGGTAGAGAAGTACATCCACAACGAGAGTGAGAACAACTGGGTGAGCCTGGCCAGCGGGGCGGCCATTCCCGTGCTGGAGGCGCTGCGTAACGCAAAGCTCGACGGTCAGCAAGTGTACCTGACCCTGGTAGATAAAGACCCCGTCGCGCTGAGCTGGGCCGAGACCATGGCCGCGCAGGAGGGGCTGGTGGTGGGGGAACAACTGACCCTGCTCAGGCGCAACCTGCTGCATACGCTGGTGCGTAACGACGATTTACTGCTGGAGCTGGGCGAGCATCAGGCCGAACTGGTCGACGCGCTGGGCATATTCGAATACTTCAGCGATGCCGATGCGGTGACTTTCCTGCAGCGCGCGCTGCGGCTGGTGAAACCCGGCGGGGCGGTGATTGTGTCGAATATGCTGACCAGCAGCCCGCAGATCGACTTTGTGCTGCGCGGTATCGGCTGGGAGGACATCCACCCCAGGTCGTTGCAGCAGTTGCAGGATATCCACCTCGCGGCGGGCGTGCCGGTGGAGAATGTCACCGTGGTGGTGCCAAAGGATGGGGTGTATGCGGTGATGGAGGTGAGGGTGTAGCGCGAACGGTTCCCTCTCCCTGTGGGTTGAGGGATCCCCAGTAATTTTTTACCGAAAGCGACGAAAGTTGTTTCAGGAAAATTAATGACTTACAGCGACGCCCTGGTCCGGCTGTAAATCGCTGAGGCGTTTCCTGCAGGCCGGGGCGAGGCGCATGGATGCGCCGAGAGGGCGGATTTACAGGGATGTTACCTCCGCCCGTCCCCGATAAGCCGGAAGGAATAAGCCGAGGGCACCGCGAAGCGGCGATTTACCGCCGGGAGCCCGGGTCGCCAGGGTGGTGGCGACTGAGCCACCCTGGCACGTTCACGGGTTATGTCGTTACAGAGTAGCAAGAAACATAAAGTGAACGGAATTACCTCTACAGCCATATGTTCCCCCTCACCCCAACGCTCTCCCTCAAGGGAGAGGGGGTCCTCCGTGCAGGTATTATTTTGTGGGGAACCCTCAGCCCTGTGGGAGAGGGTTGGGGTGAGGGGGAGCAGCACGCACAGAGTGACTTGCATTAGTTCGGTTTTCCAAACATGATCCCCCCATGAAAATAGAAACCGCACATCCCTCACACTTCGAACGCCTGGTCGCCATCTGGGAATCCTCCGTTCGCGCTACCCATCACTTTTTACAGGAAAGCGATATCGCGGCTCTGCGCCCGCTATTGCTCAACGCGTATCTGCCAAACCTCACCGTCGTGATGGCCCGCGATGATGCATGCGTTATCCACGGCTTTTTGGGCGTGGATGAAAACCGCATTGAAATGCTGTTTGTTGATGATGCGAGCCGGGGGAAGGGCGTCGGGAAATTACTGTTGAAATATGCCATCGCAGAATTTGGCGCAAACGAAGTGGATGTGAATGAGCAAAACCCCCAGGGCGTCGCGTTTTATCGCCATATGGGGTTTGAGCAGATCGGGCGCTCAGAGGTGGACGGGCAGGGGAATCCGTTTCCGCTGTTGCATATGCGGTTGAATCGGGATTAGCGCTTAACCTGCTTATCCCATTTTAATAAGCCGACAATATCTTTCTCCCCCCTCGGCTTCTTTCAGCAGGCGCTGCTTCTTTTCATACTCGATGTATTCTGAGCACGCCTTTTCATCCGCCGCTTTTTTGCTGATTTTGCCTGCGCCTTCTTGTTGAACTTGTAAGTAAGCCTTACAAGTTGCTTTCTGTTCAAGCTCACCTTCTTCGTAGATTGCTTTGATATGCTGAGTAATGGCCTGAGGAGTGACCTGATAAAGAGCCGCTATGGCTGCTTGCGACAGCCAGAGCGTTTCATGTTCAAAGCGACATGTGATGCGAACAGTTCCATCATCGCTGGCAAACATAATAAATTCGCCAGCCGGAGAGTGGATTACGTTTTGATCTGCCATGTCGCCTCCCTCTTTTGAGTCATTAACCTTACCAGCGTGTAGTATGCCAGAAACAGCCGCTAAGCCAGGTGGTTTGTATTTGATTTTGCGAGGCGCTTTCCAGCATGCGGAGTTTGGATCGCTGCAAGCGCGTTCTCTATCTCAATAAGCTTTGCTTTCGTCCGTTTATAATCATCCTGCAACCTCTGCTCCTGCTCGTTATACGCCACCAGAACGATGCATCCTTCATGACTTTTATCGTGACCTGCTGTCCGGTATCAAAACCTGCTGCGCGTAGCCACTTGCCGGAAAGGATGATTTTCGGCGTGGATTTGTCGAAAACACTCGGGCGGTATCCCACAATTAACGAACGCTCGGTTCCGGATTGGTCGGTGTCTGGGGTAGAATGCGAATCAGCCATAATCAACTCCTTGATAGTTGGTGAGGTTAGACGCTCCTGTTGTGTTCCCGCACATCGGAGCGTTGCTAGTAGAGGAGGTTTAGGTGGCCTCCAATATGGCTCGGAGTAGATGGATAGGTGGCCTCATGTCAATCATATCGCGCGAAAAAAAACCAAAAGGCGGTGGGCAGTCCCCGCAATTTAAGATGCGTATTGATCCGGCATTGAAGGAGCAGTTGGATGCCGTGGCGGCTGAGGAAGGGGTGAGTCTCGCCAGTTGGTTGAAGGAACTGGCGAGAGAGGCTTTACGACGAAAAGGCCTGGAGCCAAAGGGATAATTCACTACGGGTTTCATTGCACTTCGACAATGAGTCGCGGTTGCTAAGCAAGGGCAAGTCTGCGCACCGTCATCAGGAAGTCGTAAGAGGTTGTCTCCCACAGCTCAGGCGAAAAATCAAATCCATATCGGCTTTTGAACTCATCGTCCAGCTTGTCTCCGTAACACCCAATGAAAGTATCAATCTCTTCGGCTAACTTTTTTAACAACCAACCAGGTGCCGTCTTTTTAAATAGCCCAATTATTCCCTCAATTGTATCCTCATCATCATTAATGAGGTCATAATCTTGATTGAAGTAACTATGAATAAACTGATCAAGATTATAGAAATTTTGCATAATTCACCTACGGTGTCGGGAATACAGTAAGGATATAGTAAGGCTTACCATTATATTCTTTCAGCTCAATAACAATCCTCACACTTCGCATGCTGATACGCTGTGTACTATCTCGTGAAAACCCATATCCAATTGCCGGGTAAACTATAGTGAGGCGCCCCCCAGTAATCGGTTACTCAGCGTTTCCGCTTCTGTCACGCTCTTATCTGAAAGCACCGCCGCCAGTTGTACCGGTGACATAACGACGGTCATTCCACCTTCTTCCATAATATAATTCCATCACCATATCCTTACCCGATAATAACCAAAGACATCTTCGTTTGGTAAGAATAAATTCCTAATCTGTCTTTCTTGTTAAATTACGAAATAATAGTAGATGTAAAAGGATCGACTATTATTGAATATAAATTCAAAGATAGCTCGTCGGACTGCTATGGATCAGTGAATAACAATGCGAAGGAAAATAGAGATTTTTTAGACTTTCTCGGATAGTTGCGGACGAACTTTTGGCGGAAGATCACAGGAGTCGAACCTGCCCGGGAACGCTGGCGTCCCCAACTGGATTTGAAGTCCAGCCACCTCACCGGAGATGACGATCTTCCGCGCCTGCATTGCTACATGGAGGCGGGGCGCATTATAGCTACTTTCAGACATTTACCACATACCCCGACACACTTTTTTCACCTCTCTTTTGACCTGAATGCTCCCTTTTCAGCTAATTCTTAAGAAAATCCTCAGGTTAGCATTTCGTGCTCCGCGACATTTACCCCGATCACAAAAAACAAGAAACGTAATTTGCTAACCAGAAAACGCAATACTCGCCTCTGAAACAATGGTTTAAAACCTCTGTAACCGGTCTCAGTGCCCATATCGCCACACGGCAGGCACCTGACGGCCAGCAAAGGATTACAGAACCAGGAGGACGAAAGTATGAAAATCAGTGATGGAAACTGGCTTATTCAACCTGGCCTGACCGTGACGTATCCGGTCCAGGTGTTCGACATGGAGCAGCAGGGCAATGACCTGGTAGTGTACGTGGCTCCACGCGACGTCCGGGAACGCGCGTGGCAGCTCGATACGTTGATGTTCACCGTCCGGCTCTTCACACCGCAGGAAGGGATTATCGGGGTGCGCATCGAGCACTTCCAGGGGGCGCAGGACAAAAGCCCGCACTATCCGCTCAACGTGCTTAAGGACGTGCAGGTCGAGACGGTAAATAACGCCGAATACGCCGAGCTGAAAAGCGGTAATCTCAGCGTGCGCGTCACCAAAGGCGAGTTCTGGGCGCTCGATTTTATGCGTAACGGCCAGCGGATCACCGGCAGTGAACTGAAAAACAACGGCTACGTGCAGGACAGCAACACGAATCGCAACTATCTGTTCGAACGTCTGGATCTGGGCGTCGGGGAAACGGTCTATGGCCTCGGTGAGCGCTTTACCGCCCTGGTGCGCAACGGTCAGCAGGTCGATACCTGGAACCGCGACGGCGGCACCAGCACCGAGCAGTCCTACAAAAATATTCCGTTCTATCTCACCAACCGCGGCTACGGCGTGCTGGTCAACCATCCGGAAAACGTGTCGTTTGAAATCGGCTCAGAGAAGGTCTCCAAAGTGCAGTTCAGCGTCGAGGGCGAATATCTGGAGTATTTTGTGATCGACGGGCCGACGCCGAAAGCGGTCCTGGACCGCTACACGCAGTTCACCGGTCGTCCGGCGCTGCCACCTGCGTGGTCGTTCGGGCTGTGGCTCACCACCTCGTTTACCACCAACTACGACGAAGCGACGGTAAACCGCTTTATCGACGGCATGGCTGAGCGCGACCTGCCGCTGCACGTCTTCCACTTTGACTGCTTCTGGATGAAGGCCTTCCAGTGGTGTGATTTTGAGTGGGACCCGGTGACCTTCCCGGATCCAGAAGGGATGATCCGCCGCCTGAAAGAGAAAGGGCTGAAGATCTGCGTGTGGATCAACCCGTACATCGGCCAGAAATCGCCGGTGTTTAACGAGCTGAAAGAGAGAGGCTTCCTGCTGAAACGCCCGGATGGCACCGTGTGGCAGTGGGACAAATGGCAGCCCGGGCTGGCGATTTACGACTTCACTAACCCGGACGCGTGCCGGTGGTACGCCGATAAGCTGAAAGGCCTGGTGGATATCGGCGTCGACTGCTTCAAAACCGACTTCGGCGAGCGTATCCCGACGGATGTGCAGTGGTTTGACGGATCCGATCCGCAGAAGATGCACAATCACTACGCCTTCATCTATAACGCGCTGGTGTGGAACGTGCTGAAAGAGACGGTGGGCGAGGAAGAGGCGGTGCTGTTTGCCCGTTCGGCGTCCGTCGGCGCGCAGCAGTTCCCGGTGCACTGGGGTGGCGACTGCTATGCCAACTATGAATCAATGGCGGAAAGCCTGCGCGGCGGCCTGTCGATTGGTCTGTCCGGCTTCGGGTTCTGGAGCCACGATATCGGTGGGTTCGAAAATACCGCCCCGGCGCACGTCTACAAACGCTGGTGCGCGTTCGGGCTGTTCTCCAGCCACAGCCGCTTGCACGGGAGCAAATCCTACCGGGTGCCGTGGGCGTACGATGATGAGTCCTGCGACGTGGTGCGCCACTTTACGCAGCTGAAATGCCAGCTGATGCCGTACCTCTATCGTCAGGCCGCGCTGGCCCGCGAGTATGGCACGCCGATGCTGCGGGCGATGATGCTGGAGTTCCCGGACGATCCGGCGTGTGACTATCTCGACCGTCAGTACATGCTGGGGGATGCCTTGATGGTGGCGCCGGTGTTCTCTGAGGCGGGTGAGGTGCAGTTTTACCTGCCGGAAGGTCGCTGGACGCATTTGTGGCACAACGATGAGATTCAGGGCTGCCGCTGGCATAAGCAGCAGCACGATTTCATGAGCCTGCCGGTTTATGTACGCGACAATACCTTGCTGGCGCTCGGTAACAACAAGCACAAACCGGACTACGCCTGGAATGAGGGCACGGCCTTCCAGTTGTTTAACCTGGATGAGGGCGCAACGGCGGTGAGTGAAGTGCCTGCGGCTGACGGCTCCGTGGCGTTTACGTTGAAGGCGTCACGCCAGGGCGACACCGTGACCCTTACCGGCGCGGGTGAAGCGCGGAACTGGTCGGTATGCTTGCGCAACGTGCAGAAGGTGAGCGGTGTGAAAGGTGGCTCATACGCGAGCAGCGAGTGGGGTGTGGTGGTGAACGCGGAGGGGGATGAGGTGGTGGTTCACCTTTGAGCGCAAGGTATTGTGCGGTCTGATGCCCTCACCCTGACCCTCTCCCACAGGGAGAGGGAACCAAAACCGCGTAGCCGCTACCTGGCTTATTCATTGTGAAACTACACCACCCGTCATGGTTTGCTGAACCTGCTGTTTATCCATATTTACCGCGTTCAGCTTGCCATTTACCGTCGGCTTCAGCGGGGTAGTCGCCTGCACGCTGCCGCTGGCAGTCAGCTGAATATTACCGTCGCCGCTCACCGGCAGCGCAGGCCAGCCCCACTGCTGCAGGATGTTGAGCGGTACGCCGCGCCCGTTCAGACTCACCGTGGTCTGTCGTTGCGCAAGCTGTGAAACCGTCGCGGTGGCTTCCAGAATGCCTTTTTCGGTAAAGGCGCTCAGGTCGGTAATATTGACCGTGGCGGCGTTGGCGTTCAGCGCCAGCGACGGACGTCGCACGTCCACGCGGTTGAAGGTGGCCGCCGCGCCGTTCAGCGTGGCGCTGCCGCCCCACACGCCCCATTTGTGGTCCTGGGCCAGCTGCAGGTTAGCCCCGTAGCCATCGAGAGAGGTGATCTGCCACGGGAAAGTCGGATCGATGTCGATCACCAGGTTGCGGCTCAGGCCGAATTTCTTCAGCGTCACGCTGTTCAGCCATTCTGGCAGCGGATCCATCCACAACGTTTTCCAGTTCTGCGGCAGGGTGTACTCCAGCCCGGCGACGGCGACATCGTCCAGTACCAGCGCTTTACCGTCGCGCAGCCAGTTGCCGGAGGTGCGCACCATGCCCCCTTCCCAGCGGGAGGTGAACTGACGCAGCGCCACACCCTGCGAAGAGAATTCCGCATTCAGGATCGGGTCGAACAGATGCAGTGAACCGTAAATGAATTCGCTGGCGTTCATCGATAAACGCCCCTCCTGGCTCTGCCAGTCTCCTTTACTCAGCGTCAGGTTGCGCAGGCTGAGATCCAGGTCGGTGACGGCCCAGTCTGGCCCCTGCAGGCGCGCGTCGGTGACCTCAAGACGGCCAATCTGCAAAGAGGGGATCGTGTTGAGCGGCGCAAAGAAATCCAGCAGCGATTTATCGCTCTGCAGGCGGATCTCATTCAGGCGCATGGTGTCGATGATCCAGCTTCCATCAGCGTTGCGCAGGGCGGAGCCGGTGAGTGAGCCGCGCGCCATATCGGCGCCGATGGTGTTCAGCACCACCTCCTTGCCGTTGAGCTGGCCCTGGATCAGCACGTTGGTGGCCGGTACGCCGTTCAGGGTGAGCGAACCCGCACTCATCTGGATCTGCGCGTTTTTACCCAGCACGTTACCCGCTTCTGGCTGCCACGGGCTGACACCGCCCGTCACTTTTTGCGCGCTTAAATCCCACTCCGTGTTGGGGCTGTTAAAGGCCATGTTGTTCAGCTGCAGACGGTCTGCCTGGAAGGGCAGCGGGGCGGTCTGCGGAGAGAGATTCAGCGTACCATCGACCAGGGTGATGGTGTCCATATGCAGCGGATCGGTGAGCTGTCGGCTGCCAAGACCAATATCGACTTTTTTGGCCACCAGGGTGGCGGGCTGGCCGTCACGGCCAAAGGTGACGTTTTCCAGAAGGATGTGGGAAGGCGATGAAAAGCGGTGGTCCATCAGATCGAAACTGAGTTCGTAATCGGTGTTCACCGTGACCCAACTGCTGACCTGTGACGCACCCCAGCGGGTCTGGAGCAGAATATAAAGTGCCAGCAGCACAAGGAGCAGGGCTACCAGAAGATAGACGAGCAGCTTTCCAATAAATTTCATGGTCTTCCATCCCGCGAAACGCACATAAAGGAGTTATGCACGATTTATGCGCAATCCTCAAGGCGGGAATGGTGTAAAGAGATGTCACGGCAGGCATTGACAGCCTGCCGTGAGGACGATCAGTTTTTCTCAGGCGGGAAAACGAGGTTCAGTACGATAGCGGTGATGCCGCCAGCGGCGATGCCGGAAGAGAGCAGGTTTTTCACCCAGTCCGGCGCAAACTGCAGGATCAGCGGCTGCTGAGAAACACCCAGACCCACGGCCAGCGACAGGGCAATAATCATGATCGCGCGGCGGTTCAGCGGCTCGCGGGAGACGATGCGCACGCCCGAGGCCGCAATGGTACCGAACATCACCAGCGTTGCACCGCCCAGTACCGGCTCAGGGATGTGCTGCACAAAGCCACTCACCGCCGGGAACAGGCCAAGGACGATCAGCATCAGTGCCACCACAAACCCAACGTAGCGGCTGGCCACGCCGGTCAGCTGGATCACGCCGTTGTTCTGCCCGAAGCAGGAGTTCGGGAAGGTATTGAATACGGCGGAGACAAACGAGTTCAGGCCGTTCGCCAGTACGCCGCCTTTCAGGCGCTTCATGTACAGCGGGCCGGACACTGGCTGCTCAGAGACGTCGGAGGTGGCGGTGATATCGCCGATGGTCTCCAGGGAGGTGATCATAAAGACCAGCATCAGCGGCAGCAGCAGATCCCAGTCAATGCCCAGGCCGTAGTACAGTGGCGTTGGAACGGTGATCAGCGCGCTGTTGGTTGGCGCGGTGTTTTCCGGCAGCATGCCCAGCGCCCACGCCAGCAGGTAACCGGCCGCCATGGCGATCACCAGCGAGGCCACGCGCAGGTACGGGTTACGCTGACGGTTGAGCAGGATAATGATGGCCAGTACCACACCAGCCAGCAGCAGGTTTTTCGGTGCGCCAAAGGTGTGGTCGCTCATCGCGGCATAACCCCCGCCGATGGAGGTCAGCCCCACCTGGATCAGCGACAGACCGATAATCATCACCACCACGCCCGAGACCAGCGGGGTAATGACGCGGCGAGCCAGGTGCAGAACGCGGGAGATCACCATCTCCGTGCAGCTGGCCAGCATCAGCGTGCCGAACAACGCCGCCATCATGGTCGGGACATCCGCTCCGCCGGTTTTCAGTGCCGTACCGCCCATGATCAGCGGTGCCACAAAGTTGAAACTGGTGCCCTGAATCGACAGCAAACCCGAGCCCACCGGACCCCACGCTTTAATTTGAATAATCGAGGCCACGCCAGAGGCGAAGAGGGACATGCTGATGATGTGCTGCGTATCCTGAGCCGGTAAACCAAGCGCCTGACAGATCAACAGCGCCGGGGTGATCACCGCAACAAACATGGCCAGAAGATGCTGGCAGGCAGCGAAGAGCGTCTGCGGAAGCGGTGGGCGGTCTTCAAGACGGTAAATCAGTTCGCTATTTTGCTTCTGCGCAATCGGTTGCGCATCAGGAGACTCTATGCTGTTAACGGACATCGACGGTAATCCCACGGTGGAAAAGCGGGCATTTTATCTGACCATCTGGTAAAAGCAAACGATTGCCAGCAAAAAAAGAGGAGAAAATCTGCCGCTGTGAGCAGGTTTTCTACAACCCACAGCGAAAAAAAATTACACTTTTTGCGCCGGTGGCTCATGACGAGCGCAAACCGGCCAGGATTACGCCGCGTGTGTATGGAACACGCGCATATAAGGAGCCTCCTATGATTCATCTCGATACGTTGTCGACCCTTGTTGCCGCAACGCTGGTTTTACTGCTTGGTCGCAAGCTGGTACACAGCGTTTCCTTTCTGAAAAAGTACACCATTCCTGAACCTGTTGCCGGTGGGTTGCTGGTGGCGCTGGCCCTGCTGGTGCTGAAAAAAAGCATGGGCTGGGAAATCGATTTTGATATGTCCCTGAAAGATCCGCTCATGCTGGCCTTCTTCGCCACCATCGGCCTGAATGCCAACCTGGCAAGCCTGCGGTCAGGGGGCAAAGTACTCGGCGTGTTCCTGATTGTGGTCGTCGGACTGTTGCTGATGCAAAACGCCATTGGCATCGGTATGGCGACGCTGCTGGGGCTGGATCCGCTAATGGGCCTGCTGGCCGGATCCATCACCCTGTCTGGCGGGCATGGTACCGGGGCGGCATGGAGTAAGCTGTTCATCGAACGCTATGGCTTTGAAAACGCAACGGAAGTGGCGATGGCCTGCGCCACCTTTGGTCTGGTGCTGGGCGGGTTGATTGGCGGGCCGGTGGCGCGCTATCTGGTGAAGCACTCCACCACGCCGGACGGCAGACCGGATGATGAACTGGTGCCCACCGCATTTGAAAAGCCGGACGTGGGGCGCACCATCACCTCCCTGGTGATGATTGAAACGATTGCCATGATCGCCATCTGTCTGACGCTGGGTAAAGCGGTTGCGCAATGGCTGGCGGGCACGGCCTTTGAGCTGCCGACTTTTGTTTGCGTGCTGTTTATCGGGGTGATCCTCAGTAACGGTCTGGCCCTGATGGGCTTCTATCGCGTGTTTGAACGCGCTGTTTCGGTGCTGGGTAACGTCTGCCTGTCGCTGTTTCTGGCGATGGCCCTGATGAGCCTCAAACTGTGGGAGCTGGCGTCGCTGGCGCTGCCGATGGTGGCGATTCTGGCGGTACAGGCGCTGTTTATGGCGCTCTATGCCATGTTCGTCACCTGGCGCATGATGGGCAAAAACTACGATGCCGCGGTGCTGGCAGCGGGGCACTGTGGATTTGGACTGGGCGCCACGCCAACGGCAATCGCCAATATGCAGGCGATCACCGAACGTTTCGGGCCTTCGCATATGGCGTTTCTGGTGGTACCGATGGTGGGGGCGTTCTTTATTGATATCGTCAACGCGCTGGTGATCAAGCTGTACCTGATGCTGCCGATGTTTGCCTGAGATCAGGCGTTGGAGTAGCGCTCAGTTTCCGGCATCCAGCGCTCAATTAACGCTGCCGCCTGTTCGGGGTAGCGTTCATGAATATGGCGTGCAAGGCGCTGAACTTCGGGGATCATCGCCTGATCGCGTAGCAAATCCGCCACCTTGAATTCAGCGTTCCCCGTCTGACGTGTGCCCAGGAGCTCGCCCGGGCCACGGATCTCCAGATCTTTTTGCGCAATGACGAATCCGTCGTTGCTGTCGCGCAACACCTGCAACCGCATCTGCGCGGTTTTTGAGAGAGGGGCTTTGTAAAGCAGGACGCAGTGGGAGGCCACCGCACCACGGCCCACGCGGCCACGCAGCTGATGTAACTGCGCAAGCCCCAGCCGCTCCGGGTTTTCGATGATCATCAGGCTGGAGTTTGGCACATCCACGCCCACTTCAATCACCGTTGTGGCGACCAGCAAATGCAGCTCACCCTGTTTGAAGGATTGCATGACGGCCTGTTTTTCTGCGGGCTTCATGCGCCCGTGTACCAGGCCCACCTTCAGTTCCGGCAGCGCCAGTTTTAGCTCTTCCCACGTAGCTTCTGCGGCCTGCGCTTCAAGCAGGTCAGATTCCTCAATCAGCGTGCAGACCCAGTACGCCTGACGCCCTTCATGGGTGCAGGCGTTACGCACGCGGTCGATGATGTCGCTGCGACGGGTGTCCGGGATGGCCACCGTCGTGACCGGCGTACGGCCCGGCGGCAGCTCGTCAATGGTGGAGGTGTCCAGATCGGCGTAGGCGGTCATCGCCAGGGTTCGCGGAATAGGCGTGGCGGTCATGATCAACTGGTGCGGATGGAAGCCCTGCTGCAGCCCTTTTTCCCACAGCGCCAGACGCTGATGCACGCCGAAGCGGTGCTGTTCGTCGATGATCACCAGCGCGAGGCCGTTAAACTGCACCTGCTCCTGGAAGATGGCGTGGGTGCCGACAATCATCTGCACCTCACCGCGAGCGATGGCGTCCTGTTGCGCAAGACGCGCTTTGCCCTTTTGTTTTCCGGCAAGCCAGCCCACCTCAATGCCCAGCGGGGCGAACCAGGCGCGGAAGTTATTCGCGTGCTGCTCCGCCAGCAGTTCTGTCGGCGCCATCAGCGCCACCTGCTTACCGTGGGCAATGGCGCGCAGGGCTGCCAGGGCGGCAACCAGCGTTTTACCGGAACCTACATCGCCCTGCACCAGGCGCATCATGGGGACATCAAGCGCCATATCGCGCTCGATCTCGGCGGTGACGCGCGCCTGGGCACCGGTAGGTTTAAACGGCAGGGAGGCCAGCAGCTTATCCTTGAGTTCATCACGCGGGCTTAAGGGCTGGGCATGAAAACGCTGCGCACCGGCGCGCAGCGCCAGCATGCTCAGGTTATGCGCCAGTAACTCCTCAAGGATAAGACGCCGTTGGGCGGGGTGTTTGCCGCTTTCTAAATCGCTGAGCTGCAGCGTGGGCGGCGGGCGATGCAGCGTACGCAGCGCTTCCGGCAGGCTCATCATCCCCTGCGCCAGCTCAGATGGCAGCAGCTCGGTGATGGCGCAGGTATCGAGTAACTCCAGGGCCTGATCGGTGAGCTTACGCAGCGTCGCCTGCTTGATACCTTCCGTTGTCGGGTAGACCGGAGTGAGCGTCTCCTGCAGCTCCGGCGTGCTGAGATCACCCTGTACGCGGTACTCCGGGTGGATCATCTCTGCGCCATATTTCCCGCGTTTGGCTTCGCCATATGCCAGCACCCGGCGGCCTGTCGCAAGGCTGTTTTTCATCGCCGCGTTGAAGTTGAAAAAGCGCATGGTGAGAATGCCGGTACCGTCGCTGATTTGACAGGTCATCATCCGGCGGCCGCCAAAGGTGATGTTGCAGTTCAGCACCTCGCCCTCAACGGTGGCGTAAATCGCGGGCAGCAGATCGCCAATCTTATAAAGTTGCGTGCGGTCTTCATAACGCAGGGGGAGGTGCAGCAGGAGATCCTGCACGGTGTGCAGGCCAATTTTGCTCAGTTTACTGCTTTGCGCCGCGCCCACGCCCGTCAGGCTATTGAGCGGGATGGCATCCAGCAGGCGGCCTTTCATCGGTTACCCTGCGTACTGCATGGTGGCCCACCACCCGGCATCGGCTTCGATTTCGCCCTGCGCGTTGACGTGGGGGTAAGGCAATTTTTTCTGCTTCGCAACACGAGCCAGCACCGGATAACCGCCTTCAAACAGCAGGCGCTGTTGTTCGTCTTCCGGCAGCATGCTGTTGCTGCGCTCGTACATCCCGGCGTTCTGACGCTGGCGCTGCGCTTCATACAGAATGAGCGCGGAGGCCACAGAGACATTCAGGGACTGCACCATGCCGATCATGGGGATGATGATGTCCTGATCCGCCAGATCCAGCGCTTCCTGCGTGATCCCGGTTTTCTCCTGACCCATCAAAATGCAGGTCGGGCGGGTGTAGTCGATCTCGCGAAAATCAACCGCTTTGGCAGACAGGTTGGTGGCAAGAACTTGCATACCGCGACCTTTCAGGTGCGATACGGCTTCGCCGATGGTCTGATGGGTTTTGACGGACACCCAGCTGTTACTGCCTGCGGCTGTCGACGCCATGGTGCGCATGCGGGCACCGGGCCAGACGGCGTGCACTTCATGCACGCCGACGGCATCTGCGGTACGGACAATGGCAGAAACGTTATGAGGTTTATGGACCTGCTCCATGCAGACCGTCAGATCAGGCTGACGCCTGGCGAGCATTTCGCAGATACGTGCATAACGTTGTGCATTCATAAAACTAGTTTCGGTTTCGGGTGACTTTAATGACGTCCGGCATGACGCGGATCTTGCGCATAATATTTGCCAGATGCACGCGGTCGCGGGCGGTCAGACGAATAAAGGCGCTGTACACGCGGCCATCTTTTTCTTCCGTGTTCAGGCTCTGAATGTTGGAAGAGGCGGTGTTGATCGCTGCCGTCAGGTTCGCCAGGGCACCCTGGTGGTTGAACATATCCACCTTAATTTCGGTGATAAATTCCTGCGCCGTCTCTTTATCCCACTCGACCGCCATAAACTTCTCCGCCTCTTTTTGATAGCCGCGGATGTTACGACAGGATTCATGGTGGATAACCAGCCCTTTACCCGGGCTGACGTGCGCAATAATCGGATCGCCAGGAATTGGACGGCAACACTTCGCAAAGGTGATAAGCACCCCGTCCGCGCCTTTGATCGGCAGATGCGCGTGGCCGGATGCGCCAGGTGCGGAAGGTATTGCTTCGCCCTGCTGCAGGTTTTTGGCTACCACGACGCTCATGGCGTTACCCAGCCCAATTTCCGCCAGCAGATCGTCCAGAGAGGTGAGCTTCATCCGGTCGAGTTCACGCTGGATATGTTCTGGTGGGATTTCTGCCAGCTTACGGCTGCCACCCAACGCGTGGTTGAGCAGACGACGCCCAAGGCTGACGGAGTCATCACGCTTGAGGTTCTTCAGCAGCTGGCGGATTTTGGCGCGGGCTTTGGAGCTCACAACAAAGTTCAGCCAGGCCGCGTTTGGACGTGCGCCCGGAGCGGTGATGATTTCGACTGTCTGACCGCTGGCGAGCGGTTGAGACAGCGGATAAGGTTGTCTGTCTACGCGCGCGCCTACGCAGGCGTGGCCGATATCGGTATGCACGGCATACGCGAAGTCGACCGGGGTCGCGCCCGCAGGCAGTTCGACAATACGCCCTTCAGGCGTGAAAACGTAAATCTCATCCGGGAAGAGATCGGATTTTACGCTCTCGATAAATTCAAACGAGCTACCCGCACTCTGCTGCAGCTCCAGCAGGCTCTGCATCCAGCGCTGGGCGCGGATTTGTGCCGTGGTGCTGCTTTCACCACCGTGTTCTTTATAGGCCCAGTGTGCGGCGACACCCATCTCCGCCATCTGGTCCATGTCTTCGGTGCGGATCTGCACTTCAACAGGGACGCCGTGCGGGCCGATCATCGAGGTATGCAAAGATTGATAGCCGTTCGCTTTTGGAATGGCGATGTAATCTTTCATGCGTCCTGGACGCGGCTTATAGAGGCTGTGCATCTGCCCCAACACGCGATAGCAGGTGTCGGCGTCGTGGACGATCACGCGAAACGCGTAGATATCCATGATTGAGTGAAAACGCTGCTCTTTGAGCACCATTTTGCAGTAGATGGAGTACAGGTGTTTTTCGCGACCGCTTACGCGGCAGGGAATGCCTGCTTCCTGTAAACGCCCTTCAATTTCCGAGAGGATCTTTTGAATCATCTCTTTACGGTTACCGCGGGCGGCTTTCACCACCTCTTTAATGACGCGATAGCGGTTCGGGTACAACGCTTCAAAACCCAGCTCTTCCAGCTCGGTTTTAATGTGATGGATACCTAAACGGTGCGCCAGCGGACTGTAGATTTCGAGGGTTTCACGGGCAATGCGGCGACGTTTGTCCGGGCGGAGTGAGCCCAGCGTGCGCATGTTGTGGGTACGGTCAGCGAGTTTGATGAGAATGACGCGGATATCCTGCACCATTGCCATAATCATCTTGCGAAAGTTTTCGGCTTGCGCCTCTTTCTTGTCGCGGAAATTCAGCTTATCAAGCTTGGACACCCCTTCCACCAGTTCGGCAACGCTTTTGCCAAACAGCTGTTCCATATCCTGGTAAGTGGCAGGGGTATCTTCGATCACGTCGTGCAGCAGAGCAGCCATCAGCGTTTCATAGTCGAGTTTCATCTCGGCCAGAATACAGGCCACCGCTACCGGGTGCGTGATATAGGGTTCACCGCTTGAACGTGTCTGGCCCTCGTGAGCGTCACGTGCAACGAGATAAGCCTGCTGAAGACGCTTAATCTGGTCTTCAGGCAGGTAGGTTTGAATCAGTTGATTCAGGCTTTCAAACAGATACAAGGGCGACCCGCAGGTTTAATTAACGACGACCTTCAGCAATGGCGGTAACGGCCTGCAGTTCTGCGGCTTCCTGCTCTTGCTGCTCCTGGCGCTCACGTACGTCGAGGATCTGGTTGTTGATCAGACCTTCTTCGATTTCGCGAAGTGCAATTACGGTGGTTTTATCGTTTTCTTCCGGTACCAGCGGATCTTTACCGCCTACCTGCATCTGACGAGCGCGACGCGCGGCGACCAGCACCAGGTCAAAACGGTTACCAATTTTCTCTACAGCGTCCTGAACAGTTACGCGTGCCATACTTAAAATGCTCCACAGGTGAAGAAATGACTGGGCATAATACTGAAAGTGGGTTCAGTCTGCCAACAGTTTGGTGATTAATGCGTCATGTCGCTGCTTCTGGCGGCTCATACGCAGACGTTCTGCGCGAAGGATGGTTTTGAGATCGCTCAGTGCGGCATCAAAATCATCATTCACAATAAGGTAATCATATTCGGCGTAATGGCTCATTTCTGCAACTGCCTGCTCCATACGCTTTGCAATGACCTCTTCGCTGTCCTGACCGCGGCCACGCAGGCGGCGATCCAGCTCATCTTTCGACGGCGGTAAAATAAAGATACTGCGCGAATCAGGCATTTTCTTGCGAATTTGCTGTGCGCCCTGCCAGTCGATATCCAGGAACACATTCACGCCGGTTGCCAGAACCTGCTCAATGGTTTCACGCGAGGTGCCGTAGTAGTTACCGAAAACTTCTGCGTGTTCAAGAAACGCATCTCTGCCGATCATCGCTTTAAATTCGTCGTGATCGACAAAGAAATAGTGTTCGCCGTGCACTTCACCAGGACGCGGTTTACGCGTGGTGTGTGAAACTGAAACCTGTGTGTCGTACAACGGTTGGGTTTTTAACAGTGCCTGAATAAGGCTGGATTTACCCGCGCCACTAGGGGCAGAAACAATATAAAGCGTGCCTTGAGCCATGAGAGTCTTTTGTATGTGTTAACGAAGAAGTCCTACATACGGGCTTATTATACACGTCGCCGCTGTGTGACGTAGCCTTTGTCACACTTTTTCCCCTGGATTATTACATTTTGCGTGTCGTTTTCAGGTTTTATCTGTGTTTTGCAGCAACATAAACAAACCCTGGATGGCGCCTCGCAAAGCGCAATGTTGCTGTTAGCGTTGTTTTAGACGTCGGGTTATACCTCCTGCAACGCAAAGGAGGGGTAGCAATGTGGCGATGGATAAGCGGATTCATGCTGTTGTGGAGCGGTTATGGTACGGCGGTGTGTCCGGTGTGGTCTCAGGCAAAAGCGGAAACAGAGATTGCGACGCTAAGCGCGCAAATCAAACGCTGGGATGACGCCTACTGGCAGCAGGGTATCAGCGAAGTGAACGATGAGGTATATGACCAGCTCAACGGGCGGTTAAAGCAGTGGCAGCACTGTTTTGGACATGAATCATCAGACGCAGCGATCCCCGCCCTTACTGGAACTATCAAACACCCTGTCGCCCATACGGGGGTTCATAAAGTAGCCAGTAAAGAGGAGCTTCGCCAGTGGATGCATACCCGGCGTAATCTCTGGATGCAGCCCAAAGTTGACGGCGTTGCGGTAACGCTGGTGTATCGGGGTGGAACGTTGGCTCAGGCCATTAGCCGTGGCGATGGGTTAAAAGGTGAAGACTGGACATCGCAGGTGCGTTCAATACCGTCGGTACCACAACACCTTTCCGGCGCGTTGGCGAACAGCGTGTTACAGGGGGAGCTTTTTTGGCAGCGTGAAAACCACATTCAGCAGCTGATGGGCGGAATGAATGCACGCGCAAAAGTCTCAGGTGCGATGATGCGCCAGCAGGATAACGCGTTTTTGAGAGAGGTTGGGGTATTCATCTGGGCCTGGCCAGACGGGCCAAAAGAGATGAAAACCGCACTGGCGGAACTCTCTGACGCGGGTTTTACCCTGACGGCGCGCTATACCTTGCCCGTAGAGCATATTGAGGCCGTCGAAAAGCAGCGCTCAGCGTGGCACACCGCAGCATTACCCTTTGCCACGGACGGCATTGTGGTTCGCTCGGCGGATGAACTGGCGGGTGAAAACTGGCTGCCTGGAGATGGCAGTTGGGTAGTGGCATGGAAATATCTTCCTGTCGCGCAGGTTGTTGAAGTGCGGGATATTCAGTTCAGTGTGGGCCGAACGGGGAAAATTGCCGTTGTGGCGGCGCTGGAGCCAGTACGGCTGGATGATAAACAGGTGCAGCGGGTTAGCCTGGGATCCGTTGGCCGCTGGCAAAGGCTGGATATCGCGCCGGGCGATCAGATCCAGTTAAGCCTGGCCGGGCAGGGGATCCCCCGATTCGACAAAGTCGTCTGGCGAGGGACTGACCGGCAAAAACCAGAACCTCCAGTCCCGCAGTACCATTTTCTCAGCTGTTTTTACGCTTCACCGGAATGTATGGAGCAGTTCTTTGCCCGGTTGACGTGGCTCAGTTCGAAGCAGGGGCTGGATATTGCCGGTTTAGGCGAGTCAGGCTGGCGAACGCTCTGGCAGGCGCATCGCTTTGAACATATTTTCTCATGGCTGTTGTTAACCCAGTCGCAGCTGCAAACCACGCCGGGGTTTTCGGCTGGACGAGGACTGGCACTCTGGCATCAGTTTAATCTGGTGCGCGAGCGGCCTTTTATTCGTTGGATCATGGCGATGGGTGTTCCGATGGCTCAGGCGACCCTGAAAGCCGCCGGCGAGCTATCATGGCAGACCATGCGCCAGCGTAGTGCTCTGGACTGGCAGACCTTGCCGGGAACGGGAGAAGAGAAAGCGCGGCAAATCGTTAACTGGCTGCATGCGCCGGAGGTTGATGTGCTGGCAAAGTGGCTTGCTGAACAGCACATCAAGGGATTCTGAAATTAGTGAGCGCTGTGTTTGTAGTGAAACACCGGCAATCCGAGCTTCAGTCGCAACGCCAGCATGCGGGCCGTAAAGCCAAACAGCAGCGTGGAGATGACCACCACATCATGGTTCGAAACATAATGCTGCAGGGCGACATAGAGCACCGCTGCCGCGAAGGAGATGCCGGCATACAGCTCCTTTTGAAAGACCAGGGGAATGCGTTTGCAGAACATATCCCGCAGGACGCCCCCAAATACCCCGGTCACCACGGCAGCAATGGTGGCGATAACCGGTCCTTCTCCCATATCGAGCGCGATTTGTGCGCCGATGATTGAAAAGACGATCAGGCCCAGCGCATCAAGCACCAGGAACAGGCGGCGCAGATGGGGCATAACGGGTGCCACGATGGTGGTTAATACGGCAGCCGTAGCTACGATAATCACATACTCAGGGTGTTTAACCCAGCCGAGCGGGTAGTGGCCAAGCAGAATATCGCGCACGGAACCGCCGCCCAGCGCGGTCGCTGTGGCAATAATGATCACGCCGAAGGTATCCATTCGGCGACGACCGGCTGCAAGCGCGCCAGTCATGGCTTCTGCAGTGATGCCAATGAGATAAAGAATATGAAGCAGCATATAACCTCCGGTGTGAAGCCGGGAAGGTTAACGTTTTGTGCGCACGATCACGATTGAGATTTTCTAAGGTGATCCGGTTTGCCATATAAATATTTATCAACTCATGTTGGACAAGGTTGATCAATGGCGGTAAGGGAAGAAAGGGGATACAAAAATGGATTAGAAATAGTAATGGGTGGCGTCAACCGACGTCACCCGAAAGGCATTACTCGATATTCTGGATCTGTTTGTTGAGTGATGCGCTTGAATGCCTGATAAAAGAGTTTTTTTAGTTAATAGACTTTATTTTGTGTACACCCTTGGGTACACAAAAAAGAGAAGTGCTAATTTTTACGTGTAAGAAAATCATGGCTTGCAAGAGATGTAACCCTGCCGCTTATGTCTTCGTGCATGTGGGAAAGCTAAGCGAATGCGGCCCGATTTAACCAAAGGAACAAGTTGCTTCTCACGTAGGTTTTGAGGAGTTCTGGCCATTAGTTTTGAAATGACACTAAGTGGCATGTAGTGACCTTCGCATAACGTGAGGATCATCTCGTCCATCACCTCATTTGAAAGCCTTTTTTTCTCCCTCGCTAACGCTGAAGCTTCTTCCAGCTGCTGCCTCAATAGAGGGGAAAGATAATCAAGGTTATCAATATAAGGATGTGGGAGTTTTGCAGTAATAAACCTGCCATACGCATCTCTGCTGTGATCATCACTGGAGTGCAATTCGTTATCCGTTATCATTTCATCGTTATCCGTGATCAAATGAGTGCTATCCGTGATGATTTGCTCTCCAGACAGGGTAGGTATGTTTGTTGATAACGGATTCACTCCAAAGACTTCTTCTGGAGATGGTAAGTCTTGTCCCGGCAATGTGTAAGATTTATTCCTTCTTTCACCATGAGCAACTAAAAAACCGCTGCTAACCAAGCGGGGAAGGGCTAGAGTTACTTCACGTGAATGTAGGCTAGTCAGTTGGCAGGCGCGTTCATGATCAACCCATTTTTCAACTGCTGCAGTTATCACAATGCTGCGCTCTAGCTCGCTTAAATGGTCTACCCTGTCTCCAAACGTGGTATGGAGGAGATTAGCTATCTCTTCAGAAACAAGGTTTCCGATAGACAATTCCAAGAGAGTTTGTTCTGGTTCTGTCTTCTCGTACAGGCGCGGCATGCGCCAATTTGCCCATTTCCATCCACTAAAAATCTTTGGTATTCCTGATCCTGATCGCTCTCCGGCACCGATAATCAAAAACATTTGGTGCATAAGTCTGTTGCGGCAGTCACTTTCGTAGCCTTTTATCGCTTGTTCAGGCGGTACTCGCATAAGCCCAGGGTTACGAAAACCAAACAAGTCAGGCCTTTTCACAACCATGATCGAGAGTCGACCTGTGTAATCGGCATGCACTAGGGTATTTACTAACGCTTCACGTAAAGCTGTGTGAATTTGAGTATCGTCTTGCCGAATACCTTCCTTGAGTTCGAAAGGCACCTTTAGATCCGCGATAAGTTTCCGGTAGGTTCGTCTGTAGAAGTCAAAGATGTTTCCTGACCACGTACCATCTGGGCATAATCTGTCGACCCAACGCCGTTCCGTCCGTGCCTCTGGCCGTTCTTGGTAGTCTACAAAGTAGTTAGGGGCAACGTCTTGTATCGCTTCCCAAGTCCCAAACATTAAAATACCTGCCAGCGTCATACCCTCCAGCCCTGTTTGACGGTCTTTTCTATACCCCCCAATGCTTCGAAGAAAGGCAAAATTATCAAGCTCCAGGGCAGGATGGGTTGGGTTAGATGCGGAAAGGATATTCCTATAGGCAAGTAAGCTCTCTAAATTAATATCGTTCATGTCGAAATTTTGAACGATACGGTTATCCCTACTTTCTTCAACTTGTTCAGCCATCATTCTGCGAACTTGTTCTTCTGTGCAACGATGATCACCATCATGTACTCGGAACCAAGTCTCTGACATTGGCTGATTATTAAGATAAACAGGTTTTTGTTCACGCCTCGCTATTGGTATTTCAATCACGAGTACCTCTTTACCTTCAAGGGCAACTGTCTGTACAGATTGATCAGTGAGGAGATTTACGTTTACTTTCCTGTTGTTACCAGCCAGATCAAAAAGTTGTTTTTTTACGGTGTTGATATCATTGATTCCAGCAACGAAAAACTCGCCTCGTTTTTCCCTTATCCCCAGAACAACATAACCGCCGCGACAGTTTGCCATGGCGCTGTAAGTCGGCCAGAAATCATCAGGCAATTTGCCTTGCCCATCCTTGCCCTGAGCTAACTTGAACTCAAGTTCTGCAGATTCGGAGAGTGATCGTAAGTCGGTAAGATCAGAAATCAGGAACACCGTTCCTCCATGGAAAACCTATGGGTATATTGTTCATATCTTACCCTGGTTTAAGTGATAAGAAAGGGCATGAAAGTTCAACAGCTAACAAATTATCAAATTAACTGTATGTTTAATCAGTGTTTTCTATATGAAAGGGCGTTATCCGTGATGTAATCCATTATCCGTGATCATAAATGGATAACCGTTATGTTCAGAGTCTAACGTAGGGGGTAGTCAACAATGGGAAGCAGAGCATAAGGCCTACAGGTCGGTTTAAACTTTCCATTTTTTGGGCCAAAAACCTTAACAAAGCTTAACATGCCAGCTTTACACTTTTGACCTTATCCTTTCTGTACATTTTGAGCAGCCTAAAGCCCCATGAAATCAGTAATGGCGGTGCTTTAGCTGGGGTTTACACTTTCCATTTTTTTGCGCAAAAACCCTGGCATTTCTAAGCATCGCAGGTTGACACTTTTTGCCCAAAATTACGGAATTTTTGATAAAAATCGAAGCTCTTCATAGCGATAACCCAGTAACCACAAGGCCTGTGGGCTGGTTTACACTTTTCATTTTTTTTGCCCTAAAACCTTAGCATTTCTTAGCATACCAACTTGACACTTTTCTCCTGAAAGCCGTCCTTGACCTTAATAATTCTGTATATTTTCGGCTCGTATTTTGTCTGGAGGCCGCGATAGCAAGAGTCAGAGGGCAGGTTTACACTTTGGGTGGGCTTTTTGATTGAGGCGGTTCAAAGTTAAAACCTTTCCCCCTGGGCAATGGCTTACAGCGTACATTTCAACACTAACTTTCATCCTCCCCCATGTGTTCGCGGGAGCGCTTTAAACGAGCCTCATCTGTTTCAGTCGGCGTACACAATGCCTTAAGCCCCTTCACTGACCAACGGTCCCACTCCGGATCTATATGGTCTCCTTTCCCGCGTAATTTCATCCTCAGGCAATCTGCCAGGATAAAATCTTGTATGAAGGCTGTAGCATTGCCCAGCTGGTGGAAGCCGTGGAAATAGTGCTCGCAATCGTCGGGTTCGTGATAAAGCCTGACAACCTCTTCTCCGTCTTCATCACTAAGGTACTCAATATCGTATGTAATTAACTGGGCAGCAGCTTCTAGCAGCTGTTTCGCTTCTTCCTGGCTTTGCGCCGCTGGGAACTTATCCTGACTGGTATGAATCCATTCAATCACCTGTGAGGCCGACAGGACCAGGTAGTCCTTGCCCTCAGAATCCTCGTTGCCATGCTGCATTTGTTCAGTAGCTTCAACGTCAATCTTGTTACCGGACATCACTACTTCACCCTTAGCTACCCAGTCATAAACTGTCTGGCGGCTAACCCCACAATGACGGGCATAAGCTGTTTTTGTTAAAAGCATTTCATAATCTCCCTTCTTTGAGATAAGTTAATAAAAAACGTAATGATGAGTGATTAGTTATGGATCCGTTATTATCTCAAATATTAGTTAGTGGTGCTGGAGAAGCTGTTAAAGTAATGACTGAAAAACTCCTTTCTTCCAACTGGTTGAGAGGAACTGAGGAGAGTATAGGAATCGTAGAACAGCTTGACCATCCTGAAATACGATCAAAGTATATTGAGAAACACGTTTCTAATGCTCTCCGCATGCGAACACTTCACCAGCGTGAGCATGATATTTTGCTCGATGAAATATACTTCCCCCTGACAATAACAAACATTGCAAATGATGATAATATAACTATAAACGATGACTGTATTATATCGCATTCCCGCATAGTAAACATCATTGGTATTGCAGGACAAGGTAAAAGTACCATATTAAGAAAGCTATTCCAAAATGAAATAAACTCTGGCAACAGAATACCCTTCTTCCTCGAACTTAGAAGGATAGAAAAGGGAACAATTTTAGAGTTCTTCAAGCTTACTATTGAATCACTTGGGATTGACATTAATCGTAAAGAAAATCATGTAGAGCTTTTGCTTCAGTCGGGTAAAATTGTTTTGATGCTTGATGGCTTTGACGAGGTTAAAGCCAGTTCAAGACTTGAAGTTTTATCTCAAATAAAAGAATTAAACGTCAGGTATAACTGTCCAGTTATAGTTACCAGTCGGCCTGAAACTGAAATATGCAGAGAAACATCTATTAGCAACCTTATGGTGAAAGAATTAGATGAAGCAAGCCAACTCGGCATATTAAAAGTTCTTTCCAATGAAACAGAATATAATGAAATATCTAGTGTAATTAGCGACAACGCTCAACTTAAAGAAACTCTTAAAACTCCAATCCTTATCAACCTTTTATATGTATGCTACCCGTACTGGGATGAATTACCAAGTAACGTTGTAGAGTTTTATAATAAGCTTTATATAACACTATACTTGAAGCATGACAGAATGAAGTCATGGGCCAGAGAACGAAAATCATCCTTAAATACCGATGATTCTCTTTGGTGTTTTTCTGCTCTATGTTACTTTTCCATGAAAGATGAAGTATTTGAGTTCGATACGAAAACATTAACTAAATATGCGAGAAAAGCACTGAACGCGGCAAGCATTGATACAAGAGAGTGTGAGTGTTTTGTCGATGACATAATTAACATTACTTGTTTAATACAGCAAGATGGTCTTGACCGCTTTGTTTACTTACACAAGTCAGTGCAGGAGTACCATGCTGCCTATACTATCAGCAACCTTCCAAAAGAAATAAAACTCAAGTTTTATGAATCAATTTCAGAAAGCTTAACATCAAATGACAAATTTGATAATGTGCTGAACTTCCTACATTACATTGATAAAGATACGTTCCAGGAACAAATTTCAATAAAATTATTTGAAAAGCTAGGTTTGGCAGACATAGCAAACTCTGACCTTGAAACTGTATGTGAACTTATATTACAGAAAGCGAGGAACATGAATATATATGCCGAACCTACTAAAAATAACCAATTAGCCTGGCAAGAGGTGGATGTAATATCTCACGAGTTTGGGCTCGATGTGTTATACATTATGACTGGTGGCCCTCGATTCTACAGTGAGTCTGTTGATGACCCAATACTTGAAGCAGCGAATATTGATTTCGACAAAGCAAAAATTGAAAGATATCAATATTCAATTGTTACCACCCCGATTGCTAAAAAATTAAACTTGAAAAGATACAAGGTAAATCTTGCAAGTTTTATTTTAGAGCATGATTTACTTGATGAAGTTGCATGCAGATTAAAAAGAAGGGCAGAAGACTATTACCATTCGGTATATACACCATTAATCAAGGCCACGCAAAAAAAGAAGAAGGCACTGTATAAAGAATTTGAAATAAAGCGCGAATTCTAAATTATTGCCTTTATTATTTTGAAAGGTAGGCTAAAACAAGCGTTCTATTTAGCCTATCTTTTTTTAAATTAACGTTCAATGAGTTGCAAAAAACATTGTTATTTTACATGGAATAGATAATTTTTTTTGATTCAATTATTTAAATGCATATAAATTCATAGCAAGAGAATCATCATATTTATAACCTAAATTTTGTCAGTCTTGTTCATATTCAATGCCTGATTAATGTCCTCAGACTGTTCCTGCTTGATGCGCCTCACCAGGCCGTCGGCATCCACGCCACCAGCGGTTATAGTGTAGTGGTTTGTCTGATTGATGGTTCCCTCTGTATGGCTGCTGGTGGATGTGACAACAGCAGCACCGTAGCTAAGCTACCGTTCAGGAGAACTGTTGCTTTTCAGGTACTATTTGCTAATTTCTTTAAAAACTTTGGGAGTCTATAGAATGAGCTCAGAAAGACGCATATCGCCTCTCAATCCCCGCCTTAACCGTTTTATTCAAGAAACACAGAGCGAACTCTTCCAACTAATCGACAAATGGCGTTTTCTTAAGTCGGGTTATAGGCTGGTAATTCCTCGCCCGAACAAAACAGATATCTGCTACGAAGGAGTGGCATTTTCCGGCTCAGTTAGAGATGCTTTCTGGAATGACTTTATTGATCCCTACATCAAGTTACGAAGCCTGGCGCTTATCGAGAAAACACGAGAACTCGCAGTAGAATGCAATTTACCCACAGATGATGCCCTTAATGATATTGGCGATATGCTCTGCGGGATGGTTATCAGGATTTATGACAGAATGGCGGAGACAGACCGCATACTGCGGGGGGATGGGATGACTTTCCCTCCCAAAATCGACGTATCCCGTCACATTCAATTTATGCAGGAAGTGATCATTAGCGAGGTGAGTGTAGAAAAAATGAAAACTGATAAGCCAGGTTCAAAATACGAGTTCAACTTCCACGGTGCTAACAGCCCTGTGCAGATTGGTGATGGCAATACACAGTCCCAGACCATCAATATGACTATCCACCAGCTTGTGGAAGAGATTGCTAAAAGTGGTGATACAGAAGCTAAATCAAAACTCATTGCACTCTTGCAGAACCCTGTAGTGAAAACACTTTTGGGGGCTGCAGCAGAAATACTGTTGTCCCAACTACTGAAATAAAAAAACACGTATAGATATACAAAAAACAGTTGCCTCAGTTGCCTCATTGCCTCAAAAAACACAACGCATTGAATTTAAATAACTTAATTTTTGAAGTTGAGGCAACTCAGGGTCTATTTGAGGCAACTCACGCTGAAATCCGGTTGCCTCAGCCCGCCAGTTGCCTCAAACCACCTAACATTTGCCTCAAATCGGGTAATAATTGCCTCAGAGTCGCCTCAAAAACCTAACTAAAAATGCATACATATTAATTAGATAGAAAAAATAAAAAGCATTGAGGCAACTGAGGCAACCAAAAATCACCTCGTTACTGAGTTTTTTCTTCACCCAGCTCAGGGGCAAACAACAGAACGTAGGTCCACGGTTGTGCATTATTGAGATGCTTTAACCGCGGCGTTTTAACCTGCCACCCTTTCCCGTGGGCAGGCTTTTTCAGCATCCCTGACTCACTGAGAATTCTCGCGACTGTGTCCTTATTAAAGCCCTTGGCCACTTCATTCTTGAATGGCGCTGGCAGGACATAAAACAGAACCGGTTCGTCAAAGTCAGCCCCTTTATCCCTGTAGCCATACAGTTCGTGAATCGGCAGATCACGCGGATCATAATCCAGCGGAGCAAAACGGCTCATACCGTACGCGTTGAGAAAGGCTTCGCACTGTTCAATGACCTGCTGGTATTCCTTGTTTCCGGTACCGAACTCGCGCACCCAGGCATTAAAGCTGTGCTGTATGGCATCACGGCTGGTCTGTGTGTCCCATCCGGTTATCACTCTCCCTAGCACCAGCGCCGCCTCAAGAATCGCAAACCGCGCCCCTACACGGTGAACCTGTTCCCCATAGTCGGCAGGAATAAGACTGCGCCAGCGAGCCTCTGCCGCCCGCACAGCGTCTTTCGCTTCCTGCTGGTGGTTAGCCAACCATTTCACCCATTCACGCCCTGCAGCGCCGTGCTGGTGCTGCCAGGCATCCTTCAGCGCGTCGGCGTGCTGCTTCCCGTTCTGGTATTCCTGAAAATGAATGGCCTTGCTGAGAGGAATGTTCAGAAGGCGAACCAGCTGGCCCGCTTTGGCTTTGCGCCCAGCTCCGGCTATGAAGGTTTCTAAATCCACCTCCCCCGTACTGACAGCGACCGTTCGCCAGCGCTTCAATTCACGGTTTCCCCCTTCCTTTGCGCCCTGCAGCTTGCCCGTGCCGTTAAACAGGGCGTAGGCCGACTTATAGACCTCCACAGGGTCAGCACCCTGCCCGATTTCATCCAGAGGCATTAGAGCGTCATTGTGGGCCGTTGCTTCGTTTGCCAGCCCCAGCGCCGTCCCGTACCACGTCAGGCGCAACAGGTCAGGATTTCCGTACAGGCTGGCGGCAACGTTGGCGGTCGTGGTTTTACCTGCACTCGACTGCTCGTAGAAATGCAGCCCGAACCCGTCAGCCTCCACCAGCCCGATTAGCGGCGCAGCAAGCGCTGCAGCGATACCCGTCATCATTGAGTAATTCCCCGCAGCTAAACGCCCCACGCTTTCACGCCAGCCTTCTGCAGAGCCTTTTACCATGTAGCCGGCTGCAGCAGAACTGCGGCCGTTGAACAGGACTGGGGCTGCAGGTGTACCGATGATTTCCCCGTCAGGCATGATGTATGCGCCATGCTGCCAGCCTGTGGCGTGTGATACCTGCCAGACCTTACCGTTACCGGAACGCTGCAGCCAGTCGGCCAGGGTGGCGCGGAGGCCTGTTTTGGTGGTCACGTTAACCCCGCCCGCTTTCAGCTTGCGCCAGCCCTCCCGCTCACCGATATCAGCCAGGGGAATGGCCTGTGTGGTTTCAGTTGATGCGCCCTGCGCCAGCCAGCGCAATATCAGGAAACGCTCGGTACCATCCGTACCAATGCCGATCACATCAAGCGGGGAGCACAGCCAGCTCTCGCGGTTGATCACCTCGCCTGAGTCACGGTCCTGTTTTGGCTCTACCCAGAAAACACCATCGGCACGGCTTTCCACGTGCGGCCTGAGTGCATCATCCCCATAGTCCTGACTTTTGCGGGTGGTCTTTATCGCGGGAACCGCTGATTTTTTTTCTTCGGCAGCTGCCTTCAGTTGGGGAAGCTGCGCCGTCCAGCTTTCCAGCAGTTCGTAGCTCTCAGAATAAAAACGGGCTTCCTGCACACCAGCGATCGCAAGCTGGGTGGCAATTGCGGTGATCGTTGACTGCTTCAGTTCCCCCGCCCTATAAACTCGGGCGAAACGCCGCCCCTGATCGACAATGCGAAGGTTATCCAGCTCGTCTAATTGCGAGGTACCCAGCGTGACGGGGGGAACGGTGTCATGAGCAGGGTTATTTTCCTGCCAGGCCTTTGCATGCACCCAGGCATCTGCGCCAGCAAAAATAATCGCCTCCGTGAATTTATCTTTTGGCAGATTTTTTAAATTCGGTGCGTTTTTCATTTTCGCTTCCCCCTTTCCTGAATAATTTCCCGTACAACCCTGATCCTTTCTGCGCCCGTAACGCTCATGACTCTGCTTAAATCACTGCTTTGCGCTGGTGGGGCTTTGGCAACCAGCCGAAAGTCACGCCTCAGCCTTTCCGGGGAGCAGATACACGGGGAGGAGTAACCCTCCCGGTAATAAATCACCCTGTTCCGGGCATATTCAGAAACGGTAACGACAGAGCCATGTTTGTCTTTCCATTTATCGCCAGGTCTGATCTCAGGCTGAGTTTTGCCCCCGGAACTGAATCCGGATTTAATTTTCTTCATGGTGTTACTCGCTTACGGCTGCAGGGGGAATAACGGTAAAACCAGCCAGGCGCGCGGTTTCAATAAATCCCTCAAGGGTTGCCAGGTGTTCTTCTGGACGGGCTACCTGCTCACGGATAATTTCGCCGTTCTCGAACGTCACCAGCACACGACCACTGAATTTCTCAGCCTGAACATATTTAGTTGCGAGCATAATGCACCTCCACCAGCTTGGTACGGGCCATGAAAATGATCACGCAGCCTGAAGGAGTTAGCTCCCGAGCTTCTCGCTCAGTGGAAGCATCCACAGACAGGATTTCACGGGTAGAGAGGCCAAGCGCCAGAAAGCGCCATGTAAATTTAGGGTGAGTTTGGGTACACTGCGGCACAGCCATAGCGTTATCTCCGTTAACGTTGTGGTCAGAGGCCCGGTTAGTGTTCCTAGCACTGCCGGGCTTCGTACTTGCAAGGTGAATCGCACCTTCGCTTTTTAAACTACCCTTAAGTGAATCGCACCTCAAGACTTTTATTGTTATTTTTTTTGCGTATACTGAATCGCACCTATCCCGTGGAGATCCAGTAATGGCAACAGGTTCAGTTAACAACAAATCACAACAACTTAATGCGAGATTCCCGCATGATGTTGTCACTGAATTAGAAAACAGCCTTGAGTCTGGTGAAACAAAAGCACAATTCATTGTTACCGCAGTGAAGGGTGAAATTAAGCGCAGACAGCGCCGCAAGAAAGCAGATACGTCAGAAGATTGATCCGCTTGGTACCCAAGGGCGAGGCCGCGAACCTCGCCCTTTTTATTTGGCTGGTGGGCCTCATCCACCATAGAGAACGTGACCACTCTTTGCCCTTGATACTCCACCAGCGGCATACGGCTATTTTGTACAGTGATGAAATTACGCATCGCTCGCCCCCTCCAGAAAATCAGGCTGATACTTGCGCCATAACTCTGCTTCTTCGCTTTCCAGAGCCTGTTTTACCTCCTTGCAACGTTGCAACTTGTACCCGCGTTTACTGGCCTCCTGCTGGTACGCCGCCATACGCTTGCTAAAATCGTTCAGGAACGCAAACGGCACACCATAGGAGCCAGTTTTACGGATCGAAGGTATTACCTCACCGAATACCCACTCGCTGAATCGGAAAGCCGCCGAGCCCTCTGTCGAGGCCTTTCGGCTTCGGGCAATCAATTTGTAGAAACCAGATTCAGAAACGGCAATCATCCGCTGAATGCCTCCAAGGGTAGGTATTGAATACTCCCCCTTTTCATGTACGCCCAGACGGCGCAAAGGTACCAGATGATCGGCGATTTCCAGTGCCGCACAAATATCCTTAATAATGAACCAGGGTTCGCCATTGCTCTTAACAATGCGGACTTTTACACCCTCAAAGTTGATTACTGAAATATCATCAGGGCTGATTTTGGGCTGAGTTTGGCCCTGACCAGAAAGGTCATATTTTTTCTTTGTCACTTTTTACTCCGCTAAAATTTTGCTATCGCACCAACGAACAGATACCTGACTGCTGTGCCTAAAAAAAATACCATGTCTCAACATAACGGGTTGATTAATCAAAATCAGATGCATTCCTGCTGAAACCGCAGTCTGCAGCCGATTCAGCTTTTATGGCCCCAGAGTAGTTTTCTAAGACCCGCATGAAACCTGGATCCATATTGATTATTGATAATCAGTTATACCCGTTGTTTGCCCCGTATCGTCATTGAGTCCGTTTTAGTTGATAACTTTTCCGGTACAACAACAATTCGTTCTCACAAGTATTGTTTCCCACTAGGCGGAATGGCGACGTTCCTCCAGCCAGCGATTGATCTCCACTGCGTCAAATGCAGTGATTTTCTCACCCAGCTTTGTTGGCTTCGGTAAAGTGCCGTTGCGTACCTTGCGATCCAGAGTAGAAAGGCTCATACCCAGCATTTCTGCCAGACGGTAGCGGCGGATGTAGCCGGTTGTTGGAATTGCGGATTGTGCGGAAGGTTGATTTCTCATATATCCCGTTACCTCTTTCTGATGGCTGATGGTTCGTAACGGGATAATTAAATCAGAGAAATTTAAATCAGTCGGGATTTTAAAGGTTAAAATCCGGATATCAGGATAGGATCCCAATCCTAACACTAACGGGCTCCTTCTTCTTTTAACCATCGCGCAAGTGTCTTAGGATCAGCATCAAGGGGGGCATCACTTAGTAGTTTACTAACAGCTCTGTGTAATTGTGTCTCACTATATGCCCGTTGCTTTTCTTGGGTTATGCCAAGCAAAGCCAAAAGGGTCTTTAATGGCGTATCAGGGTTCACACCGTTCAGAATCATTAGCTGTTGTATTAAAGCTTCTTTTTTAGGAGCCTTTCTTTTGTTTTTGATTGATTCTTCAATTTTGTTTAAGTCTTTAATTGGACGAGTTTTATCTCCAGTTACAATACTATCCATAACTCTACCTTTATTAGTGTAAATATATTCTATCTGTTTCCTAGATATGTATAAATCATTCTTTGTCAATGTGATTATATCTGGCAAGTTTTCTTCAATGAATAAATCCTCATTTTCCCCTCCAAAAAAATCAAGCTCTTTGATATCAGATGCCGAAAGATGAAAATCAGGTTCTTCTTCCCTATCTGAAGCATGAATGGCTAAGTCAAGGAATTCAAAAGTTACGGAATGGTGGTTTGCTAACTTCTCATAAATATTATCATTCATATTTCTCACAAAGAAACACCATAAACCCTCGGCATGACCATAAATTAAACCCTCATCATTTCGCTGTATATCATATGCAAGGGTTGCATTGTCTAAAGTGTATATTAGATCAGATGTATTGGGGTCCGCCATAATCACACTCGGTGTAAAATTTGATGATTTTGAGAAGCTAATGCTAGGTTGCAAGAGGCCTTTTCTGTTTAACTGTTTATTAAGCCAAGTAAGATATGAGTCATTAGTATTATATGTTTCAATGACCGCCGGCATCCAGTCTATTTTTAAGCACAATTGAATTGCGTTGATCTCTGCCCAATGTAGTAAATCATTAATATGACATCCAAGTAATTCTGCAGAACGTTCAAGTTTGCAATATTCTATTGCTGGGATATTTTTATCAGCCCATATATTTTTTTTCATTGTTTCATTCATTACGTTACCTTTAACTCATTCTTGAAGGAGTGTCAGAACTAAGCGGTATGCCTCTCTATGCCTTCCCCTAAGTCCAAAACTATTTTCATGTAGTCAGTCTTTTAATTAATGTCTGTTGCATTCTTCAATAGGTGTCTAACTCCAATAGTAAATTTGCCCAAAGAGACAATGCTGCTTTACGCTCTTGAAAATACTGGTGACGGTTATAAATACCTTCTACGCCTCTTATGCGGTGGTTTAGGCATCTTTCAGCCACGAGTGGATCGATACCTAGTGCGGCTAAATGAGTTCGCGCTGTACGTCGAAAATCATGAATTGTAAAGTTGGGAATGTCTGACATTTCAGCACGTACCTTTGCCAGCGCAACGGGGAGGGTGCTTTCTTGGATGTGGGGGATCATTCTGTGTTGCATTTTCCGCGCAGGTAAGACCCAAACACTGTTACATGAGAAGGTATGAAGTTCGCGTAACCATTCAACTGCTGGCTGGGGGAGTGGTATATCTATAGCATCGCCGTTTTTGCTACGCTCTTCAGGCAAGTGCCAGATAGCGCTATCTAAATCAAACTCCTCCCAGCGGGCGGCGCAAAGCTCCATTTTGCGGACACAGAGAGTAAGTAACAGCTTAAAGGTAAGTTCGTTCTGACGGCTAAAACCTTTTGCCACACGCATAGCTTGGAAGAACCGTATAAGTTCAGCGCGGCTTAACCAGCGATCACGGGCAATTTCCTTTCCACCAGCATCGGAAACTTCAAATGCAGAACAGGGATTTACCTCGAGGTGCATACGTTTAATGCCATAGTCGAAAATACGGCGTGTCCAACGAAGTACATCTGTTGCGATGGTGGGGGCTCCGCGATCAACAATACCTTTCAGCATATTGTCGATATGACGAGGCTTGACCTCTTCCACTTTCATATGACCGATGCATGGATTTATATCCTTGTCGATGCGTCTACGAAGAATATCAGGGTGTTTCCAACGTGGAAGGATTTGTCGTTGGAAGTATTCGGCTGCAAGATCAGAAACGCGTAGGGCATTTTTCTCCGCCTCAATCTTCGCCAGCGCTTCAGCTTTACGTTTCTGCTTCTCTGCTGCTACGTCATAACCCAACGCGATACGAGCAGATAACTCTTTTGCTACCTCTCTGGCTTTGGAAAGGGACAGGTCGGCATAAGAGCCAATGAGCATGGCACGAGATCTCCCAGCAAGCTTGTAGCGGAACCGCCATGTTGGAGTTTTATCTACTTCTCTGAACCTCAAATACAGGCCATTACCGTCCGAACGGCCTTCAAATCGCTCTCCCGACTTTATCCATGCGCGGATCTGCATGTCTGTAAGCTTTGGCATTGGTCATATATCCGAACTTGAAATTGAGGTGTACCCAAAGTGGAATTTTTTATCTGCAAAAGGTACACCCTTGGGTACACCATTAACTTGCGCTTCCGTGATTCTTTATGATAGCTCATGATAACAAAAAAGCCCGCTAGAGTGCGGGCTTGGCAGGTTGTTGATTTTTGATAGATGTCAATAAAACCTTACTCTATGTTCTGGATCTGCTCGCGCATCTGCTCAATCAGCACCTTGAGCTCAATGGCGGAATTCGTCACCTCGGCATTGATCGATTTAGACGCCAGGGTATTCGACTCGCGGTTGAACTCCTGCATCATAAAGTCGAGGCGTCGCCCAACGGCTTCTTTCTTCTTCAGAATGTTGTAGGTCTCTTTAACGTGCGCTTCCAGACGATCCAACTCTTCGGCCACGTCAACGCGCTGCGCCATCAGCACCAGCTCTTGTTCCAGACGGTTGTTTTCCAGCTGAACTTCCGCTTCTTCCAGTTTGGCAACCAGACGCTCGCGCTGCCACTGCAGCACTTCCGGCATATGGGTACGCACTTTTGCCACTTCGGCGCTGACGCCTTCAAGGCGCTGTTCAATCATCGCTTTCAGCGCCTGGCCTTCGGTTTCGCGAGCAACGATAAAGTCATCCAGCGTGCTGTCGAGGGCGGCAAGGATTTCAGCGGCAATGGCATCCAGATCCTGCTCTCCGGCAGCCATGACGCCGGGCCAGCGCAGAATATCAACCGGATTAATTTCGCCTTCGTCGCTTTGCATTTTGACCCAGTTCGCCGCATTGACGAGCTGTTTTGCCAGTTTTTCGTTAAGGATTAACTCGCCCTGCGCGCTGGCATCCGGCTCAAAACGCAGGTTACATTCCACTTTCCCGCGCGTCAGACGCGTACGGATACGCTCACGCACCACAGGCTCAAGGCTGCGGAACTGCTCCGGCATACGGAAATAGGTTTCCAGATAGCGCTGGTTTACCGAACGCATTTCCCAGGTAGCGCTACCCCAGCTACCCTTGATTTCACGCCGGGCGTAGGCGGTCATACTGCGGATCATAGATATTCCCGTTTTTAAAGGAGAGATGGGGGGATTATAGCTTTCAGGGGCTTCTCAGGATAGGAATAAGCGTCCTTTATCCGTATAATGCGCAGCCACATTCGTTTCAAGCCGGAGAATTCATCATGCGTCCAGCAGGTCGTAGCGCCAATCAGGTGCGTCCCGTCACCCTGACCCGTAACTATACAAAACACGCTGAAGGCTCCGTTCTGGTTGAGTTTGGTGACACCAAAGTGCTGTGCACGGCTTCCATTGAAGAAGGCGTTCCGCGCTTCCTGAAAGGTCAGGGCCAGGGCTGGATCACGGCTGAATACGGCATGCTGCCGCGTGCAACGCATACCCGTAATGCCCGTGAAGCGGCAAAGGGTAAGCAGGGCGGCCGTACCATGGAAATTCAGCGCCTCATCGCGCGTGCGCTGCGCGCCGCTGTTGATCTGAAAACGCTGGGCGAATTCACCATTACCCTGGACTGTGACGTCATTCAGGCTGACGGTGGCACGCGTACCGCATCGATTACCGGTGCCTGTGTGGCGCTGGCGGATGCCCTGAATAAACTGGTTGCGGCCGGTAAGCTGAAAACAAACCCAATGAAAGGGATGGTTGCCGCAGTGTCCGTCGGTATCGTTAACGGTGAAGCGCTTTGCGATCTGGAATACGTAGAAGACTCCGCCGCCGAAACTGACATGAACGTGGTGATGACCGAAGACGGACGTATCATTGAGGTGCAGGGCACCGCAGAAGGCGAACCGTTTACCCACGAAGAACTTCTCACCTTGCTGGCTCTGGCCCGAGGGGGGATTGAATCTATCGTAACGACGCAGAAAGCGGCGTTAGAAAATTGATTTTAAAGGCGACTGATGAGTCGCCTTTTTTTTGCCTGTAAGACAGAAAAGACAAAGGAGCGAATCCATGAAACCGTATCAGCGCCAGTTTATTGAGTTTGCGCTTAACAAGCAGGTCCTCAAGTTTGGCGAGTTTACGCTGAAATCCGGGCGCAAGAGTCCCTATTTCTTCAACGCCGGGCTGTTTAATACCGGGCGCGATCTGGCGCTGTTAGGCCGTTTTTATGCCGAAGCGCTGGTGGATTCAGGGATTGATTTCGACCTGCTGTTTGGCCCTGCCTATAAAGGCATTCCGATTGCGACGACCACCGCTGTGGCGCTGGCAGAGCACCATGACCGCGACGTACCGTACTGCTTTAACCGTAAAGAGGCTAAAACGCACGGTGAAGGCGGAAACCTGGTTGGCAGCGCACTGCAGGGCCGTGTGATGCTGGTGGACGATGTGATCACCGCAGGTACCGCCATTCGCGAATCCATGGAGATTATCCAGGCCAACGGTGCGACGCTGGCTGGCGTGTTGATTTCTCTGGACCGCCAGGAACGGGGACGCGGTGAAATCTCGGCCATTCAGGAAGTTGAACGTGATTACAGCTGCAAAGTGACGTCAATCATCAATCTGAAAGACCTGATTGCGTATCTGGAAGAGAAGCCAGAGATGGCGGATCATCTGGCTGCGGTGCGGGCATATCGCGAAGAGTTTGGCGTGTAACGGAATCGCCCGGTGGCGCGTCGCTTGCCGGGCCTGCGCAATTTGTGGGCCGGATAAGGCGTAGCCGCCATCCGGCAACGACGTTACTGCAACTGCGCCGCCACTAACGGCCAACGGGCGTCGAAATCGTCCGTTGGGCTGTATTTGAACTCACTGCGTACAAAACGAGAGAGCATCCCTTCGCAAAACGCCAGGATCTGGCTTGCCAGCAGCGTTTCATCCGTGTTGTAACCTTCGCCTTCACGC
This sequence comes from Enterobacter sp. 22466, assembly GCF_052044775.1. Taxonomy (NCBI): domain Bacteria; kingdom Pseudomonadati; phylum Pseudomonadota; class Gammaproteobacteria; order Enterobacterales; family Enterobacteriaceae; genus Enterobacter; species Enterobacter sp. 22466. The sequence goes on along the minus strand of NZ_JBQENX010000006.1, from coordinate 148,569 downwards.
ATTTTCTTCTCGCGCAGTACCTGGCGCAGCTGCGCTTCAATACGCTCGAAAAGCTGGTTAATGCGACCCTGCAGTCTGTCCTGCTCAAACATCAGCGCATGGCCAGTCAGAATACGGGTCAGGCCCGGGTTACGTTCGCCAAAGCCCAGAATCAACTGCACAATCAGACGCAGACGCGCGGTGGTGTCTTTTTCGTCTTTCAGAATCAGGTTGATGCGCGTGATCAGACTGTCTTCGATAAACTCGATCAGGCTGTCGAACATCCGGGTTTTGCTCGGAAAATGACGGTACAGCGCCGCCTCAGACACGCCTACCGAGGCGGCCAGTTTTGCGGTGGTGATGCGTTGACTGCCATCGCTGGATTCAAGCATCAGAGCCAGAGATTGAAGTATTTCTTCGCGACGGTTCCTTTTCGCGGTTTGTTTTTCTGCCATGTTGCAAAATACCCCTGAAAATAAGCACTTGTCAGGCTGGCATCCACACAGCGACCGCAAACTGACGTTTGCGGTTTGTTATGACATTATGGCGCTGTGAGATGCGTGTCTGTCGGGCGGTTATTTGCGCCCGGAATGGCCGAAGCCGCCTTCGCCACGGTCGGTGGCATCAAAGTCTGCCACCAGGTTAAATTCTGCCTGCACTACCGGTACAAAGACCATCTGCGCGATACGCTCACCCGGTTCAATGGTGAAGCTGTCCTGACCCCGGTTCCAGACGGAGACCATCAGCTGGCCCTGGTAGTCAGAGTCGATCAGGCCGACCAGGTTACCCAGCACGACGCCATGCTTATGACCCAGACCAGAACGCGGCAGGATCACCGCTGCCAGTGAAGGGTCAGCAATGTGAATCGCCAGACCCGTTGGGATCAGGGTGGTCGCACCCGGAGCCAGTTCTACGGCGTCATCGAGACAGGCGCGCAGGTCAAGACCGGCAGAGCCGGAGGTGGCATAGGTTGGCAGCGGGAATTGCTCGCCAACACGCGGGTCCAGAATCTTAACGTCGATTTTTTTCATCATAACGGGTAACGATCTCGTCCAGTAATTGTTGGCCCAGGAGTTCCTTGCGCTCAAGCGGTAAGATTTTATCTCCATCCTGCCAGAAAAGGTGCAGTGCGTTGCTGTCGCTGTTAAATCCTTGCGTGGCCAGCGATACGTCATTCGCGCAAATCAAATCGAGGTTTTTGCGGGTACGTTTTTGCCGGGCATATTCTTCCACATTATTTGTTTCTGCGGCAAACCCAACAACGTAAGGTCGATGGGTTTTCAGCGCGGCGACACCAGCAACGATATCCGGGTTTTTCACCATTTTTAGTGTTAATTCATCGCCTTGCTTTTTGATTTTGGCATCGGAAATGGTCTCTGCGCGGTAGTCCGCGACGGCAGCACAACCGATAAAAATCTGCTGGTTTTGCGCATGGGCCTGTACCGCGGCTTCCATTTCCAGCGCGGTGGTGACGTCAATACGTTGCACAAAGGGCGGTGTAGGCAATGAGACCGGGCCACTGACCAGCGTGACATTCGCGCCGCGTTTTGCCGCTGCGGCAGCAATCGCAAAGCCCATTTTACCGGAGCTGTGGTTGGTAATGTAGCGTACCGGATCCAGCGGCTCACGCGTTGGGCCCGCAGTAATCATGATGTTGAGATGTTGCAGGTCGTTGACAGGCGAAAAATGGGCCGCGGCCAGATCGACGATAGTCAATGGATCAAGCATACGACCTGGACCGACATCGCCACAGGCCTGGCTCCCGCTGTCCGGGCCCCAGATCAGCAGGCCGCGAGTGGCCAGCGTCTCCAGATTATGCTGGGTCGCGGCATTACGATACATCTGCTGATTCATGGCCGGCACAACGGCAACAGGGGCGGGGGTGGCCAGACAAATGGTCGACACCAGATCGTTTGCCATCCCGGCGGCGACGCGGGCAATCAAATCGGCCGTGGCGGGGGCAAGGATAACCAGGTCTGCCCATTTCCCAAGCTCAATATGGCCCATCGCGGCTTCTGCGGCAGGGTCAAGCAGGCTGTCAGATACCGGGTATCCTGAAACGGCCTGCAGGCTCAAAGGAGTGATAAAGGCTTTTCCACCTTCGGTTATCGCGACCCGTACGTCGGCCCCGCGCTCGCGCAGACGACGCACCAGTTCCGGCGCTTTATAGGCTGCAATGCCGCCGCTTACGCCAAGAACGATTTTTTTACCGGCCAGGCTCATCATGATTCTTTCCTGTTGGGTTTCACCAGAGAGCGGGCATTTTATCACAATCCCAAAAACGGGGTGATCTTGTCCTTCGGTCACTTTGCGAGGCGTTACGCAAGAACGAGACATGAGTGTCAGGCATCTGATTGGCCTGTGGCAATATCGGCAAAAACAGGGAGAAAAAGCATGGAAGAAGAGGACGAACTGCTGTTGCCGCGAGAAAAAATGCTGCGCTATGGCGTCACCTTACTAAAAGATGATGAACTGCTGGCGCTTTTTTTGCGCACCGGTACGCCGGGCAAAACGGTCTTTACGCTGGCAAAAGATCTGATAGGCCATTTTGGCTCACTGTACGGTCTGATGACGGCGGAACTGGCGGAGTTTGCGCATGTGGAGGGCATCGGTGTGGCGAAATATGCCCAGCTTAAGGGGATTGCCGAACTGGCCCGCCGTTTCCAGTGTGTTCGCATGCAGGAGGAAGACCCGATACTGACCCCTGCGATGACGCGTGAGTTTCTGCAAAGCCAGTTAACCGATATTGAACGCGAGATCTTTATGGTGATCTTTCTCGACAACCGGAACCGGGTGCTCAAGCATAGCCATCTTTTCTCGGGCACGCTCAGCCATGTAGAGGTTCATCCGCGTGAAATTGTGCGGGAAGCAATAAAATTGAATGCAGCCGGCGTGATACTCGCGCATAATCACCCCTCTGGCTGTGCAGAACCAAGCAGAGCTGACAAAGAGATCACCGACCGCATTGTCAAATGCTGTCAATTCATGGACATTCGTGTGCTGGACCATCTGATAATTGGCCGCGGAGAGTACCTTTCTTTTGCAGAACATGGCTGGATTTAGGCTATTTCTCGCGATCCATCGGGATCTTTGTCTGTTCGGGACTTGAGCACACCGCCGAGTCAGCGTATACTACGCCACCTTTGAGAATCTCGGGTTTGGCATTTGGGCCTGGCAATCGAGAGTTCAATAGAACTATGCGATGACCGGGCTGTAAAGCCTGACGAGGCGCCGATACCCCATACGAAGCTCGAGCTAATTTGATTTTTGGAGAATAGACATGTCCCGAGTCTGCCAAGTTACTGGCAAGCGTCCGGTGACCGGTAACAACCGTTCCCACGCACTGAACGCGACTAAACGCCGTTTCCTGCCGAACCTGCACTCTCACCGTTTCTGGGTTGAGAGCGAGAAGCGTTTTGTCACCCTGCGCGTATCTGCTAAAGGTATGCGTGTAATTGATAAGAAAGGCATCGATACAGTTCTGTCCGAACTGCGTGCCCGTGGCGAAAAGTACTAAGTACTTAAAGAGGAAATAAATCATGGCTAAAGGTATTCGCGAGAAAATCAAGCTGGTTTCTTCTGCTGGTACAGGTCACTTCTACACCACCACGAAGAACAAACGTACTAAGCCGGAAAAACTGGAACTGAAAAAATTCGATCCAGTTGTACGCCAGCACGTACTGTACAAAGAAGCTAAAATCAAATAATTTTAGTCTCCTTGTATTGAAAAACCCCGCAACTGCGGGGTTTTTTGCATTCTGCATCTTACTACGGAGGAATCATGCCTGAATTACCTGAGGTGGAGACCAGCCGCCGCGGTATTGAGCCGCATCTGGTCGGCGCGACCATTCTTCATGCTACCGTGCGTAACGGCCGCCTCCGTTGGCCGGTTTCTGATGAGATCCATGCGTTAAGCGATAAACCGATCCTCAGCGTCCAGCGCCGCGCGAAGTATCTGCTGCTGGAGCTGCCCGATGGCTGGATTATCATTCATCTTGGCATGTCCGGCAGCCTGCGGATCCTCACTGAAGAGCTGCCTGCGGAAAAGCACGACCACGTCGATCTGGTGATGAGTAACGGCAAAGTACTGCGTTATACCGATCCCCGCCGCTTTGGCGCATGGTTGTGGGCCAAAGAACTGGAAGGACATAGCGTACTGGCACATCTGGGGCCTGAGCCGCTTTCAGAAGCGTTTAACGCGGAATACCTGAAAGCGAAGTGTGCGAAAAAGAAAACCCCGATTAAACCCTGGCTGATGGATAACAAGCTGGTGGTCGGCGTGGGGAATATCTATGCCAGCGAATCGCTGTTTGCAGCCGGGATCCATCCCGATCGGCTGGCCTCTTCGCTGTCGGCGCAGGAGTGTGAGCTGCTGGTGCGGGTGATTAAAGCGGTACTGCTTCGCTCAATTGAACAGGGGGGAACGACGCTGAAGGACTTCCTGCAAAGCGACGGTAAACCGGGTTATTTTGCTCAGGAGCTGCAGGTGTATGGCCGCAAAGGCGAGCCGTGTAGGGTGTGTGGAACGCCGATCATCGCAACAAAGCATGCCCAGCGCGCCACATTCTATTGCCGTCAGTGCCAGAAATAGCGCTACTTTAGCTTGTCCATCAACGCCTGGTGGACGTTAACCGGCAGGAAATGGGTAACGTCCCCGTGATGACGTGCCACCTCTTTCACCAGCGTGGAAGAGATAAACGACCATTCCTTGGATGGCATCAGAAATACGCTTTCCAGCTCCGGCATCAAATGACGGTTCATGTGCGCCAGCTGCATCTCATACTCGAAGTCTGCCACCGCGCGTAAGCCACGGATCAGAATCGTCGCCTGCTGAGCGCGGGCAAAGTTGGCCATCAGATCGCTGAAGCCCACCACCTCCACGTTCGGCAGGTGCGCAATGGCCGCGGTGGCAAGCGCGACGCGCTCGTTCAGGTCAAACATCGGTTTTTTGCTTGGGCTGGCAGCAATTGCCAGAATCACCTTGTCGAACATGCACGCCGCACGGGTGATGATATCAAGATGACCATTGGTGATCGGATCAAAGGTACCCGGATAAATCGCTTTTGTGCTCATGGCTCACGTTTTCTCTGAGTAGCCGCGGCTGAGCGCCCACAGCTCGGTGTATTTGTTGAAAGTATACTGGGCATTTACCACGGCCAGTAACCAGCCCTGTTTACCGTCCAGCACGCCGCCACGCAGCAGCAGCGTTTTCAGAAATGCCCCCAGCGTGTGGGTGAAGATACCGGTCAGCGTGGCTTTCTTGCCACGCTGATGGCGCTCCTGCGCCCATGCGGTGGCGTAGTTGAGCTGTTTTCGCTGGAAGCTGGCGAAATCCCGACAGGTCAGGTGCAAAAGATCGCCCGTCAGGGGAACGACTGCCGCGTTGTCGCAGGCCAGGGACTCATGGACCAGATTATCGTTGTACTGATACCGCTCGCGCTCGTAGAGACGCGTCACCCGGTCAGGATACCAGCCGCTATGACGCATAAAACGGCCGAGGAAGTAGTTGCGACGCGCAATGCTGTAGACCGTGCCCGGCGTTGGTGCGGCGAGCACCGCCTGAATGGCCTGACGCAGTTCCGGCGTGATGCGCTCGTCAGTGTCGAGCATCAGTACGTAATCACCGGTGGCATAGCCCTGCGCGCGCTGGCGCTGGATGCCATAACCTTGCCAGTCGGTGTGCGTATAGACGTTTGCTCCTGCTGCGCGGGCAACCTCCACCGTGTTGTCTTCACTGCCGGAGTCGAGCAGGACAATTTCGTCAGCCCAGGCAACGGACGCCAGGCAATCCGGAAGCAGGTCGGCGGCGTTTTTGGCGATCAGAACGACCGACAGGCGCGTTGACATTAGTGGCTCCGTTGCGGCAGATAAGGTTGCAGAAGCTGCAGCAGACGGGTGAGGGCACCCTGGTTCTGATGCAGTACTTCGACAGCATGACGACCGTACCACAGGCGGTAATCTTCGTCGGTCAGCAGGGTCGAGACCTCTTTGACCACCGAATCCGCATCGGTCACGGTAATTAACCCTTCGGCTTGCTGCAATTTCGCACAGATATCTTTGAAGTTAAAGGTATGTGGGCCCATCAGCACGGGAATGGCATGGGCCGCTGGCTCCAGCGGGTTATGACCGCCACGCTCCACCAGGCTGCCGCCAACAAAGGCCAGGTCAGCGATGCCATACAGCAGCATCAGTTCGCCCATGGTATCGCCAATGACCACCTGGGTGCTGCTGGAGGGGATCTCACCGCTGCTGCGCAGGGTGAAGCTGAAGCCACCTTTTTGCACCATTTCGCGGGCGTCTTTAAAACGCTCAGGATGGCGAGGCACCAGAATCAGCAGTAAATCGGGGAATTTCTCAAGCAGCTTACGGTGTGCCTGCAGGATGATCGTTTCTTCACCCTCATGGGTGCTGGTCGCAATCCAGACCTGGCGACGCGGTGCCCACTGGCGACGCAGCGTTATGGCACGGGCGGCGAGTTCAGGCGTGACAGAGATATCGAATTTCAGGCTGCCGGTCACCGCCAGCTGGTTGCGTTTCAGACCCAGCGCAATAAAACGCGCTGCGTCTTCTTCGTTTTGCGCAGCAATCAGTGTGATCTTGCTCAGCAGCCGGCGCATAAATTTCCCCAGCTTGCCGTAGCCTTTTGCCGAACGCTCTGACAGACGAGCGTTAGCGATCACCAGGGGGATTTTACGGGCATGCAGGGCGGAAATCATATTCGGCCACAGCTCGGTTTCCATCACGATCACCAGTTTAGGGCGAACGGTTTCCAGGAAACGGTTCATGGCGCAGGGGAGATCGTAAGGCAGATAGACATGATGGACATCTTTACCGAAGGCGGACATCACGCGCTCAGAGCCGGTCGGCGTCATGGTGGTAACGGTGATCGGCAGTGACGGGTAGCGGTGACGCAGGGCGCGAACCAGCGGGATCGCTGCCAGCGTTTCGCCAACAGAAACGGAATGCAGCAAAATACCGTCCGGGGCAACTTTATTGCGGCAGAAGCCATAGCGTTCAGCCCAGCGTTTTCGATACGCAGGCGCTTTACGGCTACGAAGCAGCAGTCTCAGCCACACCAGTGGTTGAATGATGTAGAGCAGGGCGGTATACAACAATTCCAAGCGATTATCCGTCTTTTTAGTTTCGGCGGGCAAATTCTAAGCATTTGGGCCAGGTAAAGCTATCTCTTATGCCAGATAGCGCTTCAAACGGAAGTAACGACGGCCCAGTCGCCAGCGCAGTCGTGGACTTTTTGCACTTTTCCAGATGAGTTTCCAGATCCCTTTCTCGAAAAACTCTTTGATAATAAATGCTTTTTTCTGTTCATCTTTCATATTGTCGAAAGTATGAATAATTCCCAGCCCTTCTTTGGCAATTTGCCAGTGGCATGCAGGGATCCCTTTCACTTTATCAGGGTAGCGCTGGTTGATGGCATCGAGCATCTGCAGGATTTTCATGTAGTGACGCGCCGAACGAATGAGCGTGTCATCATTGTCCGGCATATGTGAAACGGACGCCGAATGAATGTAATAGTCGTAGTAACGTTCACTGGTGTACTGCACCCGCTCCGCCGCCAGCAGCACTTCGGTGGTCCACGGAATATCCTGATGGCGCAGCCCCGGTTCAAAGTGAAAACCGTGCTCGCGAATAAAGTCATGACGATAGATGTTCAGCCAGGTCACGTGCAGGAACTTACGGGAGTCGAGCGCCATTTTGAGCCATGCAGGGCCGGACATGACGCCCGTTGATGCCAGTTTGTCTTCAGGGAAAATAGGGCGTGAAGGCTTCTTATTATTTTCCCAGACGTAGTTGCCGTTACAGGTAGCGACATCAAGACGTTGCGTGACCGCCATATCAAGCAGGTGCTGATACATGCCGGGTTTGAAGACATCATCAATATCAGGAAACGAGAGATATTGGCCCGTCGCGACGGCCAGACCGGTATTACGCGCGATGGATACACCCTGGTTTTGCTGTTCAATAACCTGCATCTGCGGCAGTTTTTCGCGCCAGTTTTCAACGATCTGCATCGAACGATCAGTGGAGCCGTCATTGACGATGATGACTTCCATACTGTCGATGCGTTGATTCACAAGGCAGGTAAAGAACTGATCCAGGAAAGCTTCACCGTTATAAACGGCTACCACCACGCTTAATAATGGCGCTGAATTTTGCATAAGAAACCTGATTATTTTTGATTGTCGACCAAAGCAATGTATTGCTGGCAAATGGCATTGATACCGAACGAAGCAATAGTTGCGCGATCAACGACCGGTGGAGAGCTGTAAATATCCGCCAGCGTTTTTGCCAGTGACTCGTCATTCAACTCTGCCAGACCGCGGGATAAGGCTCCCGTAAGGATTTCGGCAGGGCCACCGGGACAATTTGTACTGACAGGTGGCGTCTGGCAGATAATGGACTCAACCAGCACATTACCAAAACCTTCGCAGTCAGAACTTAACACTAAAAGGCGTGCCCCTTTTATCCAGGGATAAGGATTGGATTCAAACGGGCGGAAAACCGTTTTGTCTTCGATACCTAACTCGCGGGCAAGCTGCTTAAGCTTTTGAATTTTTACCTCAGAGCCATTGCCCATCATGACCAGCGTGGTGTCGAGCTGGCTCAGCGCGAACGCCCGTAACAGGCGGTCATGACGTTTGTGTTCATGGAAGCGTCCAACATGAATAATGTAATCCTTTCCCTGCATTTCAAAGGGGGCGTCCGCCAGACGCTGGATTTCAGGAATATCAAAAGGATTATGGATTACCGCCGTGCGCCGGAGATTCAGGGCCAGCGTCTGGGAAAGATCTTTCAACACCGCGCCTGAGACAGCCACCACGTTGCGGTTTTCGTAGGTATGGCGAATTTTAGTGTGTTTAAACCAGCGTGAAAGCCCGCGGCGATGACGAAGGTAGGAGAACGAGAACATGCCATGCACGCAGAACCAGACTTTATCCCGTTCCAGCGCACGGCAGTGCGCCACGATGCGGTCAGTTTTGTGCAGATGGGAGAACACCACATCAAATTTACCGCTGCGTTCTGCCCGCTCGATAGCCTGATCCAGCAGTCTGGCGCGGCGTGGGATCTCCGTTAGCTTCCGCCACGGTTTTTTGCAGGTATCCTGAACAACCTGATAATCGATGCCTTCCGGAATGGCGTAGTCGCACACTTTCCGCAGTGAGAACAGGGAGACCTGGTGTCCCATCTCTGTTAATCCGCTGGAGAGTGTAAGAACCGTTTTTTCAGCTCCTCCACCGGGTAAACCATCAATAATCATTAGGATGCGCATTTTTAATCCAGTAATTTTTGATAAAGCGAAATAAGCTGACTTGACAGTTTTTCGGGGGTGGCGTCTTTTACTCGTTCACGTGCCGCCCGTCCCATATTGTTATTTTTTTCCAGCGAAGGGGTGGCCGCAACCGCCTCCTTCAATGTGCTGATATCAAGTGCGTCACAGTAAAATCCGTTCTGGCCTTGCTGAATAAATTCTGCCCCACCGCAACTCTCTGATGTAATGACCGGCAAACCGCAGGCCATCGCTTCAAGAATGACGTTAGGGAAAGGATCATACAGCGTTGGTAGCAGTAAACCATCAGATAGCTGATAAAATGGCAGCGTCTCTTTTTGCATCCCCAGAAAACGGATCTGCCCCTCGCAGCCCAATGAACGGGCGAGGTCGCGATAGCGACGTTCTGCTTTATCCTGCCCAACCACAATCAGCCACGCCGCGGTTCCTGCGACGGCACGTATAGCGCTGGCCAATCCTTTTCGTTCAAATCCTGACCCTACGAAGCAGAATATGACGGCATCGGTTGGCAAGCCAAACTGCTGACGCAGTGCAATACGCTGTGCCTCTTCTGCCGGAACGAAGCGGGTGGAATCGATTGAATTATAAATCACATGTATTTTTTTTGCGTCAATATCAAAGTCTTCAACGATTTCGCGTTTGATCATCTCCGCATTACAGATAACCGCTTTCAACTCCGGTGCCTGGTACATTTCACGTTCGGCATTCATTACGTAACGATGATAGCGGTCATGCATAAGCATTTGCGCGCGCCAGGCGGGCAGAATGCGCGCGCGCTGCAACAGCCAGCGGCGGTGTACGCCATCGCCGGCACGATAAATGTCGCAGCCCGGTATACGCTCGTGGCTTTGCACAATATCAAATTGTTGCTGCTGCCAGAGGGCGCGTGCGGCATGCGCAAACCCGCGTTCGCGGCTGATGCGGCCCCATTTACGCGGATCGCAAATATGAATATGCCAGTCGTCCTGTTTCTCACCCTGCCACTCGCGCGTGATGACGTTGAGCTCGAGATTTTGGTTGCTCAGCGCGGTAAGGGCGCGAGACACGAAGCGTTCTGCCCCGCCATCCGGGCGATACTTTTGGCGAACAATCGCCAGGCGATGGTGTTTCATGACAGATATCTCCTTGCGGCGGAGACGACAGCATCAACGGGAATGGCGTCGAGATAGCGTTCTTTTGTTTTGGTATCAATGGCGTCTGGATCGGGCAGTGGGCCGTAATCACCTGCCCAGATGACTTCCCCATTAACCTGCCAGGGTGACCAGAAGGTGAGTTTTGATGGGCCAAACAATGCCACACAGGGGGTCTGAAGCGCAGCGGCCATATGCATCGGAACGGAGTCAACGCCAATGAACAGAGACGCATGATCGATAAGCGAAGCCAGTTGACGCAACGTGAGCTGCCCTGCCAGCGAGACGACTCCCGTCGCTGGCGAGGCGGCGAGAATGCGATCGATCATCGCCAGCTCTTTTTTATCCGGCCCGGCGGTGAGTACGACAGTGTGACCATCCTGCCGCAGCACTGTGATAGTTTGCGCCATTTTGCCTTCGTCCCAGCATTTAAAGAACCAGCGCGACGTAGGCTGAATCACGATGTAGTTGTCTCCCACACCGTTTTGCATCAGCTTTTGGTGAGCCGCGTGCCAGTCTTCAGCACGGTAGGCCATGGTCACGGCAGGTTGAGCGGTGACCGGTAATGGCGACAGAATAGAGAGGTTCTGTTCGACAGTATGCAGCGCGTTGTGCCCAGCCACAGAGACCAAATCGCTATGGCAAAACCGCCAGAATGCGTTGTTGCGCTTGTGAAAAGCGAACCCGAGTCGTACCGGTGCGCCGGTGAAACGGGTAACGATAGCGCTGCGCCACTGATCGGCAAGATTAATCACCAGGTGATAATGTTGTTTCCTTAACGAACAGAGCAACTGCCACTCTTTTTGCAGATGTTTCAGCGTGCCCAGCTGCTTCCATTTACGGTCGATCCCGTAAACAGTACCGATCGCCGGGTGTGCGGCGAGCATATCGCGGGTTTCTTCATACAACAGCACATCAATCTGTGCCTGCGGCCATTTTTGACGTAACGAATCAATGACGGGAGTGGTCAACAACATGTCGCCATGATGGCGGAGTTTGATAAGTAAAATGCGCAAATCAGGCGTGTCAGGTAAGTTATTCATCATCATCTTATTGGCGTTGTACTGTTGGCAATTCTAATAGACCTGATAGCGACTTGCACTCTTTCTCCATAATCTCAGGAAATTCCCTGGAAGGGTTTACTCATGCTTCGGAGAGTGCGTAACATAGCGCTAACTTTCCTGTCTTGCGGACTCATTATGAAAAAACCAGCGTTTATCATCACGATTGATACTGAAGGCGATAATCTCTGGCAAAATCACCGCGTCATTAAAACAGAGAATGCGCGCTATCTGGCGCGGTTCCAGACGCTTTGTGAGCGTTTCGGTTTTAAACCCGTATGGCTGACAAATTATGAGATGGCCCTTGAGCCCGTTTTCATTGAGTTCGCCAGAGACGTGATCGCCCGCGGTCAGGGTGAAGTCGGGATGCACCTTCATGCCTGGAATAGCCCTCCTGAACACGATCTCACGGGAGATGACTGGCGCTGGCAGCCGTATTTGATTGAATTTTCAGATGAGGTGATGCGCGAGAAAGTGTTGTTCATGACCCGTCTGCTGGAAGAGACCTTCCAGACCAAAATGTTAAGCCATCGCGCCGGGCGCTGGGCATTTGATAGCCGTTACGCCAGACTGTTGATTGAACTGGGCTACCAGGTTGATTGCTCTGTTACACCGCGCGTGAACTGGCGCAACGCGAAAGGCGCCCCGCAGGGGAATGGCGGAACCAATTATCAGCACTTTCCAGACCATGCCTACTTTATTGATACAGACGATATCTCACGAGCGGGCAATAGCCCCTTACTCGAAGTGCCGATGAGCATCCAGTATAAGCATCCGGCCTGGCTGAACACCGTCAAACAGGGCTACGATCGCCTGCGCGGTAAATATCGTTCACCGTCCGTAAACTGGTTGAGACCGTCCGGTGGTAATGCGTCGCAGATGATTCAGGTCGCACAGCAATGCCTGTCACAGGGACATGACTACGTGGAGTTTATGCTGCATTCCTCGGAATTTATGCCGGGTGGAAGTCCTACGTTTAAAGACGAGGCGGCGATTGAAGGGTTGTATCAGGATCTGGAAGTGCTCTTTAGCTGGTTATCCGACAAGACGGTAGGGATGACGTTGGCGGAATTTTATCAGATCAAGAAAAATTAATGCCCGCATCGCGGGCATTATGATTATTATCGCTTTGTTTGCGAAAACGAGGTGCTTAATGCAAAAAGTGTCATGAAGAAAATTAAGGCTTCTGAACTCAATAATATGACGTCTGTAAGACCATAAAGTATTAAAAGAAGCATGGTCGTCAGGAGCAGGCCATTTCTCTTTTTAAACGCATAAATGGTCATTGATGAATAGAAAAAGAATAATATCGCCAGCCCCGGTAGCCCCTGCAAAGAATATTTTTCAATAAATTCATTGTGCAGATGCACTTTTATATACTTGAGTGAAGCGGCGAGATGCGAATGTCCATTCGTGATATAACGTTGCGTCCATAATGCACGATCTTCCATAGACTGACCTAAAGGGTGTGCCAGACCATTCTGGATACCAACTGTCCACATGGAAAAACGTGCTCCGAGTGATGTACTATCATGCCCTTCTTGATATTTCTCAACTTCGATTTGAGTTTGTTTTATCTTCGGAGAAATCAATGGCTTGTAGCTAACGATTATAATGCCTGCAACAATACATATGAAAATCATTGATGATTTAAGATGAATTCTTCTGAAATGGTAAAGCGTAAGTACAATTGCCAAAAGTAAATACAATCCCATTGCAGCACGTGTACCCGTCAAAAGAATGACAAAATAAGATATTAAGATGGTGAAACCTGCGGTAATATACAACTTTATGTTTTTCTGAAGATAGAGGCTATATACAAAAGCTAGTGACAGTACAGAATAAACATAGGCCGATACAGTCGCACGATTAATGGCCATCTCAACACGTCCCATACCTTGTGATGCCTGCCATAATCCATAACCTGTTGCGAGTACGAATCCCGCGCCTGCGGCAAATAAGAAATACTTATTGAAATCGGTTTGATTGACGTAATGTTTAAACCGATCGAGATAAAAAATAAGAATACTTGCAAGAATCAATTTTTTACTTGCACCGAGATAATCACTATAAGTATTCAGTCCTTCGCTATGATATTCGTACACCATATACCAGCCAAGGTTAAGCAATCCAATCAATAAAATTGGAAGCGCAATAGAAAACGGTCGTAGTGTAATTTTTTTATATTCGAAAACTAAACCGATAATACTAGCATAAATCGCAATATAGAAAAACTCTCGTTGTTTACCTGAACTAAGCAACGTTAACATTAACGAAATGAGACTCAAAATTAGCGTCAATTGATAGAGTCGCAGTTTTATTTTTTCCATAATGCCTCAATAACCCTTTTTTTATAGCTGAAGCGAACATCGCTGGATAAGAAAAATGAGAGAGAATAAAGTGCTTTTACCCGTTGTTTAACAAGCTGGGAATGCTGGTCGGTCAGATGTTGCCGATGATTACTGTAAATATCAAACCAATGACAATTAACGAGATGTTGAAATAATAGAGGAAGCGTTTTTTCCATCTGCAATGTGCATTCAACAAGCGTCTTGATTTTAGAAGCGTCGAGATTGCTCGACAAACTGCCGCTACGCTTGATGTAATAATAGTGCCCGTGACGCTGATAGACTATTTTATTCGACTGCATCAGCATGCCAGGGAATACCGCGAAATCCTCATAACATACCATCGAAGGGATCGGGTTACTTTCGTACAGCTTACGATGAATGAATTGACCGATGAGATGTGCCTGAAAATCTTTATGCTGCAGGAAACGTTTTATAGCCTCCTGTTGCGACAACGCAACAGGAGAGAATCCTTGCCAGTCGGCGGTGATTTTTTTGATATCGCGAATTTCCAGCAGACGCGTCAGCAGCATATCAGGACGCTCTGTTTTGAGGAACGCTACGGCGTCCCTGATGCTACCCGGTTTCAATCGGTCATCACTGTCGAGCATCGTAATATAGTCCCCTGACGCCAGCGAGAATGCGCTGTTTCGAACAAGACCTATGTTACGGAACTCAACGTAACGGGAGTGCGCATTTGGAAATGTTGGCAACCACTTCTCAATAATTTCCTGTGTGGAATCATCAGAACTATCATTAAAGATAATGACCTCAACATCACCACTCGCACCAGCAATGGCACTGTCCAGGCTTTCTAATGTTGCGTGAAGCGTATCTTCGGCGTTATGCGCGGCAATTATGATGCTTAGAAAAGCCATAAAAAATTAGTTTCCCTGGGCATCAAAGATATATGTGGTTGCGGTGGCTTTTGGTAACGCGCAAATGAAATGTTTAAGTTTGTGAAGTGATTCGTCTGTTACAGCGAAGAGTTCTTCCCGATCCTGTGAGAAATAATAACGTGTTTCAAAGACATAAGAGCATATGTTCTCATCATTACCAATCAGCATCACATTTCCAAGTGGACGTTGCTCATAGTGGCAGCAGGGGCCAAATAGCAATACCACTGGTACACCGACTGCATCAGCGATATAGACATTGCCGGAATCAGACGCGATATAACAATCCATTTTCGAAATTGCCCACGGAAGCTCTTCAAGAGAGATTTTGCCGATGAGATTCACTAAATTGGGAATGTCACCGTAAGCGCGGGTGATATCGTCCAGCCACGACTGTTCATCAGGGGCACCAAACACATAAAACTCGCAGGGCAGGTCGGCGAGATGGTCAATAATTCGCTTCCAGATGACCGGCGGCACCGTTTTGGCTTTATTACCTGCGGCAATGCTGATGCCGATGCGGATCACATCAGGTTTGTCGAGAATTGCCGGGTAGGTTGCTGGTTTGAACAGCGGCTTTGTGGCGTGCTTAGGAGAGTCCTGCCACGTCAACGAACGGTCGGCCAGCTTCAGGTAATTGGTCACTGATAGCGTTTTTTTGCCGTGCTCAACGGTACCGTCGGCGGTGAGATAGAAAATCCCGTGATACCATCTGCGGGTGTAAATGCTTAAAAATTGTTTGTTTTTGGCATTACAGACGGCGGCAAAAAAGAGATTTACGCTGTTGGGCTGCAGAAGATAGACATTGTCGTAACGGTTCATGATTCGGCAGGCAAAGCTAAGCTTACGCCACAGACTACGCTTATGCTGCTCGATAAAAAAAATCTCTTCAATCGTTTCGTCATGCTTTGCCAGCGCACCCACGCTGCGACTGATGAGCACATCGCTTTTTTGCAGGTATGCCAGAAGAGGCGTAGCATTAACAAAATCACCGATTTTGGCTGTCTGAATGACCAGGTTCTTACCTGTGTCTTTGCGAAACAGCTTCCGGATAAGCTTTACCGGAAGGAGTAAAATCAGCAGAAATACGTAACTCATGCGTTAGATATCCCTGTCGGAAAGCCAGTGGCTGCCCTGTAAAAATGAAAAAATAGCATCTGCGCTAATGTCCTTCGTTTGCTGAGTCGGGCTGACCATTTGATGCTGGTTTTTACCGTAACCCCCAATCAAACCAGGATCGGTCGGACCAAAAATCGTGATGTTTGGACGATCCAGCGCCGCGGTTAGATGACTTAAACCCGTATCAACGGAAACAACGGCTTTAGCTCCGGCCAGCTCAGCAGCCACTTGCGCCAGCGTGAGTTTAGGTAAAACCTCTACGTGCGAAAAACCAGCGGCCAGGCGTTCTGCACGCTGCCGCTCATGTTCAGCGCCCCACGGCAGTTTAATATGGATGCCGCAAGGTTGCATTAGTTCAATGAGCCTTCGCCAGTGCGTTTCCGGCCAGTGCTTATCATCACGCGTTGTGGCATGCAGGAAGACCAGCCAGGGCTGTGCAGATGTATCTGCATCGCGCAGAAAATGCTGCGAAATTGCGTAATCACCCTGGGTTTCCGGCTTTGCATAACCGAGGCTTTTTGCGAACAGCTCGCGGGTGCGTTCCACCGCGTGCTGCTGTTTTGCAATATGGTGTCGACGATTATAGAACAGGCTGGCCAGCGGTTCGCGGGCGGTTTGCCAGTCCATGCCGTGCTTAACGCCGTGTGCCAGGCGCGTCACCAGCGCGGCGCTTTTGACCAGCCCCTGCGCATCGATGATCGCATCGTAACGCTGCGCCTGCACCGCATCGCGAAAGGCTTTGCGCTCGGCTTTAATCGGTGTGGAAAACCACGCTTTGCGCCAGCGGCGGATGGCCACCGGGATCACGCGGTCGACCGCTTCGTGCCAGGTAGGGATCTGCGCGAAACCCTCTTCCACCACCCAGTCAAAACGAATGCCTGGAATGGCCCGCATGGCGTCCGTCAGCGACGGAAGCGTATGCAGCACATCACCCATCGAAGAGGTTTTAACGATCAGTACCCGCATTCGTTATCCTTCTTCGCTCAGCAGCAGTTCGTTGAGTTCTTCGAGAACGCGCTGCGGCGTGATGTCGATCAGGCTCTGGTGATAACCTTCCGCGGCATCGCCTTTACGCACCTTATGGTAACCCGTGATCAGACGAATAACGCGCGCCTTATTTGAGAGCGGCGGCGTGAAGTCCGGGCTACTTGGACCGTACAACGCAACCAGCGGGCGGTTGAGCGCGGCGGCGACGTGCATCAGCCCGGAGTCGTTGGTGACTACGGCTTTGCAGGCAGCAAGCAGGATAACCGCCTGCTCAAGCTGGGTTTCCCCGGCCAGGTTGCGGCACCAGGCCTGCTGTTCTGTGCTGAGGGCAGCGAGGATTTCGTTCCCTGCCTCATGGTCTTTTGCCGAGCCGAACAGGACGACCTGGTAGCCTTCATCAATCAGCTGTTTTGCCAGTTCGGCGTAGTGATAGTGCGGCCAGCGTTTTGCCGGGCCGAATTCGGCACCCGGGCAAAAGCCAATCATCGGACGTTCAGAGGAAAGACCAAACGCGTTACAGGTCTGGGATTTTTCACCCTCGCTGACCTGCAGTTGCGGCCATAGCAGCGGCTGCGGCAGGTCTTTTGCACTGCGCATCACGCCCTTGTCGTAGGCCAGCGCCACGTAGCGCTCCACCATCAGTGGCCAGGCCTCTTTATCCAGCACGCGAGCGTCGTTCAGCAGACCGTAGCGCATCTCACCGCGCCACCCGGTACGGTGTGGTACGCCGGCGAAGAAGGGCACAAGCGCGGATTTAAACGAGTTGGGTAACACGTAAGCGCGGTCATAACGCTTCTCACGCAGACTGTGGCCGAGTTTACGACGTTCGCCAATTTCCAGCGTCCCGTGGCCGAGTGGCATCGGAATGGCCTCATTCACTTCGGGCATACGCGACAACAACGGACGGCACCATGCGGGTGCCATCACGTCGATTATCGCCTGGGGATAACGCGCCTTGAGCGTGCGATAGAGACTTTGCGACATCATCATGTCGCCCACCCATGACGGGCCGATCACCAGAATTCTCATACTTACGCGTCGCGGTTCAGCCAGGCCATATATTCCGTTACGCCTTCGGCAACGGTCTTGAACGGCTTGTCATAACCCGCTGCGCGCAGGTTAGTCAGATCGGCCTGGGTGAATGCCTGGTAGCGGCCTTTCAGCTTGTCCGGGAAAGGAATGTACTCAATGCTGCCTTTCTTGTGATACGCCAGGGTTGCGTCAGCCACGGCCTGGAAGGATTCCGCGCGGCCAGTACCAAGGTTGAAAATACCGGATACCCCATTTTCCCAGAACCACAGGTTCACGGCGGCAACGTCGCCTACGTAGACGAAGTCACGCTTAAAGCCGTCGCTGCCTTCGAACAGTTTTGGACTTTCGCCGTTATTCAACTGGGTGTTCAGGTGGAACGCCACGCTCGCCATGCTGCCTTTGTGGCCTTCGCGCGGTCCGTAGACGTTAAAGTAACGGAAGCCGACAATCTGGGAGTTCGCTTCTGGCAGCACCTGACGCACATACTCGTCGAAAAGGAACTTGGAGTAACCGTAGACGTTCAACGGCTGCTCATATTCGCGGGATTCAATGAAATCAGAGGTACGTCCGCCGTAGGTGGCCGCTGAAGAGGCATACAGGAACGGAATTTCACGCTCCAGACAGTAGTGAAGCAGCTCTTTAGAGTACTGATAGTTGTTGTCCATCATGTACTTGCCGTCCCACTCGGTGGTGGAAGAGCATGCCCCTTCGTGGAAGATGGCTTCGATCTCGCCGAACTCTTCACCTGCCATAATCTGGATAAGGAAGTCTTCTTTATCCATGTAGTCCGCGATGTTCAGATCCACCAGGTTGACGAACTTGGTGCCGTCTTTCAGGTTGTCAACCACCAGGATGTCGGTGATGCCTTTGTCATTGAGAGCCTTAACAATATTGCTGCCGATAAAGCCCGCGCCGCCGGTAACGATGATCATAACTGTAACCTTTGAAGTGTGGAGTCCGGGGACAATCCCGGACGCTAATGGTTCTATCATATCATTAGTATGGCTGCCCTTCAGCCATTCACCGACATAGCGCAAGGGTACACGTGATTTATGCTGCAAAAACGAGAAGAGATAATGTGTCATCTCGTCATGAACTATAGGTTTGGGTAATATGTGCCGAAATTTGCCGAGTCTGGAGAATTGCAATGCGTGGTGATTTTTACAAACAGTTAAACAGCGACCTTGAGACCGCGCGTGCGGAAGGGTTGTTTAAAGAAGAGCGTATTATCACGTCTGCTCAGCAGGCGGACATCACCGTTGCCGATGGCAGCCATGTGATCAACTTTTGCGCGAACAACTACTTAGGTCTTGCGAATCACCCTGAGCTGATTGCTGCGGCGAAAAGCGGTATGGACACCCACGGTTTTGGTATGGCCTCCGTACGTTTTATCTGCGGTACGCAGGACAGCCACAAGCAGCTTGAGAAAAAGCTGGCGAACTTCTTAGGGATGGAAGACGCGATTCTGTACTCCTCCTGCTTCGACGCCAACGGCGGTCTGTTTGAGACGCTGCTGGGCGCAGAAGATGCCATTATCTCCGATGCCCTGAACCACGCTTCCATCATTGATGGTGTGCGCCTGTGTAAAGCGAAGCGCTTCCGCTATGCCAACAATGACATGGTTGAGCTGGAAGCACGCCTGAAAGAGGCGCGTGAAGCGGGGGCTCGCCATGTGCTCATCGCCACCGACGGCGTGTTCTCTATGGACGGCGTGATCGCCAACCTGAAGGGCGTGTGTGACCTGGCAGATAAATACGATGCGCTGGTGATGGTCGATGACTCGCACGCGGTCGGTTTTGTGGGTGAAAACGGTCGTGGCTCACATGAATACTGCGACGTGATGGGCCGCGTGGATATCATCACCGGTACGCTGGGCAAAGCACTGGGCGGTGCGTCCGGTGGCTATACCGCTGCGCGTAAAGAGGTGGTGGAGTGGCTGCGCCAGCGATCCCGCCCGTACCTGTTCTCCAACTCCCTCGCACCGGCGATTGTTGCCGCTTCCATCAAAGTGCTGGAGATGGTGGAGTCCGGCGCTGAGCTGCGCGACCGCCTGTGGTCCAACGCGCGTCTGTTCCGCGAGAAAATGAGCGCGGCAGGGTTTACCCTGGCCGGTGCCGATCACGCGATTATCCCGGTGATGCTGGGTGATGCTGTCGTGGCGCAGAACTTTGCCCGTGAGCTGCAGAAAGAAGGCATTTACGTGACCGGGTTCTTCTTCCCGGTCGTACCAAAAGGCCAGGCGCGTATCCGCACCCAGATGTCTGCGGCGCATTCGCCTGAACAAATTGAACGTGCGGTGGAAGCCTTTACCCGCATCGGCAAACAGCTGGGCGTAATTGCCTGAGGACGTGTGATGAAAGCGTTATCCAAACTGAAAGCGGAAGAAGGGATTTGGATGACCGACGTGCCGGAGCCGGAAGTCGGTCATAACGATCTGCTGATCAAAATTCGTAAAACCGCTATTTGCGGCACTGACGTTCATATCTACAACTGGGACCAGTGGTCGCAAAAAACCATTCCGGTACCCATGGTTGTCGGCCATGAATATGTCGGCGAAGTGGTGGGCATCGGTCAGGAAGTCAAAGGTTTCAAAATTGGCGACCGCGTCTCGGGTGAAGGTCATATTACCTGCGGTCACTGCCGTAACTGCCGCGGTGGGCGTACGCACCTGTGCCGTAATACCATTGGCGTAGGTGTGAATCGTCCGGGCTGCTTCGCGGAATATCTGGTGATCCCGGCTTTCAACGCGTTCAAAATCCCGGACAATATCTCTGACGATCTGGCCTCCATCTTTGATCCATTCGGCAACGCGGTACACACGGCGCTCTCTTTCGACCTGGTTGGCGAAGATGTGCTGGTCTCCGGCGCGGGCCCTATCGGGATTATGGCCGCTGCGGTGGCGAAGCACGTGGGTGCGCGTAACGTCGTGATCACCGACGTGAACGAATACCGTCTGTCGCTGGCACGTAAAATGGGCGTTACCCGCGCGGTGGACGTCTCTAAGGAGAGCCTGACCGACGTGATGGAAGAGCTGGGCATGACTGAAGGCTTCGATGTTGGTCTGGAGATGTCCGGTGCGCCACCGGCGTTCCGCACCATGCTGGATACCATGAACCACGGCGGTCGTATTGCGATGCTGGGTATTCCGCCGTCAGATATGTCTATCGACTGGAATAAAGTGATCTTCAAGGGGCTGTTCATTAAAGGCATCTATGGCCGTGAGATGTTCGAAACCTGGTATAAGATGGCGGCATTAATTCAGTCTGGTCTGGATCTGTCCCCGATTATTACACATCGTTTCTCGATTGATGATTTCCAGAAAGGCTTTGATGCGATGCGTTCAGGTCAATCCGGGAAAGTTATTCTGAGCTGGGATTAAATCCACCAGCTGGCACCCGTATCAACGGGTGCCAGTGCTATTTTTGGTAGTTTGACTTTTCGGATTTTTCTTGTTACTTTTCAATTAATTACCACTCTTTCTTCTCCGCGCTTTTATTAAGAATAATTACGTCAGGAAGACACTGTCAGGCTCGTCAAAATATTATGTCTACACACCTTTCGCTGAAGTTAGTTGATACAACTTCACGGTTTACTTCTTTTTTAAATCTGGTCATTTCTCTTTTAATATTTATTACTATAAATATTTTACACACCCGATATAATTTAGTCATTAACAGAACATTTGTTTTCCTGTTGATGTTGTTGATGCTGAAGTGTATAGACAATAAATTAATTCGCAATGTGCTGGCGATTGTACTTCTCATTCCAGTTGCGGCAGATATTTCTCTCCAGCTATACGCATGGAGAAATTTCGATTCCGCATTCAGTTATGGGTTTGCAATGAGCATAATTCACGCCACACCGGATGAAGCAAGTTCAATGCTCAGCCTGTACTGGCGCGAATGTATTATTTTTATCACACTCTCTGCTTTTTTTATTTACACCGCAAATATGGGCGCATGGCCTGTTGCACCACGTTTTCGTCGCTGGCCTGCCATTGTGCTTGGTATAACGTTGTTGGCTTTCTATGGTCAGGCTTTACAGCATCAGCTACGGAAAAGTAGCGTCGAAAGTCTGGCGCAGCGCGTGGTTCAGGCGACGCCAGTCAGTACGGCAAAAGTATTTATGCAGGCTATGGAAGATAACGCAGTCATTGCCAATATCGGTAACAATATTCCCGATTACAGGCTCACGTTTTCGGATACCGGTATTGAGAACTATGTGCTGGTCATCGGTGAGTCTGAGCGAGCGGCGAATATGGGGATCTATGGTTATCAACGAGATACAACGCCAGAGCTGGAAAAACAGAAATCGCAACTTTTACTGTTCCGTAACGCTGTAGCGCCAGCACCGGTCACGATTATGGCCGTACCGTTGGCCATGACCGCTGATAAAGTGAATATTCGCGATCCGAAAAATTATGGTGATAATGTTATAAATATTGCCAATAAAGCGGGCTATGACACTTATTGGTTTAGTCATCAGGGTAAAGGTGGGGCGCATAACAACGTCATCACCGGAATTGCCATGAATACGAAACAGCATGAATGGCTCGAAGGCGGTTACGATGAAGATCTGCTGCCTTTGCTGCAGAATGCATTAAAAGCCCCAGGCAAAAAAGTGATCGTCTTGCATTTCTATGGCAGTCATGAACCTTCCTGTACGCGCTTTCCGGCAAACCAGGCGGTTTTACAGGGTGATAATGAGGCTGATGACTGTTATGACAACTCTGTGCGGTATACAGACACATTGATGGGCAAGATGTTTAGCATGCTGGAAAATTCGCGTTCTTCGGTCATGTATTTTTCCGATCATGGTTTGATTCGTGATCCGCAGCGCGCTGTCGTTTACTCTCATGGGAATGTGCATCCGCCCCGAGAGGCTCTGCATATCCCTGTGTTTATCTGGTATGGGCAACAGGTTGATCAAGATAAGCAATACACCGGTGACTATAATACTGTCTGGTCTGCTGATGATGTGAACACGCTTGCTGAACTGTGGTTGGGGATCCATCGCCAGGGCCAACCTGTCCAGTCAGTACAATCCTGGCTTGCCGGTTATGATAAGAATGTCTCAGTACTGGATACTACAGGCAAGACCTATTACTGGAGCAAGTTACATTAATCCGGACGCGTTAAATGAATGATATTGGTTGTATCCTCTGTCAATAACCGGAACGCAAAGCAATAAAAAGGGGCCTGTGGCCCCTTTAGTTACTGGTTCTTTTTCTCTTCATCCGTAAGGTACCGCACTTTTCGGGTGTAGTCCTGCCCTTTGAACAGCAGCTTGCTATCTGCTGAAGCAAGATACTTCTGCCATTCGGAAAGAGGGAAACCACCGTGCGCGCCAATCACTTCTTTCGGCACAACGGCTTCCTGTCCGCCGATTTTCTTGGATACCGGCCAGTTCATCCAGTCACCCAGGTTAACGGTTTTTATATCTAACATGTCCAGCAACGCAGCGAGCGGCAGCTGATCGGTAGGCGGCTGCGTGTCATCCATCAGCTCCCAGGTATCCTGGAAGAGCGTCAGCCACAGCGGACAAATTCGTCGCCATGTTTTTTTGGTCGCGGCCAGGAAGGCACCGTTGACGTGGTCAACCAAATAGGGTCGCACCGTCTCTTTATAATATGCGGGGACCTTTTGCACTGGCGCACCGTCCAGTTTGGCAATCATTTTACCCTGACGGAAGCTTGAGTAGATGTGCATATCTTCCATCTTAATCTCAGGCATCTTCAGCAGGTTTAAGTCAGAATCAATCATCAGAATGCCTTCGCCACGCGCCTGTAACGGCGCGTTCAGCTTCACCAGACGGCTGAGATAGATTTGCTTATAGCGATAATCTTCTTCACGAATCGGAAGCGAGAGCGTCACTACGCGGGTTTTTGGCGGGAGCTGACCGAAAGCAGATTCCGGTTGATCGCTGACAATGACGATTTCACTGACATCGGTGGCGTAACGTTCTGCAAAAGTGGCAGAGAGCAAAGCCTCTTCAACAAAATCCGCTCCGGTGCACGGGATCACGATGGAATCTACCGCTATATGCTCTTTCGTGACAGGGAGGGCCTTGTAAGGAATATTGTGCCGCCCGGTGATATGACGATAGCGAGCGTTAAGAAATTTAAACATATTTATCTCGTTTGATTATTGCGCGCCAAGCACGGCTTCGACACCGCTGACATATTTTTCAATGGCATAGGTATGACAGACGTTTTGGTATGCAGCCGCGGCAAGTCGAGCTCGCAGATCTGCATCCGTCCAGATATTGTCCAAATGCTGTGCCAGCTGTGAAACATCACTCCAGGGGAACAGCAACCCGGTCGACTCATGATCAATGAGCTCAGCGGTGCCGGTCACCTGAGATCCAATAACGGGAATAGTAAGCAGCATCGCTTCCAGCATTACGCGAGGAAGTCCTTCACTTTTTGAGGCGAGAATAAACGCGTCAAACGTGGCGAGGTAATCGAAAGGGGTATTCTGAAAACCAGTGAAGATCACATTGTCTGCAATACCCAGCTTATTGGCCTGTACGGATAATGCATTGCGCTCGGCACCTTCACCAACCAGCACCATTTTCCACTTAGCTTCAGGGTGCTTCTGACTGAACTTCGCCAGCGCTTCAAGCGTATGGTGGTTAGCTTTACGTGGGATCAATGAGCCAATACTGCCAAACACAAAGGTATCGTTATCGATACCCAGGCGGTGTCGCATCGCGACGCGATCCGGTAAAGGCTGGTGGATGTCGATGGCATTGTTAACGGTCGTACAAAGTTCGGGCCGGATACCATGCTGCAGCAATACCTGCTCAACACCCTGCGAGACCGCGATGATTTTTGTGGCATGGGCGTTGACCAGTTTCACCAGCGGTGGGGTCAGAACGGGTTCAATACGGCAGTGCTGAATTAACCGCACCTGCAGTTTTGCCGCCACGAGATAACCTTCCTCGTTCGAGCCAGGTTGGTTATTCATATAGAGCGTATCGAAACCACCTTGCTTAAAAAGGGTTTCGATTTTGCTGACATTAGGTCTGATACGCCACAGGGTATCGACATGTCGCGTAAACGCTTTACGTGCATTGCGCGAGAAAAACAGCACACCACGTCCTGCTTCTTTCAGCAATTTTGCCCATGCCGGTTGCTTACGTTGAGGGATGACGATCAGCGGGATCCCAATACTGTTCAGCACCTGGCCTATTGTTTGACCTTCAGCTCGAGAGTAATCGCTGTAAAAACAACAGGTAATGTCGAATTTGTCGCGATTAATTCGCTTCAGGAGCTCAAGCATACTGTTGGTACCTCCACCCCACTCTTTACCCGTGTCCAGGAGGAGAATTTTACGTTTTTGCGGCATGACTGCATCCGTGTGCTACTCTTCATCTAACCGTATTATAAAGAATCTGTTGAAATAAAATAGATTTTTCTATTTTAGAATTTTTTCTATAAGATAAATTATCAAACATATTATTTTAAAAGTGTGATTTAAGACTTTAATCGCCTCTTCTCATTTAGATAGTATTAACGAAACAACGTATGCTGTTATTGAGAGAGTGAGAAATGTTTAAAATAACGGTCTGCTTATTAACATTTAACTCCGAGAGATTGTTGCACGACGTTATACCGCCTCTTTTAATAATAGCGGATGAAGTCATCATTGTGGATTCCGGAAGTACGGATAATACAGTATATATTTGTCAGAGTTATGGGTTGTCGCCCGTATTCAAAAAATATGGCTGGCATGGTGAGCAGATGAACTACGCCGTGTCATTAGCGAGCAACGACTGGGTCCTGTGCATCGATAGTGATGAAATTCTCGATCCAGACACGGTGAATACTATTTTAAAATTAAAAACGGATGGCGAACCCGAACCGGGGATGGCGTGGAGAATATGCCGTCACTGGTTTGTTTTGGGCGAAAAAGTCCGAACGATATATCCGGTCTCTTCTCCTGATTACCCGGTACGGCTTTTTAACCGGAAGCAGGCACGTTTTAATAACAGACCCGTAGACGATCAGGTCGAAGGTTTTCTCCATTCTGAACGTATTCCCGGTTACGTCAGACATGATACGTTTCATACACTGCATGAACTTTTTAACAAATTAAATGGTTATACAACCCGACTGGTGCAATACCAGACGATACGCCCCTCTATTGGCCGAGGTGTTATCAGTGCCATCGGCGCCTTTTTCAAATGGTATCTGTTTAGTGGTGCCTGGCGTCAGGGCAGAGTGGGTGTAGCAACAGGGTTGTATGCCACTGCGTACAGTTTTTTGAAGTATTTCAAAGCCTGGTATCAATATCAGGAAAGAAAAGAGCCCGTTACAAAAGAGCAAACGGACTCTCATATTACAGAATAAGCGTTAGCCGATCAGGCTTTTTTACCCCAGCCCTGCCACTGATGTTGAAAATATTGCACCAGCGTACTCTGGCTCACGCTTTCACCAATCACAGAGAAGAACCGGGTCGCATAAACCGGTTCAGGGGGATGTTTCGGTACACATCGTTTCACACCGCGGAACGGACTTCGCGGTTCAGACGACGCGGGTTTCCCCTGATTTGGCGTCGACGTATCAACCTGTGGTTCGTTCAGAAGATCGCTCGGACGCACCAGCGTGATATCCGAAGGCAAGGTTGGCAGCATTTGCTGCAGGACGCGAACGGTAGACGGGTGAGGGTGGCCAATGGCAATCGCCGAGCCATTGCGGCGGGCCAGCTGTACGGCGCGATTAAACTGCATGCGAATGTCTGCTTCGTTCTGCGTATCGTCAAGGAACACCTTGCGCTTGATCACCTTCACACCTGTTCCCTGCGCGGCACGCATCGCCTGACTGTTGCCGATGGTCATGCTGTCGAGGAAATAGAGGTTGTAACGCTCCAGCGCCTGCATCACTTTGAGCATCCCGTACAGGCTGGATGTCATCGCGCTACCCATATGGTTGTTTAACCCCACGGCATACGGCACTTTATTGTATGCGTCGCGGATGATGCGATCGATCTCATCGCTGCTCATCTCCGGGCGCAGGGTATCTTTTTCCAGCGGTTGTTTGCTGATGGGGGCCATCGGCAGATGGATCAAAACCTGATGGCCGCTGTTATGGGCCTTGGTCGCCATCTCACGTGCGTGTGGCGCATTGGGGAGGACGGCGACAGAAATGGCCGCCGGCATCGCCAGCACCTGATTTTCGTAGTGAGGACGATAACCGAAGTCATCAATCACAATGGCGAGTTTACCGGCGTATACCGGTGCAGCCAGCGCCAGTGCGCTGGCGACGGAGAGAACAATTCGACGAAATTGAAGCAAAACTTATCTTCCCAACCACGGCTGTGGATTGACCGCCTGACCCTGGCGACGAATTTCGAAATAGAGTGACGGGCGGCCCTGACCGCCACTACTGCCCACAAGGGCGATGGGTTGACCCGCGCGCACCTGAGTGCCAACGCTGACCAGTGCGCTCTGGTTGTAGCCGTAGAGGCTCATGTCGCCTTTACCGTGCTCAACCACCACCACAAGCCCGTAACCCTGCAGCCAGTCGGCCAGGATCACGCGGCCATCGGCGATGGCTTTCACTTCGCTACCTTCAGACGCACCGATAACTATCCCTTTCCAACGTAGTTCACCCTGCAGCTGTTCGCCATAACGATGCAGAATTGAACCGCGAACGGGCCAGTAAGCCTGACCACGAGGGGAGCCCAGGCCACCGGTTCGTGACATCAGCGAGCGTTCGCTTTCGCTTGGTTTATAGGTCGTGCCTTTACGGGAGGCTTCCTGCTGCTTATCGCGCACGGCCTGCGCCTCGCGCGCCTCTTTTTCGGCGCGCGCTTTTGCTGCCGCTTCCGCACGGGCGATGCTGTTACGCAGCTTCGATTCGTTGGCGCGCATTTCGCTCAGCTGGCTCTGACCCGCCTGAATGGAGGACTCGAGGCCGGAAAGGGTTTTCTTACGCTCGTTGCGGGCCTGTTCGAGCTTCGCCTGCTGGGCCTGCTGTTCGTAGAGCAGCGTCTGCTGCTGGCTCTGCTTCTCTTCCAGTTCGGCTTTTTGCGTGGTGACCTCTTCGCGCGTCTGTTTCAGCTGCGCGATAGTCTCCTGGCGCGCCTGGTTCAGATAGCCAAAGTAAGCCTGCAGGCGCTGCCCGCGCTGGCTCTCTTCGCCGCTGAGGATCAACTGAAGGCCGGTGTGTTCACCCTGGCGGAATGCGGCATCAAGTTGCGCCGCAAGGTTACGTTCCTGCGCATCGCGCTGACGTTCCAGTTTGGCAATCGACGCGTTCATTTCGTCGATCTGTTTATTCAACTGGGAAAGGGTGTTTTGTGTTTCGCGGAGCTTGCGTGCGGCGGCGGAGATCGCCTCTTCCTGCTGCTTAAGCTGAGCAAGCAGCGACGCGCGTTGCTGTTGTTGCTGACGTACCGCACGCTCTTTGGCGGCGATATCAGCCTGAATGGATTTCAGCTGGTCGCGATCATCCGCGTGGGCGGATGCGGCGCACAGCAATACGCCAGCGCTGAGTGCGCTGGCGTAAAACAGAGGTCTGACTGATAACCTAAGCGGCTTCACGACCCATGTGATTGAAAAAATCGCCTTTCCCCTCATGGGGAGCGATTATTCCACGATGAACAGCGGCTTACCAGTCATCTCTTCAGGGATCGGCATACCCATCAGCGACAACATGGTTGGCGCGATGTCAGAAAGCTTGCCGCCTTCTACTGCTTTCAGGGCTTTATCACCTACATAAATCAGCGGAACCGGCAGGTTGGTGTGGGCCGTATGCGCCTGGCCTGTTGCCGGGTCGCGCATCTGTTCTGCGTTACCGTGGTCAGCGGTAATCAACAGTTGGCCGCCAACGGATTCAACGGCTTTGGCAACCTGCTCAACGCAGTGGTCCAGCGCTTCAACCGCTTTAATCGCCGCTTCCATCACCCCGGTATGACCCACCATGTCACCGTTCGGGTAGTTACAGATGATGGTGTCGTATTTGCCGCTAACGATTGCCGCAACCAGTTTTTCGGTCAGTTCCGCAGAGCTCATCTCTGGCTGCAGGTCATAGGTAGCGACTTTTGGTGAATTAATCAGAATGCGATCTTCGCCTTTGAACGGCTCTTCAACACCGCCGTTGAAGAAGAAGGTGACGTGGGCATATTTCTCGGTTTCGGAGATACGCAACTGCGTCTTATCGTTTTTCGCCATCCACTCACCGAAGGTATTGGCCAGTGAAGCCGGTGGGTAAGCGCATGGGGCGTTGATGTCAGCGGCGTACTCGGTCAGCTGGATGAAGTTGATATTCACCGCTTTCTTACGGGTAAAACCGTCGAAATCGCTGTTGACGAATGCACGGGTGATTTCACGCGCACGGTCAGCACGGAAGTTCATGAAGATCAGCGCGTCGCCATCTTCCATGGCGGCATCAGCCTGGCCTTCTGCGCGAATAACGGTCGCTTTCACGAATTCGTCGTTTTCATCGCGTGCATACGCGGCTTCAAGGCCTTCAACGGCAGTCGCGAACTGGAACTCACCTTTAGCCAGCGTCATCAGATCATAGGCCTGTTCCACACGATCCCAGCGATTATCACGATCCATGGCGTAGTAGCGGCCAATGATAGATGCCACGCGGCCTTTGCCCAGGGCGGCAAATTTCTCTTCGAAGGCTTTGAGCGAACCTTTAGCGCTGCGCGGTGGCGTATCGCGGCCATCCAGGAACGCGTGCAGGTAGATTTTTTCCGCACCGCGCTCAGCGGCCAGTTCAACCATCGCCATAATGTGATCTTCATGGCTATGAACGCCGCCGGCAGAGAGCAGACCCATGATATGAACGGCTTTGCCTGCGGCAACGGCTTTATCCACCGCATCACACAGCACAGGGTTGGCGAAGAAGGTACGTTCTTTGATTTCAACATCCAGACGCGTCAGATCCTGATAGACGATACGCCCGGCGCCCAGGTTGACGTGACCCACTTCAGAGTTACCCATCTGACGGTCCGGCAGACCCACTTCCAGGCCGGATGCATCAATCAGGGTGTGGGGACGTTTCGCCCACAGCGCATCCATAACCGGGGTTTTAGCGTTGAAAATGGCGTTATCCTGTTGGTCTTCACGGTAGCCATAGCCATCCAGAATCACCAGTACCATAGGTTTTTTAGAAACCGACATTGCGACAACCTCATGCTCAAGAGTCAAAATTTGCGTAATTTTACTACAGCTGAATCGATCAAATAGCCGCAGAAGATCAAAGAAAGGGCAGGGGCAAGATGCTTCTCCGACCATTTTGAGGCATTTTTTTAGGTGGCATGCCGCAGAAAATGGATTAGCTTAGGGTCGCTGGCTGTATTTGCCACAACGCACAGGTATACTCCTGTCCTGGTTTTTTTTATCACTAAGTCGGGAGTAGTTACCCTCCATGCAAGAAATTATGCAATTCGTTAGCCGCCATCCGGTTCTGAGCATCGCGTGGATTGGCCTGCTGGCCGCTGTGCTGTTCACCACATTTAAGGGCCTGACGTCTAAGATTAAGGTTATCACCCGTGGTGAAGCGACGCGTCTGATTAACAAAGAAGATGCCGTCGTGGTCGATCTGCGTCAGCGTGACGATTTCCGCAAAGGGCACATTGCAGGCGCTATTAACCTGCTGCCAGCTGAAATCAAAGCGAACAACGTGGGCGAGCTTGAGAAGCATAAAGCCCAGCCGATTATCGTTGTTGACGGTACCGGCATGCAGGCGCAGGAATCTGCCAGCCTGCTGCATAAAGCAGGCTTCGAAAACGTATCTGTGCTGAAAGAAGGCATTTCCGGCTGGAGCGGAGAAAACCTTCCTTTGGTGCGCGGTAAATAAGGAGTTCAGTGATGGCCAATATCGAGATCTACACCAAAGCGACCTGCCCGTTCTGTCACCGTGCGAAAGCGCTGCTGAACAGCAAAGGCGTAACGTTCCAGGAACTGCCGATCGATGGTGACGCGATTAAACGCGAAGAGATGATTCAACGTAGTGGTCGCACGACGGTTCCGCAGATTTTTATTGATGCGCAGCACATTGGCGGCTGTGATGACTTGTATGCGCTCGACGCCCGTGGTGGACTCGATCCCCTGCTGAGCTAAGAGACTTTAGGACAATTAAAAAGGGTTTTTCCATGTCAGAACAAAACAACACCGAAATGACTTTCCAGATCCAGCGTATCTACACCAAGGATGTCTCTTTCGAAGCGCCAAATGCGCCACACGTTTTCCAGAAAGATTGGCAGCCAGAGGTTAAACTTGATCTGGATACCGCATCAACCCAGCTGGCTGATGACGTGTATGAAGTCGTACTGCGTGTGACCGTAACCGCCTCTCTGGGCGAAGAAACTGCATTCCTGTGTGAAGTACAGCAGGGCGGTATCTTTTCCATCGGCGGTATTGAAGGCAACCAGATGGCGCATTGCCTGGGTGCATACTGCCCGAACATCCTGTTCCCGTATGCGCGTGAATGCATCACCAGCCTGGTTTCTCGCGGTACATTCCCGCAACTGAACCTTGCGCCAGTTAACTTTGATGCGCTGTTCATGAACTATCTGCAGCAGCAGGCTGGCGAAGGTGCTGAACAACATCAGGATGCCTGATGAGCACTGTTAATGCGTCAATGACTGTGATCGGTGCCGGCTCTTACGGCACCGCTCTTGCCATCACGCTGGCAAGAAATGGTCACGAGGTGGTCCTGTGGGGCCACGACCCAAAACACATCGCAACGCTGCAGCACGACCGCTGCAACGTGGCGTTCCTTCCTGACGTTCCGTTCCCTGACTCCCTGCACCTGGAAAGCGACCTTGCGACCGCGCTGGCGGCCAGCCGCAATATTCTGATTGTGGTGCCGAGCCATGTGTTTGGCGACGTGCTACAACAGATCAAGCCGCTGATGCGCCCGGATGCACGCATTGTGTGGGCGACGAAAGGGCTGGAAGCCGAAACCGGTCGTCTTCTGCAGGACGTTGCCCGCGAAGTGCTGGGCGAGGAGATCCCGCTGGCGGTTATCTCCGGTCCAACCTTTGCCAAAGAGCTGGCCGCAGGCCTGCCGACGGCGATCTCGCTGGCCTCCACGGATCCTGTCTTTGCGGACGATCTTCAGCACCTGCTGCACTGCGGCAAGAGTTTCCGCGTCTACAGCAACCCCGATTTTATCGGCGTGCAACTGGGCGGCGCGGTGAAGAACGTGATCGCAATAGGCGCAGGGATGTCCGATGGCATCGGCTTTGGCGCCAATGCACGTACTGCGCTGATCACCCGTGGGTTAACCGAGATGTCCCGTCTCGGGGCGGCACTGGGTGCCGATCCGGCCACCTTTATGGGGATGGCGGGTTTAGGCGATCTGGTGCTGACCTGTACCGACAATCAGTCCCGTAACCGCCGCTTTGGCATGATGCTCGGTCAGGGCATGGATGTAAAAGGCGCGCAGGAGAAGATTGGTCAGGTGGTTGAAGGCTACCGCAATACCAAAGAAGTCCGCGAATTGGCGCACCGTTTTGGTGTCGAAATGCCAATAACCGAGGAAATTTATCAGGTATTGTATTGCGGAAAAAATGCGCGCGAGGCAGCATTGACCTTATTAGGTCGTGCGCGCAAGGACGAGCGCAGCAGTAACTAGTCGGAACCATTGTCACCTGAATGACCCAGCCAGCGCAGAACTGGCTGGTCATTATACTATCGTCTGGAGTAAGCAATGCCGTGTGAAGAACTGGATATCGTCTGGAATAATATTAAAGCCGAAGCCCGGGCGTTGGCCGACTGTGAGCCGATGCTGGCCAGTTTCTACCATGCAACGTTACTCAAGCACGAAAATCTCGGTAGTGCCCTGAGCTATATGCTCGCCAACAAGCTGGCGTCTTCAATCATGCCCGCCATCGCCATTCGTGAAGTGGTGGAAGAGGCTTACGCCGCAGACCCGGAAATGATTGCCTCTGCCGCCTGTGATATTCAGGCCGTGCGCACGCGTGACCCGGCGGTT
Organism: Enterobacter sp. 22466; assembly: GCF_052044775.1. Classification (NCBI taxonomy): domain Bacteria; kingdom Pseudomonadati; phylum Pseudomonadota; class Gammaproteobacteria; order Enterobacterales; family Enterobacteriaceae; genus Enterobacter; species Enterobacter sp. 22466. The sequence goes on along the minus strand of NZ_JBQENX010000006.1, from coordinate 115,751 downwards.
GACAAATATTCTACGCCGCTGCTGTACCTGAAGGGTTTCCATGCCTTACAGGCGTACCGCATCGGTCACTGGTTATGGAAGGAAGGCCGCCGCGCGCTGGCTATTTTCCTGCAAAACCAGGTTTCTGTGACCTTCCAGGTTGATATTCACCCGGCGGCCAAAATTGGCCGGGGGATCATGCTCGACCATGCCACCGGGATTGTTGTCGGTGAGACGGCGGTCATTGAAGATGACGTGTCGATCCTGCAGTCGGTTACCCTGGGCGGTACCGGCAAAACCAGCGGCGATCGCCATCCGAAAATTCGTGAAGGGGTAATGATTGGCGCGGGTGCCAAAATCCTCGGCAATATCGAAGTGGGCCGCGGCGCGAAAATCGGCGCGGGCTCTGTGGTGCTGCAGCCCGTGCCGCCGCACACCACCGCCGCTGGCGTACCGGCGCGCATCGTCGGTAAGCCAGACAGTGATAAACCGTCCATGGATATGGATCAGCACTTCAACGGCATTCACCATACGTTTGAGTATGGTGACGGCATTTAACTTCTGAGAATGGCGCCCGGATACCCCAGCTGGCGCCAGGCTTCATACACCACCACGGACACCGCGTTCGACAGGTTCATGCTGCGGCTGTCCGGCATCATCGGAATACGGATTTTCTGCTCAGCGGGCAGGGCGTCCAGAATCGTGGCCGGCAGGCCGCGGGTTTCCGGGCCAAACATCAGATAGTCACCGGCCTGATAGCTCGCGGCGCTATGCGCGGGCGTGCCTTTGGTCGTCAGGGCAAACATGCGCTCTGGCTTTTCGCTTTCCAGAAACGCGGCGTAATCATGATGGCGAACCACGGCGGTAAATTCGTGATAATCCAGCCCCGCGCGGCGCAGGCGTTTGTCATCCCACGTAAAGCCCATCGGCTCGATAATATGCAGGCGAAACCCGGTGTTGGCGCACAGGCGGATAATGTTGCCGGTATTAGGCGGAATTTCTGGTTCGAATAAAACGATGTTAAGCATGCTGCCCCCTTAATTGCGGGGGCAGCATAGCAGAAATGACGGGCACTACGCGACGCCGGGTTCCTGTGGGCGGCAGCGCAGCATTTTATAGACGGTGGCTCCCGCAGCCACCAGCGCGGGCAGGCTGAGGATCATCAATATACTGTCTGCTTGCCACTGCATGGAGAGAAGCTGCGCGCTGGTCATGGTACCCGCCACGCCACCAAAACGGCCAATTCCCTGCATCCATGCGATACCCGTCGCACGGCACTCGGTAGGGTAAAAGGTGGCGGCCAGGGTTTGCATTCCTGATTGCGCGCCGTTCATGGCGATCCCCATCAGGAAGATCAGCCCGCCAAACAGGGCGATGTGATTATGCTCCATGCCGAGCAACAGGATGAGCGCCATGGTCAGAATAAACCCGCCTGCCACCACCTTGTGCGCCTCCCAGCGGTCCATCATCCACCCGGCGAGAAGAATGCCTGCGGTACCGCCGAAGGTGAACAGCGAGGTGAGCCAGGCAGATTCCGCCAGCGGATAACCCATCCCCTGCATCAGCGTCGGCATCCAGCTCAGCAGAACGTAATAAATCACCAGCCCCATAAAATAAGTCACCCACAGCATCAGGGTGCCGGGCAGCCAGGGCATAGAAAACAGCTGTGCCACGCTCCCTTTCTTAGACGCGACCCGCTCCTCCGCCAGGAAAAAGCCGGTCACGCCATCCAGCGTGCCGCGGGCGAAGCGGCTGGCGATACGGCGGATCTCCATCACGTCTCTTCCACGCTGTACCAGAAACTTCACCGACTCCGGCAAAAGCAGCGCCAGCAGCAGCGTCAGGAGCAGCGGGGCAATTGCGCCGGTCAGCAGTACGCTTCGCCAGCCGTGATGAGGAATCAGCCAGGAGGATATTGCCCCGCCGCCCGCCGCGCCCAGAGGAAAACCGCAGTACATGGTATTGATCGCCATGGCGCGACAGCGCTTAGGGGCAAACTCCGAGATCAGCGTGATGGCGTTAGGCATTGCTGCACCCAGTCCCAGGCCCGTGAGAAATCGCCACAGCGTCAGGGTGTTCAGGGTTTGTGCCCAGGCGGCGCCCAGGCTTGCAACACCAAAGAATAAACACGAAAAGACCAGCACGCGCTTGCGGCCCATCCGGTCCGATACCGGGCCTGCGATCAGCGCACCCAGCGACAGTCCCAGCAGCGCGGCACTCAGTACCGGCCCCAGATCCTGTTTGTGGATCCCCCATTCTGCCGACAGCGTCGGGGCGATGTAGCCCATTGCCGCCGTATCGAACCCATCGACCGCCAGCACCAGAAAGCCCAGCACAATGAGTAGCCAGTGAAACCATGAAAAGGAACTGTCGTCGATCACCTGCTGAATATCCACCTTACCTGAATAGGCCATACGCTCCTCTCTGATGTGATGTTGTTTTTGTGTTCTTGTCTTTGCTTGTCTATACAATTGCGTGTGGCAGGGGATGTCAAATATTCTTATCTAATATGTTATCTGGATGTTATTTGCGACACAAAAACGCGCCCGATGGAGGAGATCGGGCGCGTGAGTAAGGTAGGTTAAGCGGAGGGGATCAGGCCGCGTCTCCGTGGGTAAGCGGTGCCAGTGCCGCAGGGATCTTGCTCAGCTCCTGCACCAGAGAATCCTTGCTGATCTCGCCGATTGTTTTCGCCCCGGTGAGAGTCATAGCAACCTTCATCTCTTTCTCAATCAGGTTGAGCAGGTTTGCTACCCCTGCCTGGCCGCTGGTGGCCAGCGCGTAAAGATAAGCGCGTCCCAGCAGTACGCTGTCGGCGCCGAGCGCAATCATACGTACCACATCCAGCCCGTTACGAATACCGCTGTCGGCGAGGATAGCGATGTCGCCTTTAACCGCATCGGCAATCGCCGGAAGGGCGCGTGCGGATGAAAGGACGCCATCGAGCTGACGTCCGCCGTGGTTCGAGACCACTATCCCGTCTGCGCCAAAACGCACCGCGTCGCGGGCGTCGTCCGGGTCGAGGATCCCTTTGATCACCATTGGACCGTCCCAGAATTCGCGGATCCACTCCAGGTCTTTCCAGGAAATGGACGGATCGAAATTGTTCGCCAGCCAGCCGATATAATCTTCCAGCCCGGTAGGTTTACCGAGATAAGCCGAGATGTTACCCAGATCGTGTGGACGGCCATTCAGGCCCACATCCCACGCCCACTGCGGATGTGTTACCGCCTGCCAGTAACGACGCAGGGCAGCGTTCGGGCCGCTCATGCCGGAGTGGGCATCACGGTAGCGCGCGCCGGGGGTGGGCATATCAACGGTAAAGACCAGTGTGGAACAGCCCGCCGCTTTGGCGCGCTCCAGCGCGTTACGCATAAAGCCGCGATCGCGCAGGACGTACAGCTGGAACCACATCGGGCGCTTGAGGGTCGGGGCGACCTCTTCAATCGGGCAGACCGAGACGGTGGAAAGGGTAAACGGAATGCCTTTGGCATCCGCCGCGGCAGCGGCCTGCACTTCACCGCGACGGGCGTACATACCACACAGCCCGACCGGGGCGAGCGCTACCGGCATGGCGAGCGTTTCGTTAAACAGTTTCGTCTCAAGGCTCAGATCCGACATATTCTTCAGCACGCGCTGACGCAGAGCCACCTCCGACAGATCTTCCACGTTACGGCGCAGGGTATATTCGGCATAGGCCCCGCCGTCGATATAGTGGAACAGGAACGGCGGCAAAATACGCTGCGCCGCGGCGCGGTAGTCACTGGCTGCTGAAATAATCATGCTTTGTTCTCCCTGGATATATCACTGTCGCCAGGCAGACGGGTAATACGCGCCTGTCGGGCCTGATCTTCATCAAATCGTTTAATGGTGGTGTGGACGAAGCCCAGATGCGCCATCATCGCCTTGCGTGCGGCCTCGGCATCACCTGTCAGAATGGCGTTCAGCACCGCCTCGTGCTGTTCGGTCAGTTGGGCAAAGATCGGTGGGACCAGATACATGCGCTGGCGGCTCTGCTTCACGGAGGATTGCAGCAGGTCGAAAAAACCACGCATAGTCTGAAGCAGCACCACGTTGTGCGACGCCTCGGCAATCGCCAGGTGAAAGCGCACGTCCGCCTGCGAAGCGATATCCGGGTCGCTGCTTTGCGTGGCCTCAAAGCAGGCTTTGAGCTTCTCTTTATCGGCATCGGTTGCCCGCATGGCCGCATGCCAGGCGGTACTGGTTTCGATGGCGTGACGGGCTTCGAGGATGTCGAAGCTGTAGTCCGGGTCGTTCTCCATCAGGGTTTTGAGCGGCTGGACGATGTTTTGCTCGGACCAGTCGTCATGTTGCCAGCGCACAAAGGTGCCGCCGCCGCGACGGCTTACCAGTACCCCTTCGCTGACCAGCGTCGCCAGCGCTTCACGCAGGGAATTGCGCGACACGCCAAGCTGGGCGGCGAGTTGACGTTCGGCGGGCAATTTCATACCAGCTTCAAGCTGTTGTTCTTCAATCAGCGCCCGCACGCGAGAGGCAATCTCGTCGGACAGGCGTCTGGGCATAACTATCATGGGATCATCCAGGTTAAGACATAGGCCTGCAGGGTGGTGATCACCCCGACCATGCAGGTGAATATCAGGCTGTGTTTCACGGTAAAACGGAACAGGTCGGACTCTTTACCCACCAGCCCTACTGCCGCACAGGCAATGGCGATGGACTGGGGAGAGATCATCTTCCCGGTCACGCCGCCGGTAGTATTCGCGGCCACCAGCAGCACGTCAGAGACGCCAATCTGCTGAGCCGCCGTCGCCTGCAGGGCGGCGAACAGGGCGTTAGACGAGGTATCTGAACCGGTCAGGAACACCCCCAGCCAGCCGAGGAACGGCGAGAAGAAGGTGAAGGCGTGGCCGGTATGGGCCAGCGCGAGTGCCAGCGTTGATGACAGGCCGGAGTAGTTCGAGATAAACGCGAACGCCAGCACCATGCCGATGGAGTAGATCGGCAGCATCAATTCTTTAATGGTCGCCGCAAAGGTCTGTACCGCGGCGGCCGGCTTCATGCGCAACCACACCACAGAAAGGAGTGCGGCAAACAGGATGGCCGTGCCGGTGGCGGAGAACCAGTCGAATTTATACACCGCGGCGTACGGCGTGGCAGCGTGCACCACCGGCGGCATACGGGCGACCATCTTGTCGAGGAACGGCACGGAGATGTTAATCACCATGTCATACAGCGCACCGCCCGGGGCAAACAGGGCCTTAAACGGCGGGATGCTCCAGAGCGTTACGGTGGCGGTCAGGAACAGGAACGGTGACCAGGCGCGGACGATCTGCCCGGCGGTGTAGCCGGTGCGGGCGATCGTCTGATCCACATGCGATGCACCCATATCGGCGAAGCGGAAAATACGTACCGGCTGCCAGCGTTTCAGGAACAGCGTCAGACAGACCAGCGACACCAGGGAAGAGATAATGTCCGGCAGTTCCGGACCAAGGAAGTTGGAGCTGAGATACTGGGCGATAGCGAACGAACCACCCGCCACCATCACCGCGGGCCAGGTCTCCTTCACGCCGCGCCAGCCGTCCATAATCGCCATGATCCAGAACAGCACGATAATGGTCAGGAACGGCAGCTGGCGGCCAACAATCTGACCAATTTCGAAGCTGTCCAGACCGGTCACCTGGCCTGCGACCAGAATCGGAATACCCATCGCGCCAAACGCCACCGGCGCGGTGTTGACGATCAGGCAAAGACCGGCGGCATAGAGCGGGTTAAAGCCCAGCCCCACCAGCAGCGCGGCGGTGATTGCCACCGGTGCGCCAAACCCTGCCGCTCCTTCCAGAAACGCCCCGAAGGAGAAGCCAACAATCAGCATCTGCAGGCGCTGGTCCGGCGTGATGGAGAGAATCGACGAGCGAATGATGTCGAACTGCCCGGTTTTGACTGAGATTTTATAGACAAACACTGCGGCGATGATGATCCACGCAATCGGCCACAGGCCATAGAAGAAACCGTAGACAACGGAGGCCAGCGCGCGATCGATCGGCATTTTGTAGAAGAACAGCGCCACCAGCAGCGCGATGGCGACGGTGTACGTCGCGGCGAGGTAGCCCTTCAGCTTGAGCTTAATCAGCGCAAAGAAGAAGAACAGGATCGGCAGCGATGCGATCAGGCTAGACAGCCAGATATTCCCGGCCGGGTCGTAGTTTTGTTGCCAGAGGCTCATGCAGGTCTCCTGGGGACCAGACAGCCTATGCTGCGGGTGAGTCTCCGCTCATCTCTGCGTCACAGTCTGTGTAAAAGTGGTCCTGCCAATATTGTGTTGTAGGGGTAATGACAATGAATGGTTAATCAATTGTTGCTATTCGGCAATTCATTTGTGACATGAATCATTAAAAATGTGAACGGAGGATAGCTTTAAAACCTATTGGTAGGACCAAATCCATGATGTTCAGGGTTGAGCTGGAACCGGAGCAAAATCGTCTCATTCAGGCAGGCGCGGCGCGTAGCGAAGGGGGTAAATAAAACAAAACACCACGATTACGTTAACTTAAAGAGGGGGTTATGTTTTATTCTGGTTTGCGGTTGGTGTCTTGCGTGTTAAAGAAGTGATTTTTTTACCTAAAAATAAAAATTTTTTTTAGGTAAAAATGCGGAATATCATGTTTAGCAAAAAATTACATTTAAGATAAATTTCACATATAGGATTTAACAGCTTATTACAAACGATCATTTGCTGATCAATGATAAAATATCCTTTATAAGCGCCCCTAATCAGTATAAAAACGAGGTTTTTCGCACAATGCTAATAATTTCCTCTAATAATATTCTTAAAAAAATTGATCAAACAATGATCAGTTGAGAAAGTAAATTAATTTAGCTTAGGTATTAGGAGGTGGTTAATAATTATCAGGGCTATGGAAATGCGTTAAATATGTTATCTGGTTGTTAAATATGAAATGTGAAACAGGCCTGCTGAGCGCTTTTAAGTGCGTAGACGTTAAAAGACATTTGATTTACTATTTATTCAGATACAACGTTACAGAAGATGCTGAATTAAATTTTAACCACAAACTAATCATTTTTATTTGCGGCCTGACGGTTTTTCCTCAACTGTAGGATATAGCGAAAGGGTTTGCAGAAAATAAACGGATTGTCACGCTGGGATGGACCCTGATTTATTCTGTGAGGTCGTGTCACCAATTCTATTAGAACCCTTTGGGTGACGGTTTTAAAATCCTTATAGCAATTATTGTACCTGGTACAACAAATCTATATCTGTTTAATTTACAGAGGGGGAAGTGTTCCTAATGAAAATCAAAAATGTGGCGCTGGTAATTGCCGCGACAGGGTTACTGTTATCTTCTCAGGCGGTACTGGCAGGCAACGATTCGGGTGTCAATACTAACCTGGATACAGGTGCAGGTACGCAAAGCACTGGCGGGGTGATAAATTTTACCGGCAAAATCACTCTTATTTCCTGTGATATCACTCCTGCGTCAAAAAGCAAAACCGTAGACCTTGGGGCGTGGGCGAAAAACTACTTCGATGAGCACGTCGAAACGACACCGCGTGAGTTTAAAATCAACGTGGAGAATTGTCCGCCAGCGGTTGAATCCGTTGCGGTGCTGTTTGACGGGAATAAAGATGCGGATGATGACACGCTGTTGCAAGTTACGCCAGGCACGGGTATGGCGACGGGCGTCGGCGTGAAGCTTTATAACAGCGATCGCAGCACGGCTATTAAGCCGGGTACGGTTTCAAAAACAACCGCACCGGATAAGGATGGCGATGCTGAATTAACGTTCTATGCCGCACTGGACAAAGATGGTTCGGAAATCAACGCGGGTGATGTCAACGCCGTGTCCAACTTTCTGATGGTTTATAACTGATTTCAATTTTCAGCCACCTCCAGAGATAATAATGATGAAACGTTTATCGTATATTATGCTCACTGCATTAATGGTTAGTTCTGCGTCAGTTTCTGCAGGCGTTGTAATGGGCGGGACACGGATCGTATACCCGCAAAATAGCAAGGAGGTGGCATTTTCTGTTTCTAATATGGAAAGTGCAACGCCCTATCTTATTCAGTCATGGGTTGAAGGCGATGGGAAAACGGGAAATAACGCTGCGCCATTTATCGTCACTCCGCCACTTTTCAGGCTTGATCCGGATCAGACCAACACGCTGCGTATTCAATATACCGGCGCGCCGCTGCCCACAGATCGTGAATCTGTATTTTGGCTCGATATTAAAGCCATTGCGCCAAAGCCAAAAGAGAGCAGCAACGAATTACAAGTTAACGTTAAATCGAAATTTAAAATCTTCTACCGCCCTGAAAACCTGAAAGGCGATGCTGCAACCGCCTGGCAAAAGGTGAGATTCTCAACGACGCAGAAAGGGCTTGAGGCCACCAACCCGACGCCGTACTACGTCTCTTTTTATCGCCTCAGCGTCTCGGGGCACAAAATTGAGCAACCGGGCATGATCGGCCCAGGCGAAACCCGCGAATGGCCTGTGGCAGCCTCCGGCAGCGTTACCTGGTCGGCTATTAATGATTTTGGCGCTATTACCGCGACCCGGTCGCAGCCTCTTTAAACCATGCCTTCTCGCCTGTTTCGTTATGCGCCACTTTCGGTGCTGCTGCTCAGCTTCAGCCGCACAGGATGGGCCGAGGATTATTTCGATCCCGCCGCGCTGGAGCTTTCCTCCGCCGAACAGAAAACGGCGGATCTGCACTATTTCTCCGAAAAGGGCGGGCAGATGCCCGGCACGTGGCTCGTAACGATTGAGGTTAACGGACGCGAGGAGCGGCATCAGGAGATCGCCTTCGTCAATGAGAACGGCAGCCTGCAACCCGTTTTTAGCGTGCCGCTGCTGGAAGCGCTCGGAGTGAACGTGAGTGCAGTTCCGGGATTCTCCCGATTGCAGGAAGGAGAGACCTTTACGCGCCTCGCGGATTTTATCCCGGCGGCGCGCAGCTCCTATGACTTCAGCCAACAGCGTCTCTTTCTCAGCGTGCCGCAGGCGGCGATGACGCACCGCAGCCGCAGCTACGTGCCACCGTCGCAGTGGGATGATGGTATACCGGCGGCATTCGTTGATTACAGCCTCACGGGGGGACAGGCCCATCATCAAAACGGCGACACGACGTCAAGCTATCTCAACCTGCGTAACGGCGTAAACCTGGGACCGTGGCGGCTGCGTAATACGTCAGCCTGGAGCTACAGCAACGCGGGCGGCGATCGTTTTCAGTCACAAAGCAGCTGGCTGAGCAGGGATATTCGCAGCCTGAACAGCCAGCTGCGGATTGGCGATGCCTGGACTGCCGGCGATCTGTTCGATAGCGTGGCGTTTCGCGGGGTTCAGCTTTCGTCCAGCGAGAGTATGTTACCCGACAGCCAGCGCGGCTTCGCGCCGACAATCCGCGGCGTCGCGCACAGCTATGCCCGGGTATCCGTTTCGCAGAATGGTTATGTCATTTATGAAACCTGGGTTGCCGCCGGGCCGTTTGTCATTAACGATCTGTTCCCCGGCGCGCAGAGCGGTGATTTACAGGTGACCGTTACGGAAAGCGATGGCTCGAAACGAGTATTTACCCAGCCTTATTCAGCGGTGCCGTTTATGCGACGCCAGGGCAGCCTGAAATACAGCCTCAATGCCGGACGCTTTCACTCCGGCTCCAGCGATGCCCGATCGCCGGATTTTGTTGAAGGCGCTTTTTTTTACGGCCTGCTCTCCAGTATGACGGTGTACGGCGGCTTTCGTACCGCGAATAACTACCAGGCCGGCGCCATTGGCGTGGGCAGGGGGTTTGGCGCGTTCGGCTCGCTGGGTATTGACGATACGGTGGCAAAAAGCCGTTTACCCAACGGCAAAAGCGTAATGGGCCAGGCGTGGCGCGTTCAGTACCAGAAGGATTTTAATACCACCGGCACCGCCTTCAACCTGGCGAGCTATCGCTATGCCTCGCGCAACTTTTATGAGTTTAGCGAGCTGAATCAATCTGATAGCCAGCAGCTACGGCTTAATAATCGCCGTAGCCGCTCGCAAATAACCTTCTCACAGACGCTGGGGCAGTTCGGCAGCCTCAGCGTCTCGGCGTGGATGCAGGATTACTGGCATACCTCCGGGCAGGACAAAACCATACACCTTGGCTGGTACACCAGCTGGCGGGGAATTTCATGGGGAGCAGGGTATGACTACACCGACTCAGCGCGTGAGCAACATCCCGATCGCACCGTGTCGTTTAATATCAATATTCCGCTCGGTAAGTGGCTACCGGACAGCTCGGTCAGTTACTTGATCAATAAAAGCAACCGTGGGATGTCCACGCAGCAGGTGTCACTCAACGGCAGCGCGCTGGCGAACCGCAACCTCAACTACAGCGTTCAGCAGAGTAAAGCCAGCGGGGGACAAGCCGATAGCACTAGCCTGGCGCTGCAATACAACGGCGGCTACGGCAACGTAAGCCTCGGTTACGATCACAGCCGAAACGGCGATAATGCCAGTCTCGGCCTCGCCGGGGGCGTCATCGCCACCCGGTATGGCGTCACGCTCAGCCAGCCGCTGGGCGATACCGTAGCCCTGCTGCGCGTGCCGGGCGCGGCGAACGTCGAGCCGGAGGGCTACAGCGGCATCCATACCGACAGCCGCGGCTACGCGGTCATGCCCGCGCTTTCGGCCTATCGTAAGAATACCGTCAATCTTGATACGGCGACGTTTGGTGAAAACGTCGATGTTGAGCAGAGCGGGCTGACGCTCATTCCCACCAGCGGCGCGGTGGTGCTGGCCAATTACGCAACGCACATTGGCTATCGCGTGCTGTTCTCCCTGCGATACCACGGCGAGCCATTGCCGTTTGGCGCGCAGGCCGAGGTGGTGGAGCAAAACCGCCGTTCAGCCAACCGAAGCATGGTGGCTGACGCCGGCCAGGCTTACCTGAGCGGAGTACCGGAGCGCGGCACGCTGCGCGTAAGCTGGTATGAAGACGGGGAGCAACGTCAGTGCCAGGCGCCGTTCAAGCTGGGGGCGGCTCATATGGCCCCCGGCATCGCTACGCTATCTCTTGAGTGCCACTAGAGGAATATCATGCGTCACTTTATTCAATGGGTTTTCTATCTCAGTCTGCTTTCTCTTTTTGGCATGCTGAGTTTTCATGCGCACGCTCAGGCCTCGCCCTGCCGCACCACGCGCGATCAGTGGGTCGTCCAGGTGCCCTACGCCATTGGATATGCTCCCGGTACAGCGGACTGGACGCCGGTTTCTGCACCGATACAGTCTACCGGGCAAGACTTCTACAACTGTGATGGTGGTAGTGACCCCTGGCGTAGTATCGGATTTGTCGAGCTGGATAATCCCGTCGGCACCGTGGTGGGGGAAGACGGTGCGTCGCGGCACGTCTACAAAACCCAGATTGACGGCATCGGCTACGCGCTCGGGTTCCGCGAGCAGCACTACTGTGGCGCGGATGCCGTGCGGTATATTGATGGCACCAGCCCGGTAGACGGCAACGAGTCACGGCGTATTTGCGACGCCTCACAAAATCCTGCCTTTGCCAGCGCCTCAACGTACAAGTTGCAGTTCTGGATGGTGTTTTACAAAATCCCGACGACCAGCGCCATGCCTGACGATAACGCCAACTCCCAGGAGCAAAATGTCGGATCGCTGGTATTGCAGGCGGGAGAAAACAAAGCCAGCGCGACTAACGTCGCGACGCCAGTGCAAATCCATCTCGCCAGCTTCACCGTCATGCATACCAGCTGTTCCGTTGGCTCCCGCAGCATTCTGGTACCGATGGGAACCGTAAGCCAGAATGAATTTCACGGCACAGGCTCCCGCGCCGGGGGCGGGCGCTTCAGCATTCCGGTGACCTGTGAAAACAACACGACGGTGAAGATGGGCTTCTTCGGCGATACCACGCCGGGTAACGATAGGGCACTGGCGTTAACGAAGCAGCAGGACAGCGCCAGCGGCGTCGGGATCGAACTGATTTATGGCGACAATACCGGCTCGGTTCAGGGGCAGGTGGTGCCATGGAACACCCCGCAGGTGTCAGCGCTTGGGCAGGTTGGAAATAACCAGACGCAGACCTTCTGGTTTGATGCGCATTACATTCAGACGGAAGAGAGCGTGACGGCGGGAAAAGCGGATGCGATGGCCACGTTTAACCTGATTTACAACTGAGTTTTCCCCTGCCGTTGCGGCAGGGGAAGCGGGATCAGAACGCCGTCTTACAAAACCCCGTCATCTCTTTCAGACCCATCTCGCGGCCAAGCTCGGTCATCGGGTGGACCACCACCAGACCCCGGATGCTTTTCTTCAGCTTGCCCATGTCGGCCTGCTCTTTTTTGGTGATGGCGCGACGGTGCGGCATATTCATTAGCTTCTGCGCTTCTTTGCTCAGCTTCTGGCCTTTTACTTCACGCAGACGCTCGATTTCCGCTTCCAGCTTCGCGGTCTCTTTTTCAAGCTCGGCGTACTTCTCGGCGGAGTCTACCAGCGAGAGACCGGCCATCTGATGGCGGATCAGATCCAGGCGGTCGCTCAGGCGTTTAATTTCGTTCTTTTCGACTTCTTTCATGACAAATAACTCTGAAAACGGGGAATTTAGAGGGAAGGATACACCAATGTGAGCAGGCTTACTTCTGAAACGCTTTTTTTAAGCTGATTCGGGAAATCAGCTCAGTCAGGGAAAGAACCATCGTGGAACGGACAACCTGTTGATAACGCAGCTTTTGCATGGCGTACAGTTCCGGGTCGCTGTTATCAAAATGGGGGGCAGGGGGGAGCGCGGTAACGCAATGCAGCTCGCCGAAGGGGCCGAGGATCTCGTCATCGGTAAAGGTGTACTCATTGCCGTCATGATTGAGCTCTTCGCGCAGCGCCATCAACAGCTCCGCATCTTCATACTCTTGTCGGTTCAGCACGCCAAGACCATATATCAGCTTCAGACGCACGGATAAATCGCCCAGCGGTCCGTCGCCGTCCAGTAACGGTTCTACAGCATATTTTACCGCGTAGTCGTCTTTGCGAAACACCTGAAGTACCAGGATATTCACCGCCTCGGTTAACAACTCGACGGCGGTAATCAGGAAACTTCGTACGGTTTTGCCAGCATTCAGACGCTCAAGCACACGATTTTCAAAGGCCTGGGTTTGTTCCATTATTGCCTGCATATCTGACAATCTGTAATCAGGACGCAGGATTACCTGCGCCTCACTGTGCATCATTTGGTTGCGTTATATGCGTTAACCGCCTCCACAACCACATCGCTGTTGGCGTCCAGACCGGAAATCTGCGCCAGCGCAGCCTGCTCGCCTTTTTCATCAATCAACTGAGCCAGCTCCTGCGCCTGTGGATCCTGCTCGCTGCGGTAGTGCATCGCGGCGGCAATCCCTTTCACCAGGTTGGCGTGCGGCAGGCCGTATTCCAGCGTGCCCAGCAGCGGCTTAATCAGGCGATCGCCCGCGCTCAGTTTACGCAATGGCTGGCGGCCCACGCGCTCAACGTCATCTTTCAGATACGGGTTTTCAAAACGACCGAGAATTTTCTGGATGTATGCTGCGTGTTTATCAGCATCAAAACCGTAGCGTTTGATCAGCACCGCGCCGCTCTCTTCCATTGCCCCTTTTACCACCGCGCGGATCTTCTCGTCGAGGATCGCATCACGAATAGTCTGATGACCGGCCAATTTTCCGAGGTACGCGGTTATAGCATGACCCGTGTTCAGCGTGAAGAGTTTACGTTCCACAAATGCCATCAGGTTATCAGTTAATTCCATGCCTGGAATGGTCGGCAGCGCGCCTTTAAACTGGGTTTTGTCCACGATCCACTCGCTGAAGGTTTCCACCGTCACTTCCAGCGGGTCGTTAGTCGCAGATTCTGACGGCGGAACGATACGATCAACGGCAGAATCCACGAAGCCAACGTGCGTTTCAACCCAGGCTTTGTCTTCGTCCGCAACGGCGGCCAGAACGTGGCCTTTCAGTTGTGTGGTGCCACGCACCATGTTCTCACAGGCGATGATGTTCAGCGGGGTATCAATGCCCTGCGCTTTACGTTTTGCCAGGCCTTTTGCGACCGCAGGCGCGATGCGCTCAAGTACCACCGGGCCCACCGCGGTGGTCACCAGATCAACGCTGGCGATGAGGTCGATAACATCGTCACCAATGCTGCTTACCGCGTTGACGCCAGAGACCGTTTCAACCTGCTCGTTTTCTCCCACCACGTGTACCCGGTAGCTATGACGGGCATTCAGGGCATCCAGAACGACCTGATTCACATCGGCGAATGTCAGCGTAATGCCCGCGTCTGCCAGCAGTTTGCCGATAAAGCCACGACCGATATTACCTGCGCCAAAATGTAATGCTTTCATAGTGTTAACCTTTATCAATGTTTTTACCCGAGAGGGCTGGGGTGAGGAACGTTTACCCCTCACCCTAGCCCTCTCCCCGGAGGGAGAGGGAGGAGTACAGTTATTTGTTCAATAGCGCGAGCACTTCTTCCACGCTGGTGGTATTGGCCAGACGCTCAATGACGGACTCATCGTCCAGCGCATTGGTCAGGCTGGTAATCACCTGAATGTGCTCGTTGTTACGCGCGGCGATACCAATCACCAGACGGGCGATGTCGTCTTCTTCTTCACCGAAGCGCACGCCATCAGGATACTGGCAGAACACCACGCCGGTTTTAAGCACGCGGTCTTTCGCTTCCACTGTACCGTGCGGCACCGCGATGGATTCGCCCAGGTAGGTTGGCGTCAGTTTTTCGCGTTCCAGCATCGCGTCGACATATTCAGGCTGAACGTAGCCGCCTTTTACCAGCTGCTCACCGGCAAAGCGAATGGCCTCTTCTTTGGTCGTTGCGGTACGGCCGAGGAAGATATTCTCCGCACCCAGTTTAAACAGGTGGGCGTTGCTCTCGTCGAAGCTGTCCTGCAGGCTGGAGCGCACTTTCACTTCGTTGTCTTCGTGACGCTGCGCGGCCACCAGACGTTCAGTCAGGCTGGTGTACAGGCCGCTGTCGAGGAAGTTGGTCAGCGAAATATGCTGTGCCTGCGGTACCTGGCGCATGGCGCGTTCGGTCAGATCGCGGTGCGTAATCACCAAGTCAACATCCGGTGGCAGACTGTTAATGGCGCTGTTGGTCACCGAGATGTTGGTCAGGCCCGCATCCTGCACTTTCTTACGCAGCACGCCGGCACCCATTGCGCTGGAACCCATACCGGCATCACAGGCAACGATGATTTTACGCACGTGGCTCAGGTCGTTAGAAACATCACCCGCTGACAGCGGCGTTGCGCCTTTGGACTCGGCTTTCATGTCGTGCATACGACGGGTTGCCGCTTCGATATCGTCATCTTCTTTCACTTTGCTGGTTTTCAGCAGGATAGAAGCGACCACGAAGGAGACCGCCATTGCCGCACAGATAGCCGCGATGTTAGCAAAATAGGCACCTTTCGGCGTCATTGCCAGTACCGCCAGGATAGAACCCGGAGACGCCGGAGAAACCAGACCACCACCCAGCACACTCAGGGTGAACACACCGGTCATACCGCCGAGGATAACGGCCAGGATCAGACGTGGGTTCATCAGCACGTACGGGAAGTAAATTTCGTGAATACCGCCCAGGAAGTGAATGATAGCCGCACCGCCAGCAGACTGCTTCGCGCTGCCGCGACCAAAGAACATGTACGCCAGCAGAACGCCCATACCCGGACCCGGGTTCGCTTCAATCAGGAAGAAGATGGACTTGCCGAGGTCATGAGACTGCTGAATACCCAGCGGTGAGAAGATACCGTGGTTGATGGCGTTGTTCAGGAACAGGATTTTCGCCGGTTCAACAAAGATAGACGCCAGCGGCAGCATGTCGTGCGCCACCATAAAGTTAACGCCCGCCGCCAGAATTTTGGACAGGACTTCAACCGCCGGGCCAATGCCAAGGAACGCCAGAATCGCGAGGATCATCCCGATGATGCCCGCAGAGAAGTTGTTCACCAGCATTTCGAAGCCGGATTTGATTTTGCCATCAACCCAGACGTCGAATTTCTTAATCGCCCAGCCACCCAGAGGACCGGCAATCATCGCACCGAGGAACATCGGCATATCCGCACCGACGATAACGCCCATGGTGGTGATGGCACCCACTACGCCACCACGGTCACCGCCCACCAGACGACCACCGGTATAACCGATGAGCAGCGGCAGCAGATACGTAATCATGGGGCCAACAAGTTTCGCCAGCGTTTCGTTAGGCAACCACCCTGTCGGAATGAATAATGCAGTGATGATACCCCACGCGATAAACGCGCCGATATTTGGCATCACCATATTGCTGAGGAAACGACCAAAGCTTTGAACTTTGATCTTGAAATCGGATGACATAAAACACCCCTTCTTCTGTTGACGCTTAGGCTTGCGGCCCGAGGTTTATTGTTAATGAGGCGGCAGAGGTAGCCGGGCCCTGTTCTGATGCTGTGAAATCTGGCACTGAATCGTTCAACTGTCCAGACAGCGAAAAATTGTGTGATCGCAATCACGTAAACGCAGGGGGTGTGACGGGAAATGAGGTGATCTGAATCACAAAACCGCAGTCTAAAAAAAACACAATGGGGAGAAAATCGGCAAAACACCCTTCTTTTTGTGATGTGAATCACACTTGGTTGTCGCGAGTTTGTTTCTGAGTTGTGACTGAATTCACAAAAAATTTTTATGCAGATTTCTCCGGATGTGATCGCTGACAAATTCTGCTCTGCGATTCAACGCCAGGATGATTACGACACACACATAAAGCTAAAAAACCACTTTTAAGATGTGGTATGGCGAAAAGTTAAAACCTGGATTACGCTCATAATGTAAGGTTAAGTATATTATTATTCAGGATATATTTTGACACGTTTATAAACTTGCATGGAGATATTATAAAAAACGATACTCCCCGGCTCTGAAATTACCCGCATACCTTTTATGTTTAAAAATAAATTAATTAGGTTGCGTACTGTTTTATTAATTTAATGAGTTGACGTTGTTTAAGTGAGGAGAATATGTTTCTCAACTATTTCGCGCTGGGCGTATTGATTTTTGTATTTCTGGTTCTTTTTTACGGAATCATCGCCATTCATGACATCCCCTATAATATGGCCAAAAAGCGTAATCATCCCCATGCCGATGCGATTCACACGGCGGGATGGATTAGCCTGTTTACGCTCCATGCCATCTGGCCGTTCCTGTGGATCTGGGCCACGCTGTACCGGGAAGATCGCGGTTGGGGCATGCAAAACCACATCACCAAACCTGATGAGGTGCCAGGTATGGATGCGCTGGCCAAACGCGTGGCCGAATTAGAACAAAAGCTGGCAGCGGTACAGCCCACTGCTGATACGAAAACGCTGGAGCGCTAATTATGGATCTGTTGATTATTTTGACCTACGTGGCGTTTGCCTGGGCGATTTTTAAAATATTCCGTATTCCGGTTAACCAGTGGACGCTCGCCACCGCCACATTAGGCGGGGTATTTATCGTGGCGGGTCTCATTTTATTAATGAACTATAACCACCCGTATACGTTTACGGCGCAAAAGGCGGTTATTTCTATTCCGATTACGCCGCAGGTGACCGGGGTGGTCAGCGAAGTCACCGATAAAAATAACCAGCTCATTAAAAAAGGCGAAGTGTTATTTAAACTTGATCCAGGTCGCTATCAGGCTCGTGTCGACAGACTGCAGGCCGACCTGGTGACCGCGACGCACAATATTGACGTGCTCAAAGCACAGCTGTCGGAAGCGGTAGCCAACACCACGCGGGTCTCCGCGGAGCGGGACCGTCTGTATAAAGATTACCAGCGCTACCTGAAAGGCAGCCAGGCGAAGGTAAACCCGTTCTCTGAAAGCGATATCGACAACGCGCGGCAGAACTATCTGGCACAGGATGCGCTGGTAAAAGGCTCTGTGGCGGAACAGACGCAGATCAAAAGCCAGCTGGACAGCATGGTGAACGGCGAACAGTCGCAGATAGCCTCTTTACGCGCCCAGCTGGCCGAAGCCAAATACAACCTGGATCAGACCGTGGTGCGTGCGCCGAGCAATGGCTACATCACCCAGGTGCTGATTCGCCCAGGAACGTATGCCGCCGCGCTGCCGCTGCGCCCGGTTATGGTCTTTATTCCTGAACAGAAACGTCAGATTGTGGCCCAGTTCCGTCAGAACTCGCTGCTGCGTCTGAAGCCGGGCGATGAAGCGGAAGTGGTGTTTAACGCTCTGCCGGGGCAGGTCTTCTCTGGCAAGCTCACCAGCATTCTGCCGGTGGTGCCAGGGGGCTCGTATCAGGCACAGGGGGCGCTACAGTCGTTAACGGTGACACCGGGAACGGATGGCGTGCAGGCGCTGATAGAACTGGAGCCGAACGCCGAGGTGGATGCGTTGCCGGACGGTATTTACGCGCAGGTGGCGGTCTATTCCGACCATTTTGCGCACGTCTCGGTGATGCGTAAAGTCCTGCTGCGCATGACCAGCTGGATGCACTATCTCTATCTTGATCATTAATCCTCGCCGGGCAGGAATGCGACATGCATACCTGCCCTTTTTTCAGCGCTTGATCCATACTGACTTTTTCTGGCATCAAGGATCAGGCAATGAAACTCATCGGCAGCTACACCAGTCCCTTCGTGCGAAAGATCTCGATTCTCCTGCTGGAGAAAGGGATTGAATTTGAATTCGTTAATGAACAGCCGTACAACGCCGAAAACGGCGTTGCGCAGTACAACCCGCTGGGGAAAGTCCCGGCGCTGGTGACGGACGAGGGCGAATACTGGTTTGATTCCCCGATTATCGCTGAGTACATCGAGCTGCTCGGCGTTGCGCCAGCCATGTTACCGGCAGATCCGAAGGCGGCCCTGGCAGTGAAGCAAATTGAAGCGCTGGCCGATGGCATCATGGATGCGGCGTTAACTTCCGTGCGCGAGCAGGCAAGGCCCGTTGCTCAGCAGTCGGAAACGGAGCTGCTGCGCCAGCGTGAGAAAATCAGCCGCAGCCTGGACAGGTGCGAGCAGCTCATTCAGGAGGGCAAAATTGCAACGGATAGCCTGAATCTGGCGACGATCGCTATCGCCTGCGCCATTGGTTATCTCAACTTTCGTCGCGTCTCTCCGGGCTGGTGCGTCGACCGTCCACTGCTGGTGAAGCTCGCCGAAACGCTCTTCCAGCGCGAGAGCTTTGCCCGTACCGAACCGCCAAAGGCTTGACGCGGGTTATAACACTTCGCGTCAGGAGGCGGTACAATCCCTCCACATGTTAACTCCCTCTCCCGTCGGGAGGGGGGATGATATTTACTCGCCAGGCGCTTTCATGACTACTCATCATTCCCTGTACAGCCAGATCCCTGCTACCGACCGACTTCTTCGAGAACCCCTTATTCATTCCGCTGTCGAGCGGTTCGGCCATACCGCGACGGTTGAGATGTTACGTCTGCTTCAGGACGAGGCCCGGCGCCATATACAGACAGAAAATGCCTTGCCCGCCTGGTGCGTGGCGTGGGAGCAGGCGCTGGAACAGAGGCTGGTTGAGAAAGGGCAAAGCGCGTTGCGCCCGGTGATTAACCTGACGGGGACCGTCCTGCATACCAATCTCGGGCGTGCGCAGCAGGCAGAAGAGGCGGTAGACGCCGTAACGCAGGCCATGCGTTCGCCTGTCACGCTGGAGTACGATCTCGGCGGTGCAGGACGCGGGCATCGTGATCGGGCCCTTGCGGATCTGCTTTGTCAGCTCACCGGTGCTGAAGATGCCTGCATTGTGAATAACAACGCGGCGGCGGTCCTGTTGATGCTGGCAGCGACCGCCAGCGGCAAAGAGGTGGTCGTCTCGCGCGGCGAACTGGTGGAGATTGGCGGCGCGTTTCGCATCCCGGACGTGATGCGCCAGGCGGACTGTACCCTGCAGGAAGTGGGTACCACTAACCGGACCCATGCGAAAGATTACCGTGCGGCGGTTAATGAAAACACCGCCCTGCTGATGAAGGTCCACACCAGTAATTATCATATTGAAGGGTTCACCAAAACCGTTGAAGAGGCTGAGCTGGCGGCGATTGGCCGCGAGCTGAATGTACCGGTGATTGCCGATCTCGGCAGCGGCTCGCTGGTGGATCTAAGCCAGTATGGTCTGCCGAAAGAGCCGATGGTGCAGGAGATGATTGCGGCGGGCGTTAGCCTGGTCAGTTTTTCTGGCGATAAGCTGCTGGGCGGGCCGCAGGCCGGGATCATTGTCGGTAAGCGTGAGCTGATTGCGAAGCTGCAGCAGCATCCGCTCAAGCGCGCCCTGCGCGCCGATAAAATGACGCTTGCCGCGCTGGACGCGACGCTGCGACTCTATCTCCACCCGGAGAAACTGGCGGAACGCCTGCCAACGCTGCGTCTGTTAACGCGTGATGCCGCCTCGATTCGCGCACAGGCCGAGTTGCTGTTGCCCAATGTCGCGTCGCATTACGCCGATTTCGACGTGCGCATTGAGTCCTGCCAGTCGCAAATTGGCAGCGGCTCGTTACCGGTGGATCGGCTGCCCAGCGCGGCCCTGACCTTCACCCCGCGCGATGGCCGCGGCAGCAGGCTTGATGCGCTCTCTGCGCGCTGGCGTGCCCTGCCAACGCCGGTTATCGGGCGGATTTACGATGGCCGAATGTGGCTGGATCTACGCTGTCTTGAAGATGAAGAGCGATTTCTGGAGATGTTGTTGAAATGATTATTGCCACCGCCGGTCATGTTGACCACGGAAAAACCACCTTGTTGCAGGCCATCACGGGCGTGAATGCCGATCGCCTGCCGGAAGAGAAAAAGCGCGGTATGACCATCGATCTGGGTTATGCCTACTGGCCACAGCCCGATGGCCGCGTGCTGGGCTTTATTGACGTCCCCGGCCACGAAAAGTTTCTTTCCAACATGCTGGCGGGGGTTGGTGGTATTGACCATGCCCTGCTGGTGGTGGCCTGTGATGACGGCGTTATGGCGCAAACGCGTGAACACCTGGCGATCCTGCAGTTGACGGGCAACCCACAGTTGACCGTGGCGCTGACCAAAGCCGATCGTGTGGACGCGACGCGTATTCACGAGGTGCGCGAGGCGGTGCAGGCCACGTTGCGCGAATATGGCTTTACCGATGCTGCGCTGTTTGAAACGGTCGCCACAGAAGGGCGCGGGATCGACGCACTTCGCCACCATTTGCAGCAGCTTTCGTCGCGGGAACATGCCAGCGATCATCGCTTTCGTCTGGCCATCGACAGGGCGTTTACCGTGAAAGGGGCGGGTCTGGTGGTGACCGGTACCGCCCTGAGTGGGGAAGTGAAGGTGGGCGATACCGTATGGCTGACGGGTATTAACAAACCGATGCGGGTGCGCGGGTTGCATGCACAAAACCAGCCCGTTGATCATGCCCATGCCGGGCAGCGTATCGCCCTCAATATTGCCGGCGATGCGGAGAAAGCGCAGCTAAACCGCGGCGACTGGCTGCTGTCTGAGGCGCCGCCAGAACCGTCTGAGCGGGTGATTGTCTCCCTGCAGACGCATATCCCGCTCAGCCAGTGGCAGCCGCTGCATATCCACCATGCGGCCAGCCATATCACCGGGCGCGTGTCGCTGCTGGAAAACGATCTCGCTGAACTGGTTTTCGATACGCCGCTCTGGCTGGCAGATAATGACCGTCTGGTGCTGCGTGATATCTCGGCGCGGGAAACGCTGGCCGGGGCGCGGGTGGTGACGCTCAACCCGCCGCGTCGTGGGAAGCGTAAACCGGAGTATTTGCAGTGGCTGTCGGCACTGGCGCAGGCCAGCAATGACAAGGCTGCGCTGGAGGTGCATCTTGAACGCGGTGCGGTGAACCTGACCGACTTCGCCTGGGCACGACAGCTCAGCAACGAAGGACTCCTCCCGCTGACCCAGCAGCCGGGATTTATCCAGGCCGGTAATAACCTGCTGAACGCGCCGGTTGCGGCGTGCTGGCAGCGTAAGGTGTTAAACACGCTCGCCACCTACCATGAACAGCATCAGGATGAACCTGGCCCAGGGCGCGAGCGCCTGCGTCGCATGGCGCTGCCCATGGAAGACGATGCGCTCGTCCTGCTGCTGATAGAAAACATGCGTGAAAGCGGCGTGATCAAAAGCCACCACGGCTGGCTGCATCTGCCGGATCACAAAGCCGGGTTCACCGCAGAGCAAGAGGCAATCTGGCAAAAAGCGGCCCCTCTGTTTGGCGATGAGCCGTGGTGGGTTCGCGATCTCGCCCGGGAAACGAATACCGACGAGCAGGTGATGCGCCAGGTATTGCGCCATGCCGCGCAGCAAGGGCTCATCGTTGCGATCGTGAAAGATCGTTATTACCGCAACGATCGGATTGTCGCGTTTGCCAGTTTGATCCGCGAACTGGATCAGGCGCGAGGCTCTACCTGTGCGGCTGATTTCCGCGATCGTCTGAACGTCGGACGTAAGCTGGCCATTCAGATCCTGGAATATTTCAACCGCATCGGTTTTACCCGCCGTCGCGGTAACGACCATTTATTACGGGATTCGTTACTCTTTCCAGAAACAGCGTGACCCCTGTCGTAAACACCGTTACCGGCTGGCGATAAAATCACCAGCCGGGACTACCCTTGATGTACACCAACAGCAAGGAGACGGTCATGACAAACAATCCTCCCTCTTCACGCATTCAGCCAGGCGAGTACGGTTTTCCTCTCAAGCTGAAACCCCGCTATGACAACTTTATTGGCGGCGACTGGGTGGCACCCGTCGACGGCGAATACTATTCCAACCTGACCCCCGTCACCGGCCAGCCGCTGTGCGAGATAGCCAGCTCAGGCAGGCGCGATATCGATCTGGCGCTGGATGCGGCGCATAAAGCCAAAGATAAATGGGGACAGACTTCCGTGCAGGACAGGGCGGCGATCCTGTTCAAAATTGCCGACCGGATGGAGCAAAATCTTGAGCCGCTGGCGACGGCAGAAACCTGGGATAACGGCAAGCCGATCCGTGAAACAATGGCGGCGGATGTGCCGCTGGCAATTGACCACTTTCGCTATTTTGCCTCCTGTATTCGTGCGCAGGAGGGGGGGATCAGTGAAGTTGATAGCGACACCGTGGCGTATCACTTCCACGAGCCGCTGGGCGTGGTGGGGCAGATTATCCCGTGGAACTTCCCGCTGCTGATGGCGAGCTGGAAAATGGCGCCCGCGCTGGCGGCCGGGAACTGCATTGTGCTGAAACCGGCCCGCTTGACGCCGCTGTCGGTACTGCTGTTGATGGACATTATCGGTGACCTGCTGCCACCAGGCGTGATTAACGTGGTCAACGGGGCCGGGGGTGAGATTGGGGAATATCTGGCGACCTCAAAACGCATCGCCAAAGTGGCGTTTACCGGCTCGACGGAAGTGGGCCAGCAGATCATGCAGTACGCCACCCAGAACATCATTCCGGTGACGCTGGAGCTCGGCGGTAAATCCCCGAATATCTTCTTTGCGGACGTGATGGAGGAAGAGGACGCGTTCTTCGATAAAGCGCTGGAAGGGTTTGCGCTGTTTGCCTTTAACCAGGGCGAAGTCTGTACCTGCCCAAGCCGTGCGCTGGTACAGGAGTCGATCTATGAGCGCTTTATGGAACGGGCCATTCGCCGTGTGGAGTCGATCCGCAGCGGTAACCCGCTTGATAACGTGACGCAGATGGGCGCACAGGTGTCACATGGACAGCTGGAGACCATCCTCAATTACATTGATATCGGCAAAAAAGAAGGGGCGGATGTCCTGACCGGTGGACGTCGTAAAGTGCTCGGCGGCGATCTGCAGGAAGGGTATTACCTTGAACCGACCATTCTGTCTGGCAAGAACAACATGCGCGTTTTCCAGGAGGAAATTTTCGGACCGGTGCTGGCCGTGACGACCTTTAAAACGATGGAGGAGGCGCTGGAGATTGCCAACGATACGCCGTATGGCCTGGGAGCTGGCGTCTGGAGCCGCAACGGCAATCTGGCGTATAAAATGGGGCGGGGGATTCAGGCCGGTCGCGTATGGACCAACTGCTATCACGCCTACCCGGCGCATGCGGCCTTTGGGGGTTATAAGCAGTCAGGCATCGGGCGTGAAACGCACAAGATGATGCTGGAGCATTATCAGCAGACGAAATGCCTGCTGGTCAGCTACTCCGATAAACCGCTGGGGCTGTTCTAATCATCCAGTTCAGGCCGTCCGTTGGCGGCCTGAGCTATTTGCTGGCGAAGATTATTCAGGACGCCATCCAGAACGTATTGCACGCGCCATGGCTGGTATTCACGCTTGCGGAAAATGGCCGTGAGATCAAGCCACCACTCTTCCTGATGCGGGAAGCAGGGAACAAGTGAACCGTTTTTTAACTCTTTTTTCAGGCTCTCTTTTGGGGCAAAGACGATACCGAGATTATTTCTCGCCAGCTCCAGAGCGGTCTGCGTATTGTCGCAAATATAATTCCCGGTAACCCGGTAATCCTGTACATCATCACTGCCATGAACGCGAAAACGCCAGATGTTAGCATCATCCACCAGCATGGAGTCGATTAAAATACAAGAATGGTTTATTAAATCTTCCGGACCGTTTAATGGGTACTGATTTAAATACTCTTCGGTCGCGAAGGCGGTAACGGAATATTGGGTTAAAACACTCGCGACCAGACTTTCGTCTTTCGGCTGAGCATAGGTAATTAAAATATCGCAGTCATCCGGAAAGGTCACACCCTCAGAAAATTCATTGCGATCCAGATTGTATGTTTTGAGTGAGATACGAATATCACCGATATCTTTTATCTGGTGGATCACATGACGGGAGAGATAGGTCACGATACCTGTCGGGGCGTAAATCGTCACTTTCCCGCGTTTTTCATGCTTATAATCGGCAATAAAATTAATAAGCTGACTATTTTTATCCAGCGTGGCGTTCACATAGGGAAGTAAGGCCTCACCAAACTGCGTCAGTGCCAGCTGTCGGGTGGTGCGCTCAAAGACCTTCAGGCCGACTCGCGTTTCAAAATCAGAGAGATATTTACTGACGTTGGCCTGTGCCATGCCCAGCAGGGCGGCGGCGTCGCCAATGCTGTGGGTGGCGGCGATGACGGAAATTATTTTTAATTCACGGGGTTTTAGTTGTAATTTATTCATCATGCGCACCCATCTATATGATTTTATATATAATATTATATAAACAGCGGCGTTGCACAGGCAAATTTGTAACCATTATTATTCGCCTCGCTTGTTTGGCGTTTAAATGGATTACATGGAATGACTATTAAAAACAATTTACTCATCGCTGCCACGTTATTTGCGACCTCATCCGCAATGGCCGGTGACTTTTCACTTGGCGCGGGGGCTGTATTTAATGAGTCACCTTATAAAGGGTATAATGAAAATACCACCGCGGTTCCGTTAATTAGCTATGAAGGTGACCGATTCTATGTCCGCCAGACCACGGGAGGGTGGATCCTGTGGAAAGACGAAAAAAATGAATTTAGCCTGACCGCGTCGTGGATGCCGCTGCATTTTGATCCCGACGATAACGACGACCCTCAGATGAAACACCTGGATGAGCGTAAAGCGTCCGCTTTCCTGGGGGGCGCCTATTACCGCCATGAAAACTGGGGTTCGCTGAAAGTGGCCGTCTCTGGCGATGCGATGGATGAAAGTGGTGGCGTAGTCGGTGAGATTTCGTACTTCCGCCCCATCCGGATGGAACGCCTCACGCTGACGCCATCTGTGGGCATTTTCTACAGTGACGAGAGCTATAACGACTACTACTACGGGGTTTCCGGCAGCGAGTCTCGCCGTTCAGGTCTCAATGAATACACCGCCGGAGACAGCTGGACGCCCTACGTGGGTCTGGCGGCAAAATATCAGTTAACCCAGAACCTGTTCCTTAACGCCAGTGCGGTTTATACCGTATTGCCTGACGATGTGAAGAACAGCCCGATGATCGACCGCGACGACAGCTTTGCGCTGATGACCGGGCTGAGCTGGCGCTTCTGATGCTGTAAAGCCGGGTGGCGGCTTCGCCTTACCCGGCGTTGTGATAGCGCCTGCATGTTGATCAGCAATTTACCTGTTCCGCCTTTCTTTTTGCGTTGCTTCTTCCTGTTCAGACAAAACCCGGCTGCGTTTGCATTTCCTTTCGTCTATTGTCATCTGCACCAGTAGCGATGGTGTGTATGATGTGTATAATCATGGAAGGATTGGAATGTGAAAAGTGCGGATGTCATTACTGTTCTGGTCAGGCATGGCTGGAAATGTGTAAGAACGAAAGGAAGCCATCATCAGTTTCGCCACCCAGTACATGCGGGGTTGGTAACCGTTCCACATCCCAAAAAGGACATAAAACCCGGCACCCTCGCGCAAATCTGGCGGCAGGCGGGAATCAAACACTGATATCAGGAGTAGTTATGTTTTATCCGGCTTACATTCATTCTGATCCCGACGGTAGCGCCAGCGGTTTTTTTCCTGACTTTCCTGGTTGTTTTTTTGCCGGCAATTCTCTGGATGATGCTTTTCAGGATGCACGTGATGCACTGACAGCTCACTTCGAAGCGCTATTTGAAATGGATGAAGAGTTACCTCTCCCTGGCAATGTTGAAGCACATCTTGAAGCCACACCGGGTGATTTTATCGGCGGACAATGGTTGCTTGTAGATATCAATATGAAGCAATTCGACGGTAAGGCCGAGCGTATCAATATCACCCTGCCTCGTCGATTGCTGGTGAAAATTGATTCTTTTGTGAGTGAACATCCGCAGTTTAGTAACCGAAGCGCTTTTCTGGCTGAGGCAGCGCGTCGCGTGCTGCCTTAACGATCCCTCTCCCGTGGGAGAGGGTTGGGGTGAAGGCATCAGGCCGCAGATACTCAGTCTTCATCCACCCAAATGCGCATTTCCCCTTCTCCCCGGTTAGCCCAGCTAAACCACGGAATAAAGGTCAACGTTTTGGGTTGACGTTGCACCGCAGGACGGTCGTACTGCCATAACGCCTCCGATCCCGCTTCTGCGGCGTCATGCGTGACACCTTCCGCCTGAATCAGCATCTTATGAGCGAAAATTCCTTTACCCTCGAAAACCCGGAATTCACTGTCGGCAGGCAGGGCTAGATTATGCAGGTTGGCGCCATTATCGGCTTCTTCCAGGCAGTAGACCAGCGGACCGCGCTGCAGCGCGACCTTTCCGGCCTGCTGACGAACCTGTGGATGACCGTACACGCGGCGGACCGGCATCGGTAAGGTTAGCGTGAGCGTATCGCCCTCCTGCCAGCGACGGGTGAGGTGAAGATAACCCCGTGATACCTCGCCCGTCATGCCTTCTCCGTTCAGCGACACGTGAGGATTTGCGCACCAGTCCGGCAGTCGCAGGGCCAGGGTGTGCGTTACCGGTACGGGCGAGGCGATCTCAATGTTGACCTCTTCCTGCCACGGATAATTACCGCTGATCCGCAGCTTGAGCGTCTCATCGCCCACCGGGATGGTGACCTCATTCCCTACGTAGAGATTAATGAAAAGCGCATCCGGGCGAACGGTGTAAATGTAATGCCCCAGCGACGTCAGCACGCGAGCGATATTCGGCGGGCAACAGGCGCAGCCGAACCAGCGCTGACGAACCGGTTTGACGTGGTCATAGATGTGGTTAAAGGCCAGCGTCCTGGGGTATACTTCCAGCGGGTTGACATAGAAGAAATGCTTACCGTCCAGCGCCATGCCGCCCAGCACCGTGTTGTACAGGGCGCGCTCCATCACGTCGGCGTAGCGGCTATCCGCTTCCATCTCCAGCATCCGACGGGCAAACATCATCAGGCCAATCGAGGCGCAGCTTTCGGCATACACCGTATCATTGGGCAGATCGTAATCGCTGCTGAAGGCTTCACCGCTACTTTGCGAACCCATCCCGCCGGTAATGTACAGCTGGCGCTGCGCCATGTTGTTCCACAGGCGTAAGCAGTCCTGACGTTTTGCGTCGTCTTTGCTCAGACGGGCCAGGTGTGCCATACCCGCCATCAGGTAGACAAAACGCACCGCATGGCCAATCGCCGTTTGTTGTTCAGCAAGCGGTTGATGCGCCTGGCTGTAAGCTTTGTCCTTGACCATCCATGCCGGGCCGTAGGTGTGCCAGTACGATGTTCTGCCGCGCTTCTCGTATTCGATATCATAGAAGTGAGGCTGCGTACCGCGCGCCTCGATGAAGTATTTCACCAGGTTCAGGTAGCGTGGCTCCTGAGTAACGTCGTACAGCCGCATCAGCGCCAGCTCAATTTCCGGGTGGCCCGGATAGCCGTGAAGCTGACCTTCCCGGGGGCCGAAAACGCTGTCGATATGATCTGCCAGTTTACACACCACCTCCAGCAGTCGGCGTTTTCCGGTGCCCTGAAAATACGCCACGCCAGCTTCGATCATATGCCCGGCGCAGTAAAGCTCGTGGCACTCGGCCAGATTGGTCCAGCGTTCGTCAGGCGCTTTGACGGTGAAGTAGGTATTGAGATAACCATCTTCACACTGCGCCGCGGCGATCAGTTCAATCACCTCATCGGCGGTTTTTTCCAGTTCAGCATCTGGTTTCTGACACAGCGACCACGCCACGGCTTCCAGCCATTTCGCCACGTCACTGTCCTGAAAGACCATGCCATAGAACTCACCTTCTTCAAGACCTGCCGCAATGCGGAAGTTGGTGATGGCATGACTGGGCTCGGCTTCCGCCACGCGATCGTTGAGCGCATCCCACTGATAGGGGATGACCACATCACGCACCAGCCGCTGATACTGGCCAAGAAACGGGTCGGTGATTTTCAGGTTATGCAGGTTGGCTTCCATTATGGACATCACGTTCTCCTCAGGACGGTACATGACGCTGGCGCAAATCGGTGGCAATGCGCGACATCATCGGATTGTTGAGTCTGCACCAGCGGATTGAGACCGCCAGCAGCAGGTGGAAAAGGGCAGGGAGCAGCGTCTCCATGGCGGTAATGCCCTGCAGCGAGGCAGGTGTCTGGTTACCCGCTCCCGGCTGATAGGCGACGGCGATAAACACCAGGCTGATGATCCCGGCGCTGGAGGCCCACGCCAGCTTGATGAAAAACAGGTTGAAGGCGAAGTTCATGCCCGACGATCGCACGCCGGTCTTCCACTCGCCGTAGTCGTCGGCAAAAGCCATCAGCGAGAAGTGCAGCGGCAGGGTAAAGCCCAGGATGACGCCGTTACTCAGAATCACGATCAGCCAGAGCGACTGATGCGCCGGGCCGCCGGGCAGGAACCACATGCCAGCCGCGATCGCGGCGAGCACCAGGTTGGTGTAGTAGTAGAGTTTGACCGTATCAATACGGCGAGAGAGGGGGCTGACGATCACCGCCCCAAGGATCGCTGCGAAGGTCACCATGGTAAAAAACAGCGAGGTGTAAGCGGTGCTGCCCTGCAGCACATAGGTGATGAAGTACATGTATCCGCCGCCACGGATATTGAAGACGTTGATCAGCAAAAACGACATCACCAGCATCAACAGCAGCTGGTCGTTTTTACGCAGCCCAGCCAGGTGTTCGCGCAGGGTGAATTTACCCATCAGCGCCAGTGGGACGCGTTCACGGACCCAGAAGAAGCAGCAGAGAAACATCACCACGGCGAGTGTACACAGAACGCCAACGCCCAGCTGATAACCCCGGGCGGCGTTGCCTTGCCCCAGCGCCGCCACCAGCCACGGCAGGCCGACGGAGACCAAAAATCCCGCAACGCCGCACAGCACAAAGCGCCATGACTGGCAGGAAATGACCTCGCTGTGGCGGGTGGTCATGGTGTTGATCAGCGCACAGTAGGGCACGTTGATGGCGGTATAGCCGACGGACAGCAGCAGGTAAGTGCCGAATGCCCACGCAATCTTCACGCCCATGCTGGCTTCAGGTACGGTGAAGGTCAGCACGCCGATGATGCCAACAGGGAATGCCACCCACAGCTGCCAGGGACGAAAGCGCCCCCATCGGCTTTGGGTGCGGTCGGCAATCACGCCCATGACAGGGTCAGAAATCGCGTCAAATACGCGCAGGGCAATAAACAGCGTGCCGACAAGCGCCGGGGTCAGGCCAAAAATATCGGTATAGAAAAAGGTCAGAAAATTCATGATCAGGCAGGTAATGACCGTGCCGCCCGCGTCGCCCAGGCCGTAGCCAATTTTCTCGCGAACGGACAAACGATCTTCTCTCACCCGTTGTGCAACGTCAGACTCGGTAATCGGTGTGGAAGTCATGAGATAACTCCTCGGTAATCGATTTTTATCGTATTTGTGCAAGGTACCTCATTCATTCTGCACCGAACGCAAAGGGCAACAAGGGAAGGGAAAAGTATAAAAAGAGGACGATTCCGACCTGATGAAGAAAGTGTGAGTTTGATCGGGCAGCTATAACGGTAATTGTTAATAATCAATGGATAAGTCAATTAAATACGGCAATAAAAGCGGAATGGTGAATATCCATGCTCGAATTATCCATAGCGCTTCCGATTAAGGTGCAAAATGGCGGATTATTTATTTCGCGGGGCGTGGGTCGCCACCCGGCGCGTAAATTAACGTCGTGGGAGATTATTTTTGTCGAAAAAGGGACATTAACGATCCGGGAGGAGAACCGTCTTTTTGAGGTGAAGGCGGGGGAGAGTTTATTGCTCTGGCCGAAGCGGCGGCATGTGGGTACAGAAGATTTTCCGGCCGATCTGCGATTCTACTGGCTGCATTTTGAGGTGAAGCCTGAGTCTTCCGCTTTGCCGGAGGCTTCTCCGCTGACCATTGAACAACATTGCTGCGTGAGGGATGTCCCGTCGGTGATTGCGCTTTTTCGCCAGTTCCTCAGTGAGCAGGAAAAATTACAGCGCAGCGTGGCGCTGGAAATGCTTTTGTTACTGATTTTGCAGCAAATATCCCTCTCAGCAGGATATGAGGACCGCGCCGATGAGGCCGGTGCAGCACTGGCCTGGAAGGCAAAACAGCTTATTCGCACGCAGTTTCATTTACCGCTCTCCACCTCGCTGCTGGCAAAATCGCTGCACTGTAATGCCGATTACCTCGGGCGCGTGTTTCGTCGGACATTTCATTTAACCCTGACGGAGGCGATTCATCGCCAGCGCGTCAGGGCGGCAGAAAAAATGCTGCTGAATGACTCAGCGTCATTAACGGAAGTGGCCACCCGCTGCGGTTTTAACGACGTGGGGTATTTCCGGCAGATATTTTCGAAGCATACCGGGTTAACGCCCGCCGTCTGGAAACGGCGGTACTGTAAGGAACACATTAATTCCGGTTGATCACTGCCCGTAATAGGCATGCGCACCGTGCTTGCGCAGATAATGTTTGTCGAGCAGTTCCTGCTGCATAACCGGAAGCTGCGGCGCAAGCTGGCGCGAAAACAGGCCCATGTACGCGCACTCTTCCAGCACCACGGCGTTGTGTACCGCATCGGCGGCATCTTTACCCCATGCGAACGGTCCGTGGGAGTGCACCAGCACTGCCGGGATCTGCATGGGGCTGATGTCGCGCTCTTCAAAGGTTTTGATGATCACTTCACCGGTCTGATACTCGTAGTCTCCTGCGATCTCCGCCGTGGTCATCCGCCGCGTGCAGGGGATCGCGCCGTAGAAGTAGTCCGCGTGCGTCGTGCCCCAGGCCGGCAGATCCTGACCTGCCTGAGACCAGATGGTGGCATGGCGGGAATGGGTATGGACGATGCCGCCCATCTCCGGGTAGCGACGGTACAGCGCAAGATGGGTAGGCGTGTCTGACGACGGTTTCATGCTGCCCTCGACCACCTCACCGGTGGCAATATTCACCACCACCATATCCTTCGCCGTCATCACGTCATACTCCACGCCGGACGGTTTGATCACCATCAGACCGCTGTCGCGATCCACCGCGCTGACGTTACCCCAGGTGAAGGTCACCAGCTGGTGGGCGGGCAGTGCCAGGTTGGCTGCCAGCACCTCGGCTTTGAGTTGTTCTAACATGTCATGCCTCCTTCCTGCATACGGGCTTCAATCCAGCGGCGCGCCTGGATAATCTCCAGCACCGGCTCTTTTGCTTTTTCGGTCCACATTTCAATCAGAAACGCGCCGCGGTAGTTCAGCTTATTGAGCGTGTTAAACACGCCAACGAAATCGACGCAGCCCTCGCCAAAGGGCACGTCGCGGAACTGTCCTGGGCTTTGTGCCGTGACGGGCTGGGTATCTTTCAGGTGAATTGCCGCGATGCGGTCAATGCCCAGCGTCAGTTCGGCGGCCACATCGTTACCCCACGCGCTGAGGTTGCCGACATCCGGGTAAACGCTAAACCACGGCGAGGCCAGCATCTCGTCCCACTTTTTCCATTTGCTGATGGAGTTCATAAACGCGGTGTCCATGATCTCAACGGCCACCATCACCTGCGCGGCGGCGGCCTGCTCGACTGCCCATGCCAGCCCTTCGGCGAAGCGTTGCCGGGTGCCTTCATCATGCTCTTCGTAATACACGTCATACCCGGCCAGCTGGATGGTGCGAATACCCAAATCACGCGCCAGTTTAATGGCGCTGGACATGATCTCCCGGGCGCGGGTGCGGACGGTTTCATCCCGACTGCCAAACGGGTAGCGGCGGTGGGCAGACAGGCACATGGAGGGGATCGACACACCGGTTTCCAGCATCGCTTCCACCAGCGATGCACGCTGCGTGGTGCTCCACGCCAGGCGTGACAGGCGTTCGTCCGTTTCATCTACCGACATTTCAACAAAATCAAAGCCACAGCTTTTTGCCAGCACCAGGCGCTCCGGCCAGGTGAGGGATTTCGGCAGCGCTTTTTCGTAAATACCTAACGGATGCTGACGCATGATTACGCTCCCCAGATGTCGCGGATTTGCGAATGGAAGGCCTCTGCCACCTGCGGTGGATTGGCCGCGCCTGCCAGCGCGCGACCGGCGATAAAGGCTTTGACGTTGATCTGCTTAAACAGCGGCAGGTCAGCCGGGGTGATGCCGCCGGTGACGGACAGCTGCAAACCGATGTCGGAGAGCGCTTTCATTCGGGCGAGATCGGCCTCACCCCACTGCTGACCGCTGGCCTGTGCGTCGCGTCCCCGGTGGTAGATGGCCTGCTTCACGCCGATGCGGTGCCAGGCGCGGGCATCGTCCAGCGTCCAGTTGCCAAACAGCTCCATCTGAATTTCCCCACCGCAGCGCAGCGCCACCGCGTGGCCTTTTTCAACCGTGGCCAGCGGCGCGGCGCAGATGATGGTCATCCAGTTCGCGCCTGCGCCAAACGCCTGCTCTGCCAGCGTTTCTCCGGCGTCGGCCACCTTCCAGTCCGCCACGAGGGTTTTTCCCGGACACTGCTCGCGTAGTGCACGCACGGCGTTAAGCCCTTCGGTCA
Source organism: Enterobacter sp. 22466 (assembly GCF_052044775.1). NCBI lineage: Bacteria > Pseudomonadati > Pseudomonadota > Gammaproteobacteria > Enterobacterales > Enterobacteriaceae > Enterobacter > Enterobacter sp. 22466. Next base: position 82,411 of record NZ_JBQENX010000006.1, on the reverse strand, counting down.
GACATAAAATGGTGCCCGCTTCGATAATATCGACGTGATCGGAAAGCCTGGCGACATCGCGCTGGGCAGCCTGAAGTGAGGTGTGGTCGAGCGCCAGCTGCAGTAATGGTCGGCTCATAGGTCGTGCTCCTTTACACGGGCGTGATAACCCTGTAGTGCTGAAATCAGTAACTGGTAGCGCTGATACTTGCGCTGATAGGCCGCATGGGCGTGCATGTCGGGTTCAATGACCCGAATGTCGTGTCTGAGCGCGCGCTGCGCTGCGTAAAAATCGGGATAAACGCCGGTGCCAACCAGGGCGGCCAGCGCCGCGCCGGAACAGCCAGTCTCTTCCACCTGCGGCAGCGCAATCGCCAGACCGCTGACATCCGCCAGCATCTGCATCCATACGTCAGAGTGGGTCGGGCCGCCGGTGACGCGCAGTGCCTGTACGTCGGTAAAGCGTTCGAGCATGCGGCTGAGATGGGTCATATGGCTGAACACCACGCCTTCGTAAACTGCCTGCAAAAGATGCGCGCGAGTATGCAGCGCCTGCATGCCGTAGAAGCCGCTCGTCATCTCCAGCCCGGCGTTGCTGCCATAGAGAAACGGCAGGAAGAACAGATCGCTTTCGGCTTTCGGCAGGCTGGCCACGGCGTGGTTGATCTCGCAAAAAGAGATCTCTCCCCACTGGGCGGTTAACCACTCAAGGTTGCCGGAAGAGGTGGGGCTGGCTTCGTGGACAATGTACTGCTGCGGGTGGACGTAACGCCCATAGACATAGGGATACGGTTCGTTGTCCCGAAGCGCATTGGCAATCCCGCTGGTGACGGCCCAGGTGCCCATCACGGCGTTCAGCGTATGTTCGTCGTGCAGTCCGGCACAGATCGCGGTGGAAACCACATCAAACAGCCCACCAACGACGGGGGTTCCCGCCGCGAGACCGGTAAGTGCGGCAGCCTGAGCGGTGATTTCCCCGCAGATTTCTGCTGAACCGACAACAGGTGGCAGAGCGTTGTCGATTTCACTGATACCGAGCCAGCGCGTGAGCTGCGGATCGTACTGGCCGGTGTTCATGTTGTAGAGATTGGATTCAGAGATATTGCTCTCTTCGCAGCCTTTTACGCCGGTGAGGCACCAGCGCAGGTAGTCGTGCGCCATCATCACGCAGCCAATCTGCTGATAGCGCTGTGGCTCATTCTCTTTGACCCAGCGCAGAAGAGAGGCCGGATGCCCGGTCCAGAGCGTCTGTCGCGTGTGCGGATAAAGCTTTTCGGGAATATCGTCCTGCTGCCAGCGCTGCACGATGTCCAGTGCCCGACGGTCTGAGGAGAGCATTGCATTGCCCAGGGGACGATCCTGTTTATCGAGAAGAAACAGCCCCTTGCCCTGGGCGGAGATGCCCACACCTTTGATCTGCTCGCCGCTAACCCGGGCGTTGTTGAGCAGAAGAGCGACGGTGGTGTGACACTGCTGCCACAGCTGGTTCATGTCCCGCTCCGCATAGCCTGCTCGCGGGCTGAGCGTGGCAACCGTGCGGCGTTCAATACAGACCTCTTTGCCCTCGCGGGTGTATAAACCGGCTTTCAGATAAGTACCGCCACAATCGATACCCAGCCAGAAGGGTTCTTTTTCACTCATCTTTGACTCTCTCGTCTTTCTCCCTCTCCCCGTGGGAGAGGGCTGGGGTGAGGGCATCAGGCCGCACGCTTATGCGGGTTCACCGTAGGATTAGGCTCCGCACCGGCATCGCACTTCGCCGGTAGCAGCAGGGCCAGCAGCGAGGCCAGCGCCAGCGACACCGCCAGGCAGTAAACCCCCGCATCTTTGCTATACAAGGTGATCAGCACGCCGACCGCATAAGGGCCACAGAACCCGCCGAGGTTACCCAGGGCGTTAATTACACCCCGCGCACCGCCTGCCATCTCCGCGCTGAACAGGCGTGCCGGAATGGTCCAGAACACGCCCGCCGCCGACTGCAGGAAGAACCCACACCCCACCAGCGCGGCGTAGGCCAGCCAGGTATGCTCTTTCAGCGCCACGGAGAGGAACATGCAGAGCGCAAAACCAATCAGCGGCAGGGAGACAAACAGCTTGCGCTTACCGGTACGGTCAGAGAGCGAAGAGAAGAGGAACATACCCGCAATGGCCCCGATATAAGGCAGGATCGCGAGCACGCCTACCTGGCCGATGCTGGTGTGCGTGAGCTCTTTGAGAATGGTGGGTAGCCAGAGGGTGTAACCGTAAATGCCGGTCTGGTAGAAGAAGTTCAGGGCTATCAGCTGCCACATGGTTTTGTCGGACAGCACCGCGCTCAGCGAGGCGTTTTTCACCGCTTTACCGGCAATGGCCTGCTGTTCTGCGGCCAGGGTTTTGACCAGATAGTTTTTTTCCGCTTCAGAAATCCAGCGTGCTTCCTGCGGGCGGTCGTACACCGTGAAGGCCCACAGCACCAGTACAACGATGGACATCAGCCCTTCAATGATGAACAGCCAGCGCCAGTCGAGTGCGGTAATAATACAGCCCGACAGGGGGGCGGTGATGATCCCGGCAATGGGGACGAACATAATCACGATCGCATTGGCGCGACCGCGTTCGGCGTCAGGGAACCAGTTACTGATCATCGTCAGCACAACCGGCAGCATCCCGCCTTCCGCTACCCCGAGTAAGAAACGCAGCACCAGCAGTTGATACTGGCTGGTGACGAGTCCGGTCAGGACCGAAATCACCGCCCAGGCGACCAGCGACCAGCCAATAAATTTCTTCCCGCTACCATGAACGGCAATCTTGCCGCCAGGCACCTGCAAAAACAGATAGCCAATAAAGAAGATCCCACCCGCCAGGCCTGCCATGGTGGCAGAAATACCTAACTCTTCATCCATCCCGCCGGGCATGGCAAAAGCAATATTCACACGGTCCATATAAGAAATAATGCAGGCGATAAGAATCGGGGGAATAATTCTTAACCAGCGCTGGCGCGGAATGTCCGCATGTAGAGCTTGAGTAGACGTATTCATATTTAATATCTCAGTGTAGGTAACCGGAATAAGATTTTTTTATTGTTATTGCGTTGCTTTTTTCATTTGGCTAATGCCGTCGCGCAAAATAGCGATGCGATGGCTGATATCAGCATTAGCATTTATTTCCAGTAATTTAATACCGGAAAATTTCAATGTTGCGGCGCTCGCCGCAGTAAAGAGTGCTTTTGCATGTTCAGTGGTCATCAAACTGTCGGCACAGTACGATGAAAACGGCGCGTGCAGATCCTGCCATTCACCGTACGCTCCGCGAGTGGTGGTGCCGGAGAACATCAGCGCGGCCAGTTTTCCGGCCTGAAGGGCGGTCTGAACGTGCTCAAGCGGAAGCGTGGTGTTGCGCCCTTCAATGACTGAGCGCGCCCAGTTGATACAGACGCTGATATCCGTCTCTTTTATCACCTCCAGCACCTGCTCTAAGGGTAAAAATCCCTTACGCGGTGCGGGACCGGTCATGGCATCGCAGTGTTCAAGCACCAGATCGCAGTCCCACTCCCAGCGCGTGATGTCGCGGATGGAGCGCGCGAATGCCTCCGTGGCTTGTTCGACAGAACCTTTGCCCGCCTGCGGTGCTGCCTGCATTTCCAGAGCGATCACCTTTCCCGGAAAACGGGCGTTAACCGCAGCAATCTTTTGCTGCAGATGGCGGTAATATTCCACACACGCTTTACGCTGTTCTTCGTCAGCAGACGCCAGCCCAAATGCGCCGTTGGTACCACGGCGACGCATGGTTTCCATCACGGCCGTAACGACGATTTGCCAGTCTCCAGGCGTATGGCGGAACAGCCATTCATCACCAAACGGATGCAGGTTTTCCAGGCACGGTTGTTCCAGCCCACGGATGTGAGGCGTGTCGGAAAGCTCCCGCCAGAAGGCCTGTTCTTCTTGTTCCCCTTTCTGGTGAAACGAGGGTGCGCAGGGGTACGCACCAATAATAAACCCGGTGTTGGTCATTTCGCGTTCCTGTATTTATCAGAAAATTAATCTAATTCGCTGATTGCCACTTTCACCACAATTTTACGAATTGCAGCTTCCTTGTTTTTAATACAGGCAGGACGGTGTACATCCTGCGGGAAAAATATGGCATAACTGCCAGGTACCATTTCAATAAACGATTCATTTTCACTGTTGTGATAAAAAATAATATCCCGTTGTTCCAGTAATGATTCGCTGATTTTGTTATTTCCGGTATCGATAGCAATACCGATTTTTTCTTCACCCCACGCCAGAAATTGAATATCGAGATAGCGGCGATGAACTTCGGGGCGATTCTCATGCTGCTCTTTGGTGGTCAGGTCGATGACCTGGGCAAAGAGGTTCCGTCCGTCAATCTCCACCACGCCCGGCTCCAGGGCGGTGAAATCCGTGGTGCGCAGAAAATCGAGTGCTTTTTCAATCGCCTGCGGCAGGCGGCACGGATTGGGCTGCGAAATATGTCCGAATATCATGGCCCACTCCTTACAGCGCCTGGATTTTCGCCCACACGCTGTCGTCAATGGTGATGCCGTTGCGGCGGTTCTCTTCAAGCAGTCGCGTAAATTCATGCCCCGGCAGACGGACAGCGACGTTTTCGTCAGACTGCTCGGCGGTGGTGATGAAGTCCATAATACGCTGCAGTTTGGCATCGCGGGTTGGGCCGTCGATCAGGCGGTCGACCTCGATGGCGATAAAAATCTGCGACACGCCATACTCGTCGCTGTTGTCCTGGGTGACTTCCGCCACGGAGGCGCCGTTAGAGAGCAGGGTGGCGATCATGTCGAGCACAATCGATAAGCCGGAACCTTTCCAGTAGCCCATCGGCAGAATGCGGCGGTTTTTCTCAATCACGCCAGGCTCTTTGGTCAGATTGCCCTCGTCGTCGAATCCGCCGTCGACCGGTAACGTGCGTCCGGCCAGTCGGTTCACTTCCAGCATGCCGTAGGAGAACATCGACATCGACATATCGACCATGGTGATTGGGGAGGAGGGGATCGCCACGATCAGCGGGTTGGTGCCGATGCAACATTCTTTTGAGCCCCACGCGGGCATCACCGCAATAGAGTTGGTCCAGCAGATCCCGATGTAGCCCTTCTCTGCGGCTTGCCAGCCGTAGCTGCCCCCGCGCATCCAGTGGTTAGCGTTACGCAGCGCAACCAGACCGATACCGTGATCGGAGGCCAGTTCGGTGGCGCGATCCATCATTTTTTTCGCCGTCAGGTTACCGATGGCGCGTTGGGCATCCCACTGTTCGATGGCCCCTAATGTGGTCACCCGTTTTGGCTGGGCATCAGGAAGGATGTCGCCCGCGTCCAGTTGCTGAATAAAACGCGGGAAGCGGTTCACACCGTGGGAATAGACGCCAGATTCCGTGGTGCGGGCAAACATCTCCGCGCAGGCGTCCGCCGTGTCTGCTTTTACACCGCGATCGAGCAGAACCCGATTGAACGCTGCTTTCAACTCTTCGAATGTCACTTTCATCCCTGTTCTCCTGTTCTTCGTAGGGGCAAGTGCGAGTGCTTTTTTATCGCTACATTTCACTATGCGAAATCTGATTTCAAATATAGCGATCAAATTTTGCCAGATCAACGACATTCATGTTTTTCAAAATCGATTAAAATCAACTGGTTGTGTTTTTTCTGTTGAGATCGTGAACTGAACCACACTTTGCGCTACCATCAGGGCGCGATAAAAAGGAGCCATGGGATGAGCATGAAAGAGAGCGACATGACGCAAGAAAAAGAGAGGCCAGCTGGTAGCCAGAGCTTGTTTCGCGGTCTGATGCTGATTGAGATCCTCAGTAACTATCCGAACGGCTGTCCTCTGGCCCATTTATCGGAACTGGCCGGGCTGAATAAAAGCACCGTGCACCGGTTACTGCAGGGATTGCAGTCGTGCGGGTACGTCACCCCGGCACCGGCGGCGGGCAGCTATCGCCTGACCACCAAATTTATCGCCGTCGGGCAAAAGGCGCTGTCGTCGCTGAACATCATCCACGTGGCTGCTCCGCATCTTGAGTCGCTGAATATCGCCACTGGCGAGACGGTGAACTTCTCCAGCCGCGAAGACGATCACGCGATCCTGATTTACAAGCTTGAGCCGACCACCGGTATGCTGCGCACGCGCGCCTATATCGGCCAGCATATGCCGCTTTACTGCTCGGCAATGGGTAAGATCTACATGGCATTCGGTCACCAGGATTATGTGGCGAGCTACTGGGAAAGCCACCAGGATCAGATCCAGCCGCTGACCCGCAACACCATCACCGAACTGAGCGCGATGTATGACGAGCTGGCGGAAATCCGTGAGCACAGCATGGCGATGGACAAAGAAGAGAACGAACTGGGGGTCTCCTGTATTGCGGTGCCGGTGTTTGATATTCATGGCCGCGTGCCGTATGCGATCTCAATTTCGCTGTCGACCTCCCGCATGAAGCAGATTGGCGAAAAAAATCTGCTCACACCGCTGCGTGAAACGGCGGACGCGATCTCCAGAGAGCTGGGTTTTACCGTGCGCGAGGGATAACAGATGAACCGGTTCATCATGGCGGATTCGGCAAAATGCATCGGCTGTCGCACCTGCGAAGTGGCGTGTGTCGTGTCGCATCAGGACGCCATCTCAGCAGACGCCTTTACGCCCCGCATTCGGGTAATCAAAGGGGACGCTTTCACCACGGCGGTGGGTTGCCATCAGTGTGAAGATGCCCCTTGCGCGAATGTCTGTCCGACGCAGGCGATTCGCCGTGGCGAGGGGGCCTGGCAGGTTGAACAGGCGCGCTGTATTGGGTGTAAACGCTGTATGGTGGCGTGCCCGTTTGGGGCGATGCAGGTGCAGTGGGCAGGAAATACGCTTCAGGCGCTGAAATGCGATTTATGCGCGCATCGCGCGGACGGACCGGCCTGTGTGGAAGCCTGTCCGACCCACGCGCTGAGCTGTGTCGATCCCGCCAGATTACGCACTGAACGGTTGCGTCATCTGGCGTAGGTTCTTACTGGGCGTCTTCGCGCCAGGCGAATTCGATCTCCTCGGCGAGAATTTTTACCCCGGCTTCGATTTTTTCCGGATCGGGCACGTAGTTCATGCGCATACATTGATGCGTATGCGGCCACGGCTTGTCCAGCCCCGGGAAGAAGTAATCACCCGGCACCATCAATACGCCTCGCTTCTTCAGGCGCTGGTAAAGCAGCTCGGTGGTGATCGGCAGATCTTTAAACCACAACCACAGGAAAATCGCCCCTTCAGGTTTGTGGATCAGGCAGCGTTCTTCCGGTAAATGGCGGCGAAGAATGGCAATTGTTTCCTGAACGCGCTGATAGTAGAACGGCTTAATCATGTCATTAGACAGGCGCAGCAGATCGTTGCGTTTAATCATTTCGCACATCATCGCCGGGCCAATACCGCCAGGAGAAAGGCTGATAATGCCGTTCATGTTGGTAATGGCGGTGATGATTTTTTCATTGGCGACGATGATCCCGCAGCGGCTGCCCGGCAGGCCGAGCTTGGAAAGGCTCATACACAGGACGATGTTCGGGTTCCACAGCGGACGTGCTTCGCTAAAGATAATACCCGGGAACGGCACGCCATAGGCGTTATCGATCACCAGCGGGATGCCATGCTGATTTGCCAGCGCATCCAGCTTCATCAGCTCATCGTCGGTGATGACGTTGCCCGTTGGGTTGGTGGGACGTGATACGCAGATCATGCCCGTCTCTTCACCAATGTGCAGATGTTCAAAATCGACGTGGTATTTGAACTGGCCTTCCGGCAGCAGCTCAATATTCGGGCGCGCGGAGACGAACAGATCCTCTTCCAGACCCGAATCGGCGTAGCCGATATACTCCGGGGCCAGCGGGAACAGCACTTTTTTGGTGGTGCCGTCGGCGCGACGTCCTGCGAACAGGTTAAACAAGTAGAAAAACGCGCTCTGGCTGCCGTTTGTTAGTGCAATATTCTGCGGTTCGATATCCCAACCCAGCTCTTCACGCAGCATATCGGCGAGGAGTTTCAGCAGTTCGGTTTTACCCTGTGGGCCGTCGTAATTGCAAAGCGCATCGGTTGCTTTGCCGTTTTCCAGCATCTGAGCGAGCAGCGTCTGGAAATAGGTATTCATCTCCGGGATTTGAGCCGGGTTTCCGCCGCCGAGCATGATGGCGCCCGGTGTGCGCAGCCCGTCGTTGAGGTCCTCCATCAGGCGGGTAATGCCTGAATGGCGGGTAAATTTGTCGCCGAAAAGTGAAAACGTCATAGCAGGTGATCTGTCGAGCTTGTTTTGAAAGTGGGTAACCATAACGCTAGCACCGTGCGGGTGCAAATCGGCTGGTGTGGTCGGATTTGTGGTTTTATATGGCGGGTGTGGATTTTTGTAGTGAATAGTTCTGGTGGGTGCCCCTCACTCCGGCCCTCTCCCTAAGGGTTGAGGGATCCCCATAAAATAATGCCTGCACGGAGGACCCCCTCTCCCTTGAGGGAGAGGGTTGGGTGAGGGGGAACATATGGCTGTAGAGGTAATTCCGTTCACTTTATGTTCCTTGCTACTCTGTAACGGCATGACTTGTGAACGTGCCAGGGCGGCTCAATCGCCACCGCCCTGGCGACCCGGGCTCCCGGCGGTAAATCGCCGCTTCGCGGTGCCCTCGGCTTATTCCTTCCGGCTTATCGGGGACGGGCGGATGTAACGTCCCTGTAAAGCCGCCCTCTCGGCGCATCCATGCGCCTCGCCCCGGCCTGCAGGAAACGCCTCAGCGATTTACAGCCGGACCAGGGCGTCGCTGTAAGTCATTCATTTTCCTGAAGCAACATTCATCGCTTCCGGTAAAAAATTACTGGGGATTCCTCAGCCCTAAGGGAGAGGGAGAAAACCGCGGTGAGGGGGCTATTGATTTCCCGCCCAGACGACCATCACCTTATCGCCATCATGTTCACGTACGAATCCATACCCCTCTTTCAGCGAAAGCGTGGTTTGCTTGCCTTCACCTATCGCCGGATGGCGGGCGCGGAACTGACCCAGCGTTTGCCAGTGGGCGACGGTTAACGCCTGTTTGCCCGTCACATCCTGCCAGTTCATATCCGAGCGTGTTCCCTGCAGAGGGTCGGAACCCGTCGGCCCAAACGGACGCTCTGATTCATCCCCATAATAGATTTGTACGCTGCCCGGCGCTAATAGCAGCAGCTCTGCCGCGCGCTGGCCCCCTTCGCGGAACAGGCGGGTGTCATGCGAAGAGAGATAGCTCAGGACGTTAAAGGTTTGCAGTTTTTCCGCCATCTGCTGCCAGGTCAGATCGATATCGGCCAGGCAGCTCACCGCTTTTGCCGCCTGCTCCTGATAATCGAAGTTAATCATCGCATCGAAGCCGTGGCGGTAATAATCGCTCTGCATGACCCCGTGGCCCCAGGATTCACCCGTCATCCAGAATGGCGCATTGTCGAGTTTTTTGTCCGGGTGAGCACCTTTCCAGGCTGCCAGCGCCTGGCTTGCCTGGTCCTTCAACTGCTGCCAGGCCGCCAGCTCAACGTGCTTTGCCGTATCAACACGGAAACCGTCAATACCATATTCGCGTACCCACTGGCTCAGCCAGTGCGTCAGGTAATCTCGCGGGGTGTATCCCGGGATAGCTTTGGCATGGGTATCGGCCTTGTGTTGATAGAAGTTCGGCAAACCGGATGGCGTGGTGGATTCCGTTTTCAGGTCGGGTAAAAACGCCAGCGACATGGTCAGGTCGTCAAAGCCTGGGTTGTCGTAATCACCAATATCGGTGCGGATCCATTTTTTACCCCACCATTTTTCCCATGCGGCTTTATCGCTGAAGTTAATGTAATCATTAAAGCTGTGCCAGCTTTGTCCTGTGCCCGGCTTCCAGTCCGTCCAGCGTTCACCCAGCGTTTTCTTCAGCTCATCACCCTGCAGATAGAGCGCGCCAAACTGGTACTCCTGCATGTCGGCAAGCGTCGCGTAACCCGCGTGGTTCATGACGATATCGAACAGAATGCGGATGCCGCGCTTGTGCGCTTCATCGACGAGATGACGTAAATCATCTTCGGTGCCCATGTTGGCATCAAGCTTTGTCCAGTCCTGCGTGTAGTAGCCGTGGTAAGCATAGTGGGGGAAATCCCCTTTGGTGCCACCGCCGACCCAGCCGTGGATCTGCTCAAGCGGGGAACTTATCCAGAGTGCGTTTATCCCCAGTTGTTGCAGATAATCAAGCTTGCTCGCAAGCCCTTTCAGATCGCCGCCGTGGAAGGTACCAATCTCCTGCATCCCATCTTTATGGCGACCATAGCTGTTGTCGTTGGTGGGGTCGCCATTCACAAAGCGGTCGGTCAGTACGAAATAGACGGTGGCGTTTTGCCAGCTAAACGGCGCGGGTTTGTCGGTTTCGGCGCGCTCAAGCAGCAGCAGGCCGTTGCTGTTGGCGGCAGGCTGAAGGGTAATTTTTCCCTGTTGTACCGTCGCGGTTTGTTTGCTGTAGAAATCTCGCACCACGGAGCCTTCCGGGAACGTATTCCCCACCTCCAGCGTCAGCGGTTTTCCGTCCCATTTTGGACACTGGCGGATAACGTCTGCCACCGGCTGTTCTGCTGTGCTCTTGATGGTCAGCATCAGGGTTGGCGTGCCGGATCGGGTATCGACACGCATCTGGTACTCTCCGTCGCGGAACAGACGCCACTGCGGCGGCGTGCCGTCACACGGTTTGAGCGACAGCATCTCGTTGAGTTTTATCGCTTCTGTTGGCTGCCAGCACGTGTTGTCAAAACTCACTGTCAAAGGGCGCGTACCCTTCGCAAGCTTTGCCTGGCTGGTGAACACGCCGGTGCCTTCGGCGCTAAAGGCGCTAAATCCCGGTGATGACCAGTCGGCATGTGCCAGTGCGGGTAACATCAGAAAAGCCAGTGCGGTGCGTTTCATTCCATTTTCCTGTCGCGGCATTTTTGACCAGTGTGCCATCAGGTGTTGGGTAAAAACTCATCCCCCGGCGCTTTCTGCAAGGATGACGTGAGAGGATGAGTGATCCCGCGCAAAATTAGGCAGTTATCTGCGAGAACGCACACAAATTTTCAGAATTGATGTTTAAATGAGCACGTTTCAGGTGACATAGTTTCGGAATTGGACTATTTCTATACGTGCTCTTGAAGTCTATTTTTGATATGATTTGAGATTCCGCTCTCAAATTTGTGAAAAAAATAAGGTGTTGGAATGTTTATATCCGACCAGGAGACCTAATGATATCGACTCCCATTCGACGATATGGGGCCGCGATACTCATGTTACTCACCACGACATTTTCGGGTGGGGTGCTTGCGAAGACGCACACGGATACAACGAGTAAGAAAGCCCACGTAATAAAGACGACAAGTAGTAAGGTTAGCAGTAAACAAGAGTATTCTCGCAATAGTGCAAAGAGTAGTTCACTTCCTGATTTGCGAAAATACCCTTCCGGAACACCAAGGAAAAAAGCGTTTCTCCGGACGGTAATGCCTTACATCACAAGTCAAAACGCCGCGATTACGGCAGATCGTAACTGGTTGATCGCCAAACAGTACGATAGCCGCTGGACGCCGTCCGAGCGTGCGCGCCTGAAAGATATCGCAAAGCGCTACAAGGTGAGCTGGAACGGTAACACCCGTCGTGTGCCGTGGAATTCGCTCCTTGAGCGTGTCGACATCATTCCGGGCAGCATGGTTGCGACAATGGCTGCAGCCGAAAGTGGCTGGGGCACCTCGAAGCTGGCGCGCAACAACAATAACCTCTTCGGCATGAAGTGTGTGAAGGGGCGTTGTAAAAATGCGCCGGGTAAGGTGAAGGGCTACTCGCAGTTTGAATCGGTGAAAGATTCAGTGAACGCCTATGTGGTAAACCTGAACACGCATCCGGCCTACTCGTCGTTCCGTAAGTCGCGTGCTCAGCTGCGTAAAGCGGATCAGGAAGTGACGGCCAGTACGATGATCCACAAGCTGAAAGGTTATTCCACCCAGGGTCAGCGCTATAACAACTACCTGTTTGCGATGTACCAGGATAACCAGCGACTTATCGCCGCCCATATGTAATCCCAATAACGCCTTCCACTGGAAGGCGTTTTCTTTTCTACATCATGACTTCGCTGTGGCGTTCCCGATACTCTTTCGGCGTGTTGTCATACTCTTTACGGAATACCGAATAAAAATACTGCAGCGACGGATAGCCGCACATCTGCGAGATTTCGTTGATCGACAGCGACGTGGAAATGAGCAAACTGCGCGCTTTCTCCAGCTTCTCAGCGTGAATGACCGCATGGATGGTTTCGCCCACTTCCTCTTTAAAACGCTTCTCCAGATTTGAACGGGAAATACCCACGGAATCCAGCACCTGATCGACCTTGATACCTTTGCAGGCGTGGTTGCGGATGAAGTGCATCGCCTGGATGACCGCCGGGTCGTTCAGGGAGCGGTAATCCGTTGAGCGACGTTCTACCACGCGGACCGGGGGAACCAGCAGGCGCTGAAGCGGCAGGGATTCGTTATCCAGCAGACGATGCAGTAATTTTGCGGCCTGGTACCCCATCTGTCGGGTACCCTGCGCCACTGAAGAGAGAGCCACACGAGAAAGGTAACGGGTCAGCTCCTCGTTATCGATGCCAATCACGCACAGCTTTTCCGGCACCGGAATGTGCAAATGTTCGCAGACCTGCAATACGTGGCGCGCACGGGCGTCCGTCACGGCAATAATGCCGGTTTGCGGCGGCAGCGTCTGCAGCCAGTCAGCCAGACGGTTTTGCGCGTGCTGCCAGTTTTCCGGCGCGGTTTCCAGCCCCTGATAGACCACGCCGCGGTATTTCTCCTGGGCGACAAGCTGACAAAAGGCGTGTTCGCGCTCAACGGCCCAGCGTTTGCCGCTGGAGGCCGGTAAACCATAGAACGCAAAGCGATGGACGCCTTTCTCCTTTAAATGCAGAAACGCGCTTTCAACCAGCGCATGGTTATCGGTGGCGATATAGTGAACGGGAGGATAGTGCTCGGGCGAATGGTAAGAGCCGCCGACGCCCACAATCGGGACGTCGACGTCTGTCAGTAATTGCTCAATGACCGGGTCATCATAGTCAGCGATGACGCCATCGCCCAGCCAGTCTTTGATGTTCTCGAGTCGGGTGCGGAAATCTTCTTCAATAAAGATATCCCACTCGGATTGCGACGCCTGCAAATATTCACCAACGCCCTCTACCACCTGCCGGTCGTAAGCTTTGTTGGCATTGAATAACAACGTAATGCGGTGACGCTTTTCAAACATGGCTCGCTTCCCAAATAAGTCACAATACGGTTATCAGGCACGCCGCTTGGTGGCAGAGTCCATCCAGACTGCCAGCAAAAGAATGGCCCCCTTGACGATATACTGCCAAAATGTCGGGACGTCCATCATACTCATCCCGTTATCCAACGAAGCCATGATAAATGCCCCCATCACCGCGCCCGCCACGCTGCCGACACCTCCCGCGAGGCTGGTACCGCCAATGACGCAGGCGGCGATAGCATCCAGCTCGGCAATGTTCCCGGCTGACGGGGAACCCGCCCCGAGACGCGAGCTGAGGATCAACCCGGCGATAGCCACCATCAGTCCGTTAATGGCGAACACCGCCAGTTTAGTGCGCTCTACGTTAATGCCTGACAGACGGGCGGCCTCAAGGTTGCCGCCGATGGCGTAAATACGGCGGCCAAACGCGGTGCGCGTGGCCATAAACATGCCGCCCAGCAGCAAGAGGGCCAGCAGGAGAACTGGCGTAGGCACGCCGCGATAGTCATTCAGAAGCCAAATCGCGCCGAGCACGATCACCGCCGTGAGCGCCTGACGTCCCACCACGGATGCTGATGGAGAGGAGGCCAGCCCCAGCGACTGACGGCGCATACGGCCACGCCACTGCCAGGCCACAAATGCCAGCAGCCCGACCACGCCGAGGGTAAAGCCCACGCTATCGGAGAGGTAGCTCTGACCTATCTGTGACATGGCCGCGCTGGTGGGGGAGACGGTGGTGCCGTTGGTGATACCAATCAATACGCCGCGGAAGGCCAGCATTCCTGCCAGAGTAACAATGAACGACGGGACTTTCCGGTAGGCAACCCACCAGCCATTCCAGGCGCCAAGCACCAGACCCAACACCAGCGTCACCGCCACGGTCAGCGGCAGCGGCCAGCCAAGCCAGACGTCAAAAATGGCCGCGACGCCGCCGAGCAGGCCCATCATCGACCCGACCGACAGATCGATTTCCGCCGAGATAATGACGAAGACCATGCCCACGGCAAGAATGCCGGTGATGGCAGTCTGGCGCAGCAGGTTAGAGACGTTACGCGCGCTCAGGTAGGAGCCATCGGTCATCCACGTAAAGAACAACATAATGGCGATAATCGCCGCGATCATCACGAATACCTGCAGATTCAGCGCTTTTAACCCCGCGAATGCGCCGGGCGTCTGAACAGCGACTTTGATATCAGACGGATTGCTTTTCGACATGACGTTCGCTCCTTAAAGCGGCTTCCATCACCTGCTCCTGCGTCAGGTTCTGGTTAATCAGATTGGCTTTCAGTTTGCCCTCGTGCATGACCAGCACACGGTCGCTCAGGCCGAGCACTTCGGGTAATTCAGAGGAGATGACAATGACGGCAATCCCTTGCTGTACAAGCTGATTAATCAGTTTGTAGATTTCGTACTTCGCACCGATATCAATGCCACGCGTCGGCTCATCAAGGATCAATATGCGTGGATTGAGGAGCAGGCAGCGCGCCAGAATGGCTTTTTGCTGGTTGCCTCCGCTCAGGCGTCCAATGGCTAACTCCGGGGAGGATGTTTTCACTTTGAGCCGGGCGAGAGACTGCAGAATGCACTGTTGCTCAGCGGCATCATCAAGGCTGCTCAGCGCGCCGGAGAACTGATCGAGTGCCGCGAGCGTGATGTTTTTACCCACCGCCATTACCGGCACGATGCCGTCTTTTTTGCGGTCTTCCGGCACCATGGCAATTCCGTGGGCAATCGCCTGCTGGCAGTTGTCGATTTTTACCGGCTTACCATCGATATAAACCTTACCTTCCCATCGCCCTGGCCAGACGCCGAACAGGCACTGTACGGCTTCAGTCCGCCCGGCACCGACGAGCCCGGCAACACCGAGAATTTCACCCCGGTGCAGGGAAAAGGAGATGTTGTTAACGCGTTTGATATGGCGGTTAACCGGGTGCCACGCGGTCAGGTTCTCCACGCGTAATACTTCATCACCCATTGTGTGAGGTTCATTCGGGTAAAGGGCCGTCAGCTCGCGCCCCACCATCATGGTGATGATGTCATCCTCGCTCATGCCTTCGGCTTCTCGTGTGCCAATGTGTTGACCATCGCGGATCACGCAGATGGTGTCAGAAATGGCTTTGACCTCGTTGAGCTTGTGCGAAATGTAGATGCAGGCGATACCGTGGTTTTGCAGATCGCGGATGATATCCAGCAGGACGGCCGTTTCCTGTTCGGTGAGAGAGGCCGTGGGCTCGTCGAGGATCAGCAGTCTGACCTGTTTGTTCAGCGCCTTAGCAATTTCAACCAGCTGTTGCTGCCCCAGACCCAGGTCTCCCACGCGGGTATCTGGCGAAATGGCCAGACTGACCTGCGCCAGCAGTTTTTCACAGCGTAGCGTCATGGTGTCGTAATCCAGCACGCCGCGTCGCGAAATTTCGGCCCCGAGGAAAATATTCTCCAGCACGGTGAGATGCTTCACCAGCGCCAGCTCCTGGTGGATGATGGCGATACCCTTACGTTCGGTATCGCGAATGTGGGTGGCCTGAATGACCTCACCGGCAAAGACAATTTCACCTTCGTAGCTGCCATGCGGATAGATCCCGCACAACACTTTCATCAGCGTCGACTTACCCGAACCGTTTTCGCCGCAGAGCGAAACCACTTCACCAGGATTTAGCCGCAGGCTCACGTTATCGACCGCTTTCACCGCGCCAAAACGCTTGGTGATGCTCTTCATTTCAAGTAAATAAGGCATAACTGCTCCACATGACCCGAGGTAAAAACAGTACAAGTCGATGCGCCCCCGCAGAGCAGGGGCTGCGCTGGATTACAGTTCACTCTTCTTGTGGAAACCGTCTTTGATGACGGTGGCGTCAATGTTCTCTTTATTGACTTCAATTGGCGTGAGCAGGCGAGCCGGCACATCTTTCAGACCGTTGTTCAGCGTCGCGTCGGCTTTCGGTTGTTTACCGTTCCCCAGCTCTACGGCGATCTCTGCAGCCGTGTTGGCCAGTTCAGTGATGGGCTTATACACCGTCATGGTCTGGGTGCCCGCGATGATGCGTTTGACACCGGCGAGATCCGCATCCTGGCCTGAAATGGCCACTTTCCCGGCCAGCCCTTGGGCGCTCAGCGCCTGAATGGCACCCCCGGCTGTGGCGTCGTTGGAGGCGACGACGGCATCAATTTTGTTGTTATTCGCGGTTAGCGCGTTTTCCATAATTTTCAGTGCATTTTCAGGCAACCAGCCGTCCGCCCACTGATCGCCAACCACTTTAATCTTGCCGCTGTCGATATACGGCTTGAGGACTTTCATCTGGCCTTCGCGGAACAGTTTGGCGTTGTTATCCACCGGCGAGCCGCCCATCAGGAAATAATTGCCCTGCGGCACTTTATCAACCAGACTTTTGGCCTGCAGTTCACCCACTTTTTCATTGTCGAACGAAATATAATAATCAATGTCCGCATTATTAATCATGCGGTCATAGGCCAGGACTTTTATCCCTTCTTGTTTCGCTTCTTTGACGACGTTGCTTAATACCTGGCCGTTATAAGGGATAATGACCAGTACATCAACGCCACGGTTAATCATATTCTCAATTTGCGACATCTGCGTTTCTTCGTTGCCATTTGCAGACTGCACAAACACACTTGCGCCAAGTGATTCCGCTTTTTTAACAAAAATATCGCGATCTTTTTGCCAGCGTTCCAGACGCAGGTCATCAATCGCCATGCCAATTTTGACCTCTTTGGCATGTCCTGCAAAGCTTGCAAGGAGGAGAGTAGTGCAGAGCGTTAGGGTCAGGTTCTTTATCTTCATAATTATTAGGCCTTTTGTAGGGGTATGTGTTGCTGAGATAAAAGAAACATTCACTGCTGAGACGCAGCAAATTTTTAACGCGGAAAGGCGGGCTGGCAATTACAGATTTTTATCTTCTCATTACGATATTTGGTTTATTTCTGAATTTATGACCGCGATCGGATTTTAAAATACGTAAGGTCTTAATTACATTTGATTATGGAATCTGCGCCGAAAAATAGTTTGCTTGCGCATTATTTTGCGAGCTAGCGCACAGTTGCGCATTCTCTCAATAGCAGTGTGAAATAACGTAATTGAGCAACCCAAAATGTCTATTCACTATTACTCCTGTATCAACGACTCGCCGCATACCCTGATTATGGAGCTCAACATGCAAGCTTATTTCGACCAACTCGATCGTGTTCGTTACGAAGGCCCGAAAACGACCAATCCTTTAGCATTTCGTCACTATAACCCGGATGAGCTGGTGCTGGGTAAGCGCATGGAAGATCATCTGCGCTTTGCCGCCTGTTACTGGCATACCTTCTGCTGGAACGGCGCCGATATGTTCGGTGTGGGTTCCTTTGACCGCCCGTGGCAACAGCCGGGAGAGGCTATCGAGCTGGCGAAGCGTAAAGCGGATGTAGCATTTGAATTCTTCCACAAGCTGAACGTGCCGTATTACTGCTTCCATGACGTGGATGTGTCGCCGGAAGGCGCATCGCTGAAAGAGTACCTGAACAACTTTGCGCAGATGGTGGATGTGCTGGCGGCGAAGCAGCAGCAAAGTGGCGTGAAGCTGCTTTGGGGCACGGCCAACTGCTTCACCAACCCTCGCTATGGCGCCGGGGCAGCAACTAACCCGGATCCGGAAGTGTTTAGCTGGGCGGCCACGCAGGTCGTGACCGCAATGAACGCCACGCATCAGTTGGGCGGCGAGAACTATGTTCTGTGGGGCGGCCGTGAGGGTTACGAAACCCTGCTGAATACCGACCTGCGTCAGGAGCGCGAGCAGATTGGCCGTTTCATGCAGATGGTGGTTGAGCATAAGCATAAAATCGGTTTCCGCGGCACGCTGCTGATTGAACCGAAGCCACAGGAACCAACCAAGCACCAGTACGATTACGACGTCGCGACCGTGTACGGCTTCCTGAAGCAGTTCGGCCTGGAAAAAGAGATTAAAGTTAACATTGAAGCCAACCATGCCACCCTGGCGGGTCACTCTTTCCATCACGAAATTGCGTCTGCCATTGCGCTGGGCATCTTCGGCTCGGTCGATGCTAACCGTGGTGATGCGCAGCTGGGCTGGGATACCGACCAGTTCCCGAACAGCGTGGAAGAGAATGCGCTGGTGATGTATGAAATCATCAAAGCGGGTGGTTTCACTACCGGCGGCCTGAACTTTGACGCCAAAGTGCGTCGTCAGAGCACCGATAAATACGATCTGTTCTATGGCCACATTGGCGCGATGGATACCATGGCGCTGGCGCTGAAAGTCGCTGCGCGCATGATTGAAGACGGTGAG
The DNA here is from genome assembly GCF_052044775.1 of Enterobacter sp. 22466. NCBI lineage: Bacteria > Pseudomonadati > Pseudomonadota > Gammaproteobacteria > Enterobacterales > Enterobacteriaceae > Enterobacter > Enterobacter sp. 22466. Next base: position 63,860 of record NZ_JBQENX010000006.1, on the reverse strand, counting down.
CTGGATAAACGTGTCGCGAAGCGTTATAGCGGCTGGAACAGTGAACTGGGCCAGCAAATTTTGAAAGGCCAGTTATCGCTGGCGGAAATTGCGAAGTACGCTGAACAACATCAGCTGGCGCCGCAGCACCAGAGCGGACACCAGGAACTGCTGGAAAATCTGGTCAATCACTACCTGTTCGACAAGTAAAAACGTAGGCCCGGTAAGCGGAAGCGCCACCGGGCATTTCTGTCAAAGGAGCCACCACAATGTATATCGGGATTGATCTTGGCACATCGGGTGTGAAAGCCATCCTCTTAAGCGAGCAGGGTGACGTGTTAGCAACGCAGACTGAAAAACTGCAGGTTTCGCGTCCGCATCCGTTATGGTCGGAACAGGACCCGGAGCAGTGGTGGCTGGCGACGGATCGCGCAATCAAGGCCTTAGGTGAACAGCACAGTCTGCGTGAGGTCACCGCGCTGGGTATCGCCGGACAGATGCACGGCGCTACGCTGCTGGACAGCCAGCATCGCGTGCTGCGCCCTGCGATCCTCTGGAATGATGGCCGCTGTGCGGAAGAGTGCGTACTCCTTGAAGCGCGAGTGCCTGCGTCCCGTGACATCACCGGCAACCTGATGATGCCCGGCTTCACCGCGCCGAAGCTCCTCTGGGTGCAACGCCATGAGCCGGCGATTTTCCGTCAGGTGGCGAAGGTCTTACTGCCAAAAGATTATCTGCGTTTTCGCATGACGGGGGATTTTGCCAGCGACATGTCCGACGCCGCCGGCACCATGTGGCTCGACGTGGCGAAACGCGACTGGAGCGAGGCGATGCTGGATGCCTGTCATCTCACCCGTGAGCATATGCCCGCACTCTTTGAAGGCAGCGAAATTACCGGCACCTTACAGTCCGCCGTTGCGGAACGCTGGAATATGCCTGCTGTGCCGGTGGTGGCCGGCGGTGGGGATAACGCGGCGGGCGCCGTGGGTGTCGGGATGGTTGATGCGGGGCAAGCCATGCTGTCTCTCGGCACATCTGGCGTCTATTTTGCCGTCAGCGACGGGTATCGCAGCAACCCGGAAAGTGCGGTGCACAGTTTCTGCCATGCGCTGCCAGGAAAATGGCATTTGATGTCAGTGATGCTCAGTGCAGCGTCTTGCCTGGACTGGGCGGCGAAGCTGACCGGGATGGCCGATGTTCCGGCATTGATTACCGCAGCACAGCAGGCGGATGAAAATGCCGGTACCGTCTGGTTTTTACCGTATCTCTCCGGTGAGCGTACGCCGCACAACAACCCGGAAGCGAAAGGGGTGTTTTTTGGTTTAACCCATCAGCACGGTCCTGCGGAACTGGCGCGTGCGGTTCTGGAAGGCGTGGGCTATGCGCTGGCGGACGGAATGGACGTGGTCCATGACTGCGGCCTGAAACCAGCAAGCATCACCCTGATCGGCGGTGGCGCACGTAGCAGCTACTGGCGCCAGATGCTTTCTGATATCAGTGGATTGCAGCTGGACTATCGTACCGGGGGCGATGTAGGCCCGGCGCTGGGTGCCGCGCGGCTGGCGCAGATAGCCATGAACCCGGAAAAACCGCTTTCGCAACTGTTGCCACAGCTCACGCTGGAACAGGCTCATCTGCCCGACGCAACTCGCCACGCGCGATATGCTGAAAGGCGCGATGTGTTCCGCAAAATCTATCAGCAGTTGCTGCCGCTGATGTCATAAGCGTGATTGTCTGTCAGAGGCACGAGGATGTCCTTTTTTGGTCTGTCCGTGTGCCTGTTTCCTCGCCAGTATGTACGCATACCCACTGGCGAGGAGATTCATCATGTCACGTATTGCATTAATCAACATCGATACCCAACAGTCTTTTCATCACCGCGATTACTGGCAGGAGCAAGATATGCCGGCCTTTCAGCAGGCAATGCTGGGGCTGATAGAAGGCTGTCAATCACGCGGCATTCCCGTCGTCGATATTTTCCATGTGGATGAAAAAGGCCCCTTCTCACTGCAAAGCGGCTACGTCAAACCGATGGCCTTTTTACGTCATCAACCGGATGTGGTTTTCCAGAAACACGTCCATAATGCCTTCACGGACACGGGCCTGGATCGCTGGCTGCGCGAGCGCGATATCAACCAGCTGATCGTGTGCGGCATTCGCACTGAACAGTGCTGCGAAACCACCGCACGGGTGGCATCCGATCTGGGTTATGCTGTGACCTTTGTTAGCGAGGCAACGCTGACGTTTCCCATGACGTACAAGGGAATTACCCTTAGCGCAGCGGAAATTCGTCATCGTACCGAAGCGGTACTGTCTGGGCGTTTTGCCGGAATTAAAACGGTAGCGGAGACGCTGGAGTCACTGTAATGCGCATCGACGTTTGGTTCGTTATGTTGCCCGGGGTGTTGTCATTAGACATGACCGGCCCGGCAGAAACCTTTGTCCTGGCAGGCGATGCCTTTCGTCTGCATTACATTGGCCCGCAACCTGAGGTTCAAACGTCGATTGGTTTGATGATGAGCGGTATCACGCCATTGCCGGAAAGGCTTCCGGAAGGGAGCCTGCTGGTTCTGCCCGGTGTAAGCGACTCCCGCGTTCAGTTTTCTACGCCGCAGGCGATGCAGATCCAGCACTGGCTGATGCGCCTGCAGCCGGCTATTCAGCGCCAGGATATCACCGTGATGTGCGTCTGTTCAGGGGCATTGCTGGCAGCAAAATCAGGGCTGCTGAACAACCGGCAGTGCACAACGCATCATGAAGTTATCGGGCGTTTACGTGCAGCCGCCCCCACGGCGACGATCAAAGAGAACCGGATATTCGTGCAGGATGAGAATGTCTGGACCAGCGCAGGGATCACCTCGGGTATCGACCTGGCGCTGCATATGATTAACCGCCTGTGCGGCCCAGAAAGGGCCCTGGCTGTGGCGCGCGAGATGGTGGTCTGGTTCCGCCGGTCCGGGGACGATCCGCAGCTATCGCCATGGTTACGCTACCGCAATCATCTTCATCCGGCTATCCATCGTGCTCAGGATGCGCTGACCGCAGACCCACAAAAAGCCTGGAACGTGCCGGATATTGCCGCGCTGGCGCATGTCAGCCCGCGCCATTTAACCCGCCTGTTCCAGACGCATTTGGGGATAAGCGTTCGTGATTACCTGGAACAGCTGCGTCTGGCGGTGGCGGAGCAGTGGTTATTGCAGGGGCGTGGCGTGGAGCAGGCCTCCCTGGCGGCAGGGTTTTCCTCCCCGCGCCAGTTTCATCGGGCCCGACAGCGCGTCGTCAACTGACGAAGCGGCGGGTGTCTACCTTCTGTAGCAGCATCGACAGCAGCAGGCTTACGACCAGTGTGACGGAGAAAATCCAGACGATATCCACCACTGGCCAGTTTTTGAGTTCAACGCCTCTCGTGCGTAGCGCATGGATCACCAGCGCGTGAAAGCCGTAAATGCCCAGCGAGTGCCGCGAGATAAAACCCAGCACGGGAAGAGGGCGCGCGTTCAGGGTGTTTTTAACGAGCGTCAGCAGGGAAACGGCACAGATGAAGACCATCGGCCCGCAGTACAGATACCAGGTATCAGCAAAATTGCCGCGCCATTGCAGCTCATGCAACGTCCCGCGTGAAATGACAATCACGCCGATGATAAACAACGCCCCACATAGCCAGTTGATACCGCGCTTTTGAGTATCCATCATGCCGATAGCACGTCCCAGCATGCCGTAAATTACGTAGTAAAAGGTATCGCCATTGATGTAAAGGTTTACCGGCAGCCACTCAAAACCGTCAATTTTTTGTGAGACGGTATTCGGGTTGGCGATGATGCCAATCACCACCATCAGCGCCAGAAGCATCTTTCCGCTGACGTTTTTTACCTGAATCAACGGTGATACCAGGTAGATAACGATAATGGCGAAGAAAAACCACAGGTGATAAAACACCGGCTTTTGCAGCAGATATTTGAGTGACAGGCCGGGGTTAATTGAGGTGAATAGCGTGATGTAAATCAGCGCGACGGCGCTATAAAACCCCAGGCATGCGGCGATGCGGATGAAGTGTCGCGGTTGCGCGCTACGCTCGCCAAAAAAGAGAAAACCGGAAATCATAAAGAACAGCGGCACGCTCACGCGCGACGCGGAGTTGAGAATATTCGCGATATCCCAGTCAACGGGGCTGATACTGTGTGCGTTTGTGACATACCATGTCGTCGCGTGGATCATGACCACCATCAGACACGCTATTCCTCGCAGATTATCAATCCAGTTAATTTTTGACTGCATCAGTTCCTCTTTTCCCTGTAAATAGAGTGTGACTGCTATTGTGTAAAAGTCTTTCCTTGGAAAAATCTGAGTTTTAATACGCGGACTTGTATGGCAAACGCGAGATTCGCAGAATGCCAGACCGTAATCTATAAAAGCTTTGCTACTAAAAATAACAGCCACTGACCAGGGCGGTAATAAAAATGATGATGAAGCGTGTGGGGTCACTCTTTCTGCTGGTGGTACTGGCCGGATGTAGTGCGCCTCAGGAAGCACCGGTGCAAAAAGCGCAGCAGGGCAAGATCAGCCCGGAACGCTCCCTGAATATGGAACAGCTGTGTAAAGATCAGGCGGCTCATCGCTATAACCTGGACGCGCAGAAAATTGATGTCATCGGCTTTGAGCGCTTTCAGGGCAGCTATGAGCTGCGGGGCCATACTTCTCGTAAAGAGGGCTTTGTCTGCTCGTTTGATGCGGACGGCCAGTTTTTGCATCTCTCCATGCGCTAACCTGCTCGCATAATCGACAGCCAGACGCCCGCCGCGTTCTGGCTCGTACGCTTATTTCCCAATTTTCCCTAAACAACCCCGTTTCGTACTGTATATCTTGCAGCCAGCGGGTATACTGGTCCCTTCCATTTAAAACCACACGTATCCAGCACGAAATACTATGCAAAAGTTTGATACCAAGACCTTCCAGGGCCTGATCCTGACCTTACAGGATTACTGGGCTCGCCAGGGCTGCACCATTGTTCAACCTTTGGACATGGAAGTCGGCGCAGGCACCTCACACCCGATGACCAGCTTACGCGCGTTGGGGCCAGAGCCAATGGCGACTGCTTATGTGCAGCCTTCCCGTCGTCCGACCGATGGCCGTTACGGCGAAAACCCAAACCGTCTGCAGCACTACTATCAGTTCCAGGTGGTGATTAAGCCATCGCCAGACAATATTCAGGAACTGTACCTTGGGTCACTGAAAGAGCTGGGTATGGATCCAACCATTCACGACATTCGTTTCGTGGAAGATAACTGGGAAAACCCAACGCTGGGTGCCTGGGGTCTGGGTTGGGAAGTGTGGCTGAACGGCATGGAAGTGACGCAGTTCACCTACTTCCAGCAGGTTGGCGGTCTGGAATGTAAACCGATTACGGGTGAAATCACCTACGGTCTGGAACGTCTGGCCATGTACATTCAGGGCGTAGACAGCGTTTACGACCTGGTCTGGAGCGACGGCCCGCTGGGTAAAACCACTTACGGCGACGTGTTCCATCAGAACGAAGTGGAGCAATCCACCTATAACTTCGAATACGCGGACGTGGACTTCCTGTTCACCTGCTTCGAGCAGTACGAGAAAGAAGCGCAGCAGCTGCTGGCGCTGGAGACTCCGCTGCCGCTGCCTGCCTACGAGCGTATTCTGAAGGCCGCCCACAGCTTCAACCTGCTGGACGCCCGCAAAGCGATCTCCGTGACTGAACGTCAGCGCTACATTCTGCGTATTCGCACCCTGACCAAAGCCGTTGCAGAAGCGTACTATGCGTCCCGTGAAGCCCTTGGCTTCCCGATGTGCAACCGAAACAAATAAGAGGCGGCCATGTCTGAGAAAACTTTCCTGGTGGAAATTGGCACCGAAGAGCTGCCACCAAAAGCCCTGCGCAGCCTGGCTGAATCTTTTGCTGCGAACGTGACTGCCGAGCTGGATAACGCTGGCCTGGCGCACGGTAAAATTGAGTGGTTTGCTGCTCCGCGTCGTCTGGCGCTGAAAGTGGCTAACCTGGCGGCGTCACAGCCGGATCGTGAAGTGGAAAAACGTGGCCCGGCGATTGCCCAGGCGTTCGACGCGGAAGGCAATCCAAGCAAAGCCGCAGAAGGCTGGGCGCGTGGTTGCGGCATCACCGTTGACCAGGCCGAGCGTCTGACCACGGATAAAGGCGAATGGCTGCTGTATCGTGCCCACGTGAAAGGCGAACGCGCTGAAGCGCTGCTGCCAGACATGATCGCCACTTCGCTGGCTAAGCTGCCCATTCCTAAGCTGATGCGCTGGGGCGCCTCCGACGTACACTTCGTGCGTCCGGTACACACCGTGACCCTGCTGCTGGGCGACACCGTTATTCCGGCGACCATTCTGGGCGTGGCGTCCGATCGCGTGATTCGCGGACACCGCTTTATGGGCGAGCCAGAGTTCACCATCGATAATGCCGACCAGTATCCGCAGATCCTGCTGGAGCGCGGTAAAGTCATTGCTGACTATGAACAGCGTAAAGCCAAAATCAAAGCCGATGCAGAAGAGGCGGCGCGCAAGATTGGCGGTAACGCTGACCTGAGCGACAGCCTGCTGGAAGAGGTCACCTCGCTGGTGGAATGGCCGGTTGTGCTGACCGCGAAGTTCGAAGAGAAATTCCTCGCGGTTCCGGCAGAAGCGCTGGTGTACACCATGAAGGGTGACCAGAAATACTTCCCGGTTTATGCCAACGACGGCAAGCTGCTGCCAAACTTTATCTTCGTGGCGAACATCGAATCGAAAGATCCGCAGCAGATTATCTCCGGTAACGAGAAAGTGGTACGTCCACGTCTGGCGGATGCGGAGTTCTTCTTCAATACCGACCGTAAAAAGCGTCTGGAAGATAACCTGCCGCGCCTGCAGACCGTGCTGTTCCAGCAGCAGCTGGGTACGCTGCGCGACAAGACCGACCGTATCGCGGAGCTGTCCGGCTGGATCGCCCGTGAAATCGGTGCAGACGTTAACCATGCCACCCGTGCGGGTCTGCTCTCCAAGTGCGACCTGATGACCAACATGGTGTTCGAATTTACCGACACCCAGGGCGTCATGGGCATGCACTACGCGCGTCACGATGGCGAAGCGGAAGATGTGGCGGTAGCCCTGAACGAGCAGTATCAGCCGCGCTTTGCAGGCGATGAACTGCCGTCTAACCCGGTAGCTTGTGCGGTCGCGATTGCCGATAAGATGGACACCCTGGCGGGTATCTTCGGTATCGGTCAGCACCCGAAAGGGGATAAAGACCCGTTCGCGCTGCGTCGTGCGGCGCTGGGCGTGCTGCGTATCATCGTTGAGAAGAACCTGAACCTCGATCTGCAGACTCTGACCGAAGAAGCGGTGCGTCTGTACGGTGACAAGCTGACCAATGCCAACGTGGTGGATGACGTGATCGACTTTATGCTCGGTCGCTTCCGCGCGTGGTATCAGGACGAAGGTTACACCGTGGATACCATTCAGGCGGTGCTGGCACGTCGTCCGACGCGTCCGGCTGACTTCGATGCGCGTATGAAGGCGGTTTCTCACTTCCGTACGCTGGAAGCGGCATCTGCCCTGGCGGCGGCGAACAAGCGTGTCTCCAACATTCTGGCGAAATCTGACGAAACGCTGAACGAGCGTGTGAACGCCGCGACGTTGAAAGAGCCGGAAGAGATCGCCCTGGCGATGCAGGTTGTGGTGCTGCGTGACAAGCTGGAGCCATACTTCGCAGAAGGCCGTTACCAGGAAGCGTTGGTAGAGCTGGCGGAGCTGCGTGACGTTATCGACGCCTTCTTCGAGAAAGTGATGGTTAACGTGGAAGATAAAGATCTGCGTATTAACCGTCTCTCTATGCTCGAAAAACTGCGTGAGCTGTTCCTGCGCGTGGCGGATATTTCGCTGCTGCAGTAATGTGCTTGTTGTTATAAATGCTAAAAACCCGCTTCGGCGGGTTTTTTTATGGCGTGCCGGTGAAAATTTAATCTTGAAATGGTCAACACATTACCGCTATCCTTACCGGCGTTAACTTTCTCCCTCAGGAGCGCATTCCGAAAATGAACAAACACGACTGATGAATTTCGATCCTTGCTAAACGCGACCGCGTCGGCAGGGGATGTTTTGATTTCATTCAGGAGTGCTTATGGCTCATTTTGCGCAGTCCCCTTCTTTTATTTTGCATCAGGTCACCTGTCAGTTTGCGACGGGCGATACCCTTTTTGGTCCACTGAATCTCTCTCTAGCTCCGTCCCTGTGCGCGCTGGTTGGGCGTAACGGCAGCGGAAAAACGCGTCTGCTGCGTATGCTGGCGGGGCTGGATGAACCTGCCAGCGGTCATATTGAGCGTTTTGTCTCACATGTCTATGTGGCACAGCAGCAGGATATCTCCCCGCAGACAACGCTTGCTGAACTGCTCGGTTACGACGTGATTTTTGCCGCGCGTAAGCGCATCGATCGCGGTGATTACCAGCCTGACGATCTGGAGACGCTCGACGGCTACTGGGATTTAGCCGAACGCCTGAGCGAGGCGTTTGTCCATGCGAAACTGCCATCGTTTGACCCCAATAAACCTGCCGCCGAATTCAGCGGTGGCGAGCGGATCCGCGCGCTGCTGTGTGGTGCCTTTACGGCTGAAGCGGATTTCCTGCTGCTGGACGAGCCCACCAACCATCTGGATCGACAAGGCCGAGCGTGGTTTTACGACCAGCTGAGTCGTTATCAGGGCGGCGCGCTGGTTGCCTCCCACGATCGTGAGTTGCTGGCGCAGATGCCGCGTATTCTTGAACTGAGCGCCTCCGGGCTGCGCAGCTATGGTGGCAATTACGCAGACTATAAACAGCAACGTGATGCCGAACAGCAGGCTGCCCGCGCGGCGCTGGAGCATGCGGCAACGGAGCGCAAACGCACCCGCGCACGAATGCAGAAAGAGCATGACGACAGCCAGCGGCGCTCGGCGAAGACTTTGCGTACGGTCGATACCCTGAATATCGCGTCGTTTGAGCGGGTCAAATACAAAGGCGCGGCAAAGGAACGTATTGGCACATGGAAAAAGCAGCACAGCGAACAAAACGATGCGCTGAATGCCGCGGTCAACAAGGCGCGGGAACGGGTGGAAGAAGATGCCCCGGTCATGTTTACCCTGCCGGGAAGCCAGATTGCCGAGGGGAAACAGGTGCTGGTGCTGGAGAAACTGCAATTGCCGCATGTCTCACTTCCGCCAATGCACTGGCGGATGGACGGCCCGATGCGCGTGGCGCTCAGGGGGCCCAATGGCTGCGGGAAATCAACGCTGTTGAAAGTGATCCTCGGTGAAACCGCACCCCGTGCAGGCAGCTGCAAGGTCTCGGTAACGTGTGCGTATCTCGATCAACACCTGTCGCAGCTGGATCTGACGCAGTCGGTGATGGCGCATCTCAATCTGAGCAATACGCCGCTGGAAGAGGGGGCGTTGCGTACCCGTCTGGCACAGCTTCAGCTGGGGGCGGATAAAGTCTCACTCCCACTGGCAGCGCTGAGCGGAGGTGAACGTCTGAAAGCCGCTCTGGCCTGCGTATTGTGGCGCGAGAACGCCGCGCAGCTGTTGCTGCTTGATGAACCGACCAACCATCTGGATCTGGCATCGGTTCAGGCGATTGAAGCGGCCCTGGCCGGTTTCCCGGGGGCACTGCTGGTGGTGTCACACGATGAAGGCTTTCTGCAAGGGTTAGCGTTAACACATCAACTGGTGTGGGGGGAGGCGGGTTGGCGTTGTGAAAGCCTTTAAAACACAAGCCCCCGCAAAGGCGGGGGCGGTAACTCACTTTACTGCATCATGCTATCTGTTTGCTGAGTGCAGGGTTGGCCTGAATCAGGCGCATCAGCTTTAACTCGGTTGGCGTGGGTTTCTCTCGTTTCGACTCCCACTCCAGCACCATCGCCACGCTGACACCCATCGCTCTGGCGAATTCATCCGTTTTTAGTCCTGTCCCTTTGCGCAATTGCTCATATTCTGTAAAGGGATTGGATTTTTGTTGCAGGGTAACGGTCTGCGGCACATCTTTAAAAATAATCTGTTCCAGGCTGCTCAGCAGCTCAAACTCAGGATCTTTATATTCCATTGAGAACTCCTCTTAAATCACACACCGGGATCAAGAACATCAGAGAGCCCATTAAGAATAGTCCCTAATACAGACGAGGGATCGTTGTGGTTGTGATTAATCGTGCGGGTGCTGTCGCTTTACGCGTTTCAGCCATATGGATAGTTATGCTAATTACCTGATTAACCATATGTCGGCTTCGCCAGGTATTTTTTTGTAAAGGCTAAGAAATAAAACGGCAATAGCCGTTTTGCATGAAAAGAGTATCTTGCGACGCTGACCTGGACTATCCTTGTCAGCGTTGGGCACGCGTGTGCCGGTGTGCGCTTTTTTGGGTGAAAGGAGTAATGAAATGGCGACAGGAAAGTCCTGCTCTCGCTGGTTTGCGCCTATTGCGGCGTTGTTAATGGTTGTTAGCCTGAGTGGGTGTTTTGATAAAGAAGGCGATCAGCGCAAGGCGTTTATCGATTTTCTGCAGAATACAGTGATGCGCAGCGGCGAGCGTTTGCCGACGCTGACTGCGGATCAGAAAAAACAGTTTGGCCCCTTCGTGTCTGATTACGCCATTCTCTATGGTTATTCACAGCAGGTGAGCCAGGCGATGGACTCCGGTATTCGTCCGGTTGTGGATAGCGTTAACGCCATTCGTGTCCCGCAGGATTATGTGACCCAGCGTGAACCGCTGCGCCAGTCTAACGGTGCGCTCGGTGTGCTGAGCCAGCAGTTGCAGAATGCAAAAATGCAGGCTGATGCGTCACGTTCCGCGCTGAAACAGGGCGACGATCTCAAACCGGTCTTCGACAAAGTGTATGAGAAAGTGGTGACCAAACCGTCTGACGCCATGCAACCGCTGATCCCGGCCGCGCAGATCTTCACGCAGCAGCTGGTTCAGGTGGGGGATTTTATCTCCCAGCAAGGGACTCAGGTGAGTTTTGTTGCCAACGGTATTCAGTTCCCGACCTCACAGCAGGCAAGTCAGTACAATACGCTGATTGGGCCGCTGGCCTCCCAGCACCAGGCCTTTAGCCAGGCGTGGAGTGCGGCCGTCGCTGCCACAGAATAAACCGAAAAAACCCCGCGTCAGGCGGGGTTTTTTTACTGATGTCGAAAATAACGCTTGTTATTCCTCTACCACATCGGTATAACTGTTCGCGTCGGTTTGTTACACAGACCTAAAGCAGTTTAGTAAAGCAGTCCAGATTGTTATCCATAGATACCCTTCGTTGTGACCCTTCCTTCATCGCTTAAAAATCTGTAACGCAATCCATCAAGCCGGAAGGCTCAATATATTTGTTAATTAAGGTAATTCTATGTCTGCTAAAATGACTGGTCTGGTAAAATGGTTCAACGCTGATAAAGGTTTCGGCTTCATCACTCCTGACGATGGCTCTAAAGACGTGTTCGTTCACTTCTCTGCTATCCAGAACGATGGCTACAAATCTCTGGACGAAGGTCAGAAAGTTTCCTTCACCATCGAAAGCGGCGCTAAAGGCCCAGCAGCTGGTAACGTTGTAAGCCTGTAAGCTTCCAACCCAGTAGCAAAGAATTTAAAAACCCGCCTTCTGGCGGGTTTTTTCGTTTCTACTGTTGGACCTGGGGATTGACGCAGTTTTTCTCCACGTTTCCACCCAGCGCGGCGATCAGATTATCCACCGCGGTGGCCGCCATGTTGTAACGCGTCTCATGCGTGGCAGAGCCGATGTGCGGCAGCGCGACAACATTCGGTAGCGACAGCAGCGGGGAATCTACCGGTAGCGGCTCCTGTTCAAACACGTCCAGACCGGCCGCGTGGATCTCGCCGTTTTGCAGCGCCGCAATTAACGCCTTCTCATCCACGACCGGACCACGACCCGCGTTGATGAAAATGGCCGATTTCTTCATCTTTTCAAACGCCGCTTTGCCAATCAGATGACGGGTTTCGTCCGTCAGAGGCAGGATCAGACAGACAAAATCCGCTTCCTGCAACAGCGTATCTAACTCGCAATAACGGGCGTTGAAGCGTTCTTCGGCTTCACTGTGATGGCGACGCGCGTTATACAGAATCGGCATGTTAAAGCCGAAATGTGCACGCTGTGCCAGGGCCAGACCGATCCGGCCCATGCCCACAATCCCCAGCGTTTTGCCATGAACATCCACCCCGAACCAGTCCGGGCCGATGCTTTTTGTCCATTCGCCCGCTTTGACGCGCCCGGCCACTTCCACCACACGGCGGGCAGTACTGAGTATGAGCGCCATCAGCGTGTCGGCCACGGTCTCCGTCAGGGCATGAGGTGTATGCATCAGCAGGATCTTGCGGGCGTTGAGGGCGTCCACGTCAAAATTGTCGTAACCCACGGAAACGGTTGAGGTAGCACGAAGCTTCGGCATTTTTTCCAGCAACGCCACATCCACTTTTTCGCTTGAACCCAGCAGGCCTTCGGCACGGGCGAACGCATCGGCGTGTTGTGCCACGGTCTCCGGACTTAGGTTCTTCACCTGTGTGACGGTGAAGTGTTCTTCCAGGCGTTTTTGCAGATCATCAGGCAGTGCTTTATACAAAATGACGGACGGCTTCATGCTTATCTCCGTTGATTTTTAAAGATTCAGGCGTGGCGTGCGCCGACGGGAATTTGTTGATTATTAGCAGGCTTAACAATCAGAGTAAGCCACACAGAGGCGAAAAGTGCCACCCCCATAAAAATGTATGAGGCTGACGGGCTGCCGGTTGCACCGTTCAGGTAACCGACAAACCACGAGCCGCAGAACGACCCCAGCGCACCCATACTGTTAATCAGTGCCATGGCACCGCCTGCCACGTTACGCGGCAGCATCTCTGGGATGATCGCAAAGAAGGGACCATACGGGGCGTACATCGCCGCACCGGCAATCACCAGCAGCGTATACGAGGCCCAGAAGTGGTTAGTGCCCACGGCCCAGGAGCCAATGAAGGCAAAGGCAGCGATCAGCAGCAGTGGCCAGACAAACAGTTTACGATTTTGCAGTTTGTCCGATGCCCAGGACGCAATGATCATCGCTATGGTCGCCGCCAGATACGGGACGGATGACAGCCAGCCCACCTCGACCATGCCGAGGTTTTCACCGCCGCTGCGGATAATGGACGGCAACCACAGCACGAAACCATACACGCCGATGCTCCAGGTAAAATACTGCGCACACAGCAGGATTACGTTGCGGGAACGGAAGGCTTCGCCATAGTTACGCACCGCCTTCAGCCCTTGCTGCTCTTTATCCAGCTGCGCCTGCAGTGCGGCTTTTTCATCTTCGGAGAGCCATTTCGCCTGCGAAGGTTTATCTTTTACCAGCACCCACCAGCAGAAGGCCCAGATGATTGCCGGCACCCCTTCGATGATAAACATCTCGCGCCAGCCGAAAGACTGGATCAGGTAGCCGGACACCACTGACATCCACAGCACGGTGACCGGGTTACCGAGGATCAGGAAGGTATTGGCACGGGAACGTTCAGACTTGGTAAACCAGTTGCTGATGTAGATCAGCATGGCCGGCATAACCGCCGCCTCAACCACCCCCAGGATAAAGCGAATGGCGGCCAGGGCAGGAATGTTATTCACCACGCCGGTCAGTGACGCGCAGGCGCCCCACAGGATCAGACAGACGAAGATCAGCTTACGCACGCTGCGGCGTTCGGCATAGATTGCGCCTGGGATCTGGAAGAAGAAGTAGCCCAGGAAGAAGAGGGCGCCCAGCAGAGACGAAATACCTTTGGTGATCCCGAGGTCTTCGGTGATCCCCGCGGCGGATGCGAAACTGAAGTTGGCACGATCAAGGTACGCCAGGCTGTACGTGATAAACACGATTGGCATGATGTACCACCAGCGTTTTACTGCATTGGTCGAACTGTTCATAGGCTTGCCTCTGTTGTTGAGGTTGTTACCGCCGTTGTCTGTAGGGTACACGGTGGTTTAATTATATGTGCGGGTCGTTGCCCTCACCCTGGCCCTCTCCCACGGGAGAGGGGATTTACTCGTTGAGCTGTGCGCGCGTCGGCAATCCTTCACTGTCGCCCTGCACCTGAATGGCCAGCGAGCCGATCCAGTTGCCCCGGGCGATGGCCTGCGGCAGCGGTTTACCTTCCAGCAGGGCGCTTATGACCCCGACGGCAAAGCCATCACCCGCACCGACGGTATCGACCACGTTCTCAACCTTCACGGCTGCGACGGCGCCTTGCTCGCCATCCGCGGTTTTAAACCATGCGCCATCGGCACCGGTTTTCAGTACCACCGCTTTTACCCCTTTATTCAGGTAAAAATCGGCAATCCCTTCCGGTGTGTTTTCACCGGTGAGGATTATTCCTTCTTTCACGCCCGGCAGAACCCAGTCAGCCTGGAACGCCAGACGGTTCAGCTTCTCGACCATCTCCGCCTCGCTTTTCCACAGCACCGGGCGCAGGTTAGGATCAAAAGAGATCGTCTTACCCTGGGTCTTCATGGTGGTCGCGGCATGATCGAGCAGCTCATATGAGCTGGCTGACAGCGCGGCTGCCACGCCGCTCAGGTGCAGATGGCGTGCACTCGCAAAGTAGTCGGCGTGATAATCTTCCACCGAGAGATGGCTTGCCGCCGACCCTTTGCGAAAGTATTCCACGATGGGATCGGTTCCATTTTCGACTTTCGATTTCAGCTGAAAGCCGGTCGGGAAGCGTCCATCGAGCGTCACGCCTGCGGCATCAATCCCCTCTTTTTTCAGCGAATCGAGAACGAAGTGACCAAAGCTGTCATCACCCACGCGGCTGACCCAGCCTGTTTTCAGGCCAAGGCGTGCCAGCCCCGTCGCCACGTTCAGCTCTGCGCCTGCCACGCGTTTGATAAAGTGCTCTACCGTGCTCAGCTCACCGGTTTCGGTGGCAACAAACATCGCCATGGCTTCACCGATAGTGATGACATCCAGCGTCTTGTGCATGGTTTACTCCTCGCGCAGCAGGTTAACGTAATGGCGGGTGACGGCGGTTAAGTCCGCCCCTTCCAGCGGGAACTCGATCCCGCGTGGGGCATCGGCAGGAAGCTGACTGAGCAGAGCCAGCCAGCGCGCATCGGCGCGATCCGGCGCGACAGCGCGGAACTGCGCTTTATGCGGTACGGCAGCTTTCACGTGGATATAGCTGACCGCCGGAGCCAGATGGTGTGCCGCTTCTTCCGGCGAGTCGCCAACCCACAGCCAGTTTCCCATGTCGAACGTCAGCGTAACGGGGAGCGCCATTTCCCGGCAGGCGGTCTGGAAGCGCTGCATCGGCGCAAGCTGGCCGCAGTCCGTCTGGTCGTTTTCGACCACCAGCGCCATGCCGCTCTCATTGAGCAGGGTACGCAGAGCGTCTGGCGGTTGCGTGTCGCTGAAATGTCCCAGAGAAACCTTCAGCCACAGGGCGTTCAGCGTGCTGGCTTCGGAGAGATAGCGGGGAAGATCGGGATTGAGGGTACCGTCGGGCATAAACAGCGCAGCGGGCGCGGAATAACACGCCAGCAGACCCAGCAGCTCGATAGATTCACCCAGCGCAGGTAGCGCCAGTAACTCTTCGTTGCTGAACAACTCCCGACGGATTTCTACGCCGTCGGCCCCCGCGCCCGCAATCACGGGCAGCATTGCCCGTTGACCACCCGCCTGTCGCACCTGTTCCGCGCCATACGCGGCGGTAACCACCATTATTTTCCTGCCCATCTTTGGACTCCATCCAACGCACATCGATACTATTACGCTAGATGGAACCGGTTCCAAAGAAAAGTTCAGGATGTTGAATTTATGATCGACATCACAAGGGGAAATTAACGGGCTGTGGAGCCGCGAACAATCAGCTCGCCGGAAAACACCTGCTCGCGCACGGCATCGCTGATCCCTTCAATGCGACGAACCACTTGTTCAACAGCGGCATAGCCGATTTGCCAGGTGGGTTGTTTCAGCGTGGTAATGCCTACGCCGGCCAGTTCAGCCCACTCCAGTTCATCGAAGCCCAGCAGACCGATATCGCTGCCCCAGTGCAGACCAATGCGTTTGAGTGAGCGGGCGACCTGGAGGGTCAGCGCCCCGTTGGCGGAGATGACGGCTTTGCGCATTCCGCGGTGGCGGGTGTGGAACTGGCGCAGGGTATTGTCGAGCTGGTCGGCTTCATGAAGCGGGGTTTCGGCATTTTCGGCGATCACGCCAGGATAGCGCTCAAGCGTGGCGCGAAATGCGCTCAGTCGCTCGCGACGGGTATTCACCATGCCCAGCGGTTCGCTCAGGAACAGGATTGCTTCGAAGCCCTGTTCGATCAGATGTTCGGTGGCAGTCGTGGCTGCCTGGGTGTTATCCAGCCCGACGACGTCGCAGGCGAACTCCGGGATTTTACGGTCGATAAGTACCATCGGCAGGGAAGATTGCTGTAGCCGGTTTAACCCTTCCTCCCGCATCCCCACGGCATTGACCACGATACCTTCCACCTGGTAGCTGCGCAGCAGATCGAGATAATGCAGCTCCTGATCCACCTCGTTGTTGGTGTTACAGACCAGCGGGGTAAAACCTTTCTCGCGACAGGCGGCTTCGATACCGCTCAGCACGTTTACCGAGTAGGGGTTGGTGATATCGGCGATGATAAGTCCGATAAGACGGGTACGGCCACGTTTAAGCCCGCGCGCCATGATGCTGGGGCGGTAGTCGAGATCGGCAATGGCCTGTTCAATTCGTGCCAGCAGCGCATCGGAAAGCAGGTGTTTCTCGCCGTTGAGATAGCGTGAAATACTGGTTTTACCGGTTCTGGCGGCTTTCGCCACGTCGCTGATGGTGGCCCGCGTTGGTTTGCTCATCACTGAATTCCCTGACTTTAGTGAGAATACCTTAGCGGGAAAATCAACGATGGCAAGGGGTTCATGCCGGGGTGTGCGGTCTGATGCCCTCACCCCGACCCTCTCCCACGGGGAGAGGGGGAAATGCGATTACTGAATTGGACTTAACGTAATTTCAACGCGGCGGTTCTGCGCTTTGCCTTCCGCCGTGCTGTTGCTGGCGATAGGGTTTGCCGGGCCCATGCCGCTGGTGCGGATACGGGTCGCTTCAACGCCCTGGGTGATCAGCGAGCTGGCTACGGAATCAGCACGCTGCTGAGACAGACGCATGTTCAGATCCTGGCTGCCGGTGCTGTCGGTGTAGCCAATCACGTTCACGGCGGTCTTGTTGTACTCTTTCAGCACCATCGCCACGCCGGTCAGGGTGTTCGCACCGGCTGGTTTCAGCGTTGCGCTGCTGCTGTCGAAGGTCACGTTGTTAGGCATATTCAGGATGATGTTGTCACCGCTGCGCGTGACGCTCACGCCGGTGCCTTTCATTTTGTCGCGCAGTTTCGCTTCCTGTACATCCATGTAATAACCGACGCCGCCACCGAGCGCTGCGCCTGCCGCTGCGCCAATCAGCGCGCCTTTACCGCGATCCTTTTTGGAGGAGGAGAGCGCACCGACACCCGCCCCGACCAGTGAACCGATACCCGCGCCGATGCCGGATTTACCCGCTTCGCGTTCACCGGTGTATGGGTTTGTTGTGCAGCCAGAAACCGCCAGTGCACCGTTCACCAGAGCGGCAATAACGAGTACGCGTTTTTTCATCTTCTTTCCTCAATCCTTTTTATTCTTTGCCACGACGGACGTGGCAGTTGATTATGACGTCCGGATACGGAGAAAATTCCGGGGATAACTCTGAAATTTGTGACAAACCATAAACGGCCTCAATAACAAGACCGTAAACCTGCACGCAACCAGGAGCGCACGCTTTGAGCACCTCAACAAAAACCATTCTGACCGCCGCCCACTGGGGACCGATGCTGGTTGAAACTGACGGCGAAAATGTCCTGTCTTCCCGTGGGGCATTGCCAACACAACACCCCAACTCTTTACAGACCGTCGTTCGCGATCAGGTGCACAGCAAAACCCGCGTGCGCTGGCCGATGGTGCGTAAAGGATTTCTGGCTTCGCCGGACAAGCCGCAGGGCATTCGGGGACAGGATGAGTTTGTACGTGTGAGCTGGGATGACGCGCTGGCACTGATCCACACCCAGCACAATCGCATCCGCGACAGCTACGGGCCTGCATCCATTTTTGCCGGCTCTTACGGCTGGCGATCCAACGGCGTGCTGCATAAAGCATCGACATTACTGCAGCGCTACATGAGCCTGGCTGGCGGCTACACGGGCCATCTGGGGGATTACTCCACTGGCGCGGCGCAGGCGATCATGCCGTACGTCGTCGGCGGTAATGAGGTTTATCAGCAGCAGACCAGCTGGCCGCTGGTACTGGAGCATACCGAGGTGGTGGTGCTGTGGAGTGCCAACCCTCTCAACACGCTGAAAATTGCCTGGAATGCTTCCGACGAGCAGGGTATTGGCTATTTTGATGCGCTGCGCAAGAGCGGTAAGCGCATCATCTGTATTGACCCCATGCGCTCTGAAACCATGGATTTCTTTGGTGACAGCGCCGAATGGCTCGCCCCGCATATGGGTACCGACGTGGCGATGATGCTGGGTATCGCCCATACGCTGGTGGAGAATGACTGGCACGACGCCGACTTCCTCGCGCGTTGTACTTCGGGCTTCGACACATTCGCCGATTATTTGACGGGTAAAACGGATGGTGTTGCCAAAACGGCAGCGTGGGCAGCCGATATTTGTGGTATTCCTGCGGACAAGCTCCGTGAACTGGCAGCGTTGTTCCATGAAAACACCACGATGTTGATGTCCGGTTGGGGCATGCAGCGCCAGCAGTTTGGCGAGCAGAAACACTGGATGCTGGTGACGCTGGCCGCGATGCTCGGGCAAATTGGTACCCCGGGCGGCGGGTTTGGGCTCTCTTATCACTTCGCCAATGGCGGCAACCCCACCCGTAAAGCCGCCGTGCTGGCCTCGATGCAGGGTTCGGTACAGGGGGGTGTTGATGCTGTCGATAAAATTCCGGTGGCGCGTATTGTTGAAGCCCTGGAAAACCCGGGCGGGTTTTATCAGCACAACGGCCTGGATCGTCATTTCCCGGATATTAAATTTGTCTGGTGGGCGGGCGGGTCGAATTTCACGCACCATCAGGACACCAATCGTCTGATCCGCGCCTGGCAGAAGCCGGAGCTGGTGGTCATTTCGGAATGCTTCTGGACCGCCTCGGCCAAACATGCCGATATCGTACTGCCGGCCACCACCTCGTATGAGCGTAACGATCTCACCATGACCGGTGACTACAGCAATCAGCATATGGTGCCAATGAAGCGCGTGGTGGCACCGCGTGATGAAGCGCGGGATGATTTTGACGTATTTGCGGAACTGAGCGAACGCTGGGAAGCGGGCGGTCGTGAGCGTTTCACCGAAGGGAAAACCGATCTTGAGTGGCTGGAAACGTTCTATCAGATTGCCGCTCAGCGCGGTGCAGCTCAGGGCGTGACGCTGCCGCCGTTTGCTGAATTCTGGGAAGCGAACGCGATATTTGAAATGCCGGAGAGCGAGCAGAACGCGCAGTTTGTCCGTTTCGCTGATTTCCGTCGCGACCCGGAGAACCATCCGCTGAAAACCGAGAGCGGGAAGATCGTGATCTACAGCGAGCGCATTGCCCGCTTTGGGTACGCGGATTGTCCTGCGCATCCGACATGGCTTGAGCCGGACGAGTGGCACGGCAATGCCCAGCCGGAGCAGCTCCAGGTGTTATCCGCACACCCTGCACATCGTCTGCACAGTCAGCTTAACTATACGTCACTGCGGGAGCAGTATGCAGTCGCCGGGCGGGAGCCGATCACGCTTCATACTGAAGATGCGAAAGCGCGCGGGATTGCCGATGGTGATGTGGTGCGCGTCTGGAACCACCGTGGGCAGGTATTGGCTGGGGCGGTGGTGAGCGACGGAATCAAACTTGGCGTGATTTGCATCCACCAGGGGGCGTGGCCGGATCTGGCTCTGGACGAGGGCGGTATTTGTAAAAACGGTGCCGTTAACGTGCTGACCAAAGATCTCCCCAGCTCGAAGCTGGGGAATGGCTGCGCGGGCAATACGGCGCTGGCCTGGGTCGAGAAATATCAGGGTCCTGAGCTTACCTTAACGGCGTTTGATCCGCCTGCCAGCTCATGATCCACGTCGGGTGTTGGGTATCCTCCTGCCAGGCGCTGTCTTCGATGCGAAAGCCCTGGGCATGGTAGAAATTCACCGCCCGGACATTTTTCTGATACACCTCCAGGCTTAAGTGCGGAAAGCGCTGTTGAACGTGGTTCAGCAGCGCACGCCCGATGCCTTTCCCGATGTACGCCGGTGCGACAAACAGTGCGCCGATAAACTGAGACTGCATCACGCTGATAAATCCGTAAGGTTCGCCATCCTGTTCCCAGACCCAGGTTTCTGCTGAAGGCAGGTAAACGTCCCGCACCATGGCCTCGTTCTCTTTCCAGTAGCTCGCCTCGATAAACGGGTGCGCCTCGGTGGTGCTTTCGAGCCATAGGCTCAAAAGCGGCGCGGTATTCTCACTTTGCCATTTGCGGATCATGATGGCCTCCTGGATGACAGAAGCAGCCGGTAACATGGTCATTGACCAGGCCACAGGCCTGCATAAAGGCGTAGCAGATGGTGGAGCCGACAAACTTAAAGCCGCGTTTTTTCAGCGCTTTCGAGA
This sequence comes from Enterobacter sp. 22466, assembly GCF_052044775.1. Classification (NCBI taxonomy): domain Bacteria; kingdom Pseudomonadati; phylum Pseudomonadota; class Gammaproteobacteria; order Enterobacterales; family Enterobacteriaceae; genus Enterobacter; species Enterobacter sp. 22466. The sequence goes on along the minus strand of NZ_JBQENX010000006.1, from coordinate 43,195 downwards.
GTGCGTCTGAGGCCGGAGTCGAAGCGGGAATTTCTGCGAGCGTGGTGGCCTGCGTGATTTGCGGATCGTTATTCACAAACGTCCAGACAAACTCTGCGAACGATTCACCGTTTTGTTCCATTGCCAGGTAAGCCCGTGCATTGCCGATGATGGCCTGGATCTTACCGCGATGGCGGATGATACCGGCATCCAGCACCAGTCGCTCCACGTCGTCGTCGGTCATCGCGGCGACCCGGACGGGATCGAACTGATGGAAGGCATTGCGGTAGTTTTCCCGTTTCTTCAGTACCGTAATCCATGACAAACCCGCCTGCTGACCCTCCAGGCAGATCATCTCGAAAAGCTTTTTGCCGTCCGTTTCCGGCACGCCCCATTCCCGATCGTGATAGTCGATATAGAGCTGATCCTGGCTTACCCAACCGCAACGTTGCATCGGTTTTCTCCCTTATGACACGGTTATCGCTATAAATTTCATTCCGTCAGGCTTGACGTGTCTAGTATAAAGACAATAGTTAATACAGGGCCATAAGCCCTAACACTCTTTCTGAACAATGATAAAAATCGCCGAATTCGGCTCTCTCTGGAGTCGCTTTGATGATGATAAAAAAAATCAGTGGTCGCCATGCTGTTTCTGGCCTGGTGGGGATCTCAGCCTGTCTGTTTTTTTGTCACTCAGCATTTGCCTGGCAACAGGAATATATCGTTTCAGACCCGCAAAGTAATACGACGGAACGTTATACATGGGATGCGGATCACCAACCGCGTTATGACGATATCCTGACTGAACGCATTCAGTCCTCACAAAACGCACCGGGGCTCGCTCTGAATCTGCCGTCTGGCTCGACGCCAGCCGGGGCCATGAGCGTCGGCTGGAATTTTCCGCTGTCAGGCCGTATAACGACCGGCCCGGTAGTGGCGTGGCGTTATGACGGTACGACGTCGATGATGATCAATGAGTTTGGTGATAGCGTGACAACCCAGGCGTTGACCGACCCTCTCTGGCATGCCAGCGTGAGTACGCTTGGCTGGCGCGTGGATACGCAATATGGCGATCTCCGTCCCTGGGCGCAGATTAGCTATAACCAGCAGTATGGTGAAAACCAGTGGAAGTCCCAGTTTGGGATGCCGCAAACGCCCGCCCTGGCCCAAAATGGGAACTGGATGGATGTCACCGTAGGCACCGATATTCCGTTCAACACGCATATGGCGGCGTATGCCTCCTTAGCGCAGGGGGAGGGCAATACGACGGGAGAAGCGTTTCTGTACACGCTGGGCGTGAGTGCAAATTTCTGACGTTGTAACTTTTTTAAACGTAACGATAACATATTAAATACAATATCCATGGGGTTTGTAGCGATAGCAGGCACTAACAAACGTTCGCTTCATTCCCCGACAAGGTCATTCATTCCTGATTCCAGGCATTTCATTCCGTTTCTCCTGCATCTCATGCCGTTTTCCCCCAGGCGGATCAGGGTTTTGTTTATCGTTGTCCTCAGCAAATTCCCTTACTTTTTCTTGCAGGACAACTGCCATGAATACATCTTCCTACAACCGTACACGCTGGCTGACACTTTTTGGCACCATCGTCACCCAGTTTGCGCTGGGCTCGGTCTATACCTGGAGCCTGTTTAACAGTGCGCTGTCCGACAAGCTCGGTGCGCCGGTCAGCCAGGTGGCGTTCTCTTTCGGTTTACTGAGTCTTGGGCTGGCGTTGTCCTCTTCCGTCGCAGGCAAGTTGCAGGAGCGGTTCGGCGTGAAGCGCGTCACGATGGCCTCTGGGATCCTGCTGGGATTAGGCTTTTTCCTGACGGCACATTCCAACAACCTGATGATGCTCTGGCTGAGCGCCGGAGTACTGGTCGGTCTGGCGGACGGTGCCGGTTATCTGCTGACGCTGTCAAACTGCGTTAAATGGTTCCCGGAGCGTAAAGGGTTAATCTCTGCGTTTGCCATCGGCTCTTATGGTCTGGGCAGTCTTGGATTTAAATTTATCGACTCTCATCTGCTGTCTTCTGTGGGGCTCGAAAAAACCTTTATGATCTGGGGCGCTATTGTTCTGGTGATGATCCTGTTTGGCGCAACCCTGATGAAAGATGCGCCGCAGCAGGAGGTAAAAACCGTTAACGGCGTGGTAGAGAATGACTTCACCCTGGCACAATCCATGCGTAAACCCCAGTACTGGATGCTGGCGGTGATGTTCCTGACGGCCTGTATGAGTGGTCTGTATGTGATTGGTGTGGCAAAAGATATCGCGCAGGGCATGGTTAAGCTGGATGCCATGACGGCGGCAAACGCGGTGACGGTGATCTCCATCGCTAACCTGTCTGGTCGTCTGGTGCTGGGGATCCTGTCCGATAAAATTGCCCGCATCCGTGTGATTACCCTTGGACAGGTGGTGTCGCTGGTGGGAATGGCGGCGCTGCTGTTTGCGCCTCTGAATGAAGCGACCTTCTTTGCGGCGATTGCCTGCGTGGCCTTTAACTTCGGCGGTACCATTACGGTGTTCCCGTCACTGGTGAGCGAGTTCTTTGGTCTGAACAACCTGGCGAAAAATTACGGCGTCATTTACTTGGGGTTCGGTATCGGCAGTATTTGCGGTTCGTTAATTGCGTCACTGTTCGGCGGATTCTATGTCACCTTCTGCGTGATATTCGCCCTGTTGATTATTTCGCTGGCCCTGTCGACGACGATTCGACAACCGCAGCGCGAAGTGTTTAACGAAGCGCATGCATAACCTGACTGAAAGAGGCTTTAACGGCCTCTTTTATTTCTTTCCGATACGCTTCCAGACTTGTTATTTTGTAAAAATTTGCACCGATCACATTCTCTGCTGCCACTTTTCTCTCCCGCTGTGGTCTACTTACCGCGCTTGTAGACGTTTCTGATAACGCTTTCTTACGCATTTACTTACTCTGTCTGCTTTCTCACTGAGATTCGGCGGGTCTTTATACCCCTTCCCCCAGGGTTGTTTGAATGAAATACATTAGGTCTATTACCCAGCAAAGATTGTGTCTGATGCTGGCTGTCTATATCGGATTATTTCTGAATGGCGCGGTGCTGTTCAGACGAGTGGAAGGTTATTTCGAAGACCTCACCGTAAGAAATGGAATTTTTGCTGCTATTGAAGTGTTCGGCTCCGTCCTCGCTACATTTTTCCTGCTACGCTTGCTTTCACTCTTTGGCCGCCGCACGTGGCAAATTCTGGCCTCGCTGGTGGTGATTATTTCCGCCGCTGCCAGCTATTACATGACCTTTATGAACGTGGTCATTGGCTACGGTATTGTTGCGTCGGTAATGACCACCGACATTGACCTCTCAAAAGAGGTGGTAGGAAAAGGCTTTATTGTCTGGACAATTTTGACCTGTCTAATCCCACTCTTCTTTATCTGGAGTAATACCTGCCGCTATACGTTATTGCGCCAGTTGCGCACTCGCGGACAGCGGATCCGCACTGTCGCTGTGGTCCTGCTGGCCGGTTTGCTGGTATGGGCGCCTATTCGCCTGATGGAAAAGCAGCAAAAACGCATCGAAAAGGCAACAGGTGTGGATATGCCAAGCTATGGCGGAGTTGTGGCCAACTCTTATTTGCCATCAAACTGGCTGTCAGCGTTAGGCCTCTATGCCTGGGCGCAGGCGGATGAATCCAGCGATGTGAAATCGCTAATGAATCCGACTAAAAAATTCCACTACGAGGCACCCGCTGACGGGCTCGATGATACTTACGTCGTGTTTGTTATCGGTGAGACAACGCGCTGGGATCATATGGGTATTCTGGGTTATGACCGCGATACCACACCTAAACTGGCGCAGGAAAAGAACCTGGTGGCTTACCGCGGCTATTCTTGTGATACCGCCACAAAGCTCTCCTTACGCTGCATGTTTGTGCGTGAGGGGGGGGCCAGTGATAATCCACAACGTACCCTTAAAGAGCAGAACGTCTTTGCCGTACTGAAGCAGCTTGGTTTCAGCTCAGACTTGTTCGCCATGCAAAGTGAGATGTGGTTCTACACCAACACTCTGGCAGATAACATCGCCTATCGTGAGCAGATTGGTGCCGAGCCTCGTAATCGCGGTAAAAACGTGGATGACATGTTGTTGCTTCAGGAAATGTCCCAGTCACTGAAGAACCATCCCCAGGGCAAACATCTGGTTATTCTGCATACCAAAGGATCGCATTACAGCTACTACCAGCGTTACACGCGCGATTTTGCGAAGTGGCAACCTGAGTGTGTCGGTATTAATAAAGACTGCAGCAAGCAGGAACTGATCAACGCCTACGATAACTCGGTTCTCTATGTGGATACGTTCCTCAGCCGTGTGATTGATGAGTTGCGTGATAAGAAAGCGATTGTCATCTATGCGGCAGACCACGGTGAATCCATTAACGAAAAGGAACATTTGCACGGTACGCCGCGCAAACTGGCACCGCCGGAACAGTTCCGTGTACCGATGATTATGTGGATGTCAGATAAGTACCTGGAAAATCCTGACAAAGCCAAAATGTTTGCCCATCTGAAACAGCAGGCCGACATCAAGGTACCGCGTCGTCACGTTGAACTATACGACACCATTATGGGCTGCCTGGGTTATACCTCGCCGGACGGGGGGATTAACGAGAATAACAACTGGTGTAAACTGCCTGAAAGCAGCCAGAAAGCCGCGCAGTAGCTTGCCTGGCGAGTTTATCGCCAGTTGAATGGCTTTTTTAAATTAAGGGATTGACGGGGGCGCACCTCAGCAGTAAGATGCGCTCCGCATTCGGCGAGTAGCGCAGCTTGGTAGCGCAACTGGTTTGGGACCAGTGGGTCGGAGGTTCGAATCCTCTCTCGCCGACCACATTTAAAAAAGGGCTAACCGCAAGGTTAGCCCTTTTTGCATTAACGCTTTATTCATACAGATTATTCAAAACGCCCCTTAGCCCTGCTTCTCCCTGTCTGTTAGTGATTTTGTGACATAATCCATTGTATTTTTTTATATATAGATTGATCTTTTTTCGCGTTGCTTATGGATAACCTCAGCATTTTTCGCTGTGCGTTTTAACGTTCGCGGTATTTAGTGCTCAGATAATCACCGTTCTGCAAGAAAATTTACCCATTCTGAATAAAAGTTAATCACTGATTGTTGCGAAATATGAAGATAATTGTGCTGCAACATGGCGAGTAGCATAAATTTCCCTGCTGAAAACTGGCGCTCATAGTTTTTTTAATCTTTGTTTGCGGTTTCTCACACTCAGCGTAAATCCCCGTCACCTGTATTGACGTTTTCACATTCTGTTGACAGATTGTAGGGCACGAGGGGCATTTCAGGGACGATCTGCGCTGCAACTCAAACGCTCTTCTGAAAGGATTCTCCATCCCTTTAACGCCTTCGGGCATCACCGACCGGACCGGGTAAAAAATAAATAAAGGTCAGGCGGCGTAACACAACAAAGCAAAACATCACATTGGAGCAGAATAATGAGTATTTCCTTGAAGAAGTCAGGGATGCTGAAGCTTGGTCTGAGCCTGGTGGCTATGACTGTGGCAGCAAGCGTACAGGCAAAAACCCTGGTTTACTGTTCTGAAGGCTCGCCGGAAGGCTTTAACCCACAGCTCTTTACCTCTGGTACGACTTACGACGCAAGCTCTGTGCCGATCTATAACCGTCTGGTTGAATTCAAAACCGGTACCACGGAAGTTATTCCTGGCCTGGCGGAGAAGTGGGACGTTAGCGAAGACGGTAAAACCTATACCTTCCACCTGCGCCAGGGCGTGAAGTGGCAGGACAGCAAAGAATTTAAACCAACGCGCGACTTCAACGCCGATGACGTTGTGTTCTCCTTCGATCGTCAGAAAAACGCTCAGAACCCGTACCACAAAGTGTCCGGCGGTAGCTATGAATACTTCGAAGGGATGGGTCTGCCAGACCTGATCGCTGAAGTGAAAAAAGTTGACGATAAAACCGTGCAGTTCGTGCTGACTCGCCCGGAAGCGCCATTCCTGGCTGACCTGGCCATGGACTTCGCCTCTATCCTCTCTAAAGAGTACGCGGACAACATGCTGAAAGCCGGTACGCCGGAAAAAGTGGACCTGAACCCAATCGGTACCGGCCCGTTCCAGCTGCTGCAGTACCAGAAAGACTCCCGTATTCTGTACAAGGCGTTCCCGGGTTACTGGGGTACCAAGCCACAGATCGACCGTCTGGTCTTCTCCATCACGCCTGATGCGTCTGTGCGTTACGCAAAACTGCAGAAAAACGAATGCCAGGTTATGCCCTACCCGAACCCGGCTGATATCGCCCGCATGAAGCAGGACAAGAACATCAACCTGCTGGAGCAGGCTGGCCTGAACGTGGGCTATCTCTCCTTCAACACCGAGAAGAAACCGTTTGATGACGTGAAAGTGCGTCAGGCGCTGACCTATGCGGTGAACAAAGAAGCGATCATCAAGGCCGTTTACCAGGGCGCTGGCGTTGCGGCCAAAAACCTGATCCCACCAACCATGTGGGGCTATAACGACGACGTTAAAGACTACAGCTACGATCCTGAGAAAGCGAAAGCGCTGCTGAAAGAAGCCGGTCAGGACAAAGGCTTTACCGTAGAGCTGTGGGCAATGCCGGTACAGCGTCCGTACAACCCGAACGCACGCCGTATGGCTGAAATGGTTCAGGCTGACTGGGCGAAAATTGGCGTTCAGGCCAAGATTGTCACCTACGAGTGGGGTGAGTATCTGAAGCGCGCCAAAGCGGGTGAGCATCAGGCAGTGATGATGGGCTGGACCGGTGACAACGGGGATCCGGACAACTTCTTCGCTACCCTGTTCAGCTGCGCGGCGGCGAAAGACGGTTCTAACTACTCTCGCTGGTGTTACAAGCCGTTTGAAGACCTGATCCAGCCGGCGCGTGCCACCGACGATCACAACAAACGTATTGAACTCTACAAGCAGGCACAGGTTGTTATGCACGATCAGGCTCCGGCTCTGATTGTTGCTCACTCCACCGTGTACGAGCCAGTGCGCAAAGAAGTGAAAGGCTACGTGGTTGATCCGCTGGGCAAACACCACTTCGAAAACGTTTCTGTTGAATAATCAGTAGGGTGTTCTCCCTCTCCCTGTGGGAGAGGGCAGGGGTGAGGGGCGTGCCATGCTAGCCCTCATCCTAACCCTCTCCCGCGGGAGAGGGAATTTACATTTGTGAGCAATACAGACGTCACGCCACTGGTCGTGCGTCTTCAGAGAGAATCCGGGTTATGTTGCAGTTCATCCTCCGACGTCTGGGACTTGTCATCCCCACGTTTATCGGTATCACCCTTCTCACTTTTGCCTTCGTCCATATGATCCCCGGCGACCCGGTAATGATTATGGCGGGCGAGCGTGGTATTTCCCCTGAACGTCATGCGCAGCTGCTGGCTGAACTCGGCCTCGATAAGCCGATGTGGCAGCAGTACCTCCATTATATCTGGGGCGTCATGCACGGCGACTTAGGGATTTCACTGAAAAGCCGTCTTCCGGTGTGGGACGAGTTCGTGCCACGTTTTAAAGCGACACTGGAGCTTGGCATCTGCGCCATGATTTTCGCCACTGCGGTGGGTATCCCTGTTGGGGTGCTGGCTGCCGTTAAACGTGGCTCTATTTTTGACCATACCGCCGTGGGCCTGGCGCTGACCGGTTACTCCATGCCGATCTTCTGGTGGGGCATGATGCTGATTATGCTGGTCTCGGTGCAGCTTAACCTGACGCCGGTCTCCGGACGCGTCAGCGATATGGTCTTCCTCGATGATTCCAACCCGTTGACCGGCTTTATGCTGATTGATACGGCTATCTGGGGCGAAGAGGGCAACTTTATTGATGCGGTCGCGCATATGATCCTGCCCGCAATGGTGCTCGGCACGATCCCTCTGGCGGTGATCGTGCGTATGACCCGTTCCTCCATGCTGGAAGTGCTGGGCGAGGATTATATTCGTACCGCGCGTGCCAAGGGCCTGACGCGTATGCGAGTCATCATCGTACATGCGCTGCGTAACGCCATGCTGCCGGTGGTGACCGTTATTGGTCTGCAGGTGGGTACGCTGCTGGCAGGTGCGATCCTGACCGAAACCATCTTCTCCTGGCCGGGCCTTGGCCGCTGGCTGATTGACGCACTGCAACGCCGTGACTATCCGGTCGTGCAGGGTGGTGTATTGCTGGTCGCGACGATGATTATTCTCGTCAACCTGCTGGTCGATTTGCTGTACGGCGTGGTGAACCCGCGTATTCGTCATAAGAAGTAAGGGGCCATCATGTCACACGTTTCTGAAAATAAAGTGGTTGCTGCACCGGTTCCAATGACGCCGCTGCAGGAATTCTGGCACTACTTCAAGCGCAACAAAGGCGCGGTGGTGGGGCTGGTTTATGTCTCTATTATGATCCTGATTGCGGTGTTTGCGAACGTGCTGGCACCGTATAACCCGGCCGATCAGTTCCGTGATGCTCTGCTTGCGCCACCGGCATGGCAGGACGGCGGTAGCCTTGCCCACCTTCTGGGTACCGATGATGTGGGTCGCGATGTGCTGTCACGTCTGATGTACGGCGCGCGGCTGTCGCTGCTGGTCGGCTGTCTGGTGGTGGTATTGTCGTTGATCATGGGGATCGTCCTCGGCCTGGTCGCGGGGTATTTCGGCGGTATCGTTGATAACATTATCATGCGTATTGTCGACATCATGCTGGCGCTGCCAAGCCTGCTGCTGGCCCTGGTGCTGGTGGCGATATTTGGCCCGTCGATCGGTAACGCCGCGCTTGCGCTGACCTTTGTGGCACTTCCTCACTACGTGCGTTTAACCCGTGCGGCGGTGCTGGTGGAAGTGAACCGCGATTACGTCACGGCGTCTCGCGTAGCAGGTGCCGGTGCGATGCGCCAGATGTTCGTCAATATCTTCCCAAACTGCCTTGCGCCGCTGATTGTTCAGGCGTCGCTCGGTTTCTCTAACGCCATTCTTGATATGGCCGCTCTTGGCTTCCTGGGCATGGGTGCGCAGCCGCCAACACCGGAGTGGGGCACGATGCTCTCCGACGTGTTGCAGTTCGCACAAAGCGCCTGGTGGGTTGTTACCTTCCCGGGTCTGGCAATCCTGCTGACGGTGCTGGCATTTAACCTGATGGGTGATGGCCTGCGCGATGCACTTGATCCCAAACTGAAGCAGTAAGAGGCACGAGATGGCGTTATTAAATGTAGATAAATTATCGGTGCACTTCGGCGATGAAGGCACCCCGTTTCGCGCCGTGGACCGCATCAGCTATAGCGTAAATCAGGGCGAAGTGGTTGGCATTGTTGGGGAATCCGGTTCCGGTAAGTCAGTAAGTTCGCTGGCGATTATGGGGCTGATTGATTACCCGGGCCGCGTGATGGCGGAAAACCTGCAGTTCAATGGTCAGGATCTGAAGCGCATTTCCGAGAAACAGCGCCGCCAGCTGGTGGGCGCGGAAGTGGCGATGATCTTCCAGGACCCGATGACCAGCCTGAATCCCTGCTACACCGTAGGCTTCCAGATTATGGAGGCGATCAAGGTTCATCAGGGGGGTAACAAGAAAACCCGTCGTCAGCGCGCGATCGACTTGCTGAACCAGGTGGGGATCCCTGATCCGGCATCGCGCCTTGATGTCTACCCGCATCAGCTTTCCGGCGGGATGAGTCAGCGTGTGATGATCGCGATGGCGATTGCCTGTCGGCCAAAACTGCTGATTGCCGATGAGCCGACCACAGCGCTGGACGTGACCATCCAGGCGCAAATCATCGAGCTGCTGCTGGAACTGCAGCAGAAAGAGAATATGGCGCTGGTGCTGATTACGCACGACCTGGCGCTGGTGGCCGAAGCAGCACACAAAATCATCGTGATGTATGCAGGACAGGTGGTGGAGACCGGAAGTTCGCACGATATCTTCCGCGCACCGCGTCATCCGTATACCCAGGCTCTTTTACGTGCGCTGCCGGAGTTTGCTCAGGACAAAGAGCGTCTGGCGTCGCTGCCGGGCGTTGTCCCGGGCAAATATGACCGACCGCAGGGTTGTCTGCTTAATCCGCGCTGCCCGTATGCGACCGACAAATGCCGTGCAGAAGAGCCTGAGCTGAACCAGCTGGCTGATGGTCGTCAGTCGAAATGCCACTACCCACTCGATGATGCCGGGAGGCCAACACTATGAGTACGCAACAGGCCACCACGCAACAACCGCTGTTGCAGGCTATCGACCTGAAAAAACACTACCCGGTGAAGAAGGGGATTTTTGCCCCTGAGCGCCTGGTGAAAGCGCTGGACGGCGTCTCCTTTACCCTCGAACGCGGCAAAACGCTGGCGGTGGTCGGGGAGTCCGGCTGCGGCAAATCAACCTTAGGCCGTCTGCTGACGATGATTGAAACGCCTACCGGCGGTGAACTCTATTATCAGGGACAGGATCTGCTCAAGCACGATCCGCAGGCGCAGAAGCTGCGCCGCCAGAAAATCCAGATTGTGTTCCAGAACCCGTACGGTTCATTGAACCCGCGCAAGAAAGTGGGGCAGATTCTGGAAGAGCCGCTGCTGATTAACAGTAATCTCAGCAAAGAGCAGCGTCGTGAAAAAGCGCTGGCGATGATGGCGAAAGTCGGCCTGAAAACTGAGCATTACGACCGCTACCCGCATATGTTCTCTGGCGGTCAGCGCCAGCGTATCGCCATCGCCCGTGGTCTGATGCTCGACCCGGACGTAGTGATTGCCGATGAACCGGTCTCAGCGCTCGACGTTTCCGTACGCGCACAGGTGCTGAACCTGATGATGGATCTGCAGCAGGAGCTGGGGCTGTCTTACGTGTTCATCTCCCACGACCTGTCGGTGGTAGAGCATATCGCTGATGAAGTGATGGTCATGTATCTGGGGCGCTGCGTGGAGAAGGGGACAAAAGACCAGATCTTTAATAATCCTCGTCATCCGTACACCCAGGCGCTGCTGTCTGCGACGCCGCGTCTGAATCCGGACGATCGTCGCGAGCGTATTAAGCTGACCGGTGAACTGCCAAGTCCGCTGAATCCACCGCCGGGATGTGCGTTCAACGCCCGCTGCAGCCGCCGCTTTGGCCCTTGCACCCAGCTACAGCCGCAGCTGAAAGATTATCGCGGTCAGTTGGTGGCCTGCTTTGCGGTCGATCAGGATGAAAACGGCGAAAAGCCGCAGGCGTAAACAAAAAAACCGGCGTTAAGCCGGTTTTTTTTATGTCCGCTTACCTATTTCCGCAAACGAATCTGATCGACAGCGTGTTTCTCACTCTTGGTGAGGATCAGGCTTGCACGCTCGCGTGTCGGGAGAATGTTCTCTTTCAGGTTTACGTAGTTGATTTCGTTCCACAGCCCGGTCGCCACCTTAACCGCCTCTTCTTCAGAAAGCTGGGCATAGTGATGGAAATAGGAGTCCGGGTCAGTAAACGCCCCTTCGCGGAACTTCAGGAAGCGGTTGATATACCAGTTTTGCAGCAAATCTTCCGGCGCATCGACATAAATAGAGAAATCGACAAAGTCAGAGACAAACACATGATGTGGATCGTGAGGGTAATCCATCCCGCTTTGCAGAACATTTAACCCTTCCAGAATCAGAATGTCTGGCTGCACCACCGTTTTGTCTCCGCCCGGGATGCGATCGTAGATCAGGTGCGAATAGACCGGCGCCGTGACGTTAGGCACGCCGGATTTCAGGTCAGAGACAAATTTCACCAGACGGTGCATATCATAAGAGAGCGGGAAGCCCTTCTTCTTCATCAGCCCGCGTTCTTTTAAAACCTCATTCGGGTGCAGGAAGCCGTCGGTCGTGATCAGCTCCACGCTGCGGTGTTCTGGCCAGCGGCTCAGGAGAGCCTGCAGGACACGCGCGGTGGTGCTTTTACCCACCGCCACGCTGCCGGCAATACTGATGATATAAGGAATGCGTTGACCGTTGGTACCGAGGAACTGCTCCAGCACCGCCTGACGGCGCAGGTTGGAACTGATATAGAAGTTAAGCAAGCGAGAGAGGGGGAGATAAATTTCTGCCACCTCTTCCAGGGACAGATCTTCGTTTATCCCTTTTAACCGTGCGATTTCACCTTCCGTCAGCGTCATAGGGACGGAATCACGCAGGGCAGCCCACTGGCTGCGGTTAAAGTGAAGATAAGGCGTCATTAACGTTTGCTCTTTTTTGCTCATAAGCATGCTTCAGCGAGCCAGCACAACACTGCCGGATCATGGCTCATCACACAGTTAATTTTGGACAATGGGCAGGAGGTTAACACCAGATGACAGGAATAATAAGAAAAAAGATGGAAAGCGCTGCGTTACGCGGGAGCCATCACGCTACGGTGTATACAGTGCAAAAGCCACGTTTATGTTGAATATTTGACCGTGAATGACTACTTTTACAGCGCCTGGCGCATACTTCGCATAAAATGTGAGCGAAAGAACGTTTTATGCAAATTTTTAGTTGCATGACCGCGCAGGTATCCATAGAATGCGCGCTACTTGATGCCGACTTAGCTCAGTAGGTAGAGCAACTGACTTGTAATCAGTAGGTCACCAGTTCGATTCCGGTAGTCGGCACCATCAAGTCCGGTGGGGTTCCCGAGCGGCCAAAGGGAGCAGACTGTAAATCTGCCGTCACAGACTTCGAAGGTTCGAATCCTTCCCCCACCACCACTTTCTGGCAGCGTAAATGCCGCCGGAGCTGGTTTAAAAGCTGAATCAGCTCGAACTTAAAAAGAGAGAAATCTCTTTTTTTGTTACAGAAAGAACTGGGTAGCCGAGTTTCAGGATGCGGGCATCGTATAATGGCTATTACCTCAGCCTTCCAAGCTGATGATGCGGGTTCGATTCCCGCTGCCCGCTCCAATACGTGCTGATATGGCTCAGTTGGTAGAGCGCACCCTTGGTAAGGGTGAGGTCCCCAGTTCGACTCTGGGTATCAGCACCACTTCACTTCTCCTTCCCGTTTCTCTCTGTTTCAATTTTACTTTATTCAACAGTTCAGGCATTTCGCCTGGTTGATGTGGTGATATCACCGATTTATCCGTGTCTTAGAGGGACAATCGATGTCTAAAGAAAAGTTTGAACGTACAAAACCGCACGTTAACGTCGGTACTATCGGCCACGTTGACCATGGTAAAACAACGCTGACCGCTGCAATCACTACCGTTCTGGCAAAAACCTACGGTGGTTCTGCTCGTGCATTCGACCAGATCGATAACGCACCAGAAGAAAAAGCTCGTGGTATCACCATCAACACCTCTCACGTTGAATATGACACCCCGACTCGCCACTACGCACACGTAGACTGCCCAGGCCACGCCGACTATGTTAAAAACATGATCACCGGTGCTGCGCAGATGGACGGCGCGATCCTGGTAGTTGCTGCGACTGACGGCCCAATGCCTCAGACTCGTGAGCACATCCTGCTGGGTCGTCAGGTAGGCGTTCCTTACATCATCGTGTTCCTGAACAAATGTGACATGGTTGATGACGAAGAGCTGCTGGAACTGGTAGAGATGGAAGTTCGTGAACTGCTGTCTCAGTACGATTTCCCAGGCGACGACACTCCAATCGTTCGTGGTTCCGCGCTGAAAGCGCTGGAAGGCGACGCAGAGTGGGAAGCGAAAATCATCGAACTGGCTGGTTTCCTGGATTCTTACATCCCAGAACCAGAGCGTGCGATTGATAAGCCATTCCTGCTGCCAATCGAAGACGTATTCTCCATCTCCGGTCGTGGTACCGTTGTTACCGGTCGTGTAGAGCGCGGTATCATCAAAGTGGGTGAAGAAGTTGAAATCGTTGGTATCAAAGAGACTGCGAAGTCTACCTGTACTGGCGTTGAAATGTTCCGCAAACTGCTGGACGAAGGCCGTGCTGGTGAGAACGTTGGTGTTCTGCTGCGTGGTATCAAACGTGAAGAAATCGAACGTGGTCAGGTACTGGCGAAGCCAGGCTCAATCAAGCCACACACTAAGTTCGAATCTGAAGTGTACATCCTGTCCAAAGACGAAGGCGGCCGTCATACTCCGTTCTTCAAAGGCTACCGTCCACAGTTCTACTTCCGTACAACTGACGTGACCGGTACCATCGAACTGCCAGAAGGCGTAGAGATGGTAATGCCAGGCGACAACATCAAGATGGTTGTGACTCTGATCCACCCAATCGCGATGGACGACGGTCTGCGTTTCGCAATCCGTGAAGGTGGCCGTACCGTTGGCGCGGGCGTGGTTGCTAAAGTTCTCGGCTAATTGCTGATAACATTTGACGCAATGCGCAATAAAAGGGCATCATTTGATGCCCTTTTTGCACGCTTTCACGCCAGAACCTGGCTCATCAGTGATTATTTTTGTCATAATCATTGCTGAGACAGGCTCTGCAGAGAGCGTATAATTCGAAAAGCGAATTAGCATTTCGATTTGGTTTGCCTCGCGATCGCGGGGTGAAAATGTTTGTAGAATACTTCTGACAGGTTGGTTTATGAGTGCGAATACCGAAGCTCAAGGGAGCGGGCGCGGCCTGGAAGCGATGAAATGGGTAGTGGTAGCCGTTCTGCTGATCGTGGCGATCGTCGGCAACTATCTTTATCGTGACATTATGCTGCCGCTACGCGCGCTTGCAGTGGTAATTCTGATTGCTGCAGCGGGTGGTGTCGCGCTGTTGACGACAAAAGGCAAAGCGACTGTCGCTTTTGCACGCGAAGCGCGTACCGAAGTCCGCAAGGTAATTTGGCCGACTCGCCAGGAAACATTGCACACCACGCTGATCGTAGCGGCGGTAACCGCTGTAATGTCACTGATCCTGTGGGGACTGGATGGTATTCTGGTTCGCCTGGTATCCTTTATCACTGGCCTGAGGTTCTGAGATGTCTGAAGCCCCTAAAAAGCGCTGGTACGTCGTTCAGGCGTTTTCCGGTTTTGAAGGCCGCGTAGCAACGTCGCTGCGTGAGCATATCAAATTACACAACATGGAAGAGTTATTTGGCGAAGTTATGGTTCCGACCGAAGAAGTGGTCGAGATCCGTGGCGGCCAGCGCCGTAAAAGCGAGCGCAAATTCTTCCCGGGTTACGTGCTGGTTCAGATGGTTATGAACGACGCGAGCTGGCACCTTGTGCGCAGCGTACCGCGCGTAATGGGCTTTATCGGCGGCACGTCTGACCGTCCGGCGCCAATCAGCGACAAAGAAGTCGATGCGATTATGAACCGCCTGCAACAGGTGGGTGATAAGCCGCGTCCTAAAACGCTGTTTGAACCGGGTGAAATGGTTCGTGTTAATGACGGTCCGTTTGCTGACTTTAATGGCGTGGTCGAAGAAGTGGATTATGAGAAATCCCGCCTGAAAGTGTCTGTTTCTATCTTCGGTCGTGCGACCCCGGTAGAGCTGGACTTTGCCCAGGTAGAAAAAGCCTAAGCAGCGATCAAAAAAGCGACGATTTAATCGTTGCACAAGGCGCGAGATTGGAATACAATTTCGCGCCTTTTGTTTTTATGGGTCACGGCCCGTAAAACGATTTTATTCACGGGGAGCCTCCCTGAGGCGCTATCACCCAATCAGAGGATTTTAGAATGGCTAAGAAAGTACAAGCCTACGTCAAGCTGCAGGTTGCAGCTGGTATGGCGAACCCAAGTCCACCAGTTGGTCCAGCTCTGGGTCAGCAGGGTGTGAACATCATGGAATTCTGTAAAGCGTTTAACGCCAAAACTGAATCCCTGGAAAAAGGTCTGCCAATCCCAGTCGTCATCACTGTTTACGCTGACCGTTCTTTCACTTTCGTTACCAAAACCCCTCCAGCAGCAGTTCTGCTGAAGAAAGCGGCTGGTATCAAGTCTGGTTCCGGTAAACCGAACAAAGACAAAGTGGGTAAAATTTCCCGCGCTCAGCTGCAGGAAATCGCGCAGACCAAAGCTGCCGACATGACTGGTGCCGACATTGAAGCGATGACTCGCTCTATCGAAGGTACTGCACGTTCCATGGGCCTGGTAGTGGAGGACTAAGAAATGGCTAAACTGACCAAGCGCATGTCCGTGATCCGTGACAAAGTTGATGCGACCAAACAGTACGACATCAACGAAGCTATCGCTCTGCTGAAAGAACTGGCTACCGCTAAGTTCGTTGAAAGCGTTGACGTTGCTGTTAACCTGGGCATCGATGCTCGTAAATCTGATCAGAACGTTCGTGGTGCAACTGTACTGCCACACGGTACTGGCCGTTCCGTTCGCGTAGCTGTATTTACTCAGGGTGCAAACGCAGA
Organism: Enterobacter sp. 22466; assembly: GCF_052044775.1. Classification (NCBI taxonomy): domain Bacteria; kingdom Pseudomonadati; phylum Pseudomonadota; class Gammaproteobacteria; order Enterobacterales; family Enterobacteriaceae; genus Enterobacter; species Enterobacter sp. 22466. Next base: position 26,975 of record NZ_JBQENX010000006.1, on the reverse strand, counting down.
AGCTGCTAAAGCTGCTGGCGCTGAACTGGTAGGTATGGAAGATCTGGCTGACCAGATCAAAAAAGGCGAAATGAACTTTGACGTTGTTATCGCATCTCCAGATGCAATGCGCGTTGTTGGCCAGCTGGGCCAGGTTCTGGGTCCACGTGGCCTGATGCCAAACCCGAAAGTGGGTACTGTAACGCCTAACGTTGCTGAAGCGGTTAAGAACGCTAAAGCAGGTCAGGTTCGTTATCGTAACGACAAAAACGGCATCATCCACACCACCATCGGTAAAGTGGACTTCGACGCTGACAAACTGAAAGAAAACCTGGAAGCTCTGCTGGTTGCGCTGAAAAAAGCAAAACCAACTCAGGCGAAAGGCGTGTACATCAAGAAAGTTAGCATCTCCACCACCATGGGTGCAGGTGTTGCAGTTGACCAGGCTGGCCTGAGCGCTGCTGCAAACTAATGCCTTTACGTGGGCGGTGATTTTGTCTACAATCTTACCCCCACGTTTGCTAACGAAAGTTAGCGGCTAAAAGAATTGTTCGTTGGAGCCTGGCCTAATCCAGGCCTCCGTCGAAGACCGCAGGTGTTTCGCAAGAGACTTAATCCCCTGCGTAGACGGTGACAGAACGCTAAGATTATTTTTGGATATTCTGGCTTGTTTCTGCTCACCGTATTAAGACGCTCTTTCCGTTGGGAAGAGTGAAGTGAGTTCCGGAACATGAGTTCCGGCAAACATCCAGGAGCAAAAGCTAATGGCTTTAAATCTTCAAGACAAACAAGCGATTGTTGCTGAAGTCAGCGAAGTAGCCAAAGGCGCGCTGTCTGCAGTAGTTGCGGATTCCCGTGGCGTAACTGTAGATAAAATGACTGAACTGCGTAAAGCAGGTCGTGAAGCTGGCGTTTACATGCGTGTTGTTCGTAACACCCTGCTGCGCCGTGCTGTTGAAGGTACCTCTTTCGAGTGCCTGCAAGACACGTTTGTTGGTCCGACCCTGATTGCATACTCTATGGAACACCCGGGCGCTGCTGCTCGTCTGTTCAAAGAGTTCGCGAAAGCGAATGCAAAATTTGAGGTCAAAGCCGCTGCCTTTGAAGGTGAGCTGATCCCGGCGTCTCAGATCGACCGCCTGGCAACTCTGCCGACCTACGAAGAAGCAATTGCACGCCTGATGGCAACCATGAAAGAAGCTTCGGCTGGCAAACTGGTTCGTACTCTGGCTGCTGTACGCGATGCGAAAGAAGCTGCTTAATCGCAGTTATCTTTATAAAGCATCTGCTTACGTATAAACTTATTCTGATATTCAGGAACAATTTAAATGTCTATCACTAAAGATCAAATCATTGAAGCAGTATCCGCTATGTCCGTAATGGACGTTGTTGAGCTGATCTCTGCAATGGAAGAAAAATTCGGTGTTTCTGCTGCTGCTGCTGTAGCTGTTGCTGCTGGCCCAGCTGCTGACGCTGCTGAAGAGAAAACTGAATTCGACGTAATTCTGAAAGCTGCTGGCGCGAACAAAGTTGCAGTAATCAAAGCTGTTCGTGGCGCTACCGGTCTGGGTCTGAAAGAAGCTAAAGACCTGGTAGAATCTGCTCCAGCTGCGCTGAAAGAAGGCGTGAGCAAAGACGACGCAGAAGCACTGAAAAAATCTCTGGAAGAAGCTGGCGCTGAAGTTGAAGTTAAATAAGCCAACTTTTCTGGTTGCAGCCTAAGTAATTAGGCTGATGGCTGGTGACTTTTTAGTCACCAGCCTTTTTGCGCTGTAAGGCCTCGGTAGCATTTCACACTGTTTGACTATCGATGTGTCTTTCAATGCTTGTTTCTATCGACGACTTAATATACTGCGACAGGGTGCTCGCTCTGTGTAAATCGCAATGAAATGGTTTAAGCGTGATAGCAACAGGTATTGCGGAAAGTATTCAATTTTCCGGTCCACAAAATGGTGTTGCACAAACTGTCCCTTCGTCGGACAGATGGGTCGACTTGTCAGCGAGCTGAGGAACCCTATGGTTTACTCCTATACCGAGAAAAAACGTATTCGTAAGGATTTTGGTAAACGTCCACAAGTTCTGGACATTCCATATCTCCTTTCTATCCAGCTTGACTCGTTCCAGAAGTTTATCGAGCAAGATCCTGAAGGGCAGTACGGTCTGGAAGCAGCCTTCCGTTCCGTGTTCCCAATTCAGAGCTACAGCGGTAACTCCGAGCTGCAGTACGTCAGCTACCGCCTTGGCGAACCGGTGTTTGACGTTCAGGAATGTCAGATCCGTGGCGTGACCTATTCCGCACCGCTGCGCGTAAAACTGCGTCTGGTGATCTACGAGCGCGAAGCGCCGGAAGGCACTGTTAAAGACATTAAAGAACAAGAAGTCTACATGGGTGAAATTCCACTCATGACAGACAACGGTACTTTCGTAATCAACGGTACTGAGCGTGTTATCGTTTCCCAGCTGCATCGTAGCCCGGGCGTCTTCTTCGACAGCGATAAAGGTAAAACACACTCTTCCGGTAAAGTACTGTATAACGCGCGCATCATTCCTTACCGTGGTTCATGGCTGGACTTCGAGTTCGATCCAAAAGACAACCTGTTTGTCCGTATCGACCGTCGTCGTAAACTGCCTGCAACCATCATTCTGCGTGCACTGAACTACACCACTGAGCAGATCCTGGACCTGTTCTTTGAGAAAGTGATCTTTGAAATCCGCGACAACAAGCTGCAGATGGAGCTGGTGCCGGAACGTCTGCGTGGTGAGACCGCGTCGTTCGACATCGAAGCCGACGGCAAAGTGTATGTGGAAAAAGGTCGCCGTATTACCGCGCGCCACATCCGTCAGCTGGAAAAAGATGATATCAAACACATCGAAGTTCCGGTTGAATACATTGCAGGAAAAGTAGCCGCGAAAGATTACGTTGATGAATCAACTGGCGAGCTGATCTGCCCGGCGAACATGGAGCTGAGCCTGGATCTGCTGGCTAAGCTGAGTCAGGCTGGTCACAAACGTATCGAAACGCTGTTCACCAACGATCTGGACCACGGTCCGTACATCTCTGAGACTGTACGCGTCGACCCAACCAACGATCGTCTGAGCGCGCTGGTAGAAATCTACCGCATGATGCGTCCTGGTGAGCCACCAACTCGCGAAGCGGCTGAAAGCCTGTTCGAGAACCTGTTCTTCTCTGAAGACCGCTACGATCTGTCTGCGGTTGGTCGTATGAAGTTCAACCGTTCTCTGCTGCGCGATGAGATCGAAGGTTCCGGTATCCTGAGCAAAGACGACATCATCGAAGTGATGAAGAAGCTCATCGATATCCGTAACGGTAAAGGCGAAGTGGACGATATCGACCACCTCGGCAACCGTCGTATCCGTTCTGTAGGTGAAATGGCGGAAAACCAGTTCCGCGTTGGCCTGGTACGTGTAGAGCGTGCGGTGAAAGAGCGTCTGTCTCTGGGCGATCTGGATACCCTGATGCCTCAGGATATGATCAACGCCAAGCCGATTTCTGCCGCCGTGAAAGAGTTCTTCGGTTCCAGCCAGCTGTCTCAGTTCATGGACCAGAACAACCCGCTGTCTGAGATTACGCACAAACGTCGTATCTCTGCACTCGGCCCAGGCGGTCTGACTCGTGAACGCGCAGGCTTCGAAGTTCGAGACGTACACCCGACGCACTACGGTCGCGTATGTCCAATCGAAACCCCTGAAGGTCCAAACATCGGTCTGATCAACTCCCTGTCCGTGTATGCACAGACAAACGAATACGGTTTCCTTGAGACCCCGTACCGTAAAGTGACTGATGGTGTTGTTACCGACGAAATTCATTACCTGTCTGCTATTGAAGAAGGCAACTACGTTATCGCTCAGGCGAACTCCAACCTGGATGACGAAGGCCACTTTGTAGAAGATCTGGTTACCTGCCGTAGCAAAGGCGAATCCAGCTTGTTCAGCCGCGACCAGGTTGACTACATGGACGTATCCACCCAGCAGGTGGTATCCGTCGGTGCGTCCCTGATCCCATTCCTGGAACACGATGACGCCAACCGTGCATTGATGGGTGCGAACATGCAACGTCAGGCCGTTCCAACTCTGCGTGCTGATAAGCCGCTGGTTGGTACCGGTATGGAACGTGCTGTTGCCGTTGACTCCGGTGTTACTGCAGTGGCTAAGCGTGGCGGTACCGTTCAGTACGTTGACGCATCCCGTATCGTTATCAAAGTTAACGAAGACGAGATGTATCCGGGCGAAGCGGGTATCGACATCTACAACCTGACCAAATACACCCGTTCTAACCAGAACACCTGTATCAACCAGATGCCTTGCGTATCTCTGGGTGAGCCAGTAGAGCGCGGCGACGTGCTGGCAGACGGTCCGTCCACCGACCTCGGTGAACTGGCGCTCGGTCAGAACATGCGCGTAGCGTTCATGCCGTGGAACGGTTACAACTTCGAAGACTCCATCCTCGTCTCCGAGCGTGTGGTACAGGAAGATCGTTTCACCACCATCCACATTCAGGAACTGGCCTGTGTGTCCCGTGACACCAAGCTGGGGCCAGAAGAGATCACCGCTGACATCCCTAACGTGGGTGAAGCTGCGCTCTCCAAACTGGATGAATCCGGTATCGTTTACATCGGTGCGGAAGTGACCGGCGGCGACATTCTGGTTGGTAAGGTAACGCCGAAAGGTGAAACCCAGCTGACGCCAGAAGAGAAACTGCTGCGTGCAATCTTCGGTGAGAAAGCGTCTGACGTTAAAGACTCTTCTCTGCGCGTACCAAACGGTGTTTCCGGTACGGTTATTGACGTTCAGGTCTTCACCCGTGACGGCGTTGAGAAAGACAAACGTGCGCTGGAAATCGAAGAGATGCAGCTCAAACAGGCTAAGAAAGACCTGTCTGAAGAACTGCAGATCCTCGAAGCGGGTCTGTTCAGCCGTATCTATGCGGTACTGGTTGCCGGTGGCGTTGAAGCTGAGAAGCTCGACAAACTGCCACGCGATCGCTGGCTGGAACTGGGCCTGACCGACGAAGAGAAACAAAATCAGCTGGAACAGCTGGCTGAGCAGTATGACGAACTGAAACACGAGTTCGAGAAAAAACTCGAAGCGAAACGCCGCAAAATCACTCAGGGCGACGATCTGGCACCAGGCGTGCTGAAGATTGTTAAGGTGTATCTGGCTGTTAAACGTCAGATCCAGCCTGGTGATAAGATGGCAGGTCGTCACGGTAACAAGGGTGTTATCTCTAAGATCAACCCGATCGAAGATATGCCGCACGATGCTAACGGTACGCCGGTAGATATCGTACTGAACCCGCTGGGCGTACCGTCTCGTATGAACATCGGTCAGATTCTGGAAACCCACCTGGGTATGGCTGCGAAAGGTATCGGCGACAAGATTAACGCCATGCTGAAACAGCAGGAAGAAGTCGCGAAACTGCGCGAATTCATCCAGCGTGCCTACGATCTGGGTACCGATGTACGTCAGAAAGTCGACCTGAACACCTTCAGCGATGAAGAAGTGCTGCGTCTGGCAGAGAACCTGCGCAAAGGTATGCCAATTGCAACGCCGGTATTCGACGGTGCAAAAGAAGCTGAAATTAAAGAGCTGCTGCAACTGGGTGGTCTGCCAACGTCTGGTCAGATTACGCTGTTTGACGGCCGTACCGGTGAACAGTTCGAGCGTCCGGTAACCGTAGGTTACATGTACATGCTGAAACTGAACCACCTGGTCGACGACAAAATGCACGCTCGTTCTACCGGTTCTTACAGCCTGGTTACTCAGCAGCCGCTGGGTGGTAAGGCACAGTTCGGTGGTCAGCGCTTCGGGGAGATGGAAGTGTGGGCGCTGGAAGCATACGGCGCAGCATACACCCTGCAGGAAATGCTCACCGTTAAGTCTGATGACGTGAACGGTCGTACCAAGATGTATAAGAACATCGTGGACGGCAACCATCAGATGGAACCGGGCATGCCAGAGTCCTTCAACGTACTGTTGAAAGAGATTCGTTCGCTGGGTATCAACATCGAACTGGAAGACGAGTAATTCTCGCTCAAACAGGTCACTGCTGTCGGGTTAACGCCCGACAGCAGAGTGTGCTAACTCCGACGGGAGCAAATCCGTGAAAGACTTATTAAAGTTTCTGAAAGCGCAAACTAAAACCGAAGAGTTTGATGCGATCAAAATTGCTCTGGCTTCGCCAGACATGATCCGTTCATGGTCTTTCGGTGAAGTTAAAAAGCCGGAAACCATCAACTACCGTACGTTCAAACCTGAGCGTGACGGCCTTTTCTGTGCACGTATTTTCGGGCCAGTAAAAGATTACGAGTGCCTGTGCGGTAAGTACAAGCGCCTGAAACACCGTGGTGTGATCTGTGAGAAGTGCGGCGTTGAAGTGACCCAGACCAAAGTGCGCCGTGAGCGCATGGGCCACATCGAGCTGGCGTCTCCAACTGCTCACATCTGGTTCCTGAAATCTCTGCCGTCCCGTATCGGCCTGCTGCTGGATATGCCGCTGCGCGATATCGAACGTGTTCTGTACTTCGAATCTTATGTGGTTATCGAAGGCGGGATGACGAACCTGGAACGTCACCAGATCCTGACTGAAGAGCAGTATCTGGACGCGCTGGAAGAGTTCGGTGACGAATTCGACGCGAAGATGGGTGCGGAAGCTATTCAGGCCCTGCTGAAGAGCATGGATCTGGAGCAAGAGTGCGAGCAGCTGCGTGAAGAGCTGAACGAAACCAACTCCGAAACCAAGCGTAAAAAGCTGACCAAGCGTATCAAACTGCTGGAAGCGTTCGTTCAGTCTGGTAACAAGCCAGAGTGGATGATCCTGACCGTTCTGCCGGTTCTGCCGCCAGATCTGCGTCCGCTGGTTCCGCTGGATGGTGGTCGTTTCGCAACGTCCGATCTGAACGATCTGTATCGTCGCGTGATCAACCGTAACAACCGTCTGAAACGTCTGCTGGATCTGGCTGCGCCGGATATCATCGTACGCAACGAAAAACGTATGCTGCAGGAAGCGGTAGATGCCCTGCTGGATAACGGTCGTCGCGGTCGTGCGATCACCGGTTCTAACAAACGTCCTCTGAAATCTTTGGCCGACATGATCAAAGGTAAACAGGGTCGTTTCCGTCAGAACCTGCTCGGTAAGCGTGTTGACTACTCCGGTCGTTCTGTAATCACCGTAGGTCCATACCTGCGTCTGCATCAGTGCGGTCTGCCGAAGAAAATGGCACTGGAGCTGTTCAAACCATTCATCTACGGCAAACTGGAGTTGCGAGGACTCGCCACCACCATCAAAGCCGCTAAGAAAATGGTTGAGCGTGAAGAAGCTGTCGTTTGGGATATCCTGGACGAAGTGATCCGCGAACACCCGGTACTGCTGAACCGTGCACCAACCCTGCACCGTCTGGGTATCCAGGCATTTGAGCCAGTCCTGATCGAAGGTAAAGCTATCCAGCTGCACCCGCTGGTCTGTGCGGCGTATAACGCCGACTTCGATGGTGACCAGATGGCTGTTCACGTACCGCTGACGCTGGAAGCCCAGCTGGAAGCGCGTGCGCTGATGATGTCTACCAACAACATCCTGTCTCCAGCGAACGGTGAACCAATCATCGTTCCTTCTCAGGACGTTGTATTGGGTCTGTACTACATGACCCGTGACTGTGTTAACGCTAAAGGCGAAGGCATGGTGCTGACTGGCCCGAAAGAAGCTGAGCGTATTTATCGCGCTGGCCTGGCCTCTCTGCATGCGCGCGTTAAAGTGCGTATCACTGAATATGAAAAAGATGCTAACGGCGAATTCGTTGCGAAAACCAGCCTGAAAGACACGACTATCGGCCGTGCTATTCTGTGGATGATCGTACCGAAAGGTCTGCCTTTCTCCATCGTCAACCAGGCGCTGGGTAAGAAAGCGATCTCCAAAATGCTGAACACTTGTTACCGCATTCTGGGTCTGAAGCCGACGGTTATCTTCGCTGACCAGACAATGTATACCGGCTTTGCTTATGCAGCGCGTTCAGGTGCATCTGTTGGTATCGATGACATGGTCATCCCAGAGAAGAAACACGAGATCATCTCTGAAGCGGAAGCGGAAGTTGCGGAAATCCAGGAGCAGTTCCAGTCTGGTCTGGTCACCGCGGGCGAACGCTACAACAAAGTTATCGATATCTGGGCTGCGGCGAACGATCGTGTATCCAAAGCGATGATGGATAACCTGCAAACTGAAACCGTGATTAACCGTGACGGCGTGGAAGAGCAGCAGGTTTCCTTCAACAGCATCTACATGATGGCCGACTCCGGTGCGCGTGGTTCTGCAGCACAGATTCGTCAGCTGGCAGGTATGCGTGGTCTGATGGCGAAGCCAGATGGCTCCATCATCGAAACGCCAATCACCGCGAACTTCCGTGAAGGTCTGAACGTACTCCAGTACTTCATCTCCACGCACGGTGCGCGTAAAGGTCTGGCGGATACCGCACTGAAAACAGCGAACTCCGGTTATCTGACGCGTCGTCTGGTTGACGTTGCGCAGGATCTGGTGGTGACCGAAGACGATTGTGGAACCCTTGAAGGTATCACCATGACCCCGGTTATCGAGGGGGGTGATGTTAAAGAGCCACTGCGCGATCGCGTACTGGGTCGTGTAACCGCGGAAGACATTCTGAAGCCGGGTACCGCAGACATTCTGGTTCCACGCAACACGCTGCTGCACGAACAGTGGTGTGACCTGCTGGAAGCGAACTCTGTTGACTCCGTGAAAGTGCGTTCCGTTGTATCCTGTGACACCGACTTTGGTGTATGTGCGCACTGCTACGGTCGTGACCTGGCGCGTGGCCACATCATCAACAAAGGTGAAGCCATCGGCGTTATCGCGGCACAGTCCATCGGTGAGCCGGGTACACAGCTGACGATGCGTACGTTCCACATCGGTGGTGCGGCATCTCGTGCGGCTGCTGAATCCAGCATCCAGGTGAAAAACAAAGGTAGCATCAAGCTTAGCAACGCGAAATCGGTTGTGAACTCCAGCGGTAAACTGGTTATCACTTCTCGTAACACCGAGCTGAAGCTGATCGACGAATTCGGTCGTACCAAAGAGAGCTATAAAGTGCCTTACGGTGCTGTTATGGCGAAAGGTGATGGCGAGCAGGTTGCCGGCGGGGAAACCGTTGCAAACTGGGATCCACACACCATGCCAGTTATCACCGAAGTAAGTGGTTTCATCCGCTTCACTGACATGATCGACGGCCAGACCATTACTCGTCAGACTGACGAGCTGACCGGTCTGTCTTCTCTGGTGGTTCTGGATTCTGCTGAACGTACTACTGGCGGTAAAGATCTGCGTCCTGCACTGAAAATCGTTGATGCTCAGGGTAACGACGTTCTGATCCCAGGTACCGATATGCCTGCGCAGTACTTCCTGCCAGGTAAAGCGATTGTCCAGCTGGAAGATGGCGTACAGATCAGCTCTGGTGACACCCTGGCGCGTATTCCTCAGGAATCCGGCGGTACCAAGGACATCACCGGTGGTCTGCCACGCGTTGCGGACCTGTTCGAAGCTCGTCGTCCGAAAGAGCCGGCAATCCTGGCTGAAATCAGCGGTATCATCTCCTTCGGTAAAGAGACCAAAGGTAAACGCCGTCTGGTTATCACCCCGGTAGATGGCAGCGAGCCGTACGAAGAGATGATTCCTAAGTGGCGTCAGCTCAACGTGTTCGAAGGTGAACGTGTAGAACGTGGTGACGTGGTTTCCGACGGTCCAGAAGCGCCGCACGACATCCTGCGTCTGCGTGGTGTGCATGCTGTTACGCGTTACATTGTTAACGAAGTACAGGACGTATACCGTCTGCAGGGCGTTAAGATTAACGATAAACACATCGAAGTTATCGTTCGTCAGATGCTGCGTAAAGCGACCATCGAGAACGCGGGCAGCTCCGAGTTCCTGGAAGGCGAGCAGGTTGAGTACTCACGCGTCAAGATCGCTAACCGCGAACTGGAAGCGAACGGCAAAATCGGTGCGACCTTCTCGCGCGATCTGCTGGGTATCACCAAAGCGTCTCTGGCAACCGAGTCCTTCATCTCTGCAGCATCGTTCCAGGAAACCACTCGTGTCCTGACCGAAGCCGCTGTTGCAGGTAAACGTGATGAACTGCGCGGTCTGAAAGAGAACGTTATCGTGGGTCGTCTGATCCCGGCGGGTACCGGTTATGCGTACCATCAGGATCGTATGCGTCGTCGTGCTGCAGGCGAACTGCCAGCTGCACCGCAGGTGACTGCTGAAGATGCATCCGCGAGCCTGGCAGAGCTGCTGAACGCAGGTCTGGGCGGTTCCGAGAACGAGTAATCGTTGATGCAGTAAATAAAAAACCCGCCTCGGCGGGTTTTTTTACAGCTGTAGCTTTTAATTTAGCAACGGGATGCGTCGATAAAGCTCAATCATATCGCCCGCCAGATCCTGGATGACCATCGCGTTCATCAGGTGATCCTGAGAGTGGACGGTAATCAGGTTAACCGGAAGCTTCCCGGAACCTTCATCAAGACCAATAAGCTGTGTCTGGATCGTGTGCGCATGTTTCACATATTCGCGCGATTCTTCCATCGCTTTTTCGGCTTCGTCAAAATCACCCTTGCGAGCCATCTGCAACGCCGTCAGGGCAGCACTGCGCGCCGCACCCGCGTTGACCAGCAGTTCCATGATCGTTGTTTCTAAATCTTCCACGGGTCATTCCAGCAGTTTGAGCGCTTTTTCCAGTACGGCATCACCTTTCATCATGCCGTAATCCATCATGTCGATCACCGCGACCTTTTTTCCCAGCGGGTCGGCCTGGGCCTGAAGTTTCGCCTGCTCGTATTTAACCTGTGGCCCCAGTAATACGATGTCGGCCGTCGCGATGTTATCTTTAAACTCCGCGACCGGAACGGCTTTAATGGTTACTTCAACCCCTTTTTTCTGCGCGGCGTCTTTCATACGTTGAACCAGCATGCTGGTTGACATTCCCGCTGCACAGCATAAAACGATGTTCTTCATAGTCAGCCTCGATCTACATGTGTTTATTGATAATTATCCCGTGCAGACCGCTTCAACAACCGCTTTACCGCGATTGTGTGTCTGGCATCACAAAGAAATCGGCATTTTTCTGAAACCGGTTACAATTTTGCGTCGAGCAGAGAAAATCAGCCGACGGACGTTCGAATAATGCGGTTTTTTCCCTGCTGTTTCGCGCTGTAGAGTGCGTTATCTACACTCCCTACAAGCTGCTCCAGCGGTTCGAAATGCCATTCTCCCAGACCGGCGCTGAACGTAACCCGCAGGTTTTCTTCCCGCCAGACGCGTCTTTCAACGGCGGTACGCCACGCGTCCAGTAACGAGAATGCGGCAGCGATCTGCTCGGCCTGGAAAATCACCGCGAACTCTTCTCCACCGTAGCGGTAAACCGAGACGTTATGCGGCTGCATTATCTGGATCCCTTCACGCGCCACGTTACGCAGGACGATATCACCGCTCAGGTGACCCCAGGTGTCGTTAATCGATTTGAAGTTGTCGATATCAATCAGCGCCAGGGCGAAAGGCTGGTGGGCACTCAGTAACTCATTCACATCGCTATCAAACGCCCGGCGGTTTTTGCAGCCGGTGAGTGCATCGTGAGTTGCCTGGCGCACATAGGCCATCTCACGTTCTTTATTGGACTGGATGGTATGGCTAAGCATCGCTTCCAGACGCGGTGCCTGGCTGACGTCGCCGGTTTTGATGGCGTTGATAATCGTCATCAGCACGGTACGTGACGCATGACGCAGGTACAGACCGAAGAGGATGATAATGATGGCCGCCAGCGCAAAGCCCCAGCCGACGATGGTCGTTTCATGGCGGGTGATATCGGTGAGGGTCGCGCCCGATACCCGGTAGATGACAAACCAGTCCGGGTTAGTGAAGGAGTAGTAGTAATACCAGGCTTTGGTTTTCTTATCATACAGATGGCCTTCGCCGCTGGTCATTTTGTCCATCAGCGCTTCGCTCACATAGTGTTTGAAGAGCGCACCCGTGTCAGGGTGAAGCACCACAGCACCGTCGCGTTCGACGACAAAAAACTCCCCCTGCACAGGCGCCACCATTTGACGAAGGGTAAACCCCATGGAGGTCAGATCAAGATGAAAAGCGATTGTGCCCTTCAGCCTGCCTTCTGGCGAAATCAAGGGCTTGTACAGCGTCACAGTCGGGTGACCGGTGAAATAGTCCATGTAGGGACGGGTATAGTGACTGAAGATGCTGGCTTCCGCCTGGGCGATAAACCACGGACGCGTCCGGGGATCGAACGTTTTGCTCTTTTCCGTGGGGAGCACCTCCGGCGCGCGCAGATAACGCCCCTCGGTGTCTGTCAGAGAGATGGAAGAAACGGTCGGCATCAGGTTCTGCAAATGCATCAACATCTGTAGTCCCTGCGTCGGATTGACGATCAGGGTCTCGTTCAGCGTGTCGTTACGCGAAAAGTATATTGCCGAACGCCCAAGGATATAGTCGTTTTCACGCAGGATAGATTCGGTGTAGTTCACTGCAAGGTTGTGGGTAAAGTTACCATTAATTTTATGATAATCCTCAAGAAAATCCTTTTGTTGTGAAAGGGTAACCACGACCGCGATCAGCGCAAAACTGCACAGGATCCCTGCAAAGCTAACCATAATGGGTCGGGTAAAAGAGAGTTTTCTGCTGTGAAGTGCCATGAGTTGTACATCAATCCTGATGGTGAGTTTTTTCGTTTGCCGACATCCTCTCAGCATAGTCGCTGCCCTGCGGTTAGTTGTGAATTATACGGAACACGATTTCAGGCGAGATGATTTATCTTAAGAATCACTAAGAAAATACTCATTAAACTGGCCGGGGGCGTATGTGCAAAGAATCAGAGGCAGGGCGAAACGAGGAAGAAGCTTTTCGCCCTGGACAGCTTCCGTTGCTGACGGTATGACAATAAAAAAACCGGACGACAGCTGACAATCATCCGGTTGTGACTCTCCAGAGCGCCTCGACAATTTTTTACCGGCTTGCAGTTCGTTTCAACGTATTTGCGAGGCTCTTCCCAGCCAGCTGTCCCAGTCTTTCCAGACCGGTTGTAATCCCTGAGCGGTCAGGGCTGCAGCGACCGCGTCCGGACGTCGTCCATCATGTGGCGCGAATTGTTCCAGCTCCGGATGGTCATCGGCATAGCCGCCTGGCTGCGTTTTTGAGAACGCACTGACGTTGTTAATCGCAAGCGGGATCACGCGATCGCGAAACGCAGGAGATTCACGCGTCGAGAGGGATAATTCAACCTCCGGGGCGAGCAGGCGAAACGCGCAGATGGCCTGGACCAGCTGACGTTCGTCCATCACCGAAGCGGGTTCAACACCCCCAGTACACGGGCGTAATCGGGGGAAGGAGATGGAGTAACGGCTCTGCCAGTAGTGCTGCTGCAGCCATAGCAGGTGTTCCGCCACCATATAGCAATCCACTCGCCAGCTATCGGATAGCCCAATCAGCGCCCCCAGACCGATTTTGTCGATCCCCGCACGGCCCAGCCTGTCCGGGGTCTCCAGCCGGAAGAAGAAATCCTGTTTCTTTCCCTTCAGGTGATGCCGGGCATACGTCGCCTCGTGGTAGGTTTCCTGATACACCATCACTCCGTCCAGCCCGAGGGCTTTAAGCTCCGCGTATTCGTCCTGCGACAGGGGCTGAACCTCCAGCTGTAGCGACGCGAACTGCCGATGAATAGCCGGAAGGTGCTGTCGAAAATAGTCCATCCCGACTTTGCCCTGGTGTTCACCCGTGACCAGCAGGAGATGCTCAAAGCCCATCTCACGGATGGCGGCACACTCACGGGCGATTTCGCCCTCATCGAGTGTTTTCCGCTTGATGCGGTTGCTCATGGAGAAGCCGCAGTAGGTGCAGTCATTGGCGCACAGGTTGGAGAGATAGAGCGGGACGTAAAAGCTCACCGTGTTGCCAAAACGCTGGCGGGTGAGCCTCTGAGCGCGCTGGGCCATCGGCTCAAGAAAGGTGCTCGCCGCCGGAGAGAGCAGGGCCATCATATCGTCGCGGGACAGATGACGGGCTTGTAAGGCGCGCTCCACATCAGCCTGCGTTTTACTGTTGATGCGCAGGGCAATATCGTCCCAGTCAAGTTGCCGCCAGCGATCGGTAAAGGTGATCATGAGAGCGCCTCCAGAAAACCGGTCAGCGGGCTGGTGGCCTGTGCCTGAAAACTGCGCGTTCCCGGGCCGGACTCTCGTGCCAGCAAGCCGGCCTCCACCGCCATGCGGAACGCGCGCGCCATCATGATCGGGTCGTCGGCTACCGCAATGGCCGTATTCACCAGCACCGCATCGGCTCCCATCTCCAGCGCCTGTGCGGCATGGCTTGGCACGCCAATACCTGCATCCACCACCACCGGCACGGTGGCCTGTTCAATGATGATCTCCAGCATGGCGCGGGTCTCCAGGCCCTGATTAGAACCAATTGGGGCGCCCAGTGGCATGACGGCAGCGCAGCCGACCTCTTCCAGCCGTTTACACAGCACGGGATCGGCTCCGCAGTAGGGCAGAACGGTAAAGCCTTGCTGCACCAGTTTTTCCGCCGCTTTCAGCGTTTCGATGGGGTCGGGTAACAGCCAGCGCGCATCCGGGTGAATTTCCAGTTTCAGCCAGTGGGTACCCAACGCTTCACGGGCCAGCTGAGCCGCAAAAATCGCCTCTTCAGCCGTTTTCGCACCCGAAGTATTGGGCAGCAGGGTAACGCCAGCATCCAGCAACGGTGCCAGAATGGCGTCGCTGTGATGGCGCAAATCGACGCGCTTGAGCGCCAGCGTTACCAGCTGGCTGCCGCTTTCACGGATGGCATCCACCATCAGCTGCGGCGAGGCGAATTTTCCGGTTCCGGTAAACAGATGTGAATCAAAGATTTTATCAGCAATACGTAACATCTCAGCCCCCTGCGATTACCTGAAACAGCAGGATCTGGTCGCCTTCACTCACCTGCTGATGTTCCCACTGCTCACGCGGCAGGATCTGTTGATTAAGCGCCAGCGCCGTTCCCGGCCTGAGCTGGCGCAGCTTCCTGAGCAGCGCGGCAACGGTGAGGCCGTCATCGCATTTCATCGGCTCATCGTTAAACAGAATGCGCATTCTGACCTCCGCACACCGGGCAGTGGCTGGCGCGATGCAGCGCCAGATGACGCCAGCCGCTGGAGCGGGCATCAAACAGCCGCAGTGTATTACGCTCTGTTTCCATACCGCTGAGCAATTTGATGGCCTCCAGCGCCTGCAGAGTGCCCATCACGCCCACCACCGGACCAAGAATGCCTGCGGTGCGGCAGTTGCGCTCCGGCTCGGCATCATCCGGCCACAGGCAGCGATAACAGCCCTGCGCCCAGGGCGGGGTCAATACCATCATCTGGCCGCCGAATCCTACCGCGCTGGCGGTGATAAGCGGCGTATTCTGTGCCACGCAGGCGGCGTTAATGGCCTGACGGGTCGCCATATTATCGGTGCAGTCCAGCACCACATCCGCAAGGGCAACTTCGCGCTGCAGGCTTTCGCCGCTGAGCCGCTCCTGGAGTGCAATAAGCGTAATATCCGGATTCAACGCATTCAGGCGTTTACGGGTAATGTGTGCTTTGGGCTGGTTGACGTCCTCAGTGGTGAAAAGGATCTGTCGCTGCAGGTTGCTGAGATGTACCTCGTCGTCGTCGGCCAGCACCAGCGTGCCCACGCCCGCACCCGCCAGATAGAGCGCGGCAGGTGCACCCAATCCGCCCAGGCCAATAATCAGAACCCGGCTGGCGAGCAGCTTTTGCTGCCCGTCAATGGCGATATCCTCCAGCAGGATCTGGCGGCTATAGCGCATAAAATCACGATCATTCATCGCCTGCTCCTGCCAGCTGTAAGAGCTGTGCGGTGGCGGCCTGCCAGTCTGCCGCCTGGGTAATGGCGCTGACGACAGCGATACTGCCGACACCGGTATCCAGCACGGCAGGAGCGCGTTCCAGACTGATCCCACCGATCGCGACGGTAGGGTAATCGGCAAGGCGTTTAACGTGCGCCGCCAGTTGCGTCAGCCCCTGTGGGGTAGAGGGCATCTGTTTAGTCTGCGTCGGAAAAACATGGCCAAGTGCGATGTACGAAGGGCGAGCCGCCAGCGCCACGTCGATCTCCATGTCGTCGTGTGTTGATACCCCCAGTCTTAATCCAGCGTCCCGGATTGCGCTCAGGTCCGTTGTTTCCAGGTCCTCCTGACCCAGATGCACGCCGTAAGCCTGGTGCTTAACGGCCAGTCGCCAGTAGTCGTTGATAAACAGGCGCGCGTCGTAACGACGTCCCAGCGCGATGGCGGCGACCACATCGGCCTCCACCTCGTCATCACGTTTATCCTTGATGCGCAGCTGGATTGTGCGAACGCCGCACGCCAGCAGGCGCTCGATCCACGCCACGCTGTCTACCACCGGATAGAGTCCTAAACGAAAGGGAACGGAGGGGAAATCAGGCTGATACATTACGCCTCCTCTTGTTTGAGGTAGATTTCGCCGCCCTTCGCGCGGAAGGTTTCTGACATGTCCGCCATACCCACTTCGATGGTTTGCGCGGCGGCGTAGTCACGGACTTCCTGGCTGATTTTCATCGAACAGAATTTTGGCCCACACATGGAGCAGAAGTGAGCCACTTTGCCCGACTCCTGCGGCAGGGTTTCATCGTGATACTCACGGGCGGTGAAAGGATCGAGCGCCAGGTTGAACTGGTCTTCCCAGCGGAATTCAAAGCGCGCCTTCGACATGGCGTTGTCGCGAATTTGCGCGCCGGGGTGGCCTTTGGCCAGGTCCGCGGCGTGGGCGGCGATTTTGTAGGTAATCAGCCCCTGCTTCACATCCTCTTTGTTAGGCAGACCGAGGTGCTCTTTCGGCGTCACATAGCAGAGCATGGCGCAGCCGAACCAGCCGATCATCGCCGCACCAATCCCGGAGGTGAAGTGGTCATAGCCTGGTGCGATATCCGTGGTCAATGGCCCCAGGGTATAGAACGGCGCCTCATGGCAGTGCTCCAGCTCTTCGGTCATGTTGCGGCGGATCATCTGCATCGGGACATGTCCCGGGCCTTCAATCATCACCTGTACGTCATACTCCCAGGCGATTTTGGTCAGCTCGCCCAGAGTATGCAGCTCGGCAAACTGCGCTTCGTCGTTGGCATCACGAATGGAGCCCGGACGCAGGCCGTCGCCCAGCGACAGGGAGACATCGTACGCGGCACAGATTTCACAGATCTCGCGGAAGTGTTCGTAGAGGAAGTTTTCCTTATGGTGCGACAGGCACCATTTGGCCATGATAGAGCCGCCGCGCGAGACAATACCGGTCAGACGCTTCGCCGTCATCGGCACGTAGCGCAGCAGTACGCCCGCGTGGATGGTGAAGTAGTCTACGCCCTGTTCAGCCTGCTCCAGCAGCGTGTCGCGGAAGGCTTCCCAGGTGAGGTCTTCGGCAATACCGTTCACTTTCTCCAGTGCCTGATAAACGGGCACCGTTCCGATAGGCACCGGGCTATTGCGCAGGATCCACTCACGGGTTTCGTGGATGTAACGCCCGGTGGAGAGATCCATCACCGTGTCCGCGCCCCAGCGCGTCGACCAGACCAGCTTTTCGACCTCTTCTTCGATGGAGGAGGTCACGGCTGAGTTGCCGATGTTGGCGTTGACCTTCACCAGGAAGTTGCGGCCGATGATCATCGGTTCAGATTCCGGGTGATTGATGTTGGCGGGAATAATCGCACGGCCAGCGGCCACTTCATCACGCACGAACTCCGGCGTAATGTTTTCTGGCAGACGTGCCCCGAAGCCTTCCCCCGGGTGCTGGTGGCGCAACACTTCGCTGCGGATGCGCTCACGGCCCATATTTTCGCGAATGGCGATAAATTCCATCTCCGGCGTGACGATACCCTGGCGTGCGTAGTGCAGCTGGGTGACGCATTTGCCCGCTTTCGCCCGTTTCGGCGTCAGCAACCCGGTGAAGCGCAGTTCATCCAGACCGTCGTCCGCCAGACGCGCTTTGGTGTAAGCCGAGCTGCGGTCAGACAGCTCTTCGCAGTCGTTACGCGCGTCAATCCACGGCTGGCGTAATTTCGCCAGACCCTGCTGAACGTTAATGGCAACCGCAGGATCGCCGTACGGACCAGAGGTGTCATACACCGGCACGGCTTCGTTATCTTCATACTGCGGGTGCGCTTTGCTGCCACCGATGAGCGTCGGGCTAAGCTGGATTTCACGCATTGGCACACGGATATCCGCCTGTGAGCCGGTGATGTAAATGCGTTTTGAGTTCGGGAAAGCGGTACCTTCCAGGGTGTCGATGAAGTGTTGGGCTTGTGCGCGCTGTTCGCGGCGGGTCAGTTTTGTTGTAGACATAGCTCATTCCAAAAGTGAAGGACATGGCTTGTCAGACGACGGATGAAGCAAGAGAGGATCGCCCTGGGGGCGATACAACAGCAGTGTGACTCTTGTTCCCTTCGCAGGTATTAGCCTGATCAGGTTCCGCGGATCCCGAATTAACGGTCTCAGCCCGTGCTTGCACACTGGGCACTCCGACAAGAAAAATCCCCCTCCAGAGAGGGGCGAATGGTTGTAAATTACTCGTTAACGATTGAGAACTCAAGCAGGGCGCGCAATGTTATCTTCGCTGCTGATGTTCAGGTTGTTATCCAGGGCGAGAGCGATCAGCTTATCTTCCAGCGTGAATCGCTCTTCCAGCGCTTCGCCAAGGTCGGAAAGCGCCTGCTGGAACTCAAGATAGTTATCGTGATCGATAGCGTTCTCAAGCGTGGAATCGTAGTAATCCATGATCTGCTGGGTGTTGGCTTCCAGCAGCGGATAGAGTTTGCTGGCGGTTAAATACGGCGTCGTCCCTTCCATTTCACGGATAATACGTTCATAAATATTGAAATGGCCATCGGACAGATAGTCGACCAGGCTCTGACAAAAATCATCCAGCGCTTTTTCATTCAACCGCATAAACGATTCTTTGCCAGGCTTAATACCGACCAGATTGTAATAAGCCACGAGTAGATGCTTGCGCACATGTAGCCAGCGATCCACCAGTTTGTTACTTCCTCTAACGCGCTCAGTCAGGCTTTCTAGCTGGTTTAACATGGTCGACTCCGCAAGGTTTAGAATGGGATCTGCTTATCCAAAATGTAACCACAATGCTAACAACATGTCAGTGAAGCGAAGGTAGTGCAATAGATATGGATCGTATTATTGAAAAATCAGATCTCGGTTGGTGGATCGTCAGTCACGAACAAAAATTATGGTTGCCTGCCGGGGAGATACCCTATGGTGCGGCAGATCGTTTCGATCTTGTAGGCCTGCCCGCGCTGAGGATCGGGGAATGGCAGGGAGAACCCGTGTGGTTGATCCAACAGCTACGCCGCAATGACATGGGATCGGTTCGTCAGGTGCTGGATCAGGATGTGGGCTTGTTCCAGCTGGCGGGCCGGGGCGTTCAACTGGCTGAGTTTTACCGTTCGCATAAGTACTGCGGCTACTGTGGTCACACCATGCACCCCAGTAAAACCGAGTGGGCAATGCTCTGCAGCCACTGCCGTGAGCGCTACTACCCGCAAATTGCGCCGTGCATTATCGTCGCTATCCGTCGTGACGATTCCATCCTGCTGGCGCAGCATACCCGCCATCGCAACGGCATTCATACCGTGCTGGCCGGCTTCGTCGAAGTGGGCGAAACGCTGGAACAGGCGGTGGCGCGTGAAGTGATGGAAGAGAGCGGTATTAAGGTTAAGAACCTGCGCTATGTCACCTCGCAGCCGTGGCCGTTCCCGCAGTCGCTGATGACGGCCTTTATGGCCGACTATGACAGCGGGGAGATTGTTATCGACCAGAAAGAGTTGCTGGAAGCGAACTGGTATCGCTACGACGATTTACCGCTGCTGCCACCACCAGGCACCGTCGCTCGTCGACTGATAGAAGATACCGTAGCAATGTGTCGGGCTGATGCTGAGTGACATGTTACACTGAGGCCATGACGCTTAAGGAACTGCAAAAATGACCGAACTGAAAAACGATCGTTATCTGCGTGCGCTGCTGCGCCAGCCCGTTGATGTCACCCCGGTGTGGATGATGCGCCAGGCGGGACGTTATCTGCCAGAGTACAAAGCCACGCGTGCGCAGGCGGGCGATTTTATGTCGCTGTGCAAAAATGCCGAGCTGGCGTGTGAAGTCACGCTCCAGCCGCTGCGCCGCTTCCCGCTGGATGCCGCCATTCTCTTTTCGGACATTCTGACCATTCCGGATGCGATGGGCCTTGGGCTCTATTTCGAAACCGGCGAAGGCCCGCGCTTCACCTCCCCAATCAAAAGCAAAGCCGACGTGGATAAGCTGCCGATCCCCGATCCGGAAGGTGAACTGGGCTACGTGATGAACGCCGTGCGCACCATTCGTCGCGAACTGAAAGGCGAAGTCCCACTGATTGGCTTCTCCGGCAGTCCATGGACGCTGGCGACCTATATGGTTGAAGGCGGCAGCAGTAAAGCCTTTACCGTCATTAAAAAGATGATGTATGCCGAGCCGCTGGCCCTGCATGCGCTGCTCGACAAGCTGGCGAAAAGCGTCACCCTCTATCTGAACGCGCAGATCAAAGCGGGTGCGCAGTCGGTGATGATTTTCGATACCTGGGGCGGCGTGCTGACCGGGCGCGATTATCAGCAATTTTCGCTCTACTACATGCACAAAATCGTTGATGGCCTGCTGCGTGAACATGAAGGCCGCCGTGTGCCGGTCACGCTGTTCACCAAAGGCGGCGGTCAGTGGCTGGAAGCCATGGCGGCGACCGGCTGCGATGCGCTGGGACTCGACTGGACCACCGATATCGCCGATGCGCGCCGTCGTGTGGGTGACAAAGTGGCGCTGCAGGGCAATATGGATCCATCCATGCTCTACGCGCAACCTGCCCGTATTGAAGAAGAGGTGGCTTCCATTCTGGCTGGCTTTGGCCAGGGGGAAGGGCACGTGTTTAACCTCGGGCACGGTATCCATCAGGACGTTCCGCCAGAGCACGCTGGCGCGTTTGTGGAGGCGGTGCATCGACTTTCTGCGCAATATCACAAATAAGGAGTGGTTATGGATCTCGCGTCATTACGCGCTCAACAGATAGAACTGGCTTCATCCGTGATCCGCGAGGATCGTCTGGATAAGGATCCCCCGCAGTATATAGGCGGTGCGGATGTCGGATTTGAGCAGGGCGGTGAAGTGACGCGAGCGGCAATGGTGCTGCTGAAGTACCCCTCACTTGAGCTGGTGGAGTACAAAGTGGCGCGTATCGCCACCACCATGCCGTACATACCGGGTTTTCTCTCCTTTCGTGAATATCCCGCGCTACTGGCAGCGTGGGAGCAACTCTCGCAAAAACCCGATCTGCTGTTTGTTGATGGACACGGTATCTCTCATCCACGTCGCTTAGGCGTTGCCAGCCACTTTGGCCTGCTGGTGGATGTGCCCACCATCGGCGTCGCCAAGAAACGCCTGTGCGGTGCGTTTGAGCCGCTCTCCGCTGAGCCGGGCGCGCTGGCGCCGCTTATCGATAAGGGTGAGCAGCTGGCGTGGGTCTGGCGCAGTAAAGCGCGCTGTAATCCGTTGTTTATCGCGACCGGGCATCGCGTGAGTATGGACAGCGCCCTGACATGGGTACAACGGTGTACGAAGGGTTACCGTTTACCTGAGCCCACCCGCTGGGCGGACGCCGTGGCCTCTGCCCGTCCGGCTTTTGTTCGTTGGCAGGAAATTCAGCGCTGATTCAGGTAAACTGCGGCTAATTTTCGATTCGAGACATCATCATGCTACAAAACCCGATTCACCTGCGCCTTGAGAAGCTGGAAAGCTGGCAGCACGTCACCTTTATGGCTTGCCTGTGCGAGCGCATGTATCCGAACTACGCCGCGTTCTGCAAGCAGACGGAGTTTGGTGATGGTCATATTTATCGCCGGATCCTGGACCTCATCTGGGAAACGCTGACGGTCAAAGACGCGAAGGTGAACTTCGACTCTCAGCTGGAAAAGCTCGAAGAGGCTATTCCGGTAGCGGATGATTTTGATCTCTACGGTGTCTATCCGGCGATCGATGCCTGCGTGGCGTTAAGCGAACTGATCCACTCTCGTCTGAGCGGTGAAACGCTGGAGCATGCCATCGAAGTCAGTAAGGCATCCATTACGACCGTGGCGATGCTGGAAATGACCCAGGCAGGCCGCGAAATGACCGACGAAGAGCTGCGCGCTAACCCCGCGGTCGAACAAGAATGGGATATCCAGTGGGAGATTTTCCGCCTGCTGGCAGAGTGTGAAGAACGCGATATCGAGCTGATAAAAGGGCTGCGTGCGGACTTGCGTGAGGCGGGTGAGAGCAATATTGGTATAATTTTTAACCAATGAGACAACAAAACGTGATTTAACGCCTGTTTTGTCACACCTCAACTCTTCCCTTCTGCCCCCCGTCTGGTCTACATTTGGGGGGCGAAAAAAAGTGGCTATCGGTGCGTGTATGCAGGAGAGTGCTATTTTGGCCTTTTCGTCGCACTCGATGCTTAGCAAGCGATAAACACATTGAAAGGATAACTTATGAACAAGACTCAACTGATTGATGTAATTGCGGACAAGGCTGATCTGTC
Source organism: Enterobacter sp. 22466 (assembly GCF_052044775.1). Taxonomy (NCBI): domain Bacteria; kingdom Pseudomonadati; phylum Pseudomonadota; class Gammaproteobacteria; order Enterobacterales; family Enterobacteriaceae; genus Enterobacter; species Enterobacter sp. 22466. The sequence continues at coordinate 4,320 of NZ_JBQENX010000006.1, read as the reverse complement.
TAAAGTGCAGGCTAAAGCTGCTCTGGAATCTACCCTGGCTGCTATTACTGAGTCTCTGAAAGAAGGCGATGCTGTACAACTGGTTGGTTTCGGTACCTTCAAAGTGAACCACCGCGCTGAGCGTACTGGCCGCAACCCGCAGACCGGTAAAGAAATCAAAATCGCCGCAGCTAACGTGCCGGCATTTGTTTCTGGTAAAGCACTGAAAGACGCTGTTAAGTAAGACGCGTGGCAGTGAACAGTTTTAGCGAAGGGGCGGTAACGCCCCTTTTGTCTGTCTGGCGTGGTCTGTTTGCGCTGGCGGGCGTGCTGCTGCTGTCAGCCTGTAGCCACGACACCTCTCTGCCACCGTTTACCGCCAGCGGCTACGCTGACAACCAGGGGGCGGTCAGGATCTGGCGTAAAGATTCCGGCGGTGAAGTGCATCTGCTTTCCGCTTTTAGCCCGTGGCATAACGGCAATACATCGACCGCAGAGTATCGCTGGCAGGGAGACGACCTGTCATTCATCGAACTCAATATCTACGGCAAAACCCCCGAACATGTAAAAGTGCGGTTTGATGACCACGGCGAGCTGAGCTTTATGCAGCGTGAAGTCAACGGTCAAAAACAGCAACTCTCCAGCGATCAGGTTGCCCTCTATCGTTATCGTGCCGGACAAATCCGCCAGACCAGCGACGCGTTGCGTCTGGGACGCGTGGTGCTGCGCCAGGGGCGCTGGCATACCGATGGTACGGTCACCACCTGCGAAGGACAGACAGTTAAACCTGAGCTTGAATCCTGGGCAACCGAACATATTCAGCGCCGTCAGCGTCATTCATCAATGGAAGTGAGTGTGGCATGGCTTGAAGCGCCGGAAGGCTCTCAGCTGTTGCTGGTCGCGAACGAAGATTTCTGCACCTGGCAGCCGACAGAAAAGAGTTTTTGACGTAAATCCCCTCTCCCTTGAGGGAGAGGGTTAGGGTGAGGGGGGGTTACTCCCCTTGCTCGCGTGCAATCGCACGATAGCCGATATCCTGACGGCTAAAGCTACCGTTCCAGTGAATATCCGCCATCAGCGCATAGGCACGCTTCTGGGCATCGGCAACAGTATGGCCCAGCGCGGTGGCGCACAGCACGCGGCCACCATTAGTCAGTACGCGATCGTCCTCAGACAGTTTCGTACCGGCGTGGAACACCTTCGCACCTTCAACTTCTTCCAGCGGCAGGCCGTGGATCTCATCCCCGGTGTTGTAGTGGCCAGGATAACCGCCCGCAGCAATCACCACGCCCAGAGACGCGCGTTCGTCCCACTCGGAGGTTTTCTCATCCAGCTTGCCGTCGCATGCGGCCAGGCAAAGATCCACCAGATCGGATTTCATGCGCAGCATGATTGGCTGTGTTTCCGGATCGCCGAAGCGGCAGTTAAATTCGATTACCTTCGGATTGCCCTGCTTGTCGATCATCAGGCCCGCATAGAGGAAACCGGTGTAGGTGTTACCCTCGGCAGCCATTCCTTTTACGGTTGGCCAGATGATACGGTCCATGGTGCGCTGATGCACTTCATCAGTTACCACAGGTGCAGGGGAGTAAGCGCCCATACCGCCGGTATTCGGCCCGGTATCCGCATTGCCTACGCGCTTATGGTCTTGGCTGGTGGCCATTGGCAGAACGTGTTCGCCATCGACCATCACGATAAAGCTCGCCTCTTCACCGTCGAGGAACTCTTCAATCACGATGCGGTGGCCCGCGTCGCCAAAGGCGTTGCCGGCCAGCATATCGTGAACCGCGGCTTCGGCTTCTTCGAGCGTCATCGCGACGATAACGCCTTTACCGGCAGCCAGACCGTCGGCTTTAATAACGATCGGCGCGCCTTTTTCACGGAGGTAAGCCAGGGCGGGCTCAATCTCGGTGAAGTTCTGGTATTCCGCCGTCGGGATGTGATGGCGCGCGAGGAAATCTTTGGTGAAGGCTTTAGATCCTTCCAGCTGTGCGGCACCTTCCGTTGGGCCGAAGATTTTCAGACCCGCGGCACGGAACGCGTCAACAACGCCAATCACCAGTGGAGCTTCGGGGCCGACGATGGTGAGATCGATTTTCTCGTTCTGTGCAAAGCTCAGCAGCGCGGGAATATCCGTCACGCCGATGGCGACGTTCTGCAGAGCAGGTTCCAGTGCCGTACCCGCATTACCCGGCGCGACGAAGACGGTTTTCACCCGCGGCGACTGAGCTGCTTTCCACGCCAGCGCGTGCTCGCGTCCGCCGTTACCAATCACTAATACTTTCATTTTCTGCTCCGTGGATTAATGGCGGAAGTGACGCATATCGGTGAAGATCATCGCAATACCGTGTTCGTCGGCTGCGGCAATGACTTCGTCATCACGGATAGAACCGCCAGGCTGGATCACACAGGTGATGCCCACTGCTGCGGCAGCATCAATACCGTCGCGGAACGGGAAGAAGGCATCAGATGCCATGGCGGAGCCTTTCACTTCCAGACCTTCGTCACCGGCTTTAATCCCGGCAATTTTCGCGGAGTAAACGCGGCTCATCTGGCCTGCACCTATCCCGATGGTCATGTTCTCTTTGGCGTAGACAATGGCGTTGGATTTCACGAACTTCGCCACTTTCCAGCAAAACAGCGCGTCGCGCAGCTCCTGTTCTGTTGGCTGACGTTTGGTCACGACGCGCAGGTCTGCGGCTGTCACCATGCCTAAATCGCGATCCTGTACCAGCAGCCCACCATTTACACGTTTGAAATCAAGACCCGGCACGCGCTCCGCCCACTGGCCGCAAACCAGCACGCGCACGTTCTGTTTCGCAGCGGTGATTTTCAGGGCTTCTTCAGACGCAGATGGCGCGATGATCACTTCAACAAACTGACGAGAGATAATGGCCTGTGCGGTTTCGGCATCCAGTTCGCGGTTAAAGGCGATAATGCCGCCGAAAGCAGAAGTCGGGTCGGTTTTATAGGCGCGATCGTAAGCATCCAGAATGGATGTACTCACCGCTACGCCGCATGGGTTCGCATGCTTCACGATAACGCAGGCAGGCTCGCTGAACTCTTTCACACACTCCAGCGCAGCATCGGTATCGGCAATGTTGTTATAAGAGAGCGCTTTGCCCTGAACCTGCTGCGCGGTAGCGACAGAGGCTTCTTTTACCTCTTCTTCTATATAGAAGGCAGCCTGCTGGTGGCTGTTCTCGCCATAACGCATATCCTGCTTCTTGATGAAGTTCAGGTTCAGCGTGCGTGGGAAGCGGCCGGAAGGATCGTTGCTTTCACCGTGGTAAGCAGGCACCAGGCTACCGAAGTAGTTGGCGATCATGCTGTCGTACGCGGCGGTGTGTTCGAATGCTTTAATCGCGAGGTCGAAACGGGTGTCCAGAGTCAGTGACCCTTCGTTCGCATCCATCTCATTAATAATGGCGGAGTAGTCGCTGCTCTTCACCACAATGGCCACATCTTTATGGTTCTTGGCCGCGGAGCGCACCATCGTCGGTCCGCCGATATCAATATTCTCTACGGCGTCTTCCAGAGAGCAGCCTTCGCGCGCTACGGTTTGAGCGAACGGATAAAGGTTAACGACAACCATATCAATTGGCGCGATCTCATGTTGTTCCATAATCGCGTCGTCCTGACCGCGACGACCCAGAATACCGCCGTGGACTTTTGGGTGCAGGGTTTTGACGCGTCCATCCATCATTTCCGGGAAACCGGTGTAATCGGACACTTCGGTTACCGGCAGACCTTTATCTGCTAACAGGCGTGCGGTACCACCTGTGGACAGCAGCTCTACACCACGTGCAGAAAGTGCCTGAGCGAATTCGACGATACCGGCTTTATCAGAAACACTGAGCAGAGCGCGGCGGACTGGACGACGTTGTTGCATGGTAAATCCCCTGGATTTCACGATTACAGAGAGCGTTAGATGAATTTTCCAGCGAAAAACTCATCTAACACACCTGACGAGGCATCCTTGTTAAGCGCGAGCATTTTAACGAAAACGTTTGCGCAACGCTCGCGAATTTTCACTTTTTCGCATCGCTGTGGATAAGTCTGTGCGTAAAAGGGTATAAAGCGGGGTTTTGCTGGGGAATGCAGCAGTCAGTCATTTTTCTGTCATTTAGCGGTTGCGGCCTGCGGAGAACTCCCTATAATGCGCCTCCATCGACACGGCGGATGTGAATCACTTCACAAACAACCCGGTCGGTTGAAGAGAAAAAATCCTGAAAATCAGGGTTGACTCTGAAAGAGGAAAGCGTAATATACGCCACCTCGCGACAGAGCGCTGAAGCGCGTCGCAACTGCTCTTTAACAATTTATCAGACAATCTGTGTG
>NZ_JBQENX010000005.1:0-348992 GCF_052044775.1 Enterobacter sp. 22466 | reverse complement strand
CGGCTTTAGCGCGGTGGTCCCACCTGACCCCATGCCGAACTCAGAAGTGAAACGCCGTAGCGCCGATGGTAGTGTGGGGTCTCCCCATGTGAGAGTAGGGAACTGCCAGGCATCAAATTTAGTGTGCTGATATGGCTCAGTTGGTAGAGCGCACCCTTGGTAAGGGTGAGGTCCCCAGTTCGACTCTGGGTATCAGCACCACTTTATACTTAGGTTAAAGTTCGGCAAGAAGTAAAAGAATTTGTCTGGCGGCTTTAGCGCGGTGGTCCCACCTGACCCCATGCCGAACTCAGAAGTGAAACGCCGTAGCGCCGATGGTAGTGTGGGGTCTCCCCATGTGAGAGTAGGGAACTGCCAGACATCAATTAAGTGAAAAGGCCATCCGAAAGGATGGCCTTTTTGCATTTCTACACTGCACACAGCGTAGGCCGGGTAAGGCGAAGCCACCACCCGGCATAACAAACGATTAATGAATCACCTGCGACAGGAAAGCGCGCGTACGTTCTGATTTAGGATGGGCAAAGAACTCATCCGGCGGCGCCTGCTCGACAATTTCACCTCGATCCATAAAGATCACCCGGTCAGCCACGGTTCTGGCGAACCCCATTTCGTGAGTTACACACAGCATAGTCATTCCGGATTGCGCCAGCCCAATCATGGTATCCAGAACTTCTTTTACCATCTCTGGATCCAGCGCTGAAGTTGGTTCATCAAACAGCATAATTTTGGGCTTCATGCACAGGGAACGGGCGATTGCCACACGCTGCTGCTGGCCACCCGATATCTGTCCTGGAAATTTATTGGCGTGTTCAGCAATACGTACACGTTCCAGATAGTGCATCGCTAACGCTTCAGCTTCCTTTTTCGGCATTTTGCGTACCCAAATCGGCGCAAGCGTACAGTTCTGCAGTACCGTCAGATGGGGGAACAGATTAAAGTGCTGAAACACCATCCCGACTTCCTGACGCACGCGTTCGATATTGCGAATATCTTCATTCAGCTCGATACCATCCACAACAATACGCCCCTGCTGATGTTCCTCAAGGTGATTGATGCAGCGAATGGTTGTCGATTTCCCTGACCCGGAAGGGCCGCAAAGTACAATACGTTCGCCCTGCTTGACCTTAAGGTTGATATCTTTCAGGACATGAAACTGCCCGTACCATTTATTCACGTTTTCCAGCGTAATCATCGCGTCGGCGGGTGTCATTGTAATTTGGCTCATAATTTCCTCAGTGCGGTGTACGCCCGGTGTTAAAGCGCTTTTCCAGATGCTGGCTATAGCGCGACATGCTAAAACAAAAGATCCAGTAGATCAGAGCAGCAAAGACATAACCCTCGGTGGACATGCCAAGCCAGACAGGGTCAACCGTTGCCTGCTGCACGCTGCTAAAGAGATCGAACAATCCGATGATGATTACCAGGCTGGTATCTTTGAAGAGGGCGATGATGGTGTTCACCAGCCCCGGGATAACCAGCTTGAGCGCTTGCGGGAGGATGACCAGCCCCTGTGTTTTCCAGTAGCCGAGTGCGAGTGATTCCGCTGCTTCATACTGTCCTTTAGGTAATGCCTGCAGACCACCACGTACTACTTCCGCAACGTAGGCGGACTGGAACAGAATGACCCCCACCAGGGCACGGATCAGTTTGTCTATCGTCGTGCCTTCTGCCATAAATAGTGGCAACATGACTGAAGACATGAACAGAACGGTGATAAGCGGTACACCACGCCAGAACTCAATGAAAATAACGGAAAGCACGCGGACAACGGGCATTTTTGAGCGACGCCCAAGTGCCAGCAGAATGCCCCATGGCAGTGCGCCTGCGATCCCCACAGAAGCAATAATCAGCGTCAGCGTTAACCCGCCCCACTGTCGGGTTTCCACGCGTTCCAGCCCCAGAAAACCACCGTACAGCAGTACCCACACAACAACCGGATACACCACCGCCCAGCAGGCGATGTACCGTCCGCGTTGCGGTAGCGTTTTCAGGAACATGACGGCGATGGAGAGCAGGCCAATGACAAGCGCCAGATTAATCCGCCAGCGCTGTTCGTGTGGATACAACCCATACATGAACTGACCAAAACGCTCGTGGATAAACACCCAGCAAGCCCCTGCTTTGGTACAGTCTGCCCGGGTTGAACCAACCCAGTTAGCCTGCAAGAAAGCCCAGTTAACGAGTGGCGGGATCAACTCCCACATAAGCCACAGGCAAACAATCGTCAGCAGGCTGTTACTCCAGCTGGAGAACAGATTCTTACGCGCCCAGAGAATAAAACGTCCACCTGTCGAGTGGGCAGGACGCGAGGAGTGCGACAATATCGCTTTAGTCATCATAGTTCCTTAGCGCTCGACCAGTGCTATACGACGGTTATACAGGTTCATCAGCAGTGAGATCGCCAGGCTGATAATCAGATAGACAGACATGGTGATGGCAATGGTTTCAATGGCCTGTCCGGTCTGGTTAAGCACGGTGCCGGCGAAGAGTGACACCATATCCGGGTAGCCAATAGCGGCCGCCAGCGACGAGTTTTTGACAATATTGAGGTACTGGCTGGTCAGGGGCGGAATGATGACCCGTAACGCCTGCGGAATAATGACCTGTCGAAGCGTCACCGTATGAGGTAACCCCAGGGAGCGGGCTGCCTCGTGCTGTCCATGCGGAACTGCCTGGATCCCCGCCCGAATAATTTCGGCGATAAACGCGGACGTATAAATGGAAAGGGCCAGCGTCAGGGCCGCCAGTTCAGGAATTAACACCATCCCGCCCTGGAAGTTAAAGCCCCGCAGATGTGGCACATCCCAGTGTAACGCGGCACCAAATAGCCAGTGTGTCAGTAGCGGCAGACCGATGATCAGGAGCGCCGCAATGGGCCATGTCTTGCGAAGCTGCCCGGTTTTGATCTGATGTTTGCGGTTAAAGCGAAATAGCCCGGCAGAGAGGGCGAGCGCGATGATGATCGCGGCGATAAAAGCATACATCCCTTCTGCGAGTTCAGGTGAAGGAATATAGAGACCACGGTTGCTCAGGAAAAACAGATCGAAGGCATCGACAGCCTGACGTGGACCAGGAAGGTTACGCAGTACGGCGAAATACCAGAAAAAGATCTGTAGCAGTGGCGGGATATTACGGAACGTCTCAATGTAAATGGTGGACAGCTTTCGCAGCAGCCAGTTTTCTGAGAGGCGAGCAAGGCCAATAAAAAAGCCCAGAATAGACGCAAACACAATACACAGTGCAGATACCAGCAGTGTATTGAGTAAACCGACCAGGAACACGCGTCCGTATGTATCGCCTTCCTGATAGTCAATAAGATGCTGAACAATGCCAAAACCCGCACTGCGATCCAGAAAAGCAAAGCCGGAGGTAATACCGCGATTATTCAGATTGGTAACCGTGTTATGAATCAAATAAATGGCGATAAGAACAACCGCAAGAATGGCAATAATCTGGAATAGCCAGGCGCGGACCGCGGGATGAGAAAAGGATAGCGATCCTTTTACGGGGGAGCGGCGATGGGACATAAAGAAACCTCGGTAACCATGACTCTGGAGTGGGCACTGCGTTCGCAGTGCCCGTTACAGCTAAGACTTAACGTACTGGCGGTGCGTACTGAATACCGCCGTTATTCCAGAGATTGTTCTGGCCGCGTTTGATCTTCAGCGGGCTTTCCGAGCCTACGTTGCGCTCAAAGATCTCAGCGTAGTTGCCTACCTGTTTAATGATGTTGTACGCCCACTTGTTATCCAGCTTCAGATCCTTGCCAAAATCGCCTTCCGTGCCCAGCAGGTGTGCCATATCCGGGGTGGATGGTTTGGCGGCTTTCTCATCGACGTTTTTCGAACTGATGCCCATCTCTTCTGCGTTCAACATGGCAAACAGGGTCCAGCGAACGATAGAGAACCAGTCTTCGTCGCCACGGCGAACGACGGGCCCAAGAGGCTCTTTGGAGATCACTTCAGGCAGGACAATCCACTCTGCCGGGTTGCTCAGCTTGATACGCAGCGCGTAGAGTTGCGACTGGTCAGAAGCCAGCGTATCGCAACGGCCGGATTCCAGCGCTTTGGCTGATTCATCAGAGCGATCGAATGTCACCGGCGTGTACTTCATGTTGTTCGCTTTGAAATAATCCGCGACGTTAAGTTCAGTATCGGTACCTGCCTGAATACAAACGGTCGCACCATCCAGCTCTTTGGCGCTTTTCAGGCCCGCTTTATTGTGGGTCAGGAAACCGATGCCGTCATAATAGGTGACACCGGTGAAAGACATCCCCATGCCCGCGTCACGGGAGGAGGTCCAGGTGGTATTACGTGAGAGCATGTCAACTTCGCCGGACTGCAGCGCGGTGAAACGTTCTTTTGCCGTCAGCGGGGTATATTTTACTTTGCTGTCATCACCAAAAACGGCAGCGGCGACGCCCCGGCAGACGTCAACATCGATACCGGTAAATTTGCCGTTCGCATCGGCATAAGAGAAGCCAGGCAAACCATCGCTAATACCGCATTGAACAAAACCTTTCTTTTTAACGGCATCCAGCGTCGTGCCCGCATGGGCCTGACCCGCAACAGCAAACAACATGCCCGCAGCGGTCAGGCTGGCTATCATCGTCTTTTTCATAATGCATCCTGTGTGGCTAAATTTATCGTTATTGAAGTGTTTAAACACTTTTACCCGTCTGTGGCGTTGGCCAACGTTTATAAAGCAAACGTAATGCCAGGTTTTGCGCTCGACAAAATAAGTGATAAGTGAACGCTTAATGCTGAGTGTAGACAGGCTTAAATAAATCGAGCGCCCCGAAACGGTGCGAAATTACAACCTGTGCCACAAATCAGAGCAAAAGTTTGCCTGTCGGAGAGATTAAAATGAAAGATGGTTTCTGAAGTGAATATTGGCAGGGTAATAAATGGGATTAATAGGTGAAAATCATCACGATAGAATATGAAACTTAATAAGATGCAGGAAAAAAATGTGATTGACTTCAGTCTGAAATAATTTCCAGGCATAAAAGCAGGGCTATTTTTTTACTTATCTGAAAATACTGCACTATTTAAAAGCAAAAGCGCGGACAACGCCGCGCTTTCACAAGGTATGTTACGCCACTGGCGTTACCGGGTCAGGGCAACAATACCCAGCGTTAAGCCCGCTACAGCGGCAGCACCGCCGGCGATAGCACCTGCTGTTTCCCAGTTATCCTGAGTGGTGCCTTTCATACAGGTATTGGTATGAACCAGTCGGCCCTGATCGTCGTATACCGGTACACATGGAGAGTCGTGCGCGCATCCAGCCAGCAGCGCAGCGAGTAGTGCAACGGAAATGAATCTTTTCATGATGTTACCTCAGTATTATTTCGCATTCGCTATAAAGCCAGGAGGGCCATTAACGAACTGGAGCTTATTTTACCACCGGGGTAAGCCCGCGTTACACGAGGAATAATCTCAAATTATGTGGTTTGTAAACATCGTGGAGAAAAGCCTTTAGTCAGAGCGAATTAATGGAGAAATTATGGAGTGGCAATATGAGATTTTTACTTAATGCAAACGAGTGATTTTTAAGGCTGACAAATATAAAACCTAATTCACTGTTTATATTGAGAATTAAAAAGGCACCCGCGGTGCCTTTCAGGTATTCAACACGCTTTGTGGCGGGTAAACCGTCTTCGGACAACAACAAAGAAAACAGGCACGAAGAAGATAGCCAGAAGCGTCGCAGAAAGCATGCCTCCCATTACCCCTGTCCCGACTGCGTTTTGCGCACCGCTCCCGGCACCAGTGCTGATCACCAGCGGCATAACGCCGAGAATAAAGGCCAGCGAGGTCATCAGAATTGGGCGAAGGCGCATCCTTGAGGCCTCAAGCGTGGCTTCGATTATGCCTTTACCCTCTTTTTCCATCAGATCTTTAGCAAACTCGACGATCAGAATGGCGTTTTTGGCCGACAAACCAATCGTTGTCAGCAAACCCACCTGGAAATAGACGTCATTATTTAAGCCACGTAACGATGCCGCAATAAGGGCCCCAATGACCCCCAACGGCACCACCAGCATCACTGAGAATGGGATGGACCAGCTTTCGTAAAGGGCAGCCAGGCACAGGAACACCACAATCAGTGAAATGGCATACAGGGCAGGTGCCTGGTTTCCGGACAGTCGCTCCTGATAAGACATTCCTGTCCAGTCAAAGCCGATGCCGGAAGGCAGTTTTGCAGCAAGACTCTCCATCAGTGCCATTGCCTCTCCGGTACTTTTACCGGGTGCAGACTCACCGATAATCTCCATGGATGGCACTCCGTTGTAACGCTCCAGGCGAGGGGAACCGTATACCCAGCGAGAGGTACTAAAGGCGGAGAAAGGCACCATTTCGCCATTCGCGCTGCGTACATAGAGGTTGTTGATGTCCCCGGGCAGCATACGGAAGCGCGCATCGGCCTGAACATACACTTTTTTCACCCGTCCATGATCGATAAAGTCATTTACATAGGTTCCCCCTAATGCCGTCGAAATGGTCTGGTTGACATCAGAAAGACTGATACCCAGCGCCTGAGCCTTCTCCTGGTCGACATCCAGTTTAAACTGAGGGGTATCTTCCAGACCGTTGGGGCGCACGCGTACCAGCATGTCAGGGTGTGCTTTCACCAGTCCGAGCAATTTATTCCGTGCCTGAGTCAGCTGGGTATGGCCCAGATTTGCCTGGTCAATCAGTTCAAAGTCGAAGCCTGTTGCAGTTCCCAGCTCGATAATCGCAGGCAGGTTGAACGGAAATACGAGACCGTCTTTTATCTGGCTGAAGGCTTTTGTCGCGCGGCCAACAATTGCTTCAACGCTATTTTCCGCGCCCGGTCGCGCTTCCCAGGGTTTCAGGCTGACGAAGGCAATTCCGGCGTTCTGGCCCTGACCGCTAAAGCTAAAACCATTTACCGTAAAGACGGATTCGACGTTGGCCTTCTCGTTATTCAGGTAATAGTTCTGTACCTGGTCGAGAACCTGCTGCGTGCGCGTCTGGGTTGCACCGGCCGGAAGCTGAACCATCGTCATAAATACGCCCTGGTCCTCTTCGGGCAGGAAGGAGGTGGGTAAACGCAGAAACAGTACCGCCATGCCACCGACGATAATGATGTAAACCACCAGATAGCGTCCGGTCTTGCGTAAAATACCGCTCACACTGTTGCTGTAATGCTCCACGCTCTTGTCAAAAAGCGCATTAAACCAGCCAAAAAAACCGCCTTTTTTTTCGTGATGATCGCCGGATACCGGTTTAAGCAGGGTGGCGCACAGCGCGGGGGTCAGGATCAGGGCGACCAACACGGAGAGGGCCATTGCCGAAACGATGGTCAGTGAAAACTGGCGATAGATGGCCCCGGTTGAACCACCGAAAAATGCCATCGGAATAAAGACCGCCGAGAGCACCATGGCAATCCCCACCAGAGCACCCTGGATCTGTTCCATCGACTTCTGTGTCGCCTCTTTTGGCGGCAGTTTGTCCTCTACCATCACGCGTTCGACGTTCTCAACGACCACAATGGCATCATCAACCAGCAAGCCTATTGCCAGCACCATCCCGAACATCGTCAGGGTATTGATGGAGAACCCGAATGCCGCCAGCACCGCGAAGGTTCCCAGCAAAACAACCGGCACCGCGATAGTGGGGATAAGCGTCGCGCGCAGGTTTTGCAGAAACAGATACATCACCAGGAAGACGAGAATGATCGCTTCAAACAGGGTTTTCACCACTTCGTGAATCGAGATCTTCACAAACGGTGTGGTGTCGTACGGATAAACCACCTTCAGACCCTGTGGGAAGAATTGCTGTAGCTGGGCCAGCTTGCTCTTGATGGCTGCAGCCGTATCCAGCGCATTTGCACCGGTTGCCAGCTTAATCCCCAGGCCAGTTGCAGCCTGCCCGTTGATTTTGGTCACCATATTGTAGTTTTCGCCACCCAGTTCAATGCGTGCCACGTCCTTCAAATGCACCATCGAGCCGTCCTGGTTCACCTTCAGCGTCACGCGGCCAAACTCTTCCGGTGATTTCAGGCGGGTTTGCGCAATGATCGAGGCGTTCAGCTGCTGGCCCGGTACAGACGGTGTGCCACCTAACTGGCCTGCCGCAATCTGATCGTTCTGGGTTTTCAGTTGATTAATAATGTCCAGCGGCGTCAGCTGATATTTGTTCATTGCGTTGCTGTCGAGCCAGATACGCATCGCATACTGGGCACCAAACAGCTGAACATCACCCACCCCCGTGGTTCGGCTAATCGCATCTTTCACATTCGAGGCGACATAGTCAGAGATGTCGTCCTGCGAGAGGTTTTTATTGTCGGAAACAAAGCCGGCAACCAGCAGGAAGCTGCTGCTGGCTTTTTTAACGCCGATCCCTTGTTGCTGGACCTCCTGCGGCAACAGCGGCATGGCGAGCTGAAGTTTGTTCTGGACCTGAACCTGCGCGATGTCCGGGTCTGTACCTGACTCAAACGTCAGGGTAAGGGTGACGTTACCTGCAGAGTCGCTGGTGGATGACATATACATCAGGTTATCGACGCCGTTCATGTTCTGTTCGATAACCTGCGTCACGGTATCCTGCACCGTCTGGGCATCTGCGCCGGGATAGGTCGCGGTTATGGCAACCGCGGGTGGGGCGATAGTCGGATACTGCGCGACGGGCAGTTTGAGGATCGCCAGCCCACCAGCAATCATCAAAATGATGGCGAGAACCCAGGCGAAAACCGGCCTCTGGATAAAGAAATTAGCCATGTCGTCGTTCCTTAACCGGCTGGAGTCGTAGAGGTATCGGGTGTGGCGACGACGGTAGCCCCAGGCCTGACTTTTTGTAACCCACTGACAATCACGCGGTCACCGTCTTTCAGTCCTTCCGTGATCAGCCAGCGATCGCCAATGGCCTGGGGTGCAACGACGGTGCGTGACTCGACCTGGTTTTTGGCGTTAACAATCAGGACGGTTGCATCCCCACGCGGTGTGCGGGTCACGCCTTGCTGGGGAACCAGAATCGCATTCGGCTGTGTACCCTCATTAATGCGGGCGCGTACAAACATGCCCGGTAACAGCAGGTGCTGGGGATTCGGGAAAATCGCCCGCAGGGTGATGGAGCCGGTGCTTTCATCAACCGTCACGTCGGAAAACTGCAGCGTCCCTTTTAGCGGATAAGGCTGACCATTCTCCATCAACAGCTCGACGGTGCTGGTGGTCTCACCTTTTTGCAGGCTTGTCTGCTTCAGACGCATAAAATCATTGCTGGACTGGGTGACATCGACATACATCGGATCCAGCTGCTGTACCGTTGCCAGGGCGTTTGCCTGGCCGTTGGTAACAAGCGCCCCTTCGGTCACGCTGGATTTACCAATGCGACCATCGACGGGAGAGGTGACTTTGGTATAGGCGAGGTTGATGCGTGCGCTTTCAACCCCTGCTTTTGCGGCAACGACGCTGGCATCCGCCTGCTGAGCCGTCGCGACGGCCTGGTCGTATTCCTGCTTACTGACATACTGTGTGCCCACGAGCGGGAGATAACGTTTCACCGTCAGGTGCGCAATATTGGCTGCCGCCTGGGCTTTCGCCAGCTCCCCTTGTGCGTTGTCATACGCCGCCTGATAGCTGGCGGGATCGATCTGATAAAGTGACTGACCAGCTTTGACATCGCTGCCTTCGGTGAAATTGCGACGCAGGATAATGCCGCTAACCTGAGGACGCACTTCCGCAACGCGAAACGCATCGGTTCTGCCAGGAAGCTCTGTAGTGACATCCAGGGGGGCACTTTTAACAATATGTACACTCACCTGAGGAGGCTGCGGTTGATGTTGTTGGTTTTCCTGCCCATCGCATCCAGTAAGCAGTGCGGCGCAGACAATAAAACCGGTTAAGGGTAAGCGTCTGAAATGATTCGTCATTACTGTTCCTTTAAACACCCATTAACCGATATTTCCGTGAATCGGTGACAGGGCAGGGGACAAAAACAAAAAATGTAGATGCGTATAATAATGAGGGTATTTAATGTTTTTTAATTTATAAGTGCGAATGAATGCAGTAATAATAAAAAAGTCAGAGCCGGAACTTATAGAAGCAACGAAATAGTTCTGGAAGGCTAATCAGGTTAAGGGCGTTTGATAACCGGTATTCATATATTATATGAATCTAATTACTGCTAAATATTTATCTCAATTATAAATTAAGCGGATTGACGTTTTTTGTGCAGAAATAAAACCGGTTTTAATGAATACTCCCGACGACCAACCTCCGATATACAGCTTAAATCTTGTGAGTAACGAGTAGTCGTCTATGGCGCGTAAAAAGAAAGCAGAGGCTCAACAGACCCGTCAACAGCTGATTGAAGCGGCTATCGGGCAGTTTGCGACGCGCGGTGTGGCTAACACCACGCTGACGGATATCGCGGATGCGGCAAAGGTGACACGTGGTGCCGTCTACTGGCATTTCAGCAGCAAAGCAGAAATATTTAATGCGATTTGGGAACAGCAATTGCCGCTTCGTGACATCATTCGCGACAGACTTTCTCTTTCCGCCAATGCTGACCCATTGTTAATGCTTCGTGAGCAATTCATCACGGCGTTGCAATATATTGCACATGAGCCACGCCAGTGTGCACTTTTACAAATTTTGTATCATAAGTGTGAATTTGCCAGCGATATGATTTCAGAGTATGAAATCAGGAAGCGCATTGGCTTCAACGATGACGCTCTGCGTGCGACGCTGGAAACGTGTATTTCGGCGCAGATGAATGTGGATTTAACGCTGATTGTGTTCCATGGATTTTTTAGTGGAATAATTAAAAACTGGTTAATGAATAACAACAGTTTTAATCTTTATCAGCAGGCTCCCGCTCTGGTCGATAACATTCTGGCGACACTCCCTGTTACGCGAATGTCGCCACGTGAAGAGACTTACGACTCGGTGTCGGGCAAGATCTCTCCCTGCTCGCAAAGCGTCTCAATGGTCTGTGCGCTGACAGGTTTGCCTAACAAATAACCCTGAAGGGTATTACACCCCAGCTCTGTCAAAAAGGCTTGTTGGGCTTCGGTCTCCACCCCTTCAGCCACCACTTTCAGATTCAGCGTTTTCGCCAGGGCGACAATCGCGGAGACAATCGTCGCATCTTCGCTTTCCCCACTTAACTCTTTCACAAACGCCCTGTCGATTTTCAATTCACAGGCGGGTAAGCGTTTAAGGTACAGCAGGCTCGAGTATCCGGTACCAAAGTCATCAATGGAGGCTTTCACGCCCGCATTCGTCAACTCCGTCAACACCCGCACGCTCTCATCCGGATTGCTCATCGCGGTCGTTTCCGTCACTTCCAGGATCAGCATTTCCGGTGGTACCTGATGACGTGCCAGACACTCGAGCACCGTATTAACCAGTGACGGCTGTTCAAACTGCAGCGTCGACAGATTCACTGCCATCGACCAGTTTTGATGTCCTTTAAGGTGCCATTCACGCAACTGGCGGCAGGCTTCATTGAGAACCCAGTTACCAATCGGAATGATCTGCCCTGTTTTTTCCGCCAGCGGCAGGAACAGGTCTGGCGTGAGTAATCCCTGCTTCGGGTGTTGCCAGCGCAGGAGCGCTTCAAATCCAAGTATCGGGCCTGCCGGTGCGTGGAATTTGGGCTGATAATGCAGCTGGAGTTCATTACGATCGATGGCCAGCCACAGATCGTTCATGAGCTGCAGATGGGTTTGCGCCAGGGTGTTCATGGAGGGCTGGAAAAAGTGATAACCGTTACGGCCCATATGCTTGGTGTGGTACATCGCCGCATCGGCGTTAAACATCAGTTCGCGCTCGGTTTTGCCGTCGTGCGGATACAGCGCAATACCAATGCTAAGGGTCACCACCAGCTCATACGGATCCAGATTGAACGGGCTATCAATCGCGCGTACCAGCGCGTTGGCGAGGGAGGCCGCATCGTCCGGGCCTTCTGCTTCTGCGAGCAGCACAAATTCATCACCGCCAATACGTGCAAGCGTGAACTGGCCTTTCAGGGGGAGCAGCAGGCGCTGCGTAACGGCCACCAGCAGCTTATCGCCGACATCATGACCGTAGGCGTCATTGACGGCTTTAAAACCGTCGAGATCCATGAACATCAATGCGAAATGCGTACCCTCACGGTCTGCTTTGTTGATGGCCTGGTCGAGTCGGTCTTCCAGCAGGATACGATTGGGCAGGCGCGTCAGCGTATCTTGCAGTGCCAGTTGAGCCAGCTCCCGGTTAGCTTCTGCCAGGGATGAGGCAAGGAGAGAGGTGCGTGCCTGAAGGCGCGCATCCAGCATGGAGACCAGCAGGGTGATCCCAAGGATGGCGAGCGCGACGACGCTCACCAGCACAGCCAGCCAGCTGCCGTTAATGCCGTCATGGTGTGCCATGGTCGACATCGGAAACTGGGCGGCTTTCATCCCCGCGTAGTGCATTCCGGCAATGGCGATCCCCATCGTGATCGCGGCACCCATGCGCATTAGCGCCACCTGGGCGGCTTCATGACGCAGGCGGAATGTCAGCCACAGTGCCGTGAGCGACGCCGCAAGCGCGATAGCCACCGATATACCCACCCATGTTTTATCCCAGATAATACCGGGCGTGACCTCCAGTGCCGCCATACCGGTGTAATGCATGGCCACAATACCGCTTCCCATCACCAGTGCACCGGGCAGCAGACGGCGCAAACGCAGCTGTTCGCAGCTGACAAGCCACAATGCAAACAAGGATGAACCTACGGCAATGACCATAGATAACCCCGTCAGGGTGGCGTTGTAGCTCATGCTCATAGAGAGATCCATTGCCAGCATGCCGATGAAATGCATCGCCCATACGCCAATACCCATTGCAATACCGCCACCGGCCAGCCAGATGCGAGCTGCGACCCCCTGACTCCCCGCGACACGCGCGGCCATATTCAGCGCGGTATAGGCGGCAAGGATGGCAACAACAAAGGAGAGGACTACAAGGATATGGTTGTATTGGCTAACCAGCATGATCGGTTCAACTCGAGTGTGAGGTTACGCAGGAGCGATTGGGAAGGGCGAGACATTATCATCGTAAGGTAATGACTCAAAGGGATTTAAATCCCCGTTTTTACCAGGAGATTTCGGGGATTTTGGCGACGTTAGCGGCTCAGTCCAGCTCTGAACAATTGACGAGTTTAAGCGGGTTCACAGAATTCATATTGCGACACTTGTCGGTCTCGGTGCTCATCAGTTCAATCCACTGCATCAGCAGCGTATCGAAGATAAAAACGGAGACAGCAAAGACAACCAGCCACCAGTATTTACGAATCATTGTGACATTCCGGGAGAAGAGAGCCAGTAAGGTGGTGGAAATATACACGAAAAGTCGCGGTTGGAAAGTGGGGGAAGCGAAGGTTTACAAAGCATTGACGGTAGCAGGTCTGGGGCAATAAAAAAGGCGCATCCCCATGCCAGGTAGCGCCTTTTTAAACAAGCATTTCGCTAACCGAAATTAGTTCATGCCGTATTTTTTCAGTTTCTTACGCAGGGTACCACGGTTGATACCCATCATCAGCGCAGCGCGGGTTTGGTTACCGCGGGTGTATTGCATCACCATGTCCAACAGTGGCTGTTCAACTTCAGCCAGTACCAGCTCATAGAGGTCATTAACATCCTGACCATTCAGTTGAGCAAAATAGTTCTTCAGTGCCTGTTTAACCGAGTCACGCAGGGGTTTTTGAGTTACCTGGTCCTGAGAGTTAACGGTAGAAACGGTCAGTACGTCAGAATTTACGCGTTGTTCGAACATAGTTCTGTCAGCTCTTTATTTCATTACGCAAGATTTTCGAAGTATGCCTCCAACGCCTCCAGCTGTTCGCTGGCATCCTCTATGGCGTTGAATGTGCGCCGAAACTGGTCATTTGGAGCGTGCTCCTGGAGATACCAGGAGACGTGTTTACGCGCAATTCGGTACCCTTTTGCCTGACCGTAGTGGTCATGCAGTTCCCGAACATGCGAACAAAGCAAGCGCTTAACCTCTGCCAGTGGCAGCGGGGCAAGCAGCTCCCCAGTGTCCAGATAATGCTGGATTTCCCGAAAGATCCAGGGTCTTCCCTGAGCTGCACGTCCTATCATCAGAGCATCAGCTCCCGTATAGTCGAGCACAGCTCTGGCTTTAAGCGGGTCAGTAATGTCGCCATTCGCGATAATCGGAATGGAAACTTTCTGCTTAACTGCCCGAATGCTGTCGTATTCAGCTTCACCGTTGAACAAACAGGCGCGAGTGCGTCCATGAATGGTCAGGGCCTGAATGCCACAGTCTTCGGCCAGTTGGGCAATCTCTACACAGTTACGGTGTTCCGGCGACCAACCCGTGCGAATCTTCAACGTAACAGGAACGTCCACTGCGCTGACAACCGCCGTCAGGATTGACTTCACCTGGTCGGGGTATTGCAGAAGGGCTGAACCTGCAAGCTTGCGATTCACTTTTTTGGCCGGGCAACCCATGTTGATATCAATAATCTGGGCGCCACTTTCCACGTTAATCCGCGCGGCATCTGCCATCTCTTCAGGCACACTTCCGGCGATTTGCACGGTGCGAATACCTGGTTCATCAATGTGCACCATCCGAAGGCGGGATTTATCGCTTTCCCAGACCTGCGGGTTAGACGACATCATCTCGGAAACGGTTAAACCGGCTCCCATCTCATAGCACAGCGTCCTGAACGGCCGGTCGGTAATACCTGCCATTGGGGCTGCGATCAGGCGATTTCTGAGCTGGTGGTGTCCGATGCGCATGAGTTAAGAAATGACCATACTGTGACTGCAAGGCGGCGTATATTACGCATTTTTTGCACGAGATGAAAGGCCAAACTTTGAACAATCCACTGTTGTAGATCAAGGAATCGCCACCCAGTCACAATGATGAAAATTATTTTTTATTTAAATCATTGTGTTATGTATTAACGGCGATTTTATGACCGCTTACAATTTCCCGTAACTTCTCATCATTTCTCAAAAAATGAATCGGTTGAGCGGGATATTCTGCTGTTTTTAGCAGCAGATTCTCCCGCTTCTATGCGATCTGCGTCGCATTTTAGAACATCATCTCCGTACGAAAAATGTTCTTATTTTTTACGGCCCGTGATACGGCACCACTCTTCTTTTTCCACCACCGGATCGAGGGTGAAGAGATCGGCGTAGGCTTCGCAAACGCTGTCAGCCTGGCTTGCCAGGATCCCGGAAAGCCCCAGCAGA
The DNA here is from genome assembly GCF_052044775.1 of Enterobacter sp. 22466. Taxonomy (NCBI): domain Bacteria; kingdom Pseudomonadati; phylum Pseudomonadota; class Gammaproteobacteria; order Enterobacterales; family Enterobacteriaceae; genus Enterobacter; species Enterobacter sp. 22466. Next base: position 333,776 of record NZ_JBQENX010000005.1, on the reverse strand, counting down.
CCGCCCTCAACGGGCAGCACACTGATTAACGGTGCAAGCTCGCGTAATGGGCCCGCCAGGATGTTCGCGACCACCACATCGGCTTTCATGGCCTCTGGCTGAGCGTCAGGGAGATACAGCTCAAGGCGATCGGAAACGCCGTTACGCTCGGCGTTATCACGACTGGCCTGAATAGCCTGCGGATCGATATCGATCCCGATGGCTTTTGCGGCGCCCAGCTTCAGTGCGGCAATGGCGAGGATCCCGGATCCACAGCCGAAGTCGATCACGGTTTTCCCTTCCAGATCCAGACCATCCAGCCACTGCAGGCACAGTGAGGTGGTCGGGTGGGTGCCGGTACCAAATGCCAGACCCGGATCGAGCATCACGTTGACCGCGTTTTCATCGGGCACCTCACGCCAGCTTGGGCAGATCCACAGACGTTTGCCAAACTGCATCGGGTGGAAGTTATCCATCCATTCGCGTTCCCAGTCTTTGTCTTCCAGCTGTTCAATTTTGTGCGCAAAACCCGCGCCCAGCAGAGGATGATGTTCCAGAATCGCGACCACTTCTTTCATGTCGGTTTCGGCATCAAAGAGGCCGATGACGTCGGTATCGCCCCACAGGCGGGTTTCACCTGGCAGCGGCTCAAAGACCGGCGTGTCATGCGTGTCCTGGAAGGTGATAGAGACCGAGCCGGCCTCCATCAGCGCATCGCTCAGCTCTTCGGCGTGAGCACCGGTTGTGTTCAGTTTTAGTTGGATCCACGGCATGGCAAAACTCTTTATTTATCAGTAGACATCATAGCGGGTTGTGGGACGGGTTGACCGAAACGGTTCCCCACCACAAACGCCAGTAAACTTAACAGTAACGAAGGGACAATCGGGTGGAAGCCCAGGTACTGGATTTTAAAGGTGGCGAGTAGAGCATAAACGACACCGCCAACAATCATGCCGCTCAGGGCGCCTGCAGCATTCGCGCGCTCCCAGTAGAGGCCAAGCACCAGCGGCCAGAGGAATACCGCTTCCAGACCGCCAAACGCAAGCAGGTTTAGCCAGATGATCATCTCCGGCGGACGCCAGGCGGCCAGCAGCAGCAGTGCCCCTAACACCAGAGTGATCACCGCAGACATGCGTTTTAAGCGTCGTTCGTTTTCCATCTGCTCGGGACGCAAATTCAGATAGAGATCTTTGATAATCGTAGCGGAACTTTGCAGCAACTGAGCGTTGATTGTCGACATAATGGCAGCCATCGGTGCGGCAAGGAAAATCCCGGCAGCAAACGGTGGCAGGACTTTTACCATCAGGGTAGGGATCACCAGATCGGGCACGGTAAGGTCAGGGATCACCGCACGGCCTAATGCTCCTGCCAGATGCATTCCCAACATCAGGATCGCCACCACAATGGTGCCGATAATAATCCCGCGGTGGACAGCTTTACTGTCTTTATACGAGATACACCGTACGGCGGTATGCGGCAGACCAATGACACCAAAGCAGACCAGCACCCAGAAAGAGGTCATAAAGGTGGGCGACAGAATATCATCAGCCCCTTCTGGCGCGACCAGTTTCGGGTCAATAGCTTCCAGGGTTTCAACAGCATGGCTCAGGCCGCCTGCCGCATGGACAACCCCCACCAGCAGCACAATGGTGCCGATGAGCATCACCATGCCCTGCAGAGTGTCGTTCAGTACGCTGGCGCGGAATCCACCAAACGCCGTATAAAGCGCGATACTGATCCCAAAGATAAGCAGGCCTGTCTCGTAAGGGATCCCCGCGGCGGTTTCAAGCAGACGCGCACCGCCAATAAACTGCACCGTCATCGCACCAATAAAGGCGACCAGCAGGCTTAAACTTGCCAGCCATACCAGTAAACGGCTGCGGTAACGGGCAAACAGCATGTCGTTCAGCGTTACGGCATTATAACGACGCGCCAGGATAGCGAATTTTTTGCCGAGTATTCCCAGAGAGAGCCAGACGGCAGGAAGCTGGATCATCGCCAGCAGCACCCAGCCTAACCCATATTTATAGGCCGCACCGGGACCGCCAATAAATGAACTGGCACTGATGTAGGTGGCGGTGAGCGTCATCGCTAACACAATGCCGCCCATTGAACGGCTGCCGAGGAAATATTCGTTCAGGAAGGTGCCGGTTGCCCTTTTGCGCATCGCATACACGGACACGCCAAACACGACCAACAAATACGCGATAAGCGGCAGAATGACTTCAAGCTGCATCGTCGTCCTCCAGCGGAATATCGCGATAAATGAATTTCACCATTGCCCAACATAGCAGGATAAAAATCACCGGTACCAGCAGACAGGCCATTTCAAACCAGTGCGGCAGGCCGGTGATGCCCATCGCAGAATCAGGTAAGTAAGCAGTTACTAACCACGCAACAAGATAGAGAAGGGTCAGCCACAGCGCCCAGCGCGCTTCTTTATGGGCCTGAACAAAACGTTTGTCCATTTTTTGTCCCTTGTGGATGAAGAAAGCGGGGATTGTACATGATGGGCCTTGACGATCCCCAGAAATAAAAAAGGCCGGTTAAACCGGCCTTTTCGCAAAGATGCTTTCTTACTTCTCGTTGAGACCGAGTTTTTTCTCCAGATAGTGGATGTTGGTCCCACCATTCTGGAAGTGCTCGTCGCTCATGATACGCATCTGCAGATCAACGTTGGTTTTGATACCGTCGATGATCAGTTCCTGCAGGGCGTTCTTCATGCGGGCAATCGCCACGTCACGGTTTTCGCCGTAGCAGATCAGTTTACCGATCATGGAGTCATAGTACGGCGGTACGGTGTAACCGGCGTAGATATGAGACTCCCAACGCACACCAAAGCCACCCGGCGCGTGGAAACGCGTGATTTTACCCGGGCTTGGCAGGAAGGTATTCGGGTCTTCGGCGTTGATACGGCACTCGACCGCATGGCCTTTGACCACCACTTCTTCCTGTTTGATGGACAGAGGCTGGCCGGCAGCGATACGCAGCTGCTCTTTGATCAGGTCAACGCCGGTGATCATTTCGGTAACCGGGTGTTCTACCTGAATACGGGTGTTCATCTCAATGAAGTAGAACTCACCGTTTTCGAACAGGAATTCGAAGGTACCCGCTCCGCGATAGCCGATGTCGACACACGCTTTGGCACAACGCTCGCCGATGTAGCGACGCAGTTCCGGAGTAATGCCCGGTGCTGGTGCTTCTTCGACCACTTTCTGGTGACGACGCTGCATGGAGCAGTCACGTTCTGCCAGATAGATAGCGTTACCCTGACCGTCAGCCAGCACCTGAATTTCGATGTGGCGTGGGTTTTCCAGGTATTTTTCCATGTACACCATGTCGTTGCTGAAAGCCGCTTTCGCTTCCGCTTTGGTCATGGAGATGGACTGTGCCAGTTCAGCGTCGCTGCGCACTACGCGCATACCGCGACCGCCGCCGCCGCCGGACGCCTTGATGATCACCGGGTAGCCAATGCGTTTAGCATGCGCACGGTTTGCATCCATGTCGTCAGTCAGCGGGCCGTCGGAACCCGGAACGGTTGGAACACCGGCTTTTTTCATCGCGGTGATAGCAGACACTTTGTCGCCCATCAGGCGGATGGTGTCAGCTTTCGGGCCGATGAAGATAAAGCCAGAGCGTTCAACCTGCTCAGCAAAGTTGGCGTTCTCGGAGAGGAAGCCATAACCCGGGTGAATCGCCACCGCGCCAGTGATTTCAGCGGCGCTGATGATAGCCGGGATGTTCAGATAGCTTTTTACGGACGGAGCCGGACCGATACAGACCGTCTCATCCGCCAGCAATACGTGTTTTAAATCGCGGTCCGCGCTTGAGTGCACAGCGACAGTCTTGATGCCCAGTTCTTTACAGGCACGAAGAATACGCAGTGCGATCTCGCCGCGGTTGGCGATAACAATTTTATCCAGCATGTTCGCCTCGTTACTCGATGACGACCAGCGGCTCGTCAAATTCTACCGGCTGACCACTTTCGACCAGAATCGCCTTCACAGTGCCTGATTTGTCTGCTTCGATCTGGTTCATCATTTTCATGGCTTCAACGATGCACAGGGTATCGCCTACGTTGACTTTCTGACCCACTTCGATGAACGCCTTCGCGTCCGGGCTCGGGGTGCGGTAGAAAGTACCAACCATTGGGGAACGTACGATGTGACCACTGATTTCTGCTGCAGCGGCAGGTGCGGCTTCAGTTGCGGCTGGCGCAACGGCTGCGGAAAGCGCAGGCTGCTGCACTGGCGCAGCATAAGCTTGCTGCATTACCGGGAAGCTAGCGGCTGGGGCTGCACGGCTGATGCGTACAGACTCTTCGCCTTCAGAAATTTCCAGTTCGGAGATGCCTGATTCTTCAACCAGCTCGATCAGTTTTTTAATCTTACGAATATCCATGAGTGGGTTCCGTACTCTTGTTTAGTGTGATTGTGACAAGCGTTTTACCGCTGTCTGTAAAGCGTATGAATAACCGTCTGCGCCCAGTCCGCAGATAACACCAGCGGCGATATCCGACAGATACGAATGGTGGCGGAACGGCTCTCGGGCGTGCACGTTGCTGAGGTGGATCTCGATAAACGGGATACTCACCGCCAGCAGTGCGTCGCGGATAGCAACACTGGTGTGCGTAAACGCGGCCGGATTGATCAGGATATAGTCCACAGTGTCTTTAGCCTGATGAATACGGTCGATGAGTGCGTACTCCGCATTTGACTGAAAATGATCCAAATCCACATTCAGTGACGCTGCTTCCGTGCCCAAACGGTTAACAATTTCACTCAATGTCAGCGTGCCATACTTCTCTGGCTCACGGGGGCCGAGCATGTTCAGGTTCGGTCCGTTCAAAACTAAGATTCGGAATTTTTCCGCCATTGTGTCGCTATCTCCTGCGAATCTCGGGTAAAAACCAAAATATACCTTTGAAACGCGAAAGTCACCTGATGACTTTCCTAAAATGCATTCAGGAAAACCAAAGTCGCACATTATAACGATTTCGTAGCATTTGGCAGCTAAATACTGGTCTTATCAGGGAAGATTATCAACCGCTATCCGAAAAAGAATTGCGGTTGATAAGTAATCTGCGGGAAAACGCACAGTTTCGCGAACTATCGCAACCACTGGCGGAACTTCTTGTAACGCCATGCTAAAAGCGTCAAAGCCAGCAGCGCGTAGATGACGGGTTGCGGCGAGAGGATCTTCACGGACCACAGATAATGGATGGGGGCGAGGATCGCCACAAGATAGACGAAGTTGTGCAACAGCTGCCAGCGCTTACCCAGTTTTCGCTGCGCATATTGCGTGGATGTCAGCGCTAATGCCAGTAACACCAGCCAGCTGACAATGCCCAGCGTCAGATAAGGACGCGTGACCAGTTCGCGGCCCAGCAGTGTCAGGTTGTTAATCCCCAGTTCCAGCAGCGCGTAGCTGGTCAGGTGCAACGTGGCCCAGGCAAAACACCATAGCCCTAAAAGTCGACGTGTGCGTATCAATAATGGCTGTTTAGCGTAGCGTGCCAGCGGCGAAACCAGCAAGGTCGCCAGTAAAAATTTCAGAGCCATCCGACCGGTAAAATGCTGGATATCTTTAGCCGGATCGGCACTAAACAGCCCCTGGCTGGCGGCCCAGAACAACCAGATAAAAGGAAATAACCCGGCTAAATGCAGCAGCACTTTCAGCCAGGTTATCTGTTTTGCCGTTAAACGCACTCAGAAGTTCTCCCGTAAATTGAGCCCACGGTAGAGCGACGCCACTTCATCGGCATAGCCGTTAAAGAGCAATGTGGGTTGACGCTTCACATCCAGCGCACCGCCGGAACCGATAAAACGTTCCGTCGCCTGGGACCAGCGGGGGTGATCGACATGCGGGTTCACGTTGGCGAAGAAACCGTATTCGTCCGGCGCGGCCAGATTCCATGTCGTGGGCGGACGCTCGCGGGTGAGCTTAATACTGACGATAGATTTAATGCCTTTGAAGCCATATTTCCACGGCACGGTTAAGCGGATGGGGGCGCCATTCTGCGGCGGCAACGCTTTACCGTAAACACCGACGGTCAGCAGGGTAAGAGGATGCATGGCTTCGTCAAGGCGTAATCCTTCTACATAAGGATATGCAAGCCCACCGCCGATGAACCGGTCCTTCTGGCCTGGCATCTCATCCGGGGCGTAACGCGTCTGGAATGCGACATATTTCGCATTGCTGGTGGGTTCAACCATTGCCAGCAGCTTATGCAGCGGAAAACCGACCCACGGTACCACCATCGACCAGGCTTCCACGCAGCGCATACGATAGATGCGTTCCTCTAACGGGAAACGGGTGGTGAGATCGTGGTGATCCAGCGTTAAGGGTTTTGCCACTTCGCCGTCAATTTTCAACGTCCACGGATCGGTTTTCATGCTGCCGGCATTGGCCGCAGGATCGGCTTTATCAAGCCCAAATTCGTAGAAGTTGTTATAGCCAGTGACTTTATCTTCCGGCGTGAGCGTCAGTTTGTTTTGCCACTCGGCAGGTTTCGTAAAGGTGAGTGGGGCACCGGAAGGGGCTTTTGGCCGATCGTTGCCTTTAAACCAGTCGAGCAAATCGGCGTGAGCCGCAGGGGTAAGCGTTAACGCGGTGGCACTGATGCCAAGCATTTTCAGGATCTGGCGGCGCTGTAACATAAAGACAGATTCGGACGTTACGTCGGCTTCCGTCAGTTTTCGGGTTTTCATGGCATCCTCCGTCATGCGTTTTTCTAAGCATGACGGAGGAGAAGGATTAGCGCGAATATGTCACGAAAATTTGAAGATTAGGCAATTTTCACCAGCGCACGGCCGTGGAACTGGTTGTCCATGATCTTACTGGCATATTCCGGGGCCTGGCTGAGGGGGATTTCGGTTGCGCTCTGCGTAAAGAAGGACTCCGGCAGGTCACGCACCAGACGCTCCCACGCTTCTGCACGACGGGCCGCCGGGGTCATGACGGAATCCACACCCTGCAGACGCACGTTACGCAGGATAAAGGGCATCACGGTGGTGGGCAGGGCAAAACCGCCCGCCAGACCGCAGGCCGCCACGCAGCCACCGTAATTCATCTGCGCCAGCACTTTTGCCAGCACTTTGTCACCGACGGTATCAACCGCACCGGCCCAGACCTGTTTTTCCAGCGGACGGGTTTCGGCGAACTCGTCGCGGCCAAGAATGCGGCTGGCGCCAAGCTGACGCAGGTAGTCATGGGTGCTTTCGCGCCCAGAAACCGCGACGACCTGATACCCGAGTTTATGCAGAAGCGTCACTGCTGTACTGCCAACACCACCGCTGGCGCCAGTCACGACAATCTCACCCGACTCAGGACGGATACCGGCATCTTCCAGCGCCATGACGCACAGCATGGCGGTAAAGCCTGCGGTGCCGATAATCATCGCTTTGCGGCCATCCAGCCCTGCTGGCATAGGCACCAGCCAGTCGCCCTTCACCCGCGCCTGCGTTGCCAGCCCGCCCCAGTGGTTTTCACCCACGCCCCAACCGGTGAGCAGCACCTGCTGGCCTGCATGGAAGCGAGGATCTTCGCTGGTATGAACATGGCCCGCAAAATCAATCCCCGGCACCATCGGGAAATTTCGGATGATTTTACCTTTGCCGGTGATGGCCAGCGCATCCTTGTAATTCAGACTGGACCAGTCGATGTCGACGGTGACGTCGCCTTCGGGCAGTCGGCTCTCTTCAAGGGCTTGCACCGAGGCAATGGTTTTGCCGTCCTGCTGTTCTAAGATCAAAGCCTGCATACAGGATCCTCACTATTCTGATGATTGGAAAATTCGTTCTGAAGACTATACTCGCTCAGTGAAACGCTATGCCGATTTAACGCAATAAATTGCCAGATACACCAGGTTTGGTAGTATGCCGCATTTGAAATGCAAGTTAGCGCTTACTCGCTACCCCATCAACCCACGGAGTAATCTCAAGGATGCGATTAACGACGAAGTTCTCAGCTTTTATCACCTTGCTGACGGGGTTAACCATTTTTGTCACGCTGCTCGGCTGCTCCCTGAGCTTTTATAACGCCATTCAGGACAAGCTGGTCAACCGGGTTGAATCTGTTGCGTCGGTTATCGATACGCGTCTGATCACCACTCCGCTTCCGGAACTCTCCCGCGAGCTGGATGAGTTAATGGTACCTGTTGATATTGTGCAGGTAGACATCACCCAGGGAAAGCATCAGGTTTTGAGCCATCAGCGCCAGGGAAGTTATCGTCCCGCGGGCGTTGTCAGCCAGTATCGGGAAGTGAAAGTCCATTCGCTTAAAAATCCGGGGATGACGATACGCATGGTCTACCTCGATCCCATGGCCAGCTACTTCCGCTCAATGATGACCACCGCGCCGCTTACCGTCGCCGTCGCCTTTATTGTAGTGCTGATATTTCTTGCGGTTCGCTGGCTACGCCGCCAGCTCTCCGGTCAGGAGTTACTGGAAACCCGCTCCGTGCGGATACTTAACGGGGAGCGCGGTCCGCAGGTGCGCGGGTCGGTGTATGAGTGGCCGTCCAGCACCAGCAGCGCGCTGGATACCTTGCTCTCTGAAATCCAGTTCGCCAGCGACCAGCGCAGCCGCATGGATACGCTGATCCGTTCCTATGCCGCGCAAGATAACAAAACCGGTCTTAACAACCGTCTGTTCTTTGATAATCAGCTGGCCACGCTGCTGGACGATCCGGAAAAGGTCGGAACGCATGGAGTGGTCATGATGATTCGCCTTCCCGATTTTGATCTCCTGCGCGATACCTGGGGACGGCGTGTGGCGGAAGAGAACCTCTTTACGCTGATTAATTTGCTCTCGACCTTTATTATGCGCTACCCCGGTGCACTGCTGGCGCGCTATCACCGCAGCGACTTTGCGGTACTGTTACCCCATCGCACGCTGAAGGAGTCAGAGAGCATCGCCAGTCAGTTGCTGAAGGCGGTGGATGCGCTACCGCAAAGTAAAATGCTCGACCGGGACGATATGGTACATATGGGCATCTGCGCCTGGCGCGGTGGGCAGTCGACAGAACAGGTCATGGAACACGCGGAAGCGGCAACCCGCAACGCCGTATTGCAAGGGGCGAACGGTTGGGCGGTGTATGATGATTCCCTGCCGGAAAAAGGGCGCGGCAATGTGCGCTGGCGGACACTGATTGAGCAAATGTTGAGCCGCGGCGGACCCCGTCTTTATCAAAAACCGGCGGTCATGAAAAACGGCCATGTCCATCACCGGGAGTTGATGTGCCGTATTTTCGACGGGACGGAAGAGGTTATTTCGGCTGAATATCTGCCGATGGTCCTGCAATTTGGACTCTCCGAAGAGTATGACCGTCAGCAAATTAGCCGACTGATTCCGTTTTTATCGTTCTGGCCTGAAGAAAACCTGGCGTTGCAGGTGACCGTCGAGTCGTTAATACGCCCGCGTTTCCAGCGCTGGCTTCGCGATACATTAATGCAATGCGAAAAATCGCAACGTAAACACATTATTTTTGAACTTGCTGAGGCGGATGTTGGTCAACACATCAGCCGGTTACGTCCGGTGGTACGTTTGATCAATGCGCTCGGCGCGCGTGTGGCGGTGACACAGGCGGGCCTGACGCTGGTCAGTACCAGCTGGATCAAGGAGCTGGATGTGGAATTATTAAAGCTACATCCGGGGCTGGTCAGGAATATTGAAAAGCGCACGGAAAACCAGCTGCTGGTGCAGAGTCTGGTGGAAGCGTGCAAGGGAACGCGAACACAAGTATTTGCTACGGGCGTACGCTCCAGAGGCGAATGGCAGATGTTGACGGAGCGCGGTGTCATGGGCGGTCAGGGTGATTTTTTTGCCGCCTCTCAGCCGCTTGACACCAATGTGAAAAAATATTTGCAAAGATACTCGGTTTGACCTGCCGTTTACGCTGTTTTCACGTAGAATATCGCGCCTGTAGCTTTGAGTATGACGAGCAAAAAGCCAGTGAACGACCTTTTGCGGGTTACAAATGAAAGTGAGGAACGCTACTGTGTACTCAGCCCTGAGGGAGTCAGGGGATGAATTTGTAACAGAAGGAAACGTACTGCACAAATTTTCACCGCAGCAGGTGATTTTTGCGCCTTGTCGCTGCTGCGTGTGGTTGGTAAAGTAAGCGGATTTTGTTTTCCGCCCCAGCTTTCAGGATTATCCCTTAGTATGTTGAAAAAATTTCGTGGCATGTTTTCCAATGACCTGTCCATTGACCTGGGTACCGCGAATACCCTTATTTATGTAAAAGGACAAGGCATCGTATTGAATGAGCCTTCTGTTGTGGCCATTCGTCAGGATCGTGCCGGCTCGCCGAAAAGCGTAGCCGCAGTGGGTCATGACGCGAAGCAGATGCTGGGTCGTACCCCAGGTAACATCGCCGCGATCCGCCCAATGAAAGACGGCGTTATCGCTGACTTCTTCGTGACTGAAAAAATGCTTCAGCACTTCATCAAGCAGGTCCATAGCAACAGCTTCATGCGTCCAAGCCCGCGTGTTCTGGTCTGTGTGCCGGTCGGTGCGACCCAGGTAGAACGTCGCGCAATCCGCGAATCTGCCCAGGGTGCCGGTGCGCGTGAAGTGTTCCTGATTGAAGAGCCAATGGCTGCGGCTATCGGTGCAGGCCTGCCTGTTTCTGAAGCAACCGGTTCTATGGTGGTGGATATCGGTGGTGGTACCACTGAAGTGGCCGTTATCTCCCTGAACGGCGTGGTGTACTCCTCTTCCGTGCGTATCGGTGGTGACCGTTTCGACGAAGCCATCATTAACTATGTGCGTCGTAACTACGGTTCTCTGATCGGTGAAGCGACCGCAGAACGTATTAAGCACGAGATCGGTTCTGCTTATCCGGGTGATGAAGTGCGCGAAATTGAAGTGCGCGGCCGTAACCTGGCGGAAGGCGTTCCACGCGGCTTTACCCTGAACTCCAACGAAATCCTGGAAGCGCTGCAAGAGCCACTGACCGGTATCGTGAGCGCGGTGATGGTTGCTCTGGAACAGTGCCCACCAGAACTGGCGTCCGATATCTCTGAGCGCGGTATGGTTCTGACCGGTGGTGGTGCGCTGCTGCGTAACCTCGACCGCCTGTTAATGGAAGAGACAGGTATTCCTGTCGTAGTTGCAGAAGATCCACTGACTTGCGTCGCCCGTGGTGGTGGCAAGGCGCTGGAAATGATCGACATGCACGGCGGCGACTTGTTCAGCGAAGAGTAGTCATTGTGAAAGGGTAGCGAATCGCTACCCTTTCTCTCTGACACGAGAATACGCATAGCCTATGAAGCCAATTTTTAGCCGTGGCCCCTCGCTACAGTTTCGCCTGATCCTGGCGGTTCTGGTTGCGCTTGGTGTCATTATTGCCGATAGCCGCCTCGGTACGTTCAGTCAGATCAGAACGTACATGGATACCGCCGTCAGTCCTTTCTATTTTATATCCAATGGTCCCCGTGAACTGCTCGACTCCGTTTCTCAAACGCTGTCTTCACGTGACCAGCTCGAACTTGAAAACCGGGCATTGCGCCAGGAACTGCTGCTGAAAAACAGCGAACTGCTGATGTTAGGGCAATACAAGCAGGAAAACGCGCGTCTGCGTGAGCTGCTTGGCTCGCCGTTGCGTCAGGATGAACAGAAGATGGTGACGCAGGTGATCTCCACCGTGAACGATCCTTACAGCGATCAGGTGGTGATCGACAAAGGTAGCGTTAACGGGGTGTATGAAGGTCAGCCTGTGATCAGTGATAAAGGTGTGGTGGGCCAGGTGGTCGCCGTCGCCAAACTGACCAGCCGTGTGCTGCTGATCTGCGATGCCACCCATGCGCTGCCTATTCAGGTTCTGCGTAACGATATTCGCGTCATTGCGGCGGGTAACGGCTGTACGGACGATCTGCAGCTGGAACACCTGCCAGCCAACACGGACATCCGTGTGGGCGACGTGCTGGTTACGTCTGGCCTGGGTGGACGTTTCCCTGAAGGGTATCCGGTTGCGGTTGTCTCTTCTGTGAAGCTTGATACGCAGCGTGCCTACACCGTGATTCAGGCGCGTCCAACGGCGGGTTTACAGCGTCTTCGCTACCTGCTGCTGTTGTGGGGTGCCGATCGCAACGGTGCCAACCCAATGACGCCTGAAGAAGTACATCGCGTCGCCAATGAGCGCCTGATGCAGATGATGCCGCAGGTTCTCCCTGCGCCGGATGCAATGGGGCCGCCTGCGCCAGTACCCGCGCCGGCTACCGGGATAACGGATGCGCCGCCACCGCCTAAACTCTCATCCGGAGGGCAGTAGTGGCAAGTTATCGTAGCCAGGGACGCTGGGTTATCTGGCTCTCGTTTCTCATTGCGCTGTTGCTGCAGATTATGCCCTGGCCGGACGACATTCTCGTTTTCCGGCCAAACTGGGTATTGCTCATTTTGCTCTACTGGATCCTGGCCCTGCCGCACCGCGTAAATGTTGGCACAGGTTTTGTGATGGGTGCCATACTGGATCTCATTAGTGGCTCAACGCTGGGTGTTCGTGCGTTATCCATGAGCATTATTGCGTATCTCGTTGCACTCAAATTCCAGCTCTTTCGTAACCTCGCGCTCTGGCAACAGGCGCTGGTGGTGATGTTGTTGTCGCTTGCCGCGGATATCGTTGTTTTCTGGGCAGAGTTTTTAGTGATCAACGTCTCTTTCCGACCCGAAGTGTTCTGGAGTAGTGTAGTAAACGGTGTGCTCTGGCCGTGGCTGTTCCTGTTGATGCGTAAGGTTCGCCAGCAGTTTGCTGTGCAGTAAAAGGTTTCCATGACGTCTATATATCTTGCCTCCGGTTCTCCACGTCGTCAGGAGTTGCTCACACAGCTGGGCATCTCTTTTGAACGTATCGTTACCGGCATCGAAGAAAAACGGGCTGAGGGTGAAAGCGCTCAGCAGTATGTCTCTCGCCTGGCGCGTGAGAAAGCGCAGGCTGGCGTAGCACGTGTGCCATGCGACCTGCCGGTGTTGGGGGCGGATACCATCGTTATCCTTAACGGTGAAGTGCTTGAGAAACCGCGCGATGCTGAGCATGCGGCGCATATGCTGCACAAAATGTCCGGGCAAACGCATCAGGTGATGACCGCCGTGGCGCTGGCGGACAGCCAGCACGTGCTGGATTGCCTGGTCGTGACGGACGTCACCTTCAGAGTACTGACCAACGACGAGATCGCCGCGTATATTGCCAGCGGTGAACCGATGGATAAAGCAGGTGCATACGGTATTCAAGGGCTGGGTGGCTGTTTTGTCAGGAAGATTAATGGCAGCTATCACGCCGTAGTCGGCTTACCGCTGGTGGAAACGTATGAGTTGCTGAGCAATTTTAACTCACTGCGTGAGGGAAGGGATAATTATGACGGCTGAATTGTTGGTAAACGTAACGCCATCGGAAACCCGTGTGGCCTACATTGATGGTGGCATTCTTCAGGAAATTCATATTGAGCGTGAAGCGCGACGCGGAATAGTAGGCAATATCTACAAAGGTCGTGTCAGCCGCGTACTGCCAGGTATGCAGGCGGCTTTTGTAGATATTGGACTGGATAAGGCGGCATTTTTACATGCCTCCGATATCATGCCGCATACCGAGTGTGTCGCTGGCGAAGAGCAGAAGCAGTTTGCCGTGCGCGACATTTCAGAGCTGGTGCGTCAGGGGCAGGATCTGATGGTGCAGGTGGTCAAAGATCCCCTTGGTACTAAGGGTGCCCGTCTGACAACCGACATCACGCTACCTTCCCGTTACCTGGTGTTTATGCCGGGCGCGTCGCACGTGGGGGTTTCCCAGCGTATTGAAAGTGAGAGCGAGCGTGAGCGTCTGAAGAAAGTGGTCAGCGCCTACTGCGACGAACAGGGCGGGTTTATCATCCGTACCGCCGCCGAAGGGGTCAGCGAAGAGGATCTGGCGTCCGATGCGGCTTATCTGAAGCGTGTCTGGACCAAGGTGATGGAGCGTAAAAAACGCAACCAGACCCGCTATCAGCTGTACGGTGAGCTGGCGCTTGCCCAGCGCGTCCTGCGCGATTTTGCTGATGCTCAGCTCGATCGAATCCGCGTGGACTCGCGTCTGACGTATGAAGCGCTGCTGGAATTTACCGCTGAGTACATTCCGGAGATGCCTGGCCTGCTGGAACATTACACCGGGCGTCAGCCAATCTTCGATCTCTATGATGTCGAAAATGAGATCCAGCGTGCGCTGGAGCGCAAGGTTGAACTGAAGTCCGGTGGTTATCTGATCATCGATCAGACCGAAGCAATGACCACCGTGGATATCAACACCGGTGCGTTTGTCGGACATCGCAACCTGGATGACACCATCTTCAATACCAACATCGAAGCGACACAGGCGATTGCGCGCCAGCTTCGCCTGCGCAATCTGGGCGGCATTATCATTATCGACTTTATTGATATGAATAATGAAGACCATCGCCGTCGCGTGCTCCATTCGCTGGAGCAGGCGCTGAGTAAAGATCGCGTGAAAACCAGTATCAACGGCTTCTCACAGCTGGGGCTGGTGGAAATGACGCGTAAACGGACCCGTGAAAGCGTGGAACATGTGCTGTGTAATGAGTGTCCAACCTGCCACGGACGCGGCACCGTAAAGACGGTGGAGACCGTCTGCTATGAGATCATGCGTGAAATTGTCCGCGTTCATCATGCTTACGACTCCGATCGTTTTCTGGTCTATGCTTCCCCTGCGGTGGCTGAAGCACTGAAAGGCGAAGAGTCGCACGCGCTGGCGGAAGTGGAAATCTTTGTCGGCAAACAGGTAAAAGTACAAATTGAGCCGCTCTATAACCAGGAGCAATTTGACGTCGTCATGATGTAAGACGCAGTTCGCTGTGTGACCAAAGCTGACAAGGAGAGATGCGTGAGGCGATTGCCGGGGATTTTACTGCTTACAGGGGCAACGCTTGTCGTGATTGTCGCGTTGCTCGTGAGTGGGCTACGCCTCGTTTTACCGCATCTGGACAGCTGGCGTCCACAAGTGCTGGCGAAGATCGAATCCGCCACCGGTGTACCGGTTGACGTCAGTCAGGTCAGCGCCAGCTGGCAAAACTTTGGCCCGACGCTGGATGCCCGGGACATCAGTGCCAGCCTGAAAGATGGCGGCTATCTGAAAATCAAACGCGTGACCCTGGCACTGGATGTCTGGCAAAGCCTGCTGCACATGCGCTGGCAGTTCCGCGACCTTACCTTTTATCAACTGCAGTTTTTGACCAACACGCCGATCTCTGGCGGTGATAATAATCAAAGTCTTGAAGCCAACCGCCTGAGCGATCTCTTCCTGCGTCAGTTCGATCATTTCGATCTGCGCGACAGTGAGGTGAGCTTTATTACCCTCTCCGGCCAGCGCGCCGAACTGAAGATCCCGCAGCTGACCTGGCTTAACGGCAAAGAGCGTCACCGTGCCGAGGGGCAGGTGAACCTCTCCAGCCTGAACGGCCAGCACGGGGTCATGCAGGTTCGTATGGATCTGCGTGACGACGACGGCTTGCTCAACAACGGAAAGGTGTGGCTACAGGCTGACGACGTGGATGTGAAGCCATGGCTCGGCGACTGGTTGCAGCAAAATATGCAGCTGGAAACGGCCCGTTTTAGCCTGGAAGGCTGGATGACCGTGACGAAAGGTGTGTTCGCCAGCGGCGATATCTGGCTGAAGCAGGGCGGCGCAAGCTGGCAAGGCGAAAGCAAGCAGCATCAACTCTCCGTGGATAACCTCACCGCACATGTGACGAAAGAGAAAGGGGGCTGGCAGTTTGCCATCCCGGATACACGCATCACCATGGACGGCAAACCCTGGCCGCGCGGCGCGCTGACGCTGGCATGGATGCCTGAGCAGGATGTCGGCGGCACGAATAATAAGCGTAGCGATGAGCTGCGTATCCGCGCCACGCATCTCGACCTGGCGGCCATTGAAGGGCTGCGCTCCATGGCGGCGAAACTCTCTCCGGATTTGGGTGACGTTTGGCTGGCGACGCAGCCTGCTGGGGAAATTGACGCCCTCGCGCTGGATATCCCGCTGCAGGCAACCGAGAAAACCCGTTTCCTGGCAACATGGAAAGATCTGGCCTGGAAACAGTGGAAACTGCTGCCGGGGGCTGAAAACTTCAGCGGTAAGCTGGAGGGCAGCGTTGAGAACGGCAGACTGACCGTTGAGATGCATGACGCCAGAATGCCTTACGAAACGGTCTTCAGGGCACCTCTGGAAATTGAAAAAGGCAACGCGGTGCTTAACTGGCTGCGCAACGATAAAGGCTTCCAGCTTGATGGCCGACATATTGATGTGAAAGCCAAAGCGGTTCATGCCCGCGGGGATTTCCGCTATTTAAAGCCTGAAGGTGAAGAGCCGTGGCTGGGTATTCTGGCGGGGATCAGCACCAGCGACGGTTCTCAGGCCTGGCGTTACTTCCCGGAAAACCTGATGGGTAAAGCGCTCGTGGATTACCTGAGCGGGGCGATCCAGGGTGGTCAGGCAGATAACGCCACGCTGGTCTATGGCGGTAACCCGCATCTTTTCCCGTACAAACATAACGAAGGTCAGTTCCAGGTGCTGGTGCCGTTGCATAACGCCACCTTTGCGTTCCAGCCGGGCTGGCCTGCCCTGAAAAACCTCGATATCGAGCTTAATTTTCTCAATGACGGGTTGTGGATGAAGTCAGACAGCGTCGCGCTGGGCGGCGTGACGGCTACCAACCTGACGGCAAATATCCCCGATTACTCAAAAGAGAAACTGCTGATTGATGCCGATATCAACGGGCCAGGCAAGGCGGTCGGCCCCTATTTTGACGAGACGCCGCTGAAAGCCTCGCTGGCGGCCACGCTTGAGCAGCTCCAGCTTGATGGCGATGTGAATGCTCGCTTACATCTGGATATCCCGCTGGACGGCGAAATGACCACCGCCAAAGGCGACGTCCGTCTGAATAATAACAGCCTGTATATCAAGCCCCTGGAAAGTACGCTCAAGAACCTCAGCGGGCAGTTCAGCTTTGTGAATGGCAACCTGAAGAGTGAGCCGCTCACAGCCCGCTGGTTCAATCAGCCTGTGAATATTGACTTCTCGACCACCGAAGGCGAGAAGTCCTATCAGGTGGCCGTCAACCTGGATGGCAACTGGCAACCGTCGCAGATGGACGTGCTGCCGAAACCCATTCAGGAGTCGGTTGGGGGGGCTGCCGCCTGGAAAGGGAAGGTTGATATAGAACTGCCCTACCATGCCAGTGCGCATTATAAGGTCGACCTTACCGGTGACCTGAAAAATCTCAGCAGTCAGTTGCCTGCACCGCTGGATAAACAGGCCGGACAGGCACTGCCGGTGAAGCTTAACGTCGACGGTAACCTGAACAGTTTCGAACTGACCGGCAGCGCGGGTGGCACAAACCACTTTAACAGCCGCTGGTTGCTCAACCGCAAGCTGACGCTGGACAAAGCCATCTGGACGACGGACAGTCGAACCACGCCTCCGCTCCCGGATCACCAGGGCGTTGAGCTGAATCTCCCACCGCTGGATGGCGCGCAGTGGCTGGCACTGTTCCAGAAAGGCGTCGGGCAAAACGTGGATGAGGCTGCGCAGTTCCCGCAGACCGTTACCGTGCGTACCCCGTCGCTCACGCTGGGTGGGCAACAGTGGAACAACCTGAGTATCGTTTCTCAGCCGACGGCTAACGGCTCGAAAGTAGAGGCTCAGGGCAGGGAGATCAACGCCACTCTGACCATGCGCGATAACGCCCCGTGGCAGGCGGCCATCCGCTATCTCTACTACAACCCGGCAACGGCGGGCGGGAAAGATCAATCGACTCCGGCATCGCCGTTGAGTAACACTTCCCGCGTGGACTTCAGCGGCTGGCCGGATCTGCAACTGCGCTGCGCTGAGTGCTGGCTGTGGGGACAAAAATATGGCCGCATTGACGGTGACTTCGCGATTCAGGGCAACACGCTGAGCCTCACGGGCGGGCTGGTGGATACCGGCTTTGGTCGTCTGACGGCCGCGGGCGAGTGGGTGAATAACCCTGGCGAACAGCGCACCTCGCTGAAAGGCGACATTAAGGGCAACAAACTGGATGCGGCAGCCAATTTCTTTGGTATCAGTACACCGCTGCGCGGCTCGTCATTTGACGTCGATTACGATCTTCACTGGCGTGATGCGCCGTGGAAGCCGGATGAGGCCTCGCTTAACGGCATACTGAAAACCCGCTTCGGAAAAGGGGAAATTGCCGACGTGAGCACGGGACGCGCCGGGCAGATCCTGCGTCTCCTGAGCTTTGATGCATTGCTGCGCAAGCTGCGCTTCGATTTCAGCGATACCTTCAGCGAAGGGTTCTACTACGATTCCATCCGCAGTACGGCGTGGATCAAGGACGGCGTTATGCATACGGACGACACGCTGGTGGACGGCCTGGAAGCGGATATCGCCATGAAGGGCTCGGTTAACCTTGTGCGTCGCGAGCTGGATATGGAAGCCGTGGTGGCGCCGGAAATCTCCGCGAGCGTGGGGGTGGCAGCCGCCTTTGTGGTGAACCCGATTGTTGGGGCCGCGGTGTTTGCCGCCAGTAAAGTGCTGGGGCCGCTGTGGAGTAAGGTCTCTATTCTGCGCTACCGCATCACCGGTCCGGTGGATAAACCGCAGATTAATGAAGTGCTGCGCCAGCCGCGCAAAGATGCACAGCAATGATTTGACGTGGGCAGGTAATTGCCTCACTCTCAATAAATACGATCTTTATACCGCCACGGGCGGCAACGAACGAGTAGCAATACGATGAGTCTGAACCTGGTAAGTGAACATTTGCTCGCAGCGAACGGCCTGAGCCATCAGGACCTGTTCTCCATTCTTGGTCAACTGACCGAACGCCGTCTCGACTACGGCGATCTCTATTTCCAGTCGAGCTATCACGAATCCTGGGTTTTAGAAGACAGCATCATCAAAGATGGTTCTTACAACATTGACCAGGGCGTGGGTGTGCGCGCCATCAGCGGCGAGAAAACCGGTTTTGCCTACGCCGATCAGATAAGCCTGGCTGCGCTGGAGCAGAGCGCGCAGGCGGCGCGTACCATCGTGCGTGATGCTGGCGATGGGCGTGTGAAAACGCTGGGTGAGGTGCAGCATTCTGCCCTCTACACCAGCATCGACCCACTGCAGAGCATGAGCCGTGAAGAGAAGCTGGATATCCTGCGCCGCGTGGATAAAGTGGCGCGCGCTGCCGATAAACGCGTGCAGGAAGTGTCTGCCAGCCTGAGCGGTGTCTATGAACTGATTCTGGTTGCGGCCACTGACGGCACGCTGGCGGCGGATGTCCGTCCGCTGGTGCGCCTCTCTATCAGCGTGCAGGTCGATGACAACGGTAAACGCGAGCGCGGCTCAAGTGGTGGCGGCGGTCGTTTTGGCTATGACTGGTTCCTGGGTGACGTCGACGGTGAAGCGCGCGCTGACGCGTGGGCAAAAGAAGCCGTGCGCATGGCGCTGGTGAATCTTTCTGCCGTGGCGGCACCGGCGGGGTCATTCCCGGTGGTGCTGGGTGCCGGCTGGCCAGGCGTGCTGTTGCACGAAGCGGTAGGACACGGTCTGGAAGGGGACTTTAACCGGCGCGGTACGTCCGTATTCAGCGGTCAGATGGGGCAGCTTGTCTCCTCTGAGCTATGCACCGTGGTGGATGACGGTACCATGCCTGACCGTCGTGGCTCTATCTCCATCGATGATGAAGGCACACCCGGCCAGTACAACGTGCTGATCGAAAACGGTGTCCTGAAAGGTTACATGCAGGACAAACTGAACGCGCGCCTGATGGGCGTAGCGCCAACCGGTAACGGCCGTCGTGAATCCTATGCGCACCTGCCGATGCCACGTATGACCAACACCTATATGCTGCCGGGCAAATCTACGCCGCAGGAGATCATCGAATCCGTTGATTACGGTATCTTTGCGCCAAACTTTGGCGGCGGCCAGGTGGACATTACCTCCGGTAAATTCGTCTTCTCCACGTCAGAAGCCTATCTGATCGAGAAAGGCAAAGTGACCAAAGCGGTGAAAGGCGCGACGCTGATTGGCTCCGGCATTGAAGCTATGCAGCAGATCTCCATGGTCGGTAACGATCTCAAGCTGGATAACGGCGTGGGTGTCTGCGGTAAAGAGGGGCAGAGCCTGCCGGTGGGTGTGGGTCAGCCAACGCTGAAAGTGGATAATCTGACGGTGGGCGGTACAGCCTGACCTGACGACCTGTAAAAAAATGGCGCTACTCTGGGGTAGCGCCTTTTTTTTAACGCAAGTGACCCAGCGGTATCTCCGGATCCGGCTCATGAGTGATGCGGTTACGCAAATCACGACGAATAATTTCAATCGACCAGAACCAGATCAAATGGCCCACGATCTCTGAGACGTGCTCGTACCAGGGCAGCTCAAACAGCGGCGGCGTCAGTCCCATCAATGGGAAGGAGATCATATGGACAAAAAGCTGCGCTAACGCACCCGCCAGCAAACCTTGCCAGAGTTTAATTTTCGGGAAGACTTCCGCAACTACGCAATAACCTACGGCGAAGACGATAGAAAAAATAATATGCGTGACGCCGACCCAGTTAAAAATATGTCCGGCAAAGGTGTAAACCGCTGCGTTAGGATCGACGACACCCAGCCAGTCACGCAGAAATATATAGGGAGGATTTAAGAAATTGCGGGAACAATCAATCTGACTTGCTGCTCTTATTAATTGCTCTGGCCCGCATGCGCCGGTGAATAAATCTGTGGGACTGCGCGGCGGCAGTGGAACTTCGGCTCCCCATTTGACAAAGGCGGAGACAATCCCCGCGATCAACCCAATGAATGCGGCTAGCCCATAGCGCCTGCGTGAAGGCGGTGTTTGTTCAAATATATTCATTTCTGTTCCTTGTTCAATGTCATCCTGCGAAATACATTTTATTATTCATATTGGTAACATAAATATAACAGCCTGAGATTCAGGCTCCTCACAAAATAAATGGCGTAAGGCGACGGTGTCAATTAACTATTATTTAGAGTGAGGGAGGGGAATTGCGCCATGCAAGGGATATTATCCCGGACATTGTCATGCCAGAAAGGCGTTCCGGGATAATTTCATTACTCTTTTCTGCGTCCCCGCATTCCCTGAAACAGTTCTGCCACGTCCACAAAATACTCGGTCAGATAGTTGATACAGACCTGCACTTTGAGCGGCAGTTTGTCTTTTTCGGTATACAGGGCATACACCGGACGCGGATCGGACTGGTAGCGAGGGAACAGGATCTCCAGTACGCCGCTGTTGATCTCATTGATCACCCACATTAACGGTACGTAAGCGATCCCGGCGCCCGCCACCAGCCAGCGCGAGATGGTCATCGGATCGTTGGTGACAAACCGCCCTTCCGGCAGCAGTCGGGTAGAAATCCCTTCCGGGGCAATCAGTTCAAACTCATTATCGGGGCGGACGCTGTACTCCAGCCAGGAGTGGTTGGCGAGATCGGCAGGTTTCTCCGGCACGCCGTACTGTGCCAGATAGCTCTTTGAGGCGCAGACCACCATCGGCATGCTGCCGAGTCGACGGGAGAAGAGGCTGGAGTCCTGCAGTGCGCCGACGCGGATCACTACATCCAGGCCATCGGCAATCAGGTCCGGGGCAGGAATACCCGTGACCAGATTCACGGTTAATCCCGGATATTCTTTCAGCATCTCGGCGGTCATGGCGGCGAGAACATTTTGTGCCATAGTTGAAGAACAACCGATCCGCAGGGTCCCGATGGGTGTGTTGTTAAAGGCATAGAGCTGTTCGTGAACATCCTGCACTTCATGCAGCATGCGGCGACAGCCCTGATAGTAAATTTTACCCGCTTCCGTCAGCCCGATGCTGCGGGTGCTGCGGTTGAGCAATTTCACCTGCAGTTCATCTTCCAGTTTTGACACCGTCTGACTGATGGAGGAGACGCTCATCTGCAACTGCCGGGCAGCAGCAGTAAATGAGCCAAGTTCAACCACTTTGGCGAAGACCGACATGCGTTTTAAACGTTCCATTGTTCACTCTGGCTTAAAAGTGATTTAGATCACATATTATAGATAACAGCATAACAGTTACGTTAATATACTATTAATTACATAACGGCTGCGCCATTCTCGCCCGGCGTTTCTTGCTCTCCTGCGATGGCGTGCGCTAAAAATTCTGAAGCCTGCACTCTCTCTTATCAAGGTCAACATGAGTCTGTTTCCCGTTATCGTGGTGTTCGGTCTGTCGTTCCCACCGATATTTTTCGAGCTTCTTTTATCACTGGCGATCTTCTGGCTGGTGCGCAAGGTGCTGGTTCCTACCGGGATCTACGATTTCGTCTGGCACCCTGCATTGTTCAATACCGCGCTGTATTGCTGCCTGTTCTACCTGATATCGCGCATGTTTGTCTGAGGTTGATGTGAAAACGCTAACAAGAAAAATCTCCCGCACCGCCATCACCATGGCGCTGGTTATCCTCGCGTTCATCGCTATTTTTCGCGCCTGGGTCTATTACACCGAATCACCGTGGACACGTGACGCGCGTTTTAGCGCGGATGTCGTGGCGATCGCCCCCGACGTGGCCGGTCTTATCACCGCGGTTAACGTCCACGATAACCAGCTGGTGAAGAAAGACCAGGTGCTGTTCACCATCGACCAGCCGCGTTACCAGAAAGCACTGGAAGAAGCGGAAGCGGATGTTGCCTATTACCAGGCGCTGGCCGCAGAGAAACGCCGTGAGGCGGGCCGCCGTAACCAGCTGGGTGTCCAGGCGATGTCCCGGGAAGAGATTGATCAGTCCAACAACGTGCTGCAAACCGTACTGCATCAGCTGGCAAAAGCGCAGGCGACGCGCGATCTGGCGAAGCTCGATCTGGAGCGTACCGTGATCCGCGCGCCAGCCGATGGTTGGGTTACTAACCTTAACGTCTATGCCGGGGAGTTTATTACCCGCGGTTCAACCGCCGTGGCGCTGGTAAAACAGAACTCGTTCTATGTGCTTGCCTATATGGAAGAGACCAAGCTGGAAGGCGTTCGTCCGGGCTATCGCGCAGAGATCACGCCGCTTGGCAGCAACCGCGTCTTTAAAGGCACCGTCGACAGCGTCGCGGCTGGCGTCACCAACTCCAGCAGCTCCAACGACGCAAAAGGGATGGCGACCGTCGATTCCAACCTGGAGTGGGTGCGTCTGGCCCAGCGTGTGCCGGTACGTATTCATCTGGACGAACAGCAGGGCAACCTGTGGCCTGCTGGCACGACGGCGACGGTGGTGATCACCGGTGAGAAAGATCGGGACGCCAGCCAGGACTCAATCTTCCGTAAAATTGCCCACCGTCTGCGCGAATTTGGTTAATCGCTATGGGTATCTTTACTATCGCCAGTCAGCACATTCGCTTCGCCGTGAAGCTGGCGAGTGCTATTGTGCTGGCGCTGTTTGTCGGCTTTCACTTCCAGCTGGAAACCCCGCGCTGGGCGGTGCTGACGGCGGCGATTGTCGCGGCTGGCCCGGCATTTGCGGCCGGCGGTGAGCCCTACTCCGGGGCGATCCGCTATCGCGGCATGCTGCGTATCATCGGGACGTTTATCGGCTGTATCGCCGCGCTCACCATCATTATTCTGATGATCCGCACACCGCTGCTGATGGTGTTGGTGTGCTGTATCTGGGCGGGTTTCTGCACCTGGCTCTCCTCGCTGGTGAAAGTAGAGAACTCTTATGCCTGGGGGCTGGCGGGTTATACCGCGCTGATTATTGTCATCACCATTCAAACCGAACCGCTGCTCGCGCCGCAGTTTGCTGTGGAACGCTGTAGCGAGATCGTGATTGGTATCGTCTGCGCAATTGTCGCTGACCTGCTTTTTTCCCCGCGCTCCATCAAACAGGAAGTGGATCGCGAGCTGGACGCGCTGATTGTCGCTCAGTACCAGCTGATGCAGCTGTGCATTAAGCACGGTGACAGTGAAGAGGTGGACAAGGCGTGGAGCGGACTGGTCCGCCGTACGCAGGCCCTGGAAGGAATGCGCAGCAACCTTAACATGGAGTCTTCGCGCTGGGCACGCGCCAACCGCCGACTCAAAGCGATCAATACCGTCTCCTTAACGCTGATTACCCAGGCGTGCGAAACCTACCTCATCCAGAACACTCGTCCGGAATCGGTCACCGATACCTTCCGCGAACTGTTTGCCGAGCCGGTGGAAACGGTGCAGGACGTGCATAAGCAGCTCAAACGCATGCGCCGGGTCATTGCCTGGACCGGAGAGCGCGACACGCCAGTGACCATATACACCTGGGTTGGCGCTGCGACGCGCTACCTCTTGCTGAAACGCGGCGTGATTGGCAATACCAAAATCAGCGCCGCGGAAGAAGAGGTCCTGCAGGGGGAAGTGGTGATCAAGGCGGAATCGGCTGAACGCCATCACGCAATGGTCAACTTCTGGCGTACCACGCTGGCCTGTATGCTCGGTACGCTGTTCTGGCTTTGGACCGGCTGGACCTCCGGCAGTGGCGCGATGGTCATGATTGCCGTTGTCACGGCGCTGGCAATGCGTCTGCCCAACCCGCGTATGGTCGCCATCGATTTCCTGTACGGGACGATAGCCGCGCTGCCCATTGGTGCGCTCTATTTCCTGGTGATCCTCCCGTCCACGCAGCAGAGCATGTTGCTGCTCTGTATCAGTCTCGCGGTGATGGCGTTCTTTATCGGGATCGAAGTGCAGAAGCGCCGTCTGGGATCGCTGGGTGCTCTCGCCAGTACCATTAACATTCTGGTGCTCGATAACCCGATGACGTTTCATTTCAGCCAGTTCCTCGACAGCGCGTTGGGTCAGCTGGTGGGCTGTTTCCTGGCGATGATGGTGATCCTGCTGGTGCGCGATAATTCGCAGGCACGGACGGGTCGCGTGCTGCTGAACCAGTTCGTCTCGGCCGCGGTTTCGTCCATGACCACCAACACTGCGCGCCGTAAAGAGAACCACCTACCGGCGCTCTATCAGCAGCTGTTTTTACTGCTGAATAAATTCCCCGGCGACATTGCCCGTTTTCGTCTGGCGTTAACAATGATCATTGCGCACCAGCGTCTGCGCAACGCCCCGGTGCCGATCAACGACGATTTGTCGGCTTTCCATCGCCAGTTGCGCCGCACCGCCGACCATGTGCTTTCCGCCTCCAGTGATGACAAACGGCGCCGCTACTTTAAGCAACTGCTGGAAGAGCTGGATGTCTACCAGGAGAAGCTCAGGGTCTGGGAAGCGCCTCCTCAGGTGACAGAGCCGGTAGGACGGCTGGTGCTTATGCTGCACCGCTACCAGAACGTCCTGACGGATAACTGACTGAAGTAAAAAAACCGACGCCAAAAGCGTCGGTTTTTTGTAGCTATACTTATTGCTGCAGTCTCTTACATTCAGAAAGGGAGGACACATGACGACCCAGGCGCTTCAGGACAACATCCTTTTTCAGACCGGTTATCTGGTCAACGGCATTTGGAAGACGCTGGATACGACCTTTGATGTGTTGAACCCGGCTACCGGTGACGTTATCGCCAGAGTGGCGAAAGCGGGTAAAGCAGAAACCGAAGAAGCTATTGCTGCTGCCGTGAAAGCCTTCCCGGCATGGCGAGCCAAAACCGCGAAAGAGCGCTCGACTATCCTCTATCGCTGGTACGAACTGATTATTGAGCACAAAAGCTGGCTTGGTCGGTTAATGACCACCGAACAGGGCAAACCCCTGAAAGAAGCCGAAGGTGAGGTGGAGTACGCCGCCAGTTTTATTCAGTGGTTTGCCGAAGAGGCCAAGCGCGCTAACGGTGAAATTATTCCGCCGATCAAGCCGGGGTCCCGCATTCTGGCTACCCGTGAACCTGTTGGCGTGGTGGCAGCGATCACGCCGTGGAACTTCCCGATGGCCATGCTCACCCGCAAACTAGGTCCGGCACTTGCTGCGGGCTGTACCGGGGTGATTAAACCGGCCAATAACACCCCACTCAGCGCCTTTGCGCTCCTCACGCTGGCGAAACAGGCCGGTGTGCCGGATGGGGTGCTCAACGCCGTGGCAGGTAATACGCATGAGATCAGCGACGCGATTATGGCGAGCCATGAGGTGCGTAAAATCTCGTTTACCGGCTCCACTTCCGTCGGCAAAACGCTGGTGCGTAACGCCGCGGAGACCATGAAAAAAGTCTCTATGGAGCTGGGGGGAAATGCCCCGTATATCGTGTTTGAGGATGCGGACATCGATGCTGCCGTCAAAGGGGCAATCGCCAACAAATTCCGTAATGCTGGACAAGTCTGCGTCAGCGTTAACCGCTTCTATATTCAGGAAACCGTCTACGACAAGTTTGTGAACAAACTGGCCGATGCGGTGAACGCGCTGAAGGTGGGAAATGGTCTGGAGGACGGTGTGGTCGTAGGCCCGCTGATTGAACCCTCCGCAGTGAACAAAGTGCGTGAGCACGTTGAGGATGCGGTTGCCCGTGGAGCAACGGTCCTGGCGGGCGGCAAACCGCACCCGCTTGGCGGCAATTTCTGGATGCCCACCGTGCTGGGCGACTGTCATGAAGGCATGAAACTGGCAGAAGAAGAGACGTTTGGTCCCGTTGCAGCCTGCTTCCGTTTCACTTCTGAAGATGAAGTCATCCAGCGTGCCAACAACACGCCATATGGTCTGGCGGCTTACTTCTATACTCAGAATCTGTCGCGGGTGTTCCGTGTGTCGCAGGCGATCGAAAGCGGGATGATCGGGATTAACGAGTGCGCCGTCTCCACGGAGCTTGGCCCCTTCGGAGGAGTAAAAGAGTCTGGCCTGGGCCGTGAAGGGTCCGTGCTGGGGCTGGAAGAGTATCTGGAAGTCAAAACCCTGCATATCGGCGGATTATAATAGACAGGGCGGCATCTGCCGCTCGCCTGGACTGGGTGGCTGGCAATGAAAACCTATACCTTTGATTTTGACGAGATCGACAGTCAGGAAGACTTCTATCGTGAATTTATCCGGGTGTTTGATCTTGAACGGGAAAGCGTCACGAATCTGGATACGTTGTGGGATGTGGTAACCGGCAGTCAGTTGCCTTTACCGCTGGAGCTAGAGTTTATCCATCTGCCTGAGAAACTGCGCAGACGCTTTGGTGCACTGATTTTATTGTTTGATGAAGCGGAAGAAGAGCTGGAAGGGCAGTTGCGTTTCAACGCGCGCCAGTGATTAATCAAAAAAGCCCCTAACCAGCGAGGCCAGGGGCAAGTCGTATGATGAGATACGACGAGGGTTTATTTATACAGTTCTGCCGTCGCATGCCAGTGGTCACCCTGATTCAGTTCGGTGACGCGATAGCTGCTGGCGCCTGCTTTTTCAGCTTTTGCGGCCAGTTCCTGACGGATATCCATCGGAGAGCCGGTGACAGATGTCACGGAGATACTACCCATAGACTGCAGATTCTGCGCCTGGTCGGCATTCACCTGCTGAACGGCTGCGCTTGCACCGAAAGAGAGAACCGATGCCAGACCGAGGGTTGCGATGATTAATTTGCTTTTCATAGTCTTTGCTCCTGAAGAGGTTTTTGCTCAACGGCAAGAAGGGTTGAACTGCTATTTTTATGCCTGGTGCCGTTGAGTGGAGATTTTCGTCTTTTGCTATTACTAAAACTTATTTGTACAGCTCAGCGGTCGCGTGCCAGTGGTCACCTGAACGCGCTTCAATGATGCGATAGGATGATGCACCCTGTTCTTCCGCTTTTTTGTTCAGCATTTCACGCATATCCATTGGAGACGTGCCGATCGCGCCGACAGAAACCGTACCGATAGCCTCACGGGATTGCGCCTGGTCGGCATTGATGGAGTCCGCTGCGAAAGCACCGAATGACAGGACAGACAGGACGCTCAGCGCCGCTACAGTAGTTTTGATTTTCATGATTCTTTACCTCGTCGAATTTTTAGAGGGGTCTTTGTTTCGTGACCCTCATCACAAAATCAAGTATACACTAATAACGGTAAAAATTAATACCAGACTAATTGTTTCACAGGAAATTACGCGTTAAACAGCGCCATTTTTATAACCAAACTGCATAATGTTGGTCGATTTTTGTTCGCATTGATGAGCTATATCTAAGAAAATCATATGGATATTTGATTTTGATTTTTTGTGCGATTTTTTGATTTACCATTCACTGGATGAATGTTAATGGGTGGTAAAAAGCACTATTTGTCAAATCAGGGACAGAAGAAAGCAGGGGAAAACGCAGCGGGGGCAGAATGAACCCCGTAGCGGCGCTACGGGGCTAGAGAGGACTACAGCTCCTGTTCGAACAGAACCAGGATTGCCTCGTGGAGATCTTTCACGGAAAAACCGTTAGCCGGCGTGGTAAAGATGGTGTCGTCACCGGCGATGGTGCCGAGGATACCTTCCGTTTTACCTAAAGAGTCCAGCATGCGGGCAATCAGCTGTGCGGCGCCAGGGCTTGTGTGGATCACCACAACGGCGTCGTTATGGTCGATATCCAGAACCAGGTTCTTCAGTGGGCTGGAGGTTGTCGGCACGCCAAGTTCAGCCGGCAGGCAATAGACCATCTCCATTTTGGCGTTACGGGTACGCACCGCGCCAAACTTGGTTAACATGCGGGAGACTTTCGACTGGTTGATGTTATCGAAGCCTTGTTCCTGCAACGCCTGAACAATTTCTCCCTGAGAACTGAATTTCTCTTCTTTGAGTAGCGCTTTAAACGCCTTTACTAATTCTTCTTGCTTAGACGAGCTTCGCATAAGTCACCCGGAATATGACGATAGAAACAACATTATTATGCATGTGGATGAATTTTTATGCAAATTATCTACCAGGCAGTAGCCTGAAATAATGTTATGAAAGGGAGTGATTTTATCAGATTTCGTTATCAGAAAACATGCCTGGGTCACGCCACGCAAATAAGCTTAAAAGTAAATTAAATGTTATCAAAATGATGTTGTTTTGGTGGCGTGGCAGGGTGTATTGTAACCACCTCTTAATTCGTTGCCGTCTGTTGTCAGAGAGTCTTCTGGTGAGAGATAAAGTCGCGTGACCTCAAATTCTTTAGCTACGAAAATTGTAATTAATTACCTGCTGAATTAAGGTCGCCGCAACGGATTTACAGATACTTAAGTTAACCATAATAAGGAGTTTAGGATGAAAGTCGCAGTCCTCGGCGCTGCTGGTGGTATCGGCCAGGCGCTTGCCCTACTACTGAAAACCCAACTGCCTTCAGGCTCAGAACTCTCCCTGTACGATATTGCTCCGGTAACCCCAGGTGTGGCGGTTGACCTGAGCCACATCCCGACAGCTGTAAAAATCAAAGGCTTTTCCGGTGAAGACGCGCGTCCTGCGCTGCAGGGTGCTGACGTTGTGCTGATCTCCGCTGGTGTGGCGCGTAAGCCAGGCATGGATCGTTCAGACCTGTTCAACGTCAACGCAGGCATCGTGAAAAACCTGGTGCAGCAGATCGCTGAAGTTTGTCCGAAAGCGTGCATCGGTATCATCACCAACCCGGTGAACACCACGGTCGCTATCGCGGCGGAAGTGCTGAAGAAAGCGGGTGTTTACGACAAGAACAAACTGTTCGGCGTGACCACGCTGGATATCATCCGTTCTAACACCTTCGTTGCTGAGCTGAAAGGCAAGCAGCCTACGGAAGTGGAAGTGCCGGTCATCGGCGGTCACTCTGGTGTCACTATTCTGCCTCTGCTGTCGCAGATCCCTGGCGTGAGCTTCACCGAGCAGGAAGTGGCTGACCTGACCAAACGTATTCAGAACGCAGGCACCGAAGTGGTGGAAGCGAAGGCGGGTGGCGGTTCTGCAACACTGTCTATGGGCCAGGCGGCTGCACGTTTCGGTCTGTCACTGGTTCGTGCGCTGCAGGGCGAGAAGGGCGTGGTTGAATGCGCTTATGTAGAAGGCGATGGCGAACACGCGCGCTTCTTCTCTCAGCCGCTGCTGCTGGGTAAAAACGGTATTGAAGAACGTAAGCCAATTGGCACGCTGAGCGCGTTTGAACAACACGCGATGGAAGGCATGCTGGATACGCTGAAAAAAGATATCACCCTGGGCGAAGAGTTCGTTAACAAGTAACACGAACCTTCTTCCGCAGGCCGGGTAAGCGTTAGCGCCACCCGGCAAAAAAAACCGAAGCACTGGCTGGCTTCGGTTTTTTTATGGCTGTCAGTTGGTGGCCGGGTATTCCTGAATGGTGACCTGAATCGTCAGCTTCTTATCGTTACGCATGACTTCAACAGGGATGATAGAGCCAGGGCGGATCTCCGCAACCTGGTCCATTGTCTCCAGCGCCGATACCGCCGGTGTGCCGTTCACCGACAAAATGACATCATTAACCTGAATACCCGCGTTAGCTGCCGGGCCGCCAGGCGCCACCTCGTTGACCACAATCCCCTGAATCTGATCGATACCGCCACCCTGGGTATGCATGGGGGCAATCTCACGACCGCCAATCCCGATATAACCGCGGATGACACGGCCGTCGCGGATCAGCTTATCCATAATCTTGGTAGCCAACTGGAACGGAATGGCAAAGCCAATCCCTTCCGGCGTTTCGCCATCGTTACTTTTATCGAACGAAAGGGTGTTGATGCCCATCAGCTCGCCCAGGGAGTTGACCAGCGCACCGCCGGAGTTTCCGTGGTTGATGGAGGCATCGGTTTGCAGGAAGTTCTGCCGTCCCGATGGATTCAGACCGATTCGACCGGTGGCGCTGATGATACCCTGGGTGATGGTCTGGCCCAGGTTGTAAGGGTTACCGATAGCCAGAACCACGTCGCCAATATGAGGAGTACGTTTACGGTTAATCGGAATAACCGGCAGCCCGCCGGTGGCGTTGATCTTCAGTACCGCCAGATCGGTCAGGCTGTCAGAACCCACCAGCAAGGCCTCAAACACGCGGCCATCCTGAAGCGCAACGATGATCTGGTCCGCATCGTTAATCACATGTTTGTTGGTAATAATGTACCCGCGATCGTCCATAATCACGCCGGAGCCGAGGGTGCGGATCTCCAGCTGGTTATGGGCGGAACTGTTGAGGCCGCGATTATAGACGTTAACCACAGCGGGTGCGGCACGGCGAACAGCCTGATTATAGGTAGCAGGCGTTTCATCCGTGCTGTCAAACTGGGGCGCCGACAGCTTGTTGAACTGGCGTAAAGACGGCATGGCCGCTAACAGCAGGGCTGCAACAATCAAACCGATGGCAATTGAACGAAAGAGCTTTAAAAGCATGATGCGCGTGTCGTTAAAAAAGGAACGATTTGCAGCATAACATGAGTTATCCCGGACATCACACGCAGCGGTGATACCCGGGATCGCAAATGCTTAGCGCAACAGAATATAGATAGACTCGTTGCCGCGCATGATTTGCAGGGCAATGACCGTTGGTTTACTTTCCAGCACTTTGCGCAGCTCAGCAATGGATTGCACGCGCGTGCGATTCACGCCGATGATCACATCATCCTGATGCAATCCTGCCTGTGCGGCAGGGCTGCTTTTCTCGACGGTATCGATGCTGATGCCTTTTGTCCCGTCTTTCAGTTGTCCGTCGCTAAGGGTCGCGCCCTGCAGTGCCGGTGCGATTAGCTCCGCGCTGGCAGAGGAGGATGTGCTCTTATCCAGGGTTACTTCCACGTTCAGCGGCTTGCCGTCACGAATCAGACCCAATTTCACTTTGGCGCCCGGTTCAGTGGTGGCGATTCGTGAACGCAGCTCTGCAAAGCTGCTCAGCGGCTTGTCATTCAGGCTGACGATCACATCGCCCGATTTAATGCCCGCTTTGGCCGAGCCGGAGTTTGGCAGCACTTCACTGACGAACGCACCGCGCTGCACGTTGATATTGAACGCTTTTGCGATATCGGCGCTCATCTCCATCCCTTTAATACCCAACAGCCCGCGTTTGACTTCGCCAAACTGGATAAGCTGTTGTGCCAGCGTTTTGGCCATGTTGCTGGGGATAGCAAAACCAATCCCGATACTGCCGCCGCCCGGGGCCAGAATTGCCGTGTTAATGCCAATCAGCTCACCGTTAAGGTTCAGCAGCGCACCGCCGGAGTTACCGCGGTTAATTGAGGCGTCGGTCTGGATAAAGTTTTCCAGCCCTTCCAGGTTCAGACCGCTGCGGCCCAGCGCAGAGATGATCCCGGAGGTGGCGGTTTGTCCTAAACCAAAGGGGTTACCCACGGCAACGGCAAAGTCGCCGACGCGCAGTTTGTCGGAGTCTGCGATGGCAATCTGCGTCAGGTTGCTCGGGTTCTGCACCTGCAAAAGCGCAATATCGCTCTGATCATCGCCACCAATCAGTTTGGCATCAAATTCCCGGCCATCATTCAACTGCACGCTGATTTTATCGGCCTGACTGATGACGTGGTTGTTGGTCAGAATATAGCCTTTGGCCGCATCAATAATGACGCCAGACCCCAGCCCTTCAAAAGGCTGAGCCTGCTGGTCGGGAGACTCATCGCCAAAATATTTTTTCAGTTCTTCAGGTACGCGCTGGCTTTGTACTGCCGTTCCCTCTACCTGCACGCTAACCACTGCAGGCAACACTTTGTCCAGCATGGGGGCGAGGCTCGGAATAGCCGTCTGGCCCGGCACCTGCGAAGGAAGGGCGGCCAGGGCAGGGAAGGACGCCGAGAGAGATAACCCGACACTTAACGCTAACGCGCTCAACAGCTGGTTCTTTTTCTTCATCGATGCTGACTCTCGTAACCTGGAGTAAAGGAAAAAACGGGCCCAAAAACATGTTGATGTTATTGAATTTTAAACCGCTGAACAATGAGGTGTTTAACTAAATAATAGCTGGGGTCAGGAAGAAAGGACGGGCGCAATCGCTGCGCCCGTAAAATAAATTCAGGTTGTGCGATTAATCGCGTTTTACACCACCGCGCAGCAGGCCGGATGCGCCATCAGAATAGTCGCGAGGCATCTGAACAGGGGCCTGATCGTTACCGGCTTCAGAGTCTGCCAGACGGTTGCGGAACGGGTTGGTTTCCGCGGTCATTTCCGGCAGCAGGCTGCTGGAGCTTTTTGCCATGTGTTGATACAGCTGGCGATAGTCGGTTGCCATGTTGTCCAGCAGCTCGGCGCTACGGGCAAAGTGGCTGACCAGCTCTTCGCGATACTCTTCCAGCTCGGCTTTGTTCTTTTCCAGTTCGTATTGCAGTGACTGCTGCTGACGCAATTTGCGATTACCGAAACGCATGGCCACAGCACCGATCACGATGCCGACGACTAAACCGATTAGCGCATATTCCCAGGTCATGAACTTCTCCCGTTGTCTTGTTGTTCCGTAGGGTGTTGGCTCGGCTCCTGCCTGTGCCTGATATTGCCACTATAACCGCTATTTCTGCAGAAGTGGAATCCTGACGTATCATCGCGTAGTGTAGAACGGCCTTTTTTTCATCAGTCACGCCTGCTGATGAGGTTTAATTGAAGGAATAACAACAAGATTATGCAAAACCTGTCCCCCGCATCGCGATATCAACTGGCCCTGGACGAGGGCTCACATCAGCCGGATGACGTTCAACGTGAAGCGGTTAACCGTCTGGATACGATTTATCAGGAACTCACGGCAAAACCTGCTGAGGCAGGGCAGAGCGGTGGGCTGAAGGCGGCATTGGGTCGGCTGCTTGGCAAAAAAGAGCAGCAGGCTAACCCTCCCGTGCGCGGTTTATATATGTGGGGGGGGGTCGGGCGCGGGAAAACCTGGCTGATGGATCTCTTTTATCAGAGCCTGCCGGGTGAGCGAAAACAGCGTCTGCACTTCCACCGCTTTATGCTGCGGGTGCATGAAGAGCTGACGGCGCTGCAGGGCAAAAGCGATCCGCTGGAGATTGTGGCTGACAGGTTTAAGGCTGAAACGGACGTCCTCTGTTTCGATGAGTTTTTTGTTTCGGATATTACCGATGCCATGCTGTTGGGCGGCCTGATGAAAGCGCTGTTTGCCCGCGGGATCACGCTGATCGCCACCTCGAATATTCCGCCGGATGAGCTGTATCGTAACGGCCTCCAACGGGCGCGTTTCCTGCCTGCCATTGATGCCATCAAACAACATTGTGACATTATGAACGTTGATGCGGGCGTGGATTACCGTTTGCGCACGCTGACCCAGGCGCACCTGTGGCTCTCGCCGCTGAACGCAGAGACTACCCGCCAGATGGATAAACTCTGGCTGGCGCTGGCCGGGGCAAAGCGCGAAAACGCGCCGACGCTGGAGATTAACCATCGTCCGTTGCCAACGCTTGGCGTGGAAAATCAAACGCTGGCGGTCTCTTTCTCTACGCTCTGCGTCGATGCCCGCAGCCAGCACGACTACATCGCCCTTTCGCGCCTGTTCCACACGGTGATGCTGCTGGATGTCCCCGTCATGACACGGTTGATGGAGAGCGAAGCGCGGCGCTTCATTGCGCTGGTGGACGAGTTTTACGAGCGCCACGTCAAGCTGGTGGTGAGCGCTGAGGTACCTTTATATGAGGTGTATCAGGGGGAACGTCTGAAGTTCGAGTTCCAGCGCTGCCTGTCGCGCCTGCAGGAGATGCAGAGCGAGGAGTATCTGAAGCTGGAGCATATGCCTTAAATGCTACCCTCTCCCCGTGGGAAAGGGGCTGGGGGTGAGGGCACCGGACCGCAAAAACTCGCCCCCCGAAAAACCCATTCCAAATCACATTTAAGGGTCGATCTTTGACCTCAACTTCTCTATAATCTTGCGACCCCACGTTACGAGAAGGTTTTTTTCCCGAAACTTTCTATGTGTCGGCATGAGCTATTCGAAGGGGTAGGTTTGCCGGACTTTGTCGTGTGAACCTCAACTGACTAAACGTTTGGGTGTTCACCAACGTGTAACTTATTATTTGGGTAAGCTTTTAATGAAAACTTTTACAGCTAAACCAGAAACCGTACAACGCGACTGGTATGTTGTTGACGCGACCGGTAAAACTCTGGGCCGTCTGGCTACTGAACTGGCTCGTCGCCTGCGCGGTAAGCACAAAGCGGAATACACTCCGCACGTTGATACTGGTGACTACATCATCGTTCTGAACGCAGAAAAAGTTGCTGTAACCGGCAACAAGCGCGAAGACAAAATGTACTACCACCACACTGGCCACATCGGTGGTATCAAAGAAGCGACCTTTGAAGAGATGATTGCTCGCCGTCCTGAGCGTGTGATTGAAATCGCGGTTAAAGGCATGCTGCCAAAAGGCCCGCTGGGTCGTGCTATGTTCCGTAAACTGAAAGTTTACGCAGGTAACGAGCACAACCACGCGGCACAGCAACCGCAAGTTCTTGACATCTAATCGGGATTATAGGCAATGGCTGAAAATCAATACTACGGCACTGGTCGCCGCAAAAGTTCCGCAGCTCGCGTTTTCATCAAACCGGGCAACGGTAAAATCGTTATCAACCAGCGTTCTCTGGAACAGTACTTCGGTCGCGAAACTGCCCGCATGGTAGTTCGCCAGCCGCTGGAACTGGTTGATATGGTAGAAAAACTGGATCTGTACATCACCGTTAAAGGTGGTGGTATCTCCGGTCAGGCAGGTGCGATCCGTCACGGTATCACCCGCGCTCTGATGGAGTACGATGAATCCCTGCGTTCTGAACTGCGTAAAGCTGGCTTCGTTACTCGTGACGCTCGTCAGGTTGAACGTAAGAAAGTGGGTCTGCGTAAAGCACGTCGTCGTCCACAGTTCTCCAAACGTTAATCATTTTCTGCTCACGCAGAACGATTGGCGAAAAACCCGCTTCGGCGGGTTTTTTTATGGATAATGCTCAGGTTATCCACAATATCAATGCATATATCTCCTCTTTTTCCACATTTCCAGAATCCCCTCACCACAAAGCCATCAAAATCTGGTAAACTATCATCCAATTTTCTGCCCAAATATCGGTGAATACTCGATTTTTGTTCGATTCTTGAACAATGTGTCTTCTCGGGGATGGGCGCTACATCATCTGGCTGGCCCCACCGGGCCGGTAGCAGTAAAAATTCTGAATATACCTGGAGGTTTTCATGGCTGTCGCTGCCAACAAACGTTCGGTAATGACGCTGTTTTCTGGTCCTACTGACATTTATAGCCATCAGGTTCGTATCGTGCTGGCCGAGAAGGGTGTCAGTTTTGAGATCGAGCATGTGGAAAAGGATAACCCACCTCAGGATCTGATCGATCTCAACCCGAGCCAAAGTGTACCAACGCTGGTGGATCGCGAGCTGACCCTGTGGGAATCCCGTATCATTATGGAATACCTGGATGAGCGTTTCCCGCATCCACCGCTGATGCCTGTTTACCCTGTTGCGCGTGGTGAAAGCCGCCTGTACATGCAGCGTATCGAGAAAGACTGGTACACGCTGATGAACGTGATCGTAAACGGCTCTGCCGCTGAAGCGGACGCTGCGCGTAAACAGCTGCGTGAAGAGCTGCTGGCGATTGCCCCGGTGTTCGGCCAGAAACCGTTCTTCCTGAGCGATGAATTCAGCCTGGTGGATTGCTATCTGGCACCCCTGCTGTGGCGTCTGCCAACACTTGGCGTTGAGTTCAGTGGCCCAGGTGCAAAAGAGCTGAAAGGTTATATGACCCGCGTCTTTGAACGCGACTCCTTCCTGGCATCCTTAACTGAACCGGAACGTGAAATGCGTCTCGGCCGAGGCTAATGACTGTGGAAATGTCACAACTTTCACCACGCCGTCCGTATCTGCTGCGCGCCTTCTATGAATGGCTGCTGGACAACCAGCTCACGCCGCACCTGGTTGTGGATGTGACG
This sequence comes from Enterobacter sp. 22466, assembly GCF_052044775.1. Lineage (NCBI taxonomy): Bacteria > Pseudomonadati > Pseudomonadota > Gammaproteobacteria > Enterobacterales > Enterobacteriaceae > Enterobacter > Enterobacter sp. 22466. Next base: position 297,056 of record NZ_JBQENX010000005.1, on the reverse strand, counting down.
CTGCCGGGCGTGCAGGTTCCTATGGAATATGCACGCGACGGACAAATCGTATTGAACATTGCGCCACGTGCGGTGGGCAATCTGGAGTTGGCCAACGACGAAGTCCGCTTTAATGCGCGTTTTGGCGGTGTGCCGCGTCAGGTTTCTGTGCCATTGGCTGCTGTGCTGGCAATCTACGCGCGTGAAAACGGTGCGGGGACGATGTTTGAGCCGGAAGCGGCTTACGACGAAGACGTTGCCAGCCTGAATGACGACGATGCAACCGAAGAACGCGAAAGCGATACGGTGATGTCTGTTATTGACGGCGACAAACCCGATCATCAGGATGATAACGATCCGGATGACGATCCGCCACCACGCGGCGGGCGTCCGGCGCTACGTGTCGTGAAATAATTCAACAGGCCCAACGGGCCTGTTTTGCTTTGTGTCCTTTTTCGCCCCCTCTTGTTCCTGTGTTATGATGAATTGTTCTTCTTCAATGGCACCGGATTGCAATGAAACCGACTGATCTTAAAGCTGAAAACTCTGATGAACCTCTTGGGCGCAGCCTGCGTCGTCGACCGCTGACGCGCAAAAAACTGTCCGATATGGTGGAAGAAGAGCTGGAGCAGATGATCCGCCGAAAAGAATTTGCACAGGGAGAGCAATTGCCCTCTGAGCGTGAGCTGATGGAGTTCTTTAATGTGGGCCGGCCCTCGGTGCGGGAAGCGCTGGCGGCACTAAAGCGTAAAGGACTGGTACAGATTAACAATGGTGAACGTGCTCGCGTCTCCATACCTTCTGCTGATACCATCATCAGTGAATTGTCGGGCATGGCGAAAGACTTCCTGACTCAGCCAGGCGGCATTGCCCACTTTGAGCAGCTCCGTTTGTTCTTTGAATCCAGCCTCGTTCGTTATGCCGCCGAATACGCGACTGACGATCAGATTACGCAGCTGACGAAAGCCCTGGAGATCAATAGCCAGTCTCTGGATGACAATACGCTGTTTATTCGATCCGATGTCGATTTTCACCGCGTACTGGCGGAGATCCCCGGCAATCCGATCTTCAATGCGATCCACGTTGCGCTGCTCGACTGGTTAATAGCGGCACGCCCTAAAGTGCCGGATGTAGAGCTTTATCAGCATAATGAAGCCAGCTATCGCCAGCATATCGCGATAGTTGATGCGATCCGCCGCCGCGATCCCGATGAAGCCGATCGGGCGTTGCAAACCCACCTTAACAGCGTTTCAGCCACCTGGCACGCTTTCGGACAGCACGCCAAAGCCAACAAATAACGATCCTTTAGTGAAGTCGATCGCAATATAAACGATCTGGTCACCACTGCTGCTTAATTGATCTGGTATAACAGGTATAAAGGTATATCGTTATTATTGACTCACCCAATCTGGAGGTATCTATGACAACGCAATTACGAGGCGTAATGGCTGCACTTTTGACCCCTTTTACCCAACACCAGGCTCTGGATAAAGAGAGTCTGCGCCGTTTGGTCCAGTTCAATATTGGGCAGGGGATCGACGGGCTTTATGTTGGTGGCTCAACGGGAGAGGCGTTTGTGCAAACCCTTTCAGAGCGTGAACAGGTAATGGAAATTGTGGCGGAGGAGGCGAAGGGGAAAATCACGCTCATCGCGCATGTGGGTTGTATCAGTACGGCTGAAAGCCAGCAACTCGCCATCGCCGCCGCTCGCCTGGGCTTTGACGCAGTGTCCGCCGTCACGCCGTTTTACTATCCCTTCAGCTTTGAAGAGCATTGCGATCACTACCGCGCCATTATTGAGTCAGCAGAGGGGTTGCCGATGGTGGTCTATAACATTCCAGCATTAAGCGGCGTGAAGTTAAGTCTGGATCAGATCAACACCCTGGTGACGCTGCCGGGTGTCGGTGCCCTGAAACAAACCTCAGGCGATCTTTTCCAGATGGAGCAGATCCGTCGCGCGCATCCTGATCTGGTGCTCTATAACGGCTATGACGAGATCTTCGCATATGGCCTGCTGGCGGGGGCCGATGGGGGAATTGGCAGCACCTACAACATCATGGGCTGGCGCTATCAGGCGATCGCAAAAGCGGTTCGCGACGGGGATAACGCCACCGCTCAGCGCCTGCAAAGCGAGTGTAACAAGGCTATCGATCTGCTTATCAAGTCAGGTGTATTCCGTGGACTAAAAACGGTATTGCACTACATGGACGTGGTTTCCGTGCCGCTGTGCCGCAAGCCGTTTGCCCCCGTGGATGAACAATATGTGCCGGAGCTGAAAGCGCTGGCGGAGCAGTTAATGGCGGAAAAACGCTAACGCATCGCCGGATGACGCGTTGCTTGTCCGGCTAAAAATCCTGTTCGGGAGAGTGTTATGAGTATGTCTACCCAAAGCATCCCGTGGTATCGCCATCTTACGCGCCCTCAATGGCGTGCCTTCTCCGCCGCCTGGCTGGGGTATCTGCTTGATGGCTTCGATTTTGTACTGATTGCCTTAGTCCTGACAGAAGTAAAAAGTGAATTTGGCCTGACGACCGTTGAAGCGGCGAGCCTTATTTCAGCGGCATTTATCTCGCGCTGGTTCGGCGGCTTGTTGCTGGGCGCGATGGGCGACCGCTATGGTCGAAAGCTGGCGATGATCACCAGCATTGTGCTTTTTTCCTGCGGTACGCTGGCCTGCGGTTTTGCACCGGGCTACGTCACCATGTTTATCGCCCGCATGGTGATTGGGATGGGAATGGCAGGGGAGTACGGCTCCAGCGCAACCTATGTTATTGAAAGCTGGCCAAAACATCTGCGCAATAAGGCCAGCGGTTTTCTCATCTCTGGATTCTCTGTTGGTGCGGTGGTTGCGGCGCAGGTGTACAGCCTTGTGGTACCCGTCTGGGGCTGGCGGGCATTATTCTTTATCGGCATCTTGCCTATTGTCTTTGCCCTGTGGCTGCGTAAAAACATCCCGGAAGCCGGGGACTGGAAAGCGAAGCATGAAGGAAAAACACCGGTGCACACGATGGTCGATATTCTTTATCGTGGCAAATACCGTGTGATCAACATTGCGATGACGTTGTTTGCCGGAGTGGCACTGTGGCTCTGTTTTGCGGGAGAGCTTAATAACGTCGGGATGGTGGTCATACTGGGGCTGCTGTGCGCTGTCGTTTTTATCAGCTTTATGGTGCAAAGTAGCGGCAAACGCTGGCCTACCGGCGTCACGCTGATGGTAGTGGTGCTGTTTGCCTTTCTCTACTCGTGGCCGATTCAGGCATTGCTGCCAACCTATCTGAAAACGGAGCTGGCCTACGATCCGGCTACGGTGGCTCGCGTGCTGTTCTTCAGCGGGTTTGGTGCGGCGGTAGGCTGCTGTGTAGGCGGCTTTCTTGGCGACTGGCTGGGAACGCGTAAAGCCTACGTCTGTAGCCTGCTGGCCTCGCAGCTGCTCATCATTCCGGTGTTTGCGATTGGCGGCGCTAATATCTGGGTGCTCGGGTTATTGCTCTTTTTCCAGCAGATGTTAGGTCAGGGTATTTCCGGGATTTTGCCTAAGCTGATTGGCGGCTATTACGATACCGATCAGCGGGCAGCTGGGCTTGGATTTACCTATAACGTCGGCGCTCTGGGCGGGGCGATTGCGCCGGTAGTAGGTGCACTCCTTTCACAACGAATGGAACTAGGAACCGCGCTGGGATCGCTCTCCTTTGGCCTGACGTTTGTGGTTATTCTGTTGATCGGCCTGGATATGCCGTCTCGCGTACAGCGTTGGATCAGGCCGGAAGCACTGCGCACTCATGACGCCATCGACGGTAAACCACTGAGCGGCGCTTTTCCTGCGGGGACAGTAAAAAGCGAGCAGGTGGTAAAATGACGATGCTGGCAATGGATACTGGCGCAACAATGCTCGCCGCGGCTCTGTTAGTACCAGGAGACACATTATGATTTTGGGAGAACTGCGGTCAATGGCGTCTTCCGGGTTGCCTTCTGTCCTGGCAAACGCCCTCTCGCTGGCGGTTGCTGCCCGACCTCAGGAGAAGGCGCCGGGCCACTACGAACTGCCGGGCAACGATATCTTTATGAATGTTATGCAGTTTGACACGCAGACGCCGGAACAGAAAAAGGCAGAACTGCACGCGCAATATATCGATATCCAGCTGTTGCTAGCCGGAGAAGAGCGCATTCTGTTTGGTGTTACCGGCTCTGCGCGTGAGTGCGAGGAAATGCATAACGCCGAAGATTATCAGCTTTGCAGGCGCATTGAAGGGGAGCAATTCGTCATTCTGAGACCGGGTATGTTCGTGGTGTTTATGCCGGGGGAACCGCATAAACCGGGGTGTATTACCGAATCGGCGAGAGAAATAAAAAAGGTCGTGGTGAAAGTGCGTGCCAGCCTGTTAACCGCATAAAAAAAGCCGGATGGTTATCCATCCGGCTCGTTTTTACACTTCCAGATAGTTCAGTATACCGTCTGCCGCCTTACGCCCTTCGGCAATCGCTGTGACCACCAGGTCAGAGCCACGAACGATATCACCACCGGCAAAGATTTTCGGGTTGCTGGTCTGGAACGCATTGTCACTGCCTTCTGGCGCGATAATGCGACCCTGTGAATCCAGCTCAACGCTGTGCTTCGCCAGCCACTCCATGCTGTGAGGGCGGAAACCGAACGCCATCACTACGGCATCGGCCGGGATCACATGCTCAGAGCCAGCCACGATCTCCGCACGACGACGGCCTTTGGCATCCGGCGCACCCATCTCGGTACGCGCCATCTTCACGCCGCTCACCTTGCCGTTGGCATTCACTTCAATACCCAGAGGCTGGATGTTGAACTGGAACTCCACACCCTCTTCACGCGCGTTTTTTACTTCGCGTTTGGAGCCTGGCATGTTTTCTTCGTCACGACGGTAAGCACAGATCACGTGCGCCGCGTTCTGGCGAATGGAGGTACGCACGCAGTCCATCGCGGTATCACCGCCGCCCAGCACCACCACGCGTTTGCCTTCCATACTGACGAAAGGCTCATCAGCCGTTTCGCCATAACCCATGATCTGCTTGGTGTTGGCGATCAGGAACGGCAGCGCGTCGTACACGCCCGGCGCGTCTTCGTTCTCCAGCCCGCCACGCATGGACTGATAGGTGCCCACGCCGAGGAACACGGCGTCGTAATCTTTCAGCAGATCGTCGAGCTGCACGTCGCGGCCCACTTCCACATTCAGTTTGAACTCAATGCCCATGCCGGTGAAGATTTCACGGCGGCGGGTCATCACCTCTTTCTCCAGCTTAAAGGCCGGGATACCGAAGGTCAGCAGGCCGCCGATCTCCGGATGACGGTCAAAGACCACCGCCTTCACGCCGTTACGGGTCAGGACATCTGCACAGGCCAGGCCCGCCGGGCCTGCACCGATAATCGCCACGCGCTTGTCGGTTTGCTTCACCCCGGTCATATCCGGACGCCAGCCCATCTCAAACGCTTTATCGTTGATGTAGCGCTCAATGTTACCGATGGTCACTGCGCCAAACTCATCATTCAGCGTACAGGAGCCTTCACACAGACGGTCCTGCGGGCACACGCGGCCGCACACTTCCGGCAGGGTGTTGGTCTGGTGAGAGAGCTCAGCGGCTTCGAAAATACGTCCTTCGTTGGCCAGCTTCAGCCAGTTCGGGATGTAGTTATGGACCGGACATTTCCACTCACAGTAAGGGTTACCGCAGGACAGGCAGCGGTCTGCCTGTGCTTTGGCCTGGCCTTCTGAAAACGGCTCATAGATTTCTACAAATTCAATTTTACGGATCTTCAGCGGTTTCTTTGGCGGATCAACACGCTGCAGGTCGATAAACTGGTATACGTTCTGGCTCATCTGAATTCCTTACTGCGCCTGCACACGCAGCTCTGCTGCGCTACGACTACGGTGACCCAACAGGGCTTTAACATCGCTGGACTTCGGTTTAACCAGCGCGAATTTCGCAGAGAACGCCGGCCAGTTCGCCAGGATCTCTTCGCCGCGCGAAGAACCGGTATGCTGCACGTGTTCGGTAATCAAACCGCGCAGGTGTTCTTCGTGGATCGCCAGCGTATCAACGTCCAGCACTTCCACCAGTTCCGGGTTCACGCGTTTGCGGAACTCGCCGTCTTCATCCAGGACGTAAGCAAAACCACCTGTCATGCCTGCGCCAAAGTTCACGCCGGTTTTACCCAGCACGCACACAATCCCGCCCGTCATGTATTCACAGCCGTTATCGCCAATGCCTTCCACCACGGTGATGGCACCGGAGTTACGCACCGCAAAACGCTCACCCGCACGGCCCGCGGCAAACAGACGACCGCCGGTTGCTCCATACAGACAGGTGTTACCGATGATGCTCGCTTCGTGACTGCGGAACGCTGAGCCCACCGGAGGACGCACGGCCAGCAGACCCCCCGCCATGCCTTTACCGACGTAGTCGTTGGCATCGCCAGTAAGGATAAGCTCAACGCCGCCGGCGTTCCACACGCCGAAGCTTTGACCCGCCGTACCGCTGAAGTGCGCGGTGATCGGATCCGCTGCCAGCCCCTGGTCGCCATGCGTTTGCGCGATGTAACCAGAGAGCGACGCGCCCACAGAGCGGTCGGTGTTGCGGATATCAAACCAGAACGTTTTGCTCTGCTTCTCATCTACATACGGCTTTGCCTGCTGCAGCAGCTGCGCGTTCAGCACGCCATTGTCGAACGGCGGGTTGTTCTCGGTGCAGTAGACCGCTTTACCCGGATGCGGCTCGGCCGTTTCCAGCAGCTTGCCGAGATCCAGTTTCTGCTGTTTGGCAGTGAAACCGTCCAGCTCTTTCAGCAGGTCGGTACGGCCAATCAGATCCACCAGACGCTTCACGCCCAGTTGCGCCATCAGCTCGCGGGTTTCGCGGGCGATAAAGTCAAAGTAGTTCGTCACTTTGAACGGCAGGCCGTGATAGTGGTTCTTACGCAGTTTCTCATCCTGGGTTGCCACACCGGTCGCACAGTTGTTCAGGTGGCAAATACGCAGGTATTTACAGCCCAGCGCAACCATCGGGCCGGTACCAAAGCCAAAGCTTTCCGCACCCAGAATCGCCGCTTTGATGATGTCGAGGCCGGTTTTCAGGCCGCCATCCACCTGCAGACGGATCTTATGACGCAGACCGTTCGCCACCAGCGCCTGTTGGGTTTCCACCAGGCCAAGCTCCCACGGGCAGCCCGCGTATTTCACGGAGGAGAGCGGGCTTGCGCCGGTACCGCCGTCATAACCGGCGATGGTGATGAGATCCGCATAGGCTTTCGCCACGCCGGTAGCGATGGTGCCGACGCCCGGTTCGGAAACCAGCTTCACGGAGATCATCGCTTTCGGGTTGACCTGTTTCAGGTCGAAAATCAGCTGCGCTAAGTCCTCGATAGAGTAGATATCGTGGTGCGGCGGCGGGGAGATCAGCGTCACGCCCGGTACGGAATAGCGCAGTTTGGCGATGTACGGGGTGACTTTATCACCCGGCAGCTGACCGCCTTCGCCCGGTTTCGCACCCTGAGCGACTTTAATCTGAATGACGTCGGCGTTGACCAGGTACGCTGGCGTTACGCCAAAGCGACCAGATGCCACCTGCTTGATACGGGACACTTTATTGGTGCCGTAGCGGGCAGGATCTTCACCGCCTTCACCGGAGTTAGAGTTACCGCCGATGCTGTTCATCGCTTCGGCCAGCGCCTCGTGGGCTTCCGGGCTCAATGCACCGATGGACATCGCGGCGGTGTCGAAGCGTTTGAACAGCTCAGACGCCGGCTCCACCTCGTTAATGCTGACTGCTTCATCACCCGGATTCAGCGCCAGCAGGTCGCGCAGCGTGGCCGCCGGACGCTCGTTAACCAGTTTTGCATACTGCTGATAATCGCTGTACTCGCCGCTCTGAACGGCCTGCTGCAGCGTGCGCACCACGTCCGGGTTGTAGGCGTGATATTCGCCACCGTGAACGTATTTCAGCAGACCGCCTTGCTCCAGCGGCTTACGTGCCAGCCAGGCGCGTTTCGACAGGTTCACCAGATCCTGCTGGAAGTCGGCAAAACCGGCTCCGCCGATACGGCTGACCACGCCCTGGAAGCAGAGATTTGCGACCTCATTATGCAGACCAACCGCTTCAAACAGCTTCGAGCAGCGGTAGGAGGCAATGGTCGAGATGCCCATTTTGGACATGATCTTATACAGGCCTTTGTTGATGCCGTTACGGTAGTTCAGCATCACTGCACGGTAGTCTTTGTCGATCGCGCGGGTATCGACCAGACGTGCCAGCGTTTCGTAGGCCAGGTATGGATAAATCGCCGTCGCACCAAAACCTAACAGCACGGCAAAGTGGTGTGGGTCGCGTGCGCTTGCGGTTTCAACAATGATGTTGGCGTCGCAGCGCAGGCTCTTATCGACCAGACGCGTCTGGATAGCACCCACCGCCATCGGCGCAGGCACCGGCAGGCGGTTCTTCGCGATATTACGGTCAGACAGCACCAGCAGAACGGTACCGTTACGTACCATCTGTTCAGCTTTGTCACACAGCGCGTTCACCGTCTCTTCGAGGCTCGCTTCAGTCACGTCGAAGGTGATATCGAGCGTGTCGGCGCGGTAGTGATCCTCTTTCAGCGTGGTGAGCTGTTTGAAATCGGAGTAGAGCAGGATCGGCGATTTAAAGGTCAGGCGGTGGGCCTGGCCTTCAGCTTCGCAGAAAACGTTCATCTCGCGACCAATACTGGTAGCCAATGACATGACGTGTGCTTCACGCAGCGGATCGATTGGCGGGTTGGTCACCTGCGCGAACTGCTGACGGAAGTAGTCGTAAATAATGCGCGGCTGGCTGGAGAGTACGGCAAACGGGGTATCGTCACCCATGGAGCCGACCGCTTCCTGGCCGTTTTCACCCAGTACGCGGATGACGGAGTCCAGCTCTTCCGCGCTGTAGTTAAATTGTTTCTGGAAACTCGCCAGCGTATCGTCGTCCAGTTCGCGGCTGCCCACTTCTTCATCCGGCAGATCTTCGAACGGCACCAGACGGCGCACGTTTTTCTCCATCCACTCTTTGTACGGATGGCGGCTCTTCAGGTCGTGGTCGGTTTCAGCGGAGTGCAGAATACGTCCACCGCGGGTATCGATAACCATCAGCTCGCCCGGGCCAACGCGGCCTTTCTCAACCACTTCGTCAGGCTGGTAATCCCAGATACCGACTTCAGAGGCACAGGTGATGAGCTTATCTTTGGTGATGACATAGCGCGCCGGACGCAGGCCGTTACGGTCCAGGTTACAGGCGGCAAAACGACCGTCGGACATGACGATGCCCGCCGGACCATCCCACGGCTCCATGTGCATGGAGTTAAAATCGAAGAAGGCGCGCAGCTCCGGATCCATATCCGGGTTGTTCTGCCAGGCTGGTGGCACCAGCAGACGCATGGCACGAACAATATCCATGCCGCCTGCCAGCAGCAGTTCCAGCATGTTATCCATCGAGCTGGAGTCAGAGCCGGTTTCGTTAACGAACGGCGCGGCATCGTGCAGATCCGGGATCAGTGGGGTCTGGAACTTATAGGTACGGGCGCGTGCCCACTGGCGGTTACCGGTGATGGTGTTGATCTCACCGTTGTGCGCCAGATAGCGGAACGGCTGTGCCAGCGGCCAGCGTGGCACGGTGTTGGTGGAGAAGCGCTGGTGGAACAGGCAAATGGCCGATTCCAGACGCAGATCCGCCAGGTCCAGGTAGAAGCGCGGCAGGTCAGCCGGCATACACAGACCTTTATAAATGTTCACCAGATTCGAGAGGCTACAGACGTAGAACTCTTTATCGTCCTGGAGACGTTTTTCAATGCGGCGGCGAGCGATAAACAGACGGCGTTCCATATCGCGTGGACGCCAGCCCGCAGGCGCATTAACGAAAATCTGTTCAATACGAGGCAGCGAGGAGAGGGCGATTTCACCGAGCACCCCTTCGTTGGTTGGCACATCGCGCCAGCCGACAATAGACAGGGTTTCACGCTGAAGTTCTTCTTCAACGATGCGGCGTGAGGCAGCAGCTTTTTCAGGATCCTGATTCAGGAACAGCATACCGACAGCGTAGTTTTTGGCTAAACGCCAGCCGCGCTCTTCCGCTACGATACGGAAGAAACGATCCGGTTTTTGCAGCAGCAGGCCGCAACCGTCGCCGGTTTTACCATCGGCAAGGATGGCACCACGGTGCTGCATACGGGCCAGTGCGTGAATAGCAGTACGCACTACCTTGTGGCTAGGTTCGCCTTCTATGTGGGCGATCAGGCCGAAACCACAGTTATCCTTCTCAAGGGATTTATCGTACAACATATCAGTGAACCTCCCCAGGCTCGTCGGGCTTCCCACTGAACCGTGGCGCACAGGCACAGAAAGAGCATGGCGACGGGGTTTGCGTTTCATACGCGGACCTCGCATTCGCCCTCTTTTTCATCCTTTCGCGCAGGTAAACAAGTTTGAGGACTTGCTTCAGAGGGAAATCTCAATTACTGCATAAATATGATGAGCAGGCCGCTCATCCAGAAAGCTTCCAGCGGATTTCCAACTTATCGGGAATTGGTACACAGGTCAAATGGCAATCTTATTTATACAAAAATGTGCTAAAGAGAAGTTATCTTATTGTATATAAAGGGTATTTAACTATTTTTACAACCACCTGGCGCCCCGGGAAGTCGCCGAGGAGTGTGATCTGACTCACTATATGAAAGCGGTATTATCGATGCAGCGTGCTGAATAGCGGTTTTTTAGCAGAATAATACGCTGTCATGGAGTTTAAACCCGCATAAAGACACTGTTTTTCAATGCTGGCGTGATAAATGAAAAAAACAATCAGAACATAAGGAAAAGTAATCACGTCTGGCGTGAATGAAATTGCAGTAATCTTGAGTATTTATTCATGAGGGTAATGGCCATCCAGGGCGATTGATCCAGGTCATCGCCGACGGTGGCTAAAAATGGCAGGCTTGTCCCCTTTCTTCGGGACGGTCTATCAGATTATGCAGTTACAGAAATTAGTCAATATGTTTGGTGGGGATCTTTTGCAGCGCTACGGGCAAAAGGTTCACAAGCTGACGCTGCATGGCGGTTTTAGCTGCCCGAACCGCGATGGCACTATCGGACGTGGTGGCTGTACGTTCTGCAACGTGGCTTCGTTTGCGGACGAAGCGCTGCAGCATAAATCTATCGCGGAACAGCTCGCGCATCAGGCCCGTCTTGTGAACCGGGCAAAGCAGTATCTGGCCTATTTTCAGGCCTACACCAGCACATGGGCGGAAGTGCAGGTGCTGCGTTCCCTGTATCAGCAGGCGGTCAGCCAGGCCAATATTGTGGGGTTGTGCGTAGGCACGCGACCGGACTGCGTGCCGGACGCGGTGCTGGATCTACTCAGCGAGTACCAGGATCAAGGGTACGAGATCTGGCTGGAACTGGGTTTGCAAACGGCTCATGACAAAACGTTGCATCGCATTAACCGTGGGCATGATTTTGCCTGCTATCAGCGCACCACTCGCCTGGCGCGCGAGCGCGGGTTGAAGGTCTGCTCGCATCTGATTGCCGGTCTGCCGGGCGAAGGGCTGCAGCATGGCCTGGAGACGCTGGAAAAAGTCGTTGAAACGGGCGTAGACGGGATCAAGCTGCACCCGCTGCATATCGTCCAGGGCAGCATTATGGCCAAAGCGTGGCAAGCCGGACGGTTAAACGGCATTCCACTTGATGAGTATACGGAAACGGCAGGGGAGATGATCCGCCATACGCCGCCCGAGATTGTCTACCACCGCATCTCCGCCAGCGCCCGCCGTCCAACGCTTCTGGCACCGCTGTGGTGTGAGAACCGTTGGACGGGGATGGTGGAAATTGACCGCTATCTGCATGAGCACGGTGTGCAGGGATCGGCGCTGGGAAGACCGTGGGTTGCCCCGCTACCGACGGCGACCGCCTAACAAACTCCCCAGCATGCCGCGCACAATCTGATTCGTGACCTGCCGCGCGGCGCTTTTCGCCATCGTCTGTACAACGCCATCGCGCTTGCCGCCGCGCGGCCCGGTGCTGCCAAACAAAATGTCTTTCAGCCCACCCAGAATGCCGTCATCCACCGCGACTGACTGGCCTTTGGCAGGAGGCGCATCCTGCGATTCGGTGGTGGCCTGTACGCCTTTTTGTAGCATCTCGAAGGCAGATTCACGATCCACTTCGTCTTCGTATTTCCCGTAAACCGGGGAGTGGTTAATCAGGGCATTGCGCTCATCGTCTGTCACCGGTCCCATCCGCGAGCAAGGGGCAATCACCATGGCACGTTCCACAATGGACGGGCTGCCCTTGGCATCAAGGAACGAAATCAGTGCTTCACCGGTGCCCAGCGCCTGGATCGCCGCTTCGGTATTAAAGTCCGGATTCGCGCGCATGGTTTGTGCGGCAGCTTTGACGGCTTTCTGATCTTTTGGCGTAAAGGCGCGCAGGGCGTGCTGGACGCGGTTACCGAGTTGTCCCAGTACGTTATCGGGGATATCCGACGGGTTTTGCGAGACAAACCAGACGCCGACGCCTTTGGAGCGGATCAGGCGGATAACCTGCTCGATCTTGTCCAGCAGCACCTGCGGTGCGTCGTTAAACAGCAGGTGCGCTTCATCAAAGAAGAACACCAGCTTCGGCTTCTCAAGGTCGCCCGCCTCTGGCAGCTGTTCGTAAAGTTCAGAGAGCATCCACAGCAGGCTGGCGGCGTAGAGTTTCGGCATCTGGTAGAGCTTCTCTGAACTCAGGATATTGATGATGCCCTTGCCGCTGCTGTCGGTGCGCATCCAGTCTTTGATATCCAGCATCGGCTCGCCGAAGAAATGTTCTGCCCCCTGTTGCTCCAGCGTCAGTAACCCGCGCTGAATAGCCCCTACTGAGGCACTGCTGATGTTGCCGTACTGGTTCTGGAAAGATTTGGCGTTATCGCCGATGTACTGGGTAATGGCGCGCAGATCTTTGAAATCAAGCAGCAGCAGCCCCTGGTCATCGGCAATACGGAAGATGATGTTCAACACCCCGGACTGGACATCGTTGAGGTTCAGGAGACGGGCCAGCAGCAGCGGGCCAAGATCGGAGACGGTGGCTCGTACCGGATGACCTTTCTCACCAAAAATATCCCAGACAACAACCGGGTTGTTGTGGGGCGTCCAGTCATTGACGCCGATATTTTTCAGGCGCTCAATCAGTTTCTCGGACGGAGTCCCCTCCTGAGCCACACCGGTTAAATCGCCTTTTACATCGGCCATAAAGACCGGCACGCCAATCTCAGAGAGCGATTCGGCCAGCTTCTGCAGGGTCACGGTTTTCCCTGTCCCGGTGGCACCGGTGATCAGGCCGTGACGGTTCGCCATCGCAGGCAGTAAAAACAGCTCTTTCTCCAGCGTCCTGGCAATCAACAATGGTGTACTCATGATACTCATCCTCTCTTAGTCCTCGGTGGAGTATAGGCAACCTGACGGCAAAATGGCGGTAAAAATTCCTTACTTTGCGGCGTATTACCCAGCGCGGACTATGCTTTTGCATACGGTTCACAACATGTTGGGAATGTATGTCCAGATTCTTTTTTAATAATCGCAAACAACTGGTCAACGATGCTATTGAAGGCATTCTGATTTCTGCTCCGCACGGCAATCTCGTCAAGCTCGATGTTGATCCCGCCATTCGCATTGTGGCGCGCAGCGACTGGGACAAGAGCCGCGTGGCGGTGATCTCCGGTGGCGGCTCAGGGCATGAACCGGCACATGCCGGGTTTGTTGGTAAAGGGATGCTCACGGCGGCGGTCTGTGGCGACCTGTTCGCCTCGCCGAGCGTGGATGCGGTGCTGAATGCCATTGTGGCGGTAACGGGCGACCGTGGCTGCCTGCTGATCGTCAAAAACTACACCGGTGACCGCCTGAACTTTGGCCTGGCGGCAGAAAAGGCTAAACGCTACGGCCTGAAGGTGGAGATGGTGATTGTGGCAGACGATATTGCGCTGCCGGACAACAAACAGCCGCGCGGCATTGCCGGTACGGCGCTGGTTCATAAGATTGCGGGTTATGCCGCAGAGCATGGAAAATCGCTAAGTGAAGTGCGTGATATTGCGCAACAGGCCTGCGATAACCTCTGGAGCCTGGGCGTTGCGATGCAAACGTGTAACCTGCCGGGAAGCGACGAGGAAGAAGGGCGCATTAAGCAAGGCCATGTCGAGCTGGGTCTGGGCATTCATGGTGAGCCGGGGGCTTCCGTCGTGGATACGCAGAACAGCAAAGCGATTATCGACACGCTGGTGACGCCGCTTAAGACTCAGGCCGGTGACGGGCGCTTCGCAGTGTTAATCAATAACCTGGGTGGGGTATCAGCGCTTGAGATGGCTCTGCTCACCAAAGAGCTGGCGCACTCGGCCCTGAAAGAGAACATTGCGTACCTGATTGGCCCGGCACCACTGGTGAGCGCCCTGGATATGAAGGGCTTTTCGCTGACGCTGCTGAAGCTGAACGATCTGTTCGAGAAAGCCCTTCATGAAGAGGTGGAGACGTTGGGCTGGCAGAAGCCGGTGGCGTTTGCACCGTTGCGGACCCAGGAGCATAGCGCGATCCACGACCGCGTGGAGTTTACCCCGTCCGCGAATCCGCAGGTGGGCGAGTATGTCTCTGTGGCGACAAACACCCTGATTCGACTGGAAAACCGTCTTAACGCGCTGGATGCGAAAGTGGGGGACGGCGATACCGGATCCACCTTTGCGCAAGGGGCGCGGGAGATTGCGCAGCGTCTGGAGGAGAACAACCTGCCCCTTAACGATGTGTCGACATTACTCCTGCTGGTGGGGGAGCGGCTGGCAACGGTGATGGGCGGATCGAGCGGCGTATTAATGTCGATCTTCTTCACGGCGGCCGGGCAAAAGCTGCATGACGGACAATCGCTTGCGGATGCCTTGCTGAGCGGGCTGGCACAAATGAAGCAGTATGGCGGGGCCGATCTTGGCGATCGCACACTGATCGACGCGCTGCAACCGGCGCTGGAGGCATTGCAGAAAGGGGATCTTAAGGCAGCAGCGCAGGCGGCACAGCAGGGCGCAGAGGCAACAGCCAGAATGGGCAAAGCAGGTGCGGGGCGCTCGTCGTATGTGAATAAAGAGAATCTGGATGGGGTAATGGATCCGGGGGCGGTCGCGGTGGCAGAGGTGTTTAAGGCCATGGTAGAAGCAAAACGGTAACAACCGTTACCGTTTTTAGTGTTTGCGCCCTCTCCCCGTGGGAGAGGGTTGGGGTGAGGGTATCAGGCCGCACATACCCCGGAAATGTCACATCAAAAATCCGCTTTTAACACCACGCGATAACGGGCTTTGCCGTCACGTACGTGCTGAATAGCTTCGTTGATTTTCGACATCGGATAGAGTTCGGTGGTGGGAGACACTTTCGTGCGCCCGGCGAACTTCATCAGTTTGCGCAACTCGTACGGCGTACCGGTTGCAGAGCCGGACACGCTGCGATCCCCGCCGATCAGGGTAAATGCCGGAACCGGTAGCGGCTTCAGCACGGCACCCACCGTATGGAAGTTACCGCCGTAGGCCAGCGCTTCAAAGTACGGCTGCCAGTCGAGATCGACATTAACGGTGTTAATGATCAGATCGAATTGACCTGCCAGCGCGTTCAGGGCTTCCGGATCGCGGCTGTTCACCACTTTATCTGCCCCCATCGCCAGCACTTCTTGCTCTTTCGCCGGGTTAGAACTGAACGCCGTTACTTCACAGCCCATTGCGTGCAGCAGCTTGATGGCAATATGACCGAGACCCCCGATGCCAATCACGCCCACACGGCTGGTGGCGGTAATATGGTGCATCAGCAGCGGCTTGAAGACGGTGATACCGCCACACAGCAGCGGACCGGCGGATTCGATATCAATGCTCTCCGGCAGCGGGATGACCCATTGCCAGTCGGCGCGCAGTTTATCGGCAAAACCGCCCTTGTTGAGGATGGTTGGCACGGCGCCTTCAAGGCAGTTGATCTGGTTACCGCTGATACAGGCGTCGCAATGACCGCAACTGCGTGCGGTCCAGCCAATACCCACGCGCTGGCCCACTTTCAGGCCTTTGTCCTGCGCAGCGCTACCGAGCGCCACGACGCGGCCAATGACCTCGTGTCCGGCGACCAGTGGATAGCTTGAAAAGCCCCATTCGTTGTCGATCATGGAGAGATCCGAGTGGCAGATCCCGCAGTAATCAACCTGTACTTCGACGTCTTCTGCTTTTAGTTCGCCCGCATCGTACTCGTACAGCTCAAGTTCTGCACCCGCCTGCGGTGCGGCGTAGCTTTTTATCTTCGACATCGTGTTTCCCCCGTTGTGGTGTGAACTGAGAGTGTAGAGCATTCAGTTAACCACCGCTTAACAGAAGAGGGCGGGAACACAATTTACAGCGTTTTCAGCATCCTGACTTCGCAATCGACGTGGCCGGTACAGCCCAGCGGCGCATCGATATGCTGAAAGCCCAGATGTTCATACAGGCCGATGGCCTCTTTGAGGAAGGCGGTTGTTTCGAGGTAGCAGCGTGTAAAACCCTGATTGCGGGCATGTTCGAGTGCAACCAGCGCCAGTTTTTTCGCCAGGCCTTGCCCGCGAACTGATGGCAGGAAATACATTTTCTGCAATTCGCAGATATCCGGCTCGCTGCAGCTGAGCGGCGCAACGCCGCCGCCGCCTACCACCTGGCCATTCTGCTCAATAACCCAATAGGCGTGGCCTGGCTGGCTGTACAGCTGAAACAGCTCATCCAGATTCGGGTCGGCAACCGTATAGCCTTTATCGGCCGTCAGGCCATACTCGGCAGAGACGGTGCGGATAACGGCGGCAATCGCCGGGTTGTCCTGCTCAGTGATCCGACGCATCGTCGTCGCGACGGGGGTAATCACGCTCATAGCATTACTCATGACAAAAATTGACACACAACTGCTGTTAATAGCACCGCAGAAAGGGGAGTGCAAGCGAGGAGTTTTCAGGAAGAGTACCCCTTACGCCCTGAAGCGTAAGGGGTAAAAGCATTACAGGGCCGCAATAACCGCCTGCTGCTCAATCAGCTTGGTTTTCGCATCGGCGAAAGCAACCAGGCGTTCACGCTCTTTGGCGATGACCGCTTCCGGCGCGCGGGCGACAAAGCCTTCGTTCGCCAGTTTGCTTTCGATTTTGCCAATTTCCACGTCGACTTTGGCCACTTCTTTCGCCAGACGAGCCAGCTCGGCATCTTTGTCGACAAGACCCGCCATTGGGATCAGCAGCTCAGCGCCATCGATGATTTTTGTCACAGAGACCGGACCTTTGTCATCGGCTGGCAGCACGGTGATGCTTTCCAGACGCGCCATGGTTTTCAGGAAGGTGTTGTTCTCGGTGACACGACGAACAGCCGCGTCGCTGCAACCGCGCAGGAGCAGTTCCAGTGGTTTGCCCGGGGCGATGTTCATTTCTGCACGGATGTTACGTACAGCGACGATCGCCTGCTTCAGCCACTCGGTATCCGCTGAGGCAGCTTCATCCACTTTAGCAGCATCGAATTCCGGGAACGGCTGCAGCATGATGGTGTCGGCGTTGATACCCGCAATCACTTTCACACGCTGCCAGATGGTTTCGGTGATAAATGGAATGACCGGATGCGCCAGACGCAGCAGACCTTCCAGCACGGTAATCAGCGTGTTACGCGTACCGCGCAGTTCCGCCTCCGTTCCACCGTTCATGACCGGCTTCGCCAGCTCCAGATACCAGTCACAGAACTGGTTCCAGGTGAATTCGTACAGAATGCCCGCCGCGATGTCGAAGCGGTAGCTGTCCAGCGCCTCGCGGAACGCTTTCACCGTCTGGTTGAACTCGGCCAGGATCCAGCGATCGGCCAGAGACAGGATCATCTCGCCGCCGTTGAAGCCGCAATCCTGATCTTCGGTGTTCATCAGCACGAAGCGGCTGGCGTTCCACAGTTTGTTACAGAAGTTACGGTAACCTTCCAGACGCTTCATGTCCCAGTTGATATCGCGACCGGTGGAGGCCAGCGCTGCCAGGGTGAAACGCAGGGCGTCGGTACCGTGAGATTCAATCCCGTTCGGGAACTGTTTCTCGGTGCGTTTGCGGATCTTCTCTGCCAGCTGCGGCTGCATCATGTTGCCGGTACGTTTTTCCAGCAGCTCTTCCAGGGAGATACCATCAACCATATCCAGCGGGTCAATGACGTTGCCCTTGGATTTGGACATCTTCTGGCCTTCATCGTCACGGATAAGACCGGTCATATAGACGGTATGGAACGGAACCTGTGGCTTGCCGTTTTCATCTTTGATGAAGTGCATGGTCATCATGATCATGCGGGCAATCCAGAAGAAGATAATATCGAAGCCGGAGACCATCACGCTGGTTGGGTGGAACTGACGCAACGCGTCGGTGTTCTCTGGCCAGCCGAGGGTGGAGAAGGTCCACAGCGCGGAGGAGAACCAGGTATCCAGCACGTCTTCGTCCTGACGCAGGGCAATATCCGCGCTCAGGTTGTTTTCCTGACGCACTTCATCTTCACTGCGGCCAACGTACACGTTGCCTTCGTTGTCGTACCATGCCGGGATACGGTGACCCCACCACAGCTGACGGGAGATACACCAGTCCTGAATATCGCGCATCCAGGAGAAGTACATGTTTTCGTACTGTTTTGGCACGAACTGAATGCTGCCGTTTTCAACCGCTTCAACAGCCGGTTTTGCCAGCACGTCGGCACGCACGTACCACTGGTCGGTCAGCATTGGCTCGATAACCACACCGCCGCGGTCGCCGTACGGCACGGTCAGATCGTGAGGTTTAATTTCTTCCAGAAGGCCGAGGGCGTCAACGGCAGCCACAATTGCTTTACGCGCGGCAAAGCGTTCCAGCTTCTGGAACTCAGCCGGGATGTCGCTTGAGTAAACGTCGGATTCGTTGCCTTTGGTGTCATACACTTCTGCGCTTTCGCGGATATCACCGTCGAAGGTCAGAATGTTGATCATTGGCAGGGCGTGACGACGACCTACTTCGTAGTCGTTGAAGTCGTGTGCCGGGGTGATCTTCACGCAGCCGGTACCTTTTTCCATGTCGGCGTGTTCATCGCCCACAATCGGAATACGGCGGTTAACCAGCGGCAGCACCACGAATTTGCCAATCAGATCTTTATAACGCGGATCTTCCGGGTTAACGGCCACGCCGGTATCGCCCAGCAGGGTTTCCGGACGGGTGGTCGCCACCACTAAGTAATCTTTACCGTCTGCGGTTTTCGCGCCGTCGGCCAGCGGATAGCGGATGTGCCACATGGAGCCTTTAGACTCGCGGTTCTCCACTTCCAGGTCAGAGATGGCGGTGCGCAGTTTCGGATCCCAGTTTACCAGGCGTTTGCCACGGTAAATCAGGTCTTCTTTGTACAGACGGACGAACACTTCTTTCACGGCGTTGGAAAGGCCTTCGTCCATGGTGAAACGCTCGCGCTCCCAGTCTACGGAGTTACCGAGACGGCGCATCTGACGGGTAATGGTGCCGCCAGATTCTGCTTTCCACTGCCAGATTTTATCGATAAAGGCGTCGCGACCGTAATCGTGACGGGTTTTACCCTCTTCAGCGGCAATCTTACGCTCAACCACCATTTGGGTCGCGATACCCGCGTGGTCAGTCCCCGCCTGCCACAGGGTGTTTTTGCCCTGCATGCGCTGGTAGCGGATCATGGTATCCATGATGGTCTGCTGGAAGGCATGACCCATATGCAAACTGCCGGTGACGTTCGGCGGCGGGATCATGATGCAGAAGGACTCTTTGCTTTCATCGCCGTTAGGCTTGAAATAGCCCTGCTGTTCCCAGTGCTCGTAAAGCGGCTGTTCGATATCGCGTGGGTTATATGTCTTTTCCATTATTTCCAGGTTGCCGTATTCAGGTTAAAACCAGCCAGGCGGTACGCTTTGTAGCGTTCGCGCGCCAGTTGTTTCAAGGATTCTTCGTAAGGGACAAAGTCTACCACTTCTGTGAAAGCGGTGGCAAAATCTGCAAAATCTATCCGCAGGCTAATCAGAATATCGCGCGCGCTGCTGTTGCGCTTTTGCGGCCAGGCTATCTCTACCGGTGCGCCGCCGCGCGGACCTTCGCCAGACAGGTTATGCGGAACAAAACTCTCCGGCGGGCGGGCCCACAGCGCTTCGTCCAGGCGAATCGCCTGTTGTTCATCTTCACAGGCAATGAGCACACGCTTACCTGCGCGCCAACGTTCTGCGGCAATTTCACACACCAGCTGTTCTACGGCGCTGAGGCCATCCTGATGGGTGTCGTTGTCCAGAAGGTAGAACGTTGCATTCTTCATATATGGGGCTTCTTAGTTTGGATTCAAATGCAAAGCCGGGTGGCGCTACCGCTTACCCGGCCTACGGTTGAGTGGCGTTGTAGGCCGGGTAAGGCGTAACCTCCACCCGGCGTGTTACATCACTCGTCGCCATTAAATCCGGCGCGATTGAGCAGGAACTGCGACAGCAGCGCAACCGGACGACCGGTTGCACCTTTGGCTTTTCCGGAGCGCCAGGCGGTGCCGGCAATATCCAGGTGCGCCCAGTTGTACTTGCGTGTGAAGCGTGCCAGGAAGCAGCCCGCGGTGATGGCACCGCCAGGACGGCCACCGATGTTCGCCATATCCGCAAAGTTAGACTCCAGCTGTTCCTGGTATTCGTCACCCAATGGCAGACGCCATGCACGGTCACCGGCTTGTTCGGACGCGCCGATAAGCTCGTGCGCCAGCGGGTTGTGGTTCGACATCAGGCCGGTGATGTGGTGACCGAGGGCGATGACGCAGGCACCGGTCAGGGTTGCCACGTCGATCACCGCTTCAGGTTCGAAGCGCTCAACGTAGGTCAACACGTCGCACAGCACCAGGCGGCCTTCGGCATCGGTGTTGAGCACTTCAACGGTCTGGCCGGACATGGTGGTCAGGACGTCACCCGGACGGTAAGCACGTCCACCAGGCATGTTTTCGCAGCCTGCCAGGACGCCGATAACGTTAATGGGTAACTGCAGTTCAGCCACCATACGCATCACGCCGTAAACGGCCGCTGCGCCACACATGTCGTACTTCATCTCATCCATGCCTTCGGCAGGCTTGATGGAGATACCACCGGAGTCGAAGGTCAGGCCCTTACCGACCAGCACAATTGGACGCGCGTCTTCAGACGGATTGCCCTTGTATTCGATGACCGACATCAGGGATTCGTTCTGCGAACCGTTGCCAACCGCCAGGTAAGAGTGCATACCCAGCTCTTTCATCTGCTGTTCGCCGATGACGCGGGTGATGACATTTTTACTGTAGGAATCAGCCAGCTGGCGCGCCTGAGAGGCCAGATAAGCGGCGTTACAGATATTAGGCGGCATGTTGCCTAAATCTTTTGCGGCTTTAATCCCGGCGGCAATCGCCAGACCATGCTGGATAGCGCGCTCGCCGCTGGTCAGTTCGCGACGGGTTGGCACGTTAAAGACCATTTTACGCAACGGACGACGCGGCTCGCTTTTATTGGTCTTGAGCTGATCGAAGCTGTACAGGCTCTCTTTTGCGGTTTCGACAGCCTGACGCACTTTCCAGTAGGTGTTACGACCTTTGACGTGCAGTTCAGTCAGGAAGCAAACGGCTTCCATAGAGCCGGTATCATTCAGCGTATTAATTGTTTTCTGAATCACCTGCTTATACTGACGTTCATCCAGCTCGCGTTCTTTGCCGCAGCCAATCAGCAGAATACGTTCGGACAGCACGTTCGGAACATGGTGCAGCAACAGCGTCTGCCCAGGTTTGCCTTCCAGTTCGCCACGGCGCAGCAGGGCGCTAATGTAGCCGTCACTGATTTTATCGAGTTGCTCGGCGATCGGGGAGAGTCGGCGTGGTTCAAAGACGCCCACAACGATGCAGGCACTCCGCTGTTTCTCCGGGCTACCGCTTTTTACACTGAACTCCATGCACTACGCTCCTGAATCTTAAAGACAACAGCGGCTGCTACGGATAGAATTGAAACCTTTCGTAACTCAAGTCCGCTGTTGTGGTGACTTCGTGTTAATCTTACGTTATTACGGTTTCGACACGTCAGAAAAAGTCCTGAAGCGTGAATCCGCCGGATGTTTTAATCTTAGCGATGATTTCGACGACTCAAGAGAATAAATGACGTTTAAGCCATGAAACAAGCGATTTTCCAGCAAAGAGACGGGTTTTTACGGGCGTATTTAAAGTGATAATCATAAGATATCTGGTGCGGGAGACGCTCAAAAGCCAACTGGCGATCCTCTTCATCCTGTTGCTGATTTTTTTCTGTCAGAAGCTGGTTAAGATCCTCGGTGCGGCCGTTGACGGCGAAATTCCAACGAATCTGGTGCTTTCCCTGCTTGGTTTAGGGATCCCGGAAATGGCGCAGCTTATTCTGCCGCTAAGTCTTTTCCTCGGTCTGCTCATGACGCTCGGTAAGCTCTACACCGAGAGTGAAATCACGGTGATGCATGCCTGCGGCCTGAGCAAGGCCGTGCTGGTGAAAGCCGCCATGATACTGGCGCTGTTCACGGGGATCGTCGCCGCGGTGAATGTGATGTGGGCGGGCCCAATGTCCTCTCGTCATCAGGATGAAGTGCTGGCCGAAGCGAAAGCGAACCCTGGCATGGCGGCGTTAGCGCAGGGGCAATTCCAGCAGGCGACTGACGGTAACTCGGTGCTGTTTATTGAGAGCGTCGACGGCAGTAAATTCAACGACGTCTTCCTTGCGCAGTTGCGTACCAAAGGAAACGCGCGGCCGTCGGTTGTCGTGGCTGACTCCGGCCAGCTTGCTCAGCGCAAAGATGGTTCCCAAATCGTGACGCTGAATAAAGGCACCCGTTTTGAAGGTACCGCGATGCTCCGTGACTTCCGTATTACGGATTTCCAGAACTATCAGGCCATTATCGGCCATCAGGCTGTAGCGCTGGATCCAAGCGATACCGATCAGATGGATATGCTCACCCTGTGGAATACCAACACCGACGGTGCGCGTGCGGAATTCCACTGGCGTGTCACTCTCGTATTCACCGTCTTTATGATGGCATTGATCGTCGTTCCGCTGAGCGTGGTGAACCCGCGTCAGGGACGCGTGCTCTCGATGCTGCCGGCGATGCTGCTGTACCTGATCTACTTCCTGCTGCAGACCTCGATTCGCTCCAACGGTGCTAAGGGCAAGCTGGATCCGATGGTTTGGACGTGGGCCGTCAACAGTTTGTACATCCTGCTGGCGCTGGGATTAAACCTGTGGGATACGGTGCCAGTGCGCCGCCTTCGTGCCCGATTCTCGCGTAAAGGAGCCATCTAATGCAGGCGTTTGGCGTTCTTGATCGCTATATCGGTAAAACCATTTTCACCACCATCATGATGACGTTGTTCATGCTGGTGTCGCTCTCCGGCATTATCAAATTTGTCGATCAGTTGAAAAAAGCCGGGCAAGGGAGCTACGACGCGCTGGGCGCAGGGATGTATACCCTGCTCAGCGTGCCAAAAGATGTGCAGATTTTCTTCCCGATGGCCGCCCTGTTGGGCGCGCTGCTGGGGCTGGGGATGCTGGCACAACGCAGCGAGCTGGTTGTGATGCAGGCTTCGGGCTTCACCCGTATGCAGGTGGCGTTGTCAGTCATGAAAACCGCGATCCCGCTGGTGCTGTTAACCATGGCGATTGGCGAGTGGGTGGCGCCGCAGGGTGAGCAGATGGCGCGTAACTATCGTGCGCAGGCAATGTACGGTGGTTCGCTGCTCTCGACACAGCAAGGGCTGTGGGCGAAAGACGGCCATAACTTTGTCTATATCGAACGGGTGAAAGGCGATGATGAACTGGGCGGCGTGAGTATTTATGCCTTCAATGATCAGCGTCGTTTACAGTCTGTTCGTCACGCATCGTCGGCGAAATTTGACCCTGAACACAAGCAGTGGCGGTTATCCCAGGTTGACGAGTCTGACCTGACGGATCCAAAACAGATCACCGGTTCTCAGACGGTGTCCGGGACGTGGAAAACCAACCTCACGCCGGACAAACTGGGTGTCGTGGCGCTGGATCCGGATGCACTCTCCATCAGCGGATTGCACAACTATGTGAAATACCTGAAGTCGAGCGGGCAGGATGCCGGACGCTATCAGCTCAACATGTGGAGCAAAATCTTCCAGCCGATGTCCGTGGCGGTGATGATGCTGATGGCTCTGTCGTTTATCTTCGGCCCGTTACGTAGCGTGCCGATGGGTGTTCGTGTGGTCACCGGTATCAGCTTCGGTTTTGTATTCTACGTCCTCGATCAGATTTTCGGCCCGCTGACGCTGGTTTACGGCATCCCGCCGATTATTGGTGCGCTGCTGCCGAGCGCCAGCTTCCTGCTGATCAGCCTCTGGCTGCTTCTGAAACGCTCCTGATTGTCCTCTCCTCGCTTCCGGTTAGCCGGAAGCGAGGCTAATCTCCTGTTTCACCCCGCACTTTTTCTCACAACCTTCAACGCCGCGCCGCGAATTTGAGTATTATTGAGCGATAAAGTCGTGAAGGGATCCTCTATGAAGCAAATTCGAATGCTTGCCCAGTACTACGTCGACCTGATGATGAAGCTCGGGCTGGTGCGTTTCTCCATGCTGCTGGCGCTGGCGCTGGTTGTTCTGGCCATTGTGGTACAAATGGCCGTGACCATGGTGTTACATGGTCAGGTCGAGAGTATCGACGTGATCCGCTCTATCTTCTTCGGTTTGCTGATCACCCCCTGGGCGGTCTATTTCCTCTCTGTCGTCGTGGAGCAACTGGAAGAGTCCCGCCAGCGCCTGTCAAAGCTGGTCGATAAGCTGGAAGAGATGCGCGAGCGCGATCTGAAGCTCAACGTGCAGCTGAAAGACAATATCGCCCAGCTTAACCAGGAGATTTCGGATCGTGAGAAGGCGGAAGCCGAGCGTCAGGCAACGCTGGAGCAGCTGAAAATCGAAATGAAAGAGCGCGAGGTGACGCAGATTCAGCTTGAGCAGCAATCCTCTTTCCTGCGTTCGTTCCTCGATGCTTCACCGGATCTGGTTTTCTACCGTAACGAAGACAAAGAGTTCTCTGGCTGTAACCGGGCGATGGAGCTGCTGACCGGCAAAAGTGAAAAGCAGCTGATTCACCTGAAGCCGCAGGATGTCTATTCTGAAGAGGCGGCTGCCAAGGTCATGGAGACGGATGAAAAAGTCTTCCGCCACAACGTCTCGCTGACCTATGAACAGTGGCTGGATTACCCGGACGGGCGCAAAGCGTGCTTTGAGATCCGTAAAGTGCCGTACTACGACCGCGTCGGGAAACGTCATGGCCTGATGGGCTTTGGCCGC
Organism: Enterobacter sp. 22466; assembly: GCF_052044775.1. Lineage (NCBI taxonomy): Bacteria > Pseudomonadati > Pseudomonadota > Gammaproteobacteria > Enterobacterales > Enterobacteriaceae > Enterobacter > Enterobacter sp. 22466. The sequence goes on along the minus strand of NZ_JBQENX010000005.1, from coordinate 271,745 downwards.
GATATTACCGAACGTAAGCGCTATCAGGATGCCCTTGAGCGTGCCAGCCGCGATAAGACCACCTTCATCTCCACCATCAGCCATGAACTGCGTACGCCGTTAAACGGCATCGTTGGCTTAAGCCGTATTCTGCTGGACACCGACCTGACGGCGGAGCAGGAGAAATACCTCAAAACGATCCATGTCTCGGCGGTCACGCTGGGGAATATCTTCAACGATATTATCGACATGGATAAGATGGAGCGCCGTAAAGTCCAGCTGGATAACCAGCCGGTTGATTTCACCAGCTTCCTTGCCGATCTGGAAAACCTGTCCGGCCTGCAGGCGCAGCAGAAGGGATTACGCTTTGTCATGGAGCCAACCCTGCCGCTGCCGCACAAAGTGGTCACGGACGGCACGCGTCTGCGTCAGATCCTGTGGAACCTGATCAGCAACGCGGTGAAATTTACCCAGAAGGGTCAGGTGGCGGTGCGTATCCGTTATGACGAAGGAGACATGCTGCACTTTGAGGTGGAAGACTCCGGGATTGGCATTCCGCAGGAAGAGCAGGACAAAATCTTTGCCATGTATTACCAGGTGAAGGACAGCAACGGCGGTAAGCCAGCCACTGGTACGGGGATTGGCCTGGCGGTATCGAAACGGCTCGCGAAAAGCATGGGCGGTGATATCACCGTGTCCAGCCAGGCGGGCAAAGGCTCAACCTTTACCCTGACGGTGCATGCTCCGGCGGTGGCGGAAGAGGTTGAGGATACCTTCGAACATGATGATATGCCGCTCCCGGCACTGCATGTCCTGCTGGTGGAGGACATCGAGTTAAACGTGATTGTGGCGCGCTCTGTGCTGGAAAAACTGGGTAACAGCGTGGACGTGGCGATGACCGGTAAAGCCGCGCTGGAGATGTTTAAACCGGGCGAGTATGACCTCGTTCTGCTGGATATTCAGCTACCGGACATGACCGGGCTGGATATTTCCCGCGCGCTGACAACGCAGTACGCGGCCGATGAACTGCCGCCTCTGGTCGCGTTGACGGCCAACGTACTGAAAGATAAAAAAGAGTACCTCGATGCCGGTATGGATGATGTGCTCAGCAAGCCGCTGGCGGTGCCTGCTCTGACCGCCATGATCAAGAAGTTCTGGGATACCCATGATGAAGAGGAGAGCACCATGACGTCTGTTGATAGCGCCAAAGCCCAAACGATTCTGGATACTGCCATGCTGGAACAGTACATCGACCTGGTCGGCCCCAAACTGATTACCGACGGTCTGGCCGTGTTCGAAAAAATGATGCCGGGCTACCTGAACGTACTGGAGTCCAACCTGACCGCGCGCGATCAGAAAGGGATTGTGGAAGAAGGACATAAGATCAAAGGCGCCGCTGGCTCTGTCGGGTTACGCCACCTGCAGCAATTGGGTCAACAGATTCAGTCACCTGATTTACCAGCATGGGAAGATAACGTGGGTGATTGGGTCGAAGAGATGAAACAAGAGTGGCAGAACGATGTGGCGGTGCTTAAAGCCTGGGTGGATGCCAGAAAAAAATGACCCCGGCTTAACCGGGGTGCGCGAATACTGCGCCAACACCAGGGAAATCGTGGCTGCGCCTGATTTTTCGTGTTGTTTTCGCATGGGCGCCGCCTGAAAATTTAGGCCGCACGCAGATAAGATAGCAAATCTTAAATGATTTGTTACATGAATCAGTGAAATGTGTGAAGCATAGCGTTTTAATCAAAATTAATTATGTGCTTCAGCGAGTTGCAAAGAAGGAACGTCATGATGAAAAAGATTGGTGTCGTACTGAGCGGATGCGGTGTTTACGATGGTTCCGAAATACATGAAGCCGTCATCACGCTGCTGGCCCTGGCAAGGCAGGGAGCAGAAGCGATCTGTTTCGCACCGGACAAAAAACAGGCTGATGTGATTAATCATCTGACCGGCGAACCCATGGCGGAAACCCGTAACGTACTGATCGAAGCGGCGCGTATAGCGCGTGGCAATGTTCACCCTCTTATTCAGGCGGATGCGACAGAGCTCGACGCGTTAATCGTGCCGGGCGGATTTGGCGCGGCCAAAAATCTCAGTACCTTTGCTTCAGAAGGGACGGCGTGTCAGATCGATCCCCAGCTGAAAGCGTTATCACAGGCGATGCATGCGGCGGGTAAACCGCTGGGCTTTATCTGTATCGCGCCGGCGATGCTGCCAAAAATCTTTGATTTCCCGCTGCGTCTGACGATCGGCACCGACATTGATACCGCCGAAATCATCGAGGAGATGGGCGGCGAGCACGTCCCTTGTCCGGTGGATGACATTGTGGTGGATGAAGACAACAAGATCGTCACCACCCCTGCCTGGATGCTGGCGCAGAATATTGCCGAGGCCGCGACGGGCATCGAAAAGCTGGTGGCCAGAGTGCTGGTGCTGACTGAATGAGTCGTAAATTCGGTGCAGGCGCATGGGTGAAACGTATTCTGTTGCGCATTGTTCTTGTGCTGGCGGTGTTCTGGGGCGGTGGACTCGCCTTATTCAGCATTATGCCGGTACCGTTTTCTGCCGTGATGGTCGAGCGTCAGCTTGGGGCATGGTTCACCGGTGATTTCAGCTATGTCGCCCACTCGGACTGGGTAAGCATGAGTGAGATCTCGCCTTATATGGGGCTGGCCGTGATTGCCGCAGAGGACCAGAAATTCCCGGTGCACTGGGGGTTTGACGTGGCGGCAATCGAGAAAGCGCTGGCGCATAACGAACGTCATGAAAACCGCGTGCGTGGCGCATCGACATTATCGCAGCAGACGGCAAAGAATCTGTTCCTGTGGGACGGCCGCAGTTGGGTGCGCAAAGGGCTGGAGGCGGGGTTGACGCTGGGGATGGAAACGGTCTGGAGCAAAAAACGCATTCTGACCGTCTATCTCAATATCGCTGAGTTTGGTGACGGTGTATTCGGTGTGGAGGCCGCCGCGCAGCGCTATTTCAATAAACCGGCCAGCCGACTGAGTATGTCTGAAGCGGCGCTCCTGGCCGCCGTCTTACCAAATCCTATCCGCTTTAAGGCCAACGCTCCGTCAGGATACGTGCGAAGCCGTCAGGCGTGGATCATGCGCCAGATGCGTCAGTTGGGAGGGGAAGGTTTTATGGAGCGCAATAAATTAATGTAGGGCGGGTAAGCGCAGCGCCACCCGCCTGAATAGCAGACCTTAATCTTCGTCGAACCCGGCGTTAAACAGTGCAATGACTGCCGCCAGCGCTTCTTCTTCCTGGGGACCGGTGGCTTCGACTTCAATCTGGCGACCTTTGGCGGAGTCCAGCATCAGCAGCGCAATGACGCTGTTTGCTTCCGCTTCGGTCCCTTCATCATTTCGCAGCAGAACTTCCGCATCGAAACCCTGCATCAGTTCAAACAGCTTCATCGCCGGGCGCGCGTGCATGCCCAGCTTATTGGTGATCTCAACGGTCTGTTTTACGGTCATGTTTTACGTTTTTCCAGCGTGCGATGACGGGACTGAACGTTCTTTCCGCGCGAACGGAAATAGTCGGCCAGCTGTTCGGCGATGTAGACCGAACGATGTTTACCGCCGGTACAGCCAATCGCCACCGTCAGATAGCTACGATTGTTTGTCTCCAGCATAGGTAACCATAGCTCAAGGTAGCTTCGCGTCTGGTAGATAAAATTGTGAACTTCTGTGTGCCTGTCGAGGAACGCCGCGACGGGTTTATCCAGACCGGTCATCGGACGCAGTTTCGGATCCCAGTGCGGGTTTGGCAGGAAGCGCACGTCGAAAACGTAATCCGCATCGATAGGAATACCGTGCTTAAAGCCGAATGACTCAAAGACCATCGTCAGCTCACGCTCGCGTTTGCCCAGTAAACGGGTGCGCAGCATTTCTGCCAGCTCGTGAACGGACATTTCTGAGGTGTCGACAATCAAATCGGCGCGTGAGCGCAGCGGCTCCAGCAGGTCGCTCTCTTCGTCGATTGCGCTCTCCAGAGAGAGGTTCTTGCTGGAAAGCGGGTGCAAACGACGGGTATCGCTGTAGCGACGGATGAGCGTGTTGCGGTCAGCGTCAAGGAACAGCAGCTGAGGCGAAAACGTGTCCGGCAGGTTACTCATCGCCTGTTCAAAGATTTCTGGCGATTCAGGCATGTTACGGACGTCGATGCTGACGGCGGCAGAGATTTGTCTGTCTGCAAGGGTGCGCGCCAGCTCGGGCAGCAGTACCACCGGCAGGTTATCTACGCAGTAAAAACCCATGTCTTCCAGCGCGCGCAGGGCCACGGATTTCCCCGACCCCGAACGGCCACTGACAATCATCAGCACCATGTTCCGTTTCTCCTCAGGACAACAGATGTGAAGGCCATCTCCTGGTTACGCATCATCCTGACTGCCTTCTGCTTCAGTGATAATTTGATAGAGCTCTTCATCACTTTGCGCTGAGCGCAGTCGACGGCAGATGATTTTATCGGCCAGGCGTTTAGCGACCAGTGAAAGTGTATGCAGATGGGTTTTCGTCTGGTCGGCAGGAACCAGCAGCGCGAAGAGGAGATCAACGGGCTGGTTATCGATGGCATCAAAGGCAATAGGCGTTTCCAGTTGCACAAACACACCGACGGCACGCAGGGTGTCCTCTTCCAGTTTGCCATGCGGGATCGCAATGCCGTTGCCGATACCGGTACTGCCCATTTTTTCACGGGTCAGGATGGCTTCGAACACGACCTGCGGCGGCAGGCCCAGCTGTTTTGCGGCCAGTTCACTGATAATTTCCAGGGCACGTTTTTTGCTCTGGCAGTGAACGCCACTGCGGGTACATTCCTGGTTAAGGACATTGCTCAATTGAAGAGCGGAATCGTTGTTCATCATAATTTCACCTAAGCGCTAACTGTACAAATGGCCTGTTGTGTTCCACAACAGGCCTTCCTGCACCCGTTAACTGCCCGGACAATTAGTGTTGTTTCAGTTTATCTTTATGTTTATTGAGCTGTCGTGCAAGCTTATCAATCAAGCCGTCGATAGCAGCGTACATGTCTTGCCCTTCCGCACTGGCGTGGAGTTCGCCCCCATTGACATGCAGGGTTGCATCCGAGATATGAGTCACTTTTTCCACTTTCAACACAATATAGACCTGATTGATCCTTTCGAAATACTGTTCAAGTTTCGCGAACTTAGTATTCACAAAGTCGCGCAAGGCCTCAGTAATCTCGACGTTTTGTCCAGTGATGTTGAGCTGCATAGTGTCTTCCTTATCGGTTGTGTCAGACCAGCTGTTTACGCTGGTTAGACGGCGGAATGGATAAAGACTCTCGATACTTCGCAACAGTACGACGTGCCACCATAATACCCTGGTCGGACAGCATGGTGGTTAACTTACTGTCGCTCAGTGGCTTCGCGGGGTTTTCCGCGGCGATCAACTTCTTCACCAGGGCACGAATCGCCGTTGAGGAGGCTTCGCCCCCACCTTCGGTGTTCACATGGCTGGAGAAGAAATACTTAAGCTCAAATATGCCGCGAGGACTGTGCAGATACTTCTGCGTGGTCACGCGGGAAATGGTTGATTCATGCATCTCGACGGCCTGGGCGATATCCGCCAGCACCATCGGTTTCATATACTCTTCGCCCTGCTCAAAGAAAGCTTGCTGCTGTTCAACGATGCAACGGCTCACGCGCAGCAGCGTATCATTCCGGCTCTCCAGACTTTTGATTAACCATCGCGCTTCCTGCAGGTTGCTACGAATATACTGGTTGTCGGAGTCGTTACGTGCGCTGGTACACATGGAGGCGTATTGCTGATTGATTTGCAGGCGAGGAATGCTGTCTGAGTTGAGTTCAACGACCCAGCGGCCATTGTGTTTTCTGACCAGCACATCCGGAATGACGTATTCAGGTTCGCTGGTCTGGATAGACTGACCGGGGCGAGGATCGAGCGACTGGATCAGGTTAACCGCCTCTTTCAGCACCTCTTCTTTCAGACGCGTAACGCGCATCAGGGTACGGAAATCATGGTTAGCCAGCAGATCCAGATGATCGCTGATGATTAAGCGGGCCTCATCGATCCAGGGCGTCTCTTTACTGAACTGCGAAAGCTGGATCAGCAGGCAGTCGCGCAGATCTTTTGCCGCCACACCCACCGGGTCGAAACGCTGAATGCGCTTCAGAACGGCTTCTATCTCTTCGAGTTCAATCTCGTCATCGCCCATGCTTTCCAGAATATCGTCGAGCGTGACGGTCAGATAGCCGGTGTCGTCTACGGCATCGACAATGGACGTGGCAATCGCACGATCGGTATCGGAGAAGGGGGTCAGCTCCACTTGCCACATCAGGTAATCCTGCAGTGACTGGGTGGTTTCACCCTGATAGACAGGTAGCTCGTCATCCTGGTAGTCTGCACGCGTTCCGGAAGGGGTCCCGGCGGTGTAGATTTCATCCCAGCTGGCATCCAGTGGAAGCTCGTCCGGCATCTCTTTTTGTTCGAGAGCATCAACGGTATCAAGGGTTTCCGTGTCCTGCGCTTGCTGGGTGTCTACCTCGTCATGAAGATCGGCTTGCTCCAGCAGCGGATTGCTGTCCAGCGCTTGCTGGAGCTCCTGCTGGAGTTCTAATGTGGACAGTTGCAACAGGCGAATCGCCTGCTGTAGCTGCGGCGTCATCGCCAGTTGTTGGCTGAGCCTTAATTGCAAACCTTGCTTCATGTTCAGAGCATTTTTCTCCGGTTCGGCGTTACGTTACCTCTACCCTATCAGAGTCTGAAGTCTTCCCCAAGATAGACGCGCTTAACATGATCATCTTCGAGGATCTGTTGCGGCGTACCGTGGGCGATCAGATTGCCCTGGCTCACAATGTAGGCGCGTTCGCAGACGGCCAGTGTTTCACGGACGTTGTGGTCGGTGATCAACACGCCAAGCCCGCTGTCGCGCAGGTGCTCAATAATACGTTTAATGTCGATAACGGAGATCGGGTCAACACCCGCAAACGGTTCATCCAACAGGATAAACTTCGGATTTGCGGCCAACGCGCGTGCAATTTCAACACGGCGGCGTTCCCCCCCGGACAGCGCCTGACCGAGGCTGTCACGCAGGTGTTCAATGTGAAACTCTTCCATCAGCTCGTTGGCGCGATCCTGACGCTGCTCGCTGGTCAGATCGTCACGAATTTGCAGAACGGCCATCAGGTTATCGAAGACGCTCAGGCGACGGAAAATAGAGGCTTCCTGCGGCAGGTAGCCAATACCACGACGCGCGCGCGCATGCAGCGGCAGAAGGCTGATGTCTTCATCATCAATGATGATGTTACCGGCATCGCGCGGGACAATACCGACGACCATGTAGAAGGTCGTGGTTTTACCCGCACCGTTAGGGCCAAGCAGGCCAACAATTTCGCCGGAGTTGACGGTCAGACTGACATCTTCCACGACACGGCGGCCTTTGTAGGCCTTCGCGAGATTTTTTGCAGTTAATGTTGCCATAACGAATTAGTTACTCTTCTTCTGTGCCGGGGCCTGGCCCTTGCCTTTGTCCTGCAGCTGAGACGGCACCAGCACGGTGGTGACACGTTTGCCTTTCTCGCTGGAGGCCTGCATTTTTTGCTCTTTCACCAGATAGGTGATCTTGTCACCGGTGATATTGCTATCGAGCTGTTCCAGATAGGCGTTGCCGGTCAGGATGACCAGATCTTTCGCCAGTTCATAATGCATGTGGCTGGCATGACCTTTCACCGGTTTGCCGTTGTCCTGCATCTGGTAGAACGTGGCCGGGTTGCCGTAGCCATCAATGATCTCTTTGCCCTGTTCGCCACCTGGACGGGTAACGACCACCTTATCGGCGTTAATCTTGATGGTGCCCTGGGTCACGACGACGTTGCCGGTAAAGGTAACGACATTACCCTGCATATCAAGAGACTGTGTATCGGACTCGATATGGATCGGCTGTTCAGTATCGCCAGTAACAGCAAGCGCGGGAAGACTGGCCGCCAGCATCGCGCTGGCGATAATTACTTTAAGGCTGAGTTTGTTTGTTTTGAATTTCATAGGAGGTTCTAACCTTTTCAATCAGCTCGGCGTTTTTGCTGCGTAAGTTCCCGCGCATTCTTAAACCGCTGGAATTAAATGTTGTGCCGTACAGAGTAACCAGATCCTGCGACGTCACATCCTGGGTTACCAGGTTGATCTGGGCATTATCTGTCGTAATTTTGCGCAGTTGTGCGTCAGCGGTCAGGGCGTTGACTTCAACGTGGCCATAGAGATAAAGCATACGGTCATTTGTCAGTTTTGCCCGGTCAGACTTAATTGACCACGTCGGCACTTTGTCCTTATCAAACGTCGTCATCACCGGCTGGGTAAACCACGAAATACCGTCATCTGAAAAATATTCAACGTGCTGGGCAATCAGGCGATAGTTCAGCGCACCTTCCGGGCTATAGACTACGGTATCACTGTGATCGCTTTTATAGGTTGGATCGTTATTGTTGATCACTTCCGTTTGCGTATCGTCACGATCGGCAAGGTTCACGCCAATCAATATCAGTGCGACAAGCGAAAGCAGAATGATAACCCAACGTCTGGTTTTACTCATATCGATTGCCCTTTGGCCTCATCCAGCTTACCCTGCGCCAGCAGAAGCAGATCGCAGACTTCACGTACGGCACCACGGCCACCATTGATGTGGGTAACATAATCAGCCCGCGGGATCAGCAGCGGATGCGCATCCGCAACCGCGACACTCAGGCCAATCTCGGCCATAACCGGCCAGTCAATCAGATCGTCCCCGACATAGGCCACCTGTTCTGGCGCGATAGACAGTTTACCCAGTAAATCGTTGAAAGCCGCCATCTTATCGGATTGCCCCTGATACAGATGGGTAATGCCCAACGTTTCACAGCGATCTTCTACCAGTTTAGCTTTTCGCCCGGTGATGATGGCAACCTCGATACCCGATGTGAGCGCACAACGAATACCGTAGCCATCGCGAACGTTGAACGCTTTCAGCTCTTCACCATTATTGCCCATGTAAATCAGGCCATCGGACAGTACGCCATCCACATCCAGAATCAGCAGACGGATGTTTTCCGCCTTTGCCATTACCTGGGTACTGACCGGACCATAACAGGTTGCAAGGGATGCACCCGCATTACTCATTGTCTTATCCTTCATTACACTACGCCTGCGCGCAGCAGATCATGCATATGTACCACACCCAGCAACTGGTCGCCATCGGCAACCATCACTGAGGTGATATGTCGGGACTGCATCAGGTTCAGCACATCCACCGCCAGCGTGCCCGGGCGAACGCGAATACCGCCAGGCGTCATCACATCGGCAATACCGAGAGTGCGGACATCCACGCCCATGTCAAACACGCGACGCAGGTCACCATCGGTGAAAATCCCCTCGATCTTCATCAGGTCGTCACACACTACCGTCATGCCCAGATTTTTACGGGTGATTTCCAGCAGCGCATCACGCAGGGAGGCCTCTTTACTGACGTGAGGGATTTCATCGCCAGTATGCATAATATCGTTAACCCGCAGCAGCAGTTTCCGCCCCAGCGCACCGCCAGGATGGGACAGCGCGAAGTCTTCAGGGGTAAAACCGCGGGCTTCAAGGAGCGCAACGGCAAGCGCGTCGCCCATCACCAGCGCCGCGGTGGTACTGGACGTCGGTGCGAGGCCCAGCGGGCAGGCTTCTTTCGGCACTTTCACGCAGAGATGAATATCCGCCGCACGCGCCATGCTGCTTTCCGGGCGGCTGGTCATGCAGATGAGTGGCACCTGCAGTCGCTTCAGAACCGGAATCAGCGCCAGGATCTCATTGGACTCACCGGAATTCGACAGGGCAATCACGACATCCTGCGGCGTGACCATGCCCAGATCGCCGTGTGCCGCTTCCCCTGGGTGTACAAAGAATGAGGAGGTTCCGGTGCTGGCGAATGTTGCAGCCATTTTGCGACCAATGTGACCGGACTTGCCCATCCCCATCACCACGACTTTACCGGCACAGTAGAACATCTTCTCACAGGCCAGACTAAAATCCTGATTAATGTACTGATCTAACTGCGCCAGACCTTCACGTTCAATCTCCAGAACGTCTTTGCCTGCTTTCTGAAAGTCAAAACCCGGCTGCAATTCTATTTGCGACATAATGCGTTTCCGTTTACCCAGAGAGAAGAGGCGAAAGCCAGTACAGCATCGCCATCCATACGATAAATCCACCCGTCAGCAGCGCGCCTGCGCCTTTGCCGATTTGTCTTTGCCGCCGCCAGCAGAGCAGGGCAAAGATAACGCTCACCAGCAACATCACCCCGTAATCACGTGAGAAGGCCAGCGGGTTAAACGGCCCAGGCGTTATCAGGGCTGGCAGGCCCATGACGATGGCGATATTAAAGATGTTGGAACCGATAATATTGCCGATGGCGATGTCATCTTCACCTTTACGCGCGCCCGCGATGGCCGTGGCCAGTTCCGGCAGACTGGTACCGATAGCGATGACGGTCAGGCCAATGGTCAGTTCGCTCATGGCGAAATAGTTCGCCAGCACCGTCGCGTTATCCACGATCATGCGTGTTGCCATTGGCATGATGATTAACGCGACACCCAGCCAGAGCAGCGCAACCGGCAGCGTGCCTTCACGCGGCAGTTCCGCGACCTGTTCACGCGTCAGGCTGTCATGTCCCTGTTTTTCCGCCTGGCGGGCGATTTTAACACTATACAGCAGCCAGATGACCGCCAGTGCCAACAAGAAAATGCCGTCACTGTAGCTGAGAACGCCATCGTAAAATACGCATCCTGCCAGCAGGCTTACGATTAACATTAGCGGCAATTCCCGGCGCAGAACATCAGAATGCACGCGAAATGGATGCAGCAGCGCGGCCAGACCTAAAATAAGCAGAATATTGACGATGTTAGAGCCAATCGCGGTGCCGACAGCAAGGTCTATCTGACCATGCAGCGATGCCGTAACAGAGACGATGATTTCAGGCAGGGAGGTGCCAACACTGACAACGGTCATCCCGATGACAACAGGCGGTACGCCACTCAGACGGCAAAGGATCGATGCAGCAAATACCAAACGGTCAGCACTGTAGACCACCAAAAGTAAACCAATTATTAACAGTGCTGTTGCTAAAAGCATCAAAAGTCCTTTCTTCAGGTATACTCGCCGGTCCACCGCGCGGGAATTGTTAGCGCTGCATATAGCCTAAGACGTAACGAATTCCTAATTTTGACTTTATGCGCCGGAAAAGTAAAACAAATGCCAGCTTTCGCTAACCTCTACGGCTAATATTCTGTAAAAATGTGGGGTTTAGGGCTGATTTAAGCTTCACGCTTCGCATGAAGCAGGGTAAGAAAGGAACCGTAAATGAGCCAAACGACGGCGAATTTAGTCGATGTCCGTGGGGTGAGTTTTTCTCGCGGCAACAGATTGATCTTTGATGATATTTCGTTGACCGTCCCGCGTGGCAAAATTACTGCCATTATGGGACCGTCCGGGATCGGTAAAACGACCCTGCTGCGACTTATCGGTGGGCAGATCCCACCCGATAGCGGTGAAATCCTCTTCGACGGTGAAAACGTTCCGGAGATGTCGCGATCGCGCCTGTATACTGTGCGCAAGCGTATGAGCATGCTCTTTCAGTCGGGGGCCTTGTTCACCGACATGGACGTCTTCGATAATGTCGCCTATCCGCTGCGCGAGCATACGCACCTTCCGCCGGAGCTGCTGAAAAGCACGGTGATGATGAAGCTGGAAGCGGTAGGGCTGCGGGGTGCCGCAAAACTGATGCCGTCAGAGTTGTCAGGCGGGATGGCGCGCCGCGCTGCGCTGGCGAGAGCCATTGCCTTAGAACCCGATTTAATCATGTTCGACGAACCGTTTGTCGGGCAGGATCCTATTACGATGGGTGTGCTGGTGAAGCTTATCTCTGAATTGAACAGCGCGCTCGGCGTCACCTGCATTGTGGTTTCTCACGATGTGCCGGAAGTGTTGAGTATTGCCGACTATGCCTACATTGTGGCAGACAAAAGGATCGTCGCGCACGGCAGCGCCCAGGCGTTGCAGGAAAACTGCGATCCGCGAGTACGGCAGTTCCTCGACGGTATTGCGGATGGGCCTGTGCCGTTCCGCTATCCTGCGGGCGACTATCGTGACGATTTATTGGGAATAGGGAGTTAAGCCACTCATGCTGTTAAATGCGTTGGCCGCTCTTGGACACCGTGGCATAAAAACCATCAGGACGTTCGGGCGCGCCGGATTGATGTTATTCAACGCGCTGGTCGGCAAGCCGGAATTCCGTAAGCATGCGCCTTTACTGGTGCGGCAGCTTTATAACGTCGGCGTGCTGTCGATGCTCATCATCATTGTGTCCGGTCTGTTTATCGGCATGGTGCTGGGGCTGCAGGGCTACCTGGTTCTGACGACCTACAGTGCGGAAACCAGCCTCGGGATGCTGGTGGCGCTTTCGCTGCTGCGTGAACTGGGACCGGTTGTGGCGGCACTGCTGTTTGCCGGACGCGCAGGATCGGCGTTAACCGCTGAGATTGGTCTGATGCGTGCCACCGAGCAGCTTTCCAGTATGGAAATGATGGCGGTCGATCCGCTGCGTCGTGTTATCTCACCCCGTTTCTGGGCAGGGGTTATCTCCTTACCGTTGCTGACTATCCTGTTTGTGGCTGTCGGTATCTGGGGCGGTTCGCTGGTGGGCGTTCACTGGAAAGGCATTGATGCCGGTTTCTTCTGGTCTGCCATGCAGGACGCCATCGACCTGCGAATGGATCTGATTAACTGTTTGATTAAAAGCGTGGTATTTGCCATTACGGTCACCTGGATTGCGTTATTTAATGGTTACGATGCCATCCCGACGTCGGCGGGCATCAGCCGTGCAACTACACGTACTGTCGTACATTCGTCGCTGGCCGTACTGGGTCTGGATTTTGTGCTCACCGCACTGATGTTTGGGAATTGAGTTCATGCAAACGAGAAAAAATGAAATTTGGGTCGGCGTGTTCCTGTTGCTGGCGCTGCTGGCCGCACTGTTTATCTGCCTGAGAGCGGCGGATATCACTTCCGTGCGTACCGAACCGACTTATCGCATCTATGCCACTTTCGATAATATCGGCGGGCTGAAGGCGCGCTCACCGGTGCGTATTGGTGGCGTGGTGATCGGCCGCGTGTCTGACATTACGCTTGATGAGAAAACCTATCTGCCGCGCGTGGCGATGGATATTGAAGAGCGTTACAACCATATCCCGGACACCAGCTCGCTTTCTATCCGCACCTCTGGCCTGCTGGGCGAACAATATCTGGCACTGAACGTTGGCTTTGAAGATCCTGAGCTTGGAACGACTATTCTTAAAGACGGTAGCGTGATCCAGGATACCAAGTCCGCGATGGTGCTGGAGGATATGATTGGTCAGTTCCTTTACAACAGTAAGGGAGATGATAAAAAGTCCGATGCTGCCCCTGCGCAGACTGAAGATCATACCAACGTCGCACCGACACCTGGCACGACGAATTAATTTCAGGAGAAGTCATTCATGTTTAAACGACTGTTAATGGTTGCCATGCTGGTTATTGCCCCTCTTACGGCAGCACATGCTGCAGATCAGAGCAACCCGTACAAACTGATGGACGAAGCCGCGAAGAAAACCTTCGATCGTCTTAAAAACGAACAGCCTAAAATTCGTTCTAATCCTGATTATCTGCGTGATGTGGTCGATCAGGAACTGCTGCCTTATGTGCAGATCAAATATGCCGGTGCGCTGGTGCTGGGGCGTTATTACAAAGACGCTACCCCTGCACAACGTGAAGCCTACTTTGCTGCATTCCGTGAATACCTGAAACAGGCTTACGGCCAGGCGCTGGCGATGTACCATGGCCAGACCTACCAGATTGCACCTGAACAGCCGCTGGGGGATGCCACCATTGTGCCTATTCGCGTCACAATCATCGATCCTAACGGTCGTCCACCGGTTCGCCTGGATTTCCAGTGGCGTAAAAACAGCCAGACCGGCAACTGGCAGGCGTATGACATGATCGCCGAAGGGGTGAGCATGATCACCACTAAGCAGAATGAGTGGAGCGACCTGCTGCGTACCAAAGGCATCGATGGCCTGACCGCCCAGCTGCAGTCCATCTCTCGCCAGAAAATCACCCTGGACGAGAAGAAGTAATGTCGCAGCAACTGAGCTGGTCACGTGAGGGCGAGACGTTAACACTGTCCGGAGAACTCGATCAGGATCTGCTTAACCCATTGTGGGATAAGCGCCATGAAGCCATGCAGGGCGTTACGCTGATCGATTTAAGCCACGTCACGCGGGTGGATACGGCAGGGATCGCGCTGCTTGCTCACCTCGTTGCGGTGGGGAAAAAGCAGGGGGCAACCGTTACGCTTCACGGTGCGAGCGATAATGTCGTGACCCTGGCGCAGCTCTATAATCTCCCTCAGGACGTACTGCCCCATTAATATTTTCAGCGCGTTACTTCTGAAAGCCCTGACAGTTTCATCGTCGGGGCTTTTTGCTTGTTTAAGACGACGCCACTTTGCTCTAAGATGTTGGGCTTGTTTTCACTATCAGATGATTAAGAACCCATGGAAAATCATGAAATCCAGACAGTGCTGATGAATGCACTCTCCCTTCAGGAAGCCCACGTCACTGGCGATGGCAGTCACTTCCAGGTTATTGCTGTGGGTGAGATGTTCGACGGTATGAGCCGTGTGAAGAAACAGCAGGCTGTCTATGCGCCGCTGATGGAATATATTGCGGATAACCGCATCCACGCCCTGTCGATTAAAGCGTTCACCCCGCAAGAGTGGGCACGCGATCGCAAACTAAACGGTTTTTGAGCTGAGGGCGATGCGCCCGCAGCACGGTTGAATTTATAAGAGAGCACACCATGGATAAATTTCGTGTACAGGGGCCAACGCGCCTCCAGGGCGAAGTCACAATTTCTGGCGCGAAAAACGCCGCGCTGCCGATTCTCTTTGCGGCGTTGCTCGCGGAAGAGCCGGTAGAAATTCAGAACGTACCGAAGCTGAAAGATATCGACACCACCATGAAGTTGCTCACCCAGTTGGGGACGAAAGTCGAGCGTAATGGTTCCGTCTGGATCGATGCCAGCAATGTTAACAACTTCTCAGCACCTTACGACCTGGTGAAAACCATGCGTGCATCCATCTGGGCGCTTGGCCCGCTGGTGGCGCGTTTTGGCCAGGGACAGGTGTCACTACCGGGTGGTTGCGCCATCGGCGCGCGTCCTGTTGATCTCCACATCTTCGGTCTGGAGAAGCTGGGCGCGGAGATCAAACTGGAAGAAGGTTACGTTAAAGCGTCCGTTAATGGCCGTCTGAAAGGCGCGCACATTGTCATGGACAAAGTGAGCGTTGGCGCAACCGTCACTATTATGTCTGCGGCGACGCTGGCTGAAGGTACTACCATCATTGAAAACGCCGCGCGCGAGCCGGAAATTGTGGATACCGCAAACTTCCTCGTGGCGCTGGGCGCAAAAATCGCTGGCCAGGGTACCGATCGCATCACCATCGAAGGCGTTGAGCGCCTGGGCGGCGGTGTTTATCGCGTTCTGCCAGACCGTATCGAAACCGGGACTTTCCTGGTAGCAGCGGCTATTTCTGGCGGCAAGATTGTTTGCCGCAATGCGCAACCTGACACCCTGGATGCGGTGCTGGCGAAGCTGCGTGAAGCGGGCGCGGATATTGAAACCGGTGAAGACTGGATCAGCCTCGATATGCACGGTAAACGTCCGAAAGCGGTCACCGTTCGCACGGCCCCGCATCCGGCATTCCCGACCGATATGCAGGCACAGTTCACGTTGCTGAACCTGGTGGCGGAAGGTACCGGTGTGATCACCGAGACTATCTTCGAGAACCGCTTCATGCACGTACCGGAACTGATCCGTATGGGCGCTCATGCAGAGATCGAAAGTAACACAGTGATTTGCCACGGCGTTGAGAAACTGTCCGGTGCGCAGGTTATGGCTACCGATCTGCGTGCGTCTGCGAGCCTGGTATTAGCGGGTTGTATCGCGGAAGGAACGACGGTTGTGGATCGTATCTACCATATCGATCGTGGTTACGAGCGTATTGAAGACAAACTGCGCGCGCTGGGTGCCAATATCGAGCGTGTGAAGGGCGAGTAATCGTTCCGGCAGCCCCCTGCCAGAAATGACCGGGGGGTTGCTGTTCCTGTCAAAAAAGCGCCTCAGACTGACTGCTCTTTCTTCGTTTTTTTCTGGCGAATCATGCGTGTTCTGTCGATAAATTCATGGGTAATGGGATCGTGGTAACGCGAGGGCCAGATTACCCACGGATGCGTCTCCAGCGCCGACGCAATGATCAATTCACCTTTTGGCCAGGGGCGAGTCAGGGCATTTGCCAGCGTTGAAGAGCTCAACCCATTGCGGCGTGATTCTGCGGCGAGCGACGTTCCTTTTTTGCGCAGCGCAGCAATGATATCTGCTGAGTGCCAGTCGATAAATTTCATATCCATAAAGCTGTCCTTGTGTTCGTAATCACCCATGTCATTTCTACTGAAACGACGGGAGTTACTATACTCATTTCGAACACGGGTCCTAAAAAGTTCGTGTTACTTGAAGGAATATTCAGAATAAGACATAGCTTTATTCATGCGGCCTGTAAACCTGTGATTTTACGTGAACAGGGAATTTATAAGCACTTATAAGAATCTCCCCGCGACGGGCACGGGGAGAAGAGAGGCATTAACGATCGCGCTGTACGGCGATGTGGGCAAGACCGATTAACGCATCGCGCCACGGACTGTCAGGAATGACCTGAAGTGCCGCGATGGCTTTATCCGCCTCTTCTTCAGCGCGCTGACGTGTCCATTCCAGCGAGCCACAGATAGCCATTGTTTCCAGTACCGGTTCCAGAAGATGGCGACCATTTCCCTGCTCGATCGCTTCACGGATCATTTTCGCCTGGTCAGCCGTTCCGTTGCGCATGGCATGCAGCAGCGGCAGGGTCGGTTTGCCTTCATTGAGGTCATCGCCGACGTTCTTGCCGAGCGTTTCGCCATCAGCACTGTAGTCCAGCAAATCGTCAATCAGCTGGAATGCGGTCCCCAGATAACGGCCATAGTCCTGCAGCCCTTTTTCCTGCGCAGCGGTACAGCCAGCCAGAATACCGGAACATTGCGCGGCGGCTTCAAAGAGGCGCGCCGTTTTGCTGTAGATCACGCGCATGTAGTTTTCTTCGGTGATGTCAGGGTCGTTGACGTTCATCAGCTGCAGTACTTCGCCTTCCGCGATCACGTTAACGGCTTCAGACATCACTTCCAGCACTTTCAGAGAACCGAGGCTGGTCATCATCTGGAAGGCGCGGGTATAGATAAAATCGCCGACCAGAACGCTGGCTGCGTTGCCGAAGGCGGCGTTTGCCGTGGCTTTCCCGCGGCGCATGTCCGATTCATCCACAACGTCATCATGCAGAAGCGTTGCAGTGTGAATAAATTCGATCAGTGCAGCGATAGTGACATGGGCATTTCCCTGATAGCCAACGGCTCTGGCAGCCAGGATGGCAATCATCGGGCGAATACGTTTACCGCCACCGCTGACGATGTAATAGCCCAACTGATTGATTAGCTGAACATCAGAGTTGAGTTGTTCCAGGATTGCTGCATTCACACCCGCCATATCTTGCGCGGTTAACTCGTTGATTTTTTCTAAATTCATCGCAAAAGCCGGGCTTTTTATCCTGTTTATCCCATCTTCAATGGGGTAACGAAGGGTTTCGGTTTATCAATAGTATTGCTGATTGTACTGAAAAAACGGCTCAGATAAACGCTACCGTACGTGTTGTGTTTTTTTTCTTCATGTATTGACGGTAGCACTTGTCAAAGGCTCGCGTTTTGCGTAATATTCGCGCCCTATTGTGAATATTTATAGCGCACTCTGATTCATACGAGGATGTGCGCGGAAGCGGAGTTTATATGTACGCGGTTTTCCAAAGTGGTGGTAAACAACACCGAGTAAGCGAAGGTCAGACCGTTCGCCTGGAAAAGCTGGACATCGCAACTGGCGAATCTGTTGAGTTCGCAGAAGTTCTGATGATCGCAAACGGTGAAGAAGTCAAAATCGGCGTTCCTTTCGTTGATGGCGGCGTTATCAAAGCTGAAGTTGTTGCTCACGGTCGTGGCGAGAAAGTTAAAATCGTTAAGTTTCGTCGTCGTAAACACTACCGTAAGCAGCAGGGCCACCGTCAGTGGTTCACTGATGTGAAAATTACTGGCATCAGCGCCTAAGACCTGAGGAGAGATTTAAATGGCACATAAAAAGGCTGGCGGCTCCACACGTAACGGTCGCGATTCAGAAGCTAAACGCCTGGGCGTTAAGCGTTTCGGTGGCGAATCCGTTCTGGCGGGCAGCATCATCGTTCGTCAACGTGGTACCAAATTCCACGCTGGCAACAACGTAGGTTGCGGTCGTGACCACACTCTGTTTGCTAAAGCAGACGGTAAAGTGAAATTTGAAGTTAAAGGCCCGAACAACCGTAAATATATCAGCATCGTTGCTGAGTAAGGTTTTCTCGGTCCGGTAACGGATTAAAGCCCCGCAACCTGTTGCGGGGCTTTTTACATTGGAAACCCGGTAATTTTTTCTGTAGGGAAAACGGGCATGAAGCAGCAGGCCGGCATTGGTATTCTTTTGGCGCTCACAACCGCAATGTGCTGGGGTGCGCTGCCAATTGCAATGAAGCAGGTACTGGAAGTGATGGAGCCGCCTACGGTGGTGTTTTATCGCTTTCTGATGGCAAGTATCGGCCTGGGTGCCATTCTCGCTGTTAAAGGTAAGCTTCCACCATTGCGTCTCTTCCGTAAACCGCGCTGGCTGGTGTTGCTGGCTATCGCGACCGGTGGACTGTTTGGCAACTTCATACTGTTCAGCTCTTCCCTGCAATACCTCAGCCCGACAGCGTCGCAAGTGATTGGTCAACTCTCACCGGTCGGCATGATGGTCGCCAGCGTCTTTATCCTCAAGGAGAAGATGCGGGGTACGCAGATTATCGGGGCGAGCATGCTGCTATGTGGTCTGGTGATGTTCTTCAATACCAGCCTGATAGAGATTTTTACCCGACTGACCGATTACACCTGGGGTGTGATCTTCGGTGTGGGGGCAGCAACAGTCTGGGTGAGCTATGGTGTCGCGCAAAAGGTGTTATTGCGTCGTCTTGCTTCACAGCAGATCCTCTTTTTGCTGTACACTTTGTGTACAATAGCATTATTGCCGTTAGCGAAGCCGGGGGTGATTACCCAGCTTAGCGACTGGCAACTGGCGTGCCTCATATTTTGTGGGCTGAATACGCTGGTCGGTTATGGCGCGCTGGCCGAAGCAATGGCGCGCTGGCAGGCAGCACAGGTGAGCGCATTGATTACGCTCACTCCGCTGTTTACGCTGTTATTTTCAGATTTGTTATCAATGGCCTGGCCCGATGTCTTCGTCAGACCGATGCTCAACCTGTTGGGCTATCTCGGTGCGTTTGTCGTGGTTGCGGGCGCGATGTATTCCGCCATTGGTCATCGTCTCTGGGGGCGTTGGCGCAAAAATGAAGCGGTTGTAGTAGTCCCCCGCTCAGGCGAATGAGTTACGGAGAGTAAAATGAAGTTTGTTGATGAAGCGACGATCCTGGTCGTGGCAGGTGATGGCGGCAACGGTTGCGTGAGCTTCCGCCGTGAAAAATATATCCCACGTGGCGGCCCTGACGGCGGCGACGGTGGTGACGGCGGTGACGTGTGGCTGGAGGCGGATGAGAACCTCAACACGCTGATCGACTACCGTTTCGAAAAATCTTTCCGCGCAGAACGTGGCCAGAATGGCCAGAGCCGTGACTGTACCGGGAAACGCGGTAAAGACGTGACCATCAAGGTGCCAGTCGGTACGCGTGTGATCGATCAGGGTACAGGTGAGACCATGGGCGATATGACCAAACACGGTCAGCGTCTGATGGTCGCAAAAGGCGGCTGGCACGGTCTGGGTAACAGCCGTTTCAAATCTTCCGTCAACCGTACACCGCGTCAGAAAACGATGGGTACGCCGGGCGATAAGCGCGACCTGCAACTGGAGCTGATGCTGCTGGCTGACGTGGGTATGCTGGGTATGCCAAACGCCGGTAAATCGACGTTTATTCGTGCCGTCTCCGCAGCGAAGCCAAAAGTGGCGGACTATCCGTTTACCACGCTGGTGCCAAGCCTGGGCGTTGTCCGTATGGATAACGAGAAGAGCTTCGTGGTTGCCGATATCCCGGGTCTGATTGAAGGTGCTGCTGAAGGTGCCGGTCTGGGTATCCGCTTCCTGAAACACCTTGAGCGCTGCCGCGTACTGCTGCACCTGATCGATATCGATCCGATCGACGGGTCCGATCCGGTAGAAAATGCCCGTATCATCGTCGGCGAGCTGGAGAAATACAGCGAGAAACTGGCGAACAAACCGCGCTGGCTGGTCTTTAACAAGATTGACCTGATGGATAAAGCCGAAGCAGAAGCAAAAGCGAAAGCCATTGCTGAAGCGATGGGTTGGGAAGAGAAATACTACCTGATCTCCGCGGCAAGCCAGGTTGGCGTGAAAGATCTCTGCTGGGATGTGATGACCTTTATCATCGAGAACCCGGTTGTTCAGGCGGAAGAAGCGAAGCAGCCTGAAAAAGTGGAATTCATGTGGGATGACTACCACCGTCAACAGCTTGAAGAGCTGGAAGCGGAGGAGGAAGACGACTGGGACGACGACTGGGATGAAGACGACGAAGAAGGCGTCGAGTTCATCTACAAGCACTGATGACCACAGAAGGCCCCTGTTGATACAGGGGCTTTTTTTATTCCAGTGTTGAAGGCAGCCAGCAGCTGGCGATGAGACCGCCTTGCGCGCCATTCTCCAGCGTCAGTTTTCCGTGGTGAAGCTGCACGATGCGTTGCACGATACTCAGACCCAGGCCACTACCGCCGTAGCGCTGGTCGAGACGACGGAACGGCTCGGTGATCGACTGCCGGTGCGCTTCATCAATACCGGGTCCCTGATCGATAACGCTGACCCGCGTACCGCCGTCCAGGCCGGTTAATGTCACGGTGATGGTTGTTCCTGCCGGGCTATAACGTCCGGCATTCTCCAGCAGGTTACGCAGCATCAATCGCAGAAGCACCGCGTCCCCCTGCACCGTTAGCGGGCTTTTGGCCGGCCATATCACCGTATGTTCTTTGGCTTCATGCTCAAGGCCAAGCGGGGTGATGATATTGTCTGTCCAGTTCACCGTCTCGTAGTGGCCGCTTGCCATCGCCTGCCCGGCACGCGCCAGCATGAGCAACTGTTCAATGGTATGCATGAGCTGATCGATACGGCTGATGAGTGTCGAAGCCTGCGGCGAACCTGACTGCGCCATGAGTTCCAGATGCAGCCTGATCCCGGCGAGAGGCGTGCGCAGCTCGTGCGCAGCATCGGCGGTAAAGAGTCTTTCCTGCTGGATGGTGTGATCCAGCCTGGCGAGCAACTGATTCAGAGAGGTGGTGACGGCACCGATTTCTTCCATATCGGAATACATTGGCAGCGGGGTCAGGTTGTCCGCGGAACGATTCGCCAGACTGGCACGCAGCTTGTTCAGGGGGCGGGTTATCCAGGTAACTGCCCAGAAGGAGAAGAGCAGGGTGAAGCCAACCATCACCAGGGAGGGGACCAACAGCGAGGCAATCGCTTCGCGGATCTCTTTTTCAACGTGGTTGTTGCGTGATTTTGCCGACAACGTTTCATTGACCAGAAAACCAATCTGTTCGCGGCTTTCATGCCAGAGCCAGATTACGCTTATCAACTGGAAAAATAACAGAATAACCGCCAGCAGAACCATCAATCGCCGACGCATGCTGTTCATTTCTGGCTCTCCAGACGATAGCCCACACCGCGTACGGTTTTTATCCTGTCTTTACCGAGTTTGCGCCGCAGATTGTGAATGTGCACTTCAAGGGTGTTTGACCCCGGATCGTCTTGCCAGGAGTAAATATCCTGCTGGAGGGTTTCTCGGTGAACCGTCTGTCCGCTCCGCATGATCAGACGCGTAAGCAGAGCGAACTCTTTGGGGGTGACCTCAACGGGCTGGGACTCACGCAGCACCTGCTGGGTTTGCAGATTCAGCGTAATATCCCCGTCGGTGAGTAAGTTATCACTATGCCCCTGATAGCGGCGGATTAAGGCCCGCACGCGCGCCTGTAGCTCAGCAAGGGCAAAAGGCTTCACCAGATAATCATCCGCGCCGGAATCAAGGCCGTTGATACGATCTTCGATGGCATCACGTGCCGTCAGGATCAACACCGGGTTGTCGACACCGCGGCGGCGCCACTGGCTTAACAATGTGGCACCGTCTTTATCTGGTAAGCCAAGATCGAGGATCACCAGACTGTATTCCCCGCTCTGGATCAGGGCATCCGCCTCTGCCGCCGTGGCGGCACAGTCGAGGGCATATCCTTCATTGGCCAGCGCAAGCGCCAGCCCTTCCTGTAATAACAGATCGTCTTCAACTATAAGTAGTTTCATCGCTAGTTATTCTGGTAGATGTCCTTATAAAGCCTGCTTTCGAAGCGTACCAGCGGGATACGGCGATTGCGCTGGTCGGCCGGTTCGACGGCATAGCCGGAAAGATACTGCACGAATGCCATGCGTTGCCCGCTGGCGGTAGTGATGAAGCCTGCAAGGTTGTAAACCCCCTGCAGTGAACCTGTTTTAGCGGACACTTTACCGTCCACACCGGCAGCGTGAAGGCCGGCCCGGTACTGAAGTGAACCGTCATGCCCGGCAAGGGGCAGCATCGAGATAAAGTTTAGCTCAGTGTCATGTTGTGCAATGTACTGAAGCACTTGCATCATGGTTGCCGGAGAGATCAAATTGTGACGCGATAACCCGGAGCCATCGACAGCGATAGTATTGCCCAGATCGATGCCCGCCTGCTGACGCAGGATCTGACGCACGGCGTCGGAGCCCGCACGCCAGGTTCCCGGAACACCGAAACGCGCGTGACCAATCATGCGGAACACGGTGTCGGCGATCATATTGTCAGACTTCTTCAGCATGATCCTTAGCAAATCGTGCAACGGCTCAGACTGTTTGCTGGCGATAACCGTGCCGGGTTGATTAACCTGCGTCTGACGCAGGAGAGTACCGGTATAGGTGATCCCAGCCTGTTTCAGTTCGTCCTTGAGAATTGCGCCCGCATAGCTTGCGCCATCCTGGATGGCGAAGGCCAGCGGTAGGGGATCGGCGCGTTGCGTCAGGCATCCGGTAAGGGTGAAGCGGTTAAGATCGCCGGGCACGACATCCAGTTCGCAATACTGTGCATCCGGGGAGCCTTTGGCCAGCGTACGGACCTGGCTGAACATGGTGACCGGGTAGTAAGACGCTACGCGAATAAACGCTAAATCGTCCGGTTTTGGCGCGCTGTAAAGCGAAATCGAGAAGCAGTTACGGTCAACAATAGCGGCCGCTGGCGGCGCGCTAAAGCACTGCGTCATGTCGTTCCACGGCCAGCCAGGGGCTTTATCGTGGCTGGCAAAGATGGAGGTATCGATCAACACGTTGCCATCGATCTTCTGCACGCCGGATTTTTTCAGCACCGCCACCATGTTGCGGATATCCTGGCGTTTGAAGGTGGGGTCACCGCCAAAGCGGGCGATGAGATCGCCTTTCAACTCACCGTCTTCAACCTTGCCTTTGGTCTCAAGGGTGGTGGTAAAACGGAAGTCAGGCCCGAGCTGAAGCAGGGCGGCGAGCGCAGTGATCACCTTCTGGGTACTGGCAGGCAGCGCCATTTGTTGACTGTGGTAGTCAATCTCTGGTGCCTGTGCCCCGACCTTCTGCACCATCAGTGCAAGGTTAGCACCGGCGGGTAGCTGATTAATGTACTCATCAACATTCGCGGCCTGAACGCTGAACGTTATACTGGTAGTCAATCCGATGATAAATCTGGAAAATCGCATAATCTCGCGCTAACAACCCGAAAACAAACCGTCATACTACGGTGCATAGCACTGCAAAGTAAACGATGACCCATAGTGAACTTCGCGGTAAAATGCGTATCAAATTGAAAATTGCTGCTGACCTGGGGCGTTGCTCCCGGGTCGGTTTTCTTTTTGCTTCTGGCCCGCTCATGAGGGCCGGGGCAGGGAACACTGCTCCCAACAGGAATGTTTAAGAGGTATAACAAATGCAAGCTATTCCGATGACCTTACGTGGTGCCGAAAAACTGCGCGAAGAGCTGGATTT
Organism: Enterobacter sp. 22466; assembly: GCF_052044775.1. NCBI lineage: Bacteria > Pseudomonadati > Pseudomonadota > Gammaproteobacteria > Enterobacterales > Enterobacteriaceae > Enterobacter > Enterobacter sp. 22466. The sequence goes on along the minus strand of NZ_JBQENX010000005.1, from coordinate 247,506 downwards.
CCTGAAATCGGTTCGTCGCCCTGAAATCATCGCCGCTATCGCGGAAGCGCGTGAGCATGGCGACCTGAAAGAGAACGCTGAATACCATGCGGCGCGTGAGCAGCAGGGGTTCTGTGAAGGGCGTATTAAAGATATCGAAGCAAAACTGTCCAATGCGCAGGTTATCGATATCACCAAAATGCCAAACAATGGCCGTGTGATCTTCGGTTCGACCGTTAGCGTGCTGAACCTGGACACTGACGAAGAGCAGACTTACCGCATCGTGGGTGATGATGAAGCTGACTTCAAACAGAACCTGATCTCAGTGAACTCTCCGATTGCCCGCGGCCTGATTGGCAAAGAGCAGGACGATGTGGTCACCATCCGTACCCCGGGCGGGGAAGTGGAATACGAAATTATCAAGGTTGAGTACCTGTAATTCGCCTCGCCACACAGATGTTGATACATTGTAAAGAAAGGAAAAAGGCCGCATAGCGGCCTTTTAACAACTCAAGGAGCATGGCATTTTGCTCACCTGCTGACAGAAATCCCTCGTTTTACACAGAAAATGTGTTTAATTCAGGATATCCTTAGCGTGGCAGCGAGATTTTACGCTCTTTAGTTGGGCGATAGAGCACCAGCGTTTTACCGATGACCTGTACATTACAGGCACCGGTTTCGCGCACGATGGCTTCCACGATCAAGTTCTTCGTGTCTCTGTCTTCAGAGGCAATTTTCACCTTGATCAGCTCGTGGTGTTCCAGCGCTTGTTCAATCTCGGCAAGCACCCCTTCGGTCAAACCATTGTTGCCAAGCATGACTACAGGCTTGAGCGGATGTGCCAGACCTTTAAGGTGCTGTTTTTGTTTAGTACTCAGATTCATCGTATATTTTTGCTTACGTTGGGATTGAAAACGGTTCATTCTACCGCCATCTCCCTTATATCGCCAAATAGCTGCGTAGAAATTTACGTCACAGGCAAGCAACGATGAACCAGGACGGAAATGTTAAATGACAGGTAAAAAGCGTTCTGCCAGTTCCAGCCGCTGGCTTCAGGAACACTTTAGCGATAAATATGTTCAACAGGCACAGAAAAAGGGGTTGCGTTCCCGTGCCTGGTTTAAACTTGATGAAATACAGCAAAGTGACAAACTTTTTAAGCCGGGGATGACGGTGGTTGACCTCGGTGCGGCACCTGGCGGATGGTCCCAGTATGCGGTAACGCAGATTGGCGGCACGGGCCGAATCATCGCATGCGATCTTTTACCAATGGATCCCATCGTTGGTGTCGACTTCCTTCAGGGCGACTTTCGTGATGAATTAGTGCTGAAAGCGTTACTTGATCGTGTAGGTGACAGTAAGGTCCAGGTTGTCATGTCAGATATGGCACCAAATATGTGTGGAACACCGGCGGTGGATATCCCCCGCGCCATGTATCTGGTGGAGCTAGCGTTAGAAATGTGTCGTGATGTACTAGCGCCTGGTGGTAGTTTTGTTGTGAAGGTGTTTCAGGGCGAAGGTTTCGAGGAGTACCTTAAGGAAATTCGCTCCCTGTTTGCGAAGGTCAAAGTTCGTAAGCCGGACTCTTCCCGGGCCCGTTCCCGTGAAGTGTATATTGTAGCGACCGGGCGAAAATGATAGCCGGTGGATTTCAGACGAAAGTTTGAATGACACTGGATATAGAGTATCCTGACGCTGTTTTTAACACAGTTGTAATATGAGGTTAATCCCTTGAGTGACATGGCGAAAAACCTAATACTCTGGCTGGTCATTGCCGTTGTGCTGATGTCAGTATTCCAGAGCTTTGGGCCCAGCGAGTCGAATGGCCGCAAGGTGGATTATTCTACCTTCCTGCAGGAGGTCAATCAGGACCAGGTTCGCGAAGCGCGTATCAACGGACGTGAGATCAACGTTACCAAGAAAGATAGTAACCGTTACACGACTTACATCCCGGTGAACGATCCTAAGCTGCTTGATAACCTTCTGACTAAAAACGTCAAGGTGGTAGGTGAGCCGCCAGAAGAACCAAGCCTGCTGGCTTCTATCTTCATCTCCTGGTTCCCGATGCTGCTTCTTATCGGCGTCTGGATCTTCTTTATGCGCCAGATGCAGGGCGGCGGTGGCAAAGGTGCCATGTCGTTCGGTAAGAGCAAGGCGCGTATGTTGACGGAAGACCAGATCAAAACCACGTTTGCAGACGTCGCCGGTTGTGACGAAGCAAAAGAAGAGGTGGGTGAACTGGTTGAATACCTGCGCGAGCCGAGCCGTTTCCAGAAGCTGGGCGGTAAGATCCCGAAAGGCGTCCTGATGGTCGGCCCTCCGGGTACCGGTAAAACCCTGCTGGCGAAAGCCATCGCGGGTGAAGCGAAGGTGCCGTTCTTTACTATTTCGGGTTCTGACTTCGTAGAAATGTTCGTGGGTGTCGGTGCATCTCGTGTGCGTGACATGTTCGAGCAGGCTAAAAAGGCAGCACCGTGCATTATCTTCATCGATGAAATCGACGCCGTGGGCCGCCAGCGTGGCGCAGGCCTGGGCGGTGGTCATGATGAACGTGAGCAGACTCTGAACCAGATGCTGGTTGAGATGGACGGCTTTGAAGGTAACGAGGGTATTATCGTTATTGCGGCAACTAACCGTCCGGACGTTCTTGACCCAGCGCTGCTGCGTCCAGGCCGTTTCGACCGTCAGGTTGTGGTTGGTCTGCCGGATGTCCGTGGTCGTGAACAGATTCTGAAAGTTCACATGCGTCGCGTACCGCTGGCGCCAGATATCGACGCGGCAATCATTGCGCGCGGTACACCGGGCTTCTCCGGTGCGGATTTGGCTAACCTGGTCAACGAAGCTGCACTGTTTGCTGCTCGCGGTAACAAGCGCGTGGTATCGATGGTGGAATTCGAAAAAGCGAAAGACAAAATCATGATGGGGGCGGAACGCCGCTCCATGGTGATGACGGAAGCGCAGAAAGAGTCCACGGCATACCACGAAGCGGGCCACGCGATTATCGGTCGCCTGGTGCCGGAACACGATCCGGTGCATAAAGTGACGATCATTCCGCGCGGTCGTGCGCTGGGTGTGACCTTCTTCCTGCCTGAAGGCGACGCGATTAGCGCCAGCCGTCAGAAACTGGAAAGCCAGATTTCAACCCTGTACGGCGGTCGTCTGGCGGAAGAGATTATCTACGGTGCGGAACATGTTTCTACCGGTGCGTCCAACGATATTAAAGTGGCGACAAACCTGGCGCGTAACATGGTGACCCAGTGGGGCTTCTCCGACAAACTCGGTCCACTGCTGTATGCAGAGGAAGAGGGCGAAGTGTTCCTGGGCCGCTCTGTGGCGAAAGCGAAACATATGTCTGATGAGACAGCTCGCATCATCGACCAGGAAGTGAAAGCGCTGATTGAACGTAACTACGGTCGCGCACGTCAGATCCTGAACGACAATATGGACATTCTGCATTCGATGAAAGATGCGCTCATGAAATATGAGACCATCGATGCTCCGCAGATTGACGACCTGATGGCTCGCCGCGAAGTGCGTCCGCCAGCAGGCTGGGAAGACCCAGGTGCTTCCAACAATTCTGACAACAATGGCACCCCGCGTGCGCCGCGTCCGGTTGATGAACCACGTACGCCGAACCCGGGCAACACCATGTCAGAACAGTTGGGCGACAAGTAAGTCACTGCTGTTGGTGAGTATGTCTGTACCTCAAACCCTGGAGCTTGCTCCGGGGTTTTTCTTTTCTGTTAAACCACATTAATACCAGGGATTTAACCATGAAACTATTCGCCCAGGACTCGCATCTCGATCTCTCACATCCGCATGTGATGGGGATCCTGAATGTCACGCCTGACTCCTTCTCTGATGGTGGCACGCATAACACGCTTATCGAGGCGGTTAAGCACGCCAATCTGATGATCAACGCGGGAGCCACCATCATTGACGTCGGCGGTGAATCGACGCGTCCAGGGGCGGCAGAGGTTTCGGTGGAAGAAGAGCTGGCGCGGGTGGTGCCGGTGGTAGAAGCGATCGCACAACGTTTTGAGGTGTGGATATCCGTCGACACGTCCAAGCCAGAGGTCATTCGCGAAGTGGCGCGAGTGGGTGCTCACATCATCAATGATATCCGCTCTCTCACCGAGCCAGGGGCGATTGAGGCGGCTGCGGAAACCGGGCTGCCGGTTTGTCTGATGCATATGCAGGGCCAGCCGAAAACGATGCAGGATGCGCCTAAGTATGAGGATGTTTTTGCGGATGTGAATCGCTTCTTTAATGAGCATATTGCACGCTGTGAGCGTGCAGGTATCGCAAAAGAGAAATTGCTGCTCGACCCGGGGTTCGGTTTCGGTAAAAATCTCTCTCACAATTATGAGTTGCTTGCGCGCTTATCAGAGTTTCATCATTTCGGCCTGCCGCTGCTGGTTGGCATGTCGAGAAAGTCGATGATTGGGCAGTTGCTCAATGTAGGGCCGAGTGAACGCCTGAGCGGTAGCCTGGCTTGTGCGGTGATTGCGGCAATGCAAGGCGCGCACATTATCCGTGTCCATGATGTTAAAGAAACAGTAGAAGCCATGCGTGTGGTGGAAGCCACACTGGCAGCGAAGGAAAAGAAACGCTATGAGTAACCGTAAGTATTTTGGTACCGATGGTATCCGTGGGCGCGTAGGCGATGCTCCAATCACCCCTGATTTTGTGCTTAAACTTGGTTGGGCTGCTGGCAAGGTTCTGGCACGTCATGGCTCGCGTAAAATTATCATTGGTAAAGATACCCGTATCTCCGGCTATATGCTGGAGTCCGCGCTGGAAGCCGGACTGGCCGCAGCGGGGCTTTCAGCTTCCTTTACGGGGCCAATGCCAACCCCGGCTGTTGCGTATCTGACGCGTACCTTCCGCGCGGAAGCTGGCATCGTGATTTCTGCCTCGCATAACCCGTTCTATGACAACGGCATCAAGTTCTTCTCCATCGATGGCACCAAGCTACCGGATGAAGTGGAAGAGGCGATCGAAGCCGAAATGGAAAAAGAGATCACCTGCGTCGATTCCGCTGAACTGGGCAAAGCAAACCGTATTGTTGATGCAGCTGGCCGTTACATTGAATTCTGCAAAGGGACCTTCCCGAACGAGCTAAGCCTGGCTCACCTTAAAATTGTGGTGGACTGTGCAAACGGTGCGACGTATCACATTGCGCCTAATGTTTTCCGTGAGCTGGGGGCGAAAGTGATCACCATCGGCTGTGAGCCTGATGGTCTGAACATTAACGAACAGGTCGGTGCGACAGACGTTCGTGCCCTGCAGGCACGCGTGCTGGCAGAAAAAGCGGATCTCGGCATTGCGCTGGACGGTGACGGCGACCGTGTGATCATGGTTGATCACGAAGGTAACAAGGTCGATGGTGATCAAATTCTTTATATCATCGCCCGTGAAGGCCTGCGTCAGGGGCAGTTGCGCGGCGGCGCCGTGGGTACCCTGATGAGCAATATGGGACTGGAGCTGGCGTTGAAACAGCTGGGTATCCCGTTTGTTCGTGCGAAAGTGGGTGACCGCTACGTGCTGGAAAAACTGCAGGAGAAAGGCTGGCGTATTGGCGCAGAAAACTCCGGTCACGTGATCCTGCTGGACAAAACCACCACCGGTGACGGCATCGTCGCGGCACTGCAGGTGGTAGCCGCCATGGCCCGCAATCATATGACCCTGCAGGATCTCTGCAGCGGTATGAAAATGTTCCCGCAGATCCTTGTCAACGTGCGTTTCACCGCAGGAAAAGGCGATCCGCTGGAAAACGAAAATGTAAAAGCCGTCATGACTGAGGTTGAAGCCGCGCTCGGCAGCCGTGGTCGTGTTCTGCTGCGTAAGTCGGGTACTGAACCGCTGATCCGCGTGATGGTGGAAGGTGAAGACGAAACGCAGGTGACGGAATTTGCGCACCGTATTGCGGATGCCGTTAAAGCTGCATAACTTTTCACAGTAAGTGTTTAAAAAGGCGGCGCTTGCCGCCTTAGTTTTAAGCATTTAATGGCTTTTTGCTGTTTTTTTCTGCAGTTGATACAATGCGTCAAAATTGCCCTTGCGAAGGTCATTCGCTTTGGTTAGTATTCACACCCGCTTCAGTGGGAAACAAAAACCCTGCTAATTGGTCGAAGCATTGGTATGCGGCAAATCCGCAAGGAACAGGTTGATTATGTACGAAGCTCTTTTAGTTGTTTTCCTTATTGTAGCCATCGCTCTCGTAGCGCTGATTATGCTGCAGCAAGGTAAAGGCGCTGATATGGGAGCCTCCTTCGGAGCAGGCGCTTCCGGTACGCTGTTCGGTTCAAGTGGTTCTGCGAACTTCATGACCCGTACTACAGCGATTCTGGCTACGCTGTTCTTCATCATCAGCCTGGTGCTGGGCAATATCAACAGCAACAAGACCAGCAAAGGAAGCGAGTGGGAAAACCTGAGCGCGCCAGCGAAAACTGAGCAGACTCAGCCAGCTGCACCGGCTAAGCCAACCAGCGATATCCCGCAGTAAGTATTCCGTACCGAGGTGGTGGAATTGGTAGACACGCTACCTTGAGGTGGTAGTGCCCTAACGGGCTTGTGGGTTCGAGTCCCATCCTCGGTACCAATATTCCAGAAGAAAGACGTCGATAGACGTCTTTTTTTCGTCTGAAGTACGATCGAAAAAAAACCAAAAAAAGGCGTCCATCGGACGCCTTTTGCATTTCATCTCAGCGATTACTTCTTATCGCTGTGCTCCAGGTTTTCAACCTGCGGCAGGCCGTTACCGGAACTGGCTGACAGCAGGCCATTCTCAACGTAGTTGAACAGCTTCTCACGGGTATCGGTGATATCCAGATTACGCATGGTCAGCTGACCAATACGGTCATCAGGTGAGAACACGGATTCGCCTTTCTCCATGGTCAGACGCTCTGCTTTGTAGGTCAGGTTGTCGGACACGGTATTCAGGATGGAGTAGTCGTTACCGCGACGCAGTTCCAGAGTCACTTCGCCAGTAATAGCGCTTGCCACCCAACGTTGCAGGGCATCACGCAGCATCAGTGCCTGCGGATCGAACCAGCGGCCCTGATACAGCAGTTTACCCAACTGACGGCCATGCGAGTGATACTGCTCAATGGTATCTTCGTTGTGAATGCCGGTCAGCAGACGTTCATACGCAATGTGCAGCAGCGCCATCCCCGGGGCTTCATAGATGCCACGGCTCTTCGCTTCAATGATACGGTTTTCAATCTGATCGCTCATACCCAGACCGTGACGGCCGCCGATGCAGTTCGCTTCCAGCATCAGTTCCACATCGTCAGAGAAGGTCTTGCCATTGAGGGCAACCGGATGGCCACGCTCGAAACGCACGGTCACTTCCTCTGCCGGGATTTTGACGTTTTCATCCCAGAACTTCACACCCATGATGGGGTTAACGATTTTCACGCTGGAATTCAGGAACTCCAGATCTTTTGCTTCGTGCGTCGCGCCCAGCATGTTGGAGTCAGTGGAGTAGGCTTTTTCGACGGACATCTTATAGTCGAAGCCGCAGGCAATCATAAATTCAGACATTTCATGACGGCCGCCCAGCTCATCGATAAAATCGGTGTCCAGCCACGGTTTGTAAATCTGCAGCTCGGCGTTAGTCAGCAGGCCATAGCGATAGAAACGTTCAATGTCGTTGCCTTTATAGGTACTGCCGTCACCCCAGATGTTCACACCATCTTCTTTCATGGCGGCAACCAGCATGGTGCCGGTCACGGCACGGCCCAGTGGGGTGGTGTTGAAATAGGTCAGACCGCCGGTGGTATTATGGAAAGCGCCACACTGAATAGCGGCAATACCTTCGGCGACCAGCTGCTTACGGCAGTCAATCAGACGTGCGTTCTCTGCGCCATACTCTTTAGCACGACGAGGAATGGCATCATAGTCGTCCTCATCCGGCTGACCCAGGTTCGCTGTATATGCATACGGAACCGCTCCCTTCTGGCGCATCCACAGCAGTGCAGCGCTGGTATCCAGGCCGCCTGAAAAAGCGATGCCAATACGTTGTCCTACCGGAAGATGCTTGAGAATCGTCGTCATAAAATAAAACCCTGCGTGATTGACTGATTAGAGACCGCTTTCGCTCTCGATGCATGTTTATGCAAAATAAGTGAGTATTCATTTAATCATCTTTTGTCGATGACCGGAAGAGACTCGTGCGTTTTTTGTAAAAATTTCCCTCCGTTTGGCCTGGTGGAAACTGGGTTGACAGGCGGGGTTCACTATCAATATACTGAACGCCGATTTTACGTCCCGTCTTCGGTACCAAATCCCAGCATTATTTGCATTTTCTCGCCAAAAAGCGTAGAATTTGCCACGTTTCAGGCGCGGGGTGGAGCAGCCTGGTAGCTCGTCGGGCTCATAACCCGAAGGTCGTCGGTTCAAATCCGGCCCCCGCAACCACTTTCCCATAAAGTCATTTTTCAAATATACTGTGAAGACTCAGAGCCTTCGTAGCTGGATTTGAAAAAATTCTTTCGGAGAGTGCTCCAGGCCACCGTTGTGGCTATAGGGTTCAGTTATCTAAAGCCCCGATTTATCGGGGTTTTTTGTTATCTGACTACAGAATAACTGGGCTTTACGCCCTTTTTTTATGTCTTGGGGGTGGGCTTGTCCACATTAGAGCAAAAATTAACAGAGATGATTACTGCACCGGTCGAAGCACTGGGCTACGAACTGGTCGGCATCGAATTCGTTCGCGGCCGCACATCGACGCTGCGCATCTATATTGATAGTGAAGATGGCATCAATGTTGATGATTGTGCTGATGTTAGCCACCAGGTGAGTGCGGTTCTTGATGTTGAAGATCCGATTACCGTTGCGTACAACCTGGAAGTTTCCTCACCTGGCCTCGATCGCCCGATGTTCACGGCCGAGCACTATGTGCGCTTTACCGGTGAAGAAGTGGCTCTCGTTCTGCGTATGGCCGTACAGAACCGCCGTAAATGGCAGGGAATTATCAAAGCCGTTGATGGTGAAATGATCACGGTGACAGTCGAAGGCAAAGATGAAGTGTTCGCGCTGAGTAATATCCAGAAGGCGAACCTGGTTCCCCACTTTTAACAGTCTGGATTGAGGTGAAAAGCCCGCGATGAACAAAGAAATTTTGGCTGTTGTTGAAGCCGTCTCCAACGAGAAATCACTGCCGCGTGAAAAGATTTTCGAAGCGCTGGAAAGTGCACTGGCTACAGCAACCAAGAAAAAATACGAACAAGAGATCGATGTTCGCGTAGAAATCGATCGTAAAAGCGGTGACTTCGATACATTCCGTCGTTGGGTAATCGTTGAAGAAGTGACCCAGCCAACCAAAGAGATCACCCTGGAAGCGGCACGTTTTGAAGACGAAAGCCTGAACGTTGGTGACTATGTTGAAGATCAGATTGAGTCTGTGACCTTCGACCGTATCACCACCCAGACCGCAAAACAGGTTATCGTGCAGAAAGTTCGCGAAGCCGAGCGTGCGCTGGTTGTTGATCAGTTCCGCGATCAGGAAGGCGAAATCATCACGGGTGTGGTGAAGAAAGTGAACCGCGACAACATCTCTCTGGAGATCAAATCCGAAGGGATGCCGGGCAACGCTGAAGCGGTGATCCTGCGTGAAGACATGCTGCCGCGTGAAAACTTCCGTCCAGGTGACCGTATCCGTGGTGTGCTGTATGCCGTTCGCCCTGAGGCACGTGGTGCGCAGCTGTTCGTGACCCGTTCTAAACCAGAAATGCTGGTAGAACTGTTCCGTATCGAAGTGCCGGAAATCGGTGAAGAAGTTATCGAGATTAAAGCGGCGGCTCGCGATCCGGGCTCCCGTGCAAAAATTGCGGTGAAAACCAACGACAAGCGTATCGACCCGGTCGGTGCTTGCGTCGGTATGCGTGGTGCGCGTGTTCAGGCGGTCTCTACCGAGCTGGGCGGCGAACGTATCGATATCGTTCTGTGGGATGACAACCCGGCGCAGTTCGTGATCAACGCAATGGCTCCGGCGGATGTGGCGTCTATCGTTGTTGACGAAGACAAACACACCATGGATATCGCTGTTGAAGCGGGCAACCTGGCGCAGGCAATCGGCCGTAACGGTCAAAACGTACGCCTGGCGTCACAGCTGAGCGGCTGGGAACTCAACGTCATGACCGTTGATGACCTGCAGGCCAAGCATCAGGCTGAAGCCCATGCGGCGATCGATACCTTCACGAAATACCTGGACATTGACGAAGAGTTCGCCACGGTTCTGGTAGAAGAAGGTTTCTCTACGCTGGAAGAACTGGCCTATGTGCCAATGAAAGAGCTGCTGGAAATTGACGGTCTGGATGAACCAACCGTTGAAGCCCTGCGTGAACGCGCTAAAAACGCACTGACCACCCTGGCACTGGCTCAGGAAGAAAGCCTTGGCGATAAAAAGCCGGCTGATGACCTGCTGAATCTGGAAGGTCTTGATCGTGCGATTGCGTTCAAGCTGGCTGCCCGTGGTGTTTGTACGCTGGAAGATCTCGCTGAGCAAGGCGTTGATGACCTGGCTGATATCGAAGGTTTAACCGACGAGAAAGCCGGCGAACTCATCATGGCCGCACGTAATATTTGCTGGTTCGGCGACGAAGCGTAATAAACTGTAGCAGGAAGGAACAGCATGACTGATGTAACTGTAAAATCGCTGGCTGCCGAGATTCAGACCTCCGTGGACCGCCTGGTACAGCAATTTGCTGATGCAGGGATCCCGAAGACCGCTGATGACTCGGTGACGGCAAACGAAAAACAAACCTTGTTAGCGCACCTGAACCGTGAACACGGCTCTGCGCCTGACAAGCTGACGCTGCAGCGCAAAACGCGCAGCACGTTGAATATCCCTGGTACCGGTGGCAAAAGTAAATCGGTACAAATTGAAGTCCGCAAGACGCGCACCTTTGTAAAACGTGATCCGCAAGAGGCAGAACGCCTTGCCGCGGAAGAGCAGGCACAGCGTGAAGCGGAAGAACAAGCTCAGCGTGAGGCGGAAGCATCTGCCAAACGTGAGGCAGAATTAAAAGCTGAACGTGAGGCCGCAGAAAAAGCGAAACGCGACGCAAGTGATAAAGTGAAGCGTGAAGCTGCGGAAAAAGACAAAGTGAGCAATCAACAGACAGACGAAATGACCAAAACCGCCCAGGCTGAAAAAGCCCGCCGTGAAAATGAAGCTGCCGAGCTGAAGCGTAAAGCGGAAGAAGAAGCACGCCGCAAGCTGGAAGAAGAAGCGCGTCGTGTGGCTGAAGAAGCGCGCCGTATGGCAGAAGAAAACGAGAAGAATGGTGTGAATACCGCTGAACCGACTGAAGATACCAGCGACTATCACGTGACCACTTCTCAGCACGCGCGTCAGGCTGAAGATGATAACGACCGTGAAGTTGAAGGCGGCCGTGGTCGTGGTCGCAATGCGAAGGCAGCGCGTCCGGCGAAAAAAGGCAACAAACACGCCGAGTCTAAAGCTGACCGTGAAGAAGCGCGTGCAGCCGTGCGTGGCGGTAAAGGCGGCAAACAGCGTAAAGGGTCTTCCCTGCAGCAGGGCTTCCAGAAGCCAGCTCAGGCCGTTAACCGTGACGTTGTGATCGGCGAAACCATCACCGTTGGCGATCTGGCGAACAAAATGGCGGTTAAAGGCTCTCAGGTCATCAAAGCGATGATGAAACTGGGCGCAATGGCGACCATCAACCAGGTTATCGACCAGGAAACCGCACAGCTGGTTGCCGAAGAGATGGGCCACAAAGTTATCCTGCGTCGTGAAAACGAGCTGGAAGAAGCAGTAATGAGCGACCGTGATACCGGTGCTGCGGCAGAACCGCGTGCGCCAGTTGTGACCATCATGGGTCACGTTGACCACGGTAAAACCTCGCTGCTCGACTACATTCGTTCTACGAAAGTGGCCTCCGGTGAAGCGGGTGGTATTACCCAGCACATCGGTGCATACCACGTAGAAACCGATAACGGTATGATCACCTTCCTGGATACCCCAGGTCACGCCGCGTTTACCTCAATGCGTGCGCGTGGTGCTCAGGCGACAGATATCGTTGTTCTGGTTGTTGCTGCAGACGATGGCGTCATGCCACAGACCATCGAAGCTATCCAGCACGCGAAAGCGGCGGGTGTGCCGGTAGTGGTTGCAGTGAACAAGATCGATAAGCCAGAAGCGGATCCGGATCGTGTTAAAAACGAACTGTCCCAGTACGGCATCCTGCCAGAAGAGTGGGGCGGTGAAAGCCAGTTCGTACACGTGTCTGCGAAAGCAGGTACCGGTATCGATGAGCTGCTGGACGCGATCCTGCTGCAGGCTGAAGTTCTGGAGCTGAAAGCGATCCGTAACGGTATGGCGAGCGGCGCGGTCATCGAATCCTTCCTGGATAAAGGCCGTGGCCCGGTGGCTACCGTTCTGGTTCGCGAAGGTACACTGCATAAAGGCGATATCGTCCTGTGTGGTTTCGAATACGGTCGTGTTCGTGCGATGCGTAACGAACTGGGTCAGGAAGTGCTGGAAGCAGGTCCGTCCATTCCAGTGGAAATCCTCGGTCTGTCCGGTGTGCCGGCTGCCGGTGATGAAGTGACCGTTGTGCGTGACGAGAAGAAAGCGCGTGAAGTTGCACTGTACCGTCAGGGCAAATTCCGTGAAGTTAAACTGGCTCGTCAGCAGAAATCTAAACTCGAGAACATGTTTGCGAACATGGCTGAAGGCGAAGTTCACGAAGTGAACGTCGTACTGAAAGCAGACGTTCAGGGTTCTGTGGAAGCGATCTCCGACTCCTTGCTGAAACTGTCTACCGACGAAGTTAAAGTGAAGATCATCGGTTCTGGCGTAGGTGGTATCACCGAAACCGACGCAACCCTGGCGGCTGCCTCCAACGCCATCCTGGTTGGCTTCAACGTGCGTGCTGACGCGTCTGCTCGCCGCGTGATCGAAGCGGAAAGCCTGGATCTGCGTTACTACTCCGTCATCTATAACCTGATCGACGAAGTGAAAGCAGCGATGAGCGGTATGCTGTCTCCAGAGCTGAAACAGCAGATCATCGGTCTGGCCGAAGTGCGTGATGTGTTCAAATCACCGAAATTCGGTGCAATCGCGGGCTGTATGGTTACCGAAGGTACCATCAAGCGTCACAACCCAATCCGCGTACTGCGTGACAACGTGGTTATCTACGAAGGCGAGCTGGAATCCCTGCGCCGCTTCAAAGATGACGTTAACGAAGTCCGTAACGGCATGGAATGTGGTATCGGCGTGAAGAACTACAACGACGTTCGCGTTGGCGATATGATCGAAGTGTTCGAAATCATCGAGATCCAACGCAGCATCGACTAATCCTGTTGGGATAGGTCCATATGTCGGCCGGGATCGCCTCGTGCCACCCGGCAATAATTTTAAAAAGGGGCTTTAGCCCCTTTTTTGTCTGGAGAATTTATTATGGCGAAAGAATTTGGTCGCCCGCAGCGCGTAGCGCAGGAAATGCAGAAAGAGATCGCGCTCATCCTGCAACGCGAAATTAAAGATCCGCGTGTGGGCATGATGACCACCGTGTCCGGCGTGGAGATGTCCCGAGACCTGGCGTATGCCAAAGTGTTCGTGACGTTCCTGAACGATCAGGACGAAGCGGCAGTGAAAAATGGCATTAAAGCGCTGCAGGAAGCCTCTGGTTTCATCCGCTCTCTGCTCGGTAAAGCGATGCGCCTGCGTATCGTGCCTGAGCTGACCTTCTTCTACGACAACTCCCTGGTCGAAGGTATGCGTATGTCCAACCTGGTGACCAGCGTGGTGAAACATGACGACGAACGTCGTGTTAATCCGGCGGACGACAGCAAGGAGGACTGATGAGTCGTCCTCGTCGTCGTGGTCGCGACGTGCATGGTGTGCTGCTGCTGGATAAACCCCAGGGCGCTTCCAGCAACGACGTGCTGCAAAAAGTTAAGCGAATTTTTAACGCCAACCGTGCGGGCCATACAGGTGCGCTGGACCCTCTGGCGACGGGCATGTTGCCTGTCTGCCTGGGGGAGGCAACAAAGTTTTCTCAGTACCTGCTGGATTCCGATAAACGTTATCGCGTCATCGCCAGACTGGGCCAGCGCACGGACACCTCCGATGCCGATGGCCAGGTGGTAGAGGAGCGTCCTGTGACGTTTAGCGCAGAGCAACTGGATGCGGCGCTGGAGAGCTTCCGTGGCGATACGCTGCAGGTGCCGTCGATGTATTCTGCACTGAAATATCAGGGCAAAAAGCTCTACGAATATGCGCGCCAGGGTATTGAAGTGCCGCGTGAAGCCCGTCCGATCACCGTGTATGAACTGCTCTTTATTCGCCACGAGGGTGACGAGCTGGAGCTGGAAGTCCACTGTTCGAAAGGCACCTATATTCGTACCATCATCGACGATCTGGGCGAGAAACTGGGCTGCGGCGCGCATGTTATCTACCTGCGTCGCCTGGCCGTCAGTAAGTATCCGGTTGAGCGGATGGTGACCCTTGAACATCTGCACGCGCTGGTTGAGCAGGCGCAAGCGCAAGGGATGGCAGCAGCAGAACTGCTCGATCCGCTGCTGATGCCGATGGACAGCCCGGCGGCCGACTTCCCGCTTGTTAATCTTCCTTTAACATCGTCCGTTTACTTTAAGAACGGAAACCCGGTTCGGACCACGAATGCACCGCTGGAAGGGCTGGTACGCGTGACCGAAGGGGATGACGGTAAGTTTATCGGCATGGGTGAAATGGACGGTGAAGGACGCGTTGCGCCCCGCCGTCTGGTGGTGGAATACCCGGTCGAAGGCTGACGGCGATATCAGCTCACCTTGCGGTAAACCGGTGAGGCGAGTAGAATATCGCGGCTTAACGTCCGGCAAATTGTTTAACAATTTTGCGGGGCGTATACGGGGATCGCTGAATTAGAGATCGGCATCCTTACATTCTTTATACTTTGGAGTTTGAAAATGTCTCTAAGCGTTGAAGCTAAAGCTAAAATCGTTTCTGAGTTTGGTCGTGGTACTAACGACAGCGGTTCTACCGAAGTTCAGGTTGCACTGCTGACTGCACAGATTAACCACCTGCAGGGTCACTTTGCAGAGCACAAAAAAGATCACCACAGCCGTCGTGGTCTGCTGCGTATGGTTTCTCAGCGTCGTAAACTGCTCGACTACCTGAAACGTAAAGATGTTGCACGTTACTCCGCGCTGATCGAGCGTCTGGGTCTGCGTCGCTAAGTCTTGCGAGTTTCAGAAAAGGGGGCCTGATGGCCCCTTTTTTCAACCAGACCGCAGCAATTCACTGGAAACTATTGTATTGTTGCTATAAATGATCTTCCTTGCAGAGGTTCGCGCGGCTAATGAGAGGCTTCACCCATGGGGGTGTTGGTTGTCATTAGTCGCGAGGATGCGAAGAAGGTCGGGTTAAATCGTCAGCACACCGGTGGTGTGCTGTCAAACTTTTAAGAAAGGACAGAATTTTGCTGAATCCGATCGTTCGTAAATTCCAGTATGGTCAGCATACCGTCACGCTGGAAACCGGCATGATGGCACGTCAGGCTACTGCTGCCGTTATGGTAAGCATGGATGACACCGCGGTATTCGTGACCGTTGTTGGCCAGAAAAAAGCAAAACCAGGTCAGGACTTTTTCCCTCTGACCGTTAACTACCAGGAGCGTACTTACGCTGCCGGTAAAATCCCGGGTGGCTTCTTCCGTCGTGAAGGCCGTCCAAGCGAAGGCGAAACCCTGATCGCGCGTCTGATTGACCGCCCGGTTCGTCCGCTGTTCCCGGAAGGCTTCGTAAACGAAGTGCAGGTTATCGCGACCGTTGTTTCCGTTAACCCACAGGTTAACCCGGATATCGTTGCGATGATCGGCGCATCCGCTGCGCTGTCTCTGTCCGGTATTCCATTCAATGGTCCAATCGGTGCTGCGCGCGTTGGCTACATCAACGACCAGTATGTGCTGAACCCGACTCAGGAAGAGCTGAAAGAAAGTAAGCTGGACCTGGTTGTTGCGGGTACTGAAGCCGCTGTTCTGATGGTTGAATCTGAAGCTGAACTGCTGAGCGAAGACCAGATGCTCGGCGCTGTGGTCTTCGGCCACGACCAGCAGCAGGTTGTTATCCAGAACATCAACGAGCTGGTGAAAGAAGCCGGCAAACCACGTTGGGACTGGCAGCCTGAAGCAGTAAACGACGCGCTGAACGCACGCGTTGCTGCGCTGGCTGAAGCGCGTCTGAGCGATGCATACCGTATCACCGACAAACAGGAGCGTTATGCTCAGGTTGACGTGATCAAAGACGAAACCATCGCCACGCTGGTTGCTGAAGACGAAACGCTGGATGCTAACGAGCTGAGCGAGATTCTGCACGCAATCGAGAAAAACGTTGTTCGTAGCCGCGTACTGGCTGGCGAGCCGCGTATCGATGGTCGTGAAAAAGACATGATCCGTGGTCTGGACGTGCGTACTGGCGTACTGCCACGTACTCACGGTTCTGCGCTGTTCACCCGTGGTGAAACGCAGGCGCTGGTTACCGCGACCCTGGGTACTGCACGTGACGCACAGATCATCGACGAGCTGATGGGCGAGCGCACTGACAGCTTCCTGTTCCACTATAACTTCCCTCCGTACTCCGTAGGGGAAACCGGTATGGTGGGTTCGCCGAAGCGTCGTGAAATTGGTCACGGTCGTCTGGCGAAGCGCGGCGTGCTGGCAGTGATGCCAGACGCAGACAAATTCCCGTACACCGTTCGTGTGGTTTCTGAAATCACCGAATCTAACGGTTCTTCTTCCATGGCTTCCGTATGTGGTGCCTCTCTGGCGCTGATGGATGCAGGCGTGCCAATCAAAGCCGCCGTTGCGGGTATCGCAATGGGTCTGGTGAAAGAGGGCGACAACTTTGTTGTTCTGTCTGACATTCTGGGCGACGAAGACCACCTGGGCGATATGGACTTCAAAGTGGCGGGTTCCCGCGACGGTATCTCTGCGCTGCAGATGGATATCAAAATTGAAGGTATCACCAAAGAGATCATGCAGGTTGCTCTGAACCAGGCTAAAGGTGCGCGTCTGCACATCCTGGGCGTGATGGAACAGGCGATCAACGCGCCACGCGGTGATATCTCTGAATTCGCTCCGCGTATTCACACCATCAAGATCAATCCAGACAAGATCAAAGATGTTATCGGTAAGGGCGGTTCCGTGATCCGTGCGCTGACCGAAGAGACCGGCACCACCATTGAAATCGAAGATGACGGTACTGTGAAAATCGCAGCGACCGACGGCGAGAAAGCGAAATTCGCGATTCGTCGTATCGAAGAAATCACTGCAGAAATCGAAGTGGGCCGTATCTACAATGGTAAAGTGACCCGTATCGTTGACTTTGGCGCATTCGTTGCCATCGGTGGCGGTAAAGAAGGTCTGGTACACATCTCTCAAATCGCTGACAAGCGCGTTGAGAAAGTGACCGATTACCTGCAGATGGGTCAGGAAGTACCGGTTAAAGTTCTGGAAGTTGACCGCCAGGGCCGTATCCGTCTGAGCATTAAAGAAGCAACCGAGCAGTCTCAGCCAGCTGCTGCGCCAGAAGCACCGGCAGCAGAACAGCAGGGCGAGTAAGGTTGCCATTTGCCCTCCGCATCGCGGAGGGCCGTTATCAGGCAGGACGCCTTGTTAAGCCGCCGGGGGACAGGACGTTCATCCAATAGTTGTCTTCGGGAGTGGGAAATGAAGCCTTTTTTGCGCTGGTGTTTCGTTGCGACAGCTTTAACGCTGGCAGGATGCAGCAACTCTGCCTGGCGTAAGAGCGAAGTCCTCGCAGTGCCATTGCAACCGACTTTGCAACAGGAAGTGATTCTGGCACGCATGGAACAAATTCTTGCCAGTCGGGCTTTAACCGATGACGAACGCGCACAGCTTTTATATGAGCGCGGAGTGTTGTATGATAGTCTCGGTCTGAGGGCATTAGCGCGAAATGATTTCTCACAAGCGCTGGCTATCCGACCTGATATGCCTGAAGTATTCAATTACTTAGGCATTTATTTAACGCAGGCAGGCAATTTTGATGCTGCCTATGAAGCGTTTGATTCTGTACTTGAGCTTGATCCAACTTACAACTACGCGCACTTGAATCGCGGTATCGCATTGTATTACGGCGGTCGTGATAAGTTAGCGCAAGATGATCTGCTGGCGTTTTATCAAGACGATCCTAATGATCCTTTCCGTAGCCTGTGGCTTTACATCGTTGAGCAGAAGCTCGATGAGAAGCAGGCAAAAGAGGCACTGAAACAGCGCTTCGACAAATCGGACAAGGAACAGTGGGGATGGAACATTGTCGAGTTCTACCTGGGCAACATTAGCGAAGCAACGCTGATGGAACGCCTCAAGGCGGACGCAACGGATAACACCTCGCTCGCTGAGCATCTCAGTGAAACCAACTTCTATTTAGGTAAGTACTACCTAAGTCTGGGGGATAAGGACAGCGCTACGGCACTGTTCAAATTAGCGGTTGCTAACAACGTACATAACTTCGTTGAGCACCGTTATGCATTGTTGGAATTATCGCTCTTGGGCCAGGAGCAAGACGACCTGGCAGAATCGGACCAGCAATAGCTGACGACATAAACATCAGCCCGTAATCTTTTTGATTGCCATCACCTTAACTGGTGAGGGCGTTGTTGTTCGTCAATACACCTACTTTGAGCCGGTTCACACTTTTCAATGAAAATTGCTAATCATTTTCACGATGAGCTAAGTAGACTGGCCGCCATTGACATTGAGGCACTCGTACTACATGGCTGAATTCGAAACCACTTTTGCAGATCTGGGCCTGAAGGCTCCTATCCTTGAAGCCCTTAACGATCTGGGTTACGAAAAACCATCTCCGATCCAGGCAGAATGTATCCCACACCTGCTTTCTGGTCGTGACGTGCTGGGCATGGCCCAGACTGGTAGCGGTAAAACTGCGGCGTTCTCGCTGCCGCTGCTGAACAACATCGATCCGGACCTGCGTGCACCGCAGATCCTCGTTCTGGCTCCAACCCGTGAACTGGCGGTTCAGGTTGCTGAAGCCATGACGGAATTCTCTAAACACATGCGCGGCGTAAACGTGGTTGCCCTGTACGGCGGCCAGCGTTATGACGTGCAGTTACGCGCCCTGCGCCAGGGCCCACAGATTGTTGTCGGTACGCCGGGCCGTCTGCTGGATCACCTGAAGCGCGGTACACTGGATCTCTCTAAACTGAGCGGTCTGGTACTGGATGAAGCAGACGAAATGCTGCGTATGGGCTTCATCGAAGACGTAGAAACCATTATGGCGCAGATCCCGGAAGGTCATCAGACCGCTCTGTTCTCTGCCACGATGCCAGAAGCCATTCGTCGCATTACCCGTCGCTTCATGAAAGAGCCGCAGGAAGTGCGCATTCAGTCCAGCGTTACCACTCGCCCGGACATCAGCCAGAGCTACTGGTCTGTGTACGGCATGCGCAAAAACGAAGCGCTGGTGCGTTTCCTGGAAGCAGAAGATTTTGATGCGGCGATTATTTTCGTACGTACCAAAAACGCGACCCTGGAAGTGGCTGAAGCCCTGGAGCGTAACGGCTATAACAGCGCAGCGCTGAATGGTGACATGAACCAGGCTCTGCGTGAGCAGACGCTGGAGCGTCTGAAAGACGGTCGTCTGGATATCCTGATTGCAACCGACGTGGCAGCACGTGGTCTGGACGTTGAACGTATCAGCCTGGTTGTAAACTACGACATCCCAATGGACTCCGAGTCCTACGTTCACCGTATCGGCCGTACCGGTCGTGCGGGTCGTGCAGGCCGTGCGCTGCTGTTCGTTGAGAACCGCGAGCGTCGTCTGCTGCGTAACATTGAACGCACTATGAAGCTGACCATTCCGGAAGCTGAGCTGCCAAACGCAGAACTGCTGGGCAAACGCCGTCTGGAAAAATTCGCTGCCAAAGTTCAGCAGCAGCTGGAAAGCAGCGATCTGGATCAGTACCGTGCGCTGCTGGCGCAGATCCAGCCAACCGCTGAAGGCGAAGAGCTGGATATCGAAACGCTGGCTGCAGCACTGCTGAAAATGGCACAGGGCGAACGTACCCTGATCGTGCCACCAGATGCACCGATGCGTCCTCGTCGTGAGTTCCGTGACCGTGACGATCGCTTCGAACGTCGTGGCGATCGTAACGACCGTGGTCCACGTGGTGACCGTCCAGAGCGTGGTGGTGAAGATCGTCCACGTCGTGAGCGTCGTGACGCTGGCGAAATGGAGCTGTACCGCATTGAAGTGGGCCGTGATGATGGTGTTGAAGTTCGTCATATCGTTGGCGCGATCGCGAACGAAGGCGACATCAGCAGCCGTTACATCGGTAACATCAAGCTGTTCGCATCCCACTCCACCATCGAGCTGCCAAAAGGCATGCCGGGTGAAGTACTGCAGCACTTTACCCGCACTCGCATCCTGAACAAGCCGATGAACATGCAGCTGCTGGGCGATGCACAGCCACGTCCTGACCGTGGTGGCGAACGTCGTGGCGGTGGTCGTGGTTTCGGTGGCGAGCGTCGTGAAGGCGGTCGTAGCGAAGGTCGCGGTGGTGAAGGTCGTCGTTTCTCCGGTGAACGCCGCGAGAGCCGTGGCCCACGTCGTGAAGAAGGCACCAGCCGTCGTCGTTTTGGTGACGCGTAAGCCTTTCGTTTCTGACGTAAAGTAATATATACAGCCCCGATAAAGACTATCGGGGCTTTTTTTATTTCCTTTGTACTCTTGTACTGGTACAGTGCAGCACATTAAAATGCAAACCACATTTTTGACTGGAGATATGGCTGTATGGCGACACTAACCACCACCCAAACGTCACCTTCGCTGCTTGGCGGCGTGGTGATCATCGGCGGAACCATTATTGGTGCCGGGATGTTCTCCCTGCCAGTGGTCATGTCCGGTGCGTGGTTCTTCTGGTCGCTGGCTGCGCTGGTTTTCACCTGGTTCTGTATGTTGCATTCAGGGCTGATGATCCTTGAAGCCAACCTGAACTACCGCATTGGCTCCAGCTTCGACACCATCACGAAAGATCTGCTGGGTAAAGGCTGGAACCTGGTGAACGGCCTTTCCATCGCGTTTGTGCTTTACATCCTGACCTACGCGTACATCTCTGCAAGCGGTTCGATTCTGCATCACACCTTTGCGGAGATGTCGCTGAACGTTCCGGCGCGTCTGGCTGGGCTGTGCTTTGCGCTGGGCGTCGCGTTTATTGTCTGGATGAGTACCAAAGCGGTGAGCCGGATGACGGCCATCGTACTGGGCGCAAAGGTCATCACTTTCTTCCTGACCTTCGGTAGCCTGCTGGGGCACGTTACCCCGTCAACGCTGTTTAACGTGGCTGAAACCAATACGTCGTATACGCCGTATCTGCTGATGACCCTGCCGTTCTGTCTGGCGTCGTTTGGCTACCACGGCAACGTGCCAAGTCTGATGAAGTACTACGGCAAAGACCCCCGGACGATTGTAAAGTGCCTGGTCTACGGTACGCTGCTGGCGCTGGGGCTGTATGTGATTTGGCTGCTGGGGACGATGGGCAACATCCCGCGTCCGGAGTTTATCGGCATTGCGCAGAAGGGCGGTAACATTGATGTGCTGGTGCAGGCCCTGAGTGGGGTACTGAACAGCCGCAGTCTGGATCTGCTGCTGGTGGTGTTCTCTAACTTTGCAGTAGCGAGCTCTTTCCTCGGCGTGACGCTGGGCCTGTTTGACTATCTGGCGGATCTGTTTGGTTTTGATGATTCCGCGATGGGGCGCTTTAAAACCGCACTGCTGACCTTCCTGCCACCGATTGTCGGCGGCCTGCTGTGGCCGAACGGGTTCCTGTACGCCATCGGCTATGCCGGTCTGGCGGCTACCATCTGGGCGGCAATTGTGCCAGCGCTGCTGGCGCGTAAATCCCGTCAGCGCTTCGGTAGCCCGAAATTCCGCGTCTGGGGCGGCAAACCGATGATTGCACTGATTCTGGTGTTTGGTATTGGCAACGCGGTGGTGCACGTGCTGTCGAGTTTTAATTTGTTGCCTGTATATCACTAAACACAAAGCCCGGTGGCGCTACGCTTACCGGGCCTACAGGGATTGCGTAGGCCGGATAAGGCGAAGCCGCCATCCGGCCAAAAACTATCCCACCAATTCTTCTTTCACCTGCATCGCTAAATCAAACGAATGCAAACGCGCCTGGTGATCAAATATCTGGCCGTTAACCATAATCTCATCCGCCTGCGTTTCGCGCAGCACCGCTTCCAGCCCGTGACGCACCTTCGCTTTATCTCCCACCAGCGACATGCTCAGCGCCTGCTGAACGCCATACTGCTCGGAGGCGGACCACAGCTGATGCATATTCTCCACCGGTGGCGGCAACTGGCCGGTCTCGCCGCGACGCAGCTTCGCAAACGCCTGCTGCATGGAGGTAAACAGGAATTCCGCATCGCGATTGCTGTCGGCGGCAATGATGTTGATACACACCATCGCGTACGGTTTCTCCAGCCTTTCAGAAGGTTTGAAGTTCGTGCGGTAGAGATGCAGCGCCTGATGCAGCATATCCGGTGCGAAGTGCGAGGCAAACGCAAACGGCAGCCCCAACTGTGCAGCAAGCTGTGCACTGTACAGGCTCGACCCCAGCAGCCATACCGGGATCTTTTCGCCGTAGCCCGGCACCGGGCGCACGTGCGGGTTCGGGTCACGCGCATCGAACCAGTCCACCAGTTCCGCCACATCACGCGGGAAATTGTCGATGTCACCACTCATATGGCGACGCAGGGCGCGCATGGTTGGCTGGTCGCTGCCCGGCGCACGGCCAAGGCCTAAATCAATACGGCCCGGATAGAGGGTATTTAGCGTACCAAACTGCTCGGCGATCACCAGCGGAGCATGGTTTGGCAGCATCACGCCACCGGATCCCAGGTGCAGGGTGGTGGTGTTCGCGGCCAGATAACCAATCAGTACCGAGGTGGCGGCGCTGGCGATACCGACCATGTTGTGGTGCTCTGCCAGCCAGTAACGGTGATAGCCACGCTTTTCGGCCAGTTGAGCCAGATCGAGAGAGTGCGAAAAGGCTTCTCTGGCCGAGGAGCCTTGTGGGATCGGCGCCAGATCCAGCACCGAAAACGGAAGGGTTTTGTCAGTCATAACAGCTCACTTTGTCGACGGTCAATCTTTAATACTGCATTAAATAATGATAACCGTTGTTAACAAAGTGAGCCTTTTTCAGGCCTGCAGCTCCAGTCCGGCCAGCCGTTTCCAGTAGCCGTTACAGTCACTGTTTACCGTCAGCGGCAGCGGTGACGCGCCATTTTCGTTGGCGCGAAAAGCATCCAGCATGGCAAACACGCTGGTGTCCAGCGGTGACAGACGCACCATATCCACCAGCCCGACCATCGACGCCAGCTCGTTACCCAGGTTATAGACATAGCCGCTCATGGTCTGAATGCCGTTCAGGACAAACACCTGCTGGTTCTCCTGTGACAGCATGCTGCGCCCGTTCGGGTACTTGATGCAGCAGGTCTCGCACTCGTCTTTCGGCCGATCTTCAGAGCGGGCAGTAAAGCAGCGGGCAGAGTACGCCAGCGGCAGATGACCATAGCTCAGCACTTCCACTTCAAACTGATTGCGAATGCCAAGCTCTTCACACTGAGCGAGCAGGTTTGCCAGCCAGTCGCGCGACAGCTCTACCGGCATGCACCAGCGCGTCATCCCCTGTTTCAGCAGCAGGCGCAGGGTCACGGCGTTATAGCAGTTCAGCGCATGGCCCGCGACAAACGGCAGCTTACGTTCAGCGCACATGTTCACCACGCCCAGGTCGCTCGCTTCAATCAGGAATTCACCGTTCTCCACATAGCGTTTTAGCTCACCCAGTTCGGAGGACGCCTGCACCAGCGCCAGCGTGGAGAGCACGACCTGTTTGCCGCTCCCGGCCAGGCTTTTCGCCATCTCCAGCCAGTCGCCCACTTTGGTGGCGCGGCGCTTGCTGCATACCGCTTCACCAAGATAAATCACATCGGCGCTGCTGGTTGCGGCCTGTTGATAAAAAGCTTCCAGCGTCTCTTTTGGCCAGTAGTAGAGCACCGGTCCTAATGAATATTTCATGATTATCTCACTGCCATTTACGGTGATACGCGCCAAGCGTGGTTTGTGTGCCTTCAGACATCGCGCCGAGGGTCTCCATCCAGGCCGACTGTGGGGCGTAGTTCTGCGGGTCTGCCATGCAGCGGTCGATAGCCTGACGCCAGACTTTCGCCACCTGACTGACGTAGGCCGGGCTGCGCTGGCGACCTTCAATCTTCACCGAAGCAATATTGGCGGCCAGCAGTTCCGGCAGCAGTTCCAGCGTGTTGAGGCTGGTGGGCTCCTCCAGCGCGTGATAACGCTCACCGTCAACCAGATAGCGGCCTTTGCACAGCGTCGGGTAGCCGGCGTTTTCACCGTCCTGATAGCGGTCAATCAACACTTCATTCAGGCGAGATTCCAGCCCCTGTGGCGTTTGCTGCCAGCGAACAAAGCGGGCAGGCGAGCAGGCGCCAACGGTATTGGGTGATTCACCGGTTAAATACGAGGAGAGATAGCAGCGGCCTTCAGCCATGATGCACAGGCTGCCAAAGGCAAAAACTTCCAGCGGCACTGGCGTGACGCGCGCGAGTTGCTTAACCTGATGAATAGAGAGCACGCGCGGTAAGACCACGCGGGCCACGTCAAAGTGTTGATGATAAAAACGTACCGCCTCTTCGTTGGTGGCAGAGGCCTGAACAGAGACATGGCGCTCAATATGAGGATAGCGTTCTGCCGCATACTCCAGCATGGCGAGGTCGGCCAGAATCAGCGCATCGGCACCCAGCTGTGCTGCCATATCCACCGCGCGCTGCCAGCGGGCATAGCCATCAGGATGGGCAAAGGTATTGATGGCAATATGCAATTTGCGGCGGTGCTGGTGTACGAAGTTAACGGCTTCCTGAAGCTTTTTCTCCGTAAAGTTGAGGCCAGCAAAATGGCGGGCGTTAGTATCATCTTTCAGCCCGATATAGACCGCATCGGCCCCATTTTCGATGGCCGCCTTAAGCGCCGGAAGGTTTCCGGCAGGGCAGAGCAGCTCCATAATTTATCCTGATGTCGTCGAGAGCAAAAATGTTAACGAGCTGGGATTTTAATTAACCCATACGCGACAATTTTTGATTTAAGGCAGCTAATGGCGTATTGATGGCACCAATAATGAGGTACACCGGACGACGGTTTGTTGATTTACGCCGCTATGTTCTCCTCCGGATATGGCAAAATACCCGGACTATCGCTATCAGGGAGTAAAGCTCGTGCTGGATAAACTGCGTTCACGTCTCGTACAATTTGGTCCATCAATGCTGAGCGTGCCGGTAAAACTGGCGCCGTTCGCGCTTAAACGTCAGGTGCTGGAGCAGGTCCTGAGCTGGCAATTCCGCCAGGCGTTGCAGGATGGAGAGCTGGCGTTTCTGGAAGGTCGCTGGTTAAGCATTGAAGTGCGTGATATCGGTCTGCGCTGGTTTACCTCCGTCGAGAATGACCAGCTGATTGTGCGCCAGTCCGCCGACGCGGATGTGAGCTTTAGCGCCGACGCCTGCGATCTGCTGATGATCGCCGCGCGTAAGCAGGATCCGGATACCCTCTTTTTCCAGCGCCGTCTGGTCATTGAAGGCGATACGGAACTGGGTCTGTACGTCAAAAATTTAATGGATGCCATTGAGCTGGAGCAGATGCCAAAAGCGCTGCGCGTGATGTTAATGCAAATGGCAGATTTCGTTGAGGCCGGGCTGAAAACCCCGCCTGACAGTAAACACACTTCAGTAGGTGAGCCATGCTGATTCGAGTCGAAATTGGGATTGATGCACCGGGTATCGATGCGTTGTTACGCCGCTCTTTTGCGAGCGACGCAGAAGCCCAACTGGTCCACGATCTCCGCGAAGACGGCCTGATCACGCTGGGGCTGGTTGCCACCGATGACGAAGGTCAGGTGGTGGGCTACGTTGCCTTCAGCCCGGTAACCGTTCAGGGTGAAGAATTACAGTGGGTAGGAATGGCGCCGCTGGCGGTAGATGAACACTATCGTGGACAAGGGCTGGCACGTCAGCTGGTGTATGAAGGGCTGGACTCGCTCAATGAGTTTGGCTATGCCGCGGTGGTGACGCTGGGCGATCCTGCTTTCTATGGTCGCCTGGGCTTCGAGCCGGCGGCGCAGTACGATCTCCGCTGTCGCTGGCCGGGAACCGAAACTGCCTTCCAGGTGCACCGTCTGGCGGATGACGCGCTCAACGGCGTAAATGGCCTCGTGGAGTATCACGACCATTTTAATCGCTTCTAATCAGGCTTTCACACAGCGCCTCAAACGATCCGTCTCCGGTGACGAGGCGCTCTTTCTGGCGCTTTGTCAGCTGCTTAATGCGGTATTCCACCCTTAACGCCAGCGATCGGTCACCCACGGGGGCTGCAAAGGCGAGCGTTAATACACCTTTCCCCCGCAGCGCTTTTGCCCCTTTTCCCGTTTGATGCTGAAGAAAACGCCGCGCCACATCGGTGGTGATCCCGGTGTAGAGGGCATTATCGGCGGTACGGACAAGGTAGAGAAACCAGCACACGGTAAACAGATTCAGTATGTTAAGGTGAACGCACCATAGCATGAGAGAGAACGAAAATGGAAACTCTGGCTGCCATTAACCGCTGGCTGGCGAAACAGCATGTTGTCACCTGGTGCGTGTATGACGACGGTGAAATGTGGTGCGCAAATGCGTTTTACTATTATGACCCTGATCGCGTTGCGTTTTATGTGATGAGCGAAGATAAAACGCGCCATGCGCAGATGACCGGGCAACAGGCGAAGGTAGCAGGGACAGTTAACGGTCAGCCTAAAACGGTGGCACTGATCCGTGGGGTGCAGTTTAAAGGGGAGATCCGTCGGCTGGACGGTGACGAGAGCGACGCGCGCCGTAAGCACTACACGCGCCGCTTTCCGGTAGCCGCCGCCTTAAAAGCCCCGGTGTGGGAAATCCGCCTTGATGAGCTGAAATTTACCGACAACACACTGGGCTTTGGCAAAAAGCTGCACTGGCTACGCACCGAGCAGGCGTAGCGCTTCGCGGTTAAACGCGGGCAGATCGTCCGGGGTTCGGCTGGTGATCAGCTGGTCTTTGTCGTTGACCACCTCCTGATCGTAAAACTCGGCCCCCGCGTTTTTCAGATCGACAACGATCGGTTTCACGGCAGTGAGTTTACGCCCGCGCACCACATCCGCGCTGATAAGCAGTTGCGGACCGTGGCAGATGGCAAAGACCGGTTTGCCGGTCGAGACGAAATCGCGGGTGAATGTGACGAAGCGCTCGTCCCCGCGCAGGGAATCCGGGGAATGACCGCCGGGTAACAGTAGCGCATCGAAATCTGACGGGCTGACGTTATCAATGGTTTCGTCGATGGTCACGCTGGCCTCGCCCTTGTGGCCTTTCACCGTTTTTCCCGCCTCTTTCTCGATGGTGATGACCTCATGTCCCGCCTTACGGAACGCCTCCGCAGGTGAGGTGAACTCTGAATCTTCAAACTCGTCGGTAATCAGGACTGCGATTTTTTTACCCATGCTTCCTCCGTTGTTTTCGCTTCAGACTGTTTTTTTCCCGTTTGTGGTAAATACTTACCGGTAACAGACTTCTAAGTGTGGTTGACCGTGCTGAGTTCGCAAACGGACTATTCTGTAAAGGGGAAGAGATGAGTCAGGTACTGATTACAGGCGCAACCGGGCTGGTGGGCGATCATCTGCTGCGGCTGCTGATTCAGGATCGCAGGGTGAACTACATCGCGGCCCCGACACGTCGACCGCTGGCTGACATCTCTGGCGTCTTTAATCCTCACGATCCGCAGCTGACTGACGCACTGGCACAGGTGCAGGATCCCATCGATATCGCCTTTTGCTGTCTTGGGACGACGCGGCGCGAGGCGGGCAGTAAAGAGGCGTTTGTCCATGCCGACTACACGCTGGTGGTCGACACGGCGCTGACGGCGAAAAAGCTGGGAGCCACCCATTTTCTGGTGGTCAGCTCGCTGGGTGCCAGCGCCCGTTCGCCGTTCTTTTACAACAAGGTGAAGGGGGAGATGGAAGAGGCACTGATTGCCCAGAAGTGGGAGCGGTTGACTATCGTCCGTCCCTCCATGCTGCTGGGGCATCGCGACGAGCGTCGTTTTAACGAGTCTGTTTTTGCCCCCTTGTTCCGCATTCTGCCTGGTAACTGGAAATCCATTGAGGCGCGCGATGTGGCGCGTGCGATGCTAAACGAGGCACTTTCGCCGTCGCAGGAGGGGGTGAATATCATCCCTTCGGCAAAACTGCGTGAAATCGCTCAAGGCGAGGCGTAAACTCCCCCGGCTAATTAAATAACACTCTCCGGGGAATGCTATGACTGGTCAGTCTTCATCTCAGGCGGCAACACCTGTCCAATGGTGGAAGCCCGCACTCTTCTTTCTCGTGGTCATTATCGGCCTCTGGTATGTGAAATGGCAGCCGTACTACGGTAAAGCCTTCACTGCCGCCGAAACGCACAGCATCGGTAAATCTATTCTCGCCCAGGCTGATTCCAGCCCGCTTCGCGCAGCGTGGGATTATGCCATGGTCTATTTCCTTGCCGTCTGGAAAGCCGCCGTATTAGGTGTCATTCTGGGCTCGTTGATTCAGGTACTTATCCCGCGCCACTGGCTGGTAAAAACCCTGGGGCAGCCGCGCTTTCAGGGCACCCTGCTGGGGACCATTTTCTCCCTGCCGGGCATGATGTGTTCCTGCTGTGCCGCGCCTGTCGCTGCCGGTATGCGTCGCCAGCGAGTCTCAATGGGCGGCGCGCTGGCGTTCTGGATGGGCAACCCGCTGTTAAACCCGGCGACGCTGGTGTTTATGGGCTTTGTGCTGGGCTGGCATTTCGCGTTTATCCGCCTGGTGGCCGGGCTACTGACGGTGCTGGTGGTGGCGACGTTGGTACAAAAATGGGTGAAAGAAACTGCCGTGGAACCTGCGTCTGTCGAGCTTGACGTGAGCGAGCCGCAGGGGAGCTTCTTTGCGCGCTGGGGTAACGCGCTGTGGCAGCTCTTCTGGAGTACCATTCCTGTGTATATCCTGGCGGTGCTGGTGCTCGGGGCCGCACGCGTCTGGCTATTCCCGCATGCCGACGGCGCCATCGACAATACCCTTATGTGGGTCATTGCGATGGCCGTTGCCGGTTGCCTGTTTGTGATCCCAACGGCCGCAGAAATTCCGATTGTGCAGACCATGATGCTGGCCGGCATGGGAACGGCTCCGGCGCTGGCTCTGCTTATCACACTGCCTGCGATCAGCCTGCCGTCGCTTATCATGCTGCGTAAGTCATTCCCGGCGAAAGCGCTGTGGCTGACCGCGGGGCTGGTGGCGTTGAGCGGGGTAATTGTGGGAAGTATTGCGCTTCTGTGAAAAAAAGCCCGGTAGCGCTGGCGCTTACCGGGCCTGGAGTCAGGTGTGACTTACTTGATGTAAGTAAAGGCGGTAGTGACGTGTTTCACGCCGCTCACCCGGCTGGCAATATCGGCCGCCGCTTTGCCTTCACGGTCGGTAACCAGACCCAGCAGGAACACTTCGCCGTTTTCGGTCGTCACTTTCACGTTAGATGATTTCACCTGGTCTGAACCCAGCAGCTGGGAACGGACTTTGGTGGTGATCCACGTATCATTGGAGGCGGTCCCAAGGCTGATTGGCTGCCCCTGACGCACTTCGTTAAAGACTTCCGTGGTACCTTCTACGCCCATCGCGATCTGTTTTGCGCGGCTGGAGAGGTCAGTATTTGGCGCCTGGCCTGTCAGCAGCACTTTGCCCTGGTAAGCCGTCACGTTGATGCGCGCTTCTTTCTTAATTTGCTCGTCTTTCGACAGCGCACTGTTGACGCGCAGCTCCAGCGTGCCGTCATCTACCTGAGTGCCGACGGTGCGTGGATCGGTCGCGGCTTTGGTGCCTACCGCGGCGGTACCCACAACAGCCGCAGCAATACATCCCTGAAGCAGTAATGCAGACATAAGGACTGCGAGGGTCGATAAAGCCTTCATGAGAACTCCTTAATCATCCTGGTGAGGGAAAAGCGTGTTATCGATCAAATCACATAAGCAGTTCACCGTGAGCATATGCATCTCCTGAATGCGTGCGCTACGGTGAGACGGAATGCGGATTTCCACATCCTGCGGCCCCAGCAGACCCGCCAACTCGCCCCCGTCATAGCCGGTTAAGGCAACGATAGTCATATCGCGGGTGACGGCGGCTTCGACGGCTTTGACAATGTCACGGCTATTGCCGCGCGTGGAGATGGCCAGCAGCACATCACCCGCATGGCCCAGGGCACGCACCTGCTTTGCGTAAATCTCGTCATGCAGACGATCGTTAGCAATCGCTGTTAAGACCACATTATCGGTATTAAGTGCAATGGCAGGTAAACTGGGACGTTCTGTTTCAAAACGATTGATCATACTGGCAGCAAAATGCTGTGCGTTGGCGGCGGACGTACCATTGCCACAACAGAGGATTTTGTTGCCATTCAGCAAAGACTGCACCAGCGTCATCGCGGCGCGAGAGATCGCGTCAGGGAGGGCTTCTGCCGCGGCAATCTGAGTCTGGATGCTTTCTGTGAAGCACACTTTAATTCTTTCGAGCACGTTATCCCTTTTAAATCTTAATTATGCGTCTTCGCCAAAAACGTTTTTCAGCCATTCGATCTCGTTTCCGGTGAAGGCTAACACATCGAACCGGCAATCCACAGTATCAAAACTCCCATTATGGCGGGCAAGCCACAAGTGGGCAGTCTGTAATAATTTATGTTGTTTGGCGAGCGTCACGCTGGCGGCAGCACCGCCAAAACGGGAAGACTGTCGGTAGCGTACTTCTACAAACACAATGACCTGACCCTCTTTCATGATCAGATCGATTTCGCCGCCACGTCCGCGAACGTTAGCGGCGATAAAGCGCAGTCCTTTGCCCTCAAGCCAGCGACGCGCTTTTAATTCCCATGCGTCGCCGGTCTCTTTACGGCTTAACTGGCCGGGACGATTTGCCCCTGCTGGTATTTGAGCCATGATAACTTCCTGTTAATCACGCAATCCTGAGTGGCCGTCAGATCGCCGGTGTTACCGTTAAGTTCAAAGCCCGGCACCTGACGCATTTGGGTAAAGTGGTTTGCCAGCGCCCAGGCATCGACACCCATTGCATACAGACGCGCCAGCGAGTAGTCGTTACGGACCGTACTCAGCGCCTGCTGCATCAGCGCCGGATTGCTGCCTGCCAGCATAGGAATTTCACTGTACTGTAGACCGTCCATCTCCAGACGGAAATCCGGGCCCGCGGTACCTTGCGCGCTGCGCGAGCTGGCGTAGAGTGTGGCACCGCTCTGGCTGCCGTTACGCATGGCGATCATCGGTTTGATGAAGGCAATCTCCTGCGGCGTGGCGACGATATAGGCCGCATCCACTTTGCCGCTACCGCCGATTTGCGCATCGGTTGGCGGGGCCGGGATGGTCAGACCGCCAATCGTCACGCTCTGCTGCTGTGGCAGGCTGGCACTCACCGGGCTGCCGTTAAGCGCAATACCCGCGCCGCCGTTAACGCCCGCGCGCAGTTCAGAGACGGAACCGAATTTCTGCTGCAGCACGATGCCGCCGCCCAGCTTCTGCCACTCTTCGGCAAAGGCGTTGGCGACGCGATCGCCCAGCGTACTGCGAGGGATCAGCAGCAGCGGAGACTGTTTCCCCTGCTCGTGAATATGACGCGCCGCATCGCGGGCTTCATCTTCCGGAGAGAGGGCGAAATAGCAGATATTGGCGCGGTTCTGAACCTGCTCAGGCTGGTTGAGCGCCAGCACGTTCAGCGCAGTATTGCTCTTCATCAGCTCTTCCACGTTGTTTTTCAGCAGCGGGCCGACAACGATGCTGGCGCCGTCCTGTTGCACCTGCGCCAGAACCTGATCGAGCGGCTGAGAGCTGGTGTCGTAGATTTTCAGCTCAGCGCCCGGGTTAGCGCTGGTGGTGGCTACGGTCTGTGGCTGAGCGGCAGGTTGTGCTGCGGGCTCAGTGCTCTGCGGTTGAGGCTGCTCCGCTGTTGCAGACTCTGTTGCCGGTGCGGATTGTGTCTCTACCGGAGCCGGAGCCGGAGCCGCAGGCGCGGGTGCTGCGGCTGCAGGTGTGGTCGGAGCTGTCACCGGGTTCTGCATCGTCCCCTGCGCCGGGGTTTGTGCTGTGGTCAGGTCGCTGGTTTCCGCAGCGGAAGGGCTGACAACGTCGTTCACGTTTGCCGCCTGAGCTGCCTGTGCCGGAACCGCGCTACCGGTAACGGGCGTGGTACCGTTCTTCGCCGCTTCAAAACCTTGCTGAATGGTGCGGCCAAATACCGCCGCCTGGCCGTTCAACGGCAGAAGCAGGGCGATTTTGCTGGTAGAGGCAGGCTTAAAGTTCTGCACGTTCACCAGCTGTGTCGGCAGCATTTTCGCGCCCGGGTTTTGCGGGTAACGGGTTTGCCAGTCGGTAATACCGGCTTTCAGCATGTTTGGATCGCTGCGGTTGTTAAACCACATCTGTTGCAGATCCAGCCACCCCTGCAACACGTTTTCATCGGCATTGATGACCAGCGCCTGCGCCTGTTCCTGGGTCATAGAGGCGAGCGCCTGCCAGGTGGCATCAATATTTTTCTGCTTGTCCGCACCGCCGAGCAGCGGCTCCTGGGCGATCAGCGCCCGCAACAGCGTCAGGGAAGGGCGCCCCTGCTCAGCGGTAATGCCCGCCTGCCAGAAACGGGCCTGCTGATTTTTATCCAGCGCGCTCACGTCGATGTCGCCAAGGCTCTTTTTCGCGGCGGCATAATCTTTCAGCGCGACTTTCAGCTCGGCAGAGAGCAGGCTCTGCTCAAGACGCTGGGCATCGTTAAGCTCGTGCGGAAGCTGGTTGAACAGTTCGGCGGCCTGCTGGGTTTTGCCTTCTTTCAGCAGTGCACGAATGGCGAGTAATTGCCAGTTGATCCTGGTATCATTTGAGCTTTGCGACATTTGTTGCAGATAAAAGCCAGAATCAGCCTGAGCGGATCCCTGCAGATGGGCCGTGCTCTGGTCAGGTGCCTGGGTGCCACAGCCTGCAAAGATCAGGGCTGCCAGCAGAAGCGGCACGCTGCGCGTGGCTTTTTTTCGAAGAAACGTTAACGGTACCATACTGTATCCAGTGATTTTTTTTACGCAATGCTCAATATTAAATCGGCAATACGGACGAAACAATGAAACAACACGAAACGGCAGAGAATTCTCAAGGCCAGCTTTATATTGTACCTACTCCTATCGGGAATTTGTCTGATATTACCCAACGTGCGCTGACCGTATTGCAAGCTGTTGATTTAATTGCCGCTGAAGATACCCGGCATACCGGTTTATTGCTGCAACACTTTGCGATTAACGCTCGTCTCTTCGCCCTGCACGATCATAATGAGCAGCAAAAAGCAGAAACGCTGGTGGCGAAGCTCAAAGAGGGGCAGAACATTGCGCTGGTTTCTGACGCCGGTACGCCGCTGATTAACGATCCGGGTTACCATCTGGTGCGCACCTGCCGTGAAGCCGGGAT
This sequence comes from Enterobacter sp. 22466, assembly GCF_052044775.1. NCBI lineage: Bacteria > Pseudomonadati > Pseudomonadota > Gammaproteobacteria > Enterobacterales > Enterobacteriaceae > Enterobacter > Enterobacter sp. 22466. Next base: position 213,915 of record NZ_JBQENX010000005.1, on the reverse strand, counting down.
CCGGGTGGTCCCTCTGCCGGGACCGTGTGCTGCGATTGCTGCGTTGAGCGCAGCGGGCCTGCCGTCCGATCGTTTCTGCTATGAAGGTTTCCTGCCCGCCAAATCCAAAGGCCGCCGTGACGTGTTAAAAGAGCTGGAAGCTGAACCGCGTACGCTGATTTTCTACGAATCCACCCATCGCCTGCTGGAAAGTCTGGAAGATATGGTGACCGTCTGGGGAGAGAGCCGCTACGTGGTGCTGGCGCGCGAGCTGACCAAAACCTGGGAAACCATTCACGGCGCCCCGGTCGGCGAACTGCTGGCGTGGGTAAAAGAGGATGAAAACCGTCGCAAGGGCGAGATGGTGCTGATTGTCGAAGGGCATAAAGCGGAGGAGGACGCACTGCCTGCCGATGCGCTGCGTACTCTGGCACTGCTACAGGCTGAATTGCCGCTTAAGAAAGCGGCGGCACTGGCGGCGGAAATCCACGGCGTGAAGAAGAATGCGCTCTATAAATATGCGCTGGAGCAGCAGGGGGAGTAAGTGATATGAGCCGCTACCAGCCTCCTTTCACGATCACACCATCGATTCTCAATCAGGTTGTTGAGATTGGTGAACTATTAGGGCACTGGGCGGCGCATTCAGGAAGAACCTCTCCGTTACTGCGTAAAGAGAACCGAATCCGCACCATCCAGGCTTCTCTGGCCATTGAACATAACTCTCTGACGACCGGACAAGTAACGGCAATCATGGAGGGTAAACGCGTGCTCGCACCTGAAAAAGATATTCAGGAAGTGCGTAACGCGATTCTGGCTTATGAGAAATTGCCTGAATGGAAGCCCTGGACGCTCGAAGACTTACTCAGTGCACACCGGTTATTAATGCTTGGTCTGGTTGATAACCCTGGCAAGCTCAGAATGGGGGACGTAGGCGTATATCGCGGGAATCAGTTGGTCCATATGGCTCCACCCGCTTCCCAAATTAACCGGCTTATTGCTGATCTGCTTGTCTGGTTAAAAGAAACCGAACTCCATCCACTGATTACCAGCTCGGTCTTCCATTACGAATTTGAATTCATCCATCCATTTTCTGATGGGAATGGTCGTATGGGGCGGCTGTGGCAAACGTTGATTTTGAGTCAGTGGCGTTCTGAACTTGCCTGGCTGCCAGTTGAGACACTGATTCATTTTCAGCAGGATCGCTATTATCAGATTTTGGGAGAGTGTGACCGGGCGAGTGATTGCACCGCATTTATAGAGTTTATGCTTCAGAATATGGCTGAAGCGTTGCGGGAGGGCATAGGGGCACCGTCGGTTATGTCGGAAAAAATGTCGGAAGAGATGTCGGAAAAGGAAACGACTATTCTTGAGCTTCTTACCGTTCAACCGCAGATGTCCGCAGCGATGTTAGCATCCATGCTAGGTGTCACTTCCCGCACTGTGGAACGCTATCTCAGCGCCTTGCAAACAAAAGGGAAACTAAAGCGCCTGGGAGCCAGGAAAGGAGGAAGCTGGCAGGTCATGCCTTAACCTGCTCAGCCGATCACGTTTTATTTTTCTGGCATCGCCTCAAACACCAGCGTTTCCAGCGGTTTGAGGGTAATCACCACCGCGTTTTTATACTCTGCCGGTATCGTGGCGTTACTGCCATAGACCGCTTTCAGGCTAAACGGCGTTGCATCTCCGGTCGGGATTTCGAAATCTTTCGCCAAATCCAGATAATAGCTTTGCGGCTTATCCGACGGGTTTCGTAAACCAAAAATGGCTTTGTCTTTATTCCACGATGCCCAGCCGTAGATCTCAAGCGCCGTTGGGTCTCCGCCAATCCAGTGGGTATCCACCAGCACGCTGGCGTTATCCCGGGACCATTTGGCAGCCTGCGCCAGGGTATCCCACTTCGCCTTGTTGAGCATTGAAGGGGTGATATACAGCTCCTGCAACTGGGTGCCGGTGGCGAAGTAGCTCCAGACCTGGTCAGCAAAATCACTGTCCGTTTGCACCTTCTCCAGACCGTAATACGCATTCTCCGCGCTGACGATCCCGTGATACATCAGGGAGTTCAGCGGGAACAGCGGACCTTTACGCACAATAGAGCGATACGTCTCCGCATCGCGATAGGTCATCCACTGCTGCACCGGTGTGCCGGGGCCGTACAGGTTGATATCGTCACCCTGACGCCAGATGGAATCAGCGTAGAACAGCCAGGATGGGCTGGCATTGGTACCGGTCGTCAGGTTGATAAACAGATTCGGATTGGCGCTGCGCATGTTATGCAGCAGTGCAATAGAGGCGTCAAAATCCGAGGCGAACGGGCTGCCTTTGATGTGCGAGTTGGCGTTGCCCATGCCGTCCAGTTTAAACGAGGTAATGTGCTCGCTTTTTATCAGCTTAACGATCTGCTCATTAAAGTTCTTAAAATAGTTCGGGCCAGACAGCGCCAGCTTCCCGTCTACCGTTTCGAAACCATACTCTTTTGCATGCGAGACGCGCGTATCGCGCGGTTTGTTATATCCGCCCCATGGCGAGAGCCACAGGCCAACAGAGCTGTGCAGGCTGTCTGCTTTCTCCCGTACCTTGCCAAAACCTTTGCTGAAAGCCGGGCCGAACAGCCAGCGCCCGGTAAGGTCATCCCAGCCATCGTCAAGCAGGAAAGCATCCAGCGCGACACCCCGCCCGGCAATAAACTCCTTGTTCCATTCGTCCATCCGCCCCAGCACATCCTGCTCGGAGTACGGGGTAAAGAAGCCGATGTCCATCCAGCTGTTGTAGTGTAAGTAAGGCTTATACGGACGCGGACGCACGGCATCGATAAACTGGTTTACGCTACGGCGCAGTTGGCTGGTCTCCGGGAAGGTACCGAAGTAGGTGGTGTAGCTGACCGGGGTTGCCGGCTGAATGGGTGTTTTCAGCTCCACGTTGAGGTTGGTCGTCGCTTCATAGGCGTACGTGTTAACGATGGGTTTATCCGGCAGGATAAAGAACGAGTCTGCAATAATCGGCGAGCTGTTAATTGCCCCGTCTACATAAGGTGCCTGAGCCTGCTTTTTGGTCGGGAAGAAGGTGATTTTCGCCACATCCCGAGGCTGCCCGACGGCGGCGATGGTGTAGTCGATGCTGGCGTATTTGCCCTTCACCAGGTTCAGCTTCACCGTCACGTTAAAGTCAGGATGGGTGAAGTCGACGACAATACCACTGTCCTGTTTTTCGACATGTTTGACCTTAAAATCCGCCGTGTGAATTTTAGTCTCGTCCGGCAGCGTCAGAAAGAACAGCTCCTGCGGCGTCAGCGGATGATTAGCCCTGGTGTCCTTCACCACGACCGTCGAGTTCGCGTCATCAAATGACAGGGCAATGTTGTCGTTATTAAGGGTGTAATTCGCTGCTAACGCGCTATGGGAAACACACAGGGCAAGCATGGATAGGGTGAGGATTTTTTTCATCAGGGTAAGATCCTTTTTCATCAGGCTTCTGCCGGAAGCAGCAAGCGGTTTGCCGAGCCACACACGGTAATCTTGCTTCTGACCACCTCTTTCATGGCATCCATTCCGACCCGCATATAAAAACGTGGATCGTTACCCTGTGGGTTTTCAGCAAACCAGGCTTTCACTGCGTCAGAGAAGGCGATTTTCAGCTCGGTCGCCACGTTGACTTTGCACACACCCAGCGCGATGGTGCGACGTACATCCTCATCCGGCACATCGCTCGCGCCGTGCAGCACCAGCGGCACGGTGACCACTTCGCGGATCTCGGCCAGGCGCTGGAAGTCAATTTTAGGGCGTTTGGTATACAGGCCATGTGCGGTGCCGATGGCGACGGCGAGGCTATCGACGCCGGTCAGTTCGACAAAGCGTTTCGCTTCCTGCGGGTCGGTGAGAAATGCACTCTCCGCGTCGACGCTCATGTCATCTTCCACGCCGCCCAGACGGCCCAGCTCAGCCTCGACGCTACAGTCGTTGAGGTGACAGAAATCGACTACCGATTTCACCAGCTTCACGTTTTGTTCAAACGGATAGTGGCTGCCGTCGATCATCGCGCTACGCACGCCAGCGGTAACCTTGCGACGAATATCGTCGAGAGATTCGTGATGATCGAGATGCAGCGCCAGCGGCATGTCGTAGGTTAATGAATATGCGCTGCACAGGGCGTAGATCTCTTCCAGGGCAATATGTTTGAACGTACCCGGCGTGCCTGCGAGGATCACTGGCGATCGCATCTCGCTACACACTTCGAGGATCGCCTGGATCGTCTCTGCGTTGTGGATGTTAAACGCCGGCACGGCGTAGCCTTTTGCCTGTGCGTCCTGCAGAAGATATTTCGTTGAGATAATGCTCATGATGCGATCCTCTTAAGCCTGCCACGGATGAATAACAACGCCCTGTACCACGCGGTTGACCGTGCCGCTGGCGGATGGCGTATCGGGTGTATTGCCCACGCTGAGGGACTGGGACAGCGCAAAGACCTGGGCGTACATCAGGAAGCAGAACGCCTGTTCCATATCAATGAACGGGCGTGAAGGCGGCAGCAGGATGTGCGGGCCCGCTTCAATCACCGGATCGTTTTCAGCGGCGATGGCGACAACGCGCAGGGCCTGGCGATCGCGACGCAATTCCGCCAGAAGATCCAGATCGTACTGACGCGTATACGGATGGCTGGAGATAAACACCACCACCAGCGTTTCGTTATCTACCAGCGACTTAGGCCCGTGACGGAACCCTGTTGGGGAATCGTAAAATGCCGCCAGCTTGCCCGCGGTCAGTTCCAGTACCTTCAGCGCCGATTCGCGCGCCGCCCCCTGCAGGCCACCGCTTCCCAGGTAGACGATCCGTTTCCAGGGCTCGTTACCAAATACGCCATGGCGGAAATCACCAAGTGAGATGAGGATCGCCTGACAGCGATCGGCCACGTCGCGGAAGGTGTTGCTGTTGATGGTCTCTGGCGCGAATACGGCCAGGCAGCTTGCCATCATGGTGGTGATACTGCTGGTCATCGCGAAACCGCGATCGTGCGTTTCGGCAGGCATCAGCAGGGCACAGGCGTTATCAGTGTCGATAGCGCTCTGATACAGGTTTCCCGCCTCGTTACAGGTGATCGACAGATGGTAGCACTCCGGCACGAACTGATTAGCCAGCTCAACGGCGGCGACGCTTTCAGGGCTGTTACCGGAACGGGCAAATGAGATCAGCAGCAGCGGATGTGCAGGGCTGAAGTAATCCATCGGGTTCGTGACCAGATCGGTTGTCGGTACGGCGGAGATGTTTTTTCCGGTGTGGCTCGCAAGCCATGGCGCAATGATATCGCCTATAAACGCGGACGTGCCCGCGCCGGTCAGTACGATCCGCAGATCGTGCTTACGCAGCAGTGGCGTCAGGAAACTGTCAATCGAGGAACGCAAATTATCGATGTTGTGGAGCGAGCGGAGCCAGCTGGCAGGCTGCTGGCGGATCTCTTCTTCGGTCCAGGTGCCGGTTGTGGCGGTGGGAGTGATCTGTGGCATAACTCAGTCCTTAGTCGTGTGAATTCCACATCAGACGCTGGCAAATGTGTCGCTATCTTTCGTTTCGTTTCACTTGTTCATTTAAGCAGTTAAATAAAATCTATAGAAAAGAAATCGAAAGTTCAACGAAAGAAAAGAAATAAAACGAAAAGTTTGATCACGAAAGGAAAGGGTAAAATTAAGGAAAGGAAAAGAAAGGCCTTACGGTTTGACGCCGTAAAGCCAAAAGGAGACACAATAAAAGGGCTAAAGGGGGAGAGCCTGGCCCTGAATCCAGATCTGCTGAAGGTGTAAACCGTCATCCAGCGCAATAATATTGGCGCGTTTCCCTGGCGTTAAGGAGCCCAGCTGATGATCACTGCCCAGCAGGCGGGCAGGATGCAGCGAAGCCATATGAATAGCCTCTTCTGCTGTCACACCCGCATGTTCCACCATATGCCTGACGGCAGCATCCAGCGACAGCGTGCTTCCCGCCAGCCCGCCAGAGGCGGTTTTCACCACGCCGTGGTGCATTGTGACCTCTTCGCCACAGAGCATATACCGCCCGTCCGGCATACCTGCCGCCTGCATGGCATCGGTAATCAGCACCACGCGGTCCTTCGCACAGCAGCTGCATATACGCATGGCGCCCGAATGAACATGATGACCGTCGGCAATAAGCTCCAGCCACGCCCGTTTGTCCGTCAGCCCGGCACCGACCATACCCGGCGCTCTGTGATGCAGCCCCGTCATACCGTTAAAGCAGTGCACCAGCCCGTCTGCACCGGCGTCAAAGGCGGCAAGGGTTTGCTCGTACGTGGCGCCACTGTGGCCCAGCATCACATGGATACCCCGCTGCTTCAGGTGGCGAATGGCCTGTAGCGCGCCGGGTTTTTCCGGTGCCAGTGCCACTACCTTCAGCGTGTTGTGCGATACCGCAATCAACGCGTCCAGCTCGGCGATATCCAGTTCCCGAAACAGCGCGGGTGGATGCGCCCCTTTGTTCTGCGGGGTAAAGTACGGGCCCTCCAGATAGCTGCCCAGAATCTGCGCGCCAGGGCCGCCTGACTGAAAGCGTCGGGCGATCCGCGTGAGTGCGCCGTGAATCGCCTCCAGCGGCGCGGTGACCGTCGTGGGCAAAAATGCCCCGACGCCTTCACGTGCTTTATGGAGAGCCAAAACATCCAGCGCATCGGGGGCGTCATCCATCACATCCACACCCATGCCACCATGAACGTGAATATCAATGAATGCCGGGCAAAGCTTATCGGCATCGCGGGCGTGAACGCCTGCGGGGATGGGTTCAATCGCTGCGATAATGCCGTCCTCAAAACGAAGCTGGTGGTCATCCAGCCAGCCTTGTTCGGTCAGCACCCGTCGCGCGCGCAGCAGTTGGCTCATATTCCTTCCTCTGCGGGCGCTTCCTCGCGACAGCGGCCAAGCTCATCTACCAGGCTCGTCAGGCCGCGGTGGCCACACTCCAGCGCCTGCAGACGAAACGCTTCGCTGGTTAATCCATCGCGCTCCAGCACCATTTCCAGCAGCAATTGCAGGTTGGTACCGGTGATCACTTCGCTGCCCGGTCTTTTCATGGCGAGCATAGAAGCAACGCGAAACGGGGTCCCGCCCAGCAGATCGGTAAGGAACACTATATCGTGCCGGGCGTCGAGCTCGCTCACCGCCTGCTCAAGCTGTGCGGTCAGCCGCGCGGTGGTGGAAGTTTCAGGAAAATCGATGGCGATAAACTGCGGCTGCTCGCCCAGGATCTGCTTCATAGCCTGCTCAAGCCCGCTGGCAAAACCGCCGTGACCCGTCAAAATAATGCCTAACATCGCAACCTCTTTGCTTTTACAGGAAGTGACAGAATTTACCGACAACACCCAACACCACGGTGATACCAATCAGCCGCAGCGGGCTCCAGCCACGACGCACCAGCCAGAACATGGTCAGGGTGTAGACCAGCGGCAGAAACGCGGGCATCAGCTTATCGATAACGTCAGCCTGCAGTTTGACGACCGCATCCCCGGCTTTGATTTCGAGCGTGGTATTGAGACGAACATAGGTTGCCACCAGCGCACCGATCACCGTCATCCCGACAATGGAAGCCGCATGGCCGACCTTTTTAGTATTGGCTTTGATCAACGGAATGGCTGCGACGCCCATCCGGTAAGCGTAATGCGCCAGGCCAAAGCGCAGGCCGAGATGCACAACGTTAAACAGCACGATAAACACCACCGCACCCAGAATCGAACCTTGCAGCGCCAGGCTGGCGCCGATACCGCCGCAGATCGGCAACAGGGTCAGCCAGAACATGGCGTCACCAATGCCGCCAAGCGGCGCACCGACGGCAATTTTGGTGCTCTGAATACTGTTTACATCCTGTTTGGAGCGTTCCATCGCCAGAATAATGCCGATAACAAAGGTCACCAGGAACGGGTGGGTATTAAAGAACCCCATATGGCCTTTCATGGCGCGTGCCAGATCGCGCTTGTTGGTATGGATCTTTTTCAACGCAGGCAGTAACCCGTAAAGCCAGCCGGAGGCCTGCATACGTTCATAGTTGAATGAGGCCTGCAGCAGCATAGAACGCCAGGCGACGCGGTTGATGTCCTTTTTCGTCAGTTCTGCACCGATGCTCTGGTCTTCGTAGACGTTTTCATTGACGCCGGTCAGCAGCGTCTCTTCGCTTTCAGACACGCCCGGTAATGTTGTGTGATTAGATGCCATCTTCGAATTCCTCTTTCTGGGCCGCTGGTGCCGCCGGTTCAGGTGATTTACGCATCAGGTCTATCAAAGCCATGGCCAGCGCGGCAGCGGCAATCGCCAGCACCGGAAGCTTGAGCCAGGCCGCGGCGACAAAACCGATAATGAAGTAGGGGATGTAGACGTTTTTCATCATGATTTTGAGCAGCACGGCAAAGCCAATGGCAGGCATGATGCCGCCCGCGACGCCAAGGCCGTCAATCAGACGCGCCGGCAGAACATCAATGGCGGTTTTCGCGTGTTCCGCACCAAAGTAAATGGGCAGAAACGCGCACAAGAAATAGAAGAGGCCGAGTGCCAGCAGAGCCAGATAGTTAACCCGTTCAATGCCGTTAGTATCTGCATTAGCCGCCATGCGATCGCAGCGGGACATCACACCGGACATTACCGAGAAGAGGAAGGTAATTCCCATCTGTACCGCGACGGCAAACGGCACGGCGACCCCAACGGCGACATCCGGTTTCACGCCTGTGGAGATGGCAAACGTGGTCCCGACGATGGTGCCGATAATGACGTTTGGCGGCTGTGCGCCCGCGAGCGGTGCCAGACCCATCCAGACCAGCTCTAACGTCCCGCCGGTTAAAATCCCGGTGTGCAGATCGCCAAGGATCAGGCCAACCAGCGGCCCAAGTACGACCGGACGGTGCATGTGTGTTAAGCCATTAAACATATCCAGACCCGCGATAAAGGCGAGAAGCCCCAGCGCGAAAGCCTGCAACAGACTGATTTCCATTGTGAATCCCTCAAAGCAGTTTAAAGAGATCCAAAGCAGTCTCTGTTGGAACGCCCTGAACGAAGCATTCCACCCCGGCCGCTTTCAGGCCGTTGAAGGCGGCGATGTCGTCCGCGTCTACAGATACCGTTTTGGCAATTTGTCGTTTGCCACTGGCGTAGTGCATGTTTCCTACGTTGATACGGGTGATGGGCACGCCCCCTTCAACCAGCTTCAGAAAATCAGCGGGAGATTTACAGACCAGTAGAATTTTCTGGCGATCAGCGGCGCGATGAATGTTGTCGATCACTTTTTGCAAAGACCAGAAACGCACGGCGATCCCCTCCGCGAGCACCATTTCCATCAGGTTCTGTTGAACCGGATCCTCTGCCACCTCGTCATTCGCGACCAGTACCAGGTTCGCCCCCGCGAACCCCACCCATTGCACGCCCACCTGACCGTGGATCAGACGTTCATCAATTCGGCATAAGACAATGTTTGGCATAGCTTTTTCCTCTTTTTAATTATGCATGCTGAGTCGTTACGCCTTCGCAGGCGGCGTGGTACTGCTGAAGTATGTCCTGAATGTGGTTGATGATGAGTTCTCGCGGCGTTGACTTGAGAGCCTCCTCGCGAACTTTGCTGTACTGCAACGGCAGATACTGGCTAATCAGCGGCAACGGTAGCGGTTCGTCCGCCAGGTTACGCACCAAACGTTCAAAGGCATCGTCAATCTGGCTGTCCGGCCAGTAGTAGCGTACGCGGTCAGAGTAGCTGTAGCCGCGCGCCAGGCGGCGTGCGTTGCTGTCGCCATGGTAGTGGCTTTGCCAGTATTCCGGCCGATCGAGCATCACGTTTTCCAGCACGTGACGCAGGCCCGAGCTGGCTTTCGCTGGCAGCAGCTCCTCTTCTATGGCAGCCAGCGCAAAGAGTGCCTCGCGCAGAGCGAAGGTGAGGGCCGGGCCAACTTTTAAAATGGCGAAGTGGTCCTTTACCAGCTGGCGAAGCGCCTGTGGCGTCTGGTAGTCGGTAGAGTGCGCTTCAAAAACCAGCGTATCGTAGGCTTCAACCATGGTGCTCAGGGCATGGGCTTTTTGCGGCTGGTAGTCACAGACGTGCGCATGGTCGAACTCCACGCCAGGCTGAACCACCAGGCCAATAATGCGTGGCCAGATGTCACCTAACCCTTCCTTTTCGAACGCATGACGATGCGCCTCAAGCGTCGCGCGAGCCGCGTCCGGCGTGGTGACTTCAAGCTCGGTAAGCGTTTCGTGTGCCCCACCCGGCACGGGGACTTCAGTGCCAATGACATAGACCAGATCGGATTCACCAAACTGTTCACGGCAGGTCTTCTCGGCGACTTTCGCCAGACGTGCCGCGCGTTCGGCGACAATCGCGTCGGTCAAAGGAACCGGATCATCCTCGCAGGACATACTGCAGTCGAGGTGGACCTTTTTGAACCCGGCTGCGACATAGCTTTTGATAAGATCGTCAGCATTTGCCATCGCTTGCTGCGCGGGCAGGTGTTGCCAGCGGTTTGGCCCCAAGTGGTCGCCGCCGAGGATCAGCTGTGACGCGGGGAAGCCAAGAGAGTCCGCCAGCTTGCGGACGAACCCGTAAAAGTCGGTGGGCGTCATGCCGGTGTAACCGCCAAACTGATCGACCTGGTTTGAGGTGGCTTCAATCAGCAGCGGCGTTTGTTGCGAATGGGCGTAACGAATTGCAGCTTCAAGTACTAATGGATGTGCGGAACAGACGGCATAAATCCCGTTTGAATTCCCCCGTTTATGTTGTTCCACCATATCAGTCAGATGTTTCACTTTCCTCTCCATTTCGGATGGTGATGGTATTCATCTTTCGTTTTGTTTCATTTGATACTGCGTTATGGTGGTATAAAAATAAAACGAAAGATAATAGTTTTCCGATCTGTTTCACAAAAGAAACGCAATGAAAGGTTTCAGCGTCGGGAAGGGGAGGGTAAGAACGGCAGATGGGGCTTGCATTCCCCTAAAAGAAAGGCCTTAATAGGCAAAACGAAATGAAACGAAAGTTTATTTATAAAGGATCGCGTATGAGCAGCACTGATTCCTCCGCGGAAAAGCGCATCACCGGCACCAGTGAAAGGCGAGAGCAGATCATTCAGCGGTTGCGGGCGCAGGGAAGCGTACAGGTTAACGATCTTTCCCATTTATACGGCGTGTCGACAGTAACGATCCGCAACGATCTGGCTTTTCTGGAGAAGCAAGGTATTGCCGTTCGCGCCTATGGCGGCGCGTTGATTTGCGAAGGCAATGTGCCGGGCGCTGAACCCTCCGTAGAAGATAAAAGCTCGCTGAATACTGCCGTGAAGCGCAGCATCGCGAAGGTTGCCGCAGAACTGGTAAAGCCAGGGCATCGCATCATTCTGGATTCGGGTACCACAACGTTTGAAATTGCCCGAATGCTGCGCCAGCACACGGATGTGATTGCCATGACCAATGGCATGAACGTCGCGAACGCTTTGCTGGAAGCGGAAGGAGTGGAACTGCTGATGACAGGCGGGCATCTGCGTCGTCAGTCGCAATCCTTCTATGGCGACCAGGCGGAGCAGTCATTACAGAATTATCACTTCGATCTTTTGTTCCTGGGCGTTGACGCCATCGATCTCGATCGCGGCGTGAGCACGCACAATGAAGACGAGGCGCGCCTCAACCGCCGGATGTGCGAAGTGGCAGAGCGTATTATTGTCGTGACCGACTCCAGCAAATTTAACCGCTCAAGCCTGCATAAAATCATTGATACACAACGGATTGATATGATTATTGTCGACGAAGGCATTCCGGCGGAGAGCCTGGATGGGTTGCGTAAAAGCGGGATCGATGTGGTGCTGGTGAAAGGGTAGTTTCTCCCCTCACCCTAACCCTCTCCCCACAGGGGAGAGGGACTGCTCGGTGCGGTTTTTACCCTCTCCCCTGTGGGGAGAGAGCAGGGTGAGGGGCTATCACGTCACCGGTGCCGGGTTAAACACCGCCAGCTGATTGTGCAGTCCCCACTGGTCCGAGAAGGTTTTCTTCCTGCCGCTCGCCACATCCAGAATAAAGTGGAACAGCTTCCAGCCTACCTCTTCTATACTCTCTTCCCCGGTGGCAATGGTGCCTGCATTAATGTCCATTAGGTCATACCAGCGGTTAGCCAGCTCAGTGCGGGTCGCCATTTTTATCACAGGCACCGCCATCAGGCCGTACGGCGTACCGCGTCCGGAGGTAAAGACCTGCACCGTAATGCCGGAGGCCACCTGCTGGGTGCCGCAAACGAAGTCGCTGGCCGGCGTTGCCGCGTAGATCAGGCCGCGTTTTGTCGGGCGCTGGCCCGGCGAGAGCACTTCCACAATGGCGCTCTGGCCGGATTTGGCGATTGAGCCAAGCGCTTTTTCCACCACGTTCGCCAGTCCCCCTTTTTTGTTGCCCGGAGACGGGTTAGCGCTGCGGTCGGTTTTACCCATATCAAGATAGTTATCGTACCAGGCCATCTCTTCGAGCAGGCGTTTGCCTACCTCTTCGTTGATGGCGCGCGGCGTGAGCAGATGGATGGCGTCACGCACTTCGGTCACTTCGGAGAACATCACCGTGGCCCCGCAGCGAACAAACAGGTCGGAGGCATAACCCACCGCCGGGTTGGCGGTCACGCCGGAAAACGCATCGCTGCCGCCACATTGTGTACCAATCACCAGCTCGGAAGCCGGACAGGTCTCACGTTGACGGGTATTGAGTTTAGCCAGATGACGCTCTGCCACCTGCAGGATATCGTCAACCATCGAACGGAAACCAACGTGGCGTTCGTCCTGCAGCCGTACAATGCTGGCCTCGTCGGCCGGAATGGCTTTGACATCCTCGGTACCCTGCAGCAGGCGCTCAGGCTGTAGTTTTTCACAACCCAGGCCAATCACCATCACTTCGCCACCAAAGTTCGGGTTCAGGGCGATATTGTGGATAGTTCGGATTGGCACCACGGCCGCAGGGGCATTGATCGCCACGCCGCAGCCATAAAGGTGATTCAGCCCCACCACGCCGTCAACGTTCGGGTACTTTGGCAGCAGATCGCGCTCGATGAGTTTCACCACGTAATCCACCACGCCTGCCACACAATGAACGCTGGTGGTAATGCCGAGCAGGTTTTTGGTTCCCACGCTCCCGTCTGCGTTGCGGTAGCCTTCAAAGGTGTACCCCACCAGCGGTGGCAGCGGCTCCGGGACGCGGGTCGCCAGCGGCAGGGTGTTCAACGGTGGGGCTTCTGGCAGCTCAACCAGAGACTCATCAATCCAGCTGCCTTGCGGAATGGCACGGACGGCATAGCCAATGACTTCACCATAACGCACGATTTCACCCTGGGCCGGGATATCCTCCAGCGCCACTTTATGCCCCTGCGGAATATGTTCAATCAGCTCCAGACCATCCGGGAAGCGGGTTCCGGCTTTTAAGCCATTGTCGTTCACAATAATTGCCACATTATCCGTGTCGTGAACTTTTATATAGAACGCCGTCGGCAACGCTTGTCGAATTTCAATGTCGGCCATTGTTCAATATTCTCCAGCAAAGAATCTGATAATTAATACAGCCAATTTTCTTATGGCAAAAATAAAAACGCAGCTTGCGAAAATAGAGCATGTCAGGAGACAGAGCGTGAGAATGTGATCGCGATCGCTCCCGAACCAGTAATGGCTGATTCTGTGCATCAGCGCCCAGTGGTTTGTGCATATGCTCAAAATATTATTGAAACAGAGCGTAACACTTGAGCATTAAAACAATGTGTTGCCGGAAATCGGAGATTATACTGAATGACGATTTTATCACTCCGAAATAGAGAATAAATATAACGCTGGTAATAAATATACTGACCAGGGCTGCGGAATTAAAAAGGTAAATACGATGAATAACGCTATCTTCCCAAATAAATTTAAAGCGGCGCTTGCGGCGCACCAGATTCAGATTGGATGCTGGTCCGCACTGGCAAACCCAATCAGCACCGAAGTGCTGGGTCTGGCGGGGTTCGACTGGCTGGTGCTGGATGGCGAGCATGCGCCGAACGATATCAGCACCTTTATTCCGCAGCTGATGGCGCTCAAAGGCAGCCAGAGCGCGCCGGTGGTCCGCGTCCCCACGAACGAGCCGGTGATCATCAAGCGCCTGCTGGATATCGGCTTCTACAACTTCCTGATCCCGTTTGTTGAAACGCAGGAGGAGGCGGCACAGGCCGTGGCGTCAACACGCTATCCACCGGAAGGGATCCGCGGCGTCTCCGTTTCGCATCGCGCCAACATGTTTGGCACCGTACCGGACTACTTTGCGCAGTCCAACAGCAACATCACCATTCTGGTACAGATTGAGAGTCAGCAGGGTGTTGACAACGTGGATGCCATCGCCGCCACCGAGGGTGTGGACGGCATTTTCGTCGGCCCAAGCGATCTGGCGGCCGCATTTGGGCACCTGGGCAATGCGGGTCACCCGGATGTGCAGCGCGCCATTCAGCACATCTTTGCCCGCGCCAAAGCGCACGGCAAACCGTGTGGCATTCTGGCGCCGGTTGAAGCAGACGCACGCCGCTATCTGGAGTGGGGCGCGACCTTCGTTGCCGTCGGCAGCGACCTCGGCGTATTCCGTTCTGCGACGCAGAAATTAGCGGACGCTTTTAAAAAATAACCATCTTTGAGGAAAACAGATTATGACGCTGAAAGTGGGTTTTATTGGCCTGGGCATTATGGGTAAACCAATGAGTAAAAACCTCATTAAAGCAGGATACTCACTGGTGGTTTCAGACCATAATTCGCAGGCTGTAGCCGAAGTGATGGCGGCTGGCGCAGAAACGGCCACCACAGCCAAAGCCATTGCTGAGCAGTGCGATGTCATTATCACCATGCTGCCAAACTCTCCACATGTAAAAGAGGTCGCGCTGGGTGAGAACGGCATTATCGACGGTGCAAAGCCGGGCCTGGTGTTGATCGACATGAGCTCTATCGCACCGCTGGCCAGCCGGGAAATCAGCGAGGCGCTGAAAGCGAAAGGCGTCAAGATGCTCGATGCCCCGGTGAGCGGCGGTGAACCGAAAGCCATTGACGGCACGTTGTCGGTCATGGTCGGTGGTGACAAGGCGATTTTCGATAAATACTACGACCTGATGAAAGCGATGGCCGGTTCCGTGGTGCATACCGGGGAGATTGGCGCGGGTAACGTGACCAAGCTGGCAAACCAGGTGATTGTGGCGCTGAACATCGCCGCCATGTCGGAGGCGCTCACTCTGGCAACCAAAGCGGGCGTCAACCCGGATCTGGTTTACCAAGCAATCCGCGGTGGGCTGGCGGGCAGCACGGTGCTGGACGCCAAAGCGCCGATGGTGATGGATCGTAACTTCAAACCCGGTTTCCGTATCGACCTGCACATTAAAGATCTGGCTAACGCGCTGGACACTTCTCACGGCGTAGGGGCCCAACTGCCGCTGACCGCCGCCGTCATGGAGATGATGCAGGCGCTGCGCGCCGACGGTCTGGGCACCGCCGACCACAGTGCCATTGCGTGCTACTACGAAAAACTGGCGAAGGTGGAAGTCTCCCGCTAATTTCGTCTTCCCCACTCCTGAGGGTGACAGCGGCGTGCAAACCCACTATACTGCGCGCCGAAGCTGACCAGACAGTCGCCGCTTCGTCGTCGTCCACCCTCGGGTGGAGACGGGCGAAGGGGAGGAAAGTCCGGGCTCCACAGGGCAGGGTGCCAGGTAACGCCTGGGGGGGAACCCACGACCAGTGCAACAGAGAGCAAACCGCCGATGGCCCACGCAAGTGGGATCAGGTAAGGGTGAAAGGGTGCGGTAAGAGCGCACCGCGCGGCTGGTAACAGTCCGTGGCACGGTAAACTCCACCCGGAGCAAGGCCAAATAGGGGTTCACATGGTACGGCCCGTACTGAACCCGGGTAGGCTGCTTGAGCCAGTGAGCGATTGCTGGCCTAGATGAATGACTGTCCACGACAGAACCCGGCTTATCGGTCAGCTTCAACTTCTTTGAAAACCCCGCTTCGGCGGGGTTTTTGCTTAATGAGGTATGTACGCAGCGCCACCCGGCAACTCCCCAAACGACACCAATTCTCATATTTGCGACATTAAGCACATTTCACTATTTTCTTCATTCATAGACGCTCTGCTGTCTAATCCTGATCGTTATCACAAAATTTACCGCTAAAAAATCCTGAATTCTGAGTATGATTAATTTGTTATGAATGTTAACTGGATGATCCCGAATGTTTTCTTATTTGATATGCATATTTTGAAATTAAAAACATTCACCCAAAGAATGTGTGACGTATTCCACTCTTTCCCGAACCTCTGCCAAATTACGCCCGTAAATTTCGAAAAACTGAAAGAATGTTTCACATGCATAATGGTTATTTATTGTTCTTTAATTGCCTGAAAGATAGTCTTTATTGATTTTTTAAACGCAGCAAAATTTATCCGGGTTATCGCCATAAAATAAATTTATTACCGCCATTTTTGTTGATCAATATCAGCGTAATAGCGTATTTGGTTGGTTTTATTTTATTGATTTAAAAGGTTTTTAATGGGGTTTGGTAGTTCCTGGTAAGGGTGCGAAAAGGCAAATTGTGAGTAACAGCACATACCCCCTGAAACAATATTGAGTAGAATTCACCCCGTCATAGGGAAATAAGCGCAGAATATTATGAGCACTATTATTCTACCGAAAACACAGCACCTCGTGGTATTTCAGGAAGTCATTAAAAGTGGCTCCATAGGTTCTGCAGCAAGACAACTGGGTCTGACGCAACCCGCCGTCAGCAAAATTATCAGTGACATCGAATCTTACTTCGGTGTGGAAGTGATGGTGCGTAAAAACACGGGCGTAAAACTAACGGCGGCGGGCCAGGTTCTGCTCTCGTACTCAGAGTCGATCACCCGTGAGATGAAAAACATGGTGAGCGAGATTAACAGCCTCAGTTTCAGCACCGTCATGGACGTCTCGTTTGGTTATCCGTCGCTGATTGGCTTTACGTTCCTTTCTGAAATGATCAAAAAATTCAAGGAAGTGTTCCCGAAAGCGCGGGTCTCCATGTATGAAGCACAGCTCTCTTCTTTCCTTCCCGCCATTCGTGACGGGCGTCTGGACTTTGCCATCGGCACGCTGAGTGATGAAATGCTGCTGCAGGATCTACACGTTGAACCGCTGTTCGAGTCTGAATTTGTGCTGGTGGCCAGCAAATCACGAACGTGCACCGCCCCGACGACACTGGCATCGCTCACCCATGAGCAGTGGGTGATGCCGCAAACCGACATGGGCTACTACAAAGAACTTCTGACCACTCTGCAAGACAACCACATCAGTATTGAAAACATCGTCCAGACCGATTCCGTCGTCACCATTTATAACCTTGTCCTGAATGCCGATTACCTGACGGTGATCCCTCGCGACATGATTGCGCCCTTCGGTTCAGACCAGTTTATTGTACTGCCAGTAGAAGATGAATTACCCGTGGCACGCTATGCCGCCGTGTGGTCAAAAAATTACAGAATTAAAAAATCAGCGTCAGTGTTAGTTGAGCTGGCGAAACAATATGCGTCACTGACCAGTGAACGACGACGATGAATAATTAATTTCCAAATAAGTACTGCCTATTTTTTGAAAAAACACCCCAGAGCTTATTTTAGCTGTGCTCTGATACCCTGACTTTGCCCGAAAAGAATGAATTATTATAACGAGGATATTATGCATATTACCTACGATCTCCCGGTAACCATTGAAGATATTCAGGACGCCAGAAAACGACTGGCAGGAAAGATATATAAAACCGGTATGCCGCGCTCTAATTATCTCAGCGAACGCTGTAAGGGTGAAATCTTTCTGAAGTTTGAAAATATGCAGCGTACCGGTTCCTTCAAAATTCGCGGCGCGTTCAACAAATTAAGCTCGCTGACCGATGCTGAAAGGCGCAAAGGGGTTGTGGCCTGCTCTGCGGGAAACCATGCGCAGGGCGTCTCCCTTTCCTGTGCCATGCTCGGCATCGACGGCAAAGTGGTGATGCCGATGGGCGCGCCAAAATCCAAAGTTGCCGCCACGCGTGACTACTCGGCAGAAGTGGTGCTGCACGGCGAGAACTTCAACGACACGATCGCCAAAGTGAGCGAAATCGTTGAGATGGAAGGGCGTATTTTTATCCCGCCTTACGATGACCCGAAAGTGATCGCCGGTCAGGGCACGATCGGCCTCGAAATTCTCGAAGATTTATACGACGTGGATAACGTCATTGTGCCGATCGGCGGTGGCGGGTTAATTGCCGGCATCGCAACGGCCATAAAATCGATTAACCCGACCATTAATATTATTGGCGTGCAGTCGGAAAACGTTCACGGCATGGCGGCATCGTATCAGGCTGGAGAAATAACAAGCCATCGCGTGACCGGCACATTAGCCGACGGTTGCGATGTTTCTCGTCCGGGAAATTTAACCTTCGAAATTGTTCGCGAATTAGTCGATGACATTGTGCTGGTTAGTGAAGATGACATTCGCAACAGCATGATTGCGTTAATACAGCGCAATAAAGTGGTGACTGAAGGGGCGGGTGCGCTGGCCTGTGCGGCGTTATTAAGCGGCAAGCTCGACCATTATATTCAGGGACGCAAAACCGTCTGCATTATTTCCGGCGGCAATATCGATCTCTCCCGTGTTTCCCAAATTACCGGCTTCGTTGACGCATAAGGATGACCTATGAGCAACACTGAAAGCATTATCGTTGGCCAGACAAAAACGTCCTCCTGGCGTAAGTCAGACACCACCTGGACGCTGGGATTGTTTGGTACCGCCATTGGCGCAGGCGTGCTGTTCTTCCCTATTCGTGCAGGTTTTGGCGGCTTGATCCCTATCCTGCTGATGCTGCTTCTCGCGTTCCCGATTGCGTTCTACTGCCACCGCGCGCTGGCGCGTCTGTGCCTGTCCGGTAGCAACGTTTCCGGCAATATCACCGAAACGGTGGAGGAGCATTTTGGTAAAACAGGCGGAGTGGTCATCACCTTCCTCTACTTCTTCGCCATTTGCCCGCTGCTGTGGATTTACGGCGTCACCATTACCAACACCTTTATGACCTTCTGGGAAAACCAGCTCCAGCTGCCGGCGCTGAACCGCGGGGTGGTGGCGCTGTTCCTGCTGCTGCTGATGGCCTTTGTGATCTGGTTTGGCAAAGATCTGATGGTGAAGGTCATGAGCTTTCTGGTGTTCCCGTTTATCGCCAGTCTGGTGCTGATTTCCCTGTCGCTGATCCCTTACTGGAACTCGGCGGTGATCGACCAGGTCAACCTGAGCGATATCGCCTTCACCGGCCATGACGGCATTCTGGTGACGGTGTGGCTGGGGATCTCCATCATGGTCTTCTCCTTTAACTTCTCGCCTATCGTCTCCTCGTTTGTGGTCTCCAAGCGCGAAGAGTACGAACCGGAGTTCGGGAAAGAGTTTACCGAACAGAAATGTTCCAAAATCATCGGCCGCGCCAGCCTGCTGATGGTGGCCGTGGTGATGTTCTTCGCCTTTAGCTGCCTGTTTACGCTCTCTCCGCAGAACATGGCTGATGCCAAAGCGCAGAACATTCCGGTGCTCTCTTATCTGGCGAACCATTTTGCGTCGATGTCAGGCACCAAATCGACGTTTGCGACGGTGCTGGAATACGGCGCCTCCATCATCGCGCTGGTCGCAATCTTCAAATCTTTCTTCGGCCACTACCTGGGCACGCTGGAAGGGCTTAACGGCCTGATCCTGAAGTTCGGTTACAAGGGCGATAAGAAGAAGGTCTCGGTGGGCAAACTGAACACCATCAGCATGGTCTTCATCATGGGGTCCACCTGGGTCGTCGCGTATGCCAACCCGAACATTCTGGACCTTATTGAGGCTATGGGCGCGCCCATCATCGCGTCTCTGCTGTGTCTGCTGCCGATGTACGCCATCCGCAAAGCCCCGGCCATGGCGAAGTATAAGGGCAGACCCGAGAACATCTTCGTCACCGTTGTCGGCTTGCTGACCATCCTGAATATCGTTTACAAACTATTCTAAATCAATGCTCAGGAAGAGCGGAGTCACACCATGATTGAGTTTCCGGTTGTACTGGTTATTAACTGCGGATCGTCCTCTGTTAAGTTTTCAGTGCTCGATGCCAGCAGCTGCGATGCCCTGATGACGGGCATTGCCGACGGTATCAATACTGAAAACGCCTTTATTTCCGTGAACGGGGGTGAGCCAGCCACACTGGCTCACCACGACTACGAAGGGGCGCTGGCTGCCATCGCCCTGGAGCTGGAGAAGCGTGACCTGATGAGCAGCGTGGCCTTAATTGGCCACCGCATAGCTCACGGTGGCGAACGTTTCAGCGAGTCGACCCTTATCACGGAGCAGGTTATCAACGAGATCCGCCAGGTTTCCTCTCTGGCGCCACTGCATAACTACGCCAACTTAAGCGGTGTGGAAGCCGCAGAGCGCTTGTTCCCGAACGTTCAGCAGGTGGCGGTGTTTGACACCAGTTTCCATCAGACGCTGCCGCCGCAGGCGTATCTGTACGGGTTGCCGTACCGCTACTTTGAGGAGCTGGGCGTGCGGCGCTACGGTTTTCACGGCACTTCCCACCACTACGTTGCCGGGCAGGCGCAGGCGCTTCTCGGGCTTTCACCGGACGACAGCGGGTTAGTGATTGCCCACCTTGGGAATGGCGCGTCGATTTGCGCGGTTCGTAATGGCAAAAGCGTTGATACCTCCATGGGAATGACGCCGCTGGAAGGGCTGATGATGGGCACGCGCTGTGGCGACGTGGATTTTGGTGCGATGGCGTGGATTGCCCAGCAAACCGGCCAGTCGTTCGAGGATCTGGAGCGTGTGGTTAACAAAGAGTCCGGCTTGCTGGGGATCTCCGGGATTTCCGCCGATCTCAGGACGCTGGAAAACGCCTGGCGCGAGGGAAATCCGCGGGCGCAGCTGGCGATAAACACCTTTGTGCACCGCATTGCACGGCATATCGCCGGGCACGCGGCGTCGCTGCATCGTCTGGACGGGGTGGTGTTTACCGGAGGGATTGGCGAGAACTCTACGCTCATCCGCAGGCTGGTAGCAGAACATCTCAAGGTCTTTGGCATCATCCTCGACGAGACCCGCAACGCCCTGCCTGGCAGCGCGGGTGAACGCATCATTAGCGCCGATACGTCCCGCGTGGCCTGCGCGGTTGTCCCTACCAATGAAGAAAAAATGATCGCGCTGGACGCCCTCCGTCTTGGGAAGGTTACCCCGGCTGCGGCTTACGCCTGATAAAGCGAGAATCACATGAAAGTTACAATCGATACGGGCGTCGCGCCCTACAGCGACGCATGGGCCGGGTTTCGCGGTGAAGAATGGAAAAACGCCGTCAACGTCCGCGATTTTATTCAGCATAACTACACCCCTTATGAAAGCGATGAAGCTTTCCTCGCGCAGGCGACGCCAGCAACGACGGCGCTGTGGCAGAAGGTAATGGTCGGCATTCGCCAGGAGAACGCCACCCACGCCCCGGTGGATTTTGACACCAACATTGCCACCACCATTACGGCCCACGGGCCGGGCTACATCGACCAGGATCTGGAGACGATCGTTGGTCTGCAAACCGATAAACCGCTCAAGCGCGCCCTGCACCCGTACGGTGGGATCAACATGATCCGCAGCTCGTTCGAAGCCTATGGTCGGGAGATGGATCCGCAGTTCGAATACCTGTTTACCGACCTGCGCAAAACCCACAACCAGGGCGTGTTTGACGTCTACTCGCCGGAGATGATGCGCTGCCGTAAATCGGGCGTACTGACCGGTTTGCCGGACGGCTACGGGCGCGGGCGCATCATCGGCGACTATCGCCGCGTGGCGCTGTACGGGATCGCTTATCTGGTGCGCGAGCGTGAACTGCAGTTTGCGGATCTGCAGGGGAAACTGGAGCGCGGTGACGATCTGGAAGCCACGATCCGCCTGCGTGAAGAGCTCGCGGAGCATAAGCGCGCGCTGCTGCAGATCCAGCAGATGGCGGCGAACTATGGCTTTGATATCTCGCGTCCGGCGATAAACGCCCAGGAAGCGGTGCAGTGGCTGTACTTTGCCTACCTTGCGGCGGTGAAATCCCAGAACGGTGGGGCGATGTCGCTGGGGCGCACCGCGTCATTCCTCGATATCTACATTGAGCGCGACATGCAGGCCGGGCGCCTGAGCGAGGTACAGGCCCAGGAGCTGATCGACCACTTCATCATGAAGATCCGCATGGTGCGTTTCCTGCGTACGCCGGAGTTCGACACGCTCTTCTCTGGCGATCCGATCTGGGCGACGGAGGTGATCGGTGGAATGGGGCTGGATGGCCGCACGCTGGTGACCAAAAACAGCTTCCGCTATCTGCACACGCTGCACACCATGGGGCCTGCGCCAGAGCCAAACCTGACGATCCTGTGGTCTGAACAACTGCCGATCGCGTTCAAGAAATACGCCGCGCAGGTCTCGATTGTCACCTCGTCGCTGCAGTATGAGAACGACGACCTGATGCGTGCGGACTTCAACAGCGACGACTACGCCATTGCCTGCTGCGTCAGCCCGATGGTGATCGGCAAGCAGATGCAGTTCTTTGGCGCCCGCGCCAACCTGGCGAAAACGTTGCTGTATGCGATCAACGGCGGGGTGGATGAGAAGCTGAAGATCCAGGTCGGGCCGAAAACTGCGCCGCTGCTGGACGAGGTGCTGGACTACGACACCGTGATGGCGAGCCTGGATCACTTTATGAACTGGCTGGCGGTACAGTACATCAGCGCGCTGAATCTCATTCACTACATGCATGATAAGTACAGCTACGAAGCCTCGCTGATGGCGCTGCACGACCGGGACGTCTATCGCACCATGGCCTGCGGCATTGCCGGGCTGTCAGTGGCGGCGGATTCCCTGTCGGCCATTAAATACGCCACGGTGAAACCGGTGCGCGACCATACCGGTCTGGCGGTCGATTTCGTCATTGAAGGGGACTATCCGCAGTACGGCAACAACGACGACCGCGTGGACAGCATCGCCTGCGACCTGGTGGAGCGCTTTATGAAAAAAATTCAGGCGCTGCCAACCTATCGTAACGCGGTGCCTACCCAGTCGATCCTGACCATCACCTCGAACGTAGTGTACGGCCAGAAGACCGGCAACACGCCAGACGGACGCCGGGGCGGCACGCCGTTTGCGCCGGGTGCCAACCCAATGCACGGACGTGACAGAAAAGGGGCGGTGGCATCGTTAACCTCGGTCGCCAAGTTGCCGTTCACCTACGCCAAGGACGGGATCTCTTACACCTTCTCCATCGTGCCGCAGGCGCTGGGCAAGGACGAGCTGGTGCGCAAAACTAACCTTGTGGGGCTTCTGGACGGGTATTTCCACCACGAAACAGCCATCGAGGGCGGGCAGCATCTGAACGTCAACGTCATGAACCGGGAAATGCTGCTGGATGCCATTGAGCACCCGGAAAATTACCCGAACCTGACGATCCGCGTTTCGGGGTATGCGGTGCGCTTTAATGCCCTGACGCGCGAGCAGCAGCAGGATGTGATTTCGCGAACATTTACGCAATCAATCTGACGACATTCAGGTCTCATGCCCCCTCAACGCAGGGGGCATTTTTTTGCCCGCTAAACATACAAAATTGTTTATATAATTACTCACACATATTCATCCGCTCTTGAAAAACAATGTTCCTGCTTTTCCCCATAACAAAATGTAAGGACAGTAAGATGATGAAAATGGCCCGTATTGCTTTGGTTGCAGCGTCGTTGGCGGTGTGCAGCTTTACCGCGCAGGCCGCGAACGTTGAGGCAGCCCCTTCTCCATCGCAGGATCCGCTGGTACAGCACCTGAAGCTCAGCAATGAGCAGGTTAAAAAGATTGACGATCTGCATCAGCAGCTGGAACAAAATGTCAGCAAGATCCCAATGACGGGCGTGAAGGACGGTGCGCTGATCGACATGTTCCAGGCGGGTAAATGGGACGAAAGCACGGTGAAAAGCCAGCTTACCGCCTTCAGCAAAATTGAAGAGCAGACCCGTTATTACCGCGTGAAATATTACTTCGACGTTAGCCAGGTATTGACACCGGAACAGCGTAAGCAGATCAGAACGGATATGGCTAACGCGCTGGCAGAGTGATCTTTACATTCAAAAGCGATTAACATTTAACTGTAGAATTAAGCAATTACAGCGATGCCCTGGTCCGGCTGTAAATCGCTGAGGCATTTCCTTCTGGCCGGGAGCCCGGGTCGTCAGGGCGGTGGCGACTGAGTCGCCCTGACACGTTCACAGGTTTCGTCGTTACAGAGTAGCAATCAACGTAAAGTGAACGGAATGACCACCAGAGCCGTATGTTCCCCCTCACCCCAGCCCTCTCCCTCAAGGGAGAGGGGGCCGTTTGTGCACGCATTATTTTGTGGGGATCCCTCAGCCCTGTAGGTGAGGGCATTCTTTAAACCGGCAAATCAATCAGCAGCGCACGCAGCGGCGTATCGGCCACCAGCGTAATATTCGCTTCATCACGAATAAACGCCCCGTCGCCGCAGGTGAGCGCCTCTTTCTCTTCCGTGTGCGTTACCGCATGCACCGTACCGTGAATCGATTGCAGATAGGCGCGCGGGCCATGAAGCTGGAAGCTCGCCTGTTCACCTTTCTTCAGTTCGATATGGTGCAGCCACACCTGCTGACGCAGTTGCAGGCTGCCTTTGCTCCCGTCCGGAGAAGCGATCAGCTGTTGCTTTTCGCTCTGCAGATCGATTTTTTGCACCAGCGGATTTTCCCGCTCAGGGCAGGCATCCAGCCACAGCTGCATGCGGGTCAGCGTTTTGTCTTTGCTGAGGTTATGCTCGCTGTAGCTGATGCCCGGCTGCGTGGAAATTAATAACGCTTCGCCAGCCTTTGCCTGGACATGATTGCCCTCGCTATCGCGGTATTCTGCCTCGCCTTCCAGGATCAGGTTCAGGATATCGACTTTCGGATACGTACGCGGCTGGAAGGAGGCGCCCGGGGCGAGTACTTCCTGATTTAACACGCGCAATGAAGCGTAACCGAGGAGTTTAGGGTCAAAGTAGTGTCCAAAGGAAAAGGTGTAGCGGGCCTGCAGCCAACCGAAATCGGCTTGTCCGCACTGTTTAGCTGTTCTTGTCGTAATCATAAACTTGACCTCTCTTTACACTAAAACAATGGTAAAGGTATGGACGCTTCATTGTTAGCCAGATATTCTGCCGGGTATGTTCAAATTTCCTGAATGAGAACGAGATGGCTAAAGAGAGAGCATTGACGCTTGAGGCGCTTCGCGTCATGGACGCGATTGACAGGCGCGGCAGCTTTGCCGCCGCGGCAGATGAACTGGGGCGCGTTCCGTCTGCGCTCAGCTATACCATGCAGAAGCTGGAGGAAGAGCTGGACGTGGTACTCTTTGACCGCTCCGGTCATCGAACAAAATTCACTAACGTTGGGCGGATGCTGCTGGAGCGCGGTCGCGTACTGCTGGAAGCGGCCGATAAACTGACAACCGATGCCGAGGCGCTGGCGCGCGGCTGGGAAACCCATCTGACGCTGGTCACTGAGGCTCTGGTGCCTACCGAGGCGCTGTTCCCGCTGGTGGACAGGCTGGCAGACAAAGCGAACACGCAGCTCTCAATCATCACTGAGGTGCTGGCAGGCGCGTGGGAGCGTCTGGAGACGGGCAGGGCGGATATCGTCATTGCGCCGGATATGCACTTCCGGTCATCGTCTGAAATCAACTCCCGCAAACTCTACAGCGTGATGAACGTCTACGTCGCCGCACCCAATCACCCGATTCACCAGGAGGCGGAGCCGCTTTCTGAAGTGACGCGTGTGAAGTATCGCGGCGTGGCGGTCGCGGATACCGCGCGTGAGCGTCCGGTGTTAACGGTACAGTTGCTGGATAAACAGCCGCGTCTGACGGTAACCTCTCTGGAAGATAAGCGCCAGGCATTGCTGGCCGGACTGGGCGTGGCGACCATGCCGTATCCGTTTGTTGAAAAGGATATTGCTGAAGGGCGTCTGCGCGTTGTCAGCCCGGAATATACCAGCGAAGTGGATATCATTATGGCGTGGCGTCGCGACAGCATGGGCGAAGCCAAATCGTGGTGTTTGCGCGAAATTCCAAAGCTCTTTGCGCATCACAACAAGTAAAAGTGTAAGCCCGATGTGCGTAAGCGCCATCGGGCATAAAGTTACGCGCCGATCTTAGGATCCGGACCAAAGCGGTTTTCGCCCGGTGTCCCGCTCTGACAGTTGAAGATTAAAATCACGATCCACCCCACTACCGGGATCAACAGCAGCAGTAACCACCAGGCGGAACGATCCGTGTCGTGAAGCCGGCGGAACTGGACGGCCCACGACGGCAGCAGAATAAAGATGGCATAAATCGATGTAAGGACGCCTTCCCCGCTCGCCCACTCCCAGCCCAGAATTTTATCCACGATGCTCAGCACCAGAGCGAGGATGAAGTTCACCAGAATGAACATCCAGTACTCTTTGCGGCGCGCGCGGCCACCAAATCCAATGTAGTTGCGCAGTACGTTTAAATACCAATCCATTTCCTTGCCTCTTTTATCAGTCAATCACTTGTTTTCTAAGCGATCGAGGTAAGGATAGATGCAGATTGTGAATTAAAAAAGGGCATCTCACGATGCCCTCGATATTTATCCAAAACGAACGTCGCGCCCGTGGGGTTCATTTAGATCCTGCCACGGCCCGATAGAGATAATACCCGTCGGGTTAATGGTTTTGTGGCTGCGGAAATAGTGGGTACGAATATGGTCAAAATCGACCGTTTCGGCAATTCCCGGCATCTGGTAGATGTCGCGCAGGAAACCATACAGGTTCAGATAATCGCTGATGCGATGTTTGTCGCACTTGAAGTGAGTAACATACACCGGATCAAAGCGAACCAGCGTCGTCCACAGGCGGATATCCGCTTCCGTCAGACGATCGCCCGTCAGGTAGCGGTGCTGGCCGAGGATCTGCTCCAGACGCTCAAGAGATTCAAAGACTTTCCCGACCGCTTCGTCGTAGGCTTCCTGGCTGGTGGCAAAACCGGCCTTGTAAACGCCATTGTTAACGTTGTCGTAAATCCAGCTGTTCAGCTCATCGATTTTGTCTCGCAGCTCAACCGGATAGTAATCACCGGCGCGCGCGCCATGGGCATCGAAGGCGGTGTTGAACATGCGGATGATCTCCGCAGACTCATTGCTGACAATCGTCTGGTTTTTCTTGTCCCACAGAACCGGTACGGTGACGCGCCCGGTGTAGTGCGGGTCCGCACGCAGATAAAGCTGGTAGAGGAAGTCATGATGGTAAAGGTCATCACCCGTCGCAGCAGGGAAATCACTGTCGAAGGTCCAGCCGTTTTCCAGCATCAGCGGGTTCACAACCGACACCGGAATTAAGGATTCGAGGCCTTTCAGCTTGCGCACAATCAGCGTGCGGTGTGCCCACGGGCAGGCGAGGGAAACATAAAGGTGATACCGATCTTTCTCGGGGGCAAAGCCACCCTCGCCACTGGGGCCGGGTGCGCCATCGGCGGTGAGCCAGTTACGGAAGGCCGAAACAGAGCGCTTGAAGCGTCCACCGGTGGATTTGGTGTCATACCAGACATCCTGCCAGACGCCGTCTACGAGTTGTCCCATTTTTTTCTCCTCCGTCAGATAGCAAAAGCGAGGAGAGGTCTCCTCGCTTTGTGTTCATTCAGTATAGCGTGCTTACCATTTCTTATTCAGAACGCGGTCGATGCTGTATGCGCCCGGGCCGGTGATAGCCAGCAGCAGGAAGCCACCCGCGATGGTCAGGTTTTTCATGAACATCAGGGAGTTCACACCTTCAGCAAAGTTGCTGTGGAAGATGAACGCCGTCAGCAGGGTGAAGCCCGCGGTAAACAGTGCCGTGGTGCGGGTCAGGAAGCCGAACAGTACTGCCAGGCCGCCGCCGAACTCAAGCAGAATGGTCAGTGGCAGCAGGAATCCCGGAACGCCCATGGCTTCCATGTATTGCTGGGTACCCGCATAACCGGTGATTTTGCCCCAACCTGCAACGATGAACAGAATTGGCATCAGAATACGTGCTACCAGTACACCAACATCTTCTAATTTTTTCATTTTACTCTCCAGGAAACCACATTAGTGGCTGATCATTATTTGTCTGCAAATTCGGTTAGATACCGCGTCTTTGCTGTCGATGGAGAGCATCATAAACGTGACGGTGGGCGATTGTTAGCAAGGAAAACTGTCAATCTTTATCAAAGATATTGAGTAAGGGCAGGTGAGCTAGTGCTTTCACCCCAGCCCTCTCCCACAGGGAGAGGGCGCAAAAACAAAAAACGGTAACCTGAGTTACCGTTTTACTTTTACCTCGACGCCGCCACCCGGCGAGAAGGCTAGCGAAGCTGCTGCTGGCGAATCGTTGCTTTCACCAGGCGCCAGGCACTCCAGGCACCAAAGCCGCGTCGGGCCCAACGGATCAGCATATTCGGATGACGGATCGTCCAGATAGCCATCACACTGCTGCCGACCAGAGCCCAGGAACGGAGGCTCAGGAAGGTGTTCCAGCCACGGTCAAACCGACGCGTCGCGTCAATCCAGTCGCGACGGCTGGCAGACAGATCCAGCCGTTGCTGCTGGATCTGACTTAACAGAAAGGCTTTTCGCTTTTCACGTTCGGCTTTATCGCTCACGGCTTGTCATCCTCCAGCAGAGCGCGATCGTTCGCCAGCTCCTGGCGCGTATGGCGCAGGAAAGTGGACTTACGCGCTTTGCGCATCGTCCAGATACCGCCAATCAGTGCCGCAACCAGCAAAACGACGGTGGTGGCAATCATCGCGTTAAGTCGATATTGCGGGTCGATAGCCCAGATGATTAATACCATCAGGCTCATCAGACCAAACGCGGCGAAGAGCATGGTCAGCCCGAGCATCAGCAGCATCTGGAAGAGGTTGGCTTTCTCCTCTTCCAGTTCTACCACTGCCAGCCGGACGCGCGTTTCGGCAATCCCGACCAGCGTCGTTAAAATACGCTGGCCGATGCCGAGGACGTTGTTAGCAGGCCCTTGTGCGTGACGAGGATCTTCCATATCAACGACGCGTCAGCAGAACACCCAGTACCACACCGACTGCGGCACCAATACCGACACCCGTCCACGGATTATCGCGTACATATTCGTCGGCGCGAGCGGCGGCTTCACGGGTCTGTTTCGCCAGCGCATCACCGGTTTCACCCAGACGATGACGGCTCTCTTTCAGCGCTTGCTCCGCTTTACTGCGCAGTTTGCTGACCTCTTCTTTTGACTTATCTGCGGAGGAGTTCAGCACCTCTTCAAGGGTGTCAGCCAGGGATTTCAGTTCAGCGCGCAGATGTTCAGACGTCGTATCTTTTGACATGATTTTCTCCTGTTGAGATTTCCGTTAACTCAATAATCGCGAGCTTCCAGCGCTTTCAGGTCGTCCTGCGCTTCTTTCAGCTTTCTCTCGCGCTTGGTAATTTTTTCCGCATCCCCTTTCTCTTTCGCTTCCTGCAGGTCGCGACGGCGCTCGGCTATTTCGTCCTTCTGTTCAGCGATTTTTTTCTGGTGATCGGCACGCAGTTTGCTGTCCGAACAGTTAGCTTTGACTTCACTCAGCGCTTTTTTCAGACCCTCAACACGATGCTGATTGTTGTGCTTTTCGGCATAACCGATCTCACGCTTAATATCCTGCTCTTTCTCCTGACAGAGAGAGTTAGCGAAGGATGCAGTGCTTAAAGATAAAAGGGCCAGAGCCAGAGTAATGCGGAATTTCATTATCGAAACCTTCCATTGTGTTGCGGCATACGCCGCTATCCAGACTAAGCGGAGAACATCTGAGGGGTGCTCCGCGTACTTAAGCATAGTAAGTAAACGGGGGATTCACCAAAGTAAGTGAAAAGATTCGGAATCCTGGTAATTATCCAAATCGATGCGACGTATCGCGAATCAGCGACAACCAGGACGCAGGCTGGCTGTCATCGTCCTGCTGAGCAATGATATATCCATGGGGCAGCGTGCGGTCGAGAACCACTTTCGCGGCCGCGCTCTGCGCACGGGAGTCAAACTTGATCAGTAACACATCATTTTGCGGCGTAATGCTTTTAAAGCGGATCCCGTTGGCATCCAGATGATGCCAGACAGAGAAACCATCAGGCACGCTGGCACCCTGATTCACCGGGCGAATGGCCAGCGTAGACTCCTGATGCGAAAGCGCGCTCCAGACCAGAAGCATGGCGCTAATTAGCACCAGCACGGTCAGGGCATACGCACAACGACGCAGGGAGAGCGCTGAGATAACCATTGCTAGCTCCTGGCTCCGTATTTTTTCTTCCACAGGACAACCAACGAACCAATCAGGCCGAAGACCAGCAGAACGACAGGCAGCAGCATCAGGCATGACATCAGTTGATCTTCATACTTCATAAAGACCGGCGTTTTACCCAGCGCATAGCCCAGCGTGGTGAGGATCAGCACCCACAACAAGCCGCTCATCCAGTTAAAGAACTGGAAGCGCGCGCTGCTGAGCCCTGAAAGACCTGCGATGGTTGGCAGCAGGGTACGCACAAAGGCGATAAAACGGCCAATCAGCAGTGCCGAAAGTCCGTGCTTATGGAAAAGATGGTGCGCCCGCTGATGGTAATGGGCGGGAAGATGAGAGAGCCAGTTCTGCACGAGTCGCGTATTGCCAAGCCATCGTCCCTGGATGTAGCTCACCCAGCAGCCGAGGCTGGCGGCGACGGTCAGTAACAAAATAGTTTGCGGGAATGCCATCGCCCCTTTAGCGCACAGCACGCCGACCAGCACCAGCAAACTGTCGCCTGGCAAAAAGGCCGCAGGCAGCAGACCGTTCTCAAGGAACAGGATCATAAACAAGACAAAATAGAGCATGCCAATCATGGAAGGGTTGGCCAGCGTTTCGAAATCCTGAGCCCAGAGGGCATTCAGTAGTTGGGTCAAAAGTTCCATTCAGTGTTCCTGGAAATCGGTTAACGTCACGCCTGTTATCCGGGACAAACAGCACGGCGACATTGTTGTGATTTCATTATGGTCGCTCGCGGACACATTGCGGTGTGGCCAACACTGTTCCCTGTTAATTGGCTGGTTAGCAAGCACTAACTTACAAAATAAGCAATTGAATCCAATTGTAACAAAGCCCAACGTTCTGCGTCACAGAATTTGCAGGGTGTGATGATTTTGGCGTAAGCCCTGGAAGTGAGCGAGGGGATTTACAAAGGCTGACACTATATATGTTTTGCTTACCCATCAGCGCCGGAAGGCGCAGCGAAGCGCCTGCCAGCAGAAAGGGAGTCTATTTTGCCTGACTTGAGGCGGTATCGAGATGAACGACCGGATTATCCGCAAAAAGATAGCGGTCAGCGTTAAATTCAAAGTCGTCACTGGTCTCATTGAACAACATCTGCTTGGTGTTCTCCAGGTGCTGCCACATGGCAAGTTTCGCGGCATGGGGATCTTTACGAATCAGCGCCTTGAGGATTTGGTCGTGATCGTCACACCAGTTATCCACCGTTCGAGAATCGATATGATCGTGCAGTTTTTTCCAGTACGGGTTGTGAACGCGCTGAGTCCACATTTTTTCTACAATTGCGGCCAGCGCGATATTTTGCGTCGCCAGGGCAACCTGAACGTGGAACTGCAGATCCCACTCCGAATCGCGGAAACATTTTTCCTTGCGGGCGTTCTCCTGGATCTCCATCAGTTTCATGATGTCCTGTTTGGTCACCTGGGTTGCCGCAAATTCCGCAATGTTGCTTTCAATGAGCTGGCGGGCCTGGAGCAGCTCAAACGGACCATAGCTGGCAAATTCCAGACTTTCGTCCGCCACAGGAGAGTGTTTAGGCTGATTCGAAATCACATGAATGCCAGAGCCTTTGCGAACCTCAACGTAACCTTCCACTTCCAGCATGATGATCGCTTCACGCACCACGGTGCGGCTCACGCTCTTTTCATCGGCAATGAAGCGCTCAGCGGGGAGTTTGTCACCGACAAGATAGACACCTTGCTCGATGCGATCTTTCAGCTCGGCAGCAAGTTGTTGATATAAACGACGTGGTTCGGTGATTTCCATATGCGCTCCAGGCAGGGTACGGCGGATGATTTGTTATACCACTTTTGCGCACCACTCTCCAGATTTCACCATGAAAAAAGCCGCCCGGCGGCGGCTGGTTTTGAAGGTCGGGTAAGCGTAGCGCCACCCGGCACAGCAATGCTAACTCTGTGTTGCCGGTCCCCCAAGCGACTCTTTCGCCAGTTCGTCCGCTGATTTGCTTTTCAGCACCGTCCAGATAACGACCGCACCCATCAGGTCGAAGATAGCCAGTACCGCGAACAGCGGGCTGAAACCAATCGTGTCCGCCAGCGCACCGACCACCAGCGCGAACAGGGTACTTGCGGTCCAGGCGGCCATCCCGGTCAGGCCGTTGGCCGTCGCCACTTCGTTACGCCCGAAAACGTCAGACGAGAGCGTAATCAGCGCACCGGACAGCGACTGGTGAGCAAAGCCACCGATACACAGCAGGGCAATAGCCACATACGGACTGGTGAAGAGACCGATCATGCCTGGGCCAATCATCAGCACCGCGCCCATCGTCACCACCATTTTGCGGGAAACGATCAGATTCACGCCAAACCAGCGCTGGAACAGCGGCGGCAGGTAACCCCCCACAATACAGCCCAGGTCTGCGAACAGCATCGGCATCCAGGCGAACATGGCGATCTCTTTCAGGTTAAAGCCATAGACCTTGAACATGAACAGCGGGATCCAGGCGTTAAAGGTGCCCCAGGCCGGCTCAGCCAGGAAGCGTGGCAGGGCGATCCCCCAGAACTGACGGGTTCCCAGGATCTGCCAGACGGACATTTTTTTGCCGTTGTTGGTCTGATGCTGTGCTTCCTGACCACCAATGATGTACTCGCGCTCTTCTTCAGAGAGTTTTTTCTGATCGCGTGGGTGTTTATAGAACACCAGCCACGCCATAGCCCAGGCAAAGCTCAGTACGCCAGAGATAATGAACGCCATCTGCCAGCTGTGCATCACAATGGCCCACACCACCAGCGGGGGGGCAATCATCGCCCCGATGGACGAACCGACGTTGAAGTAACCGACCGCAATGGAACGCTCTTTTGCCGGGAACCACTCAGAGCTGGCTTTCAGCCCTGCGGGGATCATCGCCGCTTCCGCCGCACCTACCGCGCCGCGTGCCAGCGCCAGGCCACCCCAGCTCCCTGCCAGCGCTGTTGCCCCGCAGAATACCGCCCAGGCAATGGCGAAGAAGGCATAACCGATTTTGGTCCCGAGAATGTCCAGCACATAGCCGGCAACAGGCTGCATGATGGTGTAAGCCGCGGAGTAAGCGGCAATGATGTAGGAGTATTGCTGCGTGGAGATGTGCAGCTCTTCCATCAACGTGGGCGCGGCGGCTGCCACGGTGTTACGCGTCAGGTAACCCAGCACGGTGCCCAGCGTCACCAGTGCGATCATATACCAACGTAACCCTTTAATTTTACGCATCTAAAACCTCATCGTTATGTTATTTCCGTGCCGGGGCACGGCAACCTCTCAACCGGTTTCGGGGAGGGCTGTGTAACGGGAGGGGCGTAACCGGGAGAACGTCCCGGAACGGCCCGAATCTTGCCATAAGTAAGCGTGCATAAGTCGGTTTCCGTACCGTTAAATCCGATGTCTGCCACCGGTAATGCATTCCGTCAGCTGCGTGTTTGCGACGGCGAAAAGATAACTTGTCATACAACTTTAAAAGGTGAGTGACATCACAAATGTATGATTCTTTGTGGGGACATTATCTGGCGCAGGTAAAGCCAGTGCTGGCGCGGTCTGGAGGAGGGTTTACCTCATTTGGGGTAATTTTTTTGTCCGGGTTTATTGATCCAACTCACGAAAAAAACTTCGGGCTCTGGAAATTGGTGTGATAACTTTGCAGCATCTGAACATAAGCTTTCTGCCGCTCCCGTTACGAGGAAGACGATAATGACACCGTTTATGACCGACGATTTTCTGTTAGACACTGAATTTGCTCGCCGCCTGTACCACGACTACGCAAAAGACCAGCCCATTTTCGACTACCACTGCCATTTACCGCCGCAGCAGGTAGCCGAAAATTACCGTTTCAAAAACCTGTATGACATCTGGCTGAAGGGTGATCACTATAAATGGCGCGCCATGCGCACTAACGGTGTCCCGGAGCGCCTGTGTACTGGCGACGCAAGCGACCGCGAGAAATTTGACGCCTGGGCGGCTACCGTGCCGCAGACCATCGGTAATCCGCTCTATCACTGGACGCACCTCGAACTGCGCCGTCCGTTTGGCATTACCGGCAAGCTGCTTTCACCGGCCACGGCGGATGAGATCTGGGAGCAGTGCAACGACTTGCTGGCACAGGATAACTTCTCCGCGCGCGGCATCATGAAGCAGATGAACGTGAAAATGGTGGGTACCACGGACGATCCAATCGACTCGCTGGAGCACCACGCGGTTATTGCGAAAGATACCGCGTTTGATATCAAAGTGCTGCCAAGCTGGCGTCCGGATAAAGCGTTTAACATTGAACTCGATACGTTTAGCGACTATATGGCGAAGCTGGCTGAAGTCTCCGACACCGACATTCGTCGTTTCGCCGATCTGCAGACCGCGCTGACCAAACGTCTGGACCATTTTGCCGCGCACGGGTGTAAAGTCTCTGACCACGCCCTGGATGTGGTGCTGTTTGCGGAGTCTAACGAAGCCGAGCTGGATAGCATCCTGGCGCGCCGTCTCTCCGGCGAATCCCTGAGCGAGCATGAAGTCGCCCAGTTCAAAACTGCGGTACTGGTGTTCCTCGGTGCAGAATATGCCCGTCGCGGCTGGGTACAGCAGTACCACATTGGCGCGCTGCGTAATAACAACCAGCGTCAGTTCAAACTGCTGGGCGCGGACGTGGGCTTTGACTCCATCAACGACCGTCCGCTGGCCGAAGCGCTCTCTAAACTGCTGAGTAAGCAGAACGAGCAAAATCTGCTGCCAAAAACCATTCTCTACTGCCTGAACCCGCGCGATAACGAAGTGCTGGGCACCATGATTGGCAACTTCCAGGGCGAAGGGATGCCAGGCAAGATGCAGTTCGGCTCCGGCTGGTGGTTCAATGACCAGAAAGATGGCATGGAGCGTCAAATGACGCAGCTGGCACAGCTGGGCCTGTTGAGCCGCTTTGTGGGGATGCTGACCGACAGTCGCAGTTTCCTCTCCTATACCCGCCACGAGTATTTCCGTCGCATTCTCTGCCAGATGATTGGCCGCTGGGTGCACGCAGGCGAAGCACCGGCAGATATCCAGCTGCTGGGTGAAATGGTGAGAAACATCTGCTTCAACAATGCGCGTGACTACTTCGCCATTGAACTGAACTAAGGCCGTTTGAGGTTGATATGCAATACATCAAAATCCATTCGCTGGATAACGTCGCCGTTGCGCTGGCGGATCTGACCGAAGGAACGGACGTCACTTTCGATAATCAGTCGGTTACGTTACGTCAGGCCATTGGACGTGGGCATAAGTTTGCCCTGCTCCCCATTGCGAAAGGGGAGAACGTGGTGAAGTACGGTTTACCGATTGGCCATGCGCTGGAGGATATTGCGCCGGGTGAATACATCCACTCCCACAATACCCGCACCAATCTGAGCGATCTGGACGAGTACAGCTATCAACCTGATTTCCACCCGGAAGAAAAGCAGGCGGCGGATCGTGAGGTACAGATCTACCGCCGCGCCAACGGTGACGTGGGGATCCGCAACGAACTGTGGATCCTCCCGACCGTCGGTTGTGTGAACGGGATCGCGCGTCAAATCCAGACGCGTTTTCTGAAAGAGACCCATGATGCCGAAGGCACTGACGGCGTGCATCTGTTCAGCCACACCTACGGCTGTTCGCAGCTGGGTGATGACCATATTAACACCCGTACCATGCTGCAAAATATGGTGCGTCATCCGAACGCGGGGGCGGTGCTGGTGATTGGCCTGGGCTGCGAGAACAACCAGGTGGATGCCTTCCGGGAGACGCTGGGCGAGTTTGACCCTGACCGTGTGCACTTTATGGTGTGTCAGCATCAGGACGATGAAGTGGAAGCGGGCGTTGAGCAACTGCATCAGCTGTATGAGGTGATGCGTCACGACAAACGCGAGCCGGGCAAACTGAGCGAGCTTAAGTTTGGTCTGGAATGCGGCGGCTCGGACGGTCTTTCCGGCATCACCGCGAACCCCATGCTGGGGCGCTTCTCAGACTATGTGATTGCCAACGGCGGTACCACCGTGCTGACAGAAGTGCCGGAGATGTTCGGTGCTGAGCGTATCCTGATGAGCCACTGCCGTGATGAAGCGACGTTTGAGAAAACGGTCACCATGGTGAATGATTTCAAACAGTACTTCATTGCCCACAACCAGCCGATTTATGAAAACCCGTCTCCGGGCAACAAAGCGGGCGGGATCACCACGCTTGAAGAGAAGTCACTGGGCTGTACGCAGAAAGCAGGGGCCAGCCAGGTGGTGGATGTCCTGCGCTATGGCGAACGCCTGAAAACGCACGGACTTAATCTGCTGAGCGCCCCGGGTAACGACGCGGTTGCCACCAGTGCACTTGCCGGGGCTGGCTGCCATATGGTGCTGTTCAGTACCGGCCGCGGTACGCCGTACGGTGGGTTTGTCCCGACGGTCAAAATTGCCACCAACAGTGAACTGGCGGCGAAGAAAAAGCACTGGATCGACTTCGATGCCGGTCAGCTCATTCACGGCAAAGCGATGCCGCAGCTGCTGACGGAGTTTGTGGATACTATCGTAGCGTTTGCCAACGGCAAACAGACCTGTAACGAGAAGAACGACTTCCGCGAGCTGGCGATCTTTAAGAGTGGGGTGACGCTGTAATCGGTACGGGCTGGTGCCCTCACCCTGACCCTCTCCCACGGGGAGAGGGTACAAACACTAAAAACGGCAACCTCAGGGTTGCCGTTTTGCTGTTAACCTCGCAGGGCGTTCTTCGCTAAACGCGCGTCTTCCGCCTGACAGGCCGCAGCGGTGAACAGCACGTCGGTAGAGGAGTTCAGCGCCGTTTCACAGGAATCCTGCAGCACGCCGATGATAAAGCCGACAGCAACAACCTGCATGGCAATTTCATTCGGGATACCGAACATATTGCACGCCAGCGGGATCAGCAGCAGAGAACCGCCCGCCACGCCGGATGCACCGCACGCACACAGTGATGCCACCACGCTCAGCAGCAGCGCCGTAGGCAGATCCACCGGAATACCCAGCGTATGCACGGCCGCCAGAGTCAGCACGGTAATGGTGATTGCCGCACCCGCCATGTTCACGGTGGCGCCCAGCGGGATCGACACGGAGTAGGTGTCGCGATCGAGGTTCAGCTTTTCAGCCAGCGCCATGTTAACCGGAATGTTGGCTGCAGAGCTGCGGGTAAAGAAGGCATACACGCCGCTTTCACGCAGGCAGGTCAGCACCAGTGGATACGGGTTGCGGCGGATCTGCCAGAACACCAGCAGCGGGTTGATCACCAGCGCCACCAGCAGCATACAGCCTACCAGCACGACCAGTAACTGTGCGTAGCCCCACAGCGCGTCAAAACCGGTGGTTGCCAGCGTGGAAGAGACCAGACCGAAGATCCCGATTGGCGCAAAACGAATCACCAGCTTCACCATGAACGTCACGGCGTTCGAGACATCGTTAACCAGGTTTTTCGTGGTCTCATTACCATGACGCAGCGCGAA
Organism: Enterobacter sp. 22466; assembly: GCF_052044775.1. Lineage (NCBI taxonomy): Bacteria > Pseudomonadati > Pseudomonadota > Gammaproteobacteria > Enterobacterales > Enterobacteriaceae > Enterobacter > Enterobacter sp. 22466. The sequence goes on along the minus strand of NZ_JBQENX010000005.1, from coordinate 176,142 downwards.
GCCCAGACCAATCGCCCAGACCAGGATACCAATGTAGTTTCCGCTCATCAGCGCGGTGATTGGGTTGGAGACCATGCTCATCAACAAACCGCGAAGCACTTCCACAATCCCCGATGGCGGCGTGATATCACCGGCCGCGCTGGTCAGATGCAGCGTGGACGGGAACAGGAAGCTAAATACCACGGCGGTTAAGGCAGCGGAGAAGGTTCCCAGCAGATACAGGAACAGAATCGGGCGAATGTTAGTTTTTTGTCCGTGCTGGTGGTTGGCAATCGACGCCATGACCAGCATCAGAACCAGTACCGGTGCCACGGCTTTCAGTGCGCCAACGAAAAGGGTTCCAAGCAGTCCCGTGGCTTCCGCAGCAGGTTTTGACACCATTGCCAGCAGAATACCCAGTACCAGCCCGACCAGAATTTGTTTTACAAGGCTGCCCTGCGCCAGGCGCGCGAACAGACCGCGTGATTGTGTGCTCATACGTTATTCCTGAGTGAAATTGCGTTCCATCCTGGCTGTGCTCTAAGGCACATTTATGTCCGGATGTAAGTATTTGTTTGCCTGGTTGAGTATCAGGGAAAGCGAGGAAAGGCGGAAGCGTAAAATGCTGGATTTTACGTGTTGCGTCATGTTTTTTAACTATTGTTTAAAGAAAGTGCCGGGTGGCGCAGCGCCACCCGGCAAAACGCACTATGCCTGCTGCTTTTTATCGTTCTGGCGGTTAACCCAGGTATTGATAATCAGCGTCACCAGCAGAATGCCAAACACCACGCCGAGCGAGATGGCGATCGGGATATGGTAGAAATCGACAATCAGCATCTTGATACCGATGAATACCAGGATCACCGACAGACCGTACTTCAGCATTGAGAAGCGCTCAGCCGCGCCTGCCAGCAGGAAGTACATCGCACGCAGACCGAGAATCGCGAACAGGTTTGAGGTCAGCACGATGAACGGGTCAGTGGTGACGGCGAAGATAGCCGGGATACTGTCCACGGCGAAGATCACATCGCTCAGCTCAACCAGAATCAGCACCAGCAGCAGCGGGGTGGCAAACAGCAGGCCGTTCTGACGAACAAAGAAGTGCTCGCTCTCGATCTTGTCGGTCATGCGCAGGTGTCCACGGATCCACTTCACCAGCGGCTTTTCGCCAATGCCGGTTTCGTCTTCCTTCGCCAGCGCCATCTTGATCCCGGTGAACAGCAGGAACGCGCCAAAGACGTACAGCAGCCATTCGAACTGGGTAATCAGCCAGCTTCCGGCGAAGATCATAATGGTACGCAGAACGATCGCCCCCAGCACGCCGTAAACCAGCACACGACGCTGCAGGGCAGCAGGCACGGCAAAGTAGCTGAACAGCATCAGCCAGACGAAGACGTTATCCACCGCCAGCGCTTTTTCAATCAGATAACCGGTGAGGAAGGCGAGTGCCTGAGGATCGGCCACCGCACGGCCTTCGGTCGAGGCCAGATACCACCAGAAGGCGGCGCAGAAGAGCAGAGAGAGGGATACCCACACCAGCGACCAGACGGCGGCTTGCTTGACGCTCATGCCGTGCTCGCCGCGACGGCCCTGCAAAAAGAGGTCGATCGCCAGCATGATAAGCACGACAACCGCGAATCCGCCCCACAACATTGGAGTGCCGACAGAATGCATACTATTTTCCTTACACATAAAAAAACAAAAACGGCTATGGTCAGAAGACGATAGCCGTTAGCTTTTTATGCATAGACCTCGCCTTCCGGCAAGGTCTCACTTACAACCACAAGGGTTGCCCGGCGACCGGATGCGGTTTTGCACGCATCGTAATGACGATCCACCGGCAAGGAAGTTACTCCCCTTTGCTCGTAACAAAATATGTCAGACCATCAGTTTCGTCAATGGTCCACAGTCATTCATTACACAGCTTTACGCGATAGCGTCTGCGCTCACGCCGTCTGCCGGGAAAACCACGCCGGTCTGGCGACGGATTTCCGTTTGCAGTTTGGCCGTGGTGCGGCTTACCGCAAGCCCGGGGTGATTCACCTCGTTGTCTTCCACCAGTCGGGCGAAGACCTCTGCCTCATAGAGCATAGTGTTAATATGCTGAGGCTGCGTCAGCTCCTGCGCTTTACCGCCGCGGGGCACAAAGCTCAGCTTCTGGCATTCGGAGATCTTTTCGATAACCAGCGAGCCGTTTTCACCCTGAATTTCACTTGGCAGGACGGAGTCACTCACTTTGGAGTGCTGCAGCGTGACGCTGAAATCACCGTAATCCAGCACCACGACACCGTGTGCATCCACGCCGCTCTCCAGCAGGCTGGCAGTGGCCGTAACGCCGTGCGGCTCGCCCCACAGGGCAACCGCAGAAGCCAGGCAATAGAAACCAATATCCATAATCGAGCCGTTTGAGAAGGCCGGATTAAAGGTATTCGGGTTCTCGCCGTCCAGATAACGCTGGTAGCGTGACGAGTACTGGCAGTAGTTAATAAAGGCTTTGCGCACTTTGCCAATCTTCGGCAAAGACTGCTGTAACAGCAGGAAATTCGGCAGACTGGCGGTTTTAAACGCTTCGAACAGCACCACCTGGTTGTCGCGGGCGCACTGAATCGCCGCTTCGACTTCCTGAATATTCGACGCCAACGGCTTCTCGCAAATGACATGTTTTTTATGGCTGAGGAAAAGCCGGGTTTGCGGGAAGTGCAGGGCGTTCGGGCTGGCGATGTAGACCGCGTCAATCGCGTCGCTTTGCGCCATCTCATCAAGCGAGGTGAACAGATGTTCAACCAGGTAATCATTCGCGAAAGCCTGCGCCTGTTCAGGGCTGCGGGAATAGACTGCGGTGAGCTTAAATTTGCCGGTTTCGTGGGCGGCGTCGACGAACTGGCGCGTGATCCAGTTCGTACCAATGACTGCGAAACGTATCATAAACGTTTACGTACTCCGTAGCGGGGAACCTTTAGCCACTGTAGCACGTGATTGTTGCAAAACCAGTGCGCTACTGCGCATTACTCTTTAACGATAAATGCGTAAGCCACAAGCGGGTATCAAACTCCAGCTGATGGTACTGCGGCTCCATGTGGCAGCACAGGGAGTAGAACGCCTTGTCATGCTCTTTCTCTTTGAGGTGCGCCAGCTCGTGTACCACGATCATTCGCAGAAAGGCTTCCGGTGCGTTGCGAAAGACGGTGGCGACGCGGATCTCGGCTTTCGCTTTCAGCTTGCCGCCCTGCACGCGGGAGATGGCGGTGTGCAGGCCGAGCGCATTTTTCAGCACGTGGATCTTGTTGTCGTACATCACTTTATTGATCGGCGGCGCGCTCTTCAGATACCGGTTTTTGAGATCCTGCGTATACTGCCAGAGGGCTTTATCGGTCGCGACATCGTGCGTGCCGGGATAGCGTTTTTCCAGCACCGCCCCCAGCTTTTGCTCGGCAATTAACGTGCGTACCTGGGAGAGCAGATGCTCCGGGTAGCCCTGGAGATAAGTCAGCTGGTTCATCAAAACCCCAAAATAAGTTGAAAACGGGTATACTCACGCACCCTTTTCAGGGATAACGCCGAAATTTTACCATTCAGGAGGGCCGATGAGCCACTTAGACAACGGTTTCCGTTCACTCAACCTTAAACGTTTCCCGGAGACGGACGACGTTAACCCGCTTCAGGCGTGGGAAGCGGCGGATGAATATCTGCTGCAACAGTTGGATGACACTGAAATTCGCGGCCCGGTTCTGATCCTGAATGATGCCTTCGGAGCGCTGGGCTGCGCCCTGGCGGCACACACGCCTTACAGCATTGGCGATTCATACTTAAGCGAGCTGGCGACGCGTGAAAACCTGCGTCACAACGATCTCGACGAAGCCAGCGTGAAGTTCCTCGACAGCACCGCAGACTACCCGCAGGCGCCGGGCGTGGTGCTGATTAAAGTGCCAAAAACCATGGCGTTGCTGGAGCAGCAGCTGCGTGCATTACGTAAGGTCGTCACGCCAGAGACGCGCATCATCGCAGGTGCGAAGGCGCGTGATATTCACACCTCAACGCTGGAGCTGTTCGAGAAAGTGCTGGGCCCGACCACCACGACGCTGGCCTGGAAAAAAGCGCGCCTGATCAACTGTACCTTCAGCGCGCCGGAACTGGCTGACGCGCCAGAGACGCTGAGCTGGAAGATGGAAGGCACCGACTGGACCATCCACAACCACGCGAATGTCTTCTCACGCACTGGCCTGGATATCGGCGCACGTTTCTTTATTGAACATCTGCCGGAAAATCTGGAAGGGGAGATTGTGGATCTCGGCTGCGGTAACGGCGTGATTGGCCTGACGCTGCTGGCAAAGAACCCACAAGCCAGCGTGGTCTTTAGCGACGAATCGCCAATGGCGGTGGCGTCGAGCCGTCTGAACGTGGAAACCAACATGCCAGAGGCGCTGGATCGCTGCGAGTTTATGATCAATAACGCGCTGTCCGGCGTAGAACCTTTCCGCTTCAACGCCGTGTTCTGCAACCCACCGTTCCACCAGAAGCATGCCCTGACGGATAACGTCGCGTGGGAGATGTTCCACCATGCGCGCCGCTGCCTGAAAATCAACGGCGAGCTGTATATCGTGGCCAACCGTCACCTGGACTACTTCCACAAGCTGAAGAAAATTTTCGGTAACTGCGTCACCATCGCCACCAATAACAAGTTTGTGGTCTTGAAAGCGGTGAAGCTGGGGCGTCGTCGCTAAATAACCAGTGCAAGCTGGGTGCCCTGCGCAATGGCCCGCCGCGCATCCAGCTCCATCGCCACATCGCACCCGCCGATTAAATGCACCGTTTTACCCGCCTCACGCAGTGGATCCGCCAGATCCCGCTTCGGCTCCTGCCCGGCACACAGAATGACATGATCCACACGCAGCAGCTGCGGCTCACCGCCGATCGTGACGTGCAGGCCGTCATCGTCGATCTTTTGGTAGCTCACCGCCGGGATCATCTTCACGCCGCGCGAGAGCAGGGTGGCGCGGTGGATCCAGCCGGTTGTTTTCCCCAGTCCTTCACCCGGCTTACTCGCTTTGCGCTGCAGCATCACGATCTGCCGTGGGCTTTTCGGCAGCTGTGGCCCTTCCGGGCGCAGGCCGCCGGACTGGCTCAGGCTGGTGTCGATGCCCCATTCCACGCAAAACTCGGCGATGTTCTGGCTGGTGGCCTCGCCCGGCTGGCTTAAATACATGGCGGTATCAAAGCCAATCCCACCGCAGCCGATAATGGCCACGTTTTCCCCAACCGGCGCTTTATCGCGCAGCACATCGAGATAGCTCAGTACTTTAGGATGATCGATGCCCTCGATCGCAGGCGTGCGCGGGGCGATCCCGCTCGCCAGGATCACCTCGTCGTAATCCACAAGATCTGGCGCGCTCACCCACTGGTTGAGCCGCAGATCCACACCCGTTAGCGCGATCATCCGGCGGTAATAGCGCAGCGTTTCATAGAACTCCTCTTTGCCGGGGATCTGTTTGGCAATATTAAACTGCCCGCCAATCTCGCCAGCGGCATCGTACAGCGTCACGCTGTGCCCGCGCGACGCCGCATTTATTGCAAACGCCAGTCCCGCAGGGCCCGCCCCGACAACGGCCAGGCGTTTTGATTTGTCTACCGGGAGCACCGGCATTTTGGTTTCATGGCAGGCGCGGGGGTTAACCAGGCAGGAGGTCACTTTCCCGACGAAGATCTGATCCAGACAGGCCTGGTTACAGCCGATGCAGGTGTTGATCTCATCCGCCCGCCCGCTTTGCGCTTTGGAGAGCACCTCAGCATCCGCCAGGAACGGACGCGCCATCGACACCATATCGGCATCGCCACGTGCGATGACATCATCCGCCACCTGCGGATCGTTAATACGGTTAGTGGTCACCAGCGGAACAGACACTTTGCCTTTCAGCTTGCGCGTAACCCAGGTGAAGGCGGCGCGCGGTACAGGCGTGGCGATAGTCGGGATACGCGCCTCGTGCCAGCCAATCCCGGTATTGATGAGGGTGGCACCGGCGGCTTCAATCGCCTGCGCCAGCTGGACGGTCTCGTCAAACGTCCCGCCACCTTCCACCAAATCCAGCATCGACAGGCGGAAGATAATAATAAAGTCAGCGCCCGCACGTTCACGCACGGCGCGTACCACTTCGACGCCAAAGCGCATGCGTCGCGCATAATCGCCGCCCCATTCGTCGTCACGCTGGTTCGTGCGGGCCGCGAGGAATTCGTTAATCAGATAGCCCTCGGAGCCCATCACCTCGACGCCGTCATAGCCCGCTTCACGCGCCAGCGCCGCACAGCGGGCGAAGTCGTCAATCAGCGCCAGCACTTCATCGTGGCTAAGGGCATGCGGTTTGAAGCGGTTAATCGGTGCCTGAATGGCCGACGGCGCAACCAGATGCGGCTGATAGCTATAACGCCCGGTATGCAGGATTTGCAGGGCAATTTTCCCGCCTTCATTGTGAACGGCATCGGTCACAATGCGGTGGTGCGGCAGCTGTGATACATCGTTAAGTACCGCTCCGCCTTCCATCCCCACCCCTGAGGGCGCTGGAGCCACACCCCCGGTGACGATCAGCGCCACCCCGTGGCGTGCGCGTTCGGCATAGAAGGCCGCCAGACGCTCGGCCCCGTCCGGATGCTCCTCCAGCCCGGTATGCATTGAGCCCATCAACACGCGGTTTTTGAGCGTTGTGAACCCCAGATCGAGGGGGGCGAATAACGACGGGTAGCGGCTCATAGTCTCTTCCAGTGTAAAATTATTGTTATGTGGTCGGATGAGTTACTAATTTAGCCAGCAGGAAGTAAAAGGGAAAAGGGGAATGCAGTGATTGTGATGGGATTCAAATAATGCCCTCACCCTAACCCTCTCCCTAATGGAGAGGGGACTCAATCTCCCTCTCCCTTAGGGAGAGGGGCGGGGTGAGGGGGAACGCACCAGCCCCGGCGCCTGCCACATTGATGTCGTCAGCCCGCTGTCCACCAGCCCGAGCTGGTCGGCGTACACCGCCTGCCACTTCTGCATCATGCCATCGTACAGCGCCCGGTGCTGCGGGTTCGGGGTAAACTCGCGGCTCCATTTCACCAGCCGCTCGCCGGTGGTGGCCATATCCGCAAACAGTCCCGCCCCGGCTCCGGCGGCAATCGCGCAGCCCAGCGCCGTCGCCTCTTTCACTTCCGGTACGCGCACCGGCAAACCGGTGACGTCACTTAAAATCTGGCTCCATAGCGCCCCCTTCGAACCGCCTCCGGCAAACACCAGGCTCTCGAAGTTAACGCCGGAGAAACGTGAGATCTGCGCCAGATTGCAGGCCGAGACAATCGCCGCGTTCTCTTCCAGTGCGCGGAACAGCGTCGCTTTGTTGCACTTTTCCGGGTCGATGGAGAGGTTAATAAACGACGGGGCGGCGTGGTACCACTGCTTAAAATGCATCGCGTCGGAGAAGATGGGCATCACGCCATGCGAACCCGCGGGCACCCGGCTCGCCATCTCCTCGAGCAGGGAATAGGTGTCCATCCCCATACGTTCGGCGATCAGCTTCTCTTCCGCGCAGAAGGCGTCGCGGAACCAGCGCATGGTCAGGCCGGTGAAGAAGCTGATCGACTCCGCCTGCGCCATACCGGGGATGACGTGTGGGTTCACGCGAATATTCATCTCAGGATCGGTGCGCACCTGCGGCAGGTTGACCACCTGCTGCCAGAAGGTGCCACCCAGCACCGCCGTTTGCCCGGCGCGCACCACGCCCAGCCCCAGACAGCCCAGCTGTACGTCGCCACCGCCCATCACCACAGGCGTGCCTTCACGCAGGCCGCTCTGCCGGGCGGCATCATGGGTGATGGCACCCAGAACAGTGCCGGTCTCTTTCACCGGGGAGAGGATATCGGCGCGCAGTCCGGCCATATCCAGCAGCGCTGGCCGCCAGTCGCGGGAGAAGAGATCCAGCATCCCCGTAGTGCCCGCGTTAGACGGGTCGACCGCCAGCTCGCCGGAGAGCTTCGCCGCCAGCCAGTCGCTGATCATGGTAATAGTGGCAGCCTTGCGATAGATATCCGGGCGATGGTGCGCCAGCCACAGCAGACGCGGCATGGCGCTCAGGGCCAGGGTCTGGCCGGAAACGTCGTATACTTCGGATTCAAACTGGTTGTCGTGGATCTCTTTAAGTTCAGCCACCTCGCGGCTGGCGCGGGCGTCGACGTTGGCGCAAGCCCAGATGGCCTCGCCGTTACGGTCATACAGAACAATCCCTTCGCGCATGGAGCAGCAGGCGACGGACTGGATATCTGCCGCGCTCAGGTGCGCGCGATCCAGCGCCTGGTGGATGCACTGGCAGGTGAGCCGCCAGTTGGTCTCAAGGTCGAACTCCATCGAGCCCGGCACATTTTCCACGCTGAGGTGCTTCCACTCGGCCTGACCCACGGCAACCTGGTTGCCCTGCAGATCGAAAATAACGGCACGCACGCTGCCTGTCCCTGCATCTAACGCTAAAAGGTAACTCATGAGTTTGCCTCGTTGTTAGCGCAGGGCTTACCCCGTTACGTCAGGGCCAGCACCGCGCGGGCTGTTGTCTCTTCCGTCACCAGGCCATTGATACGGCGACCTTTCAGTGCGGCGTAAATCGCATCGGCTTTCTCAACACCGCCGGCCACGCCAACGATGGTGGGCAACTGCGCCAGTTCATCAAGCGTGACGCCCAGCAGTTCTTTGTGGATCTCCAGCTCCTCAACGCACTCTCCTTCGGCAGTGAGGAAATAACCGAGAATGTCGCCGACGGCCCCTTTACGGGCATACATCAGCTGTTCACCTTCGCTGATGTAGCCTGAGCGCAATATCGTTGCATCACGGCGCTGGTTCACGGACCCAATCCCGACCACCGCCACGTCGGCGGCCGTTGCGGCGAGGATCACGTCCCGCACGCTGGTTTCGCGTTTTAAGATCCCGGCCACCTCGGCGGAAGAGACGCGAAGCGGGGCGGGGATCATGCTGACGCTGCATGCCGCGTCCAGCTGGCCGATGCCGGTCATATACGGCCCCACGCCGCCGGAAAGGGTGACCAGGCGGATCTGCTGCGAGCTGATAAAGCCGCTTAAGTGCTGCAGGCTGCTCATGGTGGTTTCACCAAATCCCACCGCTAACAGCTGGCCGGGTTCCAGCACGCCCATTAACGACTGCGCGGCACCAATGCCTAACCGCACGTTCATTGGCGGGGTATTCAGCGCTGGCAGCACGCGCACCAGCTTTAGCCCAAAGCGTTGCTGCAGTTCGGTTTCCAGTGCCAGACAGCCCTCATAGCGGGAGTTGATCTGCACGCGGATCACCCCGGACTGGCGACCTTTCTCCAGCAGGCGAGAGATCTTCAGGCGCGGCAGGCCGAGCCGTTCGCCAATGTCGTTTTGCGTCAATCCGTCGTGGTAGTAACACCAGGCCACGCGGGCAACCAGCTCCTCTTCCGCCAGTGCCAGCCCGGCAAACCGACCTTCTTCCGCAGTGCGTTTATCGCTCATAATTGAACTCTTATAAAAATTTAGATCATATGTTCGTGACGGCGCAGGTCGAAAATGTGAGCCACGCGGCAAAACAGATCTTTTAGATAGTTTCTGGTTCAGTTGGATCTTAATCGATAAAACTGTGATCCCTGCACGGTTGTAAATATAGTTCACCGTCTACGCTTTTGAACATTATTAAATCTAAAAATCATTTGTTCAATAGCGGAGCGATGATGACCCCACTTATCGAAGCACGAGCCATCTGCAAGCAGTTTTCCGGGGTGCCGGTTTTGAAAGGCATTGATTTCACGCTGCTTGCGGGCCAGGTGCATGCCTTGATGGGCGGTAATGGCGCGGGCAAATCGACGCTGATGAAGATCATCGCCGGGGTGGAGACGCCGGACAGCGGTGAACTTTCCGTAGCAGGCCATTCATATGCGCGGCTCACGCCCGTGCAGGCGCATAAGTTAGGTATCTATCTGGTGCCGCAGGAACCGCTCCTGTTCCCCAATCTGACGGTGCGGGAAAACATCCTTTTCCGCCTGCCGCGTGAAAGGGAACGAGAGAATCGGCTGACGGAGAAGCTGCAGCAGTTGCAGTGCCAGCTAAATCTCGACGCGATCGCCAGCACGCTGGAAGTGGCGGATCAGCAGATGGTGGAAATCCTGCGCGGTCTGATGCGTAACGCGACGATCCTGATCCTCGACGAACCCACGGCCTCCCTCACGCCGGGTGAAACCGAACGCCTGTTTCGCCAGATCCGCGCCCTGCAGGATCTGGGCGTCGGCATCGTCTTTATCTCGCATAAATTGCCGGAGATCCGCCAGCTGGCAAGCCACGTCTCGGTGATGCGCGACGGTGCCGTGGTGCTCAGCGGGGAAACCGCGCAGTTCGACGATAACGCGCTGATTGCCGCCATGACGCCGGTGAGCCGGGAGAAAGGATTAAGCGATGCGCAAAAACTGTGGCTGGCGCTGCCGGGAAACCGTCGCACCCAGCTGCAGGATTTTCCGGTGCTGCGCGTGGACGAGCTTACCGGGGAGGGTTTTATCGATCTCTCGCTTGAGATCTACGCAGGCGAGATCGTCGGTCTGGCCGGTCTGGTCGGATCCGGGCGCACCGAATTTGCCGAGACGCTCTACGGCCTGCGTGCGGTGCGTGGCGGACGGGTCTGGCTGGAGAATCAGGAGATTACTCACGAGAGCGTGGGCGCCCGGCTGGACAAAGGCCTGGTTTATCTGCCGGAAGACAGGCAGGTGTCCGGCTTGTTCCTGGATGCACCGATCCGCTGGAACACCGTGGCGCTGAACGAGCCGTCTCTCTGGCAGCAACGCAAGCGGGAGTCCGCGGTGGTGGAGCGTTACCACCGGGCGCTGGGGATCAAACTCAACCATGCGGATCAAACCGTGCGCACCCTCTCCGGCGGGAATCAGCAAAAAGTGCTGCTGGCCCGCTGTCTGGAAGCCAACCCCTTACTGCTGATCGTCGATGAACCGACGCGCGGCGTGGACGTGTCGGCACGTGCCGATATCTACCAGCTCATCAAAAGCGTGGCCGCGCAGAACGTGGCGGTGCTGATGATCTCAAGCGATCTCGATGAGTTTCCTGGCCTTGCCGATCGCGTTCTGGTGATGCACCAGGGCGTGCTCAGCGGCGAGTTGCCGCGCCATGCCGTCAGCCTCGATCGGATGATGGCGCTGGCGTTCGGAGGACAATCATGAAGACGTTACTGAAAAACCGCGAGCTGAGCGCGTTTCTCGCCATTCTGGCGCTGTTTGCCGTGCTGGTGGCGCTTAATCCGGCGTACCTGAGCCTTCAGACGCTGGGGATGATCTTCGCCAGCGCGCAAATCCTGATCCTGCTGGCGCTTGGCGCCGCGCTGGTGATGCTGACCCGCAATATTGACGTCTCCGTGGGCTCCACCGTGGGGCTCTCCGCCATCGCGATCGGCGTGGCGCTGAACAATGGCTACAGCCTGCCGGTGTCGATGCTGTTCGCGCTGTCTGTCGGCGCGCTGGCAGGGGCGTTCAACGGGTTTCTGGTGGTGGCGCTGCGCATCCCGGCGATTGTTGCCACCCTCGGTACGCTGGGGCTGTATCGCGGGGCGATGCTGCTCTGGACCGGCGGGAAGTGGATCGAAGGGCTGCCGCCAGCGCTGAAATCCCTCTCAGAACCGGTTGCGGTTGGTATCTCACCGCTCGGCATGGTGGTGCTGTTTTTAGCCGCTGTCGGCGCGTGGACGCTCTCGCGTACCGCCTTCGGCCGGGATTTCTACGCCGTGGGCGATAACCTTGCCGCCGCGCGCCAGCTGGGCGTGGCGGTCAACCGCACGCGGATGATCGCCTTTACCCTCAACGGCATGCTGGCGGCCTGCGCCGGAATTGTCTTTGCTTCCCAGATTGGCTTTGTGCCAAACCAGACCGGCAGCGGGCTGGAGATGAAAGCCATCGCCGCCTGCGTGCTCGGCGGCATTTCGCTGCTGGGCGGGACGGGCACGCTGATTGGCGCACTGCTGGGGGCTTTTTTCCTGACGCAAATCGACACCGTACTGGTGCTGTTTAAGCTCCCGGCGTGGTGGAACGACTTTATCGCCGGGCTGGTGCTGCTGGGCGTGCTGGTGCTCGACGGGCGTCTGCGCCAGGCGTTGGCGCGTCATCAGCGGGCGCTGAAATACGCTCGCTTCCAGCCGGGTAACAGAGGGGGAAAGCACGTCACCCCATTTCCCAAACGCAAAAAAGAGGTGGCGTAAATGAAGCTTAACTGGGAAAGCGCGCTGCTGATCTTACTGGTGCTGGAGATCCTGCTCTTTGGCGCCATTAACCCGCGGATGCTCGACATCAACATGCTGCTGTTCAGCACCAGCGATTTCATCTGCATCGGCATTGTGGCGCTGCCGCTGACGCTGGTGATCATCAGCGGCGGGATCGATATCTCCCTCGGTTCGACCATCGGCCTGTGCGCCATTGCGCTGGGGGTGATGATGCAATCGGGCTGGCCGATGGCGGTCGCCATTCCTCTGACGCTGCTGCTGGGCCTGCTGTGCGGGCTGGTGAATGCGGCGCTGATCCACTACACCGGCATCAGCCCGTTAGTCATTACTCTCGGCACGCTCTACCTCTACGGCGGCGGGGCGCTGCTGCTCTCTGGCATGGCGGGCGCGACGGGCTATGAGGGCATCGGCGGCTTCCCGGACAGCTTTACCGCGTTCGCTAACCTGACCGTGTCAGGTCTGCCCATTCCACTGGTGCTGTTTGCGCTCATTACGCTCTTCTTCTGGCTGATTACCCACCGCGGGCGCTTTGGGCGGCATCTGTTCTTAATCGGCCAGAACCCGCGCGCCGCGCACTATGCGGCGCTGTCGGTCAACGGCATGCCCTACGCGCTGTATGGCCTGGTGGGCGTCGCCTCGGCCATTGCCGCCCTGGTGATGGTCTCTTATTTCGGTTCCGCGCGTTCGGATCTGGGGCGCGATCTGCTGATGCCTGCCCTCACCGCCGCCGTGCTCGGCGGGGCGAATATTTACGGCGGGTCAGGGTCGGTTATCGGTACGGCACTGGCGGCGCTGCTGGTGGGGTACCTGCAGCAGGGTTTACAGATGGTCGGCATCCCCAACCAGGTGTCGAGCGCGCTGTCAGGGGCGCTGTTGGTTGTGGTGGTGATGGGACGTTCGCTGAGTCTGCACCGTGAATGGGTGCGTTCTCTCTTTAGAAAACTATCCGGAGCGTAAGATGAAAACAAAACTGATAGTCCTGGCAATGGCCCTCAGCTTCGCCTCGGCGCAGGCGGCGGACCGCATCGCCTTTATCCCGAAGCTGGTAGGCGTGGGCTTCTTCACCAGCGGCGGCAACGGTGCAAAAGAGGCGGGGAAAACGCTCGGCGTGGACGTCACCTACGACGGCCCCACCGAGCCGAGCGTCTCCGGCCAGGTGCAGCTCATCAATAACTTCGTCAACCAGGGCTATAACGCCATTATCGTCTCCGCCGTGTCGCCGGACGGCCTCTGCCCGGCGCTGAAGCGCGCGATGCAGCGCGGCGTCAAAGTGCTGACCTGGGATTCCGACACCAAACCGGAGTGCCGCAGCATCTACATCAACCAGGGCACCCCGGAGCAGCTCGGTGGCCTGCTGGTGGAGATGGCCGGGAAGCAGGTGACAAAGCCGAATGCCAAAGTGGCGTTTTTTTACTCCAGCCCGACCGTCACCGACCAGAACCAGTGGGTGAAAGAGGCGAAGGCCAAAATCGAGAAAGACCATCCCCAGTGGCAGATCGTGACCACCCAGTTTGGCTATAACGACGCCACCAAATCCCTGCAAACCGCCGAAGGGATCTTAAAAGCGTACCCGGATCTGGATGCGATCATCGCCCCGGACGCCAACGCCCTGCCTGCGGCGGCGCAGGCGGCGGAAAACCTGAAGCGGGAAGGGGTGGCGATTGTCGGATTCAGTACGCCTAACGTCATGCGCCCGTACGTCGAGCGCGGCACGGTTAAAGCCTTTGGCCTGTGGGATGTGGTGCAACAGGGCAAAATTGCGGTCAATGTCGCCGATCGTTTGTTGAAAAAAGGCGATCTTAACGTCGGCGACAGCGTGGAGGTGAAAGATATCGGTACGCTGAAGGTCGAGCCGAACAGCGTCCAGGGCTACCAGTATGAAGCAAAAGGCAACGGCATCGTGCTGCTGCCAGAGCGCGTGGTGTTCACCAAAGAGAACATCAACAAATACGATTTCTGACGGGGGAGCAAATGGCTGATTTAGACGACATCAAAGACGGTAAGGATTTTGGCATCGGTACACCGCAGCAAAACGTACCGTTCACCCTGAAGGGCTGTGGCTCGCTGGACTGGGGCATGCAGTCCCGGCTTTCGCGTATCTTCAACCCAAAAAGCAACCGCACAGTGATGCTGGCCTTTGACCACGGTTACTTCCAGGGGCCGACCACCGGTCTTGAGCGTATCGATCTCTCTATCGCACCGCTGTTCGGCGAAACCGATGTGTTGATGTGTACCCGCGGTATTTTGCGCAGCACCGTCCCGGCCGCCACCAATAAACCGGTGGTCCTGCGCGCCTCGGGAGGGAATTCGATTTTAGGCGAGCTCTCCAACGAGTGCGTGGCGGTGGCGATGGAGGATGCCCTGCGCCTGAACGTCTGCGCGGTGGCGGCGCAGGTGTACATCGGCAGTGAATTCGAGCATCAGTCGATCAACAACATCATCAAGCTGGTGGACGCGGGGGCACGTTACGGGATGCCCGTGCTGGCGGTGACGGGGGTGGGCAAAGAGATGGCACGCGATGCGCGGTACTTCTCGCTCGCCAGCCGGATTGCCGCCGAAATGGGGGCGCAGTTCGTTAAAACCTATTTTGTGGATGACGGTTTTGAAAAAGTGACCGCCAGCTGCCCGGTGCCGATCGTCATCGCCGGGGGGAAAAAGCTGCCGGAGCACGAGGCACTGGAGATGTGCTGGCGCGCGATTGACCAGGGAGCCTCCGGCGTGGACATGGGGCGCAACATCTTCCAGTCCAGCGCGCCGCTCGCCATGCTGAAGGCGGTGAAGAAAGTGGTTCACGAGAACATGAGCGCCCGGGAAGCGTTCCAGTTCTGGCAGGAAGAGAAACAGGGAGAAGCGAAATGAACGTGACGTTAGTGGAGATCAACATCAAACCCGAGCGGGTGGACGAGTTTCTGGAGGTGTTTCGCGCCAACCACGAGGGCGCGATTCAGGAGCCGGGAAACCTGCGTTTTGACGTGTTGCAGGACCCCCGGGTGAAAACCCGGTTCTTTATCTACGAGGCCTATAAAGACGAAGAGGCGGTGCTGGCGCACAAGAAAACGCCGCACTATCTGGCCTGCGTGGATAAGCTCGAAGAATTAATGTCGGAGCCACGCAAAAAACGCAGTTTTGTGGGGCTGCTGCCGGAGTAACGTTTTGCCCGGTGGCGCTGCGCTTACCGGGCCTACAGGGACGAGTTCGTGTTGATTGTGTAGGCCGGGCAAGCGCAGCGCCACCCGGCGTTTTTCAGGCCAGTTCCAGTTCCGCAAGGATCGCTGAAAGCGCCTCGCGCGGCTCTCCCTGAATCGCCTGCAACGGGAACGGCAATCCGGGTGTTGCCACTTTTCCCCTCATTTCCGCCGCTGCCGCGATGACCCTTACGCTACCGTAACGACGGAATAGATCCCATAGCGGCTCTAACCGTTCTGACTCAGTACTCTTCCCCGAACGCGCTATCGCCAGCGCCGCTTTTGGGAAAAACCCCGCGAGAACCGAATACCACACGTCAAACCCGGCCTGCAGGGCGGAGGCTGCCCGCCAGTCACCGGCGATACCCAGTGTGACCGTATCAGGAAGCCGGGCACGTACCTGCGACAGATCCTCCGGCACGCGGCCAAGCTTGATGGAACCCACATTCGGCAGAGACGCGACGGCAAATAGCAATTCATCGCTAAACGCAAAACCGGTCGTGGCAGGGTTATCGTAAATGCACAGCGGTACGGAGAGCTGGCGGGTCACCGTTTCATAGAGCTTAAACACTTCCTCATCCGTTAATCGCTGGTACGACACGGGCGCCAACAGCACGCCGGACACTCCGGCCGTTTGCGCGTCGTCAGCCAGACGCAGAATATCGTCCAGCCGCAGTGCGCCGATGCTGACGATGACCGGTATGCCACCGGCATGCTCCACCGCGCAGCGTGTCACCCGGGCACGCTCTTCAACGGTCAGATAGGCATAGCTCCCCGTCGAGCCAAGAATGCCCAGTGAATCCACGCCTGCCTCAACCACGGAAGAGAGCAGACGCGTAAACGCCTGCTCATCAAACGTGCCGTTTTTCAGGGGCGTTAATGGAAACGCGCTGACTCCACGAAACATTTTTTATTCTCTTACAGTGTCAGTAACTGCCTGTGCGCCACTGCACCCGGCATCAGACGTTGCAGGTTATCCACCAGATCCGCGCCAGCTTCTTCCAGTGCCGTAAGCGGCATTGACGGCAGACTTTCCAGAATAAACCACATGGTTTGCGCCTGACTGTCAAGACGAGTGCGTATCCCCTGGCGCCAGTTCCAGCGACGGCAGGTGACGCCGAGATCGTCGCGCCAGATAACCTCGCCCGGCTCCGGGTACTCCACCACCGGCTGCCCCTCTTTGACGGTATCAAACGGCTCGCTGCCGTCGGCCAGCGTCAGACGTGGCGCCCCCGTGTAAGCCGCAAGATTTTCTCCACCAACCGGGATGGCGTAGCGAATGCTCACCGCGTTGTAGATATCCACCACCGGATCCAGCGGCGGCAGCGAGCCGTCTTTTAAGACCCGCTTACGCAGGGCGGATGCCGAGCAGGGCGTGCGTTTCGGTTTTGCGCCGAAGGCCTTAAACACCTCATCCCAGCCGGAAAGGTGCGCGTCAGCCCACGGAACATCATCATTCAACATTTGCTGGCAGGCCTGCCTGAGCACGGCCGGAGCGACTTCCGGGTGGGTAATCGGCGCAGCGTCAACCACAATGCTCAGCGCCCGAAAGCCCGGGGCAATCGCGGCAAGACGCGGGTCTATTGACGGCGTAACGAGAGACATAAATAATCCTGTATTGACTGTTTTATACCATGGTAGTGACCAATGACTGAAAAAGTCAATATAATGACTGAACAGGGTGCCGATATCGCCCAGGTAAGCCTGGCCGTCGCCAGCCGTATTCGCAACTGGCGTAAAGAGAAAAAACTGTCGCTGGATGAGCTCTCGCGGCGTGCCAGCGTCAGCAAAGGCATGCTGGTGGAGATCGAGAAAGGGGCGGCTAACCCCAGTATCGCGATTCTGTGCAAGCTGGCTGCCGCGCTCGGCGTGTCGGTGGCGGATATTGTGAATGTCTCCAGCGAACCGCGGGTGCATATCATTGAGGACGCGGCGATCCCGGTGCTGTGGCTGGGGGAAAAGGGCGGACGCGCCAGACTGCTGGCAGGAACTGCGGGCCCGTATATGATTGAGCTATGGCAGTGGGAGATGCAGCCGGGAGAGCGATTTACCTCTTCCGGGCATCCGGCGGGCACCTTTGAGCTGTTGCACGTGAACGAAGGCGTTTTATCGCTGACAGTGGGCGAGGCGGTGACGCAGGTTGCTGCCGGGGCATCGGCGGTGGCGAAAACTGAAGCGGCGCACGGTTATGCCAATGAAGGCAATACCGTGCTTCGCTTCACCATGACGGTGGCGGAGTTTCACCGATAAAAAGCAGCCGGTGGCGCTGCGCCACCCGGCGTTTTTTACGCTTCTTCCACACTCACGCGCAGTGCCGCCAGCGCTTTACTCGCCGCCTTCAGCACCTGCTCACACTGCTCAATCGTCAGCGTCAGCGGTGGCTCAATGCGGATGGTTTTGGCGTTGTTGAGCGTGCCAGCCACCAGCACCCGCTGGCGGAACATCTCGCTCGCGAAGCTGTAGCCGATTTCGTTGTCAACAAACTCAATGGCCATCAGCATCCCTTTGCCTCGTGCCTCCTGGATCAGATCCGGGTATTCACGTCCCAACTGACGGAAACCGTCCAGCAGCATGTCGCCTTTCTGCTCTGCCTGCGCAGGCAGGTTTTGCTCCAGCAGCACGTTGATGGTGGCCAGCGCGGCCGCACAGGCCAGCGGGTTACCGCCAAAGGTGGTGGTATGCAGGAACGGGTTGTCGAACAGCACCGAGAAGACCTCTTCGGTGGCGACCGTCGCACCAATCGGCATCACGCCGCCGCCGAGCGCTTTCGCCAGACACAGAATGTCCGGCTGAACGTTCTCGTGCTCGCAGGCGAACATCTTGCCGGTACGTCCCATGCCGGTCTGCACTTCGTCGAGGATCAGCAATGCGCCAAACTCATCGCACAGCTGACGCACGGCAGGCAGATAGCCCTGCGGAGGCAGGATCACGCCGCCTTCACCCTGAATAGGCTCCAGGATCACCGCGGCTACGTCATCACCGGTTTTACGGCATTCGCTGAGCACGGTGCGCATGGCGTTAATGTCGCCGAACGGCACGTGGCGGAAGCCCGGCAGCAGCGGCATAAACGGTTTACGGAAGGTGGATTTGGCGGTCGCTGACAGGGCGCCCAGGGATTTACCGTGGAACGCGCCGCTGGTGGCGACAAAAGTGAATTTCCCGCGCGGCGACTGGTACGCTTTGGCGAGTTTAAGCGCCGCTTCGACCGATTCCGTGCCGCTGTTGCAAAAGAAACTGTACTTCAGTTTGCCGGGCGTTAAGGCTGCCAGCGTTTTCGCGAGCATGGCGCGAAGCGGGTCGAGCAGTTCCTGGCTATGGAGAGGTTGTTTCGCGAGTTGATTCTGTACGGCGGAAACCACTACTGGATTACGGTGCCCCACGTTGAAAATGCCAAAACCACCCAGGCAATCAATAAACTCCTGTCCCTGGGTGTCGACAAGCGTATTCAGACTTCCCGCTTGCCACTCTACGGCTCCGTAATCCCCGCCGGCGGTAACAGATTTGCGATACTCCAGAAAACCTGGATTGACGTGCTCTTTAAAGTAATCGATGACCTCTCGGTTAAGTTGTTTCATCTCCTCATGATCAAGCGTTCGCTTCTCAATGAGATTCAGTGCGTGCGCGGTACAGGCAAGAGCCGAGGCGCTGGAAGGTAACCTGTTCAAAATATGCTCCCGGGGATCGCGTATCACATGATACTGCGTTAAGTATTGCAGGGATTACGCCACTTCAGCGGACTTAACGAAAATCGGGATAAACGCCAGGTTAAAATAATGTTGCGCAATATTTAATCATGCCGATGTTTTCCAAACGGGATTTAGCGGTACGGAAAACGGGCGCAAGAAGACGTGCATGGAGTCAATTGCACCAGGGGGGTGCAGATGGTGCGACTTAAGTGGGCGTTAACAGATCTCCTTTGCAGGTAATTTCATTCCGAAAGTATTTAAAATCAATCAATTATAAAATCTCACAAAAAGTGCGGTTTAAGTGAAATCTGCGATCTCCATCAAGTTTAACAACTAAAGATAAATTGTTTACCGCCGAAAAAACAATAAACCACAAAATTAACATTCAAATAACCTGCAAGGGATGCTCACGATGTCCTCTCCAACCTATGTCACCCAGAATGAATATCTTCTGGAGGATGACACCACCTTAATGTCTACCACAGACGTCCACAGCTATCTGACTCATGCTAATGACACCTTTGTTCAGGTGAGTGGCTATCAGCTTAATGAGCTGATGGGTCAGCCGCATAACCTGGTGCGCCACCCTGATATGCCGAAAGACGCGTTTGCCGATATGTGGTACACCCTGCAACAGGGCGAGCCGTGGAGCGGAATTGTCAAAAACCGCCGTAAAAATGGCGATCACTACTGGGTGCGCGCCAACGCGGTGCCGATGGTGCGCCACGGGAAGGTCACTGGCTATATGTCGATTCGCACCAAAGCGACGGCAGAAGAGATCGCCACCGTGGAGCCACTCTATAAGGCCCTGAATGCCGGACGCTGTAATAAACGGATCCATAAAGGGCTGGTGGTGCGTCAGGGCTGGCTCGGAAAGCTACCGGCGATGCCGCTGCGCTGGCGGGTACGCGGCGTGATGGCGGTGCTCTTTGGCGCGCTCGCCGCCACGCTGGTGGTAACCTCAGCAGGCTGGGTGGCGTTGGTCGCGGCAGCTGTCGTGATGCTGCTCGGCACGTTGTTGTTTGAGCAGCAGATTGTCCGCCCGATAGAGAACGTGGCGCGTCAGGCGCTGAAGGTGGCAACCGGCGAGCGCAATAGCGTGCAGCATCTCAACCGCAGCGACGAGCTGGGACTCACTCTGCGCGCGGTGGGGCAGTTAGGGCTGATGTGTCGCTGGTTAATCCATGATGTTTCAAGTCAGGTGGTGAGCGTGCGCGACGGCAGCGACAAGCTGGCGCAGGGTAATGAGGATCTGAACGACCGCACGCGTCAGACCGTTGCAAACGTGCAGCAGACCGTGGCGACGATGAACCAGATGGCGGCCTCCGTTCAGAGTAACTCTGAAACGGCCACCGAGGTGGACAAACTCTCCGTGGCCGCCAGCAGTGCGGCAACCAAAGGCGGCAACGCGATGCAGACGGTGGTCAAAACCATGGACGATATCGCCGACAGTACCCAGCGTATCGGCTCCATTACCACCCTGATCAATGATATTGCCTTCCAGACCAATATCCTGGCCCTGAATGCGGCAGTAGAAGCGGCACGAGCCGGTGAGCAGGGCAAAGGCTTTGCGGTGGTGGCCGGTGAAGTTCGCCATCTTGCCAGCCGCAGCGCGAACGCCGCCAACGATATCCGTAAGCTGATTGATGCCAGCGCCAGCAAGGTACAGTCCGGATCTGAGCAGGTACACGCCGCAGGGCGCACCATGGATGATATCGTTGAGCAGGTGAAAAACGTCACGCAGCTGATCGCGCAGATTAGCCATTCCACCTCTGAACAGGCTACCGGGCTCTCGGAGTTAACCCGCGCGGTGGCTGAACTGGACAGCATCACGCAGAAAAACGCGGATCTGGTTGAGGAGAGTGCGCAGATCTCCGCGATGGTAAAACACCGTGCCGGACGTCTTCAGGATGCGGTGACGGTACTCCATTGAGTCTGTAATGTTCCAGAAAAGCCGTTTATTCTGTCAGGATTAAACGGCTTCCTTCGCTTCATTTGTGATTATTTCTGCGGTTTAATGTTAATTTTATATTAAATAACTAAAGAAAGTGCCTCAGTTATTTATCCCTGCCTAAGTCATTTTTTCCCGATGCTATTTCAGAAATGCCCCGTCTGGTAGTTGAGTAACGATCGATACGGCCATATTAATAGCCTCTGCCTATCCATTGTGATGGTTATGAAATAAAAAAACGATCAAAGTCATAAAGTTAGCGGTTTCGTTACCGATAACGGTGATCGTCTGAGAAATAATCACATCGATGGAGTAAATATGTTCTTACATGACGTAAAAATCGGCACGAAATTATTTCTGGCGTTTGGATTCTTTATTGTCCTGATGGTGGTGAGCGCGAGTTTGTCTTTAATGAGTCTGAACCGGGCAAACAACGGGATGCAATCCATCATTACCAGTGATTATCCGACCACGGTAAAAGCGAACCAGTTAATCGACAACTTCCAGGAATTTATTAGCACTCAGCAACTCATGCTGCTGGATGAACAGGGGACGTACACGGCGCAGTCGCAGCAGCATCTCAAAGAGATTAGCGAGCACATCACGGTGATCCTCGGCGAGCTGAACAAGGCACTGCAGGATCAACAATCGCAGCAGGTTCTCGCCGAGATACGCGGCGTGCGCCAGCAGTATCTGGACTCGCGGTATCGTATTTTGCAGGCGGTGCAGAACCACGATCGTGCCGGTGCCGTTCAGGAGATGATGACCAACACGCTAAAACTGCAGCAGGCCTATAAAGCCAAAGTGCAGGCGCTGATTGCGATTCAGAATACCGAGATGCAAAACGCCGGCGTGCAGGTGGAGAGTGATTTCAGGAGCAACCGTCTGTTGCTGATCCTCATCACCCTCTTCAGCGTGGCGGCAGGCAGCCTGATTGGCTGGTTTATCGTGCGTTCCATTACCCGTCCGCTGGGCCAGGCCGTGGAGTTTGCGGCGGCGATTGCGGATGGCGATCTCACCGGCAGTATCACCTCGCACGGTAAAGACGAAACCGGCCTGTTGCTGCATGCCCTGATGGAGATGAAAACGCGTCTGCTGGACATTGTGCAGCAGGTGCAGACCGGCTCGGAGAATATCTCCAGCGCCGCCGCGCAGATTGTCGCCGGGAACCAGGATCTGGCCGCGCGCACGGAAGAGCAGGCCAGCTCTGTGGAACAGACCGCGGCCTCGATGGAGCAGATCACCGCGACGGTGAAAAACACCGCTTCGCATACCGGAGAAGCGACCAACCTGTCGGCGGATGCCGCGAAGGTGGTCAAAAACAACGGTGAGATGATGAAGCAGGTGACCAGCAAAATGCGCCTGATTAACGAGACCTCAAACCGGATGTCCGACATCATCGACCTGATCGATGCCATTGCCTTCCAGACCAATATTCTGGCGCTGAACGCGGCGGTGGAAGCGGCCCGGGCGGGCGAGCATGGTCGTGGCTTTGCAGTGGTGGCTGGTGAAGTGCGCCAGCTCGCGCAGAAGAGTGCTTCATCGGCCAGTGAGATCCGTGAGCTGATTGAAAGCTCCACCAGCCAGACGCAGGACGGAATGAACCTGGTTGAGAAGGCGAGCGAGCTGATCAACGGCATGGTGGGCAACGTGGAAGAGATGGATGTGATCCTGCGTGAGATCCGCCAGGCGAGCCACGAGCAGACAGAGGGGATCTCGCAGATTAACAGCGCGATTGGCCTGATTGATGCCACAACCCAGCAAAACTCCGCGCTGGTGGAGGAGTCTGTTGCCGCGGCGGCGTCCCTCAACGAGCAGGCGATGCACCTGAAAGAGCTGGTACGCGTCTTCCGCGTGAGCGCGCACGCACCGGCTTAATCCAGCTGGGAGATCTCCAGCGCCGCGCGGTCGATCACGCCAACGATCTGCTTAAGCTGCGCGTCGCTGAGCGCTCCCTGATTCACCTTCAAATCCAACACCGCTTTGAAGTTTTCCAGGGCCCGCTTCATCTGCGGGTTTTTGCGTAGCTGGAAGCCGACCGCGCGTGCTTTGATCCGCGCCTGAATCTGCTCCAGCTGTTCCTGGTTTTCGTCCAGCCACTGCTGTCCTGTCGCGTTGATGGCAATACGCTTACGCCCATTCTCTTCTTCCGTAATGGTGATAAAGGCCTGATCCTGAAGATAATCCAGCGTCGGGTAAATCACGCCAGGACTCGGGGTATAGTTCCCCTGGGTCAGGTTCTCAATCTCTTTGATCAGCTCGTAACCGTGGCTCGCGTTGCGGGTCAGAATATCCAGAATCACCAGCCGCAGATCGCCGTGACCAAAAAAGCGTGGTCGACGTCCACCGCCATCATGTTCGTTTCGCATAGTGTCTCTCTCAAAATGATATATCTAAACTATATCTAAGATATATTCAGATGCAATCTAAAAGATCTTGCATTCTTGCTGATTAGCAATCATTATCATTTAAAATTAATTTCGATATATCGTATTCACCTGAGAAGGGACTGAACATGGCAACCACCCGCTATCCACAACGCGTGCGTAACGAGCTGCGTTTTCGTGAACTGATCGTGCTCCGTGTTGAGCGTGTAAGCGCTGGTTTTCAGCGCATTGTTTTAGGCGGCGAGGCGCTGGAGGGCTTTAGCTCCCGCGGTTTCGACGACCACACCAAAGTGTTTTTCCCGGCTCCGGGAACAACATTTGTACCGCCGGTGGTCACCGACGACGGCATTGACTGGGGGGACGGCGTGCGTCCGCAAACCCGCGACTACACGCCGCTGTATGACGCCGCGAAGCACGAGCTGGTGCTCGATTTCTTCGTGCATGACGGCGGCGTTGCCAGCCAGTGGGCAGTAGAGGCGAAAGCGGGCGACAGGCTGACGATTGGTGGTCCGCGCGGTTCGCTGGTGGTCGCGGAGGATTACGCCTGGCAGCTGTACGTGTGCGATGAGTCCGGGATGCCGGCGTTGCGTCGCCGCCTGGAAGGCATCGCCAGCTTGCCGAATCGCCCGGAAATTCACGCGGTGGTTACCGTCGGAGATGAATCGTACAAGGACTATCTGGCGCACCTGAGCGCGTTCAACATCACCTGGGTGACAGGCCACAACGAGCAGGCAGTGGCTGAGCATCTGGCGGCGCTGAACGTTCCGGCGGAAGATTACTTTATCTGGCTGACCGGGGAAGGGAAGGTGGTTAAAAACCTGAGCCGTCTGTTTGAGACGGAGGCTATCGATCAGCAGCTGGTGCGTGCCAGCGCGTACTGGCACGCGAAATAGTTACGCTGCCGAATCGAGCTGCGCTTCGCTCACCTGATGTTCGAGCGAGGCGCGGACCTCGTTCAGCGCCTTTTCCTGCTGCGCGAAGTACGCTTCCATATTGCTGAGTGACGACACCAGCAGCCAGGATTCTTCTTTCTCCAGCTCCGCCAGCTCGTTCACTAAGGTGTCGATCTGCTCGCGAACTTGGGCCATTTTTTTGCGGATGCGCTCCAGATCGTTCAGCCTGTCGCTTGCCATCAGCGGCTCGAAGCCCTGCTGCAGGCGCGCCACCAGAGAACGAATGGCTTTGACGTCGCCACGCTGTTTAGCCTGATTGAGCTGCACCATCATCGCGTTGGCTTCTTCTTTCAAATCGTCCGCCACCAGATCCGGGTGACACAGCTTGCTCGCCTGCCGCCAGAGCCGTTTCAGCTCGTCCCGATCCTCTTGTGAAAGATCCTTCCCTTTACGCAGACGCACTTCGGCATCCTGATGCTGCTCGCGGTATTTCTCGTACTCTTCGTTGGCTTCGTCACGCGCCTGACGCGCTGGCTCTTCCTCACGCGTTAAGCCGCTCTCCAGCTCCAGCGCCTCGGCCAGCAGGTTGGCAATCAGGTTACTTTGCTGCTGCAGATGCTTACGCGCCTCGGCTGCCTGTACGGAATCGGCAGGCAGATCGCGCCAGCGCTGGGTGAGTGTTGCCAGCACCTCCACGGCCTGGGCCATGTAGCGCTGACAGCGGCGATAGTCTTCCTCGCGACGACGCGCTTCAGCCTGCTGGCGGCGCAGGTTCAGCTCGGCCAGCGTTTTACGCAGGGCGAGGATCTGCTGCATCAGCGGGCCCAGGCGGGAGAAATAGAGATCGTTAAACTCATCAAGCTGCTGTACGCGCGCGTTACGGCGGTCAATCAGATCGCGCAGTCGCTCTTCCAGTGCTTTCAGTTCCAGTTTGCTCGCGGCGACCTGCGGATCGCGCCAGGGGGTAACGGCACGCTGGCTCTGCAGCCAGGCGGCAATCGCGGCGATGGCTGCGGTGTAATTTTTCTGCTCAAGCGCCACGACGATTGCCTGTAGCTCATCGTCAAACGCTTCATTTTTCAGCCGGGTCAGCTGGCTCTGAATGATGTCGTCATCTTCCAGTTCAATGGCATTTTTAATGATTTCTAGCCGTTTGATCGGTGTGCTCATGATGCCTTTCGCTTTGGCGCTTAAGTATTTGAGTTAAGGTTAGTTGTTGGAAACGCTACAGGAAATAATACACACGGATGATGATCGGCGCGATGGGGGATTTCTTTAGATTTACGCAGTGTCACCCGCTAAATTCTGAAAATGCAGCAAAATAGACCTTAAATTAAATGTGTGTATTTACACTGTTTACTTTTTGACATAAGTTGCGCGTTTTTTGACAGGCAAGTCTGAAAACGGACTTTTAGCAAGGAGTGGCAGTGATGACAGGGAAAACGTCGATACTACAGGTGCTGGCTGGCATGGCCTTGCTGGCAGGTGCTGCGCAGGCGACACCCCTGTCTCCGGCCGACCGTAATACTATTCAGCAGCAACAGCAGCAGCTGCTGGATGAAAACCAGCGCCAGCGTGAAGAGCTGGAGCGCAGCGTGGTATTACCGCGTCCTGTTCAGCCCGACAGTACCGCGACTCCGCAAGGTCCCTGTTTTGTTATCTCGCGTATCGAACTGACGGGTACCACCCTTCTTTCTCCGTTAGCCAAAGATCGCCTGGTTGCGCCGTGGGTGAACCAGTGTCTTGATATGGCGCGTCTCAACGCCCTGACCAACGCCGTCTCTGACTGGTATATCAGCCGGGGGTATATCACCAGCCGCGCATTTTTAACCGAGCAGGATCTCTCTGGTGGCGTACTGCATCTCGCGGTACTGGAAGGCAAACTCCAGCAAATCCGGCTTGAAGGGGTTCCCGCCCGCACGCTGAGCATGACCTTCCCCGGCCTCGAAGGGAAAATTCTTAACCTGCGCGATATCGAACAGGGCATGGAGCAGCTCAATCGCGTACGTCAGACCCCGGTTGAAATAGAAATTTTGCCCGGCGACAGGCAGGGCTATTCTGTCGTTAATCTGACGGCTTCGCCTGAATTCCCGCTCGGCGGTTCAGTGAGTTTCGATAACAGCGGGCAAAAGAGTACCGGTACCGGACAACTCAATGGCGCGCTGTACGGCAATAACCTGCTGGGGCTGGCGGATAAGTGGTTTATCAGCGGCGGGCGCAGCAGCGATTTTTCGAACAGCCATGATGCGCAGAATTTTGCCGCCGGGGTCAGCGTGCCTTATGGCTACGGCTTGCTGGACTACAGCTACAGCTGGAGCAACTACCTCAGCACCATCGACAATAACGGCTGGCTCTGGCGATCGACGGGCGACACTGAAACCCACCGTCTGAATGGCTCCTGGGTGCTGTTCCGCAATGGCGATATCAAAACCGGTGTGTCGGCGGGCATCACCCACCGCATCAACCATAACTATCTCGACGATGTTCTGCTGGCTACCAGCAGCCGCAAACTTTCAAGTTTCTCCCTGGGCCTTAACCACACGCAAAAAATTGCCTCCGGTGTGGCGACTCTGAACCCGACCTTCACTCAGGGTGTGCCGTGGTTTGGCGCCGAAGATGATAACGACAAGCATGGCGATGAGCCGAGAGCCGAGTTTCGCAAATGGAGCGTCAACGGCAGTTTTCAGCGCCCGGTTGCCGACAAGCTGTGGTGGCTGACCAGCGTCTATTTCCAGTGGTCGCCGGACCGGCTGTACGGCAGCGAGCGCCTGACGCTGGGGGGAGAGGCCTCCGTGCGCGGCTTCAAAGAGCAGTACCTCTCCGGTGATAACGGCGGTTACTGGCGAAATGAACTTAATTATTCGCTCTTTACGCTGCCGTGGGTGGGGGATGTTGGCCTGCTGGCGGCAGTTGACGGTGGCTGGCTGAAGAAGGACGGCTTTGACCGTTACGCCTCCGGCACGCTGTGGGGCGCCGCGTTTGGTCTGACGACGGCTCATCGCGGCTATTCTAGCCAGTTTACCGTTGGCACACCGATGGCGTATCCGGACTGGCTGGCACCGGATCACCTCACGATTTACTACCGCGTATCAGTGGCTTTCTAAGGGACAGGGATGATGAAACAGGATCAGGTTCGTTTTTCACAGCGCGCACTGAGCGCGTTACTGAGCGTGCTGCTGGCAACGCAGCCGCTGTCACCCGCGGTGGCGGCATCCATCACCCCGTCCGGCAATACGCAGATCGACAAGGCGGCCAACGGCGTGCCGGTGGTGAACATCGCCACGCCGAACCAGTCCGGTATTTCCCATAACAAATACAACGACTACAACGTCGGGAAAGAGGGGCTGATCCTCAATAACGCGACCGGGCAGCTTAACCAGACTCAGCTTGGCGGGCTTATCCAGAATAACCCCAACCTGAAGGCCGGGCAGGAAGCCAAAGGCATCATCAACGAAGTCACCGGCGCTAACCGCTCGAATTTGCAGGGCTATACCGAAGTGGCCGGCAAGGCGGCGAACGTCATTGTGGCGAATCCCTACGGTATCACCTGTAACGGCTGCGGATTTATCAACACGCCGAATGTGACCCTCACCACGGGTAAACCGGTGCTTGATGCCAGCGGTAAGCTGCAATCTCTTGATGTAACCCAGGGTGCGGTCACCATCGAGGGCGCGGGCCTGAATGGCTCGCAGAGCGATGCGGTGTCGATCATCTCCCGTGCGACGGAGATCAACGCGCAACTGCATGCGAAAGATTTACGTGTCGTTGCAGGGGCGAACCGCGTAGCGGCGGATGGCAGCGTCAGTGCGTTAAAAGGTGAAGGTACCGCCCCGAAGGTCGCGGTGGACACCGGCGCGCTGGGCGGCATGTACGCAAACAGGATCCGTCTGGTCTCCAGTGAAACGGGGGTGGGCGTAAACCTGGGCAACCTTAACGCGCGACAGGGAGATATTGCGCTCAGCAGCGCGGGAAAAGTGGTACTGAAAGACACCCTTGCCAGTGGCAGCACCACGGTCAGCGCGGCAGACGTAACGTTACGCGGGGACCATAAAGCGGGTGGCAACGTCACCGTCTCCGGCCAGACGGCGCTGACGCTTGACCAGGCTCACGTTGCCGCCGATAACAATCTTCAGTTAACAACCCGCGGCACGCTGACGCAAAACGGCGGTGCGTTCACGGCGGCAAATGACGCTACGCTTGCCGCGACCACCCTGATCCAGAGTGCAGATGCCCGGGCAAGCGCGGGCCGTCATCTTGCCGTAAATGCTGAGAAAAACGCGGCGCTTAACGGTTCTGTTGTGGCGGGTCAGCAGTTGTCGGTCAAGGGTGGCGAGCTGGTGCAGCAGGGAAGTCTCAGTGCCGCAGAGATTGCCCTCACCGCGCAGACGCTGACGCAGGAGAGCCGCAGCACAACAAATGCCAGTGGCAACATCGCGCTTACCACGTCTGGCCACAGCCAACTGAAAGGCAGCACCGCCGCCGGACACTCTCTCGCCGTCAGCGCGGGCAGCCTCGCGAACAATGGCACATTAGCCGCCGTGGCGGATGCCCGGATTAACACCGGTAAATTCAGCAATACCGGCACCGTTCAGGGCAACAGTCTGACCGTCTCCGGAACGGATATCACCAGCTCTGGCACGCTGAAGAGCGCCTCCACGCTGGATATCCGCGCACGCAATGCCACGCTTTCCGGTGAGACCGGCGCGAAAGGCAAAACCACCGTAACCGCGAGCGGTAACCTGAACAACAGCGGCGCGCTTATCAGCGATGACACGCTGACGCTGAACGCGGCGCAGATCGTCAACAGCGGTACGCTTTCCGGTGTCCGGGGGGTTACCACCTCAGCAGAGACGTTCACCGCCAGTGCAAAGTCAGTGACCCACAGCGACGGGGACGTGGCGCTGAACAACACCGATACCACGCTGGCAGGTGAAACCAGTGCCGGTGGCGCCGTCACCGTGCAGGGCCGCAGCCTCAACACCACGGCCACGGCACAGACGCAGGGCAACAGCGTCGGCGTGGCCGTGCAAAACGCAAACCTTGAAGGCACTCAGGCTGCCAAAGGCAACCTGACTCTGAAGGCTGACAGCAGCCTCAACCACACGGGGAAATCATCAGCCTCAGGGCTTAAGGTTGAAACCGGCCATCTCAGCAACGGTGGAACCCTGACGGCCTCCTCGCTTGCAATCGACAGCCCTGAGGTCATTAACGGTGGTCTGATCCACGCCGGACAAACGCTGTCGCTGGTCACCCGTCTGCTGAATAACCGCAGCAGCGGCGTGCTGTACAGCCCGGCGGCGCTGTCGCTTTCCCTCTCTGAACTGAACAACGCCGGTATTATCACCAGCGACGCGGCGCTTTCTCTCTCTGGTTCAAATCTGACCAACAGCGGCGAGCTGAGCGGTGCTTCACTGGCAATTGATTACGAGACGCTGAAGAACAGCGCGGGTGGTCTGCTGCTGGCTCACGGGGCCAACCGCATCACGGCACAGTCGGTGTCCAGTGCGGGCAGCATGGTGGGCAACACCCTGACGCTGAATGCCGATCGTCTGGAAAATGCCGGTCTGTTACAGGGCGATAGCGCATTATCACTGACCGCCGGGATCCTGAATTTACTGACAGGCTCCCGCACGCTGACGGAGGGAGAACTCGGCCTTTCAGGTACCACGCTGACTACCGCAGGGCAGCTCCAGGGACAGGATGTCAGCATCCGTGCCTTTGACTGGAATAACCGCGGAAGTTCCCTTGCGACCGGCTCACTTGACGTGACGACCGCCGGAACACTCAGCAATACCGGCGAACTGATGAGCCAGGGCAACGGCACGCTGAATGCGGTCAATACCGTTAACAGCGGCAATATGTTGTCGGCCGGTGACCTTTCGCTTAACGGAAAGACGCTGCGCAACAGCGGTACGCTTCAGGGGAACCGCGTCACCGCGCATCAGGACAACATCACGAACAGCGGAACGCTGACCGGGATTGCCGCCCTGACGCTGGCCGCCCGCCTGGAGATGGCGGCGCCATTACTGACGCTGGTCAATGACGCGTCGGGATCGTTACTGACCGCGGGCGAGTTGTCCGTGACGGGCGGCGATCTGCGTAACGCAGGGCAATGGCAGGGGAAACGGGTACTTATTCATGCGCAGGCGCTTACGAACGGCGGTGCGATCCAGGCAGAAAATTTACTGGATGCGCAAATCGACAGCATCCTTACCGGGACAACGGGCAGCAAAATCACCTCCAATGGAGAACTGGCGCTCTCAGCACTGACGCTGGCAAACAGCGGGCAGTGGATTGCAAAACACCTCACGCTGGGGGCCAGTACCCTGAACAACAGCGGTGAGATCACCGGCGTTGATGCGCTTTCGGTCGCCCTTACGCAGCTGAATAACCAGGCCGGAGGAAAACTGCTCAGTGCAGGCGCGTTGACGCTTGATGCGGACAATGCAACGAACGCCGGGCAAATCCAGGGGAAAGCGACCACGGTTACCGCCGGGCAACTCATTAACAGCGGACGGCTTCAGGGAGAAGCGCTGACGCTGAATGCCTCGGGTGCGCTGAACAATACCGCCAGCGGTGTGCTACTGAGCGAGAATGCGCTGATGGTATCGACAGCCACGCTGAACAATCAGGGCACGCTCCAGGGCGGTGGGGAATCTTCGGTGAAGGCCACCACCCGCGTACAGAACGACGGCAAAATGCTCTCCGGTGGCAAACTCACGCTGACCGCACCGGAACTGGAGAACAGCAGCAGCGGTCTGGTTCAGGCGGCGAGGTTGCTGCTGGATGTGGTGAACGCCGTGAATGGCGGAAATGTCCTCGCAACGACACGCGCAGAACTGCGCGGCAGCTCGCTTGATAACAGCGGCACACTCCAGGGCGCTGATTTGCAGGCAAATTACCAGAGCGTAACCAACAGCGGAACGGTATTAGGTACCACTTCGCTTACGGTAAACGGTGACGTTCTCGATAATACCGTGAGCGGTAAGCTCTACAGCGGGGATAAGCTGCTGCTCGACGTGCGAAATTACAGCGGCCGTGGTGATGTGGTTTCCCTGGGCGATGCCACGCTGAAACTGGTGAATGCGCTCGCTAACACCGGCACCCTGGCTGCAGGTAAAACGCTGTCTGTCTCATCGCAGAATGCCATGACGAACAGCGGCGTAATGCAGGGCAATGCCATTGCCCTCAGTGCTGGCGGCGCGTTAACGAATAACGGTACGCTCACCATCGGGAACGGTAGCAGTACCTTCAACGCGCAGAGCCTGTTGCTCAATGCCTCTGGTTCGCTTCAGGCGGGCGGAGATGTACAGCTTACCTCACGTGAAAACATCACCGTCAGCGGTTTCACCGGTACAGCGGGTAGTCTGATGATGACGGCCGCCGGTACGCTGCTGAACACGGCGCTGATTTATGCGGGCAATAACCTGATGTTATATGCCGACCGTATTCATAACGTCTACGGCGACATTCTGGCCGGTAACAGCCTGTGGATGCAGAAGAATGCAGTCGGGGAGGCAAACGCTGAAGTTATTAACCGCTCCGGTACGATTGAGACCACACGCGGTGATATCACCGTTAATACCGGCCATTTACTCAATGAAGCCGATGGCCTGACTGTCAGCCAGTCTGAACGGGAATACCCGGATGCCATTCCTGCTGCAGATGAACACTACTTTAGTTATGACCTCAACGGCAGACGTTCGGATTTTGTCCTCCTTCTTGAAGACTGGAAAAATGATGGCAGTAAGGTTGTTTTTGACAGGTATGAGCGTTGCGTCGGCAGTGGCGCAAATGGCAGTGGACAGTGTAGCGACAGGGTTGATTATCGCCTCACAGGGGAAGATATCCGGCAATTCCTGCTGAGTGAATCGGTTGTGTCCGTATCGGCCACCGGCAGTTCCGCCCGAATGGCAGCTGGACGCGATATCATAGTTAATGCAGGAACGCTGGATAACCGCGCCAGCCATATTCTTGCGGGACGTAACGCCGTTCTTACGGGAGGAACACTGAATAACCTCTCTGCCGAAGGTGGACGCCGCGTAACCTACGTTCAGGCTGAATACCGTTGTGAGTGGTTTTATCAGGACTGCAACGACAGTAAATGGGAACCTCTGACACACTATGCAGACGGAAGTTGGGGCTGGTTTGATGAGGACTACGGCTGGTATGGCTGGGTGCCTTATCTCCTCGGTGAACGCACAACCGAATTTGTGGCCGATGGCGGAATATACCGCTCAGTCATCAGTGCTGGCGGTAACGTCAGTGCAAACTTTACGAGTGATATCAGCAATACTAACGTCACTGCAAATGCGGGTGAGTTCAGTAATACGATTAAAACCCCAACGCTGAATACACTCACGCCTGAAGCCATTGGTAAGGGTCTTAACAGTGAATTACTGGCTCAAGGTGGCAGTGCAGACATTCGTCTGTCTGAACAACTGGGGAATATTTCCGATGCCCTGAAAGATATCTCCGGCGGTTCATCACTCTCCGACCAAAACGGCAGCAGCGGTAACTATCCGCTGCCGTCCGGCAACAACGGCTATTTTGTCCCCTCCACTGATCCCGATAGTCCGTATCTGATTACGGTGAACCCGAAGCTTGATGACCTCGGCAACATGGACGACAGCCTGTTTAATGGACTGTATGACCTGCTTGGCATAACACCCGGTGCCACACCGCGTGAAACCAACAGCGCGTACACCGATCGGAACCAGTTCCTTGGCTCGTCCTATTTCCTGGACAGGCTCGGCCTGAACCCGGATCGCGACTACCGCTTCCTCGGCGACGCGGCGTTTGATACCCGTTACGTCAGCAACGCGATTCTGAACCAGACCGGTAGCCGCTATATCAACGGCATCGGTTCCGATCTCGATCAGATGCGCTACCTGATGAACAGCGCCGCAGAGCAACAAAAAACGCTGGGGCTGAAATTTGGCGTGGCGCTTACGGCTGAGCAGGTTGCCGCGCTCGATAAAAGCATGCTCTGGTGGGAGTCAGCGACCATCAACGGTCAGACGGTGATGATCCCGAAAGTCTACCTGTCGCCGAAGGATGTCACCGTTCACAGCGGCAGCGTGATTAGCGGCAATAACGTCCAGCTGGCGGGCGGGAACGTCATTAACAGCGGCAGTACCATTGCGGCGCAGAATGGGCTCTCAATCGACAGCAGCAACAGCCTGAGCAACCTCAACGCCGGACTGCTGAGCGCAGGCGGCGGGCTGAACCTGAGCGCGCTGGGGGATATCAATAACATCGGATCCACCATCAGCGGCAAAACGGTAGGGCTGGAGAGCGTCGCGGGCAGCATTAACAACATCACCCGCGCACAGCAGTGGAATGTCGATGCGGGAAATGTGCAT
This sequence comes from Enterobacter sp. 22466, assembly GCF_052044775.1. Classification (NCBI taxonomy): domain Bacteria; kingdom Pseudomonadati; phylum Pseudomonadota; class Gammaproteobacteria; order Enterobacterales; family Enterobacteriaceae; genus Enterobacter; species Enterobacter sp. 22466. Next base: position 142,443 of record NZ_JBQENX010000005.1, on the reverse strand, counting down.
TTCAGTGGCACCGAAGTCGGCAAGACGGCCTCCATCACCGCCACCGACGGGCTGACGATGCGCGCCGGACAGGATATCAACGTGACCGGCGCAAACGTCTCGGCGGGTGGCCGCCTGGGTATGGCGGCGGGGAATGATATCAACATCACCGCCAACGAGATCGCGACCAGCGAAGGACGCGCCGGGCGCAACCGCGCGACCACGGAGACGGCGTCCGTCACGCATCAGGGCAGCACCCTGAGCGCGGGCGGTGACCTCACCCTGCAGGCGGGTAACGACGTGAATGCCCGTGCGGCAGCGATAGCGGCGGAAGGCAATGTGGGCATTCAGGCCGGTCGGGATGTGAACCTGCTGGCGGAAGCGTCGATGGAACGCTCCAGCAGCCAGGCGAAGAAAAAAACAGCCATTGACGAATCTGTACGTCAGCAGGGTACGGAGATTGCCAGCGGGGGGAATACGGTGATCCTCGCAGGGCGCGACGTAACCGCGCAGGCAACTGACGTGACAGCGCAGGGCGATATTGGCGTGGCGGCAGGCCGCGACGTAAATCTGACGACGGCGACGGAGAGCGATTACCGCTATCGGGAACAAACTAAAACCAGTAGCGGCTTCCTGAGCAAAAAGACCACCCACACCATCGAGGAAGACAGCGCGACACGGGAGAAAGGCTCGCTGCTGAGCGGCGACAATGTAACGGTGTCGGCGGGTAACAACCTGCGGGTGTTAGGTTCTGCGGTCGCTGGCGACGGCGATGTGGCCCTTTCCGCGGGCAACAATGTGGACATCGTGGCGGCGACCAACACCGACACGGCCTGGCGCTTTAAGGAGACCAAAAAGTCCGGCCTGATGGGCACGGGCGGCATTGGCTTCACCATCGGCAGCAGCAAGTCCACCCACGACCTTCGAGAGCAGGGCACCACCCAGAGCGAGAGCTTCAGCACCGTCGGCTCAACGGGCGGCAACGTCAGCATTGCAGCGGGCAAACAGGCGCATATCGGCGGGGCAGATATCATCGCACAGAAGGATATCAGCCTGACCGGTGACAGCGTGGTGATTGAGCCGGGGCATGACAAACGCACCCGCGATGAGAAATTTGAGCAGAAGAGCAGCGGACTGACGGTAGCGCTGTCCGGGGCGGCGGGGAGTGCGGTGAATAACGCGGTCACCACGGCCCAGAGCGCGAAGCAGAGCAGCGACTCACGTCTGGCGGCACTGCAGGGTACGCAGGCGGCGCTGTCAGGCGTACAGGCCGGACAGGCCGTGGCGCTGGATCAGGTGAAGGGCGACTCTGACAAACGCAATAACAACACCATCGGCGTCAGCGCGTCGATTGGGTCACAGTCGTCCAAATCCTCATCGCACATGGAGAGCGAAACGACCACGGGCAGCTCCCTGAGTGCAGGCAATAACGTCACGATAAAAGCCACCGGAAGCGACATCACCGTGGCGGGAAGCCAGATTAAGGCCGGAAAGGACGTGACGCTTGATGCAGCACGGGACGTCAACCTGATTGCCTCGCAGGACACGCAGCAGACAACGGGTAAAAACAGCAGCAGCGGTGGCAGCCTGGGTGTTGGAGTGGGTGTCGGTTCCGGTGGGGCGGGCATCAGCATCTCGGCGAACGCAAACAGCAGCAAGGGGCACGAGAAGGGCAACGGTGTCTGGCAGAACGAGACCACGGTGGATGCGGGTAACCGCGTGACCATCAACACCGGGCGCGACGCGACGATCGCCGGGGCGCAGGTGAGCGGCGAAACCGTGGTGGCGGATATCGGGCGCGACCTGACGATTGCCAGCACCCAGGACAGCGATCACTACAACAGCAAGCAGAACAGCGTCAGCGGCGGTGCGGGTTACACCTTTGGTGCAGGCGGTTTCTCCGGCAGCATCAATGTCAGCCGCGACAAAATGACCAGCGACTACGACTCGGTGCAGGAGCAGAGCGGGCTGTTTGCAGGCAACGGCGGGTTTGACGTGACGGTGGGCAACCATACGCAGCTCGACGGCGGGGTGATTGCCTCCACGGCGACGGCGGATAAAAACCGTCTAGATACGGGCACGCTGGGCTTTAGCGATATCCACAACCAGGCGGATTTTAAGACGGAGCATCAGGGCGCGGGTATCAGTTCGGGCGGCAGCATCGGCAAGCAGTTTGCCGGGAATATGGCGAACGCTCTGCTGGCCGGAGGCGGTAACAGCGGTCACGCGGAAGGGACAACACAGGCGGCGGTGAGCGAAGGGACGCTCATCATCCGCGATAAGGAGAACCAGAAGCAGGATGTGGTGGACCTGAGCCGCGATGCGGAACATGCGAACGGCAGCATCAGCCCGATATTTGACAAGGAGAAGGAGCAGCAGCGCCTGCAGGAAGTGCAGTTGATTGGTGAGATTGGCTCGCAGGTGGTGGATATTGCGAACACTTATGGAGAGACAGAAGGGCTGAAGGCCGCACGGGATGCGCTGGCGAAAGAGGGCGTGACCGAGCCGGACGCGGATGCCAGCGACGCCCTGAAAAAGGCCTATCAGGATGCCCTGCGAGGGACCGATGCATATAAGACCACGACGGCGAAATACGGGACGGGTAGCGACCTGCAGCGGGGTATCCAGGCGGCGACGGCCGCGCTTCAGGGGCTGGCGGGTAGCGACCTGAAGGCAGCACTGGCGGGGGCATCCGCGCCGGAGCTGGCGTATCGTATTGGTCACGGCATGGGGATCGATAACAATACGGCAGCGAAAACCATTGCGCATGCCATCCTGGGCGGTGCGGTTGCGGCGCTGCAGGGAAACAGTGCAGCAGCGGGTGCGGCCGGAGCGGCGACCGGTGAGCTTGCGGCGAAGGCGATAATGGCGTCGCTGTATCCGGGCAAGACCGCAGGTGAGCTGGATGAGTCGCAGAAGCAGACGATCAGCGCACTGGCGACGATAGCATCGGGGATGGCTGGCGGGCTTGCGGGTGACAGTACAACGTCGGCGGCTGCGGGAGCACAGGCTGGAAAATCGTCGGCGGAGAATAACTCGCTGGCACTGGTTGCCAGAGGCTGCGCTGTTGCAGCGCCGTGCCGGACGAAGGTGGCAGAGCAGTTGCTGGAAATTGGAGTTAAAGCTGGTATTACTGGAGCCGTGGCGAAAACACTTGCCGACAAACTGACCGCTGATGAACTGGATCATCTTGTTACCCTGGAAATGATGGGCAATGATGAGATCACCAGTAAGTATCTCAATTCGTTGCAGGATAAGTACGGTTCCGGGAGTGCTTCGAATCCGAATATCGGCAAGGATCTGACGGATGGTGAGAAAGCAGAACTGGGCGGAGCGGGGTCGGGCACGCCGGGCGGCTGGGAGCCTCAGGATGAGGAGAATGGACGAGATAATGCGCCATCAAATAGTACTGACAAGATTGGTAAATGGTCAGTTGATGAGCTATCAGAGGGAGCAAGATATACAGATCCAGCCTCTAAAAAAGGTGATCTAACTCTGGCCGGAAGAGCGCTTCAAAAGCATGGAAGTCGTCCTGGAAGTGCTTTCCCTTCAGCGAAGGGGAATCCAACAGCAATAAACGAACAGGGACAAAAAATAGTAGATAGTATTTTGAATGATCCCAATAAAACCGTTATTCAAAGCAACACTGGTCGCTATGGTCAAGTAACGGATATATTCTCGTCCAACGGGCAAGGGCTGCGTTATGACGCTCAAGGAAAACTTATAGGCTTTTTGGAACCACCAAAATGAAAAATAGACTTCATGCTCAAATAGCGAGCTTACCAGATCGGGAAAATGTGGTTTACGAAATCTACTTAGATACAGATCAGGTAGCAGAAATATCCAATGAACCAGATGCAGGAATGTGTATAGAGATTTTTAATTGTCCAAATGCCAGAAGCTGGAGTTTTGAGCTTGATGAATTTAACTTTTTGATTGAGCAAGCAAAAAACAACTTATCTGCATAAGAAGATCCCGGCCACCGAGCCGGGATCGTTCTATCAGCCTTTACTCAAAATGCCCGTTACCCCGCTTGTACTCGGGCAGATCGCCGGTATCGTTCAGCGCTCCCGGAAATTGTCGCAGCGAAAGACATAGTGCTGGGCGGCGCGGCCAGAACGCAGCAGACGACAGGAAAGAACAGCTGCAGCGGTGGTAGCGCGTGCCATCCTGGGCGGTGCGGTTGCGGCGCTTCAGGGAAACAGTGCAGCAGCGGGTGCGGCCGGAGCGGCGACCGGTGAGCTTGCGGCGAAGGCGATAGCGGGTATGCTGTACCCTGACGTCAAAGATTTATCGACGCTGAGTGAAGAGCAGAAGCAGACGGTCAGTGCGCTGGCAACGATATCAGCCGGGATGGCTGGCGGGCTTGCTGGAGACAGTACGGGTTCTGCGACTGCGGGTGCGCAGGGCGGGAAGAATGCGGCGGAGAATAACTCGCTGGCACTGGTTGCCAGAGGTTGCGCGGTTGCTGCACCCTGCCGGACGAAGGTCGCAGAGCAGTTGTTGGAAATCGGGGTCAAAGCCGGTATTACTGGCGCCGTGGCGAAAACACTTGCCGACAAACTGACCGCTGATGAACTGGATCATCTTGTTACCCTGGAAATGATGGGCAATGATGAGATCACCAGTAAGTATCTAAATTCGTTGCAGAATAAGTACGGTTCCGGGAGTGCTTCGAATCCGAATATTGGCAAAGATCTGACGGATGGCGAGAAGGCAGAACTGGGCGGTGCGGGTTCTGGCTCGCCGGGAGGCTGGGAGCCGCAGGATGAGGAGAATGCGCGGAACAATGAAGCCCATAGTTCAACGAATGGGAAGAATTTAAATTCTGAATTAGTCGGTAAAGAAATTGCGGGAGGGCATGCTTTTGAGAAACATGTCCTTCAGCAAGGGGAGTTTACTGGCTTGGGTATAAGAACAAGGCCTCAGTTTGCACAACACATTGAAAATGTTATTAAGAATCCTACATCTACCAAAGAGTTGAGTAATGGTCGTTCGGCTTATTGGGATCAATCTACAGGTACTGTTGTAATTCGTAATCCAAAAGCATCTGATGGCGGAACGGCTTTTAGACCGGTAAACGGTAGGGCATACTTTGATAATTTGAGGTGATGAATGGACGTAATATCTGTTGCAGGTAAACAAGCTCAATTAACTATTGGTGAGAATGAGCTATTAATCCTGAATTCAGCTTTGAATGAGATTTGTAATGGTATCTCTGTTCCTGAGTTTGGAACCAGAATAGGGGCTTCTAAAGAAGAAGTCTGTACATTACTTAATGAAATAGGCCGTATTTTAGACAATATGATCGCTTAAAAAGGATCCCGGCCACCGGGCCGGGATCCTTTTATCTGTCAGCCAACCGGCTCGATCACTAGTATTCCTTGTTCCATGCTGACCAGTGCGCTGGCAACGATATCAGCCGGGATGGCTGGCGGGCTTGCTGGAGACAGTACGGGTTCGGCGGTGACCGGGGGGGCAGGCAGGGAAGAATGCGGCTGAGAATAACTCGCTGGCTGGAGATAAGGCCCGTGAAGCGGCTAAGCATGCTGCTGAATCCCTGAAAAATCAGGTCAGGGAAAAGATGGGTGAAGGTACAGCCTCCTCCATCGCAAACGGCATAATCAATGCTCTTGCTGATACCGGCGATGCGGCTTTGGGTTCAGCGGACTATGCTGCTGATGCGGCAATGGCGCTGGCGTCGTGTGCTGTTGGTGACAGTTATTGCAGTAAAGCCATGAGCGACCTGGCCGGGAAGAATCAGGCGGTGGCGGGCAGTGTTAGCGCTCTGATGCAAGGTGAAACCTGGTCAACTGTTGCGGATACGGTTAAACAGGCGGCGGGAGGAAATCAGGCGGCGCTTGAAGCCACTGGCGGGTTACTGGCAGGTATTATGTTGCCGGGTAAGAAATTGCCGAATGCAACATCTTTAGAAACAGCATTAAAAGCTTCAGTTGTTGACAAAATTCTTAACGCAGACCGAGTTGGCAGTGGGTTAAAACCAGATCCTACTCATAGAGGTGCCAGTTACCTCAGCCGTGAACAGTTGATGGATGGCGAGGTTTTCACTATCAAAGGTGGTGATGGTATAGAAAGAAAATTGCTTCAAGCTGAAGGCTCATTTAATGATAAGAAAGGAATATTCGAATATATTTATGATGATAAAGGACATATAACGCACCAAAGATTTATCGAGGGTGGTAGTATCACTGGTGTTCCTAATCAAAAGCAATCGAAGGTAAAATGAGATGAGTATATATCCAATACCATTTGAGTTTATTGAAGGTAAAGTCAAGTTATCTTGGTGTGATATTAAATGGGCTTATGAGCATAATCTTATAAAAGCATATGTTCCTGTAAAAGAAGCAGAAAAAAAAGTGCTGGCGGGGAATTACGCTGATGCTGAGCTTAACTTATCATTTCTTTCACCGGAACAAAAAGAGGATATAATGTCTTGTTTGAATGTAATTTGTTCAAAAGTAGAGGGGGAGGATGAATCAATAATTAAGCGGAAATGGTTGTTTATAACTCTTGGTTGGCTTTGGGATAACAGAAGAAGCTTTTCAGAACCATTGGGAGAAGTTGAGAATGTCTATTCGGATTTTGGCTATCCAGTCGAAATGGAATCATTCATTAAATATATGCCGCCTTCTGATGGATATGATCCATCTATTCATACTTACGAGGAAAACATTGAAAGATTAATGTGTAACTGGGAGTTTTATTTGAAAAAAGAATCCGCTATATTTAAATGTTAAATATGTGGTGATTAAGATGAAGGAGTTGAGGTTAATAAGGATGGGATGTATTAAGATTCACTTTGTTGTTGCTTTGATATTTATAATTACTGCCTGCACACCCGGGCCTGTTGGTACAAAACGTTACCAGCCCTATACTGGTGTCGATTCAGCAATAATATATACACAAGTTAATGAACGTCATCGGGGATTAGTTTTTTTACAACGTTTTGAGAAAAATGGTGACTGTTTTGAAGAGGCTGATATGATATATATCAGCAATAACTTCATGGATGGAGGATTACATCATTTTATGGAAAGTCGTATTCAAGCTAATAAATATTGGTCGCTCTACGTACTGGATAATTCAAGCGGAAGGCAAATATTAAGGAGAACAGCATTCATTCCTGAAGCTGGAAAGCGTTATGTTGGCATTGATTATCAAGGAGTAGTTGAAATTCCACAAGAATTAAAAATTTCTAGCGAAGATAATTTAGATGAGATTTATACTAAATATAAAAATAAACAAGCTATGGCATGGAACTTGCGCAGCGGACAATGTAAAACTTGGATCGGTAAACTAATGGAACCATTAATTTCTAGCAGGAATTAAGAGGGCAAGTATTTCAGGTTAGGCTAGTCAATCTTCTTACATATAATTTGCCCAGTGATGCTATAGGGTCTTTAACAATGTTGGCTAAAAGTGGATATTGGGGTGCAAAACCGCGAATCGGTCGTTGGTTCCGATAGAGTTGGGGTGTCTAATATCTAGCGATGGTGCTGCATAGGTAAGTTCTGATGGATCGAGAATTTACCGCCCACCTTCATCTAAACCAAATAGTCCCCATGCCACGACGGGTGTTCAGGCCAATTTTGAACAAAAACTGACGCCAACGGGAAGATCTATTAGCAATGGACATCTGGATATAACTAAATGAATATTGAATTGAAAGGGATGAGATCGCTGGAACTGGAAGATAGTTTAATAAATTACTGGCCAACCGAGCCTGTCAACTTTGGTTGTTGGGTCAGAGCAATGATCGGACCTAATGATCAAGACGGTGCTGAAGCTTTTGATATGTTGGTATGTACTCCAATTTGGCTTCAAAACGAGCTAGCATCAAATAAGGTTTTGTCTGGTAAAGGAATGATCATTGTCGAAGAATATGATTATGATGAGATCCTTTCTTACGTAGAGAAAAAGGTCATTGCCTGCAATGATAGCGATTGGTCAAAAGCAGCCATCAAATTAAGTCGATTCAGCTTCTGGGAATATGAAGATTATCAGCCTTAAATAGTCGAGCTCCCGGCCATCGGGCCGAGAGCGTTCTGTCAGGCTTTACTCGAAGTTCCCGTATCTGCGCTGGATCACTGACAGATTGTCGACCTTAACGGCCGTGGATATTTCAGGAAGCGGTAAACGCCGAATTAGGCCTGAACTAAGTACGAAAGAGCGGTAAGCGTCAGCAAGCAGAAGGATATTCTCCTTCATTATTTTATCTCAAGGAAAGAAAATGAAAGTAACAACATTCACAGTAACTACTTTACTATTCGTTGTAGCGCTAACGGGTTGTGCCAGCAAAATAAAGCCTGAAACAGTAACCTCTTCCAATGGTAGTTCAATTGAGATTATGGCTGTGTCAGCACAGGCAGATCTTAACAATAATCGTATCGCAGATAATTCACTACGCGTAGTTACTCCGACTCATAACGCTGTAGGAAAAGGGTTGGCCGTTTTGTCTGTGTTAACCGGAAATATAAAACCCAGCAGTTTTGATAAAGAAAATTATAAAGGGGAAATCATCGAGTCGATCAAAAATCCTACTGATACCTACCTCGCTCAAGGTGCAAAGAAAAGTATCAGTAAGTGGATGGACTCCCAATCCAGCGGTTATGTTTATAAAGAACAACTCAATATTGGCCATGCTACCTGGGCATTGATTTTTAAAGATGCTACAGCAACCACTCTCGTTTATTAGTTGAAATATAAGGTGCTTTTCTATAAAAAACCTGAGGGTGGGAATATGTTTTCCGCGTATACTGTAGCTGAATGTTCCCCCGTTCCTGTGGAAGCGAATCTGTCAGAATGGGAACGTGATAATTATAAGAAGGTGACGATTGAAACCCAAAAATATATGGATGCGTGTATCCTGGAATTAAATAATCAACTCCCGCGCTTGCTGAAGAAATAGCATTTGTATAAAAACAGTCCCGGTTTTAAAACCGGGATGTTATCTGTATGAAAATTCGCTTTTGATAAAAATAATTATGGGAATGGCGAAGTAGCTTCGGAAAATATTTTTGAACAATATCATTGAATGATCCCTACCTCCGTGCTGGAAATTCTATATCAATTGTTACATTTACTCTCATTACACGTTGCGGGGCTTGTTAGCAGTTGTCATTCTGATTACCCCGCCCCTCTATGCCCGGTTTACCATAAAATTCCTAAAATGTGTAATTTGCCAGCGACATCACTTTATCCTGCTCTGGATTGTTCATCTTCCATGTTAAAATACGTAGCAAACAACATTGTTAAAGGACAAACGATGAAAATGAAGCTTTCCCTGTTTTGCGCAAATACAGGTTTAAGTAAAAAGGACTTCCCCTTATGGTCAGATGTTTACGATGCGCTTCATCAGCTCAGGACGAATACGGGAAGCGTTAATATTGTAGATGTTGATAATCAAAAAACGCTCAGCATCCATTCGGATGGTATGCATTTCCTGCTCTCATTAATTGAGGGTAAGGATGATAAAACAAACATACAAAGCATCCAGACTGCTTGTTATGAAAGGAAAGAAAGTTCTGTTCCGCCTGTTTTCCTGAGGCACTCACATGACCTGATAAGTGATTTCGAATTTGTGACTGAGGTTTGCAGATCCTTTTTCATCACAGGACAGGTTTAGCGTTTTGTTGCATTAAAACCCTCCTGTAATATCTGGCATTAAAATTCCCAACCCATTTGTATAAATCATTATGCCTAATGAAAAGTAGGATGTGTTCGCGTATTCCGTATTTTTTCTGAATTATTCTCAAACCAGACAAACCTTGTCCTGATTCAACACGTGGTAGGCTATGGTGTACAGCGTGTAATGGAGCCGTTAATGCCTCAGGAAAGAATAAACACCAATGACAAAAATACTGCTTGTGGATGACCATCCGGCAATCTGCTTTGCGCTCAAGGTGCTGCTGGAAAAGAATCCGGATTTTACCGTGACGACATCCTCCGGCGAGAACCTGCTGGCGCTGTTGCATCGGGAACAGCCGTCGCTGCTGATCCTCGATCTGGAACTCAAAAACGCTGACGGGCTGGATCTTCTCCCGCGCATCAAGCACCACTTCCCTGCGCTTAGGGTGCTGGTTTATACCAACCAGCCTGCGGGGATCTACGCACTGCGTACGCTGAAGGCCGGGGCGAGCGGGTTTATCAATAAAAGCCTGGCGCTGGAGCGCGTCGAGCCGGTTTGCCAACTGCTGCTGGACGGCTATCACTGTTTCCCGGAAGAGACATTCACGAAAATCGTCGAGACTACTGAAATACAACATGATACCCGGGCGCTGCTGGCGAGTTTCTCCGATCGTGAAATCGCGGTGCTGAACTATCTGAAGCAGGGCAAAAGCAACAAGGAGATTGCCGACCGGCTGGCGCTCAGCAACAAAACCATCAGCACCTATAAGGCGCGAATGATGAAAAAAAGCGGCTTTGCGCATTTTGAACAACTTTTCGATCTTATTGACACTTCAGAGCCATAGACGTGAGAGCCGTTACCTTTATCCTGTTTTTTTGTATTGCCTTTACCGTGTGCGCCGCGCAACCGGGGGAATCCCTTCGCCTGCTGGCGCGTAGCCATGAAAAGGTGATCGAGCCGGGACTCAGCGGTAGCGAATGGCGCTGGGTGCGCGAACACCGCAAAATCCGTCTGGCGGTCTGGGAGCCGATGATGCCCCCTTACGACATCACCACCGGGTTGAACGATTACGGTGGTATCAATGCGGATTTCACCGGGCTGGTGGCGGAAAACCTCGGCCTGGAGATCGAGGTGGTGCGTTATCCCACCTATGACGATGCCTTGTCAGCATTGCGGGCAGGCAAGGCGGATTTTATGCCTCAGGCAGGGGGTAGCCAGCAAAAACAGGGGCTGATGCTGAGTGTGCCCTACAGCGACAACATCCCGGTTGAAGTGGTGAATACCGATGCCTCGCCCGATGAGCCGGTGAAACGGATCGCCGTTTCGCCTGTCTACAGCAGCAGCGACGTGCTGGCCCGTTATCCGGGGGCTGTCATTGTGAATTTCTCCTCCACGCGGCATGCGCTGGAGGCGCTGGCGTTTCGCAAAATCGATCTGTTCTTCAGCGATGCGATCACCGCGCGCTATCTGGCGAGTCAGTCAAATTTAAGCAATCTCAGTATTCGTCCGGTGGCGGACACGTTCGAGGCGTCGGGATTCTCGTTCGCTGCGATGCCAAAGATGGCGGTCTGGATCGCGATCCTCAACAAGATGCTGATGGCGCTGCCGGAGAACGCGGGCGTGGAGATCCACCGTCGCTGGAGCGGGGGGATCCCGCTCTCCCTGAGCGAAGAGCCACCGCGTTACACCTCGCTCGAACATAAATGGATCAAAGAACATTCCCGGATCCGCGTCGCGGTGGCGCAGGATAACGCCCCCATTGCCTTTTTCAACGAGCGCGGGCAGCTGCGCGGCATCCTGGCGGACCTGCTCACCGCGCTCCGCCTGCGTACCGGGTTTACCTTTGAAATCCGCCGTTATCCCAGCCAGGCCGCCGCCTTCAGGGCCATAAACCGCGGTGAGGCCGAGCTGATTGCAGGTGTCACGCAGGAGGGGATCTGGCAGGCGGATCTCCTCACTACCCGAACCTGGCTGTATAACTCCTGGGTTATGGTTGGACGCGCGCTGCCGGGCAAGGAGGCACTTCAGCCCCGTGTGGTGAGCCTGCGCGGTGAAGCGCCTGATGGCTGGCTTGGCCGACAAAACAGTGGGCAGACGGCGAAGGTCGATACCTGGTGGCAGGGTTTTAACAGCGTGGTGAAGGATAAAAACGACATGATGGTGGTGCCGCTGATCATTGCCAACGCCCAGCTCACCCGCAAAGAATTTGCCTCACTAAAAATTCTCGCCAGCATCGATGCCGAACCGTTGCGCTTTGCCTTTGGCGCATCGCGGCAGGCCTGGCCGCTGATCACCATTCTGAATAAAGCGCTGATCAACATCCCGCCGGAAGATCTCCACGCCCTGACGCGCGGCAGCAACACGGGCAATGCGCTTGCCTCGGTGTCGACGTCGGCGCTGTCGATAACGTGGTTGGTGACGTTCACCGCCGCCGGTTTGGTCTTGCTGGCGCTGGTGGCAGGGTGGATTTACCGTCGGCGGCGCATCCAGCAGGCGCGCATCCGTAAGCTTATTCAGACGCTGCGTACGGCGAAACATCGCGCAGAGCGAGCCCGTCGGGGAAAAAGCGCTTTTCTGGCGACCATGAGCCATGAAATTCGCACGCCCGTCAGCGCCATTATCGGCATGCTGGAACTGGTGATGAAACGTCCTGACCATGCCCCGCAAAACCCGCAGTCGATACGGGTCGCCTGGGACGCGGCGCAGTCGCTGTTGCTGCTTATCGGGAATATCCTGGATGTGGAGCGTATTGCGTCCGGCCGTCTGGTGCTCCGCCCGGAGCGCGCCTCGCTTCGAAACCTGATTGAAGGAACGGTGTCGCAGTTTGAGGGGCTGGCGGCGCAGAAATCATTGAAGCTGCTGCTGGAAATGGATACCGCCCTGAAGGGGGACGTATTGATCGATGTGATGCGTTTTCGCCAGATCGTCACCAACCTGCTGGGCAACGCCATTAAATTCACCGACCACGGTCAGGTGATGCTGCGCGCGCAGCCGCAATGGCAGGACGTCGAGTTTATGCTGCGGGCGCAGCCGCAATGGCAGGACGGCGAGTTTATGCTGCTGGAGCTGGCAATAGCAGACACCGGCGAGGGGATTGATATCGCGACGCAACAGCGTCTGTTCCAGCCTTTTAGTCAGGGTGAGAGCCGTACCCGGGCGCAGGGCAGCGGGCTGGGGCTCTATATCTGTCGCCAGCTCGCGGACATGATGGAAGGGGATCTCACGCTGAATAGCGTGCAAGGTGAGGGGACGACGGTCACGGTGACGCTCAGGCTGCCCGTTATGGCCGCCCTGCCAGAGAAAGAGGTCGGGCATGCTGTCCCTTCCGGCGAACGGGCTGCGTTGACCATTATGGTGGTAGACGATAATCCGGTCGGACGGATGCTGCTTACCCAGCAGCTTGAGTGGCTGGGGCATGCGGTCACCCAGTACGACAGCCCGAAAATGCTGATCGAGCGCCTGGCAACCCGACAGCCGGACGTGGTGATCACCGACTGCAACATGCCCGAAATGAGCGGCTATGCCCTGTCGCGCATCGTCAATGAACGTTACCCGGATGTCACGGTGTTTGGCATGACGGCGGACGCGCGTGAATCCGTGCGGGATGAGGCGCGGGAAGCGGGCATGCGCGACTGTATCTTCAAGCCGGTCACGCTGGTTGCGCTGGAAAATCTGCTCGCCCCTCTTGCTCCATCCGAAAAATCACCGGATGCGTTACCTTGTTCCATCACGCTACCCCCAGCACTGCTGGACGGTGAGCATCTGGCAACGTTTCTGGATCTGCAGATAAGCGTGCTGGAGGAGACGCTGCGTGATATCGCGCTGTGGCGGAAGGACCCCGGTATACCCTTGAAGGACGCGCTGCACCGTCTGCGGGGCGGCATTCAACTGCTCGGTATGCCGGCGCTGGAAGCGCGCTGTCTGGAGCAGGAACAGGCTGCCGACAGCGGCGGCATCCGTCAGCTTGAGGAGGACATTCTGGTATTGAGGAGCGTATTACAGCGCTGGCGCGAGACGGGACTACAACCGGGCGAGACCGTCCTACAGCAGAATGAGGACGGGCGTACAGCGTAAGCTTCCCCTCCATCGGGGTACGCTTTTAGTCGGGGAAGTTCACATATAAAGGAGATATCCCGATGAAAAAACTCGTATCCGCACTGGCCGTTATCGCATCTGTTGGTATGTTCACCACCGCCCAGGCGGCAGAAAGCTGCTCTGCGAAAGCCGCGGCACTGGAAAAAGAGATCCGTATCGCCCAGCAGTACGGTAATACCTACAAAGTCAACGGCCTGAAAAAAGCGCTGGCCGAAGTGAAAGCGCACTGCACCCCGGCAAGCGTACAGGCTGACGCGCAAAAAGAGGTGAAGAAGCTGGAGAAGAAACTGGCCGAGAAGCGTGAAGATATTGCCGAGGTTCAGGCAGATCTGCGTGAAGCGAAAGCCAAAGGCGACAGCAAGAAAGTGGCGAAATACCAGCGCAAACTGGCTGAAAAACAGAGCGATCTGAGCAGCATTCAGCAAGAGCTGAGCCGTGCTCGCGCTGCGCTCGCCTCCCTGCAGAAATAACGCTTTTTTGTAAAACAGGTGAGGGGGCGTGAGCCTCCTCACCTTTTTGCGCTGCCTGCCATCATGATGCGACTCCATCTTCTCTTTTTTGTGCTGCTTTTCGCCATGGCAGAGAGCCGCGCGGCCACCCAAAAGACGTGGGTGATCCTTAATAACCTCTACAAAGGGGCGATTTCGTTTGAGGTGTCTGCCTCGGGACCTTGCCTTAGTCAGCCTTTGATGGAGGAGTGGGGCGTGCGTGACGCGGTGCTTTCACGTCTGGTCTGGGATGCCAAAGGTTGCCTGACGCCGCAGTCTGCGGAGCAGTTCAACCTCAAATACTGGTACCGCCCACAAGCGCAACTGCTGACGCTTCTCTTCCCGCCAGACGCCATTAGCCCACAGCAGAACGGCGTCAGTACCAGTCGCTGGGATGATGGCATCAACGCACTGTTTATTAACTATCGTCTGGATGCGGATAACAGCCAGGCGCAGTACGACTGGGAGCATTCCGGTACTGACGCCACGCTGAGCCTGGACAATGGCCTTAATGTGGGTCCCTGGCGTTTGCGTTATCAAAACACCTTCTGGCGTGAAAAAGAGGGGCAACACGGTTCGTACACCAATGCGATGTCGCTCTGGCGCAGCATCACGCCGCTGCGTTCGCGTGTGACCCTGGGCGACGGCAATACCTCTTCAAATATGTTCGACAGCCTGGCGTTTCGCGGTGCATCACTCGCCAGTGACGAGGCGATGTACCCGGATAGCTGGCGACCCTATTCGCCCTGGATCAACGGCTATGCCCGCACAGAGGCGGAAGTCACCATTCATCAGAACGGGGTACGTGTTTACCGTATTCATGTCCCGCCCGGGCCGTTTACCATTCGCGATTTTTATCCGCCGGACCCAAACGGCAACCTGGAAATGACGATTCAGGAGAGCGATGGTACAGAGCGTACCCGCCTGCTGCCCTATTCCAGTATGCCCAATCTGGTGCATCAGGGACTCTTTAGCTACGAACTGGCCGCCGGTCGGTATAAGCCTTTTCACGGTATCGACAGGGACAAGGATCGCTTCTGGCAGAGTACGGTCTCGTGGGGGATTGCACCGCAGGTCACCGTGTTTGCCGGGCTGCAGCAAGGGGAGCACTATTTCAGCCAGGTCGCGGGTTTTGGCGGTAACCTGGGGCTGTGGGGGGCGTTTTCCGGCGATGTCAGCGCGGCTCGCTATACGCAAGAGGCGGAGACGCTACGGGGCAAGGTGTGGCGTCTGCGCTATGCCAAAGCGTTCTTCACGACCGAAACCAGCCTCACCGCCCAGCTCCAGTGGTATCCACGTGGTGAGCATTACCGGTCGCTGGAAGAAAAAATTACGCGGGCGGAATTGCTGAGGTACGGCTGGGACGATGACGTCACCCGGCGGGCGCTGCGTGGACAGCTGGAGCTCAACCAGAATCTTGGCGAGGATTCCAGCCTGAGCCTGTCCTGGCACGGGTTGAAGTCACGTGAACCTGACGCGGGCAACACGGGTGCGACACTGAGCCTGAATACAACCTTACACAACGTGGATGTAAGCGTGTACGGCGTATACGAGCGCTACGGTAAAAATCCGGATGAAACCACCGTGGGTATCAACATCAGCGTGCCTTTATCCCTTTGGGGGGCGACGAGTAATGTCGGCTATATCACCGAGCTCGCCAGCCGGGGGGAAGATAGCCATGGGGTGAATGTGTATGGTTCAGCGTTAAGTGATTACAGTCTGCGTTACGATCTGCAGGCGACGCATACCGTACACCGCAATGATGAGCTCTCTGCGAATCTGGGCTATCAGTACAACGCGGGCGAGCTGAACCTCAGTATGGTACGCGGGGGAACGCGCCGCGATTATCATGCCGACACCAGCGGCAGCATTCTGGTGCATGCTGACGGCGTGACGCTGGGTCAACAGCTCGGTAGCACCGCTGCGCTGGTGGACGTGCCGGACTCGCCGGGAATTGGCTTCTATAACCAGTTTGGCTCCACAACCAATGCCAGAGGCGAGCTGCTGGTGAGTTACTTAACGCCATGGCGGGTGAACCGCATTACGGTCGATAGCCTGAGCTTGCCGGAAAACACCGCGCTGGATGTGACGGAACTGGAATCGGTACCCACCGATGGCGCGATCGTCCTGCTGCGTTTTCCCCAACCGGTAACGGATTGAAATTACAATAAACAGGATGAAAAGCGGGACAAATCCCTACGTAAAATTACCAGGTTAAACGCGTATTCATCCTAATAGTTTGCCCTTTCGGGACTGCTTATGATTCGTCTCACTGACTGTTTTTCAATGGAGTGTAGATGAAGATGAAAGCAATTTTAATCGCCCTGCCTGTGGCGATGATCCCGGCTACCGTTCTGGCGGCAAATACGGAAGAAGGGTATTACGGCTCGGCAAAATACCTGCAGATTGAACAGCGTGCGAAAGAGATGGATACCAGCGCGCGTCCGGGTGTCGGACAGTTTGTGGGCGGTAAAGAGAAAGAGCATTTTGGCGGCGCGGCGATTGCCGCAGGCTACCAGTTCGGTAACGGCTGGCGTACCGAAGGTGAATACACCTTTAAACAAAAGACGGAGTACACCAGCGGCTCCAGCACATTCGCGAACAGCTTTAACCACCTGCAGACCGAAACAGAACGTCTGATGCTGAATGTCTACCGCGATTATGAACTCGGCTACGGTGTCTCTGTTTACGGTACCGCAGGGCTTGGCGTGAGCAAGATCAAAGCGGGCGGCTGGCAGGGTAACGCCGGACGTGAATACGCCTCGACCACCCAAAGCAACCTGACCTACGCATTAGGAGCGGGCGTAAGCTACACGCCGGTTGAACGTCTGTATGTCGATTTGGGTTATCGCTATATCGATATGGGCAAGATCGAAAGCGGATATAACAATTTCACTAACGCGCGCGGCTTAAAAGATGAGCAGATGAAAGCGCATATTGTCTCTAACGAATTTACGCTGGGTATGCGTTACGTGTTTTAACCTGTTGTGGCCGTCACTGCTTTAAAACAGGGCCAACACCGTGGGAGTGCGGGGTTGGCTTTTTTATTGCGCAGGTGTGGCATGCTGATTGCCCGAGCCAGATCAGAACCAACGATTATGTTTAACATAGAAATAGGTCACGATGATGATCCATGCCAGGGTAAGAATACCAAAATAGTCAGGGACGAAACGCGCGAATATATAAGCACCAGCAATGATAAGTGCTATAGGGATGTAATAAATATATGATTGTAGAAACCATAGTATTGCTCGTTTCATCTCTTTAATCGCTCATATAAAGCAGCATTGTTTATTTTCATCATGTTTCCTCTACTCAATTAAACCTGCGATCAAGCGATTATGAGTTCCTGATGAAATAACGGAAAATCAATACATTGCGTTATTTATCATTGACATACTTTGCCACTGTTTGCCATCAATTACCCATTATTCGCCATTTCTACCGCCACTTTATCGCCACTCATCGCCAGTGGGTTGAGCTTAACGGCATCCTCTAAATGATCAGGTGCAAAGTGCGCATAACGCATAGTCATTTTAATATCCGTATGCCCAAGCACCCGCTGCAGAACCAGGATATTCCCGCCATTCATCATAAAGTGGCTGGCAAAAGTATGGCGCAGAACGTGGGTCAGTTGCCCGGCGGGTAACTCGATACCTGTCCGCTGCAGCGCAGAGCGGAACGCACCATAGCAATCACTGAACAAACGGCCATTTTTGTTATCAGGCAGAGCGTCATACAGGGCTTTGCTGACAGGAACGGTGCGGTTTTTTCGCCCTTTGGTATTGATATAGGTGATTTTGTACTTCGACAGCTGGCTTTTTTTGAGCCCTTCGGCTTCAGACCAGCGTGCGCCCGTGGCGAGACAAATCCTGACCACGTTTTCCAGATCCGGGTTGTCATGACGCCGACACTCGGCCAGCAACCGGGCAATTTGCTCCTGCGTCAGCCAGGCCATTTCCATCTCTTCCGTGCGGAAAGGGCGCATATTTTTCAGCGGATTTTCGCCTTTCCATTCCCCCAGACGATTCAGCTCGTTGAATACCGCCCGGAAGTAGGCCAGCTCAAGGTTAAGCGTGCGGGGGGAAACTTCTTTTACCCGGGCAGAACGGGCGTATTCGCCTTTTAGCCGCTTTTCCCGGTAGCGGGAAAACATCTGCGCATCGAAATCCCTCGCGAGCGGTTCGCCCATACACTCAAAAGCATGGTGCATCGCCAACTGGCGTTTAAGACCGTCTTTCAACGTAATGCCGTGAGCGCTATACCAGGCGTCAATCAGCGCTTTTAAGGTGCGGCGGTCCTCTTTTTCCTCCTGCCACGGGTTTTGAACGGTGTACTGTTCAAAGGCCAGCGCTTCGCCTTTGGTGGCGAATTTCTTTCTGATGCGCTTACCCCTTGCCCCGTTGGGGTAGATCTCGCAAAGCCAGCCACCGGCAGGATTTTTACGGACCGCCATCAGTTAACCTCGCTGTAGACACCCACAACACGGCCAATCGTTTTTATCTCCTCGATACCGCATTCAAACGGGATTTTTCCGCCCGCGACGTGGAGTTTTTTACCCGGCAGGAGCGTCAACTCGCGGATGCTGGTGGTGCCTTCAATCTCAACCAGCCAAAGTCCGTCGGTTAACGATGCGTCTTTTTCAACAAAGTGAAGTTTTCCCTCAGCCCGGACGGCGATGCCGCGGGTGAGTTGTTTACTGAAGAAATGGGAGTCGATACTCAAAGTAGTATTTTCTTCCAGTCGACCATCACTGAGAGTGAACGACGCGACAGATACAGGATCGCCCGGCGCAGGCTGACCTTCAAACTGAGAACCTTGCCCGGTCATTAGCCAGCGCAGGCTGGCGCCCGTATCCAGGGCGCACTGCACGGCGAAGTCATAAGAGATAGTGCCGCGTGCGTAGCGGTTCTGCAGCGAGCTGGCGGCAATATTGAAGTGCCGGGCAAGCTGGATTTTTTGCGTAAAACCATATACCTGACAGATTCTATCGAGCAACTCTTCATTATTCACTTGAGAATCTAAAATCAAAATATATTCCTTTGGGTGTTTACTAATACTCAATTGGGTATTAGTATCATTGCAAATTCGGGCAATCAGCGGCAGACGTTGGCAAACAGAGGCTAAAGATTGCAGTCATTATCAAAATGGGAATCATGCAACATGGCTTCTGAAATCGCAATCATCAAAGTGCCAGCCCCTGTGGTGACGCTGCAGCAATTCGCCGCGCTGGAAGGTGTTTCTGAACGCACTGCCTACCGCTGGACGACCGGCGATAACCCCCGGGTCCCCATTGAGCCGCGCACTATCCGCAAGGGCTGCAAAAAAGCTGGTGGCCCCATCCGTATCTATTACGCGCGCTGGAAAGAGGAGCAGCTACGTAAGGCGTTAGGCCATTCCCGCTTCCAGCTTGTTATCGGTGAATAGTTCACGTTGCGGGAAACGAAGCGAGGGGCGATATGGCGATAGAAGCTGCTCAGGCAAGCGTTCCGCTCAGCGTTGGGGCGCGTCTGTCCGGACTTAACCACGTGGCTGAACTGCGCGCCAGGTTCTGGGGCGATAGCGAGAAAGAGCTGACGCGGTTTTTTGCAGCGCTGCGTGATAAGCGCGATCCCTGTTTTGCAGAGAACACCCGCGCGCTGGCTGCCATCTTCTTCCTGGCGAAATTACCCGCTACCCGTCATGCGTGCGAGATCGGTGAACTGACGACTGACGAGAAAAGGGCGCTGATTACCGCCATGAACCATTTTCGTGCAGTCGTGAGCTTATTTCCCGAACGGCTGACCCTGCCGATGTAACCCCACCCAAACGTAATGGCGTAAACCCGCCGGGCATTCTATTGCCTGAATGTAAGGAGAACGAGTAATGCGAAATAGCGAAAACCGCACGTCCCCGATCGAGGGAGAAAAACTGGTACGTCTGCTGGCGCAGGCAAAGACCGAGGAGCGAAGAGCACGTGCGCTCGCGGTTTCACAGCGCCTTGAGGCGCTGGCCAGCCACATTTACAAAACCGGTATGAGCGGTGAAGACGTGGCTGAACTGCTGTGCCACGAAGCGGCCCGTTACGAGCGTGAATCCCAGGAGCTGCACTGATGGCTGATTTTATCGATCTGGTGCAGGAGCGTGAACTGGCAGAACGCGAGCGCCACATTAACAGCGCGCGCCGTCGACCTGTGTCGCCATCGCGTTTTCTCTGCGAAGCGTGCGACGCCCCGATCCCCGAGGCGCGCCGTATTGCCGTCCCCGGCGTGGCCATGTGCGTTACCTGCCAGGAAATGACGGAGCTGAAAAACAAACACTATCGGGGAGGGTGAATTGGCTATCTCCTGTGCTTATCCGTGGAATGCGCCACGGACGGCCATTGCCAGCCCCTATCTCACACACTCTCAACTGCAGCGTCGCGATCGTCTGTTCGCGGCGCTGCTGCAAGCCAGAAAAGCCCTCTCTCTGCAGCCTGAATGCGTCCGTTCCGAAGTGTGGCGTACGGTTGACGCCATCGAACAGCAGCAGGGCACGCCGCGAGCCAATGCGTTTCTGATCCGCTTCTGTAAAGGGGTCTTACCGCGCCTGCAGCGGGTTGCTGAGCAATACAGCCGGGTTGGCGTGCACGAGAGCGTCTCCGCGGCGGTTTTTGATGGCCACTTTGACACGCCGCAACTGCAATACCTCGCCTCGCGGATGGTGGATATGGTCGCCCGCTTCAACCGCCTTCCGGATATGTCCCGTGCGGATATCGATCTGCTGGGGGCTGACATCGCCCGCTTTATTCGCGCCGAGCTGGCAAATATGGACGATGCCGGCATGGGTGAATATCAAACGCTGCATGCCTGGTATCAACGCGCCGGTGTCATTACCCGTCAGTTTAATGTGGTCCCTCCCCACTGGGAGCGCGTGTCGAAAACCGTCTTTTGC
The DNA here is from genome assembly GCF_052044775.1 of Enterobacter sp. 22466. Lineage (NCBI taxonomy): Bacteria > Pseudomonadati > Pseudomonadota > Gammaproteobacteria > Enterobacterales > Enterobacteriaceae > Enterobacter > Enterobacter sp. 22466. The sequence goes on along the minus strand of NZ_JBQENX010000005.1, from coordinate 121,320 downwards.
AAAGAGGACGTTGCCCCGGCGGTGATCCGTATGTTTTCAGAGGCCTGGTGGCGCGGTCGTCTGCGTCGGATGGCGGCCGCCTGGCGGGAGCATCTGCAGATCGCCATCGGTCACGTCAGCAAAAAGAAATCTGCCTATGCGAGCAAACGGTGCATCGCCGAGTGGCGCGAGCAGAAGCGCCGTACGCGTGAGTTCCTGAAGGGGCTGGAGCTTGAAGATGAAGAGGGTAACCGTATCAGCCTGATTGAAAAATACGATGGCTCGGTGGCCAACCCCGCAATACGCCGCTGCGAACTGATGACCCGTATTCGCGGGTTTGAAAATATCTGCCATGAGCTGGGCTATGCAGGCGAGTTCTACACCTTAACCGCCCCCGCTAAATATCACGCGACCGTGCAGACCGGTTACCGTAACGGCAAGTGGAACGGCGCCAGCCCGGCGGACACGCAACACTACCTTAACCGGCTCTGGGCGCGCATCCGGGCGAAACTGCACCGGGAGGGGATGCGTATTTTCGGGATCCGTGTTGCTGAACCTCATCATGACGGTACGCCCCACTGGCATATGCTGCTGTTCATGCAACCGGAGGATGTCGGGCGCGTTCGACGCATCATGGATGACTATGCCTGCGAAGAGGATGCCGCTGAGTTACAACGCGACAGGGCTAAAAAAGCCCGCTTTCACGCCGAAGCCATTGACCCGGAGAAGGGAAGCGCTACCGGCTATATCGCCAAATATATCGCGAAGAATATCGATGGCTATGCGCTTGAGGGCGAAACGGATGATGAAAATGGCGAGCTGCTGAAAGAGACCGCTCCCGCCGTTTCCGCCTGGGCGGCCCGCTGGCACATCCGTCAGTTTCAGTTTATTGGCGGTGCGCCGGTGACGGTCTACCGGGAGTTGCGCCGTCTCACCGAGCGCGAGACGGCGTATGGCCTGAGCGTGGAGTTTGCCGCCGTGCATGACGCGGCGGACGCCGGAGACTGGGCGGGGTATGTGAACGCCCAGGGCGGGCCGTTTGTCCGTCGTGACGATCTGCAGGTACGTACGCTCTACGAATCGAAAGAAGAATATAACCAGTACGGCGAGGAAACCGTCTGTATCCGCGGGGTCTACGATGCGGCCGTTGGGACTGGGTCACCGGTGTTAACCCGCCTCAAACAGTGGAAGATTGTCCCGAAGCGGGCCGTTGACCTTAAGGGCGCCACCGCGCCCTCTTGGAGTTCTGTCAATAACTGTACGCCGGGCGATTTTTCTCAACTGCACCGCCACCGCGAATTGCCCCCGCCATTCCAGGAAAAGACCCGTTCAATCCTTGAACGTACCGGGCATTTAACGCGTCAGCTGGCCGCGGTGATGCGCTAATCTCCATCGATATCATGCACATACCGCATACGGTTCTGATTTTTTGCTTCACTCTTTTTATGAATACGTGCTACTGTATGTTTATACAGTATCTCGTGGTGGAGGTTGTGTGGACAGAGAGTTGAATGAGCAAGTCATGATTGAACGAGTCGAGATGATTGCGCGACTGACGACAGAAGGAACATGTCAGGAGAGAGATCGTGAAATTGCCCTGAATCTTATTGCTGAGATAGCGAGAGGGAATTTAATCAAAAACAACGCGTTTACCGTTGTTTTCTCGGCATCGCCTGTTCCGGAACGAATCAAAAAAGAGAGCCATGTGCGGGTAAATATCACCCTCGATAAAGATCAGCACATTGGTCCGTCGGTGGTGGAAGCCTTCCAGTGCGAACTCACCCGCAGGATAAGGCCGCTGTTCCCGTCAACGCGGGTGACGGTGAAAGAAGGCTCCATGACGGGCGTCGAGCTGCTGGGCATCAACGGCGAGGCCGAGCGCGAAGCGTTAGACAACATTCTTCGGGAAGTCTGGGAAGACGAGAGCTGGCGCTAGCGTCTGCCCTTTCCCCGGCAACAACCTTCATTCAGATTTGAGCCGCGTTCTGTCGTACGCGGACAGCCTGTTGTGCCCGCGATTGTCCATCCGCCTGCGGTAGCGGAAAGGGCGCTGGCTCTGGAAACTCTACAGTACCTGGAAATCCGGATGTTGGAGTGTCTGATGAAGATCTATGCAATGCAGGGAGATACGCTTGATGCCATCTGTGCGCGTTATTACGGGCGCACGGCAGGCGTAGTCGAACCCGTTTTGAAAGCCAATCCTGGCCTTGCTGAGTGGGGCGTTGTCTTACCCCATGGCACGGCAGTAGACATGCCAGAGGTTGATAGCGCACCCAGAAAAGAATCCGTGAACCTATGGGACTGAGTCTGGAGAAAGTCACCACGTTTATTGCCTACTGGCTGGCCGTGGCGCTGGCCTGGTTCGGGGCGATGTCTCCTGAAAAAGTGGCGCTGTACGTGGGAAGCCTCTGCGCCATCTTTACCGCGCTGACGAATTACTGGTTTAAGCGAAAAACCTGGCGCTATCTCAACTCTCTGGGCCTCGATAAGAAGAGTATTCGTGAACTCAATCATTAAGCGTTGCAGCGTCGCCAGCGTCCTTGCCCTGGCGGTGCTCATGCCTGACTTTCGATTACTGCACACCTCGCCTGAAGGGCTGGCGTTAATTGCCGATCTCGAAGGCTGCCGTCTTTCGCCCTACCGCTGTAGCGCGGGCGTATGGACGTCAGGCATTGGCCATACGGCAGGCGTTGTACCGACGCAGGCGATCACCGAGCGTGACGCGGCGGCGAACCTGATCGCCGACGTTCTGAATGTTGAGAAACGGCTTGCCGCATGCGCGCCGGTGGAGATGCCACCCCGGGTCTATGACGCGCTGGTCAGTTTTGCCTTTAACGTGGGAACCGGTGCCGCCTGCCGTTCGACGCTGGTGGCGTTTATTCATCACAAACAGTGGCCGCAGGCCTGCGATCAGCTGACCCGCTGGGTGTATGTCAACGGGAAGAAGAACGCCGGGCTGGAAAACCGTCGGGCCCGTGAAAAGGCCTGGTGTATGCAGGGGGGAAGATGAGAACGCTCCTGCTGATGCTGGCTGTGCTGATGGCCATTACCCTGTGGTTTCGTCATGACAATCTGAACCTGTCCCGCGGCTTTGCCAAAGCCAACCAGATCGCCACTGAACAAAAAAACACGATTCACGCGCTGAACCATCAGCTGGCCGTGTCGCAACGGATGGCCAGCGAAAATGAAAACGCGCAGGTCAGGCTCCGCGATGCGCTTGCCGTTACCGCTGAGGAGATGGCAAGGCGCGAAGCGGCTATCGGGAGATTGATGAATGAAAATGAAGCACTACGCCGCTGGTATCACGCTCAGCTGCCTGATGTTGTCCGCAGGTTGCACACCCGCGCCGCCTGCGCCTCCGCCGCACATTGTTTACAACGCTTGCCCAAAGGTGAGCACCTGCCCGATGCCGGCAAGTGAGCCTGTCACAAACGGCGATCTGAGTGCCGATATTCGCAGGCTTGAGCACGCCCTTATCGCCTGCGCCTTGCAGGTTGAAACCATTAAAGACTGTCAGGATAAACTCGATGCACAAACTCAAAAGCCTGCGTCAGGCATTAATTGACGCTGTACCACAACTGCGCGCAAACCCGGAGCGCTTACAGATGTCCGTCGGGAGCGGTAACATCGATGCGCGTCTGGCGGCCTCGCTCTCGTTCGAAAAACAATATGAACTGAAGGCGAACGTCAGCGGTTTTTCCGGTGACAGCGAGGGGATTTTCGTCCCGGTGCTGGCCTGGCTTCGGGAAAACCAGCCGGATATTTTTACCCTCGATGAGGGACGAAAAAAGGGATATCTCTTTCAGGTTGTCTTAAATGACGATGAAACCTCAGATATCAGCTTCAGCCTGCAGTTAACCGAGCGGATTCTGGTGTCCGAGAATGAAGGAACCTTGCTTGCCACCTATTCTCCGGAGCCGCCGCTGCCAGAGCCCGTCACGCGTCCGATGGAGTTATACGTCAACGGTGAACTGGTCAGCCGGTGGGAGGCCTGACGTTCCCGTGCTCATGGCCAGTCCGCAGCCCTGTCGGCTGGCCAGACGGCACCCCTGCTTGTTGTTTCATCCCGCATAAAACCCCGCCTCGTTGCTGCCGATCGCCCTGAGCGGCATTCTCTTCTTATGAATACGCTAACTTCCATGCACGGCATCGCTCGCGCGATCCGCAATCTTATTCGTCTCGGTGTTGTGACCGATGTCGACCTCAAACGAGGGCTCTGCCGCGTCCAGTCCGGGGGGATGAAAACCACCTGGCTGAACTGGCTGACCTGCCGCGCAGGCCGCTCGCGCGTCTGGTGGGCGCCGTCCGAGGGTGAACAGGTCTTGCTGCTGGCTATCGGCGGTGAGCTGGATACCGCCTTCGTGTTGCCAGGCATTTTCTCTGACGACCATCCGGCGCCGTCTGAGTCGCCTGACGCGCTCCACGTCTCGTTTCCTGATGGGGCGGTTATCGAATACGAGCCCGGCAACGGTGCGCTGACGGCGACTGGCATCAAAACGGCAACCATCACCGCATCGGAATCGCTGACCGCGACCGTTCCGGTGGTACAGGTGAAAGCTGAGAGCCGTATCACGCTGGATACGCCTGAAGTGGTGTGTACCAACAAGTTGATTACCGCCTCTCTTGAGGTGCAGAAGGGCGGGGTGATGGCCGGAAATATCGAACACGCCGGCGGTAAATTCACCTCCAATGGGGTGCAGGTGGACAACCATGCCCACGGCAGTGTGCAAAGCGGCGGAAGCTGGACTAAGGGGACGCAATGACGGTGCGCTACACGGGAATGAACAGTCAGACCGGGCTCAGCATTACAGAGGCGGAACACATCAGGCAAAGCGTGCGCGACATTCTGGTTACGCCAGTTGGCTCACGTGTTATGCGCCGGGAGTACGGCTCCTTGCTGGCGGCGATGATCGACAGGCCCCAGAGTCCGGCGCTGCGCCTGCAGATTATGGCCGCATGTTATTCCGCGATCCAGAAATGGGAACCGCGGATCAGCCTGACGGCGATTGCTTTCGAACGGTCGGAGAGTGACGGGACGCTGTACGTCGATATCACCGGCACGCGACCGGCTTCCGATCGCTCCTTTTCTCTCACTATTTCACTGAGTTAAACGCTATGGCTATTGTTGATCTGAGCCAGCTCGCCGCGCCTGATGTCGTGGAGGAGGTGGATTATGAAACGCTGCTGGCAGAACGAAAGGCCACCTTTGTCTCACTCTTTCCTGAGGCGGAGCAAGAGGCTATCGCACGCACGCTGACCCTGGAGTCAGAGCCGATTGTGAAGCTGCTGCAGGAAGACGCGTATCGGGAAGTTATCTGGCGTCAGCGCGTCAACGAGGCCGCGCGAGCGGTCATGCTGGCCTACGCCGCTGGCAGCGATCTCGACCAGATTGGGGCAAACGCTAACCTTCAGCGTCTGGTGATTACGCCTGCCGACGACACGACCTTTCCGCCCACGCCGGCTGTGATGGAGTCTGATACCGACTTTCGTCTGCGTATCCAGCAGGCACCGGAAGGGCTGAGCGTGGCCGGTTCGACTGGCGCTTATCAGTTCCATGGTCGCAGCGCGGATGGTCGGGTGGCGGATATTTCCGTGATAAGCCCTCAGCCCGCGAACGTCACGGTTTCCGTGCTCTCCCGGGAGAATAACGGCGTGGCGTCTGAAGAGCTGCTTACCCTCGTTCGCAATGCGCTGAACGATGAGGACGTCAGGCCAGTCGCCGATCGCGTGACCGTCCAGTCGGCCAAAATTGTCGACTACACCATTGCGGCCTCGCTGTTCCTCTTCCCTGGCCCGGAAAGCGAACCGGTGCTCAACGCGGCCAGAGCCCGGCTGCAGGCCTATATCACGGCGCAGCATCGGCTGGGACGCGATATTCGCAAGTCTGCCATTTACGCCGCTCTTCACGTTGAAGGAGTGCAGCGCGTGGAACTGACCGCTCCGGCAGCCGATATCGTGCTCGATGAAACTCAGGCCTCATGGTGCAGCCAGTACAGCGTAACCGTGGGGGGAAGCGATGAGTGATACCCGTCTTTTACCGGTTGGATCGTCGTCTCTTGAGGTGGCGGCCGCGCGCGCCTGTGCGGAGATAGAAAAAACGCCGGTACCGCTGCGCCATCTCTGGAGCGCGGATACCTGCCCGGCGAATTTGCTGCCGTGGCTGGCATGGGCATTTTCGGTCGATCGCTGGGACGAGAACTGGCCGGAGGCCACCAAACGGGACGTGATCCGCGCGGCGTGGTTTATCCATGCCCACAAGGGAACCATCGGCGCCGTGCGCCGCGTCGTGGAGCCGCTTGGTTATCTGATTAACGTCACCGAGTGGTGGCAAACCAACGATCCGCCCGGCACCTTCCGCCTTGATATCGGCGTATTAGACACCGGTATCACCGAGGAAATGTATTACGAGATGGAAAGGCTTATCGCTGATGCGAAGCCTGCCAGCCGCCACCTTATCGGCCTGAATATCATCCAGGACATCCCGGGTTATCTCTTTACCGGTGCCCTGAGCTATGACGGCGACATCATTACGGTTTACCCCGGATAAGTGAGAGCACAATGACAGTGAAATTTAAAACGGTTATCACCAAAGCCGGTGCAGAAAAACTGGCTGCAGCAACCGTCCCCAACGGGAAGAAAGTGAACTTCACCGCAATGGCGGTCGGCGACGGCGGCGGTGCGTTGCCCGTTCCGGATGCCAGCCAGACAAAGCTGGTGAATGAAGTCTGGCGCCACGCGCTGAACAAAATCAGCCAGGACAAGAAGAACAAAAACTACGTTGTGGCGGAGCTGCTGATCCCGCCAGAAGTGGGCGGTTTCTGGATGCGTGAGATGGGCCTTTATGACGATACCGGGACGCTGATTGCCGTCGGGAATATGGCTGAAAGCTATAAGCCCGCGCTGGAGGAGGGGTCAGGACGCGCGCAGACGCTTCGCATGGTTATCATGGTGAGCGATATTTCCTCCGTCGAGTTGACGATTGACACCTCCACGGTAATGGCCACGCAGGAATACGTCGACGGGAAGCTGACGGAGCATGAGCAGTCGCGCCGCCATCCGGACGCCACGCTGACCGCAAAGGGCTTTACCCAGTTAAGCAGTGCCACCGACAGCACGTCTGAGGTGCTTGCCGCAACGCCGAAAGCGGTGAAGGCGGCGTACGACCTGGCGAACGGGAAGTATACCGCAGCGGATGCAACCACGGCGCGTAAGGGGATTGTTCAACTGAGTAGCGCCACTGACAGTGTGTCTGAGGTGCTGGCGGCAACGCCGAAGGCGGTGAAGACTGCGTACGATCTGGCAAACGCCAAGTACACCGCGGTGGATGCCACTACGGCGTGCAAGGGGCTTGTCCAGCTCAGCAGTGCGATTGACAGTACATCTGAGACACTTGCCGCAACGTCGAGAGCAGTTAAGGCCGCGAATGATAATGCCAACGGGCGCGTGCCGTCAGGACGCAAGATTAATGGTCATGCGTTGACTGAGGATTTTAATATCAGCGCGCAGGATATTTTTAATGGTCAGGCTTTTGGTATTGGTAATGCCGCCGATTTGAATGCCTACACGACACCGGGGCTGTACTACCAGCCAGCAAACGCGCAGGCACAGACAGATAAAAATTATCCCGAGGCCAATGCTGGCTCGCTTGAAGTTTATAAGCATGCAGGTATTACACAGATTTACCGTATTTATAATAATTCCCGCTCATACATTCGCACGTTATATGCTGGGGTGTGGTCGGGATGGGCTAAGCAATATGACGCTGCAAATAAGCCAGGGCCGGATGACATTGGTGCTGTCGCAAAATCAGGCGACATAATGTCAGGTACACTTATCCAAGATTCTGTTCAGCAAGGGGTATATAATTACACGGCACTGGCGACAGGCACTACAGGAGTTAAAAACTTTCTTAGAAAATTTCGAGGTGGCTCTGGCGATACTATTTGGCATGAAACTACTCAAGGAGGGGAGTATCGTTTGGCAACGGGAAATACCGATGCGCAAGAAGAATTTGTAATTAACACCTCTACGGGGGGGCGTTTCCGTGGAAATATCACATCGCAATCTGGTGCAATTTATTCAGGAAGCAGTAAAAAAATAGGTCTTTTTTCCTCAGGCACATCAGATAAAAATGCAAATTTACGTCTGTGGGGGGCTTCTGGTCGTCCGACAGTCGTTGAGTTAGGGGATGATGCTGGGTATCACTATTATTCGCAGCGAAATACAGACGGTTCAATTACGTTTCAGTTTAATGGCAGTGCAGGCTTCGGGAGCGGGATTATCGCATCCGGGGAGATTGTTTCGAAAAGCGCAAACGGCTTACGTATCGCTTACGGCAATTATGGCACTTTCTGGCGTAACGATGGCGGCAACCTTTATTTGATGCTTACAAACAGCGGTGATTCGACCGGCAGTTTTAACTCGCTTCGTCCGTTTGTAGTAAACCTCGCCAACGGCTACGTAACAATGGGCCGTTTGACACTTTCCGATTACTCAAGTTTCGATGCTCGCTATTACACAAAGGCGCAAACAGATGCGGGTTACATAGCTAAAACTGAAGCGAATGCAAAATTTGTCACCCAGACACGGCTCGGAAGTGTGACTAACTCAGGGCCGATAGGTAACAGCAATCTGAACTACGGAAACGGAATTGTGCTGACAGGTGTTTATGGTACTGGTAACTACACTGTTAACCTGAATATCTATTATCGAGCTATGCAATATATGATTAACGGTGTCTGGTATACAGCAACCTCAGCTTAGAGAGATATTATGTTCATTTTAAAAAACTTAACTTCCTATGTTCCTGATGAGAGTTATGAGGTGGCGGAACTATTATCACTGGGCGTTTCATTCTTGAAAGATGAGAGCGGTCATGACTGGTATGATGCACAAAAGGAATTTAATAAGGACAAACTAAAAATTGTTTACTCCTCCGACGGGATTATTCGCTCAGCAGATTATGACATTTCGGCACTCTGGCCTGTTAATATGTCGATAGCTGAAATTGAAAAAGAAGCAATTCCGGAAAAATTCAGTATTAATGGCGAATGGCTTTTTGATGGTGAGAAAATCACTCTTGCACCGGTAGATCATTATGCAGTTGCGAAGTTGGAAAGACAAAATCGGCTGAACGAAGCATCAAATGCAATTGCACCATTGCAGGATGCTGATGAACTCGATATTGCCACTGAAGATGAAAGGGCTGTGCTCTCGCTCTGGAAGCGTTACCGCGTAATGTTAAACAGACTGGATCTCAGCAAAGCGCCAGATATTCAATGGCCAGAACGCCCGGCCTGACCCCAAGCCCTCCTCCCGGAGGGCTTTTCGTTTGTTGTGTAATCCTTTCCCCAACCCCAATACGTCGCATCCATCGCGCGCTCCACAGAAAATACCCTCACCACTAAACCACGGAGTTAAACGGATGGGCGACTATCACCACGGCGTGGAAGTCATCGAAATCAACGATGGCACACGCACCATTTCCACCGTCTCGACGGCAATCATCGGTATGGTCTGTACGGCCAGCGATGCTGACGAACAGACATTCCCTCTTAACGAGCCTGTGCTCATTACCAATGTACAATCCGCGATTGCGAAAGCCGGGAAAACAGGCACGCTGTCCGCTTCCCTTCAGGCGATTGCCGATCAGTGTAAACCGGTTGTCGTTGTTGTTCGCGTGGCCGAAGGTGTCGATAACCCGGACGACCCGGAAGCCGCACAGAAAGAAACCATTTCTAACATCATCGGTACCACCGACGAAAACGGCAAATACACCGGCCTGAAGGCACTTCTCACCGCGAAAACGGTGACCGGCGTTAAACCACGCATTCTCGGCGTACCGGGGCTGGATTCGCAGGAAGTGGCGACCGCGCTGGCAGCGACGTGCCAGAGCCTGCGTGCGTTTGGCTATGTCAGCGCATGGGGCTGTAAAACCATTCCTGAGGCGATCAACTATCGCAAAAACTTCAGCCAGCGTGAGCTGATGGTTATTCACCCGGATTTCCTGGCGTGGGATACCACGACGAACGCCACCAAAACGGCCTGGGCGACCGCACGCGCACTTGGTCTGCGCGCCAAGATTGATCAGACTACCGGCTGGCATAAAACCCTGTCCAACGTCGGTGTTAACGGCGTCACCGGGGTGAGCGCCTCTGTCTCCTGGGACCTGCAGGAACAGGCCACCGATGCCAACCTGCTTAACCAGGCGGGCGTGACTACGCTGATTCGCAATGACGGTTTCAAATTCTGGGGCAACCGTACCTGCTCTGACGATCCGTTATTCCTGTTTGAAAACTACACCCGTACCGCGCAGGTACTGGCCGACACCATGGCGGAAGCGCACGCATGGGCGATGGATAAACCCATTACCCCAACGCTTATTCGCGACATCATTTCCGGTATCAATGCCAAATTCCGTGAGTTGAAAACCAACGGCTACATCGTTGACGGCTCCTGCTGGTATGACCCGGAATCGAATGACGTGTCGACCCTCAAAGCGGGGAAACTGTATATCGATTACGACTACACCCCTGTTCCGCCGCTGGAGAATCTGACCCTGCGCCAGCGCATCACCGATACCTATCTGGCAGACCTGTCAGATTCGGTTAACAGCTAAGGAGCTGCAGCATGGCGTTACCACGCAAACTTAAATATCTGAATATGTTCAACGATGGCCTGAGCTATATGGGCGTTGTTGAGTCTGTCACCTTACCGAAGCTCACCCGCAAGCTGGAGAAGTATCGCGGCGGCGGTATGCCGGGTTCGGTCTCTGTCGACCTCGGCCTGGACGATGATGCCCTGGCGCTGGAGTGGACCATTGGTGGTCTGCCGGACGTTGCACTGTGGGCGCAGTATGCCTCGCCAGGCGCGGACAGCGTGCCGCTGCGTTTTACCGGTTCCTTCCAGCGTGACGATACCGGTGAAATCTCTGCGGTGGAGATCGTGATGCGTGGCCGTCACAAAGAGTTTGACGGCGGCGAGAACAAGCAGGGCGAAAGCGGCACCACCAAGATGTCCACCGAGTGCGCTTACTACCAGCTCACTATCGATGGCAAAGAGGTTATCGAGATTGACATCATCAATATGGTGCTGAAAGTCGACGGCGTCGATCGTCTGGCGGAACACCGTAAGGCCATCGGCCTGTAACCCTTAACCGGCCGCCGCTGCTGGCCGGTTACTTACCCTTTTGAGAGTAACGAAATGGAAAATATCAACGAGACTGTTATCAACGAAAGCGAAAACCCACACACCGTCACGCTTGATAGCCCCGTTCTGCGCGGCGAGCAAAAAATCGAAAAAGTGACCGTCGCAAAACCCAATGCGGGCACCCTGCGTGGCGTATCGCTGGCGTCGCTGGCGCAATCCGACGTGGATGCCCTGATTAAGGTGCTGCCGCGAATGACCTCTCCGGCGTTGACCGAACATGAGATTGCACGTCTGGATGCCTCCGACCTGCTCTCTTTTGCCGGTAAGGTGGTCGGTTTTTTGTCACCGACTTCGGCTCGCTGAAATTTCCTGAAAACCTGTCGGTCGACGATCTGATGGCGGATATCGCGGTGATTTTTCACTGGCCGCCGTCAGAGCTGTACCCCCTGAGCGTGACCGAACTCCTCATATGGCGCGAAAAGGCGCTGCAGCGAAGCGGAAACCACCATGAGTAATAATGTCAGACTTCAGGCGCTGCTGGATGCAGTCGCCAGGGCAAGCCGACCGCTTAAAGCTATTCAGAATGCCAGTCTCTCTCTTGAGGGAGAGATCGGTGAATCGCAGGCGGCGCTGCGCGCGCTCGATGAGCAGGCGGCCCGCGTCGATGGATTCAGAAAAACAAGCAGTCAGCTCACCATGACGGGGCAGGCGCTTGCCATGGCGAAACAACAGACGGCGGCACTGGCGCGTGAACTGAAAAACACGCAAAACCCCACCCGGGAGCAGAACGATGCGCTGACGGCAGCCCGCCAGTCTGCCGCCGCCCTGAAGCTTGAGTACAACACTCTGCGCCAGTCTGTCCAGCGCCAGCGCGGCGAACTTGCGCAGGCGGGGATTAACACACGGACCCTGGCAGCAGATGAACGTCGTTTAAGAAAGAGCATCGGCGAAAAAACGCAGCAGCTCAACGGACAACGAGAGGTACTCGCCCGGGTTAATCAGCAGCAGGAGCGGCTCAATGCCGTTCAGCGTCGCTACGAATCCGGCAAACGTGTTGCCACGCGCATCCATCAGTTTGCCAGCGCGGGCGTGAGCATGGCGAAGGCGGGCGTTGACCAGACGTCCCGGTTTATGGCGCCGGGTATCAGTGCTGAAAAGCAGATGTCTGCTATTCAGGCCAGTCTTGGTCTGGAGAAGGGAGATGCAAGGCTTGAGGCTATTCGCCAGCAGGCGCGGGACGTCAGTGCCGGTACGGGAACCTCAACGGAGGCGGTCACCCGGGCGCAGACCGAGCTGGTTCGTTCAGGATATGACGCCGAGGGTGTGCTTGCAGCCACGCTTCCTGCGGTCAATCTCAGCCTTGCGGGAAATGTCGATGCCGCAAACGCCGCCGACATCATCAGCAATGCACAGACCGCATTCAACCTGGCCAATACCGATGCTGGGCGTGTCGCAGACGTGCTGACCCACGGATTTACCTCCTCTCACACCAGCCTTACCGAGCTGGGTGCTGCCGTGGCCTCTGTCGCGCCAATTGCCAGCGGCGCTGGCGTGAGCCTTGAAGAGACGACCGCGCTGCTTGGCATTTTGATGGAAAAGGGGATGAAAGGGAGCACGGCTGGCGCCGGGGTCGGCGCTGTGCTGAGCCATCTGCAGATGCAGAACGGTCAGGGTTCTGCCGCGCTGGGTGAACTGAACGTACAGACCCATGATGGACAAGGCAATCTGCTGCCTGCGGAGCAGATCCTCAAAGCCCTCTCCGCATCCTTTGAAAAGAGCCAACTCGGTACCGCGCAGCAGATGGCGTACCTGAAGACCATTTTCGGTCAGGAAAACGCGCAAGGCGCTGCGGTACTGGTCTCCGCCGCGGGTAATGGAACGCTGTCTGAGAAACGTCAGCAGCTCCAGGGGGCAAAGGGCAGTACCGCGCGGGTAGCTGCCGTTCAGTCCGATAACCTTGCCGGTGATCTAGGCAAGCTTCAGGCGGTGTGGAACGGCCTGAAGATGGATGTATTTGATAAGGCGGATGGCGCCCTGCGTACCCTGACCACCACCGCGACCGGGTGGATCAGTACGCTCTCTCTGTGGGTGAATGCCAACCCCGCACTGACGCAAGGCCTGGTCGGGGTTATCGTCGGCGCGCAGGCGTTTGCCGGCATAGTGGGCGGGCTGGGCACGGTCGTTGCGCCGATGGTGACCGGCCTGAACCTGGTCATTACCGCCGCCGGGATGTTAGGCACCGCCTTCAGCGTGGTCGGCGGTAGCATCATGGCGATCCTGGGTGCACTCAGCTGGCCCATCATTGCCATTGGTGCGGCGATTGCGGCGGGTGCATTACTGATTTTTAAATACTGGGAACCTGTCAGCGCCTTCTTTACCGGGGTGATGGAAGGGCTTTCTGTGGCCTTTGCTCCACTGGGCGAGCTGTTTTCTCCACTTCTGCAGGCGTTTGGTTTCATCTCAGAGAAGCTGGGCGGGATCTGGCAGTGGTTTACTGGCCTGATTACGCCAATCAAAGCGACTCAGGAAACGCTCGACAGTTGCAAAAACGCGGGGGTGATGTTCGGTCAGATGCTCGGGGAGGCGTTGATGGCACCGCTTAATCTGTTCAACACTCTGAGCAGCAAGGCGACCTGGCTACTGGATAAACTCGGTCTTATCAAAACAGAGTCGGATAACATCGAGCCCGCTGCGGCTAACGCAGGGGCGGCTTCCTCTGCGCCGGGCAGTGCGTATATTCCGCCGACATCGACCTATGGTGGCTATCTGAAGTATCAGCCAGCGCTGGCCACTGGCGGACGCTCTTATGTCGATCAGAGCAGGAGCGAATATCACTTCACGCTGCAGGGTGACATGACCTCCGGAGCGGACCTCAGCCGGCAAATTCAGGATGCCCTGGACAGCAGAGAGAATCAGAGAGCGGCGAACCAGCGATCGCGCTTTATGTATGAGTAAGGAGAGAGAAAATGTTAATGGTGCTGGGGCTGTTTGTCTTTGAGCGACGAACCTTGCCGTATCAGTCAATGCAGTTTTCAAAGGATTACCGCTGGGCCTCTAACGATCGCATCGGGAAGCCCAAAGCCTGGCAGTATCTGGGTGAGGGCGATACATCCCATACGCTCTCCGGAACGCTTTATCCTGAAATTACCGGAGGGCGATTGTCCCTCAAAGCCATCGAACTGATGGCGAATGAGGGGCGGGCCTGGCCGCTGATTGACGGGACGGGCATTATCCATGGCATGTTTGTGATTGATAAGGTCACGCACACCCATACGGATTTTTACAGCGATGGTACGGCGCGTAAAATTGATTTTACGCTTTCTCTGAAGCGGGTTGATGAATCGCTGATGGCGATGTTTGGCGACCTGAGAACACAGGCTGAAGAGCTGGTGACCAGCGCGCGTACCGAAATCGGAGGGCTGCTGGGATGATCACGGAAATGAATGTCCGGGCGGGGGGGAAAATCGCCCCCGATTTTATGCTCAAGCTTAATGGCCGTGATATTACGCAAAATTTTAGCCATCGCCTTATCCGCTTGACCATGACTGACAACCGAGGCCTGGAAGCCGATCAGGTGGACATTGAGCTGGATGATTCCGACGGTCTGTTAGACCTGCCGGCTCGCGGCGCGTTTATTACTCTATGGCTGGGCTGGCAGGGCACCCCTCTGGAGCCGAAGGGGAATTTCACGGTCGATGATATTGAATTTCGGGGGGCGCCGGACCGGTTAACCATTCGTGGGCGCAGCGCCGATTTTCGTGGCAAGCTCAACGTTCGTCGCGAGCAGTCATGGCATGACACCACCCTCGGCGAAATTGTTGATACCATCGCGCAGCGCAACCAGCTTAGCGCCAGCGTGGCGGCGGAATTTTCATCCATAGCCATTGCGCATATCGACCAGACTCAGGAGTCCGATGCCGCGTTTCTCTCCCGCCTGGCTGAACGCAATGGCGCGTTTGTGGCCGTTAAGGAAGGGAAGGTGCTTTTCATGAAAGCGGGCGGCGCCGTGACGGCCAGCGGCAAACCGGTTCCGTTGAAAGTGATTGAACGCGCCGATGGCGATAAACACAGCTTTTCCATCGCCGATCGCGAAGCGTATTCCGGCGTGACGGCCAAATGGCTGCAAACGAGCGATCCTAAACAACAACACCCCAAGGTCAGCATCAATCGTCTGCCTCAGGCGGCAGCGACAGGTGCGTTACCTCATCCGGATGCCGCAGCCGTATCCGGCAGCACGGAGCAAACGCCGCAGGAGACATTGGTTGGTGCCGCCGATAACGTCTTTGAGTTGACCACTATTTTTGCCTCCGAAGCGCAGGCACTCAGAGCGGCTGAAGCCAAATGGCGCGCTTTACAGCGCGGGGTGGTGAAATTTTCAATCCAGCTGGCGCTGGGGAAAGCTGACCTTTTTCCCGAAACCCCCCTTCAGGTAAAAGGCTTTAAGCGGGCGATTGACGAGCAAGCGTGGATCGTCAGCCGGGTCGTACACACCCTTGACGGAAGAGGCTTTACGACGGAGGTGAATCTTGAACCTGACATTGCCGACGAAAAATTTTCCATCGAAAGCGAGTAGTATGCTTTTAATTTTACTCTTTTTGGGTATTATTAATTCACAAAAAGTGAATTAAACGGAGGCGGTATGTTTCATTGTCCTAAATGTAAGCACTCGGCACATGCGCGAACCAGTCGCTATTTGAGTGAAAATACCAAAGAGCGTTATCACCAGTGTACCAACGTTGATTGCAGCTGTACGTTTGTCACCATGGAGTCGGTTGAGCGCCTGATTGCAGCCCCTGGCATGCCAGAGCGTGCCCGGGCGCCCTCGGTGAACCGCAGTTAGCGATAGCCGCATCAGTCAAAAAAACCGCCTCGTGCGGTTTTTTTTATCCCTGTAACAACTCAGCGATACCGCCATTTCATCGCCACTGCAAATTGAGCCAATAAAAAAGCCACTCATGTGAGTGGCTTAATTATATGATACTAAAGCTAAAATTTGGTGGCCCCTGCTGGACTTGAACCAGCGACCAAGCGATTATGAGTCGCCTGCTCTAACCACTGAGCTAAGGGGCCGTGGCGGTGGATTATAATGTAACTCCCCGCAGCAATCCAGCCATTCACACCCGCCTGCTGTTTTTATAAACAACGCATAATCAATCCTTTATACTTCCATGATGATGTATCAATCGGGAGTAAACATGATCAACGATATTCTGGCCCCGGGACTACGGGTGGTCTTCTGCGGGATCAACCCCGGTAAATCCTCGGCGCATACCGGTTTTCACTTTGCTCATCCGGGGAACCGCTTCTGGAAAGTGATCTACCAGGCCGGGTTTACCGACCGGTTACTCAAGCCTGAAGAGGAGCAGCATCTGCTGGATACGCGCTGCGGGATCACCATGCTGGTGGAGCGACCAACTGTGCAGGCGAGCGAAGTCAACCTGCATGAACTGCGCACTGGCGGGCGGGAACTGATTAAGAAGATCGAAGACTACCAGCCTGCCGCGTTGGCGATTCTGGGCAAACAGGCCTATGAGCAGGCGTTCAGCCAGCGCGGGGTGAAATGGGGGAAACAGGCCATCACCATCGGCGTGACGCAGGTATGGGTGCTGCCAAACCCGAGCGGACTTAACAGGGCAACGCTGGATAAACTGGTGGAAGCTTACAGGGAGCTCGACGAGGCACTGGTGGTGCGGGGGCTTTAGGGGGCTCTGCAGCCTGATGCCTCGTCCTGGCCCTCTCTCACAGGGCTGAGGGTTCCCCAGTAATTTTATTACCGAAAGCGACGAATGTTGTTTCAGGAAAATTAATGACTTACAGCGACGCCCTGGTCCGGCTGTAAATCGCTGAGGCGTTTCCTGCAGGCCGGGGCGAGGCGCATGGATGCGCCGAGAGGGCGGCTTTACAGGGACGTTACCTCCGCCCGTCCCCGATAAGCCGGAAGGAATAAGCCGAAGGTACCGCGAAGCGGCGATTTACCGCCGGGAGCCCGGGTCGCCAGGGTGGTGGCGATTGAGCCACCCTGGCACGTTCATGGGTCATGTTGTTACAGAGTAGCAAGGAACATAAAGTGAACGGAATTACCTCTACAGCAATATGTTCCCCCTCACCCCAACCCTCTCCCTCAAGGGAGAGGGGGTCCTCCGTGCAGGTATTATTTTATGGGGATCCCTCAGCCCACAGGGAGAGGGAATAAACAAAAAAAAGCTCCCGATTGGGAGCTTTTTGCTGTTTACCTGGATTAATCGTCCAGGAAGCTACGCAACACTTCAGAGCGGCTCGGATGGCGCAGTTTACGCAGCGCCTTCGCTTCGATCTGACGGATACGTTCGCGGGTCACATCGAACTGTTTACCCACTTCTTCCAGCGTGTGGTCGGTATTCATATCAATACCGAAACGCATACGCAGTACCTTCGCTTCTCGGGCGGTCAGACCAGCCAGCACGTCGTGCGTGGCAGCACGCAGGCTCTCGGTGGTGGCAGAGTCCAGCGGCAGCTCGAGGGTAGTATCCTCGATGAAATCACCCAGATGCGAATCTTCATCATCACCGATTGGTGTTTCCATGGAGATTGGCTCTTTGGCGATCTTCAGCACTTTGCGGATTTTGTCTTCCGGCATCAGCATGCGTTCAGCCAGCTCTTCCGGCGTCGGCTCGCGGCCCATCTCCTGCAGCATCTGGCGGGAAATACGGTTGAGCTTATTGATGGTCTCAATCATATGCACCGGAATACGGATGGTGCGCGCCTGATCTGCGATAGAGCGGGTAATCGCCTGACGGATCCACCAGGTCGCATAGGTGGAGAACTTGTAACCACGACGGTATTCAAACTTATCTACCGCTTTCATCAGACCGATGTTGCCTTCCTGAATCAGATCCAGGAACTGCAGACCGCGGTTGGTGTATTTCTTGGCGATAGAGATAACCAGACGTAAGTTTGCTTCAACCATCTCTTTCTTCGCACGGCGGGCTTTCGCTTCACCGATGGACATACGACGGTTGATGTCTTTAACCTGCTCAATGGTCAGGCCGGTCTCTTCTTCAATCTGCTGCAGCTTCTGCAGACCGCGATGCACGTCTTCTTTCACGTCGTGCAGTTTTTCAGACCACGGCTTGTTCATCGCGATAGCCGCGTTGAACCAGGTTTCGCTGGTTTCGTTGCCGGTGAAGAGGGTGATGAAGTTCTTCTTCGGCATTTTGCACTGCTCAACGCACAGCTTCATGATGATGCGTTCCTGGGTACGTACGCGATCCATCATCACGCGCATGCTGTTCACCAGGTAGTCGAACTGTTTTGGCACCAGGCGGAACTGTTTGAAGACTTCAGACAGTTTCAGGATCTCTTCCTGGGCAGCAGCGTGACTGCGACCTTTGGCTTTGATGGTGTCACGCGTCACTTCGTACTGGGTACGCAGTTCGGCGAACTTCTCACGTGCCAGTTCCGGGTCGATGCTGTTGTCATCATCGGCGCTGTCGTCGTCGCTCTCTTCTTCATCTTCGTCTTCGTCGTCATCCATCTCTTCCTGAGACAGTTCAGAACCGACGTGAGTGGCGGTTGGCGCCATATCTTCTTCAGCGTTCGGGTCGACAAAACCGGTGATCAGATCGGACAGGCGCGCTTCTTCCGCTTCAACACGATCGTACTGCTCCAGCAGATAGGTGATCGCTTCCGGGTACTCAGCAACAGAGCACTGAACCTGGTTGATCCCGTCTTCGATGCGTTTTGCGATGTCAATTTCGCCTTCGCGGGTCAACAGTTCAACGGTACCCATTTCGCGCATGTACATGCGGACCGGGTCAGTGGTACGCCCGATTTCAGATTCCACGCTGGACAGTACCTGTGCAGCAGCTTCTTCCGCATCTTCGTCAGTGTTGTTGGAGGTTTCAGCCAGCAACAGATCATCGGCATCCGGTGCTTCTTCCATCACCTGAATGCCCATGTCATTGATCATTTGGATGATGTCTTCGATTTGATCTGAATCGACGATATCTTCCGGCAGATGGTCATTGACCTCGGCATAGGTCAGATAGCCTTGCTCCTTACCACGTTGGACAAGAAGTTTCAGCTGTGACTGCGGGTTTTGCTCCATAAGACGGTATCCACACTTAATTCGTTTGATTGGTGTCGGCGATGGTTTGCCAACCTTTAAAGCGAGGGCGTACTTATATTTTTGCCGCTGCCTCTCAGTGCGGCTGCCGGGGGCTTCCCGATCGATATTCGGCACTTAAGCCGTTAAATTCTTTTATTTCTTCGCCAGTTCCTGGTTAATCATCCACAGTTCCCGGCGTTCTTCGCTGCTTAAGCCGTGTGTGCGCTCGCGAGCAATCAACTCTTCCTGGCGCAACTCAAGCATCGAATCAAACATATGGTTGAGTGAGTCGGTGAACGTTTTTTCTGCAATGTCCTTATCTGCTATATCGTCCCACATCGACAATTTTTCAAGGGTAGCGGCCTCTTTTGTGCCGCGATAATGTTCTAAAAGTTGTCCGGTGGTCAGACCTGGCTGAGACAAACATGTGTTGACCAGTTCTGAAAATAAGCCCAGCCCGGGCAATTTTTCGTGGTTCAAACCCGCCAGCGATGGCACTTGCGGCGCAAGTTCGGGGTTTTGGACCAGTAACCCTATCAGTATACGCATGGTTGTGCGTTTTAGCTGAGGCGCGGGGCGAACCGTGCCGTTTTCAGCCTGTTTTGGCATTAAACGTTCAAGCTGGCTGTCATCCAGAATGCCGAGCTTGTTGCCTAACTCCTGACGCAGATAGATGCGCAGCGTTTCGCCGGGCACCTGGCTAATTAATGGCAGCGCCAGCGTGCTGAGCTGCGCGCGCCCGTCAGGAGTACTCAAATCAACCTGCGGCATCAGGCTGTTAAACAAGAACGTGGAGAGCGGCTGAGCCTGCTCCATCCGCGCTTCAAACGCCGCTTTGCCCTCTTTACGCACCAGCGTATCCGGGTCTTCACCGTCGGGCAGGAACATAAAGCGTAACTGCCGCCCGTCGGTCATATAAGGTAGCGCAGTTTCCAGCGCACGCCAGGCGGCATCGCGCCCTGCACGGTCACCGTCGTAACAGCAGATGACGTTGTTGGTCACCCGAAACAGCAGCTGAATATGATCGGCCGTGGTGGAGGTACCCAACGAGGCCACCGCGTAATTGATGTCGTACTGCGCCAGCGCAACGACATCCATATACCCTTCGACGACCAGAAGGCGCGGAGGTTCCGCATTCGCCTGCTGCGCTTCATAAAGGCCGTAAAGCTGGCGGCCCTTATGGAAAATGTCGGTCTCCGGGGAGTTGAGGTACTTGGGCAGCGCATCACCCAGCACGCGTCCCCCAAAACCAATCACCCGGCCACGCTTGTCGCGGATCGGGAACATCACCCGTTCGCGGAAGCGGTCGTAGCTTCGTCCCTGGTCGTTGGTGACCAGCATGCCTGCGTCGATCAGCGATTTACGATCTTCGCTATTGCCGCCAAAACGCTTTAACACGTTGTCCCAGCCGGGCGGGGCGTAACCAATAGCGAAACGCGCAATAACATCGTCGCTCAGTCCGCGCTTGTTCAGATATTGGCGCGCAGGCTCAGCCGCAGAGTGCTTAAGAGACTGTTGGTAAAACGAATTCAGGCCATCCATCAGTTGATACAGCGTTTGACGCTGATGGCGCTCTATCTGGCTTGGTCCACTGCCCGCTTCATACGGCACTTCAAGGTTGTGCATCGCGGCCAGCTCTTCGACAGTTTCAACGAACTCGAGCTTGTCATAGTTCATTAAAAAATCGACGGCATTACCGTGTGCGCCACAGCCGAAGCAATGGTAAAACTGCTTTTCACCGTTGACGGTGAAGGAGGGGGTTTTTTCGTTATGGAAAGGACAGCACGCATGGTAGTTCTTGCCCTGCTTTTTCAGCTTTACCCGCGCGTCGATGAGATCGACGATGTCGGTTCTTGCCAGCAGGTCATTGATGAAAACGCGTGGGATTCGTCCGGCCATATGCCCCAAAAGTTTTTAGCAACTCATAAACGAAAACAAGCCGCGCATTCCTTCCGGAAGCACGGCCTTACGACTATTACTCTGTCTGTCAATTGAGGACTATCGCCCTCAACGGATTAGTACAGACGAGTACGGCGTGCGTTTTCGCGAGCCAGTTTCTTCGCGTGACGTTTCACTGCAGAAGCTTTAGCGCGCTTACGTTCAGTCGTTGGTTTTTCATAGAACTCACGACGACGAACTTCAGCCAGAACACCTGCTTTCTCGCATGAACGTTTGAAGCGACGCAGTGCTACGTCGAACGGCTCGTTTTCACGTACTTTAATTACCGGCATGTAACTCTCACCTTTGATAAATTCGGTTTGCCGCTGGCATCAACGCCAGCTTATTTCAAAATGGTGCGGAATTTTACTGCAAATGCTGCTGCTTTGTAAAGCACCGACGCGTTTTTGAAAGGGACTTTTATAAGGGGGAAGAGTATACACGAGCGGATGTCCTGGGGCGAACAAAGTTTTACATCAACCCGCCCAGGCTCTACACTGCGCGGTACTGAAACGAGGTAAAACAAGTCATGCGTGTACTGGGTATTGAAACATCCTGCGATGAAACCGGCATCGCCATTTACGACGACGAAAAAGGGCTTCTTGCCAACCAACTGTATAGTCAGGTGAAATTGCATGCTGACTACGGCGGCGTCGTGCCTGAACTGGCCTCTCGTGACCACGTGCGTAAAACGGTTCCCCTGATTCAGGCGGCGCTGAAAGAGGCCGGATTGAACTCAACTGATATTGATGCCGTCGCCTACACGGCAGGCCCGGGTCTGGTCGGCGCGCTGCTGGTCGGTGCCACGGTGGGCCGTTCCCTGGCCTTCGCGTGGGATGTTCCGGCCATTCCGGTTCACCATATGGAAGGGCATCTTCTGGCACCGATGCTGGAAGAGAATCCGCCCGAATTCCCGTTTGTGGCGCTGCTGGTCTCAGGCGGCCATACCCAGCTGATTAGCGTGACCGGCATCGGCAAGTATGAGCTGTTGGGCGAGTCGATTGATGACGCCGCCGGAGAAGCCTTCGACAAAACCGCCAAGTTGCTCGGTCTGGATTACCCGGGTGGCCCGATGCTGTCAAAAATGGCGTCGCAGGGCACGGAAGGGCGTTTTGTCTTCCCGCGTCCGATGACCGACCGTCCGGGGCTGGATTTCAGCTTCTCTGGCCTGAAAACCTTTGCCGCCAATACCATCCGCAATAATGACGACAGCGAGCAGACCCGTGCGGATATCGCCCGTGCGTTCGAAGATGCGGTGGTCGATACGCTGATGATCAAGTGCAAACGCGCGCTGGATCAGACCGGTTTTAAGCGCCTGGTCATGGCGGGTGGCGTTAGCGCTAACCGCACGCTGCGCACGAAGCTGGCGGAGATGATGCAAAAACGTCGCGGGGAAGTGTTCTATGCGCGTCCGGAATTCTGTACCGATAACGGGGCGATGATCGCCTACGCCGGAATGGTACGCCTGAACGCTGGCGCAACGTCCGATCTTAGCGTCTCCGTGCGTCCTCGCTGGCCGCTGGCGGAGTTGCCAGAGGCGTGACAATTCACCGCCCGAGTGTCAGACATTCGGGCGGAGATAAGCAGGCAGTGAAGATTCATTACTCTATTAGAGCAAATTATTTTATAACACCCGCATTTTCACCGACTCAATAATTCAACGGATATTTTTATTTTATTCGTTCCTTGCTTAATATTGCCTTATCATGGTTGACATATTTCCCAATCTATTTTGACTAATTTTACCCTGCGTTTTTATTGGCTGTGATGGGGAGTTAATTCATCCTGTAAAAAGGAACTCCCTCATCAAAATGTCATAAAGGAACGTTGGCGAAATGAAAAAAAGTCTTCTCTCACTCTTAATTTGTGCGGCAGTAACATGTTCTGCCTTTGCTGAAACCACGCCACAGGCAGAGTTTGCCCAGGACGGCGAATCCTATATTGCGATTGTGGTGAAGCTGAAGCCGGGCAAACCGTTGCTCAAATCCACCAGTACAACCACAACCACGGCAAATACGCTGACGCTGAGCGACCCCGCTCTGGTGTCGACCAGTATGTTCCGTCCAAATAAACTGCGCAGTACCCAATCTGATGAGTTTGCACAGCTGAATGCACGCTACGGTTTTGATCGTTATGTGCGGATTGATTTGCCGGAAAATAAAAGCACCGATAAAAATTATATCAATCGCGTCATTACGGAACTGGAACAAAACCAGAATGTGGAAATGGTCTACCCGGAAAGCGTCCCGGTATCATTAGATAAATACAGTGGTGAAGAACATCAAAATAAGCCACCATTAAAATCAACGGTGCAAAGCTCGGTGGGGGCATCGTCAGTACCAGACTTTCGTAGCCAGCAATATTACACTAAATCGCCCACTGACAAACGTCAGGGCTATTATATGGGCGGCGTCAATCGGGACAGTGTTAATAAATATCCTGGCAACGAGGGGGAGGGTGTCACGATTATCTCCATGGAGAACGATATCTGGAACGTCAACCATATCAACCTGCCGAAGCCAGCTCTGATTCAGGGCAGCAATAAATATATTGACGATCATGATACGGCTTCAGTGGGGATTATGGCGGCAAGAGACATTGGCGCAGGCGTCCGTGGGCTTAGCTGGAAAAGCCGCGTGGGCTTCAGCGACTGGCACTATAACAACCTCTATAACATGATCCCGTTGCTCAAAGCAGGCGATGTCGTACAGATTGGCATGCAGACCGGCGGCGGGGAGATCACAGGGTGCACCACAACCTGCTACGTGCCGCAGGAGAATGTGCAGAGCTACTACGACATCATCAAGGCTCTCACCGATAAAGGCGTCTATGTCATTGAAGCGGCAGGGAACGGCAACGTTAACCTCGATCATAGTGCGTTTAACGGTAAATTTGACGTTAATGTCCGCGATTCCGGGGCCATCATTGCCGGTGCGTTTTGTGCGAAGGAGGGTAAGAGAGCCTACTTCAGTACCTACGGATCGCGCGTCACCAGTTCGTCATGGGGATGCTGGGATGTGGTCAGCGCGGGCTTTGGCAACCTTTATAATGCGCCAAACGCACAGTATACGTCGACGTTCGCCGGCACGTCGTCCGCGAACCCGATTATTGCCGGCGTGGTCGCGAGCCTGTCGGGCATCGCGAAAGCCAACGGTATCACCGTGACGCCGCGTCAGATGCGTCAGATTCTGGCGGAGACCGGTACGCCGCTGGCGAACGGGGAGTCGGCGAAAGTGGGTACACAGCCTGACATGGAGCGCGCGGTAGCCCGCATTATGGCGCTGAAAGACGGTAACACGCCTGTCGCGCCGGCCCCAACGGCTGCGGCAGGGGCAGATTACACCATGGTGTCTCCGGCCACTGGCGTGAGCACCTACCCGCTGGACGGCAGCAAGAGCCTGAATGCCAAATCCTATAACTGGAGCGTGACGAAAGGGGCTGAAACCTTCTCACTGGAAGCGAAACTGAACGGCACGCTGGTGAAGAGCGTGGATAGCGCGCATGCCTATGCCGTCATTCCTGCCAACAGCGAGGGAGAAGCGGTCTTCACGCTGACCACAACCGGCGCAGACGGCCGTACCGCGACGGACAGCATGACCATTAAGGTCACTAAGCCTGCGGTACCCGAGAAAGACGACACCCCGGCAAAAGACGATACGCCGGTAAAACCTGCCGCACCGGCCTATAACGCCAAAATTGCTTACCCGACCAAATGCACCAAAGTCTCTTACAACGGTAAAATTTGGTTCAACCAGTGGTATGTCAACCCGGGCCAGGAAACCCCGGGAACCGGCGGGCAGTGGGGCGCATGGCGTGAACAGGGCGCTTCCAATAACAGCTGTAAATAACCCACACGGCCTGGCATTGCACCAGGCCGGTTTATTCAGATCCGCAGCATGCCTTTTTCTTCCAGAAACGCAATAATCGTCGCCAGACCATCCCCCGCTTTCAGGTTGGTAAAGGTCCACGGACGCTCGCCGCGCATGCGGTTGGTGTCGCGCTCCATCACCTCCAGTGAGGCGCCAACGTAGGGGGCCAGGTCGGTTTTATTGATCACCAGAAAATCGGATTTGGTGATCCCCGGCCCGCCCTTGCGCGGGATCTTCTCCCCTTCGGCCACGTCGATCACGTAAATGGTCAGATCCGCCAGCTCCGGGCTGAAGGTGGCGCTCAGATTATCGCCGCCGCTTTCAACGAAGATCAGATCCAGGTTACCGAACTTCTCACTGAGCGCTTCCACTGCGGCCAGGTTCATTGACGCATCTTCGCGGATGGCGGTGTGCGGGCAGCCGCCGGTCTCCACGCCGACGATGCGCTCCGGCTCAAGCGCGCCTGCTTCGGTCAGGATGCGCTGATCCTCTTTGGTGTAGATATCATTCGTCACCACCGCCAGGTGATACGTGTCGCGCATTGCCTTGCAGAGCGCTTCCAGCAGCGCGGTTTTACCCGACCCCACCGGGCCACCCACGCCCACGCGCAGGGGATGTTTGTAATCAGCCATGTTGCTTCCTCAGGAACGGAATAGTCGTGAATATTGTGTTTCGTGGCGCGCAGAGGCGATGGCGGACAGCGGCGTCGCCGCGCCCAGTGCCTCATCGTCACGTAAAAATGCCTGTTCAAACCCGGCGGCAAAATGATCGCTGAGTTCGATAATCAGCTGCTGCGCGGCCTGTTGCCCAAACGGCACCAGCTTGACGCCGGCCATCACCGCGCTCTCAATCCAGCTGTAGCCCAGACTCAGGGCCATCTCGTGCGCGCTAATCCCCCAACGCACGCCAAGCCACGCCATGCCGCTGAGCTGGCTCTGCATAAACAGCGGCTGCCACGGGGCCGGACAGTCCGGCTCCCAGCTTTTGATGAGCCGCGTAAAGGCGGCGCCGCGATTGCGTTCTTCTTCCCGCAGTTCACGGGTTTCCCGACAGGCGAGCAGATATGACGTCCAGCGTTTTGCTGCCGCCAGATCGCCCTCTTCACAGGCCCGGTAGAGCCGGGCAAACAGCGGCAGGTCGACGCAGAAAAAGCTCTGCTCCATCTGCAGGGTTTGCCAGTTTTTGAACGCCTCTGCGTCGGTAACCCAGTCTGTCTCGACGGCCCACTCCAGCCCCTGTGACCAGGTAAACGACCCGACCGGCAGGCTGCTGCTGGAGAGCTGCATCAGGCGCAGACGCTGGCGGGCGAGCTCCATCAGCTCATCAGCGCCAGCAGGGCAGAGACGATAAGCCCGCCGCCAAAAGTTTTACGCAGTCCGTCGTGGCGGCGCAGCAGTAACCCCGCGGCGAAGCTGGCGCACAGCACCGTGGCGCTGGCCAGCATAAAGCCGCTGGTGAAGAGCCAGAAGCTGTGGCCGGACATCTCCACCCCGTGCGCCCAGCCGTGGAACATCGCCAGGGCAGGCACCGCCAGCAGCAGACGATTTTCGGTTTTAAACATCATCACGCCGCAGACGCCCAGCGAGGCGATAATCAGCATCTCCATGCCGCTAAAGCCGCCGAGCAGGCTGCCTGCAATGGCACCGACGAGCATCATCCCGAGGGTGGCAAAAGGCAGCAGCAGCTTGCGGCCGCTCAGCGCGGAGAGCACGCCCGCACCGGCAAGCATCAGCAGGTGATCAAGTCCGGTCAGTGGGTGGAAAAAACCAGCATAGAAGCTGTCGGCACCGTGTCCCGGATGTGCCAGCGCAGGCAGGGAAAAAGCCAGCAGTAACAGGGGTAAGTACTTGCGCATGATGAATCCTTAATGTGAATGAGCGTGAGCGTGGCTATGACTGTGGGCCTCGCTGGTGTAGGCCCCCGCTTCGGGTTCAAACGGCAGGCTGGCAAAGGTCACTTCCAGCCCAAACTGGCGCAGCATGTCGTCGAGGACATGATCGTGGTGATAGCGCAGCTCGCCGGGCATGATTTGCAGCGGCACGTGGCGGTTACCCAGGTGGTAGCAGGCGCGGGCGAGCAGGAAAGGATCGTCGCAGCGCACCACGGAGACGGACTCCGGGGCGGCAATCACTTCGATCACCTCGCTGCCGTCTTCGTTACAGAGCAGGTCGCCGCCGCGCAACAGTAAACCGCGCGGCAGCATCAGCCCGGCTTCGCGCCCGTCGTTCAGCGCCACGCGGGCGCGGCTTTTCACCCGCACGTCAATCGGCAGCGTGACGCTGGCGGTGATCGGATGCGCATGGTCCAGGCGTTGGGTTAAATAGATCATCATCACTCCTCAAAACAGGAAATAGCGTTGCGCCATCGGCAGAACGTCAGCCGGTTCGCTGGTTATCAGTTCGCCGTCGACGCGCACTTCATAGGTTTGCGAATCGACGGTGATATTTGGCTGCAGGCCGTTGTGGATCATGTCGGCTTTTTTCACCGTCCGGCAGCCTTTGACCACCGCTGTGGCGCTCTGCAGGTTGAGCTGTTGTGCCATTCCCAGCGCGTCAGCAGCCTGCGAGACAAACGTCAGCCGGGTGGCGTGGCGTGCGGCACCCAGCGCACCAAACATCGGGCGGTAGTGGACCGGTTGCGGCGTGGGAATCGAGGCGTTGATATCGCCCATCGGCGCGCAGGCGATCATCCCGCCCTTGACGATGGTGGCGGGTTTCACGCCAAAGAACGCCGGGGACCAGACCACTAAATCCGCCAGCTTGCCCGCCTCGATGGAGCCCACTTCGTGGGCGATACCGTGGGTCAGCGCCGGGTTAATGGTGTATTTGGCGACGTAGCGCTTCACGCGAAAGTTGTCGTTATCGCCGGTTTCTTCCGGCAGTGCGCCGCGCTGCACCTTCATGCGGTGCGCCACCTGCCAGGTGCGGATAATCACTTCGCCCACGCGGCCCATCGCCTGGGAATCAGAAGAGGTCAGCGAGAATGCGCCGATATCGTGCAGCACATCCTCCGCGGCGATGGTTTCCCGGCGAATACGCGATTCGGCAAAGGCTACGTCCTCGGCGATATCCGGGTCGAGGTGGTGGCAGACCATCAACATGTCGAGATGTTCATCGATGGTATTGACCGTATAGGGCAGCGTCGGGTTGGTGGAGGAGGGCAGAATATTGGGGTGTGCGCAGGCGGTAATAATATCCGGCGCGTGGCCACCGCCTGCTCCTTCGGTGTGGAAAGTATGGATGGTGCGCCCGCCAATGGCGGCCAGCGTGTCTTCGACGAAACCGGATTCGTTCAGCGTGTCGCTGTGCAGCGCCACCTGAATGTCCATCTCTTCCGCCACCTCCAGCGAGCAGTTGATGGCCGCGGGCGTCGCGCCCCAGTCTTCGTGGATCTTAAGTCCGATGGCACCGGCGACTATCTGCTCGCGCAGGGCATCCGGGTTTGAACCATTACCTTTGCCGAGCAGGCCGATATTCACCGGCAGGGTATCGGCAGCCTGCAGCATACGGGCGATATACCACGGTCCCGGCGTGCAGGTGGTGGCGTTGGTCCCTGCCGCAGGTCCCGTACCGCCGCCGATCATCGTTGTGACGCCGGAAACCAGCGCCTCTTCGGCCTGTTGCGGGCAGATCCAGTGGATGTGGGTGTCGATCCCGCCAGCGGTGACGATCTTCCCCTCGGCGGCAATCACTTCCGTTGCCGCACCAATCGGGATCGTCACGCCGGGCTGAATGTCGGGGTTCCCGGCTTTGCCCACGGCGAAGATCCGCCCGTCCTTGACGCCGATATCGGCTTTCACGATCCCCCAGTGATCGACAATCAACGCGTTAGTCAGCACCAGATCCACGCAGTCTTGCGCGGTCATCTGCCCCTGGCCCATGCCGTCGCGGATCACTTTCCCGCCGCCAAATTTAACCTCTTCGCCGTAGACGGTGAGATCGTCTTCCACTTCGATCCACAGCTCACTGTCGGCTAATCGTACTTTATCGCCGGTGGTGGGGCCGAACATATCGGCATAAGCCTGGCGCGAAATTTCAGCCATTTTTCACTTCTCCCATCACGTCACCACGGAAACCGAAAATGCGCTGCGCCCCGGTGACCTTAACCAGCGTCACTTCGCGCTTCTGGCCAGGTTCGAAACGCACGGCGGTGCCTGCCGGAATATTCAGCCGGTAGCCTTTGGTGGCTTCCCGGTCAAACTTCAGCGCCGGATTCACCTCGTAAAAGTGGTAGTGCGATCCCACCTGGATCGGCCGGTCACCGTGATTTTCGACGATGACACGCCGGGTTTCGCGCCCGACGTTAAGGGCAATAGTGCCGGGTTGGATCTGATACTCGCCAGGGATCATCACGCGCTCCTTAGACGATCGGGTTATGCACGGTGACGAGCTTTGACCCGTCGGGGAAGGTGGCTTCCACCTGAATATCCGGGATCATCTCCGGTACGCCCTCCATCACCTGGTCGCGCGTCAGGACGTGACGGCCCGCTTCCATCAGTGAGGCGACGGTTTCGCCATCGCGCGCGCCTTCCATAATGAAGGCGCTGATCAGCGCGACCGATTCCGGGTAGTTGAGCTTTACCCCGCGCGCAAGGCGGCGTTCGGCAACCAGCGCGGCGGTGAACAGCAACAGCTTGTCTTTTTCTCTGGGGGTCAGTTCCATAACGTTTCTCTTATGTCTGCCAGATACGCGGCGAACAGGCGGTTTTGGTGGTGAGGAGCGGGCGAAGCGATTGCCAGATATCGCGCATCACCCGCTGGCAAATCAGGTTGTCGTGGGAGAGAAAACGCACCGACAGCAGGCCATCGGTGAGCGTTGCCCCGGCATAATTTTCCAGCGGTGCGAGCCGCTCGCGCACCGCGTCGAGGTGATCATCGGCAGCCGGATAGAACAGCAGCGTGCCGATCCACGGATGTCCGGCGACGGGCGTGAGATCGCCGTCGCTAAGATGCTGGCGCTCAATCAGGCGCGGCTCGTCATCTACCCACACCTCAAGACGGCTCTCCAGCGTGCCGTGGCTGAAGGTTTCGTTTATCACCGGGCGGCCCAGGCAGTACAGCTCCCACGCCAGCAGCGTGCTGGAGGCCTTCAGGTGGAAGACGGAGCGCAGTGCGGCATTCGCACCGGGAAAAATAATGGTGTCCTGCGGCAGCCATTCCAGGGTGGCGTCTTCATCGAGATAAAAGTGCTGGCTCAGACGGGCCTGCGGGCCGCTGCTGCGATAGAACTTGCTGGCGCCGGGCATGGTGATAAGCGTATGGCTTTTGGCGTCCAGTTGCACGGAAATATCCAGCGTATCGCCCCCCACGATCCCGCCGGGCGGATGGAGAAGATAGAGGTGGCAGGTTTCACCTTCGGGGTAAAACGGACGCTGAACGGTGAGCGGCCCGACGTGATGAGCGGAGTACAGGAGGGTTTTCTCAGGGGTGTGACAAAACTGCAGGGCAAGCGATGCCTGCCAGCCTTTATACGTATTATCAGTCACCTGAGCTGCTAACATGCTGCTTCCATCTGCTCATCATCGGGATACGTTTCAGTATGCCCTGGCAGAATTGAAGGCTGTCATATGAGTCGCTTATGGATGGCGTTTAAGACGAAACCAAAAAGCACGCCCCGGGGACGTGCTTTTTAACGAGGATCGCGATGCTGTTATTTCAGGTGCTCATGCAGCGCTGCGCCGGCCTGCTCAAGGGCAACCTTGACCGTCGGCTCTTCGCTCAGTGGATTGAGCAGGCCGTAATCGTGGATCATGCCGTTATAGCGTGTGACGGTCACCGGGACGCCAGCTGCATCCAGTTTACGCCCGAAGGCTTCACCTTCATCACGCAGAACGTCAAGTTCTGCTGTCTGAATCAGCGTCTCGGGGAAGCCTTTCAGCTGCGCGGCGCTGGCGCGAAGCGGAGAGGCCAGGATATTGTTGCGATCGTCAGCGCGGGTGGTGTAGTTATCCCAGAACCATTTCATCATGTTTTTCGACAGGAAATAGCCATTTTCGAACTGGTTATACGAGGCAGTATCAAAATTCGCATCGGTCACAGGCCAGAGCATGACGTTGTAGCGAATTTTTGGCCCATTAAATTGTTTTGCCTGCAGCGCCACGGAAGCCACCATATTGCCGCCCACACTGTTACCGACCAGACCCAGACGGCTACCATCCACGCCAATTTCCTGACCGTGCTCGGCTACCCATTTTGTCGCTTCATAGGCCTGATTGATTGCCACCGGGAAATGGGCTTCAGGTGACGGTGTGTAATCGACATAAACCGCAGCGGCGCCGGAAGCGCGAACGAGGTCGCGGATTAAACGTTCGTGGGTTGGGAAATCACCCAGCACCCAACCGCCGCCGTGAAAG
This sequence comes from Enterobacter sp. 22466, assembly GCF_052044775.1. Lineage (NCBI taxonomy): Bacteria > Pseudomonadati > Pseudomonadota > Gammaproteobacteria > Enterobacterales > Enterobacteriaceae > Enterobacter > Enterobacter sp. 22466. The sequence continues at coordinate 89,948 of NZ_JBQENX010000005.1, read as the reverse complement.
AACATAAATGCCGGGAGCGTGCCGCTCGCGTTTTCAGGTTTCACTATTTTCAGCTTGATCGCCTGACCATTCACCTGGATCGTTTTTTCTGAAACGTCAGCGGGGGGAAGTTTTGCACCCTGCTGCGCGCCAATCAATACCTGACGTGCTTCCTGCGGGGTCATCTGTTCCATCGGTTTCCCTTTCCCGGCATTCAGAACATTAAGAAATGCCTGCACGCCCGCGGTCGGGGTTGGGGTATTGCTGGTTTGAGCGGATGCCGCGGCTGACGCGAAGACGGAAGAAACCAGGATGGCGGTCATTGTTTTCATGGTAGTACCTCTTTAAGCGAGTATTGAACAGTTACCGTATTAAGTAGTGCGCTACTTAGTTGTTGTTATAATACTTGCGCGCAAGATACTTTTAGTCAAACTTTATTTATAATTTTTTTTAGATAACAGCTTCAGGGTGGATACAAAAATGAAAGAAAACAAAACATTAGATGATTTACTTTGCTTCTCCCTGTACTCGGTTACCAATGCGTTCGTTCGACAATATCGCCCCTTGCTGCAGGAGCTGGACCTCACTTATCCGCAATTTGTTGTTTTGATGGCCCTTTATGAGAAAGACAACATCCCGCTTCGCGATCTGAGCGATAAGACGTTTTTTGATTCGGGTACATTGACTCCGCTCGTACAAAAGCTTGAGGCAAAAGGATTTTTGAACCGTGTTGCCGTGGCTAATGATGAACGGATGAAACACGTCGTTCTGACCGATAAGGCGAATGAACTTAAAAAGCAGGTGATGGCGCTGCCAGACCGGATTCGCTGCAGCATGCGGATGAATGATGATGAGCTTGAGACGCTAAAAAAACTCTCCAGAACGCTGCTGGAAGATTTATAAAAATCCTTCGGTGGGCTGACCCCACCGAAGTGATGCGTAATTACCGATAATCCTCCGCATCCACATCATACCCGGACGGCTCCCAGCGGATCGCCAGCAGTGAGGCCAGCCCGATAAACGGCGCCAGGGCGATCACCCAGAAGACGGCGGTATCCAGTGAGGCTACCAGCAGCGGGAACAGGAACAGTGACAGCGTTGAACTGCTGCGCATCAGCGTCTGGTTAAGGCCTACGCCCACGCCGCGCAGCGAGGTCGGGTAGCTGAGGGAAGCGAACGTCATGGTGTGCGCGCCTGGCCCAAAACCCTGACCAAACAGGAACAGCGCCAGCATGCCGACGGCAATCACACCCTCTGCCGCGCCCTCAGGCCGCCCTATCAGCGCCAGCCCAAGCAGTGCTACCAGCTGACAGGCGTAGCCCGCAAGTGACATTCGCCAGGCGCCGAAGCGCGGCACGTAGCGGACCGCCAGCAGTCCGCCAACGAAGGCAAACAGCAGGTTAAGCGCGAGCGAAATCAGAATGGTGGTCAGCATCGACTGGACAAAGAAGCTGGAGATGATCACCGGAAGACCAAACGCCACGGCGTTATAGGCGAAGGAAGAGACCACCGACAGCAGCGTGGCGAGCGTGGTGCGGCGTAAATAGATGCCCCGGAACAGGTTCAGGTAGTTCGACCATTTTGCCTTATTGACCACCGGCGCGGGCTGGCTGAGCGCGTCCTGCGGCACGTGGGCATTGATGTTATACGACTGACGTAAAATAGACGCCGCCTCTTTCAGGTTGCCCTGATTTGCCGCCCAGACCGGCGATTCGCTCATATAGCGACTGCGAATGGCGATAATCACCAGCGCAGGCACCGCACCAAAACCGAGGATTAAGCGCCAGAGCCAGTCGCTGTGGCTTGCCGGCAGCACGGCGTAGAAGAAAAGCACCAGCAGGTAAGAGATGCTGATGGCGGCATACCAGGTAGGGCACCACATTGCGACGCTGGAGGCCTTATTACCCGGGCCTTTGAGTTTGGCAAACTCGCTCAGAAAGGCCATCGCCACGGGGAGGTCGATCCCCACGCCGAGCCCCATCACAAAGCGCGCACCCGCCAGCACATATTCGTTTGGTGCCAGTGCGCAGGCGATAGCGGCGACGACAAAGAACACCATGTCGGCCATAAAGACGCGGTAACGCCCGATTTTATCCGTAAGATAGCCGCCAAGCAGCGCCCCGACGATAGCACCAAAGGTAATGGCCGAGGCCACCATGCCGGTGCCTGCAGGGGTTAAATTGAATTCGCGGGTAATGTCTTTGATGCCAAACGCCAGTGCGCCGAGATCGTAGGCATCGAGGAAAATCCCTCCCAGCGCGATACCGACCACAATACGGGCGTTGGTGCGGCCCTGAGAACCGTCGTTAACCAGACGTGAAACGTCCGATGCGTTACGTACCCACTTGATGTCGCCATCCGGGGTGTTTCCTGCCGTTGCAAGGGGAGTGGTGTCTGTGATTTCTGCCATTTTCTTTTTGTGTGGTTGTGTTGTGTCTCTAACAGTTACCACAGGCAGAAGATGACCAAAATCACATTTGGTTATAAGGCATAACTCTCCGCTACTCGGGATCTTTTTTCTTTCGCTTGAGCTTCGTCCAGATTTTGGTCTCCTGACGACGCCACAGACGCTGAATATTATCGTGATGACGCAGCAGGATAAGGCAGGAGAGCATCGACACCGGGAAGGTGAACTGGGGTTTGAACCACCAGACGTAGAAGGGGGCAATCAGCGCGCTGACGATGGCGCCCAGCGACGAATAGCCGCTCAGAAGGATGGTCAGCAGCCAGGTGCCCGCCATCACGCCGGTAAGATCCCAGCCGATGGGCGCGATGGCACCAAAGGCTGTCGCGACGCCTTTGCCGCCTTTAAAACCGAAGAATACGGGCCAGATGTGGCCGACACAGGCGGCGATGGCAATAAGCCCCAGCCAGAACGGAGTAACGCCCAGCGCATACGCGCCCCAGACGGGTAACATCCCTTTCAGAACGTCAAAAATCAAAACCGCTACGGCTGCTCCCTTGCCGCCAATTCGTAGTACATTGGTCGCTCCCGGATTCCCGGAACCACTTTCGCGCGGGTCAGGTAACCCGGCAATGCGGCAGACCAGAATGGCGCTGGAGATTGAGCCGCAAAGGTAGGCGAGGAGAATCATTCCAGGCGCGATTGCACTCATAACGCTGTTCCGTTTAGAAAATGTATCTGTATTCTCAGCATCTGTGGATAATACGCATAATTCACCGGAAGTGGTATCCGGTTTAGCCAAAAAGCAGGCAGGTCGTGATGGATATTGTATTTATAGAGCAACTTTCGGTAATCACCACTATTGGTGTTTACGACTGGGAACAGACCATCGAGCAGAAGCTGGTGTTCGATATCGAAATGGGCTGGGATAACCGCAAGTCAGCGAAGAGTGATGACGTAAATGATTGTCTGAGCTATGCCGACATCAGCGAAACGGTCATTGCCCACGTTGAAGGGCAGCGTTTTGCGCTGGTAGAACGGGTGGCGGAGGGGGTGGCCGAACTGCTGCTGACCAAATTCAACTCGCCGTGGGTGCGCATTAAGCTGAGCAAGCCAGGCGCGGTGGCGCGTGCCGCTAATGTGGGCGTCATCATCGAGCGTGGCACAAATCTGAAAGGAAAGATTTAACGTCATAATAGCTAAACCATTTTAGGTTATATCGGTCTTAAAGCTGTATCTTTCACGGTAGCTGTTGGGGCGACCGTTTTTTTTATATTTTTTTAGGGGTTTATAGATGAGCGATATGCACTCGCTGCTGGTGGCGGCAATTCTGGGTGTGGTCGAAGGATTGACGGAGTTTTTGCCGGTTTCCAGTACGGGCCATATGATTATCGTTGGCCATCTGCTGGGCTTTGAAGGCGATACCGCAAAGACGTTCGAGGTGGTCATTCAGTTGGGTTCCATTCTGGCTGTGGTCGTGATGTTCTGGCGGCGTCTGTTTGGGTTGATCGGTATCCACTTCGGGCGTTTGCCACAGCGTGAAGGTGAGAGCAAGGGCCGCCTGACGCTGATTCATATCCTGCTCGGGATGATCCCGGCAGTGGTGCTGGGGCTGGTTTTCCACGACACCATCAAATCGCTGTTTAATCCGATTAACGTGATGTACGCGCTAGTGGTCGGTGGTTTCCTGCTGATTGCGGCGGAAGTGCTGAAGCCAAAAACGCCGCGCGCAGAAGGCCTGGACGATATGACCTATCGTCAGGCCTTTATCATTGGCTGTTTCCAGTGTCTGGCACTGTGGCCGGGCTTCTCCCGTTCAGGAGCAACGATTTCCGGCGGGATGCTGATGGGTGTAAGCCGTTACGCGGCATCTGAGTTCTCGTTCCTGCTGGCGGTGCCGATGATGATGGGCGCCACCGCGCTGGACCTCTACAAAAGCATTGGCTTCCTCACCACGGGCGACATTCCGATGTTTGCTGTCGGCTTTATCACCGCCTTTATCGTGGCGCTGATTGCCATTAAAACCTTCCTGCAGTTGATTAAGCGTATCTCGTTTATCCCGTTCGCCATCTACCGCTTTATCGTCGCGGCTGCCGTTTACGTGGTCTTCTTCTGACCGACTGCCCTCAGTCTTTTGGCTGAGGGCAATGCTTTTCCTTCCAGTCTGATACCGCCTGAATTCGCCGTCTGGTGAGCTCCTCCCGGATCTCGGGACCTTTAAAGCCCGCGTCGACAACATCTTTCGTCGGTACCGCTTTGGCCACCGCCCACGCTGCGCGCAGCAAACGCCCCTGCGGGTAGTCGCAGGCTTCAAACCCGGTACGCCCGCGCACGTCAGCTTCGCTGGTGAGCGCGATCTGCTCGACGCGCTGGGGTTTACGCCAGGCATCGATGTTATCGAACAGTTTAACGATGGTGGCCGGTTTCAGGAGCGGGAAGGTGTGGATAAGGTCGTGGAATTCGGCCACCAGTTTCGCCAGATCGCGGATCTCGTTCGGCACCCGCAGGCGCTGGCACAGCCCCTCGACCAGCTTTACCCCTGCCGGGCCGTGCCCGTGGTGGCGAGGCCAGAATTCTTTTGGCGTTAAGCCTTTGCCAAGATCGTGGCACAGGGTGGAAAAACGCACGTCCACCTCCGGGCTGAGCATGGCCGCCATACTGAGCGTCATCAGGGTGTGCACGCCAGTGTCGATTTCCGGATGCCATTTTGCCGGGGCAGGTACGCCAAACAGCGCGTCTATCTCCGGGAACAGCACCTTCAGGGCGCCGCAGTCGCGCAGCACCTGGAAAAAGACCTGCGGGTTGCGGGTGGTGAGGGCATTTTCCGTCTCTTTCCAGACGCGCTCTGGCGTCAGGTGTTCCAGCTCGCCCGCCTCGGTCATGGCGGTCATCAGCGCCATCGTTTCATCGGCAATACGGAAACTGAGATGGGCGTAACGCGCGGCAAAGCGCGCCACGCGCAGCACCCGGAGCGGATCTTCAGAAAAGGCCGGGGAAACATGACGTAAAAGACGGTTGCGCAGATCGTCCTGGCCGCCATAAGCGTCTACGATCTGGCCGTTCTCGTCCTGCGCCAGCGCGTTGATGGTGAGATCGCGGCGCAGCAGATCTTGCTCCAGCGTGACGTCCGGCGCGGCATAGCAGGTGAAGCCGGTATAGCCGGAACCGGATTTCCGTTCGGTACGCGCCAGAGCGTACTCTTCGCGGCTTTGCGGATGGAGGAACACGGGAAAATCGCGGCCTACCTGCTGGTAGCCCGCGTCGAGCATCTCTTCGGGGGTGGCGCCTACCACCACCCAGTCTTTATCTTTGACCGGCAGACCTAACAACGCATCACGTACCGCACCACCGACCAGATAACTCTTCACGCCTTACACTCCCGTTTTCTCTTTTCCAGGATCATACGTAAGTCTGGCAGAGAAGACGAGTTAGTTCATCCAGCGGTCTTTACGCTTACGGCTTGGGATCAGGTGTGGCAGAACGAGACCCAGTACCAGACCGACGCCCAGCACGCCGCCGCCATACATAAACCACTGCATGATGATGGTGCGCTGTTTGTCATCGAGCTGCAGATTGGCGGCATTCACTTTCTTCTGCGCCACAATCAGCTCATTCTTCAGTTTCTGGTTCTCTTCTTTCAGACCGTTAATCACGCTGTCGCTCTGCGCGACTTTCTGCTGCATTTCCGCGGTACGCTGGTTCCAGGTGCCGTCAATGTTGTTCAGCTTGTCGGTCAGGGTTTTCACCTGGTTTTCCAGATCCGGCACGCGGGTGCGCAGGCTTGGCACGGTGCTCAGCTCTTTCAGGGGGATCCAGGACGTACGGCCGGAACTGTCGCGAACCTGACCATAATTGGTCTCCGCGTTGGTCTGTAACAGGGTGACTTCCTCGCCGGCATTTACCGTACCCACGAGGCGATAATTATCTCCGGGGCCGCTACGTACCCAGGTGTTCAGTTCGTCAGAAACGTAACGCTTTTCTTCAGCGTGGACCGCAGTCGCGGCGCTAAAAGCGAGTAAAGTAAGTCCAATCAGGCGTAATTTAAGCATATCAGTCGTTATTTTCATAAATAGTGGAACGATAGTAGTGGCATCAGTGTCTCTACGCAAAGGATTCGTCATCAATCAGAATCATCTGTGTCCCGATCGCCGCCGCTGCAAACTTTTTACGCCCGTCAAATTGCTCATTGCGTGGCAATTTGGCGCAAAATACTATGTACTGACAAACAAATGGCGAGGAAGTTCGCCTTCATCGACGCGTCTGTGACGCACGCAAAAGTACAAGGCTATGGCACAAGAGATCGAATTAAAGTTTATCGTCGAAAAAGACAGCGTTGACGCGCTGCGCCAGCATCTGCAAACGCTGTCCGGCGAACACCATGAACCCGTACAGCTGCTCAATATCTATTACGAAACGCCGGACAACTGGCTGCGTCGTCATGATATGGGCTTGCGCATCCGCGGCGCGAACGGGCGCTACGAGATGACGATGAAAATCGCCGGTCGCGTTGTGGGCGGTTTGCATCAGCGCCCCGAATACAATATCGACATCAATCAGCCAGAACTTGAGCTGGAACGTTTTCCGGCTGAAGTGTGGCCGAACGGCGAACTGCCATCCACCCTGGCAACAGAGGTGCAGCCGCTGTTCAGCACCGATTTCTGGCGCGAGAAATGGCTGGTAACGGAAGGCAAAAGCCGCATTGAAATCGCCCTTGATTTGGGCGAGGTGAAAGCGGGGGAATACCAGGAACCGATTTGCGAGCTGGAGCTTGAGCTGCTGGAAGGTGAGACGAACGATGTGCTGAAGCTGGCGCGTAAGCTAGTGAGTCAGTCAGGCTTACGTCAGGGCAGCCTCAGCAAAGCCGCCCGCGGCTATCATCTGGCAGCCGGGAATGCGCCACGCGTGCTGAAAGAGACCCCTGTGCTACGCGTTGCCCCAAAAGCCAGCGTTGAGCAGGGTATGGAGGCGGCGCTGGAGCTGGCGCTCTCGCAGTGGCAGTACCACGAGGAGCTCTGGGTGCGTAATGTCAAAAACGCAAAAGCCCACGTCCTGGCCGCCATCGGTCTGGTTCGTCATACCCTGACGCTGTTTGGCGGCATTGTGCCGCGCAAAGCAAGTGCTCACTTACGCGATCTGCTGACCCAAACCGAAGCACTGATGCTCTCCGACGTGTCTGCGCAAACGGCGATCTACAGCCCGCAAACCGCGGCCGCCAAACTGGCGCTGACCGAGTTTCTGGTGACGCGCGGCTGGCGCACCTTCCTGGACGCGAAAGCTCAGGCCAAAATCGCAGAAAACTTCAAACGTTTCGCGGATATCCACCTTTCCCGCCATGCCGCAGAGCTGAAAACCACCTTTGCTTATCCGCTGGGCGACCAGTACGGCGATCAGCTGATCCGCCTGACGCGCAACATCGACAGCATGTTACTGCTGTCAGGCGCCTATGATGGCGTCAAAGCGCAGGCCTGGCTGGAGAACTGGCAGGGGCTGAAACATGCCATCGAAACCCGTCAGCATATTGAGATTGAGCATTTCCGCAACGAGGCCATTTCGCAGGAGCCATTCTGGCTGCACAGCGGAAAACGTTAACTCTGGCAAGGAACCCCTATAATGCCGCTTTCTTCGCAGTTACAGCAGCAGTGGCAGACCGTTTGCGAACGTCTGCCTGAGTCATTACCGGCGTCATCGTTAAGTGAGCAGGCAAAGCGCGTGCTCACGTTCAGTGATTTTGTGCAGGAAAGTATTACTGCTAACCCGGACTGGCTGGTGGAGCTTGAAAACGCCCCGCCGCAGGCTGACGAGTGGCGGCATTATGCAGTCTGGTTGCAAACCGCGCTGGCTGACGTTGCGGATGAGGCCACCTTAATGCGGGTGTTGCGCCAGTTCCGCCGCCGGGTGATGGTGCGTATCGCCTGGGCGCAGGCGCTTGAGCTGGTCAGTGAAGAGAGCACGCTCCAGCAGTTGAGCGAGCTGGCGCAGACGCTGATTGTCGCTGCGCGAGACTGGCTTTACGCCGCCTGCTGTAAAGAGTGGGGCACGCCGTGCAGCGAGGAAGGGGTTCCTCAGCCGCTGTTGATTCTGGGGATGGGCAAGCTGGGCGGCTGCGAGCTGAACTTCTCCTCCGATATCGACCTGATTTTTGCCTGGCCGGAGAACGGCTCCACGCGCGGAGGCCGTCGTGAGCTGGACAATGCCCAGTTCTTCACCCGTCTTGGCCAGCGTCTGATTAAGGCGCTGGATCAGCCGACGCAGGACGGATTTGTCTATCGCGTGGATATGCGTCTGCGTCCGTTTGGCGACAGCGGCCCGCTGGTGCTGAGTTTTGCGGCGCTGGAAGATTACTACCAGGAGCAGGGGCGCGACTGGGAGCGTTACGCGATGGTTAAAGCGCGGATCATGGGTGACAGTGACGACGCTTACGCCAACGAGCTACGCGCCATGCTGCGCCCGTTTGTGTTCCGTCGCTATATCGACTTCAGCGTGATCCAGTCCCTGCGTAACATGAAAGGGATGATTGCCCGTGAGGTGCGCCGTCGTGGGCTGAAAGACAACATTAAGCTCGGCGCGGGCGGGATTCGTGAAATCGAGTTTATTGTACAGGTTTTCCAGCTCATTCGCGGTGGGCGCGAGCCGTCGCTGCAATCCCGCTCGTTACTCCCGACGCTGTCGGCGATTGAGCAACTCCATCTCCTGCCGGAGGGGGAAGCACAAACCCTGCGTGAGTCATACCTGTTCCTGCGTCGTCTGGAAAACCTGCTGCAAAGCATCAATGACGAGCAAACCCAGACCCTGCCGGGGGATGAGCTGAACCGGGCGCGTCTGGCCTGGGGCATGCGCGTGGACGACTGGGCCGCACTGACCGAACGACTGGACGCGCATATGGCAGGCGTGCGCCGTATCTTTAACGAGCTGATTGGCGATGATGAAAGCGAATCGCAGGACGATACGCTCTCTGAACACTGGCGTGAACTGTGGCAGGATGCCCTGCAGGAAGATGACACCACGCCCGTGCTGGCGCACCTGAGCGACGACGATCGCCATCGGGTGGTGGCGCTGATCGCCGATTTTCGCCTTGAACTCAACAAGCGCGCCATTGGTCCGCGTGGTCGCCAGGTGCTGGATCACCTTATGCCGCACCTGCTGAGCGATGTCTGTTCCCGTGCCGACGCACCGGTGCCGCTTTCCCGCATGATGCCGCTGCTGAGCGGCATCATTACGCGTACCACCTATCTTGAACTGCTGAGCGAGTTTCCGGGAGCATTGAAGCATCTGATCACGCTCTGCGCGGCGTCACCGATGGTGGCCAACAAGCTGGCGCGCTACCCGCTGCTGCTGGATGAACTGCTCGATCCCAATACCCTCTATCAGCCGACGGCGACCGATGCCTACCGCGATGAGCTGCGTCAGTATCTGCTGCGCGTGCCCGAGGAAGATGAAGAGCAGCAGCTGGAAGCGCTGCGTCAGTTCAAACAGGCGCAGATGCTGCGCGTCGCGGCGGCGGATATTGCCGGAACGCTGCCGGTGATGAAAGTGAGCGATCACTTAACCTGGCTGGCGGAAGCAATCATCGATGCAGTTGTGCATCAGGCGTGGATCCAGATGGTGGCGCGTTACGGTCAGCCAAAACATCTTGCTGAACGAGAAGGCCGCGGTTTCGCCGTGGTAGGCTATGGCAAGCTCGGCGGGTGGGAACTGGGATACAGCTCCGATCTGGATTTAATCTTCCTGCACGATTGTCCGGCCGATGTGATGACCGACGGCGAGCGTGAAATTGACGGGCGCCAGTTCTATCTGCGTCTGGCCCAGCGCATTATGCACCTGTTCAGCACCCGCACGTCATCGGGTATTTTGTACGAAGTGGATGCCCGTCTGCGCCCGTCCGGCGCGGCCGGGATGCTGGTGACTTCAACGGAATCCTTTGCCGATTATCAGAAAAACGAAGCCTGGACGTGGGAGCATCAGGCGCTGGTGCGCGCCCGCGTGGTGTATGGCGATCCGCAGTTAAAAACGCAGTTCGATGCCATTCGTAAAGCGGTGATGACCACCCCACGTGAAGGCAGTAAGTTGCAGACCGACGTGCGCGAAATGCGTGAAAAAATGCGTGCGCACCTGGGCAATAAACACCGCGATCGGTTTGATATTAAAGCCGATGAGGGTGGCATTACCGACATTGAGTTTATTACCCAGTATCTGGTGCTCCTGCATGCGCATGATAAGCCGAAGCTGACCCGCTGGTCGGATAATGTGCGCATTCTGGAGCTGCTTGCGCAAAACGACATCATGGATGAGCAGGAAGCGCTGGCCTTAACCCGCGCCTACACCACACTGCGCGATGAGTTGCACCACCTCGCCTTGCAGGAACAGCCGGGCCACGTGGCGCTCGACTGCTTTACCCATGAACGCGACCAGGTGAAAGCGAGCTGGCAGAAGTGGCTGGTGGAACCGTGCGTAACAAAACAAGTGTGATATCATCGCGCGCAAATTGTGAATCTTTCTGGAGTCAGGAATGAAAGTAACACTGCCAGAGTTTGAACGTGCTGGAGTTATGGTTGTCGGCGATGTGATGCTGGATCGCTACTGGTATGGGCCGACCAGCCGTATCTCCCCGGAAGCACCGGTACCGGTCGTTAAGGTCGATACCATTGAAGAGCGTCCTGGCGGCGCGGCAAACGTGGCGATGAACATTGCTTCTCTGGGCGCGCATTCGCGTCTGGTGGGCCTCACCGGTATCGACGATGCGGCGCGCGCGCTGAGCAAGTCGCTGGCGGACGTGAACGTGAAGTGCGATTTCGTCTCTGTTCCGACGCACCCGACCATAACCAAGCTGCGCGTGTTGTCCCGTAACCAGCAACTGATCCGCCTCGACTTTGAAGAAGGGTTTGAGGGTGTGGATCCTGAGCCGCTGCACGAGCGCATTAATCAGGCGCTGAGCAATATCGGCGCGCTGGTACTGTCCGATTACGCCAAAGGGGCACTGGCAAGCGTACAGCAGATGATCCAGCTGGCGCGTAAAGCCAATGTGCCGGTACTGATCGATCCGAAAGGCACCGACTTTGAGCGCTATCGCGGCGCAACGCTGCTGACGCCAAACCTCTCGGAGTTTGAAGCGGTGGCGGGCAAGTGTAAGACGGAAGCGGAGATCGTCGAGCGCGGTATGAAGATCATCGCTGACTTCGAGCTGTCTGCACTGCTGGTGACCCGCTCCGAGCAGGGGATGACCCTGCTGCAGCCGGGCAAAGCGCCGCTGCATCTGCCTACTCAGGCGCAGGAAGTGTACGACGTGACGGGTGCCGGTGATACGGTGATCGGCGTGCTGGCGGCAACGCTGGCGGCGGGTAACTCCCTCGAAGAAGCCTGCTACTTCGCGAACGCCGCGGCGGGCGTGGTCGTCGGAAAGCTCGGGACCTCTACCGTTTCGCCAATCGAACTGGAAAACGCCGTACGCGGCCGTGCCGATACCGGTTTTGGCGTCATGAGCGAAGACGAACTGAAAGTGGCCGTTGCCGCTGCGCGTAAACGCGGTGAGAAAGTGGTGATGACCAATGGCGTGTTCGACATTCTGCACGCGGGCCATGTCTCTTATCTGGCGAATGCACGCAAGCTGGGCGATCGTCTGATTGTGGCAGTGAACAGCGATGCCTCGACCAAACGTCTGAAGGGCGAAACGCGTCCGGTGAATCCGCTGGAGCAGCGTATGATTGTGCTCGGCGCGCTGGAAGCGGTGGACTGGGTGGTGCCGTTTGAAGAAGACACGCCTCAGCGCCTGATTGCAGGCATTCTGCCGGATCTGCTGGTGAAAGGCGGCGACTATAAACCGGAGCAAATCGCGGGCAGCGAAGAGGTCTGGGCCAACGGCGGTGAAGTGATGGTGCTCAACTTTGAGGACGGGTGTTCAACCACCAACATCATCAAGAAGATCCAGAAAGACAGTCAGTAAAAAAAACGGGCCAGTTGGCCCGTTTTTTTTACCCTCTCCCCGTGGGAGAGGGCTAGGGTGAGGGCACAACAGGCCGCACTTACTCCTGGTCATCCACAGGTGGGATCGCCGGTGCGGGTTTCACTTCCGCTGGCGTATTCCGGTTTTCCAGCTCGGTCAGACGCTGTTCCAGCAGCGCCAGCTTCTCGCGGGTGCGCAGCAGAACCTGCGTCTGCACGTCAAACTCTTCGCGGCTGACTAAATCAAGGCGAACCAACTGCGCCTGCAGCGTCTGGCGGATTTTCTTCTCAACATCATCACCAAACTCACGAATGCCTTTCGGCATGGATTCATGAACCTGACGTGCAATTTGCTCAATTTTCTTTGGGTCAATCATTGTCGTTTCCCTTGATGAAAAGGTGTTAGTGTCCATTGTAGCGCGTCATGCCACGGGTTAAACAAAATTGTTTGTTGCTTATGCATTGCCCAGGATAATCAATAGCGTTATAGTTATCTCGCTTATTCTCAGGGCGGGGCGAAATTCCCCACCGGCGGTAAATCAGCGTCATGCTGAAAGCCCGCGAGCGCTTTGGGTGAACACTCAAAGGTCAGCAGATCCGGTGTAATTCCGGGGCCGACGGTTAGAGTCCGGATGGGAGAGAGTAACGATCCAGTCGGGCATGGGCCCGCTCACGTTATCTTTTTGCCGCTTATACGGCGCTCCTAAGACTGCCCTGATTCTGGTAACCATAATGTTAATGAGGTTTTTTTACCATGAATCAGACGCTACTTTCCTCTTTTGGCACTTCAACTCAACGTGTTGAACATGCACTGGATGCATTGCGCGAAGGCCGCGGTGTGATGGTGCTGGACGATGAAAACCGTGAAAACGAAGGCGACATGATTTTCGCCGCCGAAAACATGACCGTTGAGCAGATGGCACTGACCATCCGTCACGGCAGCGGCATCGTATGCCTGTGTATTACCGAAGACCGTCGTAAGCAGCTTGACCTGCCGATGATGGTTGAGAACAACACCAGCGCCTTTGGTACCGGTTTTACCGTGACGATTGAAGCTGCGCATGGCGTGACCACCGGTGTGTCAGCGGCTGACCGTCTGACTACCGTCCGTGCAGCGATTGCGGATGGCGCGAAACCCTCCGACCTGCACCGTCCTGGCCACGTCTTCCCGCTGCGTGCGCAGGCGGGCGGTGTGCTGACCCGTGGCGGCCACACGGAAGCGACCATCGACCTGGTATCGCTGGCAGGCTTCAAACCTGCAGGCGTACTGTGTGAACTGACCAACGATGATGGCACCATGGCACGTGCACCAGAGTGCATCACCTTTGCACGCTTGCACAACATGCCGGTGGTGACGATTGAAGATCTGATCGAGTACCGTCAGGCGCACGAGCGCAAAGCCAGCTGAACGGTGCACGAATGAAAAAGCCGGGGAAACCCGGCTTTGTTGTCTCTAGTGGTAGTTAATTTTAAACAGCACGACCGTTTCAAAAGGACCAGAATCGATACCCTTTCCCTCTGCACGTGAAAGCTCAGCGGTGTACGTGGTCTCGAAATGCAGTACCGAACCGGTAAAATCAGCGTATTCGTCATATTGATTGAAGGTGTAGGGCTGTGTACCGTTAAGAATACGCAGCTTCAGCCCATTACCAATCTGCAACGCCGTGTCATTGGCCGTCAGTTCGTTATCGGTATAGAACGACGCGTCGATCTTAAACCCGTCTGAACACTGCGCATCCTGTACTTTACTGGTTTTAACCGAGAACGTTCGCGTGCGTGTGCCCTGATTGACGATGTCACGTGCGCTGAAGGTGCCAAAATCGATCTCCTGATTTTCAGGGTAAATGCTGAACGTCGCCCCGCAGTCCAGGACCCTGATGTTCTCCAGCCCGTTAATGTGATATTTGAGATTTTTCGCATCAGAAAGGGCATTTACGCCTCCTTTGCCGTCAAACTGCACGACGATGTAATCACCAAGCGTGCTGACGTAGCCCTGAGGCGGTATCGCCCTGAGCTTAACGTACAGTCTGAAGCGCGCCGCAAAGGTTCGTGAAGTATGAACATCCAACGCATTCCCCGAGCAAACGTATTTCTCCCAGCCCATCGCTTTTAACTGTTCAGCCGTATATTTACTCAGGCTGTTGTTGTCCAGACACTGACGGGTATCCACGCCGTAGGTTTGCCCGATGGCATCGTAATCCTCACCTTCGTAGGTCACACCAAGTTCGTAGTAAGGATCAGACACCGACGGATAAGGGTTCACCCAGGCGAACACATCTTCATTCTCATGATTTGACGCGGTATTTCTGTCGCAATACACGGGGATTTTGATATCGCTGGATTCCCAAATCTTTTGCCCAGCCCTGGCTGTGCTGGGAATTGAGAATTCGGATACCGTTTTGGTTTGCTCCACCGGGCCATTTTGTGTGCCAAGGTAGCAGTTCAGCGCCAGCGCCTGCTTAAGGGGACACATCACCAGCATAAAAAGGAAAAGCTTAGCGAGTTGTCGCATTTTGCCCTGCCTTACGCGGCGCCAGCGTGCATGGTGTTGACCCGGAGCAGGTTAGATTAACCTTGCGTAGCGCACCGTAATCATCGATATAACCTATGCTATAGCCCGTTCCTTGTGATTCACTCAGCGTCAGCGTGCTGGTCGCAAACGGGTCGATCATCAAACTGTCGAAGCCTGGCATCATTGTTTTACCGTTATTGCTCAGCCACGCAAGGGTGATGAAATAGGGCGTTGGGTTTTTCAGGCGCATGGTGTTGCCCGACAATGTCACCGCCAGTTGCATTTCCGTTTCCTCTCCCGTTTTTTTGCGGATGTTTTCCGGACGCCAGAACAACTTGATGCGGCTCTGCATAGCCACCTGCATGACGCTACGCGCCTCTTTCAGATTCGTGCTTTTGGGCGGCACTTCACGCAGATTGAAATAAAACAGCGTTTCCCTATCCTGAGGCAGCTGTTGCGTTGCAGCCTGTTTCACAATCCGTACCTGTGACGAAGTGCCAGGTTCAAGACGCTGAATGGGAGGCAGGACCATAAAATGGCTGTCCTCTTTGCGCCCCTCCTGATCCTCCACCCAGGCGAGGGCAAGATAGGGAAGTGATTTACTCTGGTTGTCGATAGTCAGGCTGCTGGCTTTATCGCTTGCGGAAAAGACGATGCGCGTCCTGTCCAGGTTAATCGCCGCATGCGAGATGCTGGAGCCACAAAACAGGAATGCTGCTAAATAAACGTATGATTTCATCATGATAATTTACTGACAGGGCAGCATTAGCTGCGTGGTGTTGTCGAGAGAGGCTGGCAGAGAGAAATGACACTGCTGATTGTCTCCCCACGTGACCGTAAAGTGCTGTTCCGCGTTTACCGCTCCCAGCCAGATGTGTCCGTCCTGGGCGACAATGCCCACCTCTTTACCTGAATCCTGCTCACGCACCTGGGCACCGAGAGGAGGCGTGCCGCGGGCGGTACGCACGACACCGGCAATATCCTGACCCTGACGGGAGGCAATCAGCCGATAACCGATTGCCCCCTCGGTCCATGTCGAGCGAAGGACGCGGTTATCGACATCGACACCCTCTGGCAGATTATTCAGATTGACCTGTACGCTGGCGGGCATATAGCTCGAAAAGGCGGGCAGGACGCCAATACCAAACATGTTGGTGGCATCACGGGACATATTCAGCGGTATGTTGCCGACACCTTCCGTGCTGACCATCACGCGTGGTTCGTTACCGTAGCTCCGGCGATGAAGCGCTGCCCCATGGGCGGTTGCGGTGAACGAACCATTCCAGCTCGCACTGACGGAACGGTAGTCATGGGCCTTGTAGCTTCCGGACAGGTTCAGGTCTCCCGTTCCGGCGTAATGCTGATAATTCGCGCTGACTTGCGCCCCGGCGTCGGCGGTTTCGCTCTCGGTCCCTGCGGAGATCCCCCAGGTATTGTTACTGTCTGAAGAGTCATACCAGGAGAGCGTCTGACGCGTCGTGTCGCTGTTTCTCAGGTCGTAATTGAGGCGGTGCTCCGGATCGAGGGGCAGGCTTAGCGAGAAGTAAACCTGCGTGTCATCGCTTTGATCCTGATAATGTGTTTTGCTCCATGAGGCCGTCACGCCGAGATTTTTCCAGCGGCCAAGGTCGAAGGTGTATCCTGCCGTGAGCGTGCCGGTGGTGGAGGGGGCTCTGTCCCACCAGGTCTGGCGCAGCATACCAAGGTAAAGGTTTAGCGACAGGGCGGGCATGAACTGGCTGGCAGTGATGCTCAGCGTTTGTTTTTCCATTTCTGCGTCAGCCTGATCGTTTTCAAGAAAACGGGCATAGCTGAGAAAGCGATTGTCGGAGTAACGGTAGCTGGCAAGCGTAAGCTGGCTCCCGGTGGTGTCGAAACGCTTGCTGTAGTTGATGCGATAGCTGTATCCGGTCTGCTTTGTTTCTCCTACGCGCTGGCTGCTGGCCCGGGTGACGTCAAATGACAGCGCCCCAAACATATCCATGTTTTGCCCGATACCTGCCGCCAGTGCGCGGTAATCATTACCGCTGTTGAGAAGCCCGCCGTACAGGGATGTCCGGGAGAGTACGCCCCAGGAGAATTCGCTGCTTAAAAAGGCCTCGCTTTCGACCTGATGCGAGCTGTCCTGACGGGGTTTACCGCCCGCCAGCTTATAGCGAACCTGGTCTTTTCGCGTCAGGAAAGGCACTGATGCTGCAGAAACCTGAAAGGTACTGGTGTGACCGTCTTCTTCGGCGACGATAACGTCTAACGTACCCTGTACCGACTGGTTGATATCCTGGATCACAAAGGGACCCGGCGGAACTTTGGTTTGATAGATAATTCTGTCTGCCTGGCTGACGGTCACGGTGGCATTCGTCTGAGCAATACCAGAAATTTGTGGCGCGTAGCCGCGCAGAGACCAGGGGAGCATGCGCTCGTCGCTGATAAGTGAGGCTCCGGTGTAGGAAAATCCGTCGAAAATATCAGACTGAAAATCTGACTCACCCAGCGTGAACGTTGAGCCAAGTGCAGGCAGAGGGCGAAAAAGGTAGGCGCGCGACAGGCGGCCATCGCTCTGCGACCTCCCATCCGTACGGTTAAGGGCGTACTGATAATCTCCTCGCAGTCGCCAGGCGCCCAGGTTGGCGCCAGCGGTCCCGTAGGTGTTGACGTTATCGCTGCTTGACCCCTCATCTGGCTGATAGCGGCTGGCAAACAGATTGTAATCCAGCAGCACGCCTGAGACACCGTTGTCCCAGGTCGCGGGCGGCATCCAGTTGGTGGAACGGTACTGTAGCCAGGCCTGAGGTAGGGTGACTTCCAGCGTTTGCGTCGCCTGAATAAACTCGAAACGAACCTGCGGCAGCGGGGAAAAGTCGACACAGCCCGCGTTAACCGTCAGCATGCTGCGGTATTTATCGTCCAGACCAAAAGTGTCCGCCAGATCGGACGGAATGCAGACTTCCGTTGTATCGTCTTTTTTATACCAGGCTAACTGCCAGCCGTTAGTGAGCGGCGTATTATTTATTGAAACGGTAACGAAATAATGACCCGGCGCAACGTGGTTCTTATCTTTGAACTGGGATAAATCAACATTGCCGCGCTGATCTTTATCGATAGCGTTAATATTAAATTCAACGGCGACCAGTGGAAGAGGCGTAAGAAAGCCAGCAATGATGATCGAAAACGCACTGTATTTCATCATTTAGCTCTCAAATAAAATTACGGCAATGGCTGGCAAATATATTGCCAGCCGAAACAGAATTCAGAGTCTTTGCTTATTTATACAGCAGGACGTAATTTGCGGTAGATTCAACCTGACCGGCCGTTGCTGTTTTACCACTGGCCACTTCCATCTGCGCTTTGAAGTGCAGCGTCTGAATTGCTGAACCTGCAGACAGATCGACAGTCTCTGTGGAGCCAAGCGTGACTGGAGACTCTGCGCTATCCAGCAGGCGAACGCCAACATTCTGTGCACCGCCCGCATAGGTATTGCTCAGCAAGCTGGTGTCTGTTGAATCGGTAGCGGTGCTGCTGAAGGTCACGTCCACTTTGGTGACGGGGGTGGCGGTTTCATCCGCTGCGTCAAGCTGGCAGTTTTCCAGATTGATATCAACCGGCACCGCCGTTGATTTTTTGTTGGCATTAATGACCGCGGTTGTTATCTGACCAAGATCGATCTCTTTATCAACGCTGTCAGGAGCGATATTACATGGCGCATCAATCACAACACCTTTGAAGGTAATTTTTCCGGAGCCTTGATCGCTGGCAAAAGCAGGTGCAGAGAGGAAAGTGGCGAGAGTCAGAGCAAGAAGGGTTTTATTTCCATCGTTCATTAGAATTTCCTTTACATGAGCATTTTTGAACGGTCAAAAATTGGCTATGTGTATTTTACTTTCAAATGTAACAATGTGTTGTTAGTAATTATTAAGCCCGCTTTAAGATGGCTTATATATATGCGGTTATTGAATGGGTGTGTGATTAATTACGCCTGGGAGATGGGCGCTTATAAAAAAATAAGCGCCATAATATAATATTAGCCAATGCCTGCCGTTTGTAACAACACCAGGCTTAATCCCATTACAGACATTCCGCATAACACGCCATAGCTTGGATTGTTGTCGGGATCGATCTCTTTCGCCAGTGGCATCAGTTCATCTACCGAGAGCGCCACCATAATCCCTGCAACCGCGGCCATAATGGCAGCCATCACCACCGGTGAAACCAGACTGCCCAGGATCAGCCATGCCAGCACACCGCCCAGAATTTCAGCCATGCCTGAAATTCCGGCCCAGAGCACGGCGGTGCGTTTTGATCCCGTGGCGGCATAGACCGGCCCGGCAACGGCCAGTCCTTCAGGAATATTGTGCAAGGCCACCGCCAGGGCGATACCCAACCCCATTTCCAGATTGCTGCTGGCGGTCACATAGGTCGCCACGCCCTCCGGGAAGTTATGCAGACTGATGCCGAGTGTCAGTAAAATAGCGGTACGTTTAATCTTACGTGGCACGGGCGTGACGCTTTTCTGCATCAAATCCTGCGGATGCGCGTGGGGCAGCATGCGATCGAGGGCAAAATAGCCCAGCAGACCAAAGACAAACATACCGTAACCCAGCACCGGAGACATGCCTTGCGTTCCCAATGCGGCAGGCAGCATCTCCATCAGGGAGATGAGCAGCATAATGCCGGCGGCAAAACCCAGTGAAAAGGCCAGCAGGCGATTAGACGGCTTTTGGCCGAGCACGCCGAGGAACGCACCGATAAACGTGGCGGCGCCCGCAAGTATGGTCAGGATCAAGGGGACAGGCATGCAATGCTCCTTGCGTTAATCATTCTAATCAATACTAATTATTCACTTTAGCCAAAGCGAGAGCGGGAACCTGTGCTTTACGCATTCCTTACATTCAAATTTCCTGATGATGATCTTCACGCTTATCAGCGTTCATCTTTGCAGGATTACGCGTAATGTAGCACCATCAAATTGACACCTTCTGTAAGGATATCACCATGACTTCTTCGCGTATGCCAGCACTGTTTTTAGGCCACGGTAGCCCAATGAACGTGCTGGAAGACAACGTCTATACCCGCACGTGGCGTCATCTGGGTGAGACGTTACCGCGTCCAAAAGCGATTGTGGTGGTGTCTGCGCACTGGTTTACCCGCGGCACCGGCGTGACCGCCATGGAAGCGCCAAAAACCATTCATGATTTTGGTGGCTTCCCGCAGGCGTTGTACGACACACACTATCCGGCTCCAGGCTCGCCAGAGCTGGCCCTCCGACTGGTCGATCTACTGGCCCCGGTTCCGGTCGCGCTGGATAAAGAAGCCTGGGGCTTTGATCACGGCTCATGGGGCGTACTGATAAAAATGTACCCTGACGCCGATATCCCGATGGTGCAGCTGAGTATCGACAGTACTAAACCGGCAGCCTGGCACATGGAGATGGGCCGCAAGCTGGCTTCGCTTCGCGATGAAGGCATCATGCTGGTGGCAAGCGGTAACGTGGTACACAACCTTCGCACGGCGCGCTGGCACGGTGAAAATACCCCGTATCCGTGGGCAACGTCCTTTAACGACTACGTCAAAGACAATCTGACCTGGCAAGGCCCGGTTGAAGAGCACCCGCTGGTGAACTATCTGGATCACGAAGGCGGTTCGCTCTCTAACCCAACGCCGGAACACTTCCTGCCGCTGCTGTATATCCTGGGCGCGTGGGATGGTCAGGAGCCGGTGACGATCCCGGTCGACGGTATAGAGATGGGGAGTTTGAGTATGTTGTCGGTGCAGGTAGGGTAATAAAAGCACAACCTGCGGCTGCTGTTTTTAGTGTTTGCACCCTCTCCCGTGGGAGAGGGCGGGGTGAGGGCATCAGGTCGCACTCTACTCCACAAAAATATGCGGATAGAAGCGTGACAGATCCTGGGTGATCAGCGCGCGATCTTCGCGGATGCCAATCCCGGCAGGCTGATCGTTGATGAGCCAGCTGCCAATTAGCGTATAGCTGTCGCCAAATTTCGGCAGTTGATAAAACTGCTGGACGATCATCCCTTCTTCGCCATAAGGCCCTTCAACCGCTTCCAGCGTTTTACCGTTTTCGATAATGGAGACGTTTGCCCCCTCGCGGGAGAAGATCGGCTTAACGACGTATTTTTCCATTTGTGGATAAACATCTTCCGCAAAGTACGCCGGCAGCAGGTTCGGGTGGTTCGGGAACATCTCCCACAGCATCGGCAGCAGGGCTTTGTTGGAGATGATGCTCTTCCAGGCCGGTTCCAGCCAGCGCACGCCAGCGTCTTCCAGCTTGGTGGAGAACATCTCACGCAGCATATATTCCCACGGATAGAGCTTGAACAGGTTGCTGATCACCTGATCCTGCAGGTCAGTAAACTGACCTTTCTCACCCAGTCCGATATCTTCGATGTAGAGAAATTCGGTGGCGAGTTCCGCTTCGGCAGCACAATCCTGCAGATACTGAACCGTACCACGGTCTTCTTCTGTGTCACGGCAGCAGGCGAGATGCAGCAGGTTAAAGCCGTGCTGTTCACGCAGCTCGGCGAAACGCTCAATTAACTTTTCCTGCAGGCTGTTGAACTGGTCGCTCTCTTCCGGCAGGTTGCCGGCGTTCATCTGATCTTCCAGCCAGATCCACTGGAAGAAGGCCGCTTCATACAGAGAGGTTGGCGTATCGGCGTTATTTTCCAGAAGCTTAGGTTCACCCACGCCGTCCCACGCCAAATCAAGGCGAGAGTAGAGCGAGGGCTGGCTGGTTTTCCACGACTGGCGTACAAAGCCCCAGGTGTGCTTAGGAATGCGGAATTTAGCCATCAACTCATCGCTGTCGATGACTTTTTCAACGACCTTCAGGCACATCTGATGCAGTTCTGCCGTCACCGCTTCCAGTTTTTCTACCTGGGCGAGCGTCAGTTTGTAATAAGCATCTTCACACCAGTACGGCTCGCCATACATGGTGTGGAAGTTAAAACCGTATTCGGTCGCTTTTTCGCGCCAGTCCGGGCGCTCGGTGATACTGACTCGTTCCATGATCAGCCGCCCATTGAGCGAGTCGAGGTGCCCGTCGCGCTACGCTGCATGCTGGTCTGTTTCGCCACAGACTCACCGAACCCGCCGCGGGTGATGGTGCTGGTGGTAGCCGGTTTCGGAGCCATCGCCGTTTTCGGTACGGTCACGGTACGGCCCGGGGTCGCTGCGCCATAGCCTTTGCCGCTGGCATCGGTGTATTGGCCGTAAGCCGGGCTGGCCGGGTTTTTCGAGCTGAACAGCGGTTGCTGCTGGTAACCCGCTCCGCCACCCATCAGGCGGCCCATCATATAGCCGGCCATCAGCGGCATCCAGAAGCTGCCGCTGGACTGTGCCTGCGCCTGGTTTTCTGGCGCCGTTCCCGCCTGAGCAGGTGTCTGCTGACACTGGCCTTCACCGAACTCTGCCACGCAGTCTTCGCGTGTGGCATATTTCGGTGCGGTACGTTCCGCTTCTTTCAGGGCGTTGTTATACGCGGTCTTACATTCTGCCGCGTTGCCGGTTGCGGCTGAGCAGTCCTCTGCGTTTTGATACAGA
The DNA here is from genome assembly GCF_052044775.1 of Enterobacter sp. 22466. Taxonomy (NCBI): domain Bacteria; kingdom Pseudomonadati; phylum Pseudomonadota; class Gammaproteobacteria; order Enterobacterales; family Enterobacteriaceae; genus Enterobacter; species Enterobacter sp. 22466. The sequence goes on along the minus strand of NZ_JBQENX010000005.1, from coordinate 67,560 downwards.
GAGACCGTTTCATCGCTTTTCTCACAGCCTGCCAGCATAAAGACAGCGGTAACCGCCAGCGCAACAGGAGTGAGGTGACGCGCGTTCCAGCTTTTGCGGAACGACGCGTGATTTATGGATTTTGTCCGTTTCATGTTTGTCTTCCAGGACCCAGTGGTTATAACGCTCAGGATAGAGGATGAGTGGTTGAAAATGAAGCGAAGAGGGGCGGAATCAGGGGGATCTTTACGTTGGCTTACGTTCGGATGTGATTCAGATGCGTCCTCTCCCTGTGGGAGAGGACCGGGATGAGGGCATCAGGCCGCAGTGGGCCTGATGACACGCTTAGTTACGGAACGGATTATTGCCTTTGCTGGTGGACGTCGTGGTACGCGCAGCGGCTGGCTGTGCAGCAGGCGCGCTGCTGTCAGCGTTGAAGTTATCAACCGCAGCAACCTGCTCCGGGTTCTCCGGTGCAACGCTGTCCGGCGACGTTGAGACTGGCTTGCCCAGTGCGCTGTTCAGCGCCTGCAGATCCTGCTCGTTCAGCGTACCCAGCGCCTGCTTAATGTTCAGCTGGTTAATCAGGTACTGGTAACGTGCGCTGGAGAGCTGCTGTTTGGCGTTATACAGCGTGGTGGTCGCGTCCAGCACGTCAACAATGGTACGGGTACCGACGGAGTAACCGGCTTCCATTGCATCCAGTGAGCTTTGGGCGGACACAACGGCTTGTTTATACGCGTTGATGCTGCTGATAGAGGCGTTCACGTTGTTGAACGACGAACGCACGGTCTGCACCACGTTGCGGTGTGCGCTTTCCAGCTGCTCGCTTGCGCCAACAAAGTTGTACTGCGCCTGTTTCACCTGAGAATTCACCATCCCACCCTGATACAGCGGCAGAGAGAAGCTCAGACCGACTTTGTTCTGGCCCTGGTTGCTGTCGTCATACTGGGCAGTGTTGGTTTTAGAACCGCTGTAGCTGGTATCAGACACGCCAGTAGAGGCGCTCAGGCTCAGGGTTGGCAGGTGGCCATCCTGCGCCTGACGAATCTGCTCGCGAGCCAGGTCCTGGCTCAGACGCGCCTGCAGTAAGGTCAGGTTGCGGTTTTCCGCTTCTTTCAGCAGGGCGTTCACCGCCTGTGGCTTATCGGTCTTGAAGCTGTCCACGTTCAGGGAAGCCAGTTCCGGGTAGTAATTGCCGGTGACCTGACGCAGGGATTCCAGCGCGTTGTCGAGGTTGTTACGCGCGGTCACTTCGTTGGCCAGCACGCTGTCGTACTGTGAACGGGCGTTCTGCACGTCAGTGATCGCCACCAGACCCACGTTGAAACGCTGGGTGGTTTGATCTAACTGGCGGTAAATCGCCTGTTTCTGCGCTTCAGTATAGGAGAGCGAGTCAATCGCGCTCAGGACGTTGAAGTACGCGGTCGCCGTGTTCAGGATCAGCGTTTGCTGGTCGGTCTGATAAGTCACATCCTGGATACCCGCGCTCTTTTCCTGCAGGGTCAGGGCGCGCCATTTGGACATATCAAACAGCGTCTGTGTCAATTGCAGTGAGGCGCTGGTAGCATTGGAGTTAACGCCGTTAGCGTCGCGGAAACCGTTGCTGTAGGTATAATCTGCACCTAAACCTAACTGCGGCAGCAGTGGGCTACGCGCTTCGTTAATCTTTTCAAACGCAGCATCACGATCGGCCGCTGATTTACGTAAATCAGGGTTGCCCAGACGTGCCTGCTGGTAGACCTGTAACAGGTTTTCCGCCTGGCTCATTGCACTGAAGCCCGTCAGGCTCAGGCCGATAAGGATGGGGAGCAATTTCTTCATTTGCATTCCTTGTTGTGAAGCAGTATTAGCGCTGATCTAATTAAAAATAATTGCCGATTCTAACAGAATCATCCACACCAAAAGGTTGGCGTAACGTGCCATCTGGCGGTAATTTGCACCAATCTACCATATAGCCTTACAAACGGCAGCCAAACAGCCTTGAAATTCATCATTTCATCACCATTGCTACCAGGACTCGACTCATGCAAAAACCAGATAAGTTGCCCGTGACATTCGCCAAAAACGATGTAGAAATTATTGCACGAGAAACACTATATAGCGGTTTTTTTTCAATGGAACTTTACCGTTTCAGGCATCGCCTGTTTAACGGTGAAATGAGCGGCGAAATTAAGCGAGAAATTTTTGAGCGCGGGCATGCCGCAGTCTTGCTACCCTTTGACCCAGTGCGCGATGAAGTTGTGCTGGTTGAGCAGATTCGTATTGCCGCTTATGACGTCAGTGAAAGCCCGTGGTTGCTGGAGATGGTAGCCGGGATGATCGAAGAGGGCGAGTCGGTTGAAGACGTCGCCCGTCGCGAAGCGCTGGAAGAAGCCGGGCTGGTTGTCGGCCGCACAAAACCGGTGCTGAGCTATCTGGCCAGTCCGGGAGGCACCAGCGAGCGCTTGTCCATTATGGTGGGCGAAGTGGACGCCACGACGGCGGAAGGGATCCACGGTCTGGCAGATGAAAACGAAGATATTCGGGTTCATGTGGTAAGTCGGGAGCAGGCTTACCAGTGGGTAGAAGAGGGGAAAATCGACAACGCAGCGTCTGTCATCGCCCTGCAATGGCTGCAACTGCATTATCAGACATTACGAAACGAGTGGAAAAAATGAAGCGTTATACACCTGACTTCCCAGAAATGATGCGCCTGTGCGAAACCAATTTCGCACAATTGCGCCGCCTGCTGCCGAAAAATGACGCACCCGGCGAAACGGTAAGCTATCAGGTGAGCAACGCGCAGTATCGGTTAACGATAACAGAATCAACGCGCTACACTACGCTGGTAGAGATTGAACAAACGGCCCCCAGCATTAGCTACTGGAGCCTGCCGTCCATGACAGTGCGGCTCTATCACGACGCGATGGTCGCTGAAGTGTGTTCAAGTCAGCAGATCTTTCGGTTTAAAGCGCGGTATGATTACCCGAATAAAAAGTTGCATCAACGCGACGAAAAGCATCAAATTAACCAGTTTTTAGCCGACTGGCTAAGATATTGTTTAGCACATGGAGCAATGGCGATTCCGGTTTGTTAGCGTCATAAACCTACCTAAGGACACCATTTGGAAAGCCTGTTGAACCTGACTGTTGCTGGTGGGGCACCAGTCAGGATATTACAAATCACCGATACTCACCTTTTTGCCGAAAAGCATGAAACTCTGCTGGGGGTGAACACCTGGGAGAGTTATCAGGCTGTACTTAGCGCGATTCACGCTGAAAATCGTGCCTGCGATCTGATTGTCGCAACGGGCGATCTGGCGCAGGATCAATCCTCCGCGGCCTACCAGCATTTTGCTGAAGGCATCGCGAGCTTTAGCGTGCCGTGCGTCTGGCTTCCGGGCAACCATGACTTCCAGCCTGCAATGTACAGCTCTCTCCTGGAAGCGGGGATCTCTCCGGCGAAGTGTGTGTTGGCGGGGGACCAGTGGCAGATCCTGCTGCTCGACAGCCAGGTGTTTGGCGTCCCGCACGGTGAGTTAAGCGAGTTTCAGCTCGACTGGCTGGAGACCAAACTGGCTGCCGAACCGGCGCGTCATACGCTGCTGTTGCTTCATCATCATCCACTGCCGGCGGGCTGTAGCTGGCTTGATCAACACAGTCTGCGTAACTCTGCCGCCCTGGATAGCGTGCTGGTGAAATTCCCGCGCGTGAAGAATCTGCTGTGCGGACACATTCATCAGGAACAGGATCTCGACTGGAACGGTCGCCGTCTGCTGGCAACGCCGTCCACCTGCGTTCAGTTTAAGCCGCACTGCGCTAACTTTACCCTGGATACCATTGCACCGGGCTGGCGCTGGCTGGAACTGCATGCCGATGGTACGCTGACCACCGAAGTCTGCCGTCTGGCAGGCACGCAATTCCGCCCCGATACCGCTTCAGAAGGCTATTGATGTCTACGCTCCTCTACCTGCATGGGTTCAACAGCTCGCCGCGCTCCGCAAAAGCGACACAGTTACGCCAGTGGCTGAGCGAGCATCATCCGCACGTTGAGATGATTATCCCGCAGCTGCCGCCTTATCCGGCAGAGGCGGCGGAGATGCTGGAATCCATTGTTCTGGAACACGGCGGCGAATCTTTTGGCGTGGTGGGCTCCTCGCTGGGAGGGTATTACGCCACATGGCTCTCGCAATGCTTTATGCTGCCCGCCGTTGTGGTTAACCCGGCGGTTCGGCCGTTTGAGCTGCTGCGGGACTTTCTTGGCGAAAACGAGAACCCCTACACCGGCCAACAATATGTGCTAGAGTCACGCCATATTTACGATCTCAAAGTTATGCAGGTCGACCCGCTTGAAGCACCGGATCTGATCTGGCTGCTGCAACAAACGGGTGATGAAGTGCTGGATTACCGCCAGGCAGTGGCGTATTACGCATCCTGCCGCCAGACTATAGAAGAGGGCGGAAACCATGCTTTCACGGGCTTTGAGGATCATTTCACCCAGATTGTCGATTTTCTTGGACTGCACAGCCTCTGACAATCAATGCGAATTGCTAGTTTAAATCATGACGCAAACCTATAACGCTGATGCCATTGAGGTACTCACCGGGCTTGAGCCGGTTCGCCGCCGCCCGGGGATGTACACCGATACGACGCGCCCAAACCATCTGGGCCAGGAAGTGATTGATAACAGTGTCGACGAAGCGCTGGCAGGCCATGCCAAACGCGTCGACGTTATCCTGCATGCCGATCAGTCGCTGGAAGTTATCGACGACGGTCGCGGCATGCCGGTGGATATCCATCCGGAAGAGGGCGTACCGGCCGTTGAGCTGATCCTCTGCCGACTGCATGCGGGCGGTAAGTTCTCCAACAAGAACTACCAGTTCTCCGGTGGTTTGCACGGCGTGGGGATCTCCGTGGTTAACGCCCTGTCCAAGCGCGTGGAAGTGAACGTTCGCCGCGACGGCCAGGTGTATAACATCGCGTTTGAAAACGGCGAGAAGGTGCAGGATCTGCAAGTTGTCGGCACGTGCGGTAAACGCAACACCGGTACCAGCGTCCACTTCTGGCCTGACGAAAGCTTCTTCGACAGCCCACGTTTCTCTGTTTCTCGCCTGACGCACCTGCTGAAAGCCAAAGCGGTGCTGTGCCCTGGCGTGGAAATCACGTTTAAAGATAACGTCAACAATACCGAGCAGACCTGGCGCTATGAAGATGGTCTTAACGACTATCTGTGCGAAGCGGTAAACGGCCTGCCGACCCTGCCAGAAAAACCGTTCGTCGGTAATTTCACAGGCGATACCGAAGCGGTGGACTGGGCGTTGCTGTGGCTGCCGGAAGGCGGGGAGCTGCTGACCGAAAGTTACGTCAACCTGATCCCGACCATGCTCGGCGGTACGCACGTCAACGGACTGCGTCAGGGTCTGCTGGATGCGATGCGTGAATTCTGCGAATACCGCAACATTCTGCCGCGCGGCGTGAAGCTGTCGGCGGAAGATATCTGGGATCGCTGTGCCTACGTTCTGTCCGTGAAGATGCAGGATCCGCAGTTTGCCGGGCAAACCAAAGAACGTCTCTCCTCACGTCAGTGCGCGGCCTTCGTTTCCGGTGTGGTCAAAGATGCCTTTACCCTGTGGCTGAACCAGAACGTTCAGGCCGCAGAGATGCTGGCAGAAATGGCGATCTCCAGCGCGCAGCGTCGTCTGCGTGCGGCGAAGAAAGTGGTGCGTAAAAAGCTGACCAGCGGCCCTGCGCTGCCGGGCAAGCTGGCGGACTGTACCGCGCAGGATCTCAACCGCACCGAGCTGTTCCTGGTGGAAGGGGACTCGGCAGGGGGCTCGGCCAAGCAGGCGCGCGACCGTGAATACCAGGCGATCATGCCGCTTAAAGGTAAGATCCTGAATACCTGGGAAGTCTCGTCTGATGAAGTGCTGGCCTCGCAGGAAGTGCATGATATCTCTGTGGCGATCGGCATCGATCCGGACAGCGACGATCTCAGCCAGCTGCGTTACGGCAAGATCTGTATCCTCGCGGATGCGGACTCCGATGGTCTGCACATCGCCACGCTGCTGTGCGCTCTGTTCGTGAAGCACTTCCGCACGCTGGTGAAAAACGGTCACGTCTACGTCGCGCTGCCGCCGCTTTACCGTATCGACCTCGGCAAAGAGGTGTACTACGCGCTGACGGAAGAAGAGAAAGCGGGCGTGCTGGAACAGCTCAAGCGCAAGAAGGGCAAACCAAACGTTCAGCGCTTTAAAGGACTGGGCGAGATGAACCCAATGCAGCTGCGCGAAACCACGCTGGATCCTAACACCCGTCGTCTGGTTCAGCTGACTATCAGCGATGAAGACGAGCAGCAAACCAACGCCATGATGGATATGCTGCTGGCCAAAAAACGCTCGGAAGACCGACGCAACTGGCTGCAGGAGAAAGGCGATATGGCGGATATTGAGGCCTGATGCCTTAGCCATAGCGATCGTAGGCCCGGTAAGCGCTAGCGCCACCGGGCTTTTTTATATCAAAACTCCATCTTCACCGTAAACTGCACTTCGCGCGGATCGCCAATCTGGTTGCCCAGGTTGTTGGTCGCAATGGACGAGGTATAGTAGGTTTTATCAAACAGGTTCTTCACGTTCACCTGCAGCGTCACTGGATACTGCAGCTTCATTTTGTAGGCTGCAAAGGCATCGGCAACAAAGTAACCCGGCAAATAATAATCCGCACCGTTGGTCGCTGAACGACGGCTCACGCCGTGCCCACCGCCGCCAAGGGTCAGGGTATTGCCGCCGATCACGTTATGAATGTCGTAAGTCAGGAACAGGGAACCGGTATGACGCGGCACGTTCGGCAGGGGCTTACCCGCATAGTCTGGATCTTCCAGCACTTTCGCATCGGTGTAACCGTAACTGGCGATAATATTGGTATTCTCAGTCAGTGACCCGGCAAGATCCACCTCCACACCCTGCGAGCGTACGCGGCCAGCGGTTTTAGCGATGGTTTCACCGCCCACGCTTTCGTTGTACAGCACGTTGCGCTTGTGAATATCAAACAGCGCGATGTTGGCGGTAATGCCATCGAACAGGTCAAATTTAGCCCCCACTTCGTAAGCATTTGACGTTTCCGGCGGCAGGTCACCAATGTAGCTCGCAATGGACGATTGCGGCATAAACGTCTGGGAATAGTTAGCAAACAGCGAGACGGATGGCGTGAGCTTGTAGACCAGCCCCAGCTTCGGTGTCCACTGTTCGTCGCGGCTGTCGGTATTCACATTGAACGGGCGACCCTTGCCTGCATACTGGGTGTAATACTGATAGCGCAGCCCGGCAACGGCAATCCATTTATCGGTGAGGTACAGGGCGTCCTGGGCGTAGGCAGAGTAGCTTTCCTGCTTGAGCGTCTGGTCGCTGTCAGCGGCGGAGACGGTGGTACATTTGCCGAGCTTGCCGTAGGTCGGATGGTAGATATTGAAGTCTTTAACGTTCTTACAGCGCATCATGTCCGTACGCAGCAGATCGTAATTCTCATACGACACGCCGGTCAGGATCTCATTGTAAAAGCCCGCGATATCCACGTTCCCCTGCAGATCCGCACGCGTGCTGTGCATGCGCTGAGTCGATCCCTGAGTTGCATCCACGCGACGGGTCAGGTTACCCGTTTTGGCGTCATAGGCCATCACGCGCGCCTGGTTATCGCTGTATTTATCCTGGCTGAAACTGTAGTCAAACTTCGCGGTCCATTGGCTGTTAAGACGGTATTCCGCGTTCAGCTGCGCCAGATCGGACTGACCATCAGTAACGTTAAACGGCTCGTCAAAGCGGGTTTTACGATCCACGTTTACCGGCTGTTTGGTGTTGAGATCGAAGATGGTTCCGCGATCGAACGGCGTCTTATAGTCGCGATGCGAATAGAGCACGGTCACGGTGGCATCATCCCCAAACCAGGTCAGCGACGGGGCGATAAAGGTGCTGCGCTCGTTGCCAAAATTACGCCAGTAATCTTCGTCCTGATACTCGCCCGTCAGGCGATACGCCAGTCGTGTGCCGTCAATCGGGCCGGTGACATCAACCTGCCCGGTGCCGCCGCCAAAGCTGGAGGAGGTGGCAGATATCGAGCCGCCGAAGGTGGTTTCCGGGCGTTTGGTAACCACATTGATCAGGCCGCCAGGATCGAGAATGCCATACAGCGTTGAGGCCGGGCCTTTCAGCACTTCCACGCGCCCGGTCGCGGCATTAAAGCTGCGCGGCAGCACGGTGCGCAGGCCGTTGGTCATTATTGACCCGTCGCGGTTCGCGCCAAAACCCCGGCGTACAAACGCATCCTGCGTACCGCCCAGGGTGTTGGTCTGCACCACGTTGCTGACGTTATAAAGCGCTTCATCAAGTGAAGTTGCGTGCTGATCTTCCAGCACTTTATCACTGACGGTATTCACCACCTGCGGAATATCCAGCATCGGCATATTGGTTAGCGTGGCGGTGGAGGTGTTCAGCGGCTGATAGCCGTTTGTGGCCTCGGCCACGGCATTAGGATCGGCGGTGACGGTCAGCGTTTCGCCGTCTTTAGCCGTTGTGGTGTCGGCTGCCTGCACCAGCGGTGCCATAAACAGCAGTGAAAAGAGCGCGCGCCCTTTTACCCCAGAGAGAGAATGTGTGAACGTAGCCATTACATCTGTTTTCCCAAAAATATCCCACGCATGAAGGGGCGCGGAAGAATGTGTGAGTCATTGCCCTTAATTGTCTGCTCGTTAACCGTGTGGCATCGAACATGTAATTGAGAATCATTCAATCATGCAGGAATGTAGTAGTAAATGGAAAAAAGCAAAAATCGGCTACAGCCTGAAGGTGCCCGTTCTGATGCGAAAAGGAGGTGGATAACGTGATGAAAATAATGATGTTAAAAACAACGTTGTTGCTGTAGCACCTGTTATTTAACCCTGGCTTTACCAGGGTATTTATCCCCTTGACTACTACATGGTGCAGCGGCAAACTCTCAAAAGAGAATGAGTTTTATTTTTATTTGTTAGATTTTTTATTAAGTTGGCATTCACGTGGCGCACAACACGCATAAGCCGGGGTTGGTTCTGGAGAACCTCTCCGCGGGCTATCAGAAAAAAATCATCGTCGATGATATCTCCCTTGCAATCCCCCGGCAGAAAATGACCGTGCTGGTGGGGGCGAACGGCTGTGGAAAATCCACACTGCTGAGCACCCTTGCGCGTCTGTTGCAGCCGCTTGGCGGCGCCGCGCTGCTCGATGGCAAAGCCATTCACGAGCAACCGACCAAAGCGGTCGCCCGGCAGCTCGGTATCCTGCCGCAATCTCCGCTGCTGCCGGAAGGACTGACCGTATTTGAACTGGTTTCACGCGGCCGTTTTCCCTGGCAAAATTTTATGCGCCAGTGGAGCGACGAGGACGAGCAGGCCGTTGATGAGGCCCTGCACCTGACCGGTACGGCAGAGTTTGCACATTTGCCCGTCGAAAGCCTCTCCGGCGGCCAGCGTCAGCGCTGCTGGATCGCCATGGCCCTGGCGCAGCAAACGCCGTATATCCTGCTGGATGAACCGACAACCTTTCTCGATCTTCGCTATCAGGTAGAAATCCTCGAGTTGCTGCATACCCTGACCCGCCAGCATGGTCGTACGGTAGTGGTGGTGCTTCACGATCTCAACTTCGCCGTAAACTACGGTGACTCGCTGGTCTTCTTACGCCAGGGGAAAGTGCAGGGCGTGCTGCACGAAGGTGATGTCTGCACGCCGGAGCTCATCAAAGCGGTGTTTGATGTCGACGTCCATATGTCGGTTAATCCGCTGACCGGTAAGCCGTTCTTTATGCCGTTTCGCCAGGTCGCAGAAAAATCATGATCCGAACGTCACTGGCTTTCCTGCTGTTTGCCTTGCTGCTGATGATGGGCGCGATTGCCCACCTGGGTGTCGGTGCGCGTGTCATTGCTCCCCAGACGGTGGTACAGGCCTTGCTTCATTTCGACCCGCGTAATTTCGATCATAACGTGATCGTCAGATTGCGCCTGACACGGCTGGCTGCCGCCATGGCCACCGGGGCCGCACTCGGCGTGGCGGGCGTGTTGTTACAGTCGGTTATTCGTAACCCGCTGGGCGAGCCGCATATTCTGGGGCTGAACGCGGGGGCGGCGCTGGCTGTGGTGCTGACCAGCGCGCTCGGGTTTACCTTGCCGTTTGGCCGCCCGCTGATTGCCGCTGTTGGTGCTGCCGCGCTGTTTGTGCTGGTGCTGACGTTCTCCTCCTCAGGGCGTACCGGACTCACGCCGATGAAAATCACCTTATGCGGCGTGGCGATGTCGGCGTTTGCCTCGTCGATTACCGCCACGGTGCTGATTCTGGACGAACAGACGCTGCTTGCCATGCGCACCTGGCTGGCGGGGGATTTGGCCGGGCTCAACGTGCAGACCATCCATAGCGCATCCTGGGTTGCCGCGGTGGGGTTCGCTCTGGCGCTCTGGTTGTCGCCTTCGCTTAATATGCTGGCCCTGGGTGACCGGATGGCGCAGGGGCTGGGCGTGTCGCTGTTGAAAACCCGCCTTTTGGCCCTGCTGGCGATTGCGCTGCTTTGCGGCGCAGCCGTCTCCATTGCCGGGCCGATTGGTTTTATTGGCCTGGTCGTGCCACAGCTGATCCGCCGTCTGGTGTCGGTGGACTTACGTGTGATGGTGCCGCTTTCCGCCCTGTGCGGGGCGTTGGTTTTGCTGCTGGCGGATATCGCGGCCCGTACGCTGTTTATGCCGTATGAGCTGGCCACCGGGATTGTGACCGCGCTGGTGGGCGCCCCTCTCTTTATCCTGATGGCGTCGAGGATGTTCAAATGAACCGGGCCGGACTTCGCGCATGGCGTGTCGGGCCCTTTTCCAGGCTGGTGCGCCCGGGGGCTATGGCATGCGTTGCGCTTATCGTCCTTGTGAGCGTTCTCCTGCTGGGGTTTGGCCTGACGCACGGTTCGCTTCCCATACCCGCTTCCGCTATCGGACGCGCGCTGCTCACTGAGCCAGGCCTGGAGGCGAATGCGCGCTATATCGTGATGGATATTCGCCTGCCACGGCTGCTGATGGCGGTCTTAAGCGGCGCGATGCTGGGCATGGCGGGGGCGGCGATGCAGTCCATCACCCGCAATGGCCTGGCCGATCCGGGGCTGATCGGCGTGAAAGAGGGCTGCAGCGCGGCGGTGCTGCTGCTGATTTTTCAGTTTCCTGCGTTGGGTCTGGCCTGGCGTCCGCTGTTCGGGATGGCCGGTGGGCTCATTACCGCGCTGCTGGTGGTGGCACTGGCCCGCGATATCTCGCGTCCACGTTTTATTCTTATTGGGATTGGCGTGTCGTGGGCCTTCTCTGCGGCAATGGGGATCTTTATGACCACCGCCGATGTACGCGATGTGCAGACGGCGATGCTGTGGCTGGCGGGGAGCCTGCATGCGGCAAACTGGACGCTGCTCGGTATCGCCGCAGCCTGGGCTGCCCCTGCGTTTGCGCTGCTGCTCTTTACTGCCCGCGCGGCTGACGTGGCATTGCTGGGTAACCATACCGCGACGGGGCTTGGGGTTCGCACCTCACGATTAGCGCTGCTGCGCGTTCTGGCTCCGGTCGTGTTAACGGCGGCCTGCGTCTCCTGCGTGGGCAGTATTGGTTTTGTGGGGCTGATTGCGCCGCATATGGCGCGTCTGGTGCTGCGCGGTGGACAAACCGCGTTGCTGACGGGCAGTGCCGTGCTGGGCGCGCTACTGGTGCTGCTGGCCGATACCGTCGGGCGTCTGGCATTCCTGCCGCTGCAGTTGCCGGCGGGGATTGTGATTTCACTGATTGGCGGACCGTTTTTCCTGCTGCTGCTCTGGCAGCGTCGGGACAGATTTTAGAGGATTATGATGCGCGTACTTTTTTCGATGCTGTTGCTGGTTGGGTTTGCGGTGAGTGCGGCGGAGCCGATGCAGACGTTCACTGACGATCTGGGACGCAAGGTGGTGGTGCCGCTTCATCCGAAGCGGATCGTCTCGCTGCATGATCTGGATATCACCATTCCGCTGATAGAGCTTGGCGTACCGCCCGTCGCCAGCCATGGCCGCACGCGCCCGGATAGCAGCCATTTTCTGCGCGCCAGCGGCATGCTGACGGGCATCGATTTTGATAATTCCAGTATCAAATTTATCGGCACGGCGGATATCGACATTGAAGCCATTGCCGCCGCCAAACCCGATCTGATCATCACTGAACCCACCCGCAACACGCCGGTGGAACAGCTGGAGAAGATAGCCCCGACGGTGAGTATCGACCATCTCGATGGCGGTGCGCCGGAGATCTACCGCAAGCTGGCGCAGCTCACCGGTACGCAGGCGCGGCTGAAAATACTGGAACGCCGCTATCAGGAACAAATCAGGGCGCTGAAGGCGACCATCGATACGCGCAAAATCACCGTGTCGGTGATTCAGGCCAACCAGGGAAAAATCAACGCCATGCACAGCTACCACTCTTTAGGTCGCGTGCTGCGTGATGCCGGCTTTACCTTCCCGCCGCTGATTGAGAGCATCCCGGAAGGGGGACGGATTGACGTCAGCGCCGAACGTCTGCCGGAGCTGGACGCCGATTTTGTCTTTGCCACCTGGCGCGGAGACACCGGGGGCAAACCGCAGGACGAGCTGGCGGCGATGGAGGCGGTGATGCCGGGCTGGTGCCAGTTCCTCAATGCCTGCCGGACCGGGCACTATGTGCTGATTTCACGTGAAGAGGCCATTTCGAATTCCTTCGCCTCTTTAGGGCTGATGGTTGCGCAGGTGCAGTCGCAGATTGCCGGACGACCGCTACCGGAGGCATCACAGTGATGCGTAAAGACAAAGCGCGGGTCGATGTTTACGGCGAGCGCCTCCGCTCACGGGGGCATCAGTTAACGCCACGCCTGCAGCTGGTGGCACGCTACATCAACGAGAACCGGGAAGCGGTGATGGAGCAGACGGCAATGGAGATCGCCACGCTGCTTAAAACCTCGGACGCCACCGTGATGCGCGCGATCCAGGCGCTGGGCTTTGCCGGGTTGCGCGATCTGAAGCAGACGCTGGAGCAGTGGTTTGGTCCGGTGGTCACCTCGAGCGAAAAGATCTCCTCGACGGTAAATACGCTCACCAGTGATGTTAACGCGAGCATCGATTTTGTGCTTGAAGGGCATCAGCACACCTGCGAGGTTTTGTCGCAACCGCACAACCGCTATGCGATGGCGCAGGCGGTGTCACTGCTGGCCCAGGCCAGACAGGTCGCTATCTTTGGGATTGGCGCCTCCGGCATTCTGGCCGACTACACCGCCAGATTGTTCAGCCGGATGGGGTTACCCGCCATGCCGCTCAATCGCACCGGGATAGGCCTTGCCGAACAGCTGATTGCGCTCCAGCGCGGCGATGTGCTGGTGATGATGGCGCAAAAATCTGCACACCGGGAAGGGCAAACCACGCTGCGGGAAGCCAAACGTTTGGGGATCCCGACTATTTTGCTGACCAATGCCCTCGATTCGCGTTTCAGCAAAGAGGCCAGTGTGGTGATCCACGTTCCGCGTGGTGGAGAAAAAGGCAAAATTCCGCTGCACGGAACGGTGCTGCTGTGTCTGGAGATGATTATCTTGTCCGTTGCCTCCACCGAGCCGCAGCGCACCATCAAATCCATGAAGCGCATCAACGAGTTTCATCGAGGGTTAAAGCCCGGCAAAAAGAGCGGCTGACGTTTTTTGGCGTAGAGCGGGAAGCTGTGCAGGTAAAAAGTCGGGGGCATCCCCCCGACTTGTGGGTTACGCCTTAGGAATACGCAGCGTCTGGCCGGGATAAATTTTGTCCGGGCTGGAGAGCATTGGGCGGTTCGCCTCAAAAATCTTGTTGTACTGGTTGGCATCACCGTACACGGTTTTTGAGATGGCGCTCAGGGTATCGCCTGATTTGACCGTGTAGTAGGTGGCTTCATCTTTGGCATCGGTGGCGGTGATATTGTTTTCCACCTCGCTGACGCCAGCAATATTGCCGACGGCGACCTGAATTTTTTCTTTCTGCTCCTGCGTCAGTCCGTCACCCGTGACGCTGGCTTTGCCATCGGTGACGTTAACCTGAACTTTATCCGCGCCGGGAAGGTTGAGTTTCTTGAGGTGCTCGGTGATTTTGTCGCTTTGACCTTTATGATCGGTCAGGTTATCCCACAGCTTTTCGCCTGCTTCTTTTACGAAGTTAAAAAGACCCATTCCATCCTCCTGTTAATCATGAAGTCAGAATAAGCATAGCAGTTGGGTTTTAAGGTGATAAAAAAAGCCCGGAGCGCTAGCGCCTGCCGGGCTGGATCTGTTCTCCCTCTCTTCGCTGGAGAGGGCGAGGTGAGGGGGGGACTTAAACCCCTTGCTCCAGAATACGGATGTGGGTCTCCAGCACGTCACCTTTCACCGCGTCGCTCCACGCTTTCATATGTGCGGTCTGCAGGTGGGCTTCAAGATGCGCCACGGTTTCCCACTGCTCAACCATGATGATCGAGTCCGGGGCGGTGGCCTGGAAGCTGGCGCTGGTAGCGGCGTCAACCATCGGCGCATAGCCGTGGCAGCCTTCTTCTTTCAGTACGGTTGGGATAATTTTCGCGAACTGATCCAGCACCGCCTGGCGGTGATGTTGGCCAGGACGCGTACGGATTTCAGCAATAACGGTAAGCATAATTAACTCCTTCTAATTCCAGGCTACCAGTTAAGCAAAAATTTCAGCCAGATGCTTGCGATATTCTGCGATATAGCGCGGGACGTCCGGCATTTTAATCACGTCGTTGACGATGAAGGTCGGTAGCGGGTCCATGCCCAGGAACTGATTAGCCTTGTGGAACGGCAGGTACGCGCCGTCGACACCCACGCCTTCAAAGAACTGATCTTTTTCGGTGAATGCTTCCAGAGGGGCGTTCCAGGTCAGGGAGAGCATATATTTCTTACCCTGAATCAGGCCGCCTGAGCCATATTTTTTAGACGCGTCTGAACGGGTACGGCCGTCGCTGGCATACAGTGAACCGTGGCCCTCAGTGAACACGTCGTCCATGTATTTTTTCACGGTCCACGGTGCGCCCATCCACCAGCCAGGCATCTGCCAGATAACCACGTCAGCCCACAGGAAGTTCTGTACTTCCGCTTTTACGTCGTAATGGCTGTCTGCGCGCACAACCTTAACATCATGCCCGGCGTCGCGCAGGAAGCCGTCCGCGACCTCGGTCAGGGTGTCATTCAACTGGCCTTTAGAGTGGGCGAATTCTTTCGCGCCGTTGATAATCAGAATGTTGCTCATTATTTGTCCTCGTCGATGAGAGTATGGCGAGTATTCTACGCGCGAGGGCGATGCGGTAAAATGAGCAAAATGTGCAAAGTCTTTTGCGTTAAAAGCAATAATCCCTTACCAGCACACCTTCACGTCAACGCCACCTTCAGCGGCATTGTCCAGTGAAACGCGCATACCGTGCAGCGCAGCAATGCGTTTCACAATCGATAACCCCAGCCCGCTGCCCGTGGCATCCTGACCGGGTGGGCGATAAAAACGCTCGCCGATCCGGGCCAGCGCCTCGGGGGCGATCCCCGGCCCGTTGTCGCGTACGGTGAAGCCGCGGGCCTCCAGCGTGACGTCTACCACACTGCCGTGTGGGCTGTAACGCACGGCGTTATCCAGCAGGTTACGCACCAGCAGGCTCAACAGCAGCGGCTGACCTGTGCGTTCAGCCTGCGGGGCGTTGATGTTCAGGCGAACGTCGATGCCCGCCTGCTGCGCCGGATGCCAGATATCCAGAACCGCCGACTGCAGTAAATCGGCCATCATTATTGGTTCGACATCGTCGAGGTTTTCCAGAGAATCCAGACGTGAGAGCGTGAGGAGCTGATCCACCAGCCGTGATGCCCGGTCGATCCCCGCGTGGAGTTGCGAGAGCGCTTTTTCCTGCGCCTGCGGATCGTCCAGAGAGAGTTGCGCCACGTCGGTTTGTACCTTCAGTGCCGCCAGCGGGCTGCGCAACTCATGGGCGGCATCAGAGGTAAAGCGGCGCTCGCGGGTCATCATCTCCTGAGTTCGGGTAAAGAGATGGTTCAGTGAGTCAAGCAGGGGACGCACTTCTGATGGCACGCCCTGCGTCGGCAGGGTGTCGGTGGCATCCGGTGAGCGCAGGCGCAACGTCTGCGCCAGTTTTTTCAATGGCTTAAGCTCCCGGCTCAGCAGGACCATAAGCAACAGCAGCATCACCGGCAGCGCCACCAGCCACGGCGTCAGCTGCGAGCTGACCACGTCCAGCGCCATCTCCTGGCGGTATTCCCACTCCTGACCAACCACCACGCGGTACTTCCCGTCTGGCGAGGTCAGCCAGACGAAACGCCATTCATCGTTGTCGTCTTTGAGCCTGCCGTCATCAAACCCGTCGCGGCGATAGTGATACGGGATGTCGCGCCCGTTTTCCCCGTCATTGAGGATCATCGTGCCGTCGGTGGCGTAAATGGCGAAGGCCAGGGCATCGTCATCCAGGCGACCATGCTTCACTTTTTTTGGCATCTCGCGCATCTGCTCCGGAGCGCGGATCTCATCCAGATCCATCGTCAGCAGCCGTTTGGCAAACAGCATCTGCTGGGTATCAAACAGCTTATCGAGCGTGTGGGTCGTCTGCTGCCAGGCGACAAGGCTTGCGGCAAACCAGGCCGTCAGCGACAGCAGCAGGAAAAGAAGCGTCAGACGGAGTTTCAGGCTCAGTTTCATGCGTCACCCAGGGTATAACCGATGCCATGAACGGTGCGGATAAACTCACTGCCCAGCTTACGCCGCAGATGATGGACGTGAACTTCCACGGCATTACTGGAGACGTCGTCGTCCCATGTATAGAGCTTCTCTTCGATCGCTTTACGCGGCAGAACGCGGCCCGCATTGCGCATCAGGAGTTCCAGCAGGGCAAACTCTTTGGGCTTGAGCGTCAGCGTTTCCCCCTCCAGCGTGGCGACAAGGCTCGTCGGGTCGAGGGTGACCTTGCCGTGACGCAACTCGCTGCGCGTCTGACCGTGGCTGCGACGCACCAGCGCCTCAAGGCGGGCAGCCACTTCGATCAGCGCGAAGGGCTTGCAGAGATAATCATCGGCCCCCAGACGTAACCCCTCAACGCGCTGATTCAGCGCATCCCGCGCGGTCAGGATCAGCACCGGCTCGCTACGCCCGTTTTCGCGCCAGGCGCGCAGGATCGCCAGACCGTCGATCTCAGGTAGCGTCAGGTCAAGCACCACCGCATCGTAAGGGGCAGAACAGAGCGCCGCCTGACCGGTTTTTCCATCGGTGAACCAGTCCACGCTGAAGCCCATTTTGCTCAAGCCTGCTTTGATACCATCGCCAATCAGCTTGTCGTCTTCTATCAGTAAAATGCGCATATCCCCTCCTTGATGCCGTCAGTAAACCCTCTGGGTCCGCCTGCTGTACAGTAAAAATAAATAAATTTTCCCCTTAAGAAGTTGTTAAGGATTACCCTGTTTAATGGACTGCGACACCACATTAAAGGGAGATATGAATATGAAAAAATTCGCTGCAATGGCTGCTATCATGATGATGACCACCGCACCGGTCTTCGCTGCTCAGGGCGGTTTTACGGGCCCATCGGCCACACCTGCTCAGACGCAAACCCAGCAGGGCGGCTTTGTCGATAACAACGCTAACCTGACTACGGCCGCTAAAGTGAAAGACCTGAAAGACGACGCCTGGGTGAAGCTGCGCGGGAACATCACCGAACGCCTGTCCGATGACCGCTACACCTTCCGCGATGACACCGGAACGGTGGTGGTAGAGATTGACCACAAACGCTGGAACGGCGTAACCGTGACTCCGCAGGATAAAGTCGAGCTCCAGGGTAAGGTCGATAAAGACTGGAATGAGTTTGAAATCGACGTGAAGCAGGTTATCAAGCTGAATAAATAACGCAAAAAGGGCCGCTTATCCGGCCCTTTTTCTTTGTGACTCAACTCGCCAGATAGGGTAGTATCTGCGGCAATATTGCCTGAAACCCATCGGTTTCTGAGTTGAGGAATCACACGTAATGAGCGATATGGCAGAGCGCCTCGCGCTACATGAATTCACGGAAAACGCCTACCTGAACTACTCCATGTACGTCATCATGGACAGGGCATTGCCGTTTATCGGTGATGGCCTCAAGCCCGTCCAGCGCCGCATCGTCTATGCGATGTCCGAGCTGGGGCTGAACGCCACCGCCAAGTTCAAGAAATCCGCCCGAACCGTCGGTGACGTACTGGGTAAATACCATCCGCACGGCGACAGCGCCTGCTATGAAGCGATGGTGCTGATGGCCCAGCCGTTCTCGTACCGCTATCCGCTGGTGGATGGTCAGGGTAACTGGGGGGCGCCGGACGATCCGAAATCCTTCGCAGCGATGCGTTATACCGAATCCCGCCTGTCTAAATATGCCGAAGTGCTGCTGGGCGAACTCGGCCAGGGGACGGTGGACTGGGTGCCAAACTTCGACGGCACGCTGCAGGAGCCGAAAATGCTGCCTGCGCGTCTGCCGAATATCCTGCTGAACGGCACCACCGGTATCGCGGTCGGTATGGCGACGGACATCCCGCCACACAACCTGCGTGAAGTGGCGAAAGCCGCCATCACCCTGATTGAACAGCCGAAAACCTCGCTGGACGAGCTGCTGGATATCGTTCAGGGGCCGGACTTCCCGACCGAAGCTGAGATCATCACCTCGCGTGCGGAAATCCGCAAAATCTACCAGAACGGCCGTGGCTCCGTGCGCATGCGCGCGGTGTGGACCAAAGAGGATGGAGCCGTGGTGATCACCGCGCTGCCGCATCAGGTCTCTGGTGCCAAGGTGCTGGAGCAGATCGCCTCCCAGATGCGCAATAAAAAGCTGCCGATGGTGGACGACCTGCGCGATGAATCCGACCACGAAAACCCAACCCGTCTGGTGATCGTGCCGCGCTCTAACCGCGTGGACATGGAGCAGGTGATGAACCACCTGTTCGCCACCACCGACCTGGAAAAAAGCTACCGCATCAACCTGAACATGATCGGTCTGGACGGACGCCCGGCGGTGAAAAACCTGCTGGAGATCCTCTCCGAATGGCTGACCTTCCGTCGCGATACGGTGCGCCGTCGTCTGAACCACCGTCTGGAGAAAGTGCTTAAGCGCCTGCATATCCTCGAAGGTTTACTGGTCGCGTTCCTCAATATCGATGAAGTCATTGAGATCATCCGTACCGAGGACGAGCCGAAGCCCGCGTTAATGTCGCGCTTTGGTATCAGCGAAACCCAGGCCGAAGCGATCCTCGAACTGAAGCTGCGCCATCTCGCTAAGCTGGAAGAGATGAAGATCCGCGGTGAGCAGAACGAGCTGGAAAAAGAGCGCGATCAGCTGCAGGCGATCCTCGCGTCCGAACGCAAGATGAACACCCTGCTGAAGAAGGAGTTGCAGGCCGATGCCGATGCCTTCGGCGACGACCGCCGCTCTCCGCTGCATGAGCGCGAAGAAGCGAAGGCAATGAACGAGCATGACATGCAGCCTTCAGAGCCGGTCACCATTGTCCTGTCGCAGAGCGGCTGGGTGCGTAGCGCCAAAGGCCATGATATCGACGCGCCGGGGCTGAGCTACAAAGCGGGCGACAGCTTCAAGGCGGCCGTGAAAGGCAAGAGCAACCAGCCGGTGGCGTTTATCGACTCCACGGGCCGCAGTTACGCCATCGACCCCATCACGCTGCCTTCCGCACGCGGTCAGGGCGAACCGCTCACCGGTAAGCTGACGCTGCCGCCAGGGGCGACGGTTGACCACATGCTGATGGAAGCCGATGACCAGAAACTGCTGTTGGCCTCTGATGCAGGTTACGGCTTTATCTGTACCTTTAACGACCTCGTGTCACGCAACCGTGCCGGTAAAGCCATGATCAGCCTGCCGGATAACGCGCACGTTATGCCGCCGCTGGTGGTGGAGAACGAGAGCGACATGCTGCTGGCGATCACATCCGCGGGCCGTATGCTGATGTTCCCGGTCAGCGACCTGCCGGAGTTGTCGAAAGGGAAGGGCAACAAGATCATCAACATCCCGTCGGCGGAAGCCGCGAAAGGTGAAGATGGCCTGGCGCATCTCTTCATTCTGCCGCCGCAGAGCACGCTGACCATTCATGTCGGCAAGCGTAAAATCAAGCTGCGTCCGGAAGAGTTGCAGAAGGTGGTGGGCGAGCGCGGACGCCGCGGTTCGCTGATGCGCGGCCTGCAGCGTATCGACCGCGTGGAGATCGATTCTCCTGAGCGCAGCAGCGCGGGCGACAGCGAAGAGTAACGCGTTTCGATCCCCCTCTGTTCCGGAGGGGGATATCCAATAAAATTTCCCGTAAAATCGTTGTTAATTCGTGCGTTGCGATTAACAATACGCGCTCGTAATAAAGTCCTTACCTGGCCACAGGTGAAGTATAATTGTCAGCTGTCAGGGCTTCAGAGGTCGCTATGCTATACATTGTTCGTCTTATTCTTACCGTTATCTACTGCATTCTGGTCTGTGTTTTCGGCTGCATCTATTGCCTGTTCAGCCCGCGTAACCCGAAGCATGTCGCCACCTTCGGCCACATGTTTGGTCGTCTTGCGCCGCTGTTTGGCCTGAAGGTTGAAAAGCGTCTGCCGGAAGGGGCGGAGAATTTCGGTAACGCCATCTATATCGCAAACCATCAAAATAACTACGATATGGTGACCGCCTCTAACATCGTTCTGCCGCCAACCGTGACGGTGGGTAAAAAGAGCCTGCTGTGGATCCCCTTTTTCGGCCAGCTTTACTGGCTGACGGGTAACCTGCTGATTGACCGTAATAACCGCGCAAAAGCGCACGGCACCATTGCGGAAGTGGTGAATCATTTCAAAAAGCGCCGCATCTCTATCTGGATGTTCCCGGAAGGGACGCGCAGCCGCGGTCGCGGTCTGCTGCCGTTTAAAACCGGTGCGTTTCATGCTGCAATTGCGGCGGGCGTTCCAATTATTCCCGTGTGTGTTTCCAATACATCGAATAAGATTAATCTTAACCGCCTGAATAACGGGCTGGTGATTGTCGAGATGCTGCCGCCGGTCGATACCAGCAAATACGGTAAAGATCAGGTCCGTGAGCTGGCAGCGCACTGCCGTGAACTGATGGTTCAGCATATTGCTCAGCTCGACAAAGAAGTCGCAGAGAGAGAAGCCGCCGGGAAGATCTAATCCGGCGTTAAAAGGGAAAACGAATTCCCGCGTTGTTAGTCGTTTCAGATGGAGCTTATATGTCACTCAGTCGGCGTCAGTTTATTCAGGCTTCGGGGATCGCCCTTTGTGCGGGTGCGATGCCGCTGACAGCCAGCGCCGCCGGGCAGCAACAGCCGCTGCCCATTCCGCCGTTGATTGAATCCCGTCGCGGGCAGCCGCTATTCCTGACGCTACAGCGAAGCCACTGGTCGTTTACCCAGGGAACCCGTGCGCCAGTCTGGGGCATTAACGGGCGCTACCTTGGGCCGACCATTCGTGTGTGGAATGGCGATGACGTTAAGCTGATCTACAGTAACCGCACCTCTGAAAACGTCGCCATGACCATCAGCGGATTGCAGGTTCCGGGCCCGTTAATTGGCGGTGCTGCGCGCATGATGTCGCCTAACGCCGACTGGGCTCCCGTGCTGCCGATCCGTCAGAGCGCGGCGACGCTGTGGTATCACGCCAACACCCCTAACCGCACTGCCCAGCAGGTTTATAACGGCCTGGCCGGGATGTGGCTGGTGGAAGACGAGGTCAGTAAATCCCTGCCCATACCCAACCACTACGGTGTGGATGATTTCCCGGTCATTATCCAGGACAAGCGTCTGGATAACTTTGGCACGCCGGAATACAGCGAGCCGGGCAGCGGTGGCTTTGTTGGTGACACGCTGCTGGTCAACGGCGCGCAGAGCCCGTATGTCGAAGTCTCACGCGGTTGGGTGCGTCTGCGCCTGCTCAACGCCTCTAACTCGCGCCGCTATCAGCTGCAGATGAGTGATGGCCGGGCGCTGCACGTGATTTCAGGCGATCAGGGCTTTTTACCCGCGCCGGTATCGGTGAAACAGCTGGCGCTTGCGCCAGGTGAACGGCGTGAAATCCTCGTGGATATGACCAACGGTGATGAAGTCTCTGTGACCTGCGGCGAAGCGGCGAGCATTGTGGATCGCATCCGTGGCTTCTTTGAGCCGTCGAGCATTCTGGTCTCCACGCTGGTGCTGACCCTGCGCCCAACCGGTCTGCTGCCGCTGGTGACCGACAGCCTGCCCATGCGCCTGCTGCCGCAGGAGATCATGAGCGGTTCGCCGGTGCGCAGCCGTGATATCAGCCTCGGCGACGATCCGGGGATCAATGGCGCGCTGTGGGATGTCAACCGTATCGACATTACCGCGCAGCAGGGCACCTGGGAGCGCTGGACCGTTCGCGCCGACATGCCGCAGTCGTTCCACATTGAAGGGGTGTCATTCCTGATCCGCAACGTGAACGGCGCGATGCCGTTCCCGGAAGACAGGGGCTGGAAGGACACCGTCTGGGTGGATGGTCAGGTCGAACTGCTCGTCTACTATGGTCAGCCTTCGTGGCCGCACTTCCCGTTCCTGTTCCACAGCCAGACGCTGGAGATGATGGACAGAGGCTCCGTGGGGCAGATGCTGGTTAACCCTGCACCGTAAGCACACCATTCCCGGCTTGCCGGGAATGGGTTATGCCCGCCAGAAAAAGCGCGAGAACAGGATCAGCACCGGATAAATTTCCAGACGTCCTAAGATCATCGCCGCACACATCAACAGTTTGGCCTCTTCCTTTAACGTCCCGAAGGTTGATGCCGTTTCGCCAAAACCCAGCCCCATGTTGTTGATACAGGCTGCAACCGTCGCGAATGATGTAAACAGGTCATAGCCCATCAGATTGAGTGCCCAGACGAAAAAGCCCGTGATCATCACGTAAAGAAAGAAGAAGCTCCATACCGAACGCAGGACGCGCTCATTCACCACGCTGTTGCCAACCTTGATGCTCAACAGCGCCCGCGGATGCGCCAGTTGATTCATCTCCTGTATGCTCTGTTTGAACATTATCAGAAAACGCAGGGCCTTGATCCCACCGCAGGTTGATCCCACGCAGCCGCCAAAGAAACTGGCGCTCAACAGCAGGAAAATGGTGTGGGCTGGCCAGTGGGCATAATCGGCCGTTGAAAGGCCGTTATCGGTCATCATTGAGCTGGCAAGAAAGAACGCATGCACCAGACTATCGGTGGCGTTGTACATCCCCGCGTGCCAGACTTGCCAGGCGGTGATGACGATAATCACCGCGGCGGCGCTCAGAAAGAATCTCACCTCCGGGCTGCGGCGAATCGGCTTCAGGGTGCGTCTGACAAGGGCGATATACCAGAGTGTAAAGTTGAACGCCGAGAGCAACGAAAACACCCCGGCGACAAGCTCAATCGCGTGGCTGTCATAAAAACCGATGCTCTCACTGCGGGTTGAAAAGCCGCCCAGGGAGACGGTGGAGAGCCCGTGACAAACGGCATCAAAGAAGGGCATTCCCGCCAGCCAGTACGCCAGCGTGCAGGTGATGCCCAGCGCCAGATAGGTGACCCACAGCGTGCGTGCGGTATCGGCAAGCCGGGGCGTCAGACGCTCCTCCTTAAACGGCCCGGGCATCTCTGACTGGTACAGCTTCATACCCCCGATGCCCAACAGTGGCAGGACCGCGACGGCCAGCACGATGACGCCCAGCCCGCCGATGAAATTGAGCTGCGCGCGATAATACAGATACGATTTGGGCAGGGCGCTGACGTCGCCAATCACCGTTGCGCCCGTGGTGGTGATCCCGGAAACGCCTTCAAAAAGTGCGTCAGCGAAGGAGAGTTGCAGACCATCATCCATCCAGAGCGGCATGGCGCTAATGAATGAGAACAGCAGCCAGAACAGGACGATAATCACGAAGCCGTCGCGGGTGCGCAGCTGTATACCGGCGTGACGGGTTGCCCGCCAGGTCAGTCCGCCGAGGGTGAAAAAGGTTAAAAAGGTGGTCAAAAAAGCAAAGTAGGTTCGCTCTTTATTCAGCAGCGCGATAACCATCGGCGGCAACATCGACAGGCTGTACAGCAGGACCAGAAACCCGCAGAGGTGAAGCACAACCCGCAGCTGGGAGACATGTAACGAATCGTTGAACTTCACAAAAGCACTCCGCGCCAGAACACCTTTCCGGGGCAACTCACCGGAAAATATAGTGAATATTATGATCCAAAAATATCAGGGCGCGATATTTTAGCGGCTTCCATGAATATCTGTCTGCTTCCTGCATCCTTTTCTTCAAATCTGGCGGATGAACAGCGTATAATCCGGCTCCTTTTGTCTATTTTTTCTTCGGAAGCATTATGAGCGCAATTTCCCTGATCCAGCCGGATCGTGACCTTTTCTCGTGGCCCCAGTACTGGGCGGCCTGCTTTGGACCGGCGCCGTTCCTGCCGATGTCCCGGGAAGAGATGGACCAACTGGGCTGGGATAGCTGCGATATCATTCTGGTCACGGGCGATGCCTACGTTGACCACCCGAGCTTCGGTATGGCCATCTGTGGCCGTATGCTTGAAGCGCAGGGCTTCCGTGTGGGGATCATCTCCCAGCCGGACTGGAACAGCAAAGACGACTTTATGCGTCTGGGTAAACCGAACCTGTTCTTCGGCGTAACCGCCGGCAACATGGACTCGATGATCAACCGCTATACCGCCGATCGCAAGCTGCGCCATGACGACGCCTATACCCCGGATAACGTGGCGGGCAAACGTCCGGACCGCGCCACGCTGGTCTACACCCAACGCTGCAAAGAAGCCTGGAAAGACGTGCCGGTGATCCTGGGCGGCATTGAGGCGAGCCTGCGCCGTACCGCGCACTACGATTACTGGTCTGATACCGTGCGCCGCTCGGTGCTGGTTGATTCCAAAGCCGATATGCTGATTTACGGTAACGGCGAGCGTCCGCTGGTGGAAGTGGCGCACCGTCTGTCGCAGGGCGAGCCGGTGAGCAGTATCCGCGACGTGCGTAATACCGCCATCATGGTGAAAGAGGCGCTGCCGGGCTGGCGCGGGGTGGATTCCCGTATCATTGATATGCCTGGCAAAATCGATCCTATCCCGCACCCCTATGGCGAAGATCTGCCGTGCGCCGATAACAAGCCGGTAGAGCCAAAAAAAGCGGAAGCGAAGGCTATCGTCGTGCAGCCGCCGCGCCCGAAACCGTGGGAAAAGACCTATGTGCTGCTGCCGTCCTACGAGAAGGTAAAAGCCGACAAGGTGCTTTACGCCCATGCGTCGCGTATTCTGCACCATGAAACCAACCCCGGCTGTGCGCGTGCGTTGATGCAGAAGCACGGCGAGCGTTTTATCTGGATCAACCCGCCGGCGATCCCGCTCTCCACCGAAGAGATGGACAGCGTCTTTGCACTGCCGTACAAACGCGTGCCGCACCCGGCGTACGGCAACGCCCGTATCCCGGCGTATGAGATGATCCGCTTCTCGATCAACATCATGCGCGGCTGCTTCGGCGGCTGCTCCTTCTGCTCCATTACCGAGCACGAGGGGCGCATTATTCAGAGTCGCTCTGAAGATTCGATCATCAACGAGATCGAGGCCATTCGTGATTCCGTGCCTGGCTTTACCGGCGTGATTTCCGACCTCGGTGGCCCGACCGCCAACATGTACATGCTGCGCTGTAAATCGCCGCGCGCGGAGCAAACCTGTCGTCGTCTCTCCTGTGTCTATCCAAGCATTTGCGAGCATATGGACACCAACCATGAGCCGACGATCAACCTCTATCGCCGCGCGCGTGACCTGAAGGGCATCAAAAAAATCCTGATTGCCTCCGGGGTACGTTACGACATCGCCGTGGAAGATCCGCGCTACATCAAAGAGCTGGCGACGCACCACGTCGGCGGGTATCTGAAGATTGCGCCGGAGCACACCGAAGAAGGTCCGCTGTCGAAAATGATGAAGCCGGGCATGGGCAGCTACGATCGCTTTAAACAGTTGTTCGATACCTACTCGAAGCAGGCCGGGAAAGAGCAGTACCTGATCCCTTACTTCATCTCTGCCCACCCGGGTACGCGCGATGAAGACATGGTGAATCTGGCGCTGTGGCTGAAGCAGCGTCGCTTCCGTCTGGATCAGGTGCAGAACTTCTATCCGTCACCGCTCGCCAACTCCACAACCATGTACTACACCGGCAAAAACCCGCTGAGTAAGATTGGTTACAAGAGTGAAGACGTGGTGGTGCCGAAAGGGGACAAACAGCGTCGTCTGCACAAAGCGCTGCTGCGCTACCACGATCCGGCCAACTGGCCGCTGATCCGCCAGGCGCTGGAAGAGATGGGGAAAAAGCATCTGATTGGCTCGCGTCGCGACTGTCTGGTGCCGGCACCAACGCTGGATGAGATGCGTGAAGCGCGTCGCCAGAACCGCCATACGCGCCCGGCGCTGACCAAGCACACGCCGATTGTGCATCAGCGTTCGAACGGTGGGACTACGGGGGCGAAAAAAGCGGGAAAACGTAAGATCGGATAGCGATGATGCCCTCTCCCCTTCGGGGAGAGGGCAGGGTGAGGGGATTAACCGCCAAACTGATCCGGATCGGGCCCTAAACGCTTGCCCTGATCCAGTTTTGCAATCTCGCCCAGCTCATCTTTATCCAGGCGGAAATCCCAGACGTCGAAGTTCTCGGCGATGCGCGATGGCGTGACCGATTTCGGGATCACCACCAGGCCGTTGTCCAGATGCCAGCGAATGACAATCTGCGCCGGGGTTTTGCCATATTTATCCGCCAGATCGCGAATAATTTTCTGGTCGAATACCCCTTCACCGCCCTGAGCCAGCGGGCTCCAGGACTCGGTCTGGATTTTGTGCGTGGCGTTCCAGGCGTGAAGCTGACGCTGCTGCATTAGCGGGTGCAGCTCAATCTGGTTAATGACCGGCGCAACGCCCGTCTCGTCAATCAGGCGCTGCAGGTGATGAACCTGGAAGTTACAGACGCCGACGCTTTTCACCAGCCCCTCTTTCTGCAGTTCAATCATCCCTTTCCAGGCATCAACATAATGGTCGATAGCCGGAACCGGCCAGTGCATCAGATACAGATCGACGAAATCGAGCTGGAGTTTCTCCAGGCTCTCCTGCAGCGCTTCACGCGGGCGCTTTTGGTCGTCGTTCCACAGTTTGGTGGTGATAAAAAGTTCGTCGCGGGGCATACCGGCGCTGGCCAGTGCTTTCCCCACGCCGTCCTCGTTTTTGTAGGCGGCGGCGGTATCAATGGACCGATAGCCGACTTCCAGTGCTTTATGAATGGCGGAGACGACCTCGTCGTTACCGGCTTTCCATACACCTAGCCCCAACTGGGGCATCACGTTGCCGTCCTGCAGCTTGATTACGGTTTGGTTTGCCATTTTTCCTCCTTCAGGTGCGCATCGCCGGAGGGGGACTCCGGCGATGGGGTGTGCATTAAGTCTGGACGAAATGTCAAAAAACGAAAGGCAGGATGCCAAAAACGCTTAGCGCGCCGCCTCGTAGATACGACGGCTAACGTCCAGCGTAATGTCGCCGTGTTCGCCCAGCTGAGTCATGCCGTGTTCTTCCAGTTTAGCCAGCAGGGCAGGGATAGAGCTGCCATCCAGACCATAGCCGGACAGACGCGTTGGCACGCCCAGGCCTTCAAAGAAGTTGCGGGTTGCTTCGATGGCCGCATCGATACGCGCGTCGTCAGAACCTTCGGTGATGTTCCAGACACGTTCCGCGTACTGCAGCAGTTTGGCGCGTTTGGTATCACGTTTTTCGTTCCACAGGGCCGGCAGAACCACCGCCAGCGTCTGGGCGTGATCCAGCCCGTGCATCGCCGTCAGTTCATGGCCCAGCATGTGGGTCGCCCAGTCCTGCGGCACGCCTGCGCCAATCAGGCCGTTCAGGGCCTGCGTTGCAGCCCACATCACGTTGGCACGCACGTCGTAGTTTTCCGGCTCTTTCAGCGCTTTCGGACCGTCTTCGACCAGCGTCAGCAGAATACCTTCCGCGAAGCGGTCCTGAATTTTGGCATCCACCGGGTAAGTCACGTACTGCTCAACGGTGTGAACAAAGGCGTCGACCACGCCGTTCGCGACCTGACGCGCGGGCAGGGTGTAGGTGTACACCGGATCGAGGATCGCGAACACGGGCTGAACGTGCTCGTTCATAAAGGCCTGTTTGTCTCCGGTGGTTTTACGGGAGATCACCGCGCCTTTGTTGGATTCAGAACCGGTGGCTGGCAGGGTCAGCACGGAGCCCATCGGGATCGCGCTTTTAATGTCGCTGCCGCGGGTTTCCAGGATATGCCAGGGGTCGATACCGTCGGCGTAGTGTGCTGCCGCGGCGATGAACTTCGTGCCGTCCAGTACGGAACCGCCGCCGACAGCCAGCAGGAAGGTGATGTTTTCTTCGCGGGCGATTTTTACCGCGTTCATCAGCGTTTCATAAGACGGGTTTGGCTCGATACCGCCAAACTCGCGCACGTCCAGACCTTCCAGTGCGCTGTAAACCTGATCCAGCACGCCGGTTTTTTTCACGCTGCCGCCACCGTAGGTGATCAGCACGCGGGCGTCAGCGGGGATCTGTGCACGCAGATCGGCGATAGCGCCTTTACCAAACAGGATGCGGGTTGGGGTGTGGAGATTAAAATTATTCATGGCTCGTTCCCTATCGTGGGTGAAAAATCGTGGCGGCGCGGATGGCTACCTGATGCTGCACATTGTGGCTGCCCGGGGATATCCTCTCAATGCACATTCCTGCCGATGTCTTGCCCATTTCTACAGAGCACTGGAGAAACGTCAGGAAAATGCGCAGACTGTGAGGGTCGCAAACCGTACCCGGAGTAACGCTAAATGAACCGTGAAGCCATCTGTCTTCAGCTCACTTCGCAGATTAAAAGACTGATTGATAAGAAAAATAACCCAGGCGAACTGCTGCCGGATATTCGCCTGCTCTACGGGACGCAGCCGGGAACGCGTACGCCGGTGATGTATCAGCCGGGCATCGTTTTTCTCTTTTCCGGCCATAAAATTGGTTATATCAATGAACGCGTGTTCCGTTATGACACCAATGAATATCTTCTGCTGACAGTACCTTTACCCTTCGAATGTGAAACCTTCGCGACAGAGGCGGTTCCGCTGGCGGGGATCCGCGTGAATGTCGATATTCTTCAGCTTCAGGAGCTGCTGATGGAGATTGGCGAAGACGAGCTTTTCCAGCCGTCGATGGCGGCGAGCGGGATTAACTCAGCCACGCTATCAGAGGAGATCCTCTGTGCCATTGAACGTCTGCTGGACGTGATGGAGAGGCCGCTGGATGCGCGTATTCTGGGTAAGCAAATCATCCGCGAAATTCTCTATCATGTGCTGCTGGGTCCGGGGGGCGGGGCATTACTGGCGCTGGTCAGTCGGCAGACCCACTTCAGCCTGATAAGCCGCGTACTCAAGCGCATTGAAAGCCAGTACACGGAAAACCTCAGCGTTGACCAGCTGGCGGCGGAAGCGAACATGAGCGTCTCGGCGTTTCACCACAACTTTAAGTCGGTGACCAGCACCTCGCCGCTGCAGTACCTCAAAACCTACCGGCTGCATAAGGCTCGTATGTTGATGATCCACGACGGCATGAAGGCCAGCGCGGCGGCGATGCGGGTCGGGTATGAAAGTGCATCGCAGTTTAGTCGGGAGTTTAAGCGCTACTTCGGCGTCACGCCGGGAGAAGATGCGTCACGCATCCGAACCATGCAGGGAGTCTGACGGCAAACGTAGGCCGGGTAAGCGAAGCGCCACCCGGCTTTTATTTATGCACTGCAGTATTTCTTCTTAATCACCACCGCAATCGTTCCCACCAGTCCAGCCACCAGCAGGAACATCGGCAGCACCATCAGGAAGGTCATTACCTGGTCTTCATGGTGTTTCACAAACGGGATCATGTTCAGCGCGTAGCCGAGGGTAGTAACGACACCCACCCATAACAACGCGCTCAGCCAGTTAAAGAACTGGAAGCGGCGGTTCGACAGGCCGGAAATGCCTGCCATGGTGGGCAGCAGGGTGCGAACAAAGGCCAGAAAACGCCCGGCCAGCAAGGCCAGCAGGCCGTGCCTGTCAAACATGCAGGTCGCACGCTGATGGTATTTATGCGGTAGCTGCGCCAGCCAGCCTTTCACGACGCGCGTGTTGCCGAGCCAGCGGCCCTGCAGATAGCTCAGCCAGCAGCCCAGGCTTGCCGCGGAGGTGAGGATCACCATGGTCGGCGTGAAGTCCATGACACCTTTACCGATTAGCGCCCCCGCAAGCAAAAGCAGGCTGTCACCGGGTAAAAATGAGGCTGGCAGTAATCCATTTTCGAGGAACAGGGTCGCGAACATCACGAAATAGACGATACCTACAACGTGAGGATCGGTCAGTGCGGCAAAGTCGTGTTGCCAGAGCGCCGCGATAATATCTTGAATAACAGCCATGGACTTTCCTGTGGAACAGCAGATATAGAGCTATTGTACTCCCTAATTTGCCCGACAGGGTTGATCGCGGGCGCAACTAATGCAGACTTTTCTGGTGGCAGTGTCCACAAAAGCATCCATGGAGTACATGTTTGCCAGCACTCTACACGATACGCGCAAACCCTGCTGCTAAATCGGCAATTAAATCGTCCGCGTTTTCTAAACCAATATGCAGTCGAATCAGGGTGCCGCTGAAGTCCACATCACCGCCGGGGCGCAGGGCCGCAATCTGCTCCGGCTGGTTAGGCAGGATCAGGGATTCAAACCCGCCCCAGGAGTAGGCCATGCTGAAGAGGGTAAAATTATCCAGATAGCTTGCCAGCTCATCATTACTCAGCCGTTTTTTTAGAACGAATGAGAACAAACCGCTGCTACCCGTAAAGTCTCGTTGCCAGAATTCATGTCCTTTACTGCCCGGCAGTGCCGGATGGTTGACGCGCTCAACCTGCGGGTGCTGTGCCAGCCACTCGGCTATCTTCAGGCTGCTTTCATGATGCTGACGCAGGCGCACGCCCAGGGTACGGATGCCGCGGCTGGTCATGTAGGCGGTATCGGCATCGACCATCTGCCCCATCAGGTAGGCGTTTTCCCGTAGCTGATCCCAGCAGCGGGCGTTAGAAACGGCCGTGCCGATCATCCCGTCAGAGTGGCCAATCAGATATTTGGTCGCCGCCTGAATGGAGATATCAATATCGAATTCCAGCGCTTTAAACAGCACGCCCGCCGCCCAGGTGTTGTCGATCATGATAATCGCCTCCGGCGCTTTGCTGCGCACGGCCTTCACAATGGCCGGCACGTCGTGCACTTCCATGGTGATTGAACCTGGCGATTCCAGGAACACGATGCGCGTGTTGGGCTGAATAAGCTCTGCGATGCCCTCGCCAATCAGCGGGTCGAACCAGTCGGTGGTCACACCGAGGCGGGTGAGGATCTTGGTGCAGAAATCCTGGCTGGGCTCGTAGGCGGTGTTGGTCATCAGAATATGGTCGCCCTGTTCCACGAACGCCAGAATGGTGTTGGCGACCGCCGCCGCGCCGCACGGAAATAGCGCGCATCCTGCGCCGCCTTCCAGCTCGCACATGGCTTCCTGCAGTGAGAAATGGGTTAGCGTGCCACGACGGCCGTAAAACAACCCTCCTTTGGCGCGGTTGCGCGTGGCGTTTTTTTTGTCCTCGACGGTATCAAACACCAGCGAGGAGGCTCGTTGAATCACGCTGTTCACCGCTCCCTGCGTATATTTTTTGCTGCGTCCGGCCTGTACCAGCGTGGTATCAAGATGCTTCTTTGTCATGTTCGCTAACCCTGTTTTTTATACGTCTGGACGTCCAGACTACCACGATTGTAAAAATCTGCACCCGGATGCTTATCGAATAAGCAGAAAATATTAGCAAAAAAGCGCATAAGAAATTTTTACTGCGTAAGCGCAAGGAATGTGAGCGAAAATTGCGGCACTATGTAAATAGTAATGAGAACGACTATCAATTCGACGATGTTTTGATATTATTACGTTCAGATTTTGTGATTTGCGTCCTGGAGATACAGAGTGGGTAATAATTTGATGCAGACGGATCTCTCCGTTTGGGGCATGTATCATCATGCTGACATCGTGGTTAAGATTGTGATGATCGGCCTGATTCTGGCGTCCGTGATCACGTGGGCTATCTTCTTTGGCAAGAGCGCCGAGCTGATTTCTCAGAAGCGCCGCCTCAAGCGGGAGCAGCAGCAGCTGGCCGAAGCCCGCTCTCTGGATCAGGCGGCTGATATGACTTCATCCTTCCACGTGAAAAGCCTGACCACCCTGTTAGTTAACGAAGCGCAAAACGAGCTGGAACTCTCCGCAGGCAGTGAAGATAACGAAGGCATTAAAGAACGTACCGGCTTCCGTCTGGAGCGCCGTGTCGCCGCCGTGGGCCGTCATATGGGCCGGGGCAATGGTTATCTGGCGACCATCGGGGCGATCTCGCCGTTCGTCGGTCTGTTCGGTACGGTCTGGGGCATCATGAACAGCTTTATCGGGATTGCACAAACCCAAACGACGAACCTGGCGGTGGTTGCTCCGGGTATCGCCGAAGCGCTGCTGGCGACGGCTATCGGTCTGGTTGCGGCGATCCCGGCGGTGGTTATCTATAACGTCTTCGCGCGAATGATTGGCAGCTATAAAGCCACGCTCGGTGACGTCGCCGCACAGGTTCTGCTGCTGCAAAGCCGCGATCTTGATCTGAATGCCAGCGCCGTTAAACCGGTGCACGCGGCGTCTAAACTGCGCGTAGGTTAATGAATTATGGCAATGCGTCTTAATGAAAATCTGGACGACAACGGCGAAATGCATGAAATCAACGTAACGCCGTTTATCGACGTTATGCTGGTTCTGCTGATTATCTTCATGGTGGCTGCGCCGCTGGCGACGGTCGACGTGAAGGTAAACCTGCCGGCCTCGTCCAGCCAGCCGCAGCCGCGCCCGGAAAAACCTATCTATCTGTCAGTGAAAGCGGATAAATCGATGTTCCTCGGGAACGACCCGGTAACGGCGGATTCTGTCATCCCGGCGCTGGATCAACTCACTGGCGGTAAGAAAGACACGACGGTCTTCTTCCGTGCGGATAAAACCGTTGATTACGAGACCATGATGAAAGTCATGGATACGCTGCATCAGGCGGGATATCTGAAGATAGGGCTGGTCGGCGAAGAGAAAGCGGCCGCAAAATGACGAAGAAGCTGGCGAAAGCCGGCTTTTTTTATGCCTGTCGGGTTATTCGTGTTTGTTCGTCGTCGGTGCGGTAGCGGGGGTTGCCAGTGCGTCTTCATCGAGCGCGACACAGGTGACGTTTGACGTGCGGTACTCGCCGTCAGAGAGTTTGCGCGTCAGGCGCAGGGTCGCGGTTTCTCTGGCCAGCAGATACTGGTAATTGGCCTCCAGACGCCCCAGAAGCTTCTCTTTCAGTTCGGGTCGCTGTTCGATGATGGCATTCATCACGGCGCCGTAAATCTCTTCCTTGACCTGTAAGGGATAAATCTCGCGGCGGTTCTGCCACTTCAGGCGCACCAGCGTCGCCGGAATGGAAACCAGATCCTGGGTAATACGCGTCATCTCGGCGTTTTTGGTGTTACGCAAAGCCTCGAGATTTTGCTTTAAGATAAATTCGTCACTTTTTTTCTCAT
This sequence comes from Enterobacter sp. 22466, assembly GCF_052044775.1. Taxonomy (NCBI): domain Bacteria; kingdom Pseudomonadati; phylum Pseudomonadota; class Gammaproteobacteria; order Enterobacterales; family Enterobacteriaceae; genus Enterobacter; species Enterobacter sp. 22466. Next base: position 33,897 of record NZ_JBQENX010000005.1, on the reverse strand, counting down.
CTAAAGTCAAATAGACATCGTTATCTTTAACGTCTTTCACATTAATCTTCCCCCAGGTTATAAAAAATAGGGTTGTTTTTTTCTCGCGTAATTAGATTAAGCCAAATTTCATTGCCCGCTTCATTTATTTCTTTGGTCTTTTCGGCCATTATTTGACTTAGTTTCTGGGCATCTATTTCGCCTTCTGCCTGCAGGTCATTCAACAGGTGGACAAAGGCTTCAATTTTGATGGCGCGAAATAAGCGATCCTTTATATGACGATCGTGCTCTTCCAGCAACATATTACGGGATTTGCCGCTACGGGAAACACCAATTAATATGTCAGGCTCAAAATCAGCGAGCTTTCTTTTTCCCTGAGTGAAATTAGCCTCTTTTTCTGCTTCCGTCGGTTGCTGTTCCACAGGCGTGATGTGGTACTTAGCCGGGACGAGATAGTCGGGCAACATTTTTTAATTTCCTTTAATTTCAACAAGGTGGGGAAGATAAAGGCGTGAGATTCGTTGACAATATCATGAGGCAATTTTAAAATCAAAAAAAATGGAGCCAACCCATGAACAGCATCTTTTTTACGGTCATAACATTACTATTACTGACCGCTGGTGTTCTTTTATTGATGCAAGAGTTCAATAAAACGAAAGAGTCGAAAGACACCAGTGAATCCCCACAGCCTGAACTGATGACTAAAGAGGAAGGTGAAGACCATTTCTCTGTTTTGATGAACTCCGTGACGCCGGTTTGGTACTGGCGGGTGAACCATGAATATATCGACTTTTTGCACGCGACAATTAAGCGGATGAAAATGTCGGAAATTAATGACACGCCGGGCCTGTTTGAAGCGCAGCGCCGCTGCAGTGACCTGAATTCAGCGGTCTATAAATATTATGACAATATCAAAAAGCGCTGTCTGAATGGTGAGAAGGTCTCGTATTCCGACCTGGACGTATTAAACCTGCGTCAGTGCTTTCGCGAGTTCAGCCTGGAAGCCTACCCGGAGCTGGTGGTGCTGGTCTGGCCGGAGTATGCGCGCCCTGAGGTGGATCCCAACAACGTCTAATGGTTAGTTGTTGCAAACAGTCAGCGCCGTTGCGATATACTGAGTGCTGGTTTCGTTTGCAGACAGGACTTTATGGAACGCTTCTTTGAAAACGCTATGTACGCCTCGCGCTGGATACTGGCACCCGTCTATTTTGGCCTTTCGCTGGCGCTGATCGCGCTCACGATTAAGTTCTTCCAGGAAATCTTGCATGTTCTGCCGAACATCTTTTCCATTGCCGAAGCAGATTTGATTCTGGTTCTGCTGTCACTGGTGGATATGACGCTGGTGGGGGGCTTACTGGTGATGGTGATGTTCTCTGGCTATGAGAATTTTGTTTCCCAGCTTGATATCGACGCGCGGAAAGAAAAGCTGAGCTGGCTGGGCAAAATGGATGCCACGTCGCTGAAGAATAAAGTGGCCGCCTCGATTGTGGCGATCTCATCCATCCACCTGTTACGCGTGTTCATGGACGCAAAGAATGTCCCGGACAACAAACTGATGTGGTATGTCATTATTCATCTGACGTTTGTGCTTTCGGCGTTTGTGATGGGGTATCTGGATAAGATCAGCAAGAAGTAATTTCCTTCTTAACCACCCTCTCCCTGTGGGAGAGGGCTGGGGTGAGGGCAACAGACCGCACTATTTATCCGACGACGCCTGCCACAAATTCAACTCTCCATCCGCAACATGCTGATCAATGCGTATCAGCTCATCGTCCGTAAAGCGCAGGTTTTTCAGGGCCAGAACGTTCTCTTCCAGCTGTTCCGGGCGGCTCGCGCCAATCAGCACGGACGTTACGCGCTCATCTTTCAGCAGCCAGCTCAGCGCCATCTGCGCCATTGTCTGTCCACGTGCCTGCGCCATCTCATTGAGCAAGCGCAGACTGTTCAGATTGGCGTCGGTCAGCATCTTCTGCGTCAGTCCGCGCACCTTGTTCCCCTCGCGCTGCATCCGTGAACCTTCAGGAATACCGTTGAGGTATTTTCCGGTCAGCAACCCCTGCGCCAGCGGGGTAAACGCAATACAGCCGGTACCGTTTTGCTTTAGCGTCTCCAGCAGGCCGGTTTTATCCACCCAGCGGTTAAGCAGGTTGTACGACGGCTGATGGATGAGCAGTGGTATTTTCCATTCGCGAAGCAGGTCAGCCATTTTCTGCGTGCGCGCCGTTGAATAGGACGAAATTCCGACATACAGCGCTTTACCGCTCTGTACCGCATGGGCCAGCGCGGCGGCGGTCTCTTCCATCGGCGTGTTCTCGTCCACGCGATGGGAATAGAAAATATCCACATATTCCAGACCCATACGCTTCAGGCTCTGGTCGAGGCTGGCGAGCAGATATTTGCGCGAGCCGCCCGAGCCATACGGCCCCGGCCACATGTCGTAACCCGCTTTGGTGGAGATAATCAGCTCGTCGCGATAAGCGGCAAAATCCTCCTGCAGCAGGCGACCAAAGTTCTCTTCCGCGCTACCCGCAGGCGGGCCGTAGTTATTGGCAAGATCGAAATGGGTAATGCCGAGGTCGAAGGCTTTACGCAGCAGCGCACGCTGGGTATCGAGCGGCTGAACGTGGCCGAAGCTGTGCCACAGACCGAGCGACAGCGCAGGCAGGCGCAGGCCGCTTTTTCCGCAGTAGCGGTACTGCATATTTTCATAGCGGCCGGGGTTAGGGTGCCAGGACATGATGTCTCCTTTCTTATCGATGAATTTTCGAAACAACGTTTTCATTCTCTGATTATCAAATCACAAATCCTGTTGTTAAGCGATGTTGCGCCTGAAAGGAGGGTTAAGCGTTAACCAGTGCTGTGGTACCTGTGAAGCCACGCTAATCAAAAATAATCACAAAAGGTTATAATTTCCCCATTTCCTGCCGATAACGAGAGAAGCACTCGCCTCTGGGCGAATTCACCCTCACGGCAAGGAAGATTTATGAATATGCTCCGTAATTTCACGATACGTTTCGTCATGCTGACGATCCTGGGGATTTTTTGTTTAATGTGGGCAGGCGTCGGGTTGTACAGCACCTGGTCCCTGTCCCGTGTTTCTGATGGCAATGAAGTCGATCGCCAACTGGTCAAACAGATGACCATTCTTAGCCAGGGCAACGATCAGTATTTTCGCTTTGTTACCCGTTTGAGCCGCGCGATGGAAGCCAAAGCCGCCGGCGGTACGCCGGATCTGGCCTCCGCCCAACAAGCGCTGGATAACATGGGCAAGAAACTGGCCGAGATGAAGGCGATCTCCCCAGGCCCGATGGATGAGCAAGTCTCTTCCCGGGTGATCAGCGCCTGGCAGGCGTTGCTCGAACAGGGCGTCACGCCGCAAATGCAGCAGGCGAAGCTGGGCGCGCTGGACGGCTATCGCCAGCAGGCCAACAACGTCACGCCACCGCTGAGCCGCGCGTTCGGGTCGGCAGCTGAGGCGTTCAATAACGCTGCCGCGAAAACGCTCGACAGCACTCGCGTGGTGGTGGACGACCTGACCAGCATGACCCGCACGGTGATTATCGCCGCCACCGTAATTGGCCTGCTGATCCTGCTGTTCAGCGACCGTTACCTGGTGGCGATGCTGGTGAAACCGCTGGACAGAATACGTCAGCAGTTCCGCCAGATTGCACAGGGCGATCTCAGCCAGCCCATTGAACCGTTTGGCCGCAACTGTGTGGGACAGCTGGTTCCCTTGCTGAGCGCTATGCAGGACAGCCTGCGTGAAGCGGTCAGCACGATCCGCGCGGGCAGTGAAAATATCTGGCGCGGGGCGACGGAGATCTCCAGCGGTAACAACGATCTCTCCTCCCGTACCGAAGAGCAGGCTGCCGCGCTGGAAGAGACGGCGGCCAGCATGGAGCAACTCACTGCCACGGTGAAGCTGAACGCCGAAAGCGCACGTCAGGCAAGCCAGCTGGCCGATGTGGCATCGACCACGGCCAGCCGCGGTGGCTCGCTGGTGGAGGAGGTGGTGACCACCATGAGCGGTATTTCCGACAGCTCGAAGAAAATTGCTGAAATCACCACCGTGATTAACAGTATCGCCTTCCAGACCAATATCCTGGCGCTCAACGCAGCAGTGGAAGCGGCGCGTGCGGGTGAGCAAGGCCGTGGCTTTGCCGTGGTGGCAGGTGAGGTGCGTAATCTGGCCAGCCGCAGCGCCAACGCGGCGAAAGAGATTGAAGGGCTGATTGCCGATTCCGTTGCTCGCGTCGAGCAGGGGGCTCAACTGGTGAACGACACGGGAACCACGATGGAAGCGATTCTGCGCGATGTGACGGAAGTGACCACCATCATGAAGCAGATTGCGTCAGCCTCTGAGGAACAAAGCAAGGGCATTTCCCAGGTCGGGGTTGCCATTACGCAGATGGACGGTGTGACCCAGCAAAACGCCTCGCTGGTGGAGCAGGTCTCCGCCGCGGCAGCGGCGCTTGAGCGTCAGACTGAAGAGCTTCAGCGTTCGGTGCAGAAATTCCGCCTCACGGCATAACGCGCAAAGGCCGCCTCGTGCGGCCTTTCACGGGATCGCATTCAGGAAGGTGGCAGCACGCTAAGGGCCTGGTTAACCGCCGCCTGCAATCGCGATGGCGGAACGCCATCCCGGGCCTGTACCGACAAACCGTGTAAGAAGATGGCAAAAAAGTCTCCCAGGCTGTCTGCATCGGTGGTGTCCGGCAGTTCACCGTTATGCACAGCCTGACGCAGATGGTCGATGATCTGCTGTGTGCGCTGCAGGCGATGCTGTGCCAGCCAGGTTTTGATCGTCTCATTTTCCGCACTGACGCTGGCTGCGGAGGCGACCACCATGCATCCTTGCGGTAAATCCGGATGACAGTACAGGTGTACGGCATCCATCAGCAGCGTCTGGATTGTCTCCCGCACGTTGCTCCCGGTGGCTAAGGCCCGGTCCGCAAAGCCGCCTTCCTGTTTTTCATAATCGGCAATGGCTTCCCGAAAGAGCTGCTCTTTTGAACCGAACGCCTTATAAATACGCGCCGACGCAATGCCCAGCTCTGCCACCAGATCCGACATTGAGGTGCCTTCATAACCCTGTCGCCAGAACAGGTTGCGCGCTTTGATAAGCGCCTGATCACGATCGAACTGGCGCGGTCTGCCTGCCATTTTGTTGCTCCGGTTGCTCCTGAATTCAGTGAAACAGGATCGCTTAAATCCTCTGGATTACCAACGAATTTATAATTTTCGCTTGCGGTTATCCGGCTTTACTCCTATTGTTTGTCAATCGACAAACAATAGGAGTATACGATGAAAACCCTCAAAGGTCCCTCTCTCCATCTTGCTCAGTTCAGTGATGATGCGGCCCCATTCAATAGTTTGCCTGCGATAGCCCGGTGGGCGGCGGAAACGGGGTTTAGCGCCCTGCAAATCCCGGCATGGGATCGCCGTCTGTTTGACGTGGCGACGGCGGCAGAAAGCCAGACCTACTGCGACGATCTGACCGGCATGCTGGCGGAACATGGCCTGGTGGTGAGTGAACTGACCAGCCATATCTTCGGCCAGCTGATGGCGGTACATCCCGCTTACGACAGCTTATGCGACAGCTTTGCGCCACCGGAAGTACACGGCAATTCGCACGCCCGCGGCGAATGGGCGCGGCAACAGCTGCTGATGGCGGTCAAGGCTTCCGCCCGGCTGGGCCTCAGCGATCTGGGTACCTTCTCTGGCTCGCTGGCGTGGCCCTACCTGTTCCCATTCCCGCAGCGTCCGGAAGGGTTAATTAAAACCGCCTTTGACGAACTGGCCAGACGCTGGATGCCGGTGCTCAACGCCTGTGATGAGCACGGGATTAATCTCTGCTATGAGATCCACCCCAGTGAAGATCTGCACGATGGCGTGTCGTTTGAAATGTTTTATCAGCGGGTAAACGAGCATCCCCGCTGCCGGGTGCTTTTTGACCCCAGCCACATGGTGCTCCAGCAGCTTAACTACCTGGAGTTTATTGATATCTATAAGGACGTGATCACCATGTTCCACGTGAAAGACGCTGAATTTAATCCGACCGGTCGTCAGGGGATTTATGGTGGCTACCAGTCATGGATTGACCGGGCTGGACGCTTTCGCTCACTGGGTGACGGGCAGGTGGATTTCAACGCTATCTTTTCGAAACTGACCCAATACGATTATGCCGGCTGGGCAACGCTTGAATGGGAGTGCTGCCTGAAAAACCCGCTGGATGGTGCCCGAGAAGGGGCTGCATTCATCCGCGACCACATTATCCACATCACCGATAAAGTCTTCGATGATTTCGCCGGTGCGCCGGTTAACCCTCAGCAAATCAACGCCTTACTCGGCATTCGCTAAGCCGCGACATTACAGGGAGTCCCCATGGAACAACAATTCAGTGAGATCCTGCCTGCGGATCTCAGGGCAGAACACGTCTATACGAAAGTAAACGGCCAGCGCATCCACTGCGTCGTGGCGGGAAAAGGTCAACCGGTATTACTGATACCCGGCTGGCCGCAGACCTGGTATACCTGGCGCTATGTCATGCGCGCGCTGGCAGAGGCGGGCTTTAAGGCGATAGCGGTTGATCCTCCGGGCATGGGTGAATCAGACAAACCCCGCGACGGCTATGACACCGGACGTGTCGGTGCCACGCTGCATACGATGATGGCACAACTGGGGCATTCGCATTACCGCATTGTGGGCCACGATATCGGTATGTGGGTTGGCTATGCCATGGCGAGCGATTTTCCTCAGGCGATAGAACGGCTTGTGCTGACAGAAGCGGTTATCCCAGGACTGGCACCGCCACCACCGATTTTTGTCGCACCGGAAGAGAACATCTTTCTCTGGCACTTCATGTTTAATCAACTGGCGGATTTACCTGAAACCCTGACCAGCGGACGTGAATCACAGTATCTCAGCTATATTTTCGACCGCTGGTCGCATCGTCGTGAACGGGTCGCTGCAGAGGTGTATATCACCGCCTATTCGACTCCCGGCGGATTGCGTGCCGGCTTCGACTATTATCGCGCTATCCCGGAAACTATCCGGCAGAACCAGCGCCGTGCGCAAACGCCTTTAACCATGCCGGTGTTAACGGTGGGGGCTGAACACGCCACGCGTGATGCACCGTTGATAACTCTGGAGGGCAATGCCCTCGATCTGCGTGGCGAGACGGTGGCCGACTGCGGGCATTTTATTACCGAAGAGTGTCATGAGGCGTTTATTGAGCTGATCGTGCCGTTTCTGGCTGAGGGCACTCACTATGCCGCTTGATCCGCATATTGCTGATTTTCTGGCTGCGTCATCGGGCGCGCCGCCACCTGCCTCGTTAGCCGAAATGCGAGCCGCGACTGAAGCGGATTTGCTGCGGCTGCAGGGAGAAGCTGAATTACGCGATGACATGCAGGATTACGTAGTCATCGCCGATGATGGTTACGCCATTGCCCTTCGTGTTTATACCCCCGCCGCCTCAAACACAGAAATGGCGCAGCCTGCGATGCTGTTTGCTCACGGCGGTGGCTGGTGCCTGGGCTCGCTGACGCTGTACGATCGGCCCTGTCAGGCACTGGCGAATGCCACCGGTCGGAAAATACTCTCGGTGGATTACCGGCTGGCACCAGAGTATCCCTTCCCGCGACCGTTAGAAGATGTTTATCAGGCGCTCTGCTGGGTCCGCGATCATGCCGCGCTTTTAGGCATTGATGCCAGTCGTCTGGCGGTGGGGGGCGATAGCGCAGGCGGGAACCTTGCTGCAGCGGCAACTCTGCTGGCCCGGGATCGCAGCGGACCTCACATTGAGCATCAGTTGCTGCTGTACCCGGCGTTAAGCCGCGGAATGTCGAGCGAAAGCTACCGTGAATTTGCTGAAGGGTATTATTTAACGCGTGATGCGATGGTGTTTTGCTGGGAAAACTATCTGGGAGAACGTCGACATCCGTATGCCGAGCCGCTGCATATGGTCTCGCTGAGAGGGTTACCTCCAGCAACCATCCTGAGTTGTGAATATGATCCCCTGCGCGATGAGGCGGAGCAATATGCGCTGCGGCTTGAGGAGGCGGGGGTGCCTGTACGCTGTGAACGGTTAGCGGGCATGGTGCACGCCTGTATTCATATGTCAGGGTTAACACCCGCGGCACGTCGGGTGTTTGAACGGGCTTGTATATAGTTCAGAGTAGGGCTCCGTTTTCCAAACGGAGCCCTTTGTCTATACCTCGCGCGTCCATGCCACAATGCAGCATCGGTTAGTTCTGCAAGATTGCCGAGGTAATTCCCATTTTTGTTGTCAAAAATCGTTTCGGGAATATGCTTTCTGAAACAGATCAGCGAGGCGATAAAATGGACACGTTGCTTTTACCCGGTCAGAACCCCCGAGTCTGGGCGGAAACCATGATCAATCTGGAGGCCAGGACACTGGTTAATACGGCCAACACGGTAGCGGCTATGCATCTTCAGGATGGTTTTATCCGCATTCAGTTTGTGGATGAGATAAGGGCATTCATCATGGCCCAGTTTGAGGCCGCTCGCCGGGCAAAAACGGATGATGACTGTATGGCCTGCCTGCAGGCATTGCGTGCAGAGAACACCAGTCTGCTTGAACAGTCCCGTTCCCTCAAAACCGGCTATGCAAAACTCTATGCCGAGGTCAAGGTTGTCCGGGACGAGAACAAAATTGTGGGCTACATCATCTCGGCTGTTGATGTGGTGGTGGCCGGAGCGGCTATCTTTGGCGGGATTGTTATGATGTCCTCCATGACGCCGGTGGGCGTGGTGGCCGGTGCCGTGATTGTTGTTAACGGGCTTAACACTATTTCACGTGAGGCCGCACACAACCTCCTCGGTGATAAGCAAACGGAGGGAATTTTCGCTGACGGTTCGATGGAAGTCGCAGAATTCCTGGGCTTCAGCCGGCAGCAGGGGCTGGGGACCTATAAGGCTGTCACGCTTTTCAGTGAAGTCTACGGCGCGTATGGTCTGAGGCTGAAACCCGAAGCACAACGGCTGTGGTACTGGACCAGGCCCGATTTCGTCAGGAAAGTATCCGACACGCCACGGCCCGCGATGGCGCTTAAAATTGCGGGATGGGGTGTTAAAGCCAAAGTGGCGCTTGATTTACTGACTATCGAGCCTGTCGGGAAATAGTCTTTTGCAGGCGGAATGCTTTCCAGCCCAGAACTGGTGGAAAGGTCACCCAGGCAATGATCAGGACAACAAGGGAACTCATGCCCCCGGAAAGAATGTGTGTCTGGCTGCCGGTGATAAGGGTGACCAGCATAACCAGAACCAGCGCGACCGTGACCCATACCGAAACCCGGAAGCGCCGTGAGAGCGCATCGATGAGATGCTGCATTGTACCGCCGGCTGCTGCGAGTCGGCCCTGTAAATTGTCTACTTCGCTTTTGCTGAAACCTGCCTCAAGCAGGTCTTTCTCACTGATAGCCATCACGTCCTCCCTAATCAGGCGAAAGTATACTGTATCAGACCAATAATCCCCAGGTGGCCAGCGTAAGCAAAATAAAAGAAATTACGGAGCATGAACGATGACAACTTTCCGGAGAAAGTTCCGTACATGAGGAGACCGCAAGCAGGGGGCTACCCGTCACGATCGCGGCAATACTTCCCGTTTCTCAAACGGAACCGAGAGAAGAAAAAAAACCAGCGTAATAGCTGGGTTTCTTTATCATATCGGTTTGAAATGCAGAACTACGGCATTTATCAGTGCGTCGCTTCACCAATTGCCGTGCCGGCTACCGCACCGGCGGCGGTTTTGTCCATCGCCATGCCTGAGGTAGAAAAAAGGAGGATGCTGATCACCAGCGCTGTATTGATTGCTTTCATAACAAATCCTTTGTGACTGCTGTCGGTTGAAACGTCGCTTCTCGCCGTCTGGCTGGAGAAAAACGTCCGCATAGTGCCAGTAATACCGGCCCACCCCTTAAGCTAATCACGCCCTGGCCAAGGATTTGCCTGGCCGGGCGGTTACCCGCCCGGCAGTGCATCACGCCTGACGCTTATCTTCGGTTTTGGTCTCGAAGTCGCTCGCCGCGTGGCGTTCGTGGAGTTGCTCGTTAAGCTCACCGTTGGTGCGGTTCACAATCCGTCCGCGTTTCACGGCAGGGCGGTTCGCCACGTCTTTCGCCCAGCGCTGCACGTTGGTGTACTTCTCTGCGTCCAGGAACTCGGCGGCGTTGTAGACGCTGCCCAGCGCCACGCAGCCAAACCACGGCCAGACCGCCATATCGGCGATGGTGTATTCTTCACCCGCCACGTAGCGGCCACGGGCGAGCTGTTTATCCAGCACGTCGAACAGGCGTTTGGCTTCCATCGTGAAGCGGTCAATCGCGTACTCAATCTTCACCGGCGCATAGTTGTAGAAATGGCCGAAACCGCCACCGAGGAATGGGGCCGCGCCCTGCAGCCAGAACAGCCAGTTCAGGGTTTCCGTGCGGCCAGCCGGATCTTTTGGCAGGAAATGCCCGAACTTCTCTGCCAGATAGAGCAGGATGTTGCCGGATTCAAATACGCGCGTTGGCGGGGTGGTGGAGTGGTCACGAAGCGCCGGTATTTTCGAGTTCGGGTTCACCTCAACAAAGCCACTGGAGAACTGATCGCCTTCACCGATGCGGATCAGCCACGCGTCGTACTCCGCGCCCGTTACGCCCAGCGCCAGCAGCTCTTCGAGCATGATCGTCACTTTCTGGCCGTTCGGTGTACCCAGGGAGTATAGCTGCAGCGGGTGCGAACCGACGGGCAGTTCTTTTTCATGCGTGGCACCAGAAACAGGACGGTTGATGTTGGCGAACGCCCCGCCGCCGTTCTTTTTCCATTCCCACACTTTGGGTGGCTGATAGGTATTTTCGTCTGACATGTTGGCCTGCCTTTTTTGTGATGTGTTGAGGCAGTGTAGCAGGAGATGAATAGACCGTTTAACGAACTGAGCGCAAAGGTCAGGGGAGGTGTATGATAACCCTACCTCTGTCAGGTTAATTACAACGTGCAGACGACGACAACCCTTCAAAAAATTGCCGCCTGCCTGTTTTAGGTTGGATACATGCGTAAAGGAAAGTTAAGCAGTGATGCGCCATTCGGGACGTTGTTAGGCTATGCGCCCGGTGGCGTGGCGATTTACTCTTCAAATTACGGCAGTCTGGACCCGCGTAAGTACCCGCAAGACGCGGATTTTCGCAGCTATATCGGCAACGAATACATGGGCCACAAGTGGCAGTGTGTGGAGTTCGCCCGCCGTTTTCTGTTCCTCAACTATGGCTTCGTGTTTACCGACGTCGGGATGGCGTGGGAGATCTTCTCCCTGCGTTTTTTGCGCCAGGTGGTGAACGATAATATTCTGCCGTTACAGGCTTTTGCCAACGGCTCGAAACGCGCGCCGCAGGCCGGGGCGCTGCTCATCTGGCAAAAGGGCGGCGAGTTCCATGAAACCGGCCATGTCGCGGTAATCACCCAGCTTTTGGAGGGCAAGGTCCGCATTGCCGAGCAGAATGTAATTCACTCTCCGCTCCCGCTCGGACAGCAGTGGACCCGTGAGCTGCGCATGACCGTTGAGAACGGCTGTTACACGCTTCATGACACCTTCAGCGATACCGAAATCCTTGGCTGGATGATCCAGACGGACGACATGGAGCACAGCATTCCCCAGCCCGAACCTGACGGCGAACTGCTGAAAATCAGCGGTGCGCGGTTGAAGAATAAACGTCAATACGACGGAAAATGGCTCAACGAAAATGACGCCCTGCAGCAGGCCTACATCCGCGCCAACGGCCACGTTATTAATCACGATCCCTGCCACTATTTCACGATTACCGAAAGCGCCGAACAGGAGTTGATTAAAGCGACCAATGAACTGCATCTGATGTATCTGCACGCCACCGACAAAGTGCTGAAAGATGACAACTTACTGGCGCTTTTCGACATCCCCAAAATCCTCTGGCCGCGCCTGCGTCTCTCCTGGCAGTGGCGTCGGCACCATATGATCACCGGTCGTATGGATTTCTGTATGGATGAGCGCGGCATTAAGGTTTACGAGTACAACGCTGATTCCGCCTCCTGCCACACCGAGGGCGGCTTAATTCTGGAAGAGTGGGTTAAACACGGCTATCGCGGCAATGGGCACAACCCGGCAGAAGGTTTGCTGGAGGAACTGACCGGGGCGTGGAAACACAGCCATGCGCGTCCGTTCGTGCACATCATGCAGGACAACGATGTCGAAGAGGACTACCACGCGCTCTTCATTCAGCGCTCGCTGCTGCAGGCCGGGTTTGACACCAAAATTCTGCACGGTCTCGGCGCGCTGAGCTGGGATGCCGCCGGGCAGTTGATTGACGACGAAGGTCGCCACGTCAACTGCGTGTGGAAAACCTGGGCGTGGGAAACGGCAATCGAGCAGATCCGGGAGGTCAGCGAAACCGAGTACGCTGCCGTGCCGATCCGCACCGGTCACCCGGAAGGCGAAGTACGGCTGATTGACGTGCTGCTGCGCCCGGAAGTGCTGGTCTTCGAACCGCTGTGGACGGTGATCCCAGGCAATAAGGCGATCCTGCCGGTGCTGTGGCAGCTGTTCCCGAACCACCGCTACCTGCTTGATACCGATTTTGAGGTTAACGACCTGCTGAAGCAGACCGGTTATGCCGTCAAACCGATCGCCGGACGTTGCGGCAGTAATATCGATCTGATCAGCGCCCAGGATGAACTGCTGGATAAATCCAGCGGCAAGTTTGTCGATCGCAAGAATATCTACCAGCAGCTGTGGTGTTTGCCGAAGGTGGATGGCAAATATATCCAGGTCTGTACCTTTACCGTGGGCGGGAATTACGGCGGCACCTGTCTGCGTGGGGATCAAACGCTGGTGGTGAAAAAAGAGAGCGATATTGAACCGCTGATTGTGGTCAAGGATAAGTAACCAGGCAGTAACCGAGCCTTCGCAAGGATCGCTTGCGGAGGCTTTTCTTTGTCTTTCTCCACCCTCAGGTTCCTCCCTCAAATCCTGCCTCAAGGAGGAAGATTTCTGGCTGCGGCCAGGCCAGGCTGATGATGACCCTCAACCTGATGGACAGCATATGAACACTTTCACCCATGCCCGCCAGCAAGCCCAGCTCTCTTTTATTGCCTCAGCAGAGAATATTGTTGTCGGTGACAGCCGCCATTGCCCGATGGCCCCTGAGAAATTAATGCAGCTTTCGTCTTCCGATCCCTGCGTCGTTGATTGCTTTGATGGCGGCCTTACCGCTCAGGTCCTGCATCTGTGTATTGAGGGCAGACACTACACTCTCAAGCAGAAACGACACGAGGCGCTGGTGCGAAATACCGATGGCCAGACCTCGTTCCTCAATGAAGTACAGAGACGGGCTGATTTCACCCGGCTCAAAAACGATCCGTTGTGGGCGGGACGATTCGATCACATCGTACCGACGATTTATGCCAACTTTCGCCAGGGGATTATTCTCTCGCCCTGGCTGCCGGGCCACTCGCCAGAAAAGGTCGATGAAGATCTGTTTGAACAGGTTTTATCAACGCTAATGGCATGCGAAGAGGCCGGTCTTATGGAGTGGGATTTGTGTCCCGGCAATCTTCTTATGGATAACGGACATCTCTGGTTATTCGATTTCGGGTATATGTATCCTTTCCAGCCTCTGCAGAGCTACAACAGCAATGGCCTGCAGGATCCCCTCTTTCACGCCTGCGAGCGTTTTGAAACCCGCTTTTTCTTCGGAAGGCTGCTCGAAGAAAATCAGCCTGAAGCCGTGCAACTGTCGCAGTATCATGCCCTGAAAACAGTGGCCCTGAAGCATTATCGCCATAAAAGAGAAAAACTGGCGTCGCAAGGCGCGGATGCGGCGGTGCTCGTCTGGCTGGATGCGATTATTACCCGCTGGCAACAGGCACTGCGTGATAATCAAAGCCTGCAGCGCGGTTTCACCCTTGAGGCGTTTCGCTCACACGTTCTGGATGTCGAGGATGATTTACATGGGCAAAGCTGTACGCCACTGACCCTGAAAAGGATTGAGTACATTACTCAGTCGATCCAGGCGTGTTACGAGGTGCTTAACGAAGGCGGCGCGCTTTTTTACGATAATAAAGGTAAAAGTCAGAGAGCATTACTGGCGCAATATCAACGCAAACGTCAGCTCGCCTGTGACGCTATGCAGCCACAGTATAAGCGCTGAGAGTGACCCGCAGAAACAGCATCCGCAGGGAGAACCTGCGGATGTCTGAGCCTTATTCCTCGTCCTGCTGACTGATTTTCAAATCAATTATGCGTCCAATCTGGTCATGATAGACCGTCAGTAAATTGTACTGACTCATCTCTGAGATGATTTGCGGCGTCACGTTAAAGCTGCGGGCCAGCTCGTCGTGCTTAAGCGATGCTGCGCGGCGATGTCGTCTCGCATGCGCGCGGCGGCGATTATATTGATACCACAGAATCAGCAACCAGCCGTTGAGCGCGGCAATCAGCAAATAGATCAGCACCGTCTTAAAGGAGGCAATAATTACTCCCCAGCGGTAGTCGCTCTCGTTGGTTATCTGCATCCACAGGTTGGCATAGAGGAAAAACAGAAATCCACCCCAGGCCAGCAGGGTTAACGCTGCATCAAAAAGCCGGGGCACCAGCCGATGTTCAGTCAGGATTAACGTATTCTCGTTCATTGAATGCTCCCTTTTCCTCTGTCCGGACTGATCCAGCGCGCGCGTGAGCGCTGGCGTTTAAGCATGACCTTCGGGAAGGCGACGAGGGTGGTGAACAGGCCGATCATCCAGTACACCATCGGAAACCAGATGATCCAGAAGAGCGAACTCGCCACGTTGCGTTCATAACGTCGCTCAATGTACAAACTGACGAGGAACTGCAGCACACACATGATCCCCAACAGGAGTCCGGTGAATTCCGGCGGGAACAGGCTTGTGACGGTCAGGTTTGCCGGAAGCGGCGTGAGGGTGCTGATGATAAATAACAGCACCGTCACCGCATACGCGAACGCCCACAGCGTTGACAGGGCGTACTCTAAAAACAGCGGCCACATGCGATGATGTTCCCAGCGCACGATCTTGCGAAGATTGACCAGAAACACCTCCGCGCCGCCCTGGGCCCAGCGCAGGCGCTGTTTCCACAGCCCTTTTAACGTCTCCGGCATCAGGATCCAGCACAGCGCGCGCGGCTCGAAAAAGATATCCCAGTGGCGAAGCTGAAGCTTCCAGCTGATGTCGATATCTTCGGTGATCATATCCGGGCTCCAGTAGCCCACGTCCGCCAGCGCCTGACGGCGAAAGGCCGCAATGACGCCTGAGACGGTAAAGACCCGGCCATAGATCCGCTGCGTGCGTTTGATGAGCCCAATGATGGAGGAGAATTCGCCCACCTGAATGCGGCCAATTAACGTGGAGCGCGTACGAATACGCGGGTTCCCGGTCACGGCGCCCACGTGGGGATAGTGGAGCAGCGGGGCAACCAGATAAGCGGCGGTATCGCGATCGAGCAGGGCATCGCCATCAATACAGACCAGAAGATCCCCCCGGGCCGCCGCTGCGCCCGCTTTCAGCGCCACGGCTTTCCCCTGATTCTCCGCCAGATGGATGACGCGCAGACGCGGCTGCTCCTGCGCCAGCTGTTGCAGCACCTGCGCGGTGTTATCTGACGAACCATCGTTGATGGCGATAACCTCAATATTCGGGTAACGCTGGGCCAGCGCGGCACCGATCGTCTCCCGGGCGTTTCGCTCCTCATTGAAACAGGGAATGAGAATCGAAATTAACGGATCACCCTCTAACGTCGGGGCAGGCGTTTTTCTGTTCCATGACCAGTGTCGTTCAAGCTGAAACCAGAAATAGAGCCCCCCGGTGATCCAGAACACGGACATGAACAGGGGCCAGAAGAAGACAAAATCCAGAATCAGTTCGCCGGTAAAGAGGGCGGCCACGCCTAATGGCAACCCGAATACCAGGCATAAAATTGAGAAGGCAATAAGGCGATCAGTCATTGTCAGGATACCAGTACGAAGAGAATTCAGGCCTGATACGGGACATATCAGGTTGGTTATGGATGAAATCGTCGGGGTAGTAACCGTAATGTTTGCTGCCGTTAAGCTGGAGCACGCGCATCCACTCCACCAGACGACTGTCGGGTACGGCGCGTTGCGGTGTCTGCGCCCAGTCACGGGCCTGCAGCTCAAAAATAGTTTTATTCAGCGCGCCGGGGCGTTCGGCGACGGTCTTAACCAGACGCGTTAGCCAGGCGTTGCTCTCGTCAGCCGGGACGGACTCCATCAGCGGCATGGCCATTGGCACCGTCCAGTCATACTCCGCCAGGAAGTCATCAAGATTTTGCGCAAACCACGCTTCGCTCGCCGGGTCGAGGATTGGCAGGGCGAACATATTGCGCGCGGTTTTTATCTGCGGGCCACGGATGTGCTTCACCGCCAGGCTCAGGGCGTGGGTAAACCCGATCAGCGTCTGGCTTTTCTGACGCGTCGTCTGCTGCCCGGCGTCGTCCACGTCCGTGAGCACCGCATCGTCATGGAACAAAATGCCGTTGAAGCTGGCATAGCGGGCCAGGTCTTCATAGATTTCGGTCACCTGCTGGCGAACCTGTGGGTCCCACGGCGAAAGTCGGGTATAGGGCTCGGTGGCGACGCGCACCTGGCCCGTTTGACGATCCCGGCGCTGCACGCGCGGCAGGGCAGGGGAGAGATCGAACGAGAGAACCGGCATCCACGCGTAGACTTTTACGCCCGCGCGGGTTTGCAGTTGCCAGGCGACAAAGTTGAAGAGATCGGCACGCACGGGCAGCTGGCGGTTGGGGAAATAGAGCGCCTTAATCGTGCCGTTGCCGAGGGGATCAGAAAACGCCTGCAGGAAAACATGGCTGATTTTCATGTCATAGACCCGCTGGATCAGCATGTTGATATTTTTGGTCTGCTGAGCCGGATCGGGATCATAAACGTAGTCCAGATCCACGTGCATGACGCGCACAGGATCGGTCTCCTGGATCTGCGCGATGCTGCTGGCAAAAGATTTGAGCGAAGGGTTCCCGGAGATCAACAGGCGCGGGATGTTGTCTAGGTGACGCACGTCTGCCAGCCCGTCCTCAAGGGTAAAGGCCAGCTGATAACCCTGCTGTCTGGCAATGGCGAGCGACGTGCCGTTGGCAGCGCCATAAGGCCACACCCAGGCGCGCGGCGCTTTGCCCGTCACCTGCGCGATTTTTTCGGTGACTTTCCGTACGTCATCGCCGATGCGCTGGCTGAACTGCTGGTCAGTTTCGTAGCGCCCTGTCGCGTTATCGTAAAAGCGGCTGGCAATGGCCGGTTCGCGGCTTCCCTGCGGATTGGCCGGTATGCCGTAATGTGAGGCCCAGGTATGTGAACCAATCTCAATCAGCGGGGACTGGCTTAACTCGCGCACCATGTCCCACGTCGCGAAGCGATCGCGGGGGGTCATCAGACCGCCAAAATTCACTTTTTGCTGTGCTGGCGTATCCACCCAACTGCCGACCGGAGCCCACAGCGCCGGCACATTCCAGGCCTGGAGCAGCGGCCAGACGCGGGTGTAAAAGCTGCTGTATCCGTCGTCAAAACTGAGCAGAAAGGCTTTCGGCGGCAGCGTTTTTTTACCGTCATGGGCATCCAGAATATCCTGCACGCTGATGGCGTTATACCCGTTATGCACAAGCCAGCTTATCTGCTCGTTTAAAGCGCTGGTCCGTACGGAGAGGTAGCGCTGATCGGCGGCATCATCTTCCACATCGTGGTAGGCCAGCACGAGAAACTGATTCTTTGGCCAGGGTTTACTGGCTTCCGGCTGAGGTCTCTCGTGGGGCGAAACAAACGAAAGGGCCTGTGCGCAGACGCTCGCGCTGAGGCATAACCAGCCGATGATGAGCAGGCCCACACGAAAACGAATGTTCAACATATTCATCCTTAAAACCGTAAAGTCGCATCGAAGGTGACGGAGAGATTGCTTTCTCGTTTACCGTCGTAAGGGCGCTTATCCCAGTTCAACATCACGCCGGTATCGACGACGTTGTTCCATTGAACGCGTTGCCCGTAGCCGAGCAGCGTGATGGCGCCGGCGGACTGATTTTTCTGCCAGTAACCTCCGGCTCCGGCGACCAGTTGCTGGCTCCAGAGGGTGTCGTAATAGCGGTACAGCTGATGATCGACGGACAACGCAGCCGTCGCGGACAGATCCCGCTCGGGGTTGTAATAGAGCGTATCCCGCAGGCTATTCGTGCTGGCGGAGATGCCCGGTTCAAGATCCAGCGTCAGGGTCGGCGTTTGCCAGAGCCGCTCCTTGCCGGTGAGGGTGTACTCCTGTCGGCGGTTATGGTCGGAAAAATGGCTGACTGCGGCGCTGAGTTGATACTCGCGACGCTCGTTCTGATACCAGCGCACCCAGCCTTCCGCGCGGTCTGCACGGATCCCATTCCGTAACGCCCGCAACGGCGTGGTGCGTGATACCCGTTCAAGGCTGCCGCCAGATTGCCAGCGATCGTTCAGACTGTACTGACCGGAGAGGCGAGCGCCAGGTGTGCTGGTGCCGTGATAACGGTTGCCGGAGAGCTCCGCTTCAAGCCAGATATCCCGGGACCGCCATTCGACGCCACCAACCAGATGTCGGTTGGTGCCTTTACCTTCGTCAAACTTGCCTTCTGCAAAGCGGGTGCCGCCAAACAGTCGCCAGTTATCGGCGACTGGTGGACCATAGAGCGTGGCGTCCCAGTTCAGATCGTGAGTCCCGCTGACCGGGTTGTCGGAGTGCAATCCCTTGCCTGCGTTCAGACGCAGTTCAGACATATGATGTACATTTCTGAGCCTGTCCAGGCGCTGGACGCTGCGATCGCGTGGCGCACGGACGAGCAGATCGTCGGTCAGGAGTTCCATTTGTCGCCACTCCTGCAGATCCATCGCGACGTAAGCCTGCTGCTTCTCCAGCTCTGTATTTGAGGGCTCCAGTACTTCCGCCATTTTGAGCTTTTGCTCTGCCGCACGTGACAGGCCGCGGGCCTGAAGCAGGGCGGCATAATCAATCTGTAGCCCCTGATTGCCGGGCGCCGTGGCGGCCAGACGGTGCGCCAGTGCTCCGGCTTCCGGCAGGGCATTTGTTGCCAGCAAATACTGAAACGTGAGCGACTGGCCGATAAGCCATTGATCGTTGGGTTGGGCGGTTGGCGAACCGAAATCGTAGCGGGTCCAGGAGGCGTGACGGGTTATCCGCTCGACATACTGACGGGCGGCCTGATACTGCCCGGTATCCAGCCAGGCATAGAAAAGCTGATGCTCTTCGTCCTGCGGGTTACGTGCATAGTCAGGATACTTTTGCAGGAGTGCCAGGGCTGCATCGGCGTTTTGCTCCTGCAGATACGCGGAGATGACCCAGCCGATTGCCCAGCCCGGCACCGGATGGTGCGCTGACGTCAGCGTGTGATATTCAGCGATCACCTGCGGATAATCACCCTGCGCATACAGCGCACCAAGGCGGTCGACGCGGGCGCGAATGATATCTTCTGCCGCCTGCGGTTCGTGTTGCCAGCGGGCAAGCAGAGCGTCATAGCGATTCAGTGCGGCCTGCGCCAGACGCAGGCGCTCTTTTTCCGTACGGCCAGGCACATCAGCCAGGCGTACCTGTTCGGCGGCGGCGTTAAGTTCAAGCTGGCGTCGTTGTGCCGGAGGCAGAGCAATACCCTGTGACAGCCGCAGGGCAGGCGTACTGACCCGGTTATCGTTCAGGTCGTCGATGAGCGCACTGAGCTGTGCTTTATTCTCGGGGGCGCTCTTCAGGGCGCGGGTGTCCGCTAATAAACGATCCCAGCTTTTCCCCTGGCGTAAGTACACATAGGCGAGCGTCTCCAGGTTTATCTGGCTGGGGTGCGCTGTTACCTGCTTTTGCGCTTCCTGCAGGGCCAGTTGATCCATGCGGGCATCGGCCAGCGTTTTGATATACCCGACACGGTAGTCGTCATGTTCCGGTGCAAGGCTACAGGCCTGTTTCCAGAGTGCGAGCGCAGGTTGCCACTGCTTTTGATTTCTCCAGGATTGCGCGGCTGCGGCAACGCCACGGGCGGGGAGTGGCATATAGACGTTATAACGCAACCATACCTGAATAACCTCGTCATCGCGTCCTGCCCAGGAGGCAACCTGCAGCCAGTCTGCAACTTGTTCAGGCGTCAGGGCATGCTGTTGTTGATAACGCTGCAGGTAATGGAGAAACGAAGTGTAATTACCATTACGCGCCTGCTGAATCTGTTGGTCATATACGGATTCGGCAGCCTGAACCAGAATGGGAAACAGTAATAGCAGACACAATAATTTTGGAGCGCGGTAAAAGAATAAAGTATTGAAGCGAAGTGATCTTTCCATATCTATTTGCCATTTGTTTATCATAAATCCATTGCGCAACACGGCCGCCTTTATACGTAGCGTTAAAGGCCATAAATGAGAGCGTAAAATGTGAATGCAGTTACGTTATGAGATACTTACTTAAAGGTAATTATGGATCCTTATCGTCATGGACCGGGTGAAAGGTAATGTACACCTGATATGTTGACGGATAAATATGTTGAAAAGCCGGGTTGTTGTTTTGAGATAATTCTGTATTCAGGTGATTTTTATGATTATTTTGAATGGATATTATATTTGTAATGCTTTGATATATAATGTATTTATTTTTATTGTGACGTTTTTGTTTATATTTTTAATGCGCCTTTGCTGCATAAATTAAAGTACTTTCTGGTGCATGTTTGGGAAGTTTCGTGACAAAAATTCTTAATATCTTGAGAGGTGACTTTTCTGCGATTGTTTTTTACTTATAATTAATAGCAGACATTGAGTGATAGTCTATGGGAAGTCTTACAAATCAATGTGTGTGTCGAGGGATGATCAAAGCCAGAATACATTTATCGTTCATATAAAAGCGCTATAAAACGAAGGCGTCTTCTTTCTGAAGGGTCGTTCTTGCTTTAATCTAAAAGGGATGGTTAGTGGCAACTTCAATAGTGTTAGTGACACAGGATCGCTACCTCGTCAGGGGAATGAGGATATTTTTTCCGGATATAATCCTGCTGGATTCGATTGACAGAAAGATATTTGATAACAGTGCAGATGAATATTCTGTGCTGATTGACAGTCGTTCACCGCTCCGTCTGTATGATTATCTGATACGCCATCCGGCCAGAACGAGAAAAACAATCGGCTGCGTGATGCTCGATATGCGGCACCGGGAGGAGAATCAGCTCAGCATGAAGATGTTTATGAATACTGCGCTTCCGGTGGCTGACATGGCGTCGTTGTTTAATCTGGTGCTGAATATGAAAGGCAGGCGTCTGACAACCAAATGGCTGCTTAACTTACGGCTGAGTACCCATGAAGCGATTATGCTGCGGCTGCTCAGGGCGGGCATGTCGATGGAAGAGGTGGCGGAGGAACTGAACACCTCGATTAAAAGTCTCTACCGCACGCGAACGGCGCTCTCTGAACGGCTGGGGGCGGAGAATTTTAACGAGGCGTGTTTGTTTATCTTTAAAAACAAACTGCTGGATGGAGATGGGAACGATCCCTGATTGGGTCATAAACCAAAAAAAAACCGCCACGAGGGCCGGGTCGACGTAGCGCAACCCGGCACTTCAGCGTTGATATCAATCAGAACGACCAGCGCAGATTAGCGTTAACCGAGTTGACGCGGGTATCGGCACCATATTGCCCCTGATAGCCCACATCCAGCGTCGCAGCACGCGACAGCTGCACGCTCACGCCGATATCACCCACCATCACGTCCTCATCCACGGCCTGACCCTGAGTAATGAACGCGTCGCTGCCCGCAAACGCCATGCGCGAAGAGGTATTCTTATCGCCATAGGCGTGCTGCCAGCCCAACGAACCGTAGAGATTAACGTTCTTCGGCAACGCGGTCACACCGCGCACCCCGAGGGTGGAATAGAAGGTGTTCATGGTTTCATTACGTACGCTCAGCGCGGCGGCACCGCCGTCCTCTCTGAAACTGTCGGTATGCAGTCGGATCCAGGAGAGGTTAACAAAGGGCTCGACATTCATCTCTGGCTGGCCGAAACGGTAACCCGCTTCGGTGAACGCCAGCAGCGAGTTGGCGTCGTAATCTGACTTCAGCCGATCCGAGAAGCCGCTGAAATCAACGTTGCGCTCGCCTTCGATCTTGTGCCAGGTGTAACCCAGCGCGCCGCGAAGGGAGAACGCATCCTGTTGACCCGCTGCATACAGGCCGAGGTGATAGTTGTCGGTATCCGTTGAGGAACGACGGCTGTCGACGTCGTAATCCCCGCGGCTGTAGCCGAAGTAGCCACCGACACGCACGTTATGGTCCGCCAGCTTGCGATCTGCCCCCAGCAGGAAACCGGTGGTGTTGCCGTCCAGTTTGCCCACGTTACCGTCGCCGCTGTTTCGGCTCCAGGAGCTGAAAGTCTGGCCCCAGACGCCATTGTTTTGCGGCTCCGGCTGCTGCACCAGCGACATTGCTAGCGGTGGTATCGGCAGGCTGTCGTTATCAAACGCGCGCTGCATCCGCTGGTTTAACACGTTAAACACCTGCGTGCTGCCGGCGATCAGGTTGGATTGCATTGATGGATACACTTCACCGGAGAGCTGGTTGAACGCTTCGCGCGCTTCCGGCGCGCTCAGCACCAGCAGCGAGTTATACAGCGCCAGCGACGGGCCGCTTTGCGTCAGCGTGGAGAGCGCCCCGGCGGTATTCCACTGGTTGCTGCTCCTGGCCACGGTCTGGAAAATCCCTGGCTTGCCGCTGCCAGGATTTTCTCCGCCGGGGTTTTCACCGCCCGGATTCTCACCGCCCGGGTTTTCGCCTCCAGGGTTTTCTCCTCCTGGATTCTCACCGCCCGGGTTTTCGCCGCCGGTCTCTTTCTGCGCGATGGTCAGATCGACGGCGTTAGTGCTCTGCTTGAGCGCCACGTCCAGGAAGGCGGATTTGGATATTGCTCCGGCGAACTGACCGTCAATGCCCCCGTCGGAAGTTAAAATGCGATAGCTTTGTCCCGTTTTATAGCTGGTTTGCGGATCCAGCGCGGTGACCTGTACTTTAGCCAGATCGCTGATGGTGGTTTTGCCCGATACCAGCAGTTGGTCGCTGCGGCCATCTCCCGCGATATCAACGTCATAGAAAGACTCGCCCACAAAATTCAGATAGCGTTTCAGCGTCAGCGTGCCGATATCGCCATCCCCTGGTGAGATATGCCCACCGGACAGGATCTCGGTCTGGCCCAGCGTACCGTTGCCGCCCAGCGTGCCGCCGGCCTTGATTGACGCGGCGCTGCTGTAACCCAGCCCATTGCTGACGTCTGAACCCGCCGTCGCGTTGAGGATCAGCGTACCGCCGTTCTCAGCACTAAGGGTCTGAATCTCAAAAATATCGTCTTCTGGCTGGGTGTTGATGTTGCTGGCAATAATGACTTTGCCACCGCGAGCGGTCACGTTCGCCTGAAGCGCTGAAAGATCGCCGTTCAGCGTTGTCTGCCCGGAGGTATTGATCACCTCACCTTCGCCGCTCATCTTGTTGCTGAAGACGTAGTTTTCGTCGGTATGGTTGAAGTAGACATAGCTGCCGAACAGCCCGCCGCGCAGGCTGATTGCCGTCTTCGCATCGAGGGTCCCTGCGCCGCCTGCCGTACCAAGCGTTGGCTCAGTTATACCCGTGCCGGTGTCCATGTTGCCGCGGCTGCCGATGATGAGCGCCCCCCGGTTCGAACCGGAGCCCGATGTCCCCACGATCAGCGCATTGCTGCCGGCGGAAAATGAACCGCCGTCAATAACCGACAGCACGCCATTGCCATAATCGCCCACGCTAACGCTGCTGTCGCTGGTAAAGCGCGAGTCTTTGCCCGCAATAACCAGCTCGGCGGTTTTCCCTGCCCCGGAGACGCCCGCCACCTGCACGCCGCCCACGTTAACCGCTCCGCCGTTCAGCACGTCCAGGTCGCCATTCAGCGTCAGCGTACGGCCAACATTCCACTGTGAGCCGCTCCCCGTGACGGTGGCTTTCGGGCTCAGCGTGTCGGTTTCATCCGGCCCGGTACCATTGCCGATGCGCGCATCGTAGGTGGTATCGAGCGCCGCGCCATCTTCAATCGCCAGCGTGGAGCGTGCGCCCAGATCGGGGCCTACGCTAAGAAAATTACTGGTCACGCGAGAGCCGGCACCCGTGGCGATAAGGTGGCTGTCGTAGCCGCGGGTGGTGCCGACAACGATCTCTTTTGCACTCGCCAGCGCGCCCTCTTCGACTCGCAGGGTGCCGAGGCCAAGATTCAGGTCGCCGCGCAGGACGTACTGATCGTTCACCGCCTTAAGCTCAGCGTTTGGCCCACGGACCGTGACCACGCTTTCATAAATTTGGCCGTTGAACAGCCGACCGATATTGATGTTATAAGCGGTGATTTTGCCATTATCGATCAGCAGGTTTCCGCGTTGATTGCGTCCAACGTAAACGTCTCCGGTGTAACCCAGCGTTTCGGTAATACGCGTGTCACCATCAAAAATGGCATCGGCTGCACGTGCGAAATCGGCAGGTGAAAGCAGTAACAGCGGCGCGGAAAATAGAGCGAGGTAAAGTCTGGAAAGCGGCGTCTTAACCGCTAAAGAATGCGATGTAGAGTTATTCACGGGTTATCTCCGTACTCATTAGCGTGATGTCTGGAAAATCGGTTTTAAATGAAAAATCAGATACGACAGAAAAAGTTAAAGGCGTAATATGTGTACGCCTTTTGATGTGAAGTTAATTATTTATGGGTGACCACAGGTGTACAGGTTGGCGCGCTCAGCGTCGGGGCGGATCCTAAAATCCCTGGCATCATCATCGATGAGCAATCGAAAATACGGCCTTTTTCCGTTGTCGCGCGATAAGACAGCTTTTGCCCTCCCAGTGCATCCGGTTGGGCGCCATTAACATTGGTCACGGTTATTTCATCCGATGAGCCCAGCCCCAGCATTTTAGCGGTTTCCGCCTGCAGGAGTGGAATGGCCTGATCGGTTTTCAGCGTGGAACAACCGGCTAGCATCAACGTAACGGTTAAAAAGAGTAGTGGCTTTTTCATAAATTATCCTTTATATCCAATCAGTTAATTTCGCTGATTGTATTTATGTTTTCTATTACTCAAATCAGTGAATAATATATTTCCCTTTCCTAATCGAAAAAACCCTCCTAAAGTAGGGTGGGTAGATAATAATTCATCCGTACTCTCTAATATGCGAAGGTAAAAGGAGGATCCTTTGGGGCAGAATTATGCGTTGGTCGTTGATGACCATCCATTGGTAGCAAGCGGCATCGCCAATTTTCTGATTACACATTGCCGATTTAAGCAGGCGAGTGTGGTGACGAATGAGGATGATTGCTACCGTCAAATTAGGGATAATGGCCCGCCACGTTTGCTGGTAATCGATTTTTGGCTCTCGTCCGGAACCGCGTTGAAATTACTCAAAGAAGTCAAACAACTTTACCCACAGGTAAGGCTCCTGGTGGTTAGCGGGGATGATAATAATGATATCTGGCAGAAAGTTCACGCCGCCGGTGGACACGGTTTCGTATTGAAAAGCGAGCCACCTGAAATGTTTTCGCGGGCCGTTTTTGCCCTCACTGATAATCTCACCTGGTTTCCTGAGGGAAACGAATTTTCCGTTGAATCGAATAATGAGAAGTTAAGTAAATTTAACTTAACGCCGCGCCAAATAGACGTGTTAAATATGATTATGCGCGGCCTGCCAAATAAAAGAATCGCCGCGCAACTTTCTATTTCTGAGCCTACAGTCAAAGAACACATCAGCAATATATTGAAAAAGATAGGCGTTAACAGTCGGGTCGAAGCCATCACGCTTTTGCATGGCAAACGGGAACCGTCGGAATGAGATTTTTACAGAGCTTACAGAACGCTGGCATCTCTCCTCCCGCGCAGATCCGTTTGCTAAACAATACCTTTTTGCGGCTGGTGTTCAGCTTCAGCGCTGTCCCTTTCGTCGGCATTCCTTTCGCCATCTGGATTAATTTGCTGGGCGACGAACTCGGCCCAACCATTACCTGGATAATTATTTACCTGCTATGTGCCGTGGCGATCCGAATATTGCACCGACGCTACCAGCGCGAAGCGAAAGAGCATGATGAAGCGGATGTCCTGCGCCGCTGGCTGCCGCGTATAAATAAGATCGCTTTAATTCACGGGCTGGGGATTTCATCTCTCTATTTAATTACTCCGCAGACGCAGAACTTTGACTTTTTCCTGCTCCTGAATATCAGTATTGCCGCCATCGTTGCCGCCAATGCGACGCATCTGACGCCGGTCATCAGCACCTTTACGTGCTTTTTCTTCGCCTCCTGGGGGGTACTGAACCTTGGCATTATCTGGCGGCTGGACGATCTGATGTTCATTGTGCTGATGTTGAACCTGCTGTACGGCTTCGCCATTTACCGCCATGCGTTAACGTCGCACGCGTTCTTCATTCAGCAGGCGCTGCTTGAGGAAAAAAGCTCACGCCTGGCAGAACAGTTTCGCCAGGCCAAAGAGGAAGCCGAGCAGGCGCTGCTGGATAAAAATCAGTTCCTGACGACCGCCAGCCACGACCTGCGTCAGCCGGTACACGCCATGGGGTTTCTGATCGAAGCTATTATCCACCGAAACCGGGACGACAGTCTCACACCCCAGCTGCTTGATCTGCAGCAGAGCATCCGCTCGGTGCATTTGATGTTCAATTCCCTCCTTGATCTCAGCAAGATTGAATCCGGGAATGTGCTTACTGCCCCTGCCAGAGTGGACATTGGCGCGCTGCTCGACTCGGTGATCACGCTGTTTCGCGAAGAGGCCAACAGCCGTGCACTCAGGCTGCGCACCTGGCGGCCTAAACGCCGCATCTACGTGATGGGCGATCCGCTGCTGGTGCGACAATCCCTGATTAACCTGATTCAAAATGCCCTCCGCTACACGCTACAGGGCGGCGTGCTGGTTGCCATCCGACCGCGCGATGACGGGTGTATGGTGGAGGTGTGGGACACGGGGGTTGGTATTGCCGATGATGAGAAAGGTAAAATCTTCTCACCTTACTACCGCCCCGAACTGGCCTGGAAGATCGACAGTGCAGGACACGGGCTGGGTCTGGCCGTAGTTGCCCGCTGTGCCAAGCTTATGAAGGTGAAGTACGGGATGCAATCCATTGAAGGTAAAGGTTCACGCTTCTGGATGCGCTTCACCCAATATGCTGGCGACGAGAGCGCGCCGGAGATGCGGCCCGCCCATGACCACATCGCCACGCCGGTACGCTATGCGCCGCTGCACGGTTCCTGTCTGGTCGTTGATGACGACCCGCTGGTGACGTCTGCCTGGGAGAGCCTGATGAGCATCTGGGGAATCAACGTGCGCTGTGCGGCCTCCGCTGAAGAAGCGTTCGCTATCATCGACGATGGCTTTACGCCGTTTGCCGTATTGTGCGACCAGCGTCTGCGATCCGGTGAAAGCGGCTTCGACATCCTTAAAGCGCTTTTTGAACGTCTGCCGGACATGAGCGGCGCGATGGTCAGCGGCGAATTTAATTCGCCGGTTCTGCTGGAGGCGGAGCAGGAAGGGTACATGGTGCTACGCAAGCCTCTGGAGCCGGCTAAACTGCATGCGCTGCTGACACAGTGGTCCGGGAGTCGTGGATAGAAGAATAGGCAGCAGCAGCGTTAAGCTTCACTGCCTGCTCCCGGTCGCCAGGCTGTAAGGCCCGCTAGCTCGCGCTGTCCTGCACGTTTTTTGTACCGGGTAGATGTCAGTTTTCGAGCGTATACTCTAAGATATGTTCAACGAGTTGATATAAATATAAATTTGACGAATATCGTCAGGTAGCGATTTATCCGTCGAATTAAGTTAAACTTCGTCCCAGGTTCAGTGAGTTATGGGACTGATAACAGAATGACCAGCGAAGAAGCACTTTTAAAATCAGGTTTTAGCAAACGAGATCTTCAAAAGCTAAAAAACAATATTGAGAATTACGGTGGTTCGTTTGATAGCGTAACGCATGATCTGGCCAATCGTTTTAAGGCAATGAAGTGGATAACTATTATTGCCTTCATCATACTGGCTTTAACTCTTTTACTTGCATCTCAGGATACAAGTCTGACACTTGCGATCACGTTATTGATTGTACTACCTTTTATCTGGTATATAACGCCAGCAAAACTTGGCTACAAATCCTGGCGTTATCGTAAAATGCTGACTAATTCTTGGACGGATCGCTGACGGACAACAGATCAAAAACAATCTTAGCTTTCACGCCATAACCAGCTATTTTCATTGTTAGCTGCGGGCGGCTCAGTGTGCTTACCTTTCGGTAATAGTCAGCAGGCAGATATCGAAACAGTCGCCAGGTACCAGGTCGCCGTAACAAGCCAAAAATGGTGTACGCATTAGCGGCCAGTGAGATTGATTTGTAGACGCCTAACCCATTCTCACGACTAAAGCCCATAAACTCAGCTGTAGACATCGCGGCATTCGCGACCAGCCCTTCACTGGTCGTGTTGTGAGTTGCGTAGCGAGCCACTTCTTTACTGATGCTGTTTGCCCCGTCAGTAACCAGTATCGCACCAGCAAGAACCCCGAGAGGGGTCATAGTGCCAATGAGGGTAAGCCCCGCAGCTATTTCAGCACCGGCCAGCACAACACTGACTGCCGAGATCACATATCCAACAATTTTGTTATTCTCTCGAATGAACTCGACTTTAGCGTAAAGTTTGGCTGCCCTCGTTCGTAATAAACGAGCTTGTTCCAGGAGGTTACAGTTTTCTTCTCTCAGAACTTTAACGCATTCCATGCATTCTTCATCTGATTTAGCCCGACGAGCTAACGTAAACTGTTGTTCTATGAGGTCACGAATTTCCTGAATAAACTTCATTCGAGTCAGACTATCGCTGAGATGAAAAGCCGACAGAGTGTTGGCTGTATTTACCAGCTTCCTGGCTTCCATATTCACCATAGTTTCCGCCCAGGCTTTATTTCTTCCACCTGAGTGCATCATGTTAAGTAATGCTGCATCCATTGTAATTTCTCTCCATTGCTTTACCGGCCACTGCTTAGACTGATAAACGACTCCCCATAACAGCCATGCGTACCAACGCACTATATAGTAGCAATGTGGTTACGTGGTCTGAAGCAGAAGTCACTTCACGGATATGTGACGCCACTCTGTTGGGATTTGTGGGGTTGATATGTGCTTTACAATACTTGAACAGATCGGTGAAGGTCAGGTTTTTCTGTTTCTGTGTGACGGTAAACACGCCAATTGCGTACCACCGGGAAGCGGGGGATGGAGGAAAGAAAAGGGCGGTAACTACTTTGCTGACTCAGAAAGCAAAAACCCCCGCCGAAGCGAGGGTTATAAATGAGTGGTGCCGGACTCGGAATCGATAGTTGTTTATAACTTGCTGATATTTAATGTTTGTTTCTAATTTGATTAATTTTGTACCCTCAATTGTGCCCTCAGTCCCGATTAGTTTAAATCAGAAAACCGAATCGGGGACGAACAGGGTAAGAAGAGTTGAGGCCGTTCGCGGTCATATGCAGTGAGGGAAGACACTTCTGATACGCGACATAATCCAGTAACAAACCACCAGAAAAAAAGTACCAGAAGCGTCCGGTATTATTTTGTACGCAGCCATGCGATTCATACAAGGACTTTGTTCAACCCGCCCTCCTGAACGGGTCTGAGTCTTCTGACGCAAGTGCATACAGGATTGTCCGAGCTGTTTGTCTGAATTTCATGAATGTTGCTCCTGAGCGGTGTTCCCCGCGATGAGAAGAGTGATCCTTTTATATCCGTTGCGTTGCATCAGCCCCGTTGCTCGTCTGGCCCGGAGGATATCAATCACCCCTATAAAAGGGGATTGGTAGTGAGCGGAGAAACCTGGGCGATCAATTCGCACCAGCTCAGATTTTTTTACGAGAAAATTGAGGGTATCTGTCAGTGAAATACCGGCGTCAATATGCTGCGAAATAACCTGCTCATCGGCAAATTGTGTGTCATAAAGTGGAAGGCCATAATGCTGCTCCAGCAAGTACGTAAGTAACTGCTGCCAGATTTCAACAGGTGTCGGGCGTGGCGGTGCTTTCCGCATCAGGGGGGCGGGTAAGGTTTGCATAAGGGAATGTTCATGTATTAAGGCGGTTCAAAAGGATGATGGTTCAGGGAGCGGGGTTAGCGGGTGACGCTGGTATCTGATGTCGGGTAAATCGCGATATAGATGTAGCCATGCGATCCGAGTGAATCTGCCTCGCAGGTTAGCTCTTTGGCATATAACGTGACGCAGTGCTGATGGCGGGGATTGAGTTCACCGGAAACCAGCATTAATTCCAGCTGTTTAAGCAGCACAGGAAATGTCTGGTCCAGATGGTGTAAGTCTGCGTCACTGAATATGCCGGTGATGCTGACGCGGTCAGCCAGATAATGGAGACGGTTACCTTCCTGGACCAGTCGGGCTCCAAAACATGGGGTTATGTTGCGCCGTAGCCCCCACCAGGGCTCCGCGCTATTACGATTTGCTGCATTTGTTGTGCTGTGCATTTAAGTAATCCTTAACTGTGGGTTAATTCAGGGTAACGCTGCGCAATACGACATACAGGCCGTTGCGGTCCTGGCGGCGTTCAGCGAAGACCGCGAGCACACCGCTGATATCCTGCACCTCCCGGCCGGCATAGTGGCAGATACTGCCGGACCACTGATATTTACCGGTACAGAAGCGAAACAGCCGGGACTGTGAATGCTGACGGTATATCGCCATTGCCTGACGTTTGCTGATAATTTTTATCGTTGTGTCCTCCCTGGCGTTACAGCCAGCCACGTTCCGAAAACGAAACGATATCCATCCCACCGACTACCAGGTGGTCAAGCAGGCGAATATCAACCAGCTCAAGTGTCTGCTTCAGACGTCCGGTAATCAGCCTGTCGGCCTGACTGGGCTCAGCCTCTTCCGATGGATGGTTATGGGCCAGTATGGCTGCCGCTGCGTTATGCTTCAGACCGGCTTTAATAACCTCGCGCGGATGTATGGTTATGCTGTTAATCGTTCCGAGAAATAGCGTGTCGTGGGCTATCAGGCGATGCTGATTATCGAGCCACAGAACAGTGAAGGCTTCGCGCTCCAGTTTGGCAAGCTGCAGGCGAAGCCAGTCGCGCACGGTATGGCTGGACGTGAATGGAGTACCGGGTTCACGTAGTTGATTTTCCAGCAGAGTGATAGCCTCCCGGATAGTCTGCTGTGCGGATACCGATAATGCGGTGGCAAACAAGGGTAGCTGTTGTTTCATAGCGGATGGCCTCAGTCGATGATGTGCATGATGGTGTTGCATTCAGAATGCGCCAGCGCATAATTCCGCAACCGGTAATAGTGTTCCGTCATGGTATCGCATTCGGTGCGCATTGCGTGGTGGCTGTATGTCATCAGGCAAACGGCTATCCCGGCGGCTTCGACGCTGACTTCACCACCGTTGCCGTTCATGGTGTTAAACAGCGCCCATTTCTCATCTGTATCTCCATTTGTTTCCGGGGCCATAAACGCACCGCCGTTACTCAGTGTGTAAAAATTCCAGATACCCCCACTGTAGTCTGCGCAGAAGCGGTCCATCCAGGCGAAGACAGTTGGCTCAATGATTATCCACTGCGGGATGCAGCCGAAGTGCTTCGGCCAGAAGCTGAGGCGCTGCTCGTCCTGTACGAGGGTGGCGGTCAGCGCTGGCGAAGAACCTGCAGGTTGTGGCGGTAACGGGAGGGTATCGTTAAGGTTAATAATGTCGGTCATGCTAGTTTTTCCTTGTATATTTATCAGGTTGGAGATGTTGCTTCAGCCGGAGTAACGGGCAGGACTGCGCATAGCCATCTTCATCACAGCGTGACGGCCAGTGGCCCTGCGTGAGACTTAAGCTGCAGAGGCTGCATTCACCGGGACGATAAAGAAGGTGTGAGCACCAGGCGCACAGGTCATCATCTGAGATGGTTCGGCTGCTGGGAATGTTCTCTAGGGCGGTCGGATAAAGGATGGCCTGGTGGGGGTTATCAGGCAGCGGTGGCATCAGCTCAGCGCCTGCTGCAGTTCTTCCGCCATTACCCAGAGGGCGCGATTGAGCTTAACGTCGCTGTCTATGCCTCTAACCGCGCGGGTATGGCTGCGTTTACCTTTGGCGGTACGTCCTGGCAGACCCCCTTTCAGCAGGTTATCCTGGCAACGATTGAAAACTGACCACAGGTCGTCCTGACGGTCTTCATAGCGTCGGGGTGTCAGTATCTGTGCTTCCGTCACTGGCCGGTGCTCTTCACCAAAACGATACGTCAGGGCGGCTTTTGCAAAAGCCTGCTGTACCGGTGGCGGGAGTAACAGTGACTGCATCGCATCCCGATTTTCTTCAACCCGGTCAAATATCCCCAGTACTTCATAAGCGCCTTCAATGACTTTCTCCACCACATTGCCTTTATGCGGTACCCGCACCTCCCCAAAGGTTTCGCCGCAGACAAGCCCGTTCTGGCAGACAAAGCGAAACAACCCCGGCAGCATCTGGTATGAACTGGAGCCGTCGTGACTGTTAAGCAGAATGATTTCGGGGACCTGTTTGCCGGTGATTTGCCCCTCACGCCTTAGGCGCAGCATGTGCTTCGTGTGTTCACGTTTGTCAGGGTTCCGCACGCGGGTCTGGCAGGCAAAGAATGGCTGAAACCCTTCGCGTTGCAGGTTATCGAGGAGAGTGATTGTGGGAATACAGGTATACCTGTCGCTGCGTGAAGCATGCTTTTCCTCACTGAAAACGCTGGGCACATAATGTGCCAGCTCATCACGGGTTAACGGGCGGTCCAGGCGGACAAGGTTGACCGCACCAAAGCGGCTTGCTAATTTCATAAAAACTCCCTGAATACATAAATGAAAAAGGCCGCGCTTCCACAAGGAAGTGCGGCCTGTTGACTGAAATGAATAGCGTGAAGATGGTGAATGCGGTGAAGTCAGGGTCGGGGTAGTCAGATGAGCAGACAATAACCCGGCGCACAGGAGCACAACATAAACCAGACGGGACTGAAGCCTAATCCATCACAGCAGAACATAGGAACATGGCTGCTTCTTACTGATGGTCGGCGAGACGTCTGAGCGGGGCTATCTGCGTGTTGCCCTGCGCCAGGCCGCAGTGACCGGCTCCGGCGGCGACCAGCGCGCCGGCGAGCGCCGGGCCCAGTTTCCTGACCGGGTATTGCCAGCTCCATGCCAGCGGACCGTGAGCGGATATGCCGTCATCTTCATAAAAATGAAACACAACGCTTCCCGTTTTATGGTCCAGCATTTGTGACGCGGCGCGGTTCAGGTCCGCTGAGACCTGGCTGTCGAACAATGTGACCCGCTGTTCAGCATGCGCCTTCATCTGATGCTCTCCCGCCGGGTAATACTGTATGGTCATACCCGTTGCGCCTGATGTCTTACCGCCGGTAAGGTCCTTCAGCCAGTAAAGAATATTCAGGCGTTTTTCCGTTCCGTTACAGGTCAGAATAAACCTCTGTGTTTCCTTCCCCTTCGTGGCGGTGATGATAAAATCATCCACACCCGACATGATGTGGTCGTGCGTGACCAGTACATTTTCTGCCACCACGCCTGTGTGGCTGACAGGTTTCGGGTCGTATGCTGCAGTCCGGCCCGGCTGGGTCCAGAGTACGGCGACGATAATCAGAAACCGGACGACAGTGATTACGGTTCTCATTGTGTTCATTCTCCTGCTTCAGGCAGGACGACATACATATTCTGTCCCCTGACTTCAATGGTCACTGGCTCCTTCACGCCGGTATTCAGCAACGCCTGTGCCTGCCAGAAACGCCCGTTCACTTCTTCACGCATCTCTGTCACGCGGATACAGCGTTCGTCAAACCCCTCATCCCGCAGGATTTT
>NZ_JBQENX010000004.1:0-408162 GCF_052044775.1 Enterobacter sp. 22466 | reverse complement strand
TTTAATTTCCATACGAATCTCAAAAGTGATCATAAGCTCCCCTGTATTCAGAGGAGCAGATTAACCCCTGGATCAATTTTCAACCGCTGGGGTGGATCAGTTTTGCACCGTTGGTAACAACTTGCTCAGGGGTAAGTTCAGATTCATCGATTGTGGCCAGAAGAGCGTTGAGGGAGCGCTCAATATCGTTTTTAGTCAACCGTAAACAGATAACCTTAACCCAACGTGGCGAGAACTTGCTGAGGCCGATTGCTCTTGTGATACGTAGTTTCATCAGATGCCTCTTAACCGCCAGTGGTGGCGATTTCAAACTCACTTATAACACACGTGGAGAAGACTTATGTGATTATTTCGCCATAGAAATTTCTAAGGGTCGTTTCACTTGAGGACAACCAGGCTTTCAGTAAACGCCTAAATTGGTTTTCCAGCATGTCACACAAGCGCCTCGTCATAACCCGAAGCGGCTTATCAAGTGAAGGTAGTTTTTACGGTCATGCACAGGCTGGGATGTCATTTGTGTGCCAGAAGCAGACTTTAATATAGCTCCAGAGTCCCTTATGGGAGCTATTTACATCTGTCAAGCTTTAGCAAGCGGCTTCATTCGAAAACTAATACCCATACGATTAATGGCATTCATGGTGGCAATAACAATGGTAAGTTCAACCAAATCTTTTTCACCGAATACAGAAAGCGCTGCGGAATATGCTTCATCGGAAGCATGTGTTTCACTAACACGGGTAACTTCTTCCGCCCATGAGAGGGCAGCTTGCTCTATATCCGAGAATAAATAGGTAGCTTCTCGCCAGACAGGCACCAATACAATCTTTTCGACGGACATGCCACTCTTGATAAGATCGCGAGTATGTATATCTATGCAGTGTGCACAACCATTGATCTGGGAAACTCTTAAAAAAATTAAATGGATCAGCTCGGCAGGTAAACCTGTACCAGTAGTGGCGTAATGATGGAGCGCTGCTATAGCCTTGCCACCTTTATCGGAAACTTGAAACCAGTTTGGACGCTTCATCGTTATTTCCACCTTTTTGAGTTGTTTAAAATAAAAAGATGCCTCACAGAATCGCTACGACTGAATGACAGAATTTAAATTAGTACGTCTGCTCAGACGTTGTAATCTTAACCATTGATGTCATAGATAAAAGAGACAAAAAATGAGTAAAACGGTAGGACAATTATGGGATACCTCATGCAGTAAAACTGGATAACAATTTTTAAAAGCAAACCCTGAGTGTTGATAAAATCCACGGTAGAGTCCGCTTCTCGCTCATAACAGACCATTTCCTCACTATGCCCTGCCATCTGCTTTCATCCGTTGATATTTAGTTTTCAAAAGCTCCGCCGGTGTCGGCCCTTTCGGAGCAACTGGCGCAGCCAACGCCCGACGAATAGGCGGAATCGGCTTCCCGGCTAGCACCCGCTTTTCCCACCTATCCAGAATATCACCGGCCTCACGCTCAAGCTCTTTGTGACTGAGTTGGCCATCAGTTCCGCGACGCCGCAGCTCGAGGCAAATGTGGTAATAAACCGGCTTCGGCCAGGGGTACTGCTCACTGCTCGGGTACCGAAACACCAGCTTGCGCCACTTCCAGTATTCAGCCATCACGTCTGCGGTGGTGACCCCCAGCACGCAGCGCCCTTCCCTGCACCACTTGATGAACTGGCCAGGCGATGGCAAGAATGGACGCTCCTGGCGACGTACCATACGCATGCCGGCTTCAACCTGCTCCATGGTGTTTATCCCGTTTTCTTTGAAGGCCAGCACCCACTGGCGGCGGATTTCGTCAACGTCGTCCTGGCTTCGGTTAACCAGGCTTGCAGGAAACGCGGCCGCCAGCTGTACAAACAGGCCGTTGATAATCTGCGCCACCTGCTGCGTTTGTTCGCGTTCGGTGTACTGCTCTGGCAAGTTGTGCGCCACGCGCCGAGCCTGTTCCCGGTCAAAACTGCGAATGTTCTCTGCGAGGTTTTTCATTCCAGCACCCCGTCAATCCAGTCGGTGTTATGCAAGTCAATGCCGCCCCGGGATGGTTTTACCGCTCCGGTTGCACGCAGCCGTTTGGTGGTGAGCTGATCCCACTGCTTTCGCAGACTTGAGGGACTCAGGATGTTGTCTTTCCAGAACTCATCTCGGTTGGCCCACTGGAACAGGTCACAGATTTCGTAGTGAGTACGCTTGTCCTGGACACGTATCAGCCTGATGGTGTTTGCCCATTCAGCCCAGTTTGGTTCGGATAGCGATGCGTTGACGGTGAGAAGCCTGTCGTAAATCCAGCGTGCGGCCTTGAGGTCGTCAGCGGATCCCCATGATTTACCTGCCGGGGTGTATATCCCGTCGGCAGCTTCAGGATGGCGAGAGAGAAACTTTTGAGTTTTCTGGTTTCGGGATTCGTCAGAATTCCGAGACGAGGATATTTTATTATTGTTCTTGTTATAGTCTTGGGTGTCTACCGTTTCCGGGAAGGTTTTTCCCGTTTTCGGTAACACTTTTCCCGATTTCGGGAAGGTTTTTCCCGTTTTCGGCTTGTCTAAAATCCAGGCGGAAAGGTCAGTATTTATACCGACCGTTTTCATCACGCCCTGCTTCTGACTGAAGATAATTTTGCGATCTGCGAGCGATTTGAGCGCATCCGAAACGTGGGAATCACTCAGCCCTGTAAGCTCGGCAATCACCGTGTTCGTAACGCGGTCCTGTTTCTTGTTCCAGCCGTAGGTAAGCCAGATCACCGCCTCAAAACACTGCCACTCCCGGCCTGACATTCTCAGACGAGGCTTGAGCTGTTGGATCTCGTTAGCGACCTTGGTATACCCGTTCGACAGGTCGGCCATACGACCTCCCGGTTGTTCGGTTCTGTGGGGGAAATTGATAATTTCAGCTGTGTTTGACATACTTAGCTCCGCAATTACACTCCGTTTTTGCACCTGAAAGTCGGTTCTGTTTGCGCAGACCGGCTTTCGCCTTTTCTGAAGTCTTCACATTGCCCCCAACATGGTTGTGACCATCGCCAGCAGCGGTGCCGTAAGGTCCGGATCGACACGGAACATCTCAAAAATCCCCTCGCCTAACTCCTTCAACTTTTCCTTCTTCGGTGCATCGAGCATCAGAGCTTGCTTCGCCTCACTCACCTCTTTTTCCAACCTTGCCATGCGATACGCGAACGAGTCGTTCTTTACGACACGGTCGCGGTATCGAAGCGGTAATACAGACATGATCGCGGGCACCAGTTGTTCGACGTTTCTCCGGTACGAAGCAGAGTCTTCTTTGTTATCCAGCCAGCGGAACAGCTTAACGTTCCACACATCGGCCTGGCCTGAGAAATCAACGCCATCAAGTTGAAGTTCTTCCGCCGCCTCTTGGATTTGAAGCGCAACAGCTACGCGCCCTTCTGCCGCTGCCCAGGCTCGAACCGCTGAGCAGATATCGCGATGATCAATATCCTGCACTGCCGATTCGCTTTGATGACACTGGAATATCATTGGATTAGAGGAAGCTCTGCTACTCTGTTGAAATGAAACAGTTTGCATAGTTAAGGCTCCTGTTTGGGTAAACCATCAGTTGGGTTTGGATAGAGATCTGGGCGTAGTTCGTGGGGCGTTACGCCTGTCATT
The DNA here is from genome assembly GCF_052044775.1 of Enterobacter sp. 22466. Lineage (NCBI taxonomy): Bacteria > Pseudomonadati > Pseudomonadota > Gammaproteobacteria > Enterobacterales > Enterobacteriaceae > Enterobacter > Enterobacter sp. 22466. The sequence continues at coordinate 404,538 of NZ_JBQENX010000004.1, read as the reverse complement.
TTGAAAATCGGGAAGATATAACTTGGCGGGACGATCCCTTGGTCACGATTCTTCCAATGACTTACAGACATACTCGTCACACCAAGCGCGATGCTGAGCTTTCTGGCTGAGCCAGCGGCTTTAATTGCTTTATCGAGTGCGGACATGTGCTTCTCCTACTTAATGATAGCAGAAGTAAACCACAGATTTATATATCAAGCAAACTTTGGATTTATTGTGTGTATAAACCAAATATTTACAATGACCCTATGAGAAAAGAAGAACCCAACCTCGTTCTGGTAGAGCGCCTTACTGAGATCACTGATCGCGGCGTTACAAAAGCAGACATGGCACGAATAGCTGGAGTCACTCCTCAGGCCGTAAACGGCTGGTTCAAAAAAGGCGTGATTAGTAAGAAATCGGCACTGGCCATAGCCGACGCTGTAGGCATTTCTGTCGCCTGGCTACTTGGTGAGGACGTTGGGGAGAAAGACGGGCTTAAGCCGGACGAACAGCGCCTGCTTGAGCTCTATCGCCAGTTGCCGGAAGAAGAGCAACAGAACATGCTCCGCATTTTTGCGCTTCGCCTGAAGGAGCTGGATGAACTGTATGAGAAGTACATGAAGGGCCGGATCCGGTCGCAGGAAGATTGAGTTGTTCTGAGTGGCTTATGGCTGATAACTAACGAATGATTCATGCATTTCGACCACCACTTTAATTACTTATTATTCAGAGGGATACGATGAAAAATGAACTAATGCCCCACCAAGAAGAAATGGCATTATTCCCAGTAAAAGAGGTCGAAGTGAATGGCGTTCAAATGGGTGTTCTTAATGATGGCACGCCATTTCTCAGTCTTCGCGGCTTAGCTCGTCTCTGTGGTGTAGACCACACCACCCTTCTCCCGTTAACCACTAATTGGCTAATCGAAAGGAATAAGCCAAGGGGTAAGAGAATTGCCGAACTTCTCATTGAGAATGGATTTGAAGGTAACGAGCTTTACTCCGTTGTTAATGGTGGCGCATTCGGTGATAGCCATGCTTATCCTGATGCCGTCTGCATGTCTATCCTTGAATATTACGCATTCGATGCCTCTCAAGTTGATAGCTCAACTGCGAGAAAGAACTACCGTCTTCTGGCAAGGCAAACTCTCAAAGAATACATTTATCGCAGCGTAGGAATCGATCCGAGAAATCCAATAACGGGCGCATGGAAATGCTTTCAAGAAAGGATTTTGCTGAACGATAAAATTCCTGCTGGTTTCTTTAGCGTATTTCGGGAAATGGTGGATATTACCGTCCCATTAATTAATGCTGGTTTTGAGTTAGGTCCCAGAACCGTTCCAGATATTAGCGTTGGAAGTCGGTGGTCAAATCACTGGAAGCGTAACAATTTGAGCGAAAAATATGGGGATATACAGAAACATCCTCACGTTTATCCTGATTGGTTCCCACAGAGTAAAGCCGGCAATCTGCCAGCAAATATTATCCCGAAGAAGCGTTAGGAGAGTTTCGCAGATGGCTTAGGGAGGAGTATGTTCCAAAAGGCTTTAAGGAATATCTCGCAGATAAGGTTCAACAGAAAGTTATCGAAAATGCTAAAGCGATTGAGGTCCTGGAAAATCTACAAAGGCCCGAACTGCCAAACACGAAACATTAACCAGCACCCGGCCGTCGAGCCGGGTTTTTTACACCCTCACCCTTCAACTTCTCCGCCAAACCAACGCCCAGAACTTCACCATCCCGACCTTTGCGTCGGGATTTTTTTTGCCTGCGATTCGGCAGATACGTCACAAAAACCAGAAATATAAACCTCAGATTTACAATTAACATTAAGCATAAGTTGACATGGATATAAACCAGTGATTTAATCTAACTCACCAAGACGCACTACGAACCACCAAGGCAGGACGCCCACAAAGTAGCCGCCGACGGCATACGAAGAGTCGGATGAGGTGGAGAGATTAACGCGCATCAGGTGTAAACGTTCCGCTGGCCGGCGATAAGGCAAACGAGGGTGAGAATGATTGATTTCGCACGCAAACCAGGACGGCAACAGGCCGTAAAGCTGAACTTCTTCGAGGTACTCCTTCGCCGCCTGTGCTACCTGTTGGCGCAAAAGGGGAATCCAGATGTGTAGCTCAACGAAATGCGGGTACTGCGGCAAGCCGGTTGAACCGGAGGAAGTAGTTAAAAGTACCCTTCTCTATCGCAACGGCGCACAGCTGGCGCGCAAAGAAAAAGAATACTGCTCTGAGCGTTGTGCTTCGTACGACCAGATGGCCCACGAGGCATAACGTAAAAGCCGCGCAAGGCGGCCCATACGTCCGGTGCTCCCGACCAAAGTTACACCGGAATACTACTTAAAAAACCAAAGTTCACCCAATGGGCGCTATATCTGGCCCGGGGATCTTACATCCAAAAAAGAGGATCTCACATGGAATTTTTCTATGTAGTTAAGGCTACGCAGAAATCTGGCAAAGAAGACGCAGTGATTTGGTTCACTGCGAAATCAGAAGCCCGTGCCAACCTGCAGCTAGATGTTGAACTGGAAGATGCTGGTATTGAAACCGGCCGCGGTAAGGATTACGCCAAACCGGTTCGCACCGATTTCCCGGTGTATAACGACCTCCCGGAAGAAAGCACCGTGGATTACACCTGGTGCAAACGCTACGAACTGCAGGACGATGACGACCCACGCCAGCAACTGGCGTACCTGGCCGTCAAACGCTGGGCGAGACTGTTCTGCCCGGATGTGATTCTGGGCGTTTATACCCCGGATGAACTCGATGATCGCCGTGAAGAACGAGAGGTAAACCCCGCACCGGCGCAGCACGTTAGCCTCGCTGATATTTCAGGTGACAACGTCACTACGACTCAAACGGCTCAGGAATCAGCTCAAAATATTGATGCACTTGCTGATGATTTTCGTGACCGTATCGAGGCGGCTCAGGATGTGGATAGCGCTAAAGCTCTGCGCGCAGATATTGAAACCGTGAAAGCAACGCTGGGTTCTGCCCTGTTCACTGAGCTGAAAAACAAGGCCGTGAAGCGTTATTACCTGGTTGATGCAAGGAACAAAGTCGAAGCAGCAATCAATTCCTTACCAGCTTCAGATGAGCCCGATGCAGCTGCGCGGTTCGCAGAAGTTGAGCGCGTTCTTGCAGCGTCCAAACGCCATCTGGGTGACGAGCTGCATGGTCAGTTCAGCATTACCCTGGCGGATATGAAACCGGAATACGTGGACTAACGAGATTGGGAGGGTAAACCCTCCCTCAAGGAGAAGAAATGCGACTGATTAATCGCAGTAAGCAATCCCCTTTGGCTCGCCAGGCATGTGATGCCGCTCTCGCGAAGCACGTCGAAACTTACGGTGAATTCGCCAGACAGAAAACCAAGACCACATACACCGTAGTGGTTGATGGAATAAAGGTAACAGTGGAAGTCGTTAACCGCCGGGCCAGCTACGTTGCGACAGCCATGAATGGTGCCCGCAGGCTGCGCAATCTGCCGGGACAATGCAACTGAGAGGTGCAATATGAATGAAACAACTTATACGAATGTTGATATCTTGATCACCAGTGAAGTTTTATCAAGATACAAAATTTCGCGGAGCACGCTGTACTTTTGGAGCACCCCTTCCAGAATGCCGGCATATTTTTCACAACCATTTCCGAAGCCGAAGATAAATGGAAGCCCGAAGCGCTGGAGACTTTCAGACCTCCTGGAGTGGGAAGAAAAAGTGGGCATCAAACCAGAGGATGACCAACCAGTTTCTCCAAATGGTTCTGCCATACCGCAAGCCAATGGCGCTGATCATCAATGTAGTCATGCAGGTTATACCTCGCCATGACACCTGCCATATGATGTCCAAGCAGTTTCTCAACAACATGTGGCGGCGCACCTAATTCAGAAAGTCGCGTCGCCACTGTTCGTCGAAGGTCATGGAGGGACCACGGCTTCATTCCTGTCTTGGAAATTATTTGGGCAGAAAATAACGCAACGTTAGGCTGAAGAGGCGGCCTGTCATCCTCTGGCCCCTTATAGCGTGACAACGTAACAACATAGTTTGACAATGATGTTTCTTTATGAGATTTCATCATCTTTACAACAGCATCCGGCAACGCTCTCCTGACAGATTTACCTGTTTTATAATCACTTGCTGGAATGGTCCATGTTTGATCCATAAAATCGAACCATTCCCACTTTGCCGTTCTTATTTCCGTACTCCTACAACCGGTCAGAATGAGAAATTTCATGATCAGCTGTTGTCGTTCCCTCATTTCAGGCAAAGCATTCAAGACAGTTTTGATCTCCTCGTCGCTCAATCTTCGGTCTTTAACTGCCGCGGTAAGCCCCACATCAGATCGCCTGAGACTCTCAATTGGGTTAAGGTTGATTATTCCTCTGTTAGAGCAGAAACGAAAAACACGCTGCATCAACCCTAACATTTGCCCTGTAACCACCCTTCTTCCCATACCGTCGAACAGGCTAAGCCAATGTGCCTTTGTGGTCTGATCTACAAGCATATTCCCCAGCACAGGATTGATATGGTTGTTGAAGTCCCGGCGGTTCACGTGGATTTTTACCAGGCCTTCAGGAACGCAGTAATGCTTTTCCCAGTAATCAAAGGCTTCTTTCACGGTAATCGCATCAGTTCTTTTCTGTTTCTCCAGTACGGTCTGTCGTCTCGGATCGAACCCCTCTTTAAGCCAGATTCTGAACTGCTGTCGACGCTCTCGCGCCTGAGCTAATGATATGGTCGGATAATCGCCGATCGTCAATTGAGCCGCTTTTCCGTTCCATCTGTAGCGGTAAAAGAATGTTATACTGCCGGATGTAGACAATCTGACATTCAAGCCGTGAGCGTCTGAAATGACCTCGATTTTGTCTCTCTTTTTGCCAAGAGCTTTTCTCAGTTTTGTATCGGTTAGCAATGTGTACACTCCGGGAAAAGATATACACAATAGTGTACACATTTTGCGTAAATTGATAACCTTCAAATTAATGCGCGATATACAAAAATAAAGCACTTAGAGTAGGCAAGATGTTGATAATGGCGGAATTTTTCAAAAGACATGAAGCATGACAAACAAACTTAAAACGGATTCATATGCCCTACGATAGCGTATACAGTGAAAAGCGCACGCCCGGTGCGCTACGTACCGTGTGGCGTAAATTCTATGGTGACACCACGGCAATGATCGGCCTGTACGGCTGTGCCGGGCTGGTATTGCTTTGCGTGTTTGGATCGTGGTTTGCCCCCTATGGTATCGACCAGCAGTTCCTCGGCTATCAGTTGTTACCTCCGTCGTGGTCGCGCTATGGGGAGGTCTCCTTCTTCCTGGGCACCGACGATCTGGGTCGTGATGTGCTGAGCCGCTTGCTGAGCGGCGCCGCCCCGACGGTGGGAGGTGCGTTTGTGGTGACGCTTGCCGCCACAGTCTGCGGCCTTGCGCTGGGCATTTTTGCCGGCTCGACACACGGTCTGCGCTCGGCGGTGCTGAACCACATTCTGGACACCCTGCTCTCTATCCCGTCGTTGCTGCTGGCAATTATCGTGGTGGCCTTTGCCGGGCCGCACCTTTCGCATGCCATGTTCGCCGTCTGGCTGGCTATTCTGCCGCGTATTGTTCGTTCTGTTTACAGCATGGTGCATGACGAGCTGGAGAAAGAGTATGTCGTTGCCGCCCGTCTGGACGGCGCTACCACGCTCAATATTCTGTGGTTTGCCGTCCTGCCAAATATCGCGGCCGGCCTGGTCACCGAGATCACCCGCGCCCTGTCGATGGCGATTCTGGATATCGCCGCGCTGGGTTTCCTCGATTTGGGTGCGCAACTGCCGTCACCGGAATGGGGCGCGATGCTGGGCGATGCGCTGGAGCTTATCTACGTTGCCCCCTGGACGGTCATGTTACCGGGTGCGGCCATCATGGTCAGCGTGTTGCTGATTAACCTGCTGGGCGACGGTATTCGCCGCGCAATTAATGCGGGGGTGCAATAATGCCGCTTCTTGATATCCGCAACCTCACCATCGAGTTTAAAACCGGTGAAGGCTGGGTTAAGGCCGTCGACCGTATCAGTATTACCCTTGCAGAAGGCGAAATACGCGGGCTGGTCGGTGAATCCGGCTCAGGGAAAAGCCTCATCGCCAAAGCCATTTGTGGTGTTGCGAAGGACAACTGGCGCGTCACCGCCGACCGAATGCGTTTTGATGATATTGACCTGCTGCGCCTCTCTCCACGCGAGCGTCGTAAGCTGGTGGGTCATAACGTCTCAATGATTTTCCAGGAGCCACAATCCTGTCTTGATCCATCCGAGCGTGTCGGCAAGCAGCTGATGCAGAACATTCCCGGCTGGACCTATAAAGGCCGCTGGTGGCAGCGTTTCGGCTGGCGAAAACGCCGCGCCATTGAGCTGCTTCATCGCGTCGGGATCAAAGATCACAAAGACGCGATGCGCAGTTTCCCCTACGAACTCACCGACGGTGAATGCCAGAAAGTGATGATTGCCATCGCGCTGGCCAATCAGCCGCGTCTGTTGATTGCGGATGAGCCTACAAACGCAATGGAGCCCACCACGCAGGCACAGATATTCCGCCTGCTGACGCGGCTGAATCAGAATAACAACACCACCATTTTGCTGATCAGCCATGACCTGCAAATGCTCAGCAAATGGGCGGATAAAATTGATGTGATGTACTGTGGGCAAACGGTGGAAACCGCCCCCAGTGAAGATCTGGTCACCACGCCGCACCACCCTTATACGCAGGCGCTGATTCGTGCAATCCCGGATTTTGGCAGCGCCATGCCGCACAAGAGCCGTCTGAACACGCTGCCCGGTGCGATCCCGCTGCTGGAGTCATTGCCGATAGGCTGTCGTCTTGGGCCACGCTGCCCGTATGCACAGCGTAAGTGTATTGAAACGCCGCGTCTGACGGGGGCGAAAAACCACCTTTACGCCTGTCATTTCCCGCTGAACATGGAGAGAGAGTGAAATGGTCGAAACCTTACTGGAAGTGCGCAACCTGAGTAAGACCTTTCGCTATCGCACTGGGCTGTTCCACCGCCAGACCGTGGAGGCCGTGAAGCCGCTGAGCTTTACGCTGCGCGAAAAACAGACCCTGGCGATCATTGGCGAGAATGGTTCCGGCAAATCCACGCTGGCAAAAATGCTGGCGGGCATGGTCGAGCCAAGCGGCGGTGAAGTGCTGATTGACGATCATCCGCTGGCATTCGGTGATTACTCCTTCCGCAGCCAGCGTATCCGCATGATCTTCCAGGATCCCTCCACCTCGCTTAATCCGCGCCAGCGCATTTCGCAGATCCTGGATTTCCCGCTGCGGCTGAATACCGATCTGGAGCCTGACGCTCGCCGTAAACGTATTTTTGAAACCCTGCGTATGGTTGGGCTGCTGCCCGATCACGAGAGTTACTATCCGCATATGCTGGCCCCGGGTCAGAAGCAGCGTCTTGGCCTGGCGCGTGCCCTGATTTTGCGCCCGAAAGTGATTATTGCTGACGAAGCCCTCGCCTCTCTGGATATGTCGATGCGTTCGCAGTTAATTAACCTGATGCTCGAGTTGCAGGAAAAACAGGGGATCGCTTATATCTACGTCACGCAACATCTTGGCATGATGAAACATATCAGCGACCAGGTGATGGTCATGCACCAGGGTGAGGTCGTCGAGCGCGGCAGCACGGCGGATGTGCTGGCTTCCCCACTCCACGATTTAACAAAACGCCTGATTGCCGGACATTTTGGTGAAGCGCTAACTGCTGATGCATGGAGAAAGGATCGGTAACCGCCCGTCAGGTGTCTCCCGCGACAGCGAATATTTCGACTCAGAACGTCAAAGGATTAAACAGGACGTTTAATCCTTTTATTTTGCGTTGCACATCGCCATCCGCTTTATAAGCGGCTCTCCATTTCTCCTCCATACTCCAGGCAATAAAAATCAATCCTTCTCCTTCAGAATATGCAGATATTTCGGAGGAAAGAATGAACAAAATCACATATTATTTAAAAAGCCTGGAGTATCTGCTCAGGAAGTGTCGGTCTTATTTAATATCTGACATTAACTTTCATCTGTCCCGTCTCAAAGAAATTCACGGTGACACATTTGATATAAAATCACCTGCTACCCTGAACGAAAAAATTTGTCATCGACTGGTCTATGACCATAATTCACACTATACGCTGCTGGCTGATAAACTGGCGGTGAGGGAATATGTGCTATCGAGAACGCAACGACTAAACGTAGTGCCATTGATTGGCGTATACCGTCGCGTTGAGCACATTGACCTGACGAAACTGCCGAATAAATTTGTATTAAAATGCAACCATGACAGTGGAAGTGCGGTCATATGCACAAACAAAGCAGAGTTTGACCTCAAAAAAACGCAAAACAAACTCCGGCTGGCATTAAAGAGAAATTTATATTACACCACAAGGGAATGGCAATATAAAAACATCCTTCCTGTTATTCTGTGCGAGCAGTACATCGACCTGTTTAATAACACCGACAAAAGCACAACATCAGAGATGTTAAGGATCCATTGTTTTCATGGCATCGCGCAGTTCGTGGAAGCGGATTTTACCGATGAAAGCGGCAATGGATTTATCAACATTTACGATCGGCACTGGCAATTGCAGCCTTTCCAGATGGAATATCCTAACACCCCGCAGGACATCCCCAGACCTGCGTCTTATCAGGAGGCAGTGCTGGCGGCGCAAGACCTGGCCCAGGGGATTGATTATTGCCGTGTCGATCTCATGCTCACGCAGGATGAAATCTATTTTAGTGAAATAACGTTAAGCCCGAAACGAGGCAAACTTACCATCACGCCCCCGGAATGGGACGCCAGGTTGGGCGAAATGTGGCAAATGACGCCTGTCACAAACAGGCTCATTTGAGTCATGCCGCAACCGGCCAGGTTAATTTGAATAGCGAGTGGTTTCGCTTCGTCAGAACATAGGTAACATCGCCACCGTGCGCAAGCATGATGGCTTTTACCACCGACAATCCTAAACCACAGCCTTCAGGATTCAGTTGTCTGGCCCCTTTGTCGCGCTGAAAGGGCTGGAAGAGAAAATCATGAAATTCCCGGGGTATGCCTGGCCCCTCATCCTGAATCAGGATGTAATTTTCTTTACCATACACCCCGTTTTTTATGATGAGTTTACGTGATGTCGAGTAATGCAGCGCATTGTCAAATAACACGGTCAGACATTGATTAATACGTAGCGGATCGCAGATACACCGCTGTGTTTTAAGTTCGGTATGAATATCATATTGCTTACGCTTAAACTCAGGCCTGAAGGTCTCAAGTGCTGTTTCCAGGGTGTCCTTAAGATCGATTTCGCTCTTGCATAACGTATAACCCGCGCCGCCGTCCGAGCTGACAACACGGAGATCCTCTATCAGGCGAGCCAGACCTTCGGTTTGCTTTAGCAGGTTATTGAATAAAGCCGGATCTGGTGCAAACACACCGTCGACAAGACCCTGAAGCCGCCCACGTAAAATCGTGACGGGTGTTCTCAGTTCATGCGCAATCGCCGCATTCCAGGATTTGCGCTGAATATCCAGCGTTTGCAATTTTTCAGCCATTTCGTTGAAGTCGTTGACGAGATGATTTATCTCGCCAAGCTGTGAACTCGCGCACCAGGCCCGGGCATCCAAATCGCCCTGAGAAATGCGTTTCAGGCTGGAGGCTACCGCGTTCAAAGGCGTCAGAATTCGTGATGACAGTTTTACGGTCAAAAAGAGAGAGATCATCAAACTGATTGTCGAGACCGTTACGAGCCACAACCAGTCCCACATCGTCATATTCTCTTCGCTGCCAGCGGCGGTACCTCCCGGGAGGTAATCCAGCACGAAGCTGTAAAACAGCCAGGAGCCCAGAATAGCGATGGCAATAATAATCAATGCCAGCGTAACCATATAGGTTAAGATTTGGCGGCTCAGAACAGATTCTTTACTCATTTCTTGTCACCCAGCCGGTAACCCATCCCTCTTATGCTTTCAGGCACACCATGAAGACCGGCAAGTTCCAGTTTTTTGCGCAGCTTACTCATGTGGCTGTCCACCGTTCTGTCTAAGGTATCGCCCTCCGGCAGACAGGCGTTAAGTAACTCTTCGCGGGAGCAGACCTTTCTCGGGTTCCTGACCAGATAGGTCAGCAGTTTAAATTCTGTGGTGGTCAATACAGGACATACCACCTCCTCCCCAACCGTGACTTCAATATAGAAATCATCCGGGTAGACCGTAATAAAGGATGTCCGGAGCGGCATTGCTGCAACCTGTTGAACGTTGGCCTTCGTTCTGCGCAGTACGGCTTCCACTCTCGCGACAACTTCAGAGGGATTGAATGGCTTTATGACGTAATCGTCAGCGCCCAGCCGCAACCCCATCAGCTTATCCACATCCTGATCGAGGGCGGTGACCATAATGACGGGCACCGTACTCTCCCGGCGCAGCGTGGTAAGGACGCTCCAGCCATCAAATACCGGCAACTGGATGTCCAGCAAAATGAGATCCGGTTTATGCAGACGCGTCATGTTAATCGCCTGCGCACCATCTGTTGCCCTTAAGGTTTTCATTCCTGCCCGCTGCAGGTAGCTCATCAGTATATCGGCGATTTCATCTTCATCTTCGGCGACAAGAATTAAATTATTTTGGTACATTTTCTCTCCACAGGTACGGGAAGGCGTCTCTTTTATGTTGCGAAATCATGCTAAGCGCCATTTTATAAAAAGCTCAGACCTACGCATGACAAAAAAGTGCCGTTGTGTTGTGACTTTTTTATAAGCATTCCTGCAAAAAACAAAACCCTTGATGTTATTGCCTCCACACTTTCTCCACATTTCGGATATAAACACTCCATATAAACAGTTGAATCTTTTTATTCAGAAAAAAAAGCGACCAAAGAGAATAAACCATTGAACTTCTCGTATGTGGCTCGGTCTATCAATTGCTTTCATTAATACCCAAAGACACTCAAAATGAATATTAATAGATATGTCTCACCTGCTAACGTTGGCACGTCATGTTTGTTTCTTATTGTATCGTGGGGATTATTGCATCTTTGGATGATCCTGATACATGAAGTCGATGAAAAAGTGGCGACAACCATTATCTCCTCACCTGTTATTTATGGTTGTATCGCAGCAACATCGTTTTTTCTTGCGATTCAACATAAAGGAGGCGGATTGTCGGAACTCCTTGTCATGGCCCTGTGCCTGGCATTGATTTTTATCTACCTGATCATCATTTTCAGTATTTTGTTAAACATCGCACCTGATATCGCCGATCTGGTGTTTTACTGCGAATGTTTTCTCATTATATTTTTTGTTGGCTCACCCATTTATCTCATGTTAAGGATGATTTAAGTTTACTGTCTCCATATAACCTCCACAAATTGCACATCAGTACTAAACATGCGCTGTATAAAGTAACGGTTAATGGATAAATTTCTGACGGAATTCCCCTGCTCTCTGGCATTAATAACTCGAAAATATGATCCTTAAAAATACTCATCGTCCTCCGGTCGTTTCCGGGGTTGTTGGCTCGCTCAAGGCACTTGCCGTGCGACACCGCAAGAAGCTGTTTATTACCTTCTTTCTGGTTATTGCCGAAAATGTGACCTTTTTACTCTATCCCGTACTTGCGGGGATTGCGATAAATGCCATTCTCGCCGGGGATACCGTGAGCGCTGCACTGTATGGGCTAATGGTCCTGTTTATCTGGTGCATTGGTGCCGCCAGGCGCAGCGTGGACACGCGCACCTTCGCACGGATTTACGCCGGGCTTGCGGTCTCTGTTGTGCTGGCTCAGCGAAAATACCAGCTTAATCATTCGACAATCGCGGCGAGAGTTACCTTGTCGCGTGAGTTCGTGGATTTCTTTGAAATGCATCTGCCCATGCTCATTACCTCAATGAGTTCGCTTTTTGGTGCAGCCATTATGCTGCTGATCATTGAATTCTGGGCTGGCATCGTCTGCACCATCGTCGTCTTGATCCTGATGGGATTTGTTTCCGGTTTCACCCATAAGAATGAATTGCTCTTCAGACGCCTCAATAACCGCCTTGAGAAAGAGGTCGATTATGTACATAAAGCGGGCTCTGCGACCCTCAAACGTCATTATTCTACGCTTGCACACTTGCGTATTGCGCTCTCTGACCGCGAAGCGTGGGGATATTTACTGATTGGCTCGCTGATCGCCCTGCTTTTTACGCTGACCATCATCCTGATGACCCACACAACGGGGATTACCGCCGGTCACATTTATTCCGTGATGACGTACATGTGGATGTTCGCGACAAGCCTGGATGACGCCCCGCAACTGCTGGAGAAATTTTCACAACTCAGAGACATCGGCAAGCGGGTATCGACCAGTGATGAGACATCGCACACCTGATGCGTTTTACTGTGAGTTGACTGGAAGTAATCTTTATGCCGCAATTTTTTATTGATCGTCCTGTTTTCGCCTGGGTCGTGGCGCTTTTTATTGTGTTGACAGGGGTATTGTCGATTCCCAGGCTACCGGTGGCGCAGTATCCGGCTGTTGCGCCGCCAGGCATTATTATTACTGTCTCGTATCCCGGCGCCAGTCCTGATGTGATGAATACGTCGGTCGTTTCCCTTATCGAGCGTGAAATATCCGGCGTGGATAATTTGCTCTATTTTGAATCATCGAGTGACACCACCGGCTCAGCCTCGATTACGGTGACCTTTAAACCAGGCACCGATATCAAACTGGCGCAGATGGATCTCCAGAATCAGATAAAGATTGTCGAGCCGCGCCTACCTCAGTCGGTCCGGCAAAACGGCATTAACGTCGAGGCGGCAAACGCCGGTTTTCTGATGATGGTGGGGTTAAAGTCCACCTCCGGGACATTTCAGGAAGCGGATTTGAGCGATTATTTTGCCAGAAATATCAGCGATGAACTTCGCCGCGTGCCGGGGGTTGGCAAAGTCCAGCTTTTTGGTGGTGAGAAAGCGCTACGTATCTGGCTCGATCCGATGAAGCTTCATAGCTATGGGCTGTCGGTAAGCGATGTGCTTACCGCGGTCAGCCAGCAGAACACCATTGTTTCCCCCGGCAGAACGGGCGATGAACCGGCAACAGAAGGCCAGGGAGTGACTTATCCGATTACGGTTAAAGGACAACTTTCTTCGGTCGAGGCATTTCGCCATATTACCCTTAAATCCGATACCACAGGGGCCCGCCTGCAGTTGTCGGACGTTGCCCGCATTGAGTCCGGCCTACAAAGCTATGCGTACGGTATTCGCGAAAACGGCGTTCCGGCGACGGCAGCCGCAATCCAGCTGTCGCCGGGCGCGAATGCCATCAGTACCGCCTCAGGGGTGCGGGCACGGATTGATGAACTGTCTCACGTGCTTCCGGAGGGAATGACCTTCACGGTGCCTTTTGATACGGCGCCCTTCGTAAAGCTTTCAATTATGAAAGTGGTTCAGACATTTGTTGAAGCGATGGTACTGGTGTTCCTGGTCATGCTGCTTTTTCTGCACAAGATACGCTGCACGCTTATTCCGGCAATTGTCGCCCCCGTGGCGCTGCTGGGCACCTTTACAATAATGCTGCTTAGCGGCTATTCCATCAATATTCTGACCATGTTCGGGATGGTGCTGGCTATCGGTATTATCGTTGATGATGCCATCGTCGTTGTCGAAAACGTCGAAAGGCTGATGGAAGAAAAAAAGCTTTCCCCACGCGAAGCAACGCGGCAGGCCATGCATGAAATCACTCCTGCCATAGCGGGTATCACGCTGGTGCTTACGGCGGTGTTTATCCCGATGGGCTTTGCGCAGGGTTCGGTGGGGATCATCTATCGACAATTCTGTATTTCAATGGCGATTTCCATTTTGTTATCGGCATTCCTCGCGCTGACGCTGACCCCCGCGCTTTGTGCCACGTTACTCAAGCCCCACGCGGCGAACAAGAGAGGTGCCGGAAGATTTGCAACCTGGTTTAACACCCATTTCCATGCCCTCACGGCAGTGTATGCGTCCAGCCTGGGCGCGGTGCTAAAAAAAACGGGGCGCATGCTGCTGCTGTATGTTGCCCTTTGCGCTGCCCTGTTTATGGGGTTGTCTTCTTTGCCATCCTCATTTTTGCCGGATGAAGATCAGGGCTACTTCATATCATCCCTGCAACTGCCTTCTGACGCGACCATGCAGCGTACCCTTAAAGTGGTTGAAAAATTTGAAGAGGAAATTGCATCGCGACAGGCGATTGAAAGCAACATCATGATCCTGGGCTTTGGCTTTTCGGGTTCCGGCCCTAACTCGGCCATGGCCTTTACCACGCTTAAGGACTGGAAAAATCGACAAGGGATCACCGCCCAGGGGGAAGCAGACGCTATCCAGTCCCGCATGGCTGGCGTTTCTGATGCCGTCACAATGAGCTTACTTCCTCCGGCTATTTCGGATATGGGGACCTCATCCGGATTCACTTACTACTTGCAGGACAGAGCGGGTCTGGGATATCAGGCCTTAAAAAATGCCGCCGATGAGTTTGTTCAGCATGCAAATCAGCGCCCTGAACTGAATGATGTCTACATTGATGGCCTGCCTGAGGGAACCAGCCTTGCACTGCAGATTGACCGGGAAAAAGCAGAGGCCATGGGCGTCTCGTTTGATGAAATTAATCAAACTCTGTCTGTCACCATGGGCTCCAGTTACGTTAATGACTACACCCATAACGGTCGCGTTCAACAGGTCATTGTACAGGCCGATGCGCCATACCGTATGCAACCTGAACAATTGTTAACCTTATCGGTAAAAAACCGGACAGGTCAGATGGTGCCGGTATCTACGTTTGCAACACTGTCATGGAACGTTGCGCCTCAGCAGTTGAACCGATACCAGGGATATCCTGCGATACGGATTACGGGAAGTGCCGCCTCGGGTGAGTCCAGCGGTACGGCAATGAAAATCGTGGAAACGCTGGCAAAAGAGCTGCCTGCGGGTATCGCAGGCGACTGGGCCGGGAGTTCACTGCAGGAGAAAGCGTCTGAGTCACAGCTTCCTGGCCTGATTGTGCTGTCAATCCTGGTGGTATTTATGGTTCTCGCCGCCCTTTACGAGAGCTGGTCGATTCCCTTCGCGGTCATGCTGGTCGTTCCACTGGGTCTTATTGGCGCGGTTGCAGCCGTATCCATTGCAGGTATGACTAATGATGTTTTCTTCAAGGTTGGTCTGATCACCCTGATTGGGCTTTCCGCCAAGAACGCCATTCTGATTGTCGAGTTTGCCAGGCAGCTTCAGCGGGAGGGGCAAACAACCGTCGCGGCAACATGCCAGGCCGCCAGTCAGCGCTTGCGCCCCATTTTAATGACCTCGTTAGCCTTTACGCTAGGCGTTGTCCCGCTAATGCTGGCCACCGGGGCGAGTGACAGCACGCAGCATGCCATCGGCACCGGCGTATTCGGCGGCATGATTAGCGGTACGCTTCTCGCCATCTTCTTCGTACCGGTTTTCTTTATTGTCGTCGCGCGTTTCATTGAGCGCGCCAGGAAAAGGTGAAACGCTGTGCAGGATCACGCTTCCACGCTGGTTGGATGAGGCGAAGCTTAACCCGGGTGATATACTGGACGAATGGCGAAATTTTAAGACCTGCGTCACCCGTGTCTGCCCCTTTCGGGACCCCGTTCATGGGCAATGCGCGAGAAATAGCGTGACACAAGGGGCAGTGAGTGGGCTATAATTTCGAGCTGATTTCGAATAATTTTGAAATACTGCCTGTAACGCTATGATTTACAAGGCAAAAAACAAGCAATGAATATAAGGATTAAAGCTATGGGTTTTCTTTCCGGTAAGCGCATTCTGGTAACCGGCGTTGCCAGCAAACTGTCCATCGCATACGGCATCGCACAGGCTATGCATCGCGAAGGCGCTGAGCTGGCGTTCACCTACCAGAACGACAAGCTGAAAGGCCGTGTTGAAGAGTTTGCCGCGCAGCTGGGTTCCAGCATCGTTCTGGAATGTGACGTTGCTCAAGATGAAAGCATCGATGGCATGTTTGCTGAACTGGCAAAAACGTGGGACAAATTCGACGGTTTCGTTCACTCCATCGGCTTCGCACCTGGCGACCAGCTGGACGGCGACTACGTTAACGCGGTTACCCGTGATGGCTTCAAAATCGCGCACGACATCAGCTCCTACAGCTTCGTTGCGATGGCGAAATCTTGCCGCGCCATGCTGAACCCGGGCTCCGCCCTGCTGACGCTGTCCTACCTGGGCGCAGAGCGTGCTATCCCTAACTACAACGTTATGGGTCTGGCTAAAGCGTCTCTGGAAGCAAACGTCCGCTACATGGCGAACGCAATGGGCCCTGAAGGTGTGCGCGTTAACGCCATCTCTGCAGGTCCAATCCGCACCCTGGCCGCTTCTGGCATCAAAGATTTCCGTAAAATGCTGGCACACTGCGAAGCGGTTACGCCGATTCGTCGTACCGTTACCATTGAAGATGTGGGTAACTCTGCAGCATTCCTGTGCTCTGACCTTTCCGCGGGTATCTCCGGCGAAGTGGTTCACGTTGATGGCGGCTTCAACATCGCTGCAATGAACGAGCTGGAAATTAAATAAGTTTGTGACTCTCTTCCCGCCCGGGAAGAGAGTTTTTCTCCCCCCGCCGCCTCTCGTTATTCCGTTCTGCTATTTGTTATCACCTAACAATATTTTTCCCCTCATCCGCCTTACGCCAGGATATTGATCGCCATTTTGAGATCAAGGAACGCCCATGGAACAACGCCGTTTTTCCGGCAAAGGCCACTGGTATCACGAAACCCAGTCAAACCACGCGCAGACGGATGTCCTGCCCCTGGTGCCCGAAGCCGCTAACGTCGACGATCGTTTTTTGCTCGATTTAGCCTTACCTGATGAGATTGTCGCCGCCTGTTCTGGCTGGCTAACCCCTGCCAGAGCCTTATGTCATCTGCTGTTCCCGCTCGATATCCCCGTCAACCGCCTGCACACATTAAGTGCTTATGACAGGCTGAGCACCGCGCTGACGGTCGCGCAGGCCTGTGGGGTTCAGAGGCTCTGTAACCATTACGCCGCCCTTCTCGCCCCACTTCCTGGCCCGGACTCGTCACGTGAAAGTAACCGCCGTCTGGCACAAATCACGCAATATGCCCGCCAGCTTGCCAGCTCACCGGATGTTATTGATGATAAAGCGCAGAATCAGCTCGATGAGGTGGGCCTGACAACGTATGACATCGTGCTCATCAGCCAGATTATTGGCTTCATCGGTTTTCAGGCCCGCGTAGTCGCGGTGTTTCAGGCGCTACTGGGGCACCCCGTACGCTGGCTGCCAGGACATCATATTCAACCGCACACACTGCCCGTCAGGCCCGGCGCCTGGATCGCTCTCCTGCCTGTGGTGGAACTGCGCTATGCCAGTGCGCATCAACTCGAGTCCCTTTCACGCTGGCAAGCCGAGCCTGCCCTTCAGGCGCTAACGCCTGTGCTGTGCCATGAACCCATGCTGCTCGATCTGACGGGGGAAATCCTGAATCATTGCCGTGAAGAAGCCTGGGTAACCTCGCCGGCGCTCTCGGCGGCCGTGGAGTTGTTAACACGTTCTCCGGACCGTTTCAGTGCAGCACAGTTTAACCCGCTCACGGAGGAAGGACTTCCCGCTGACCGGGCGATTGCGCTGCTTACGCGAAGCGCGTTTGATGGCTGGCTTGAGCGCCTGAAAGTCGCGCTTGGCAAAGCGGAATAACCATACTATTTACCCAAAGACCGCTTGCTGTGGCAGTGAGAATCGCGTAAAACTGTCAGCCGCTCAATGGCTACGAAAATAGAACATTATGTTTCAGGACAACCCGCTGCTAGCGCAGCTTAAACAGCAACTGCATTCCCAGACGCCGCGTGCAGAAGGGGTCGTAAAAGCCACGGAAAAAGGCTTTGGTTTCCTTGAAGTCGACGCGCAGAAAAGCTACTTCATTCCGCCACCGCAGATGAAGAAAGTGATGCACGGTGACCGCGTCATGGCTGTCATTCATACTGAAAAAGAACGTGAATCTGCCGAGCCGGAAGAACTGATCGAGCCGTTCCTGACCCGTTTTGTGGGCAAGGTGCAGAGAAAAGACGACCGTCTCTCTATCGTGCCAGATCATCCCCTGCTGAAAGACGCCATTCCATGCCGTGCCGCTCGCGGCGTTGAGCATGATTTCAAAGAAGGTGACTGGGCCGTGGCGGAAATGCGCCGTCATCCTCTGAAAGGCGATCGTGGGTTCTATGCGGAACTGACCCAGTTCATTACCTTCGGCGACGACCATTTCGTGCCGTGGTGGGTTACGCTTGCGCGCCATAATCTTGAAAAAGAAGCCCCGAACGGCGTAGCCACCGAGATGCAGGATGAAGGGCTGGAGCGTAGGGATCTGACCGCACTGGAGTTTGTCACTATCGACAGCGCCAGTACGCAAGATATGGATGATGCGCTGTATGCTGAAGAGCGCGCCGATGGCAAACTGCTGTTAACCGTCGCCATTGCCGATCCTACCGCCTGGATTGCCGAAGGCAGCAAGCTGGACGATATCGCGAAAGTCCGTGCGTTCACTAACTACCTGCCTGGCTTTAACATCCCGATGTTACCGCGTGAACTCTCCGACGATCTCTGCTCGCTGCGTCCGAATGAAGTGCGTCCGGTTCTCGCCTGCCGCATGACCATTGCTGCGGACGGCACGATTGAAGACGATATCGAATTCTTTGCTGCCACCATTGAATCAAAAGCCAAGCTGGCTTATGACGACGTTTCTGACTGGCTGGAAAATACCGGCACCTGGAAACCGGAGTCAGACGCCATTGCTGCACAGATTCGTCTGCTGCACCGCATCTGTCTGAACCGCAGTGAATGGCGTCAAACCCATGCGCTGGTATTCAAAGATCGTCCGGACTATCGCTTTGTTCTGGGTGAAAAAGGCGAAGTGCTGGATATCGTGGCCGAGCCGCGCCGTATTGCAAACCGCATCGTCGAAGAGGCGATGATTTCCGCCAACATTTGTGCCGCACGCGTGCTGCGCGACAAGCTGGGCTTCGGTATTTATAACGTCCATACCGGCTTTGATCCGGCCAATACCGAAGCGCTGGCCGCCCTGCTGAAGAATCATGACGTGCATGTTGACCCGGAAGAGGTGCTGACCTTGCAGGGCTTCTGCAAGCTGCGTCGCGAGCTGGACGCACAGCCTTCTGGTTTCCTCGACAGCCGTATTCGTCGGTTCCAGTCCTTTGCTGAAATCAGCACAGAGCCTGGCCCGCACTTCGGCCTCGGCCTGGATGCCTACGCGACCTGGACATCTCCAATTCGTAAGTACGGCGATATGGTTAACCACCGCCTGCTCAAAGCGATCATCAAGGGCGAATCCATTGCACGTCCTCAGGATGACACGACCCTGCAGATGGCAGATCGTCGACGCCTGAACCGCATGGCGGAACGTGACGTGGGTGACTGGTTGTACGCCCGCTTCCTGCAGGATAAAGCCGGTACAGAGACTCGCTTCGCCGCAGAAATCATTGATATCAGCCGTGGGGGTATGCGTGTGCGTCTGGTGGATAACGGGGCGGTTGCCTTTATCCCTGCACCGTTCCTGCATGCCGTTCGCGACGAACTGGTCTGTAGCCAGGAAAATGGTACTGTGCAAATCAAAGGTGAAACGGTTTACAAAGTCACGGACGTGATTGACGTCACTATCGCCGAAGTCCGCATGGAAACCCGCAGTATTATCGCGCGCCCTGCCGCCTGATAAGCTATTCAAATGTCGGCCCTTTCCTTACAGGGCGGGCCGACATTTTTTTCTTCCACGCCGCTCTGCAAAATCATCATTTTTTCTTACTATTTTCAGTCTTCTTCCGCCCAATTTCGCCATAATTATCTACAGTAAAAGAGTGCCGTTATATCCGGTTACGTGAATTTTTATTGGCTGAGTATCCTTTTTTACCTGACTCGTTTTATTATAAGAAAACCGGGAAAAAACAATAAGTTCACATCGGTTCAGCCGTGGTCTCACCTCGGAAAAGCCGATCGCAAATGAATAAATTGTGCGCTAACAGGCAGCTTCAGGAGAAAACATGATGGACGATTTGGAGCAGAATTTGCTGTTTCGTTACATGGGAACTCACAGCCCCTGGTGGCGACTGACAGCGGACAGCAATGCTCTGCACCTTGCCACCAGCGAAAATGCCGATGTGACTCAGGTGGTGGCGCTGGATGATGAACAGGCCGAACTTATCCGCCAGTTAACCGTCATTACGTCCAGCATCTCAATGACGCTCTCGTTGTATGGCGAAGATGTGCCTGTTCACCTTGTCGGACGCAAAATAACCCGTAATGAATGGGCCGGTACCGCCTCTGCGTGGAACGATACGCCTTCCGTGGCCCGCGACCTGGCTCAGGGCCTGTCCTTTGCTGAGCAGGTCGTCTCCGAAGCCAACTCCGTTATCGTCATTCTCGATCAGAATGGCAATATTCAGCGGTTTAACCGCCTGAGCGAAGAGTACACCGGTCTCAAAGAACAAGAAGTTATCGGCCAGAATGTGTTTAAGTTGTTTATGAGCCGCAGTGAAGCCGCAGCCTCAAAGCGCAACATTACCGGTTTCTTTCGCAACGGCAGTTCTTACGAAGTCGAACGCTGGATCAAAACGCGAAAAGGACAACGCTTGTTTCTGTTCAGAAACAAATTTGTCCACAGCGGCAGCGGTAAAAATGAAATTTTTCTTATCTGTTCCGGCACCGATATTACGGAAGAGCGCCGCGCCCAGGAGCGCCTGCGGGTGCTGGCCAACACCGATACCATCACCGGCTTGCCGAACCGTAATGCGATCCACGAACTGATTTCAGACGCCATCGACAACCGTGGTGAGACGCAGGTTGGCGTGGTATATCTCGATCTCGATAACTTCAAAAAAGTGAACGATGCCTACGGGCATATGTTTGGCGATCAGCTCCTGCAGGCGGTTGCGCTGGCCATTCTGAGCTGTCTGGATGAAGGCCAGGTACTGGCGCGACTCGGCGGCGATGAATTTATTGTCATGGCCACCCATACCTCTCAGGGTTCTCTGGAAGCGATGGCATCACGCATTCTGACCCGTCTGCGCCAGCCGTTCAGAATTGGTCTGATTGAAATTTACACGGGCTGCTCATTAGGGATCGCCCTCGCCCCGCAGCACGGCAACGATCGGGAAAGCGTCATCCGCAATGCCGATACCGCTATGTACACCGCCAAAGAGAACGGCCGGGGCAAGTTCTGCGTCTTCTCACCGGAAATGAACCAGCGCGTGTTTGAATATCTCTGGCTGGATACCAACCTGCGTAAAGCACTGGATAACGATCAACTGCTGATCCACTATCAGCCCAAAGTCACCTGGCGCGGCGAAGTCAGAAGCCTGGAAGCGCTGGTGCGCTGGCAATCCCCAGAACGCGGATTAATTCCTCCGCTGGAATTTATCTCGTATGCTGAGGAGTCAGGGCTGATTGTGCCGCTTGGCCGCTGGGTCATGCTTGACGTGGTTCGTCAGGTGGCCAAATGGCGCGATAAGGGCATTAATCTGCGTGTGGCAGTGAACGTCTCGGCTCGTCAACTGGCCGACCAAACCATTTTTAGTGATTTAAAACAGGCCCTGAAGGATCTGGATTTTGAATACTGCCCTATCGACGTGGAGTTGACAGAAAGCTGTCTCATTGAAAACGAAGAGCTGGCGTTGTCAGTGATCAAACAGTTCAGCCAGCTTGGTGCACAAATTCATCTGGACGATTTTGGGACCGGTTACTCGTCTTTGTCCCAACTGGCACGATTCCCAATCGATGCAATCAAGCTTGATCAGTCATTTGTCCGGGATATTCATAAACAGTCCATTTCCCAGTCGCTGGTGCGGGCCATTGTCGCGGTGGCGCAGGCACTGAACTTACAGGTCATTGCTGAAGGTGTGGAGAGCGCAAAAGAAGACGCCTTTCTGACTAAGAACGGCGTCAACGAACGGCAGGGTTTTCTCTTTGCTAAGCCCATGCCCGCTGCCGCATTCGAGCGATGGCTAAAGCGATATCAGTCGCGTAAACAGCGTTAACTGGCTTTGCGTAATCCCGCCGCATGGTGACGGTTTTGCAGCATCACCAGACGCTCCATATAGGCGATATCTTTTGGCTCAAGGCAGAATGCCGCATCGACCCAATCTTCCGTGATGTCCATCAGCTCACTGCGGGGCAACTGCAGCACGCGTGTACGGGCGCGTAACATCGCCCTTACGCCGTTCAACTTCGGCCGCAGCGTGTCGATGAACGTTCTGACAGAGACGTAGCTTTGTCCAGGTTCGAACAGCACATCCACTAAACCGTGCTGTTCATACCACTCTGCCGTATGAGACTCCCCTTTATAGATGAGTTCCTCTGCCAGTTTCATGCCTGAACGGCGTGCGACCAGCGAGTATCCCCCCATGCCGGGGAAAAGATTGAAGGCGATCTCAGGGAAGCCTAAACGGGCATCGCGCTGGGACAGCACGAAGTGGTGCGCCAGCGCGGCCTCAAATCCGCCCCCTAACGCACTGCCTTCAACCATCGCCAGCGTGATAGCCCCCGTATCAAAACCCCGTGACGCCGCATGGACACAATCAACGCAGGCACGAGCATAGGCCCGTAACGCTTCGCGACGTCCATTCTGGATGCATTCTACGAAGAACTGTAAATCACCTCCCGTATTGTACATCTCGGGCACCAGCGAACCGGTTACCCAAAAATCGACCGCAAACCCGGACTGGCGAACCAGCCATGAGAGGTTCATGATCTCCTCAATTAACGCATGGTTGAAACAGGGTCGTGGCTGCGCCCGCAACATCATCCAGACTGTGCGGCGCTCCTCTTCGTAATACCCTGACAACTGAGTGAAACGTTCAGTATCGGTAAACAGTGTGCAGGTAGTCTGATTGATAACTGTCATAGTCTAATTCCTCATATAAAAAAGCGCCTTGCGCGCAGTTTTAGACTAATCCACTCATTCATCACGCTGCATGCGGGGGAATAAATTTATTACTTTCATTTATGTAATTTAGTTATTGCATTTTTTCCCTTCTCTTTTGAATCCATTTTCTGCATCATTGAAAATATTAACTTTTCGTACCCGGGATGAGATTATGTCTAACATTGATGCGCAGGCCGTAGCCCAACGAATTGATACCGTGCTGGATATACTGGTGGCGGGCGATTATCACTCTGCGATCCGTAACCTTGAGATCCTGAAGTCTGAACTTCTTGCTCAGAATGGCGCCGAAACTGCACCAGAAAACAGACAGCCAAAAGCCCCGTGGGAAGTTTAACCCCACCCTTTCCGCCCTCGTTTCGCTTTATTAAATGGATGCTATGAATTCCCGACAACAAATCATTCTGCAGATGGTCATCGATCAGGGACGCGTAAGCGTCGTCGATCTCGCTAAAACGACAGGCGTTTCTGAAGTCACAATCCGTCAGGATCTGAATCTGCTGGAAAAACAGAGCTACCTGCGTCGTGCGCATGGGTATGCGGTCCCGCTGGACAGCGAGGACGTTGAAACCCGCATGATGAACAACTATGCCCTCAAACGTGAACTGGCTGAGTTTGCCGCGTCCTTAGTGAACAATGGCGAAACGGTCTTTATTGAGAACGGCAGTAGTAACGCCCTGCTGGCCCGCACCCTGGCCGATCAAAAAGACATCACCATCATAACCGTGAGTAGCTATATCGCTCACTTGCTGAAGGAGACACGCTGTGAGGTCATTCTGCTGGGCGGCATCTACCAGAAAAAAAGTGAGAGCATGGTAGGCCCACTGACGCGTCAGTATGTTCAGCAGGTGCATTTTAGTAAGGCCTTCATCGGTATTGACGGCTGGCAGCCAGAAACCGGCTTTACCGGACGGGATATGATGCGTTCAGACGTAGTGAATGCGGTGCTGGAAAAAGAGTGTGAAGCTATCGTGCTGACCGACAGCTCAAAATTTGGCGCGGTCCATCCCTATACGATGGGGCCAATTTCCCGATTCAGTCGCGTAATTACCGATGACCGGCTGAGCGATGCACACCGGAATAAACTCGAAGAAGACGGCCTTATCGTCGATATTATTAAAAAACCCGCATGATGCCAGGTGCGCCTGAAATTCAGGCGCACCTCAAACGCTCTCTGAGATGATTCCTAACCTCCCTTTAAGAGTTTTTACCTGTTTAACCTGCCCTAAAGTCGTAAAATTAATGTTAGCGATATAACAGGAAGTGACTATCACTTGCGTGATTACGTAACACCTGCGCGACCAGCTTTCACGGAGAACAGAATTTAAGTATTCAGCTAGTCTATACTTAAAACGTACATCTTTCCGTGAATCGATAATTCAGGAGAAAGTATTATGACCTTAACCAGCAAAAAATTAGCCGCCTCTGTTCTGGCAATCACTGTAGCGATGTCCCTGAGCGCATGCTCTAACTGGTCTAAACGTGACCGTAACACCGCCATTGGCGCCGGTGCTGGTGCAATCGGTGGTGCAGTATTAACAGATGGTAGTACGCTGGGTACATTAGGTGGTGCTGCTGTTGGTGGTATTATCGGTCACCAGGTAGGCAAATAATTATTATACGCCCTGACGGGCTTTGCGTTATTTAACGCATTTCAGGTCTGACTTACGCACGTATAAAACAAGAGCCACGGTAATTACCGTGGCTCATTTATTTTAACCGCCCGCCAGTTTCACTTTCATCCCTTTGGCTTCAAGATGCGATTTAATGACATCGCGTTTATCGCCCTGGATTTCGATTATGCCGTCTTTTACGGCACCGCCGCAGCCACATTTCTTTTTCAGTTCAGCCGCCAGCTTTGCCAGCTCTGCGTCATCCAGATCAATACCCGAGATCAGACATACGCCCTTTCCTTTACGACCGCTGGTCTGGCGCTGGATGCGAACAATCCCATCGCCTTTCGGGCGCTCCGCTTTCGCTTTCGGTTCGTCAATACGCCCGGTTTCGGTTGAATAGACCAGACGACTGTTGGAGTCCGTCATTACGCCCCCTTTTTCAGTGATGCATTGATAGCCTTAAGCGTCTCTGCCGGATTAGCAGATTGGGTCACCGGACGGCCAATGACCATGTAATCCACGCCTGCCGCCAGCGCCTGCTCAGGGGTCATAATACGGCGCTGATCGCCAGCCTCACTGCCCGCAGGACGGATACCCGGCGTGACCAGTTTGAAATTCTGGCCCAGTTCCGTTTTGAAACGCACCGCTTCCTGCGCAGAACAGACGACACCATCCAGACCGCAATTCTGGGTCAGACGGGCAAGGCGTTCTGCGTGATCGGCAGGTGACAACGTCACACCCAGGTCGCGTAAGTCGTTTTCGTCCATGCTCGTCAGTACCGTTACCGCAATCAGCAATGGCGCATCCTTACCAAACGGCAGAAGCGCTTCACGCGCGGCTGTCATCATTCTCGCCCCACCCGATGCATGCACGTTGACCATCCATACACCCAACTCGGCGGCGGCAGCAACGGCGTGTGCCGTGGTGTTAGGGATATCATGGAATTTGAGGTCGAGAAAAACGTCAAAACCGCGTTGTTGCAGATCGCGCACGATTTGCGGTCCAAATAACGTGAACATCTCTTTGCCCACTTTCAGACGGCAGTCGCGAGGATCGATACCGTCGACAAAAGCCAGAGCGGCGTCACGCTTATTATAATCGAGAGCAACAACAACAGGAGAATCAGTAACTACGCGGGAAGTGGAGGAAGTAACAGACGTCATGACCAGCCCTTTTCGTCTATGGGCGCGCAGTGGCGCGGAACAGATAAACGGCGTGCATTCTACCTGTCAGCGCCACAAATTGACAGGACCGTTTTACTTCCTGCCCGGCTGGCAAACCGCACGGTGCTGAGCAGGTTTGTAAAAGCGATAAGTATGTTGTAACTAAAGTGAGGTGTTTTAAAAAATCACTGCCCATCGAGACCGCGAATGGGCTTGATGGTTGACCAGGCCCGGCATGAAGGACAGTGCCAGTAAAGCGTATAGGCGGTGAAACCACACTTCTGACAGCGGTAGCGCGGTTTGCTGCGCACCTGTTCGCCAACCATGTCACGCAGCACCATCAGGCTCTCTTTGGCGCGCCCTTCTTCTGCGTCGTTCAGGTGGTAATCCATCAGCTTGTGGAAAACCCGCATTGTAGGGTGACGCTGTAGCTGACGCGTTATATAAACCTGTGCCGTGTCGCTGCCCTCATGTTGCTCAACCACGTCGGAAAGCATCAACTCTGCGGTGGCCCCGGTGTTCTCTTCCACACAGCGACGCAGGAACGCAACCCATTCATCCTGTTTATCCAGTTGCTGATAACAGGTCTGCAGCATTTCAAGGGTTTCACTGACCAGCTCTTTGTCCTGGTCAATGACGCGCAGCAGGCTTTCAACGGCTTTGGCATAGTCGCCACTCGCCATAAAGACGCGCCCCATCATGATGGAAATACGCGCGCTGTTGCGATCTGCGGCGGCCCCTTTTTTCAACAACGTCATGGCTTTATCCATGTCGTCGTTCCCCATCTGCTGCAGAGCCAGTTCGCAGTAAAAATGGGCTATCTCAACGCGCTGTTTGTCTTTACCCAGCTTCACCAGACGTTCAGCGGTATCAATGGCTTTCTGCCAGTCGCTGGTGGCCTGGTAAATCTGCAATAACTGCTGTAGCGCGCCAATGCGGAAATCTGTTTCGTCCACCAGCTGCGAGAACATGTCTTCGGCACGGTCATACAACCCTGCCGCCATGTAATCACGTCCCAGCTGTTGTACCGCCAGCAGACGCTGATCATAGGTCAACGAGGCGCTTTCCATGAGGGTTTGGTGAATGCGAATGGCACGGTCAACTTCGCCGCGCGAGCGAAACAGGTTGCCCAGGGTCAGGTGTGCTTCAACGGTCCCGGTGTCCTCTTTTAACATGTCGAGGAACAGATCAACCGCTTTGTCCTGCTGATTGCTCAGGAGGAAGTTCACCCCCGCAACGTAGTCGCGGGAGAGTCGGTTCGCCTCATCCTGTTTTGTTTGTTGCGCACTTCTGCGGCCCATATACCAGCCATAGGCAGCGGCTACAGGCAAAAGCAGAAACAACAACTCCAGCATATTCGATTATTCCTTGACGACCGGCACACCAGAGCTTTCCGGAATGTCGGACGCAGGCGCAATTTGATGTTCGAGGCGTTTAATTTTACGTTCCGCACGCGCAAGTGAAACACGCACTTTTAACCAGAACAGGCCACAAACCAGCCAGCCAATGGCGAAACCGGCTGCGAACAAGACCGCCAGCAGGCTTGAAACACGATACTCGCCCTGCGCCAGCAGATAGTTAAACGTTACCTGTTGATCGTTTTGTGCACCCAATGTGACTGAAATGACAAAAATCGCCAATACCAGTAAGAAAATGAGTAAATATTTCACATTACTTCCCGTTATGTGGTTCAAGCGAATAAAGTGTGTTCAACTCACCGCAATCAGCCTTATAAACTACCATTTTAGCGACGGGCGCGAAACGGAAAAAGTGACGCGCCAGTCATGGATTTATGGGCAAAATGCGCAAAATCAACCATCAGACGCCGCTGTGCTCCCTTTCGGCGATCTCTTCTCTCTCTTCCGGCGGCGGCGTTAACGGACCGCAGAGCCGTTCAGCAAGCCAGGTTGCCAGGGTCACCAGCAGCCATGAAATGAGCGTCGCCACCACTAAATCACGTGGCCAGTGCATGCCCAGCAGTAAACGGCTCCCCATCACTCCCGTCGCCCAGACCAGCAAGATGGCGATAGTCACCGTACGACGCCGCGGCCACAGCAGCCCGACACCCAGAAGTGCCCAACTGGCGGCAAACATGGTGTGTCCGGATGGAAACGCAAAGCCGGTCTCTTTTTGCCAGTGCTTACGTAAGAATTTCGGGATATCCTGCTGTTCCGCAAGCTGTTCTTTCACCAGCGCACCGCGATCTTTACGTTTTAAATTGTAGAACTCATTCACCGGAACATGATGCGTTTTTTCCAGCCAGACCACAAAAGGACGCGGCTCCTGGACATGATCTTTCACCCAGGATTTCACCCCCTGGCCTACCAGAATCGCCCCACCGAGGATAGCAAAGAGCACCAGCGCTGCGCGTAGACGAAAGCGCAAGCACCACAAAAACCAGGCGCAAAGCAATACATGAGTAATGATGCCCCAGGGTTGGGTAACGGTCTCTGTTATCCAGTATAAGGTTTTCAGCCACATGGCGTTTTGCCCGGGCTGCCACATCCAGCCTGATACCCATACGGCCAGTGGCATAATCAGTAATAGGGCTGCACCTGCTGCCGTTCGTCTGGCGATTGAAAGCATGTCTTCTCCTTTTTCGCTAAGCATCACAATCATAACTGAAATTCATCCGATGGGTGGATATGTCGGATCGTGCGTTTAACGTTCGTATAGCATGGCAGCCATTAGGCGAACTCGCTGAGCTTGTGGCAAAATGAACGGATACAGAAAGCAAAAACAGGCGAAAGACACGAAAGGTGTCAGCCTACTCTGGAGAATCACATGCAGCTTAAACGTGTGGCAGAAGCCAAACTGCCAACCCCATGGGGCGATTTCCTGATGGTGGGATTTGAAGAACTGGCTACCGGACAAGATCACGTCGCCCTGGTGTATGGCGACATTTCAGGGCAGACCCCGGTACTGTCTCGCGTTCATTCGGAATGTTTGACCGGCGATGCGTTATTCAGCCTGCGCTGTGATTGCGGTTTCCAGCTGGAAGCAGCACTCTCTCATATTGCCGAAGAAGGCCGTGGCGTGCTGCTTTATCACCGCCAGGAAGGGCGTAATATTGGCCTGCTGAATAAAATCCGCGCCTACGCACTGCAGGATCAGGGTTACGATACGGTGGAAGCGAATCACCAGCTTGGCTTTGCCGCCGATGAGCGTGATTTCACGCTGTGTGCGGATATGTTCAAGCTGCTGGGCGTGGATGAAGTGCGACTGCTGACCAATAACCCGAAAAAGGTCGAAATTCTGACCGAGGCGGGGATCAATATCGTTGAGCGTGTACCGCTTATCGTGGGACGTAACCCGAAAAACGCGCATTACCTCGATACCAAAGCCGCCAAAATGGGGCATCTGCTGAGCGAGTGATCGCGAAATGCCCGGCCACGCGCTCGCGTACCGGGCTGGTTTCATCAATCCAGCATCTTACGAATCACGTAATGTAAAATGCCGTCGTTCTGGTAATAGGTAAGCTCTGTTGCCGTATCAATGCGGCACCGGCATTCGAGCACCTCTGTTTTACCGTCTGCACGCGTTAATTTTACTGGCACCGTTTTACCCGGCTGCAGAGTTTGCAGGCCGCTGATGTCAATCTGCTCTTCCCCGGTGAGGCCCAGCGTTTTGCGGGTGACGCCCTGCGGGAACTCAAGCGGCAGGATCCCCATCCCAATCAGGTTTGAACGGTGAATACGTTCAAACGATTCGGCAATGACAACGCGAACGCCAAGCAGACGCGGGCCTTTCGCCGCCCAGTCACGGCTGGAGCCGGAACCGTATTCTTTACCGGCAATCACCGCCAGCGGCGTGCCTTCCTGCTGATATTTGACGGCCGCGTCATAAATTGAGATCACTTCACTGCCCGGCAAATGACGCGTCATGCCCCCTTCCACTCCCGGCACCATTTCATTGCGGATACGGATATTGGCAAACGTGCCGCGCATCATCACTTCATGGTTACCACGACGTGAGCCGTAGGAGTTGAAATCCCGGCGCTCCACGCCCCGGCTCTGCAGATAACGGCCAGCGGGACTGTCGGCTTTGATGCTTCCTGCAGGCGAGATGTGGTCCGTGGTGACGGAGTCTCCCAGCATCGCCAGAATGCGCGCGCCGTGAATATCTTTCAGCGGCGCAGGTTCAGCCAGCATCTCATCGAAGAACGGCGACAGGCGGATATAGGTCGAATCATCCTGCCAGTCGTAGGTGTCTGAACCCACGACGTCGATGGCTTTCCATTCCGGCGTACCTTCAAACACCTCCGCATACTCTTTGCGGAACATTTCGGTAGAGACCTTCTCAACGGCCAGCGCGATTTCCCGGGCAGACGGCCAGATATCTTTCAGATAGACCGGATCATTCTTGCGATCGTGGCCAATCGGATCGGTGACCATGTTGATATTCATATTCCCGGCCAGAGCGTATGCCACGACCAGCGGTGGAGACGCCAGCCAGTTGGTCTTGACCAGCGGATGAATTCGACCTTCAAAGTTACGGTTACCGGAAAGGACGGCCCCGACGGTGAGATCGCCCTGCTTAATGGCCATTTCAATCGGTTCAGGTAGCGGGCCAGAGTTACCTATGCAGGTGGTACAGCCGTACCCTACCAGGTTAAAGCCCAGTTCATCCAGATACGGTGTTAATTTGGCCTGTGCCAGGTAATCTGAAACCACTTTGGAACCCGGCGCCAGAGAGGCTTTTACCCACGGCTGCGGTTTCAGCCCCAGCTCTACCGCTTTCTTCGCCAGGAGACCGGCCGCCATCAGCACGCTGGGGTTCGACGTGTTTGTACAGGAGGTGATGGCTGCAATGACAACCGCACCATCCGGAAGCTGATACTGATGTCCGTTCATGACATAATCGATTGGGCGGTGATCTTTTTTCGCCGTGTTGACCTCCAGTTCATTACTGGCGGCAAAGGCTTTCGGTACGTCCGTCAACGCAACCCGATCCTGTGGACGTTTTGGCCCCGCCAGGCTTGCCTCGACGGAGCCCATATCCAGTTCAAGTGTGCTGGTAAATACCGGTTCATCGCCGGGATTGCGCCACATCCCCTGCGCTTTGGTATACGCTTCAACCAGTGCCACCTGCTCTTCGCTGCGGCCACTCA
The DNA here is from genome assembly GCF_052044775.1 of Enterobacter sp. 22466. Taxonomy (NCBI): domain Bacteria; kingdom Pseudomonadati; phylum Pseudomonadota; class Gammaproteobacteria; order Enterobacterales; family Enterobacteriaceae; genus Enterobacter; species Enterobacter sp. 22466. Next base: position 373,671 of record NZ_JBQENX010000004.1, on the reverse strand, counting down.
GGCGCATGTATTCGAGCGTGACATTATCGATAGGGAAAAAGCCGCAGGTGGCACCATACTCCGGCGCCATATTGGCGATGGTGGCACGGTCAGCAAGCGGCAATGAATCCAGCCCGTCACCGTAGAATTCGACAAATTTCCCTACCACGCCATGCTTACGCAGCATCTGCGTAACGGTTAGTACCAGGTCGGTGGCGGTAATGCCTTCCGACAGTTTGCCGGTAAGCTTAAAGCCCACCACATCAGGGATCAGCATCGATACCGGCTGGCCGAGCATGGCGGCTTCGGCTTCGATCCCGCCAACGCCCCAGCCCAGAACGCCCAGGCCGTTAATCATGGTGGTGTGCGAATCAGTGCCCACCAGGGTATCCGGATAGGCCACCCACTCTTTATCCTGCAATTCACTCCAGACCGCTTTGCCCAGGTATTCAAGATTCACCTGATGGCAGATACCCGTACCGGGTGGAACGACGCTAAAGCGGCTAAAGGCCTGCTGCCCCCATTTGAGGAAGACGTAGCGTTCGTGGTTACGCTCCATCTCCAGACGCACGTTTTCGCCAAAGGCATCGTCGTCACCGAAGTGGTCCACGGTGACAGAGTGGTCGATAACGAGATCAACGGGAGAAAGCGGATTCACTTTTGCCGTATCGCCGCCAAGGCGCTTCACCGCTTCACGCATTGCCGCTAAGTCAACCACGGCAGGTACCCCGGTAAAGTCCTGCATCAGGACCCTTGCTGGTCGATAGGCAATTTCTCTGTCAGCATGGGCATGCTTAAGCCATCCTGCCAGCGCCTGGATATCCTCAAGGGTGACAGAATCACCATCCTGCCAGCGTAAAAGATTTTCCAGTAAAACTTTCAAGGACTTGGGTAAACGCGAAATGTCCCCAAGCGTCCTGGCTGCCAGCGGCAGGCTGTAGTAGTGCCAGGTTTTATTTTCTGCCTGTAATGTGTCCTTACTGGCTTCGCGTAGGGTTACCGACATAAGCTCCTCCTTAATTACAGAGATGTCCTGACAATCATCAGGGCTGTAATTAAAGATAACACAAAGATGTCGTAACGTTTTGATAACAACCCGAAATGATAAATCCAGGAATGTTCCCGTTCAGGGGGTAAAACAAAAAACCCCGCCGAAGCGAGGTTTTACGATTTAGTGGAAGGCCAGCCAGATAAGCTGAGACCAGAACAGAATCGACGCGGAAAAAACGCCGAGCCATGACCAGTATTTCATAGACATCATGTTATTCATCATAGGGACACCAGGCATTATTATTAAAGGTTCCGAGGTCTGTCCTCAGTTCAATATTGCTGATGTGTATTTATTAAAGAGTACAAAAGCATTGAGCCGTTATTCAGACTATTTGCATCATTACGCAATTTACTAAATTATTGTTTTTTGGGTTCGTCTTCTGCGAACACATCAATAAACGCTTGCTGCTGCGGCGTCAGTTTCCAGGACGCGGGTACGGCAGTGGCAGGTGCTTTGCGCACTTTGTGGCCGCTGTCACGAAGCTGACACATCTGTTTAACTGTTTCTGTACGTACCGTCACTGCCATATTCAACCCCAATAGTTCCAGGCCAGGAGAGCAACCACCACCCAAAACAGGGCGGAGACGAGAAAGACCGCCAGCCAGGCTTTACGCTTGAGCGCTGGATCCCTTTGCGGTTCTTCACTTCCTGAAGGCATTGCTAACCTCATACAATCGATATCGCTTATCATTTAGAGACCAAACAATTGGTACAATTAATCATCTGTTGAGATAAATCCTAAAGAAACTTTAGCCGAAAAGCCAGTGAATTTACGTATCTATTGATGGGAAATATTCATTCTTTTGACCAGAAATAAATATTTGAAAGGAAATATTTGCGAAGCTAAAAATTAGTTCTACTTTTGTCGCCAATTCACGACATTATAACCTTACTAATTAAATGGTTAATGACATTATATGGCAGGAAACTGCAGATGATGATAATTCTAATTTAGCTTTGAGAGGTTATTTCGGTATCTTTCCTGGAGGGAAAGATACCGGGAGTGATTATTTTGCCGGAAGTTTGATGTCTTTAAACATCTCTTCGATATCTTCATTTGAACGTAATGCCACGGCCGTGTCGACGACATCACGCGTTAAATGTGGGGCAAAGCGCTGAATAAAATCATACATATAGCTACGCAGGAAGGTGCTACGGCGGAAGCCAATCTTGGTGGTGCTATGGCTGAAAATATCGTGCGCATCAAGACGGACGAGGTCAGGGTCTGACACCGGATCGACCGCCATGCTGGCAATCACGCCCACCCCCAGTCCAAGCCGAACATAGGTCTTAATAACGTCAGCATCCGTTGCGGTAAAGACGATACGCGGCGTTAGTCCTGCCCGGTTAAAAGCCGTATCAAGCTCAGACCGCCCGGTGAAGCCAAAGGTATAGGTCACTAAAGGATACTGTGCCAGCTCTTCAATCGTCACCGACCCCTTGCCCGCCAGCGGGTGATCGGGCGTCACAACAATTGAGCGGTTCCAGTGGTAGCACGGGAGCATCACCAGATCGTCATACAGGTGAAGGGCTTCCGTAGCGATAGCAAAGTCCGCATTGCCCTTCGATACCGCCTCGGCGATTTGCGTTGGCGAGCCCTGATGCATATGGAGAGAAACTCGCGGATAACGTTCAATAAAGCCCTTGATGACGCCCGGTAGTGCATAACGCGCCTGGGTATGGGTGGTGGCAATATACAGCGAGCCTTTATCCGGCCAGGTATGCTCCCCCGCCACGGATTTTATGGCATCGACTTTAGAAAGGACTTCCCGCGCGATGCGGATAATCTCCTGCCCCGCGGGCGTCACCTGGGTGAGGTGTTTACCGCTACGAGCAAAAATCTGAATACCTAACTCATCTTCCAGCATGCGGACCTGCTTGCTGATGCCCGGCTGGGAGGTATATAGCCCCTCAGCGGTAGAAGAGACGTTAAGGTTGTGATTTACCACCTCAACGATATAACGAAGCTGCTGTAATTTCATGCCAGACCATCCGATTTAGCGCACGCGGTCAATCGCTTAAGACGATTTGATAATAAGAAAAGGGTTAACTATAACCACTATATCATTTATAGCCTGACTGTATAGTACGGAACAAAAAATAATAACAAGGTAATAAAAAAGGGCCGGAAGTCCGGCCCTTTAACAGGTAAGTTACGGTAAGGAAAGATTATTTCTTGCCTTCAACCCATTTACCATCAACAAAGAATGCTGACCAGCCGGTTGCCTTACCCTCTTTCTCCGCCGCAACATACTGCTGCTTCGTTTTACGGCTAAAACGCACAACGGTTTTATTGCCTTCCGGATCCTGCTGTGGCGCATCGGCCAGATAGCGCAGTTTCTCAGGCAGGCGGTCGCGGAAACGGTACAACTCTTCCACCAGTGGCGCACGGGTTTCGCGCGATTTCGGGAAGGTGTTTGCCGCCAGGAACACGCCGGCAGCACCATCACGCAGCACGAAGTAAGCGTCGGACTTCTCGCACGGCAACTCTGGCAGCGGAACCGGATCTTCCTTCGGCGGCGCGACTTCACCGTTACGCAGGATTTTACGCGTATTCTTACACTCGTCGTTGGTACAGGCCATGTACTTACCGAAGCGCCCCATTTTCAGGTGCATTTCAGAACCGCACTTCTCACACTCAACGATCGGGCCATCGTAGCCTTTAATGCGGAACTCACCCTCTTCGATCTCATATCCATCACAGGTCGGGTTATTACCGCAGACGTGCAATTTACGTTTTGGATCGATGAGGTAGCTGTCCATCGCGGTGCCGCATTTCTTACAGCGACGTTTGGCACGCAGGGCGTTGGTTTCCGCATCATCACCTTCCAGCACGTTGAGCACTTCGTTCTCAGGTACCAGGTTAATGGTGGTTTTGCAGCGTTCTTTCGGCGGCAGAGCGTAACCAGAACAACCCAGGAAAACGCCCGTGGTCGCAGTACGGATCCCCATTTTACGGCCGCAGGTTGGGCAGTCGATGCTGGTCAGGACCATCTGATTCGGCAGCATGCCGCCCTCTTCAGGGTCTTTTTCGGCTTTTTCAAGCTGGTTGGTAAAGTCGCTGAAGAAGCTGTCGAGAACCTTTTTCCACTCAGCCTGGTGGCTGGCAACCTGATCGAGGCTGTCCTCCATTTGCGCGGTGAAGTCGTAGTTCATCAGTTCGCGGAAGTTGGCTTCCAGGCGGTCAGTGACGATCTCGCCCATTTTTTCCGCATAGAAACGACGGTTTTCAACACGAACGTAACCGCGGTCCTGAATGGTCGAAATAATCGACGCATAGGTGGAAGGACGGCCGATACCGCGTTTTTCAAGCTCTTTAACCAGAGACGCTTCGCTGAAACGCGCAGGCGGCTTGGTGAAGTGCTGGGCAGGCACGAGGTCGACCAGAGAGAGCTCATCCCCTTTGTTTACCGCAGGCAGCGTTCTGTCTTCATCACCCTTACGCAGCGCAGGCATCACTTTCGTCCAGCCATCGAAGCGCAGGATACGGCCACGCGCTTTCAGGCGGAAATCACCCGCGCCTACAGTCAGCGTGGTGGAGTCATACTGTGCAGGCGTCATCTGACAGGCCACGAACTGACGCCAGATGAGCTGATACAGCTTCTGGGCATCCGCTTCCATATCTTTCAGCGATTCGGCTAACACGGAGACGTCAGAAGGACGAATCGCTTCGTGCGCTTCCTGTGAGTTCTCCTTGCTGGCGTACTGGTTTTCACTCGCTGGCAGGTATTTCTTGCCGAAGTTGTCACTGATGTAGCCGCGCACCATGTTGACGGCATCCTGACTTAGGTTGGTCGAGTCAGTACGCATGTAGGTGATATAACCAGCTTCATAGAGACGCTGGGCCATCATCATGGTTTTCTTCACGCCATAACCCAGGCGCGTGCTCGCCGCCTGTTGCAGCGTAGACGTAATAAACGGTGCGCCAGGTTTGCTGCTGGTCGGTTTGTCTTCACGCTCAAGAACCTGATAGCGTGCTTTTTCCAGCAGCGCCACAGCAGCCATGGTCTGGTCACGGTTTTCTGGACGGAACGGTTTGTCATTCTGATGACTCACCTGCAGCGGCAGTGCATCTCCGCCTGGCGTGGTGACATTGGCATCCACTTCCCAGAACTCTTCCGGGACGAAGGCTTTAATTTCACGCTCACGCTCAACAACAAGACGCACGGCAACGGACTGCACACGCCCTGCGGACAGGCCGCGGGCAATCTTTTTCCACAGCAGTGGAGAAACCATGTAGCCCACAACGCGGTCCATGAAACGGCGTGCCTGCTGCGCGTTAACACGGTCAATGTTCAGTTCACCCGGCTTCTCAAACGCCTGACGAATCGCATTCTTCGTAATTTCGTTAAACACTACACGGCTGTAGCGTTTGTCATCACCCCCGATCACTTCCCGCAGGTGCCAGGCAATGGCTTCCCCTTCGCGGTCAAGGTCGGTTGCGAGATAGATGTGGTCTGCTTTTTCAGCAAGCTGCTTCAGCTCGTTAACGACTTTTTCTTTGCCGGGCAGCACTTCATAGTGTGCATCCCAGTTATGCCATGGGTTAACACCCATGCGGTTGACAAGCGCGCTACGTTCATCCTTTTTAGGCTTTTTAGCCCCTTTGGTGGAGGTAGAGTCTGCGCTCTTTTTGCTGGCTGAGCCACTGGTCGGCAAATCGCGGATGTGACCGACGCTGGACTTAACCACGTAGTCATTACCCAGATACTTATTGATCGTTTTGGCTTTTGCCGGGGACTCAACGATGACGAGAGCTTTACCCATATTCACCTTTACCTAATTTAATTCTTCCAGGAATACGCCGCATGTTGATTTCCCTTCCGCTGACGACGAGCCATTGATATTGCGACTGCGTCAGGGGATATCAACCCCTTTGTCTAACTGAACGTCAAAGCGTTAACGCCCAGGTGATTGAGTTATCGGGTATTTTTCTCACATCGGATGTAATTCGTGACGAATTCCCGCTTGAATGTCAAGCAATTCTGTTGCCAGAATGACGAAAGCGCACACTCTACCTGATAAAATTCGTTACGCAACTTTATTAGCATGCAAAAGCAAATCCCGCCAGCCAGGTCACCGCGCCTTACCCCCTCACATTACAGGGAAAATTTGCCCCTAAAGCGCCCCGGGCGTAGACTATTGTCACTGTTTAAGGAGTGGATTATGCAGAATACAACCCAACCGATTGATCGAGCCTCACTGCTTATCGAAGCAAATAAGCTGATTCGTGACCATGAAGACACCCTGTCGGGCATTGAAGCGACCGGCGTGGAACAACGTAACGGCGTGCTGGTATTCAGCGGCGAATACTTCCTTGACGAACAAGGGTTACCTACCCCGAAAAGCACCGCCGTGTTCAATATGTTTAAATACCTGGCGCACACGCTTTCAGAGAAATATCACCTGGTCGATTAACGTAAAACGCGAGGCACTGGCCTCGCGTTTTTGTTTACAGCAACGGTTTTTGTCCGCGTTGCAACCAGCGGAGCAGCAGGCGATCCGCGCTTTCCGCCGCGCTATTCGTAAAGCGGTCAAGCAGTCGCTTACGCTGGGTAAAGCGCACGCCAACCAGTTCACGCCCTTCCATCAGATTCAACAGCAGGTCGTCACTGGTGCCCACGTCATCCACCAGCCCTTTTTCCTGCGCCTGCGTACCGCACCAGTGCTCACCTGTTGCCACCTGCTCAATATCAAGCGCCGGGCGCATACGGTGCACAAAGTCTTTAAAGAGGTGATGGGTTTCATTGAGATCTTCTCGGAATTTCTGACGTCCTTCTTCCGTGTTCTCCCCCAGCAGCGTCAGGGTACGTTTGTACTGACCCGCCGTATGTAATTCAATGTCGATCTCTTTGCTTTTCAGGAAGCGGTTAAAGTTCGGGATTTGCGCCACCACGCCGATGGAGCCAATAATAGAAAACGGTGCCGCGACAATTTTATCCGCCACGCAGGCCATCATATAACCGCCGCTCGCTGCGACTTTATCCACCGCGACGGTCAGCGGGATCTGTTTTTCACGCAGACGCTGTAGCTGCGAAGCCGCCAGCCCATAACCATGAACGACCCCACCCGGACTCTCGAGACGGACAACCACCTGATCCTGCGGTTTAGCCACGGCAAGCACAGCGGTGACTTCTTCACGCAGGGAGGCAACTTCATGGGCATCCATACTGCCTTTAAAATCGAGCACGTAGACGCGTGGTTTAGCCTTTTCCTGCGCCGCATTAAGCTTCGCTTTCGCTTTTGCCGCTTTGGCGTCCTGTTTATGCTTTTTCTTCTGCGCTTTGTGCCACAGTTTCTGTTGATGACTATCAAGCAGAGCCAGCGACATCTCTTCCTGCATCTCTTGATACTGTTCGCTCAGGCGGGTAATGCGTAACTCACCACGCTGACGTTTGCGCTGCGTCAGGTTGACAACCAGAACGGCAACCACCGCAATGGCAATCACCACCGTCGCGATTTTTGCCAAAAACAACCCATATTGAGAAAGTAATTCCACGCGTTCCACCTTGATTTAACCACGAATCTTTCACGGCAGTGTACAACAGCCCTGCCCATGCGTCTCGCTCGTGACATTACCTCTGCGAGCCGTCTTCAGGAATCCCCCGATTCTGGTTTAAATATTTGCAAATTGTTAATTTCACAGCAATGCGTCCTGTAGACTGATTGAATTCTCATGCTAATTCGGGCATAAAGCCGAAAAGTCATAAAAGAAGGCGTCTTTGAGTTACTGTGCGCCAGGGGGTCACCGTGCATTATCAACCGCAAAAAAATCTGCTGCAGAACCGCATCATTCTTGTCACCGGTGCCAGCGATGGAATTGGCCGCGAAGCGGCACTCACGTACGCTGAATATGGCGCAAGCGTCATCCTTATTGGCCGTAACGAAGAAAAACTGAAAGGTGTGGCTCAGGAGATTGAAGCCGCAGGCGGCTCTTCCGCCCGCTGGTATACGCTCGATTTGCTCACCTGCACACCCGCAACATGCCAGGAACTTGCCCAACGTATCAGCACCCACTACCCACGGCTGGATGGCGTACTGCACAATGCCGGCTTGCTTGGGGAAGTTCGCCCAATGGATGAACAGGATCCTGAGATTTGGCAGCAGGTCATGCAGGTCAATATCAACGGAACGTTTTTCCTGACCCAGGCACTGCTTCCTTTATTACTTAACTCTGATTCCGGCTCACTGGTGTTCACCTCCTCGAGCGTAGGACGCGAAGGTCGCGCAAACTGGGGGGCGTATGCCGTCTCAAAATTCGCGACCGAAGGGATGATGCAGGTGCTGGCGGAAGAGTATCAAAGCCGTCATCTGCGTGTGAACTGCATTAACCCAGGCGGAACGCGTACCAAAATGCGCGCCAGCGCCTTCCCGACGGAAGATCCACAGAAGCTAAAAACGCCGGCAGATATCATGCCACTCTATCTCTGGCTGATGGGCGATGACAGCCGCCGCAAAACCGGGATGACCTTTGATGCCCAGCCAGGCCGTAAACCCGGGATTTCGCAATGAGTGAAGAACGTCATCAACAGCGCCAGCAGCGCCTGAAAGAACAGGTTGATGCCCGTGTTGCCGCTGCGCAGGACGAGCGCGGGATTATCATCGTGTTTACCGGCAACGGCAAAGGCAAAACCACCGCCGCGTTTGGTACGGCCACGCGCGCCGTAGGACACGGGCAGAAAGTGGGCGTGATTCAGTTCATTAAAGGCGAATGGCCCAACGGTGAACGTAATTTACTCGAACCGCTCGGGGTTGAGTTCCAGGTGATGGCAACAGGATTTACGTGGGATACACAGAACCGGGAGACTGATACAGCCGCCTGTCTCGCGGTCTGGGAGCATGCCAAACGAATGCTGGCGGATCCCACGCTAAACATGGTGCTGCTGGATGAGCTCACCTACATGGTCGCCTACGATTATCTGCCGCTGGACGCCGTGCTGGAGGCGTTGAAGAACCGCCCGGCGCATCAGACGGTGATCGTCACGGGGCGAGGTTGTCATCGGGATATTCTGGAGCTGGCAGATACCGTCAGCGAATTGCGCCCGGTGAAACATGCTTTTGATGCCGGTATAAAAGCGCAAATCGGTATTGATTACTAAGAAAAAAGCCCGGCGATGTTAGCCGGGCTTTTATTTTTAACCGTTGTTATTACGGCTGCCAGAGCGGCGATTGTTGCTTACCTGGCTGTGACGTTTCACCGCACGGCGGATCTGGTTCGCCTTCATGCGACGACGATCTTTCTCTACCGCCACTTTTGAGGTGGTTTCTGGCGTCAGGCCAACCAGCTCACGCAAGTAGTTGGTCTGGGTCAGGTCCAGTTCGGTATACCCACCGCGTGGTAAACCTTTTGGCAGCAGAATGTCGCCATAGCGAACACGGATCAGACGGCTAACCTGCACACCCACCGCTTCCCACAGACGACGAACCTCACGGTTACGGCCTTCGGTCAGGGTGACGTTGTACCACTGGTTGATGCCTTCGCCGCCGGTAAATTTGATCGTTTTGAACGCCGCAGGGCCGTCTTCCAGTTGGACGCCACGAGACAGGTCGCGCAGTTTGTTCTCATCAACCTGGCCAAACACGCGCACGGCGTATTCGCGTTCCACTTCACGGCTTGGGTGCATCAGACGGTTTGCCAGCTCACCATCCGTCGTGAACAACAGCAGACCGCAGGTGTTCACATCCAGACGGCCAACGGCAATCCAGCGTGCGCCACGCAGTTTAGGCAGACGGTCAAATACCGTCGGACGCCCTTCAGGGTCGTTACGCGTACACAGCTCACCTTCCGGCTTGTAGTACGCGAGCACGCGGCAGATCTGTTCAGCAGATTCTTTGACCGAGATAAGATGACCGTCGATACGGATCTTAAGCCCCGGAACGATTTCTACGCGGTCACCCAGCGTGGCGATTTTACCGTCCACACTCACGCGGCCGGCTTCAATAATGGCTTCGATTTCACGGCGTGAGCCGTGGCCGGCACGCGCCAGCACTTTCTGTAACTTCTCGCTCATTGAGCTTCCTCAGGTGTCGCCTTCACAGGCGTCGAATCAGGTCAAACCAGGGCCATGCCCCGATTTGATGGCCGCGTAGTATAGCTGCTTACACCCTTACAAGAAAGGCTTAACATCACCCACACCTTCACGAATCACTTCCGGTGCATCTTCAGTTAAGTCGACCACTGTGGTCGGCTGTTGGCCAAGATAGCCACCGTGAATAATCAGTTCAACCACCTTCTCCAGACGATCTTTAATCTCTTCCGGATCGGACTCGGTGAATTCACTGCCGGGCAGCATCAGCGAGGTCGAGAGCATCGGCTCGCCAAGGGTTTCCAGCAAGGCCTGGGCAATTGGGTTAGAGGGTACGCGCATCCCGATGGTTTTGCGCTTTTCCTGCAACAGACGGCGTGGAACTTCCTTCGTCCCTTTCAGGATGAAGGTGTAGTTGCCCGGCGTGTTATTTTTAATCAGACGAAATGCCACGTTATCAACATAAGCATAGGTCGACAATTCGGACAGGTCGCGACACATCAGGGTAAAGTTGTGGCCGTCCGGCAACTGGCGAATGCGGCAAATACGCTCCATCGCCCCTTTATCTTCAATCTTGCAGCCCAGAGCGTAACCCGAATCGGTCGGGTAGACGATAACGCCACCTTTTCGCACGATCTCCACGGCCTGATTAATCAGACGCGGCTGCGGGTTATCCGGATGAATATAGAAAAACTGACTCATACTTCCCTCTCTTCAAGTTGCTGTGGCTGTTCCCAGAGCTGCCAGACAGGATCGACGCCTGCGGGTAGCCAGAGCTTACGTCCCAGCTCGATCCACGCACAGGGCTGATGAAAATCTGAACCTTGTGACGCCAGCAAACCGAACTGACGCGCGTAGGTCGCAAGCTGCGAACGCTCGTTGGGCGCCTGCTGACACTGGGCGACTTCCATCGCCTCGCCACCGCATTCGGCAAAATGCGCCAGCAGTCTTTTCAGCCATTTAGCAGAAAGATTATACCGCCCCGGATGGGCCAGCACGGCCTTACCGCCAGAATGATGAATCACATCAATAGCTTGTTTTATTGTACACCACTGTGGCGGAACGTATCCGGTTTTCCCGCGAGCCAGATAGCGTTTAAAGACATCCGCTATCGTCGTCGCCTTGCCCGCGTCCACCAGAAAACGGGCAAAATGGCCGCGCGTCACCGCTCCACCGTTCGCCAGCTTTTGCGCACCTTCAAGTGCGCCCGGAATATGCGCCTTTTCAAGACGCTCACCGATCATTGCTGCACGCTGGTTGCGGCGCGTTTTTTGTTCTTGCAAAAACGCACACATTACCGGATGGTCTATATCGATATTCAGGCCAACAATATGAATTTCGTGATTCTCCCAGACGGTCGATATCTCGACGCCGGGAACCAGATTGAGCGCCAGACCGCTGCGGGCAATCTCAGCGCGCGCAGCCGGAATCGCATCGGTTGTATCGTGATCGGTTATGGCTAGCGTGCCGACACGCATCTCAACGGCACGATGAACCAACGCTTCGGGCGTCAGCAGACCATCAGAAGCCTGGGTATGGCTGTGTAAATCATAAATTACGGCGTAGGTGGTATCGCTCAAAGCACTTCCCGTCACAGGTTAAAGACATCTTAAAAGCCCATGATACCGACTTGCCACGAAATTCTGAAATCAAGGGTTGACAACACGCCATCGAACTAGTTAACTAGTACGCAAGTTCACACGAGAAAGGTATCTGAAAATGACTGCACATTTTACTCTGCACGGTTGGTGGCGCACTTCCTGACTTTCGGGCAGTGTCACACGTCTGCGTACAGCAAACAGATACCCGCCCGCTCACCAGCGGGCTTTTTTTTGAACAGAATAAATGAGAACAACATAATGCAAACAGCCAAACCACACCTCGAATTGCTGACCAGCGAGGCGGCCTATCGCCACAACCCAACCGCGCTGTTTCATCAGGTCTGCGGTGCGCGTCCAGCCACGTTGTTGCTGGAGTCCGCTGATATCGACAGCAAAGACGATCTCAAGAGCCTGCTGTTGGTCGACAGCGCACTGCGCATTACCGCGCTAGGTGACACTGTCACTATCAGGGCGTTGTCAGACAACGGTGCGGCCCTGCTGCCATTGCTGGATGCGAGCCTGCCTGCTGGTATCCAGAATGAACACCATCCGGAAATGCGGGTTCTGCACTTCCCGCCGGTGAGCCAGTTGCTGGACGAAGACGCGCGCCTTTGCTCTCTTTCCGTTTTTGATGCCTTCCGCCTGCTGCAAAATCTGGTCACCGTGCCGGAAGACGAACGCGAAGCAATGTTCTTCGGCGGGCTGTTTGCCTACGACCTGGTAGCCGGCTTCGAAGATTTACGGGAGATCGAACAGGGTAACCGCTGCCCGGACTACTGCTTCTATCTGGCCGAAACCTTACTGGTGATCGACCACCAGAAAAAATACACCCGTATTCAGGCAAGCCTCTTCACGCCATCAGCAACGGAGAAAAAACGTCTTGAGCAGCGTATTGCGCAGTTACAGCTGAAAATGACTGAAGCGCCGCCTGAGTTGCCTGTACAGCGCGTCGAGAAGATGACCTGCGATGTTAATCAGAGCGACGATCAGTACGGTGCCGTGGTTCGCCAGATGCAAAAAGCGATTCGCGCCGGAGAAATTTTCCAGGTGGTTCCGTCCCGTCGTTTCTCTCTGCCCTGCCCGTCGCCGCTGGCGGCCTATGAGGTGTTGAAAAAGAGCAACCCAAGCCCGTACATGTTCTTTATGCAGGACAACGATTTCACCCTGTTTGGTGCGTCGCCAGAAAGCTCACTGAAATATGACGCCACCAGCCGCCAGATTGAGATCTACCCGATTGCCGGAACCCGTCCACGCGGCCGTCGCGCCGATGGAACACTGGATCGCGATCTCGACAGCCGTATCGAGCTGGAGATGCGTACCGACCATAAAGAGCTCTCCGAGCATCTGATGCTGGTTGACCTGGCCCGTAACGACCTGGCACGCATTTGTACCCCAGGGAGCCGCTACGTGGCGGATTTAACCAAAGTTGATCGTTACTCGTTTGTCATGCATCTGGTGTCCCGCGTGGTGGGCGAACTGCGCAGCGACCTCGACGTGCTCCACGCCTACCGCGCCTGTATGAACATGGGTACGCTGAGCGGCGCGCCGAAAGTCCGTGCTATGCAACTGATTGCTGCAGCTGAAGGACGCCGTCGCGGAAGCTACGGCGGTGCAGTGGGATATTTCACCGCCCACGGCGATCTGGATACCTGCATTGTGATCCGCTCCGCCTACGTCGAAGACGGTATCGCCACCGTGCAGGCGGGCGCAGGCATTGTTCTTGATTCTGTTCCGCAGTCTGAAGCTGACGAAACCCGCAGTAAAGCCCGCGCGGTATTGCGCGCCATTGCTACCGCACATCACGCACAGGAGATTTTCTGATGGCTGACATTCTGCTGCTCGATAACATCGACTCTTTTACCTATAACCTGGCAGATCAGCTGCGTGCGAATGGTCATAACGTCGTTATCTATCGTAACCATGTTCCGGCACAGACGCTGATAGACCGTCTTGCAACCATGCAAAACCCGGTGCTGATGCTCTCCCCTGGCCCCGGCGCCCCCAGCGAAGCAGGCTGTATGCCGGAGCTGCTGACCCGTATGCGCGGTAAACTGCCGATTATCGGCATCTGCCTGGGTCACCAGGCGATAGTGGAAGCCTATGGCGGCTACGTGGGTCAGGCAGGCGAAATTCTGCACGGCAAAGCCTCCAGCATTGAACATGACGGCCAGGCGATGTTTGCCGGGCTGCCGAATCCACTGCCGGTTGCGCGTTACCACTCGCTGGTAGGCAGTAACATCCCTGCCGGCCTGACCATTAACGCCTCGTTTGAAGGGATGGTGATGGCCGTGCGCCACGATGCGGATCGCGTCTGCGGCATGCAGTTCCATCCGGAGTCGATTCTCACGACCCACGGCGCGCGTCTGCTGGAGCAGACGCTGGACTGGGCGTTGCAGAAACTGGAGCAGACCAACACGCTGCAACCGATTCTTGAAAAACTGTATCAGGCGCAGACCCTGAGCCAGCAGGAGAGCCACCAGCTCTTCTCCGCCGTGGTTCGCGGTGAGCTGAAACCTGAACAGCTGGCGGCCGCGCTGGTAAGCATGAAAGTGCGCGGCGAAAGCCCGCAAGAAATTGCCGGTGCCGCCACGGCCCTGCTGGAAAATGCCGCCCCCTTCCCACGCCCGGATTATCAGTTCGCGGATATCGTCGGCACCGGGGGAGATGGCAGCAACAGCATCAATATCTCCACCGCCAGCGCCTTCGTGGCCGCAGCGTGTGGCCTGAAAGTGGCAAAACACGGTAACCGCAGCGTCTCCAGCCGCTCGGGGTCATCCGATTTGCTGGCTGCCTTCGGTATTAACCTGGATATGAACGCCGAACGCTCCCGTGAAGCGCTGGACGATTTGGGCGTCTGCTTCCTGTTTGCGCCGAAGTATCACACTGGTTTCCGCCACGCGATGCCGGTTCGCCAGCAGCTTAAAACGCGCACGCTGTTTAACGTGCTGGGGCCACTGATCAACCCGGCTCATCCGCCGCTGGCACTGATCGGCGTTTACAGCCCGGAGCTGGTCCTGCCGATTGCAGAAACCCTGCGCGTGCTCGGTTATCAGCGCGCGGCAGTGGTTCACAGCGGGGGGATGGATGAAGTGTCGCTTCACGCGCCAACCCTGGTCGCGGAACTGCGCGACGGCGAGATCCTGAGCTACCAGCTTGAAGCCGCTGACTTTGGTTTAACGCCATATCACCAGGAGGCACTGGCAGGCGGCACGCCAGAAGAAAACCGTGACATTCTCACGCGCTTATTACAAGGTAAGGGAGAGGTCGCCCATGAGGCTGCCGTGGCAGCCAACGTCGCCATGCTGATGCGATTGCACGGCGAGGAGGACCTCAAAGCCAACGCACAAAAAGTTCTGGACGTACTGCGCTCTGGTGCAGCTTACGATCGCGTTACCGCACTTGCGGCAAGAGGGTAAAGAATGCAGACCGTTTTAGCGAAAATCGTTGCCGATAAGGCCATCTGGGTGGAAGCCCGCAAAGCGCAGCAACCGCTTGCCAGTTTTCAGAACGACGTCGTCCCAAGCAGCCGTCGTTTCTATGATGCCCTGCAGGGCGCGCGCACCGCATTTATTCTTGAGTGCAAAAAAGCGTCCCCATCGAAAGGCGTTATCCGCGAGGATTTCGATCCGGCGCGTATTGCCGGCATTTATAAGCATCATGCGTCCGCGATCTCCGTGCTGACGGATGAGAAATATTTCCAGGGCAGCTTTGATTTTCTGCCTGTGGTCAGCGGCATCGCGCCGCAACCGATTCTGTGCAAAGACTTTATTATCGACCCGTACCAGATCTGGCTGGCGCGTTTTTACCAGGCTGACGCCTGCCTGCTGATGCTCTCAGTGCTCGACGATGAGCAGTATCGCCAGCTGGCTGCGGTGGCGCACAGCCTCAACATGGGCGTGCTGACCGAGGTGAGCAACGAAGAAGAGCTGGAGCGAGCCATTGCACTGCAGGCGAAAGTGGTCGGGATTAACAACCGCGATCTGCGCGATCTGTCAATTGACCTGAACCGTACGCGCCAGCTGGCACCGCGTCTGGGTTCTGGCGTGACCGTTATCAGTGAATCCGGGATCAACAGCTACGCCCAGGTGCGCGAACTGAGCCACTTCGCCAACGGTTTCCTGATTGGCTCCGCGATGATGGCACATGACGATCTCAATGCCGCAGTGCGTCGCGTGTTGTTGGGTGAAAACAAAGTGTGCGGCTTAACCCGCGAACAGGATGCCCAGGCCGCCTATGAGGCGGGGGCTATTTACGGCGGGCTGATCTTTGTGGACTCCTCACCGCGTGCGGTGAGCGATGAGCAGGCACGCAAGGTGATCGCGGCCGCCCCACTCAGCTATGTGGGCGTCTTCCGTAACGCTGATATTGCTGACGTGGCGGCAAAAGCCGAAGCGTTATCCCTGAGCGCAGTACAGTTGCACGGTGATGAAGATCAGGCGTACATCGATGCCCTGCGTGCCGTGCTGGCTCCTCAGGTTCAGATCTGGAAAGCGCAGAGCGTCGGCAGTGTCCTCCCCGCGCGTAACCTGAATCATGTTGATAAATACGTGCTCGATAACGGCCAGGGCGGTACAGGCCAGCGTTTTGACTGGTCACTGCTGAACGGTGAAGTGCTGGACAATGTCCTGCTGGCGGGTGGACTTAGCCCGGATAACTGTGTGGAAGCAGCCAAAACCGGCTGCGCAGGCCTCGATTTCAATTCAGGCGTAGAGTCGCAACCGGGCATCAAAGATGCCAGTAAGCTGGCCTCGGTATTCAAAACTCTGCGTGCATATTAAGGAAGAAAAAATGACGACATTACTAAACCCGTATTTTGGTGAGTTCGGTGGAATGTACGTTCCGCAGATCCTGATGCCCGCGCTGCGCCAGCTTGAAGAAGCGTTTGTGAGCGCACAGAAAGACCCAGCGTTTCAGGCTGAATTTACTGACCTGCTGAAAAACTACGCGGGACGTCCAACGGCGTTGACCAAATGCCGTAACCTGACCGCTGGCACCAAAACCACGCTGTACCTCAAGCGTGAAGACCTGCTGCACGGTGGCGCGCATAAAACCAACCAGGTGTTAGGACAGGCGCTGCTGGCAAAACGGATGGGCAAAACCGAGATCATCGCCGAAACCGGTGCGGGTCAACACGGTGTGGCATCGGCACTGGCCAGCGCCCTGCTCGGCCTGAAATGCCGCATCTATATGGGAGCGAAAGACGTTGAGCGTCAGTCTCCAAACGTGTTCCGTATGCGTCTGATGGGTGCAGAAGTGATCCCGGTGCACAGTGGTTCAGCCACGCTGAAAGATGCCTGTAACGAAGCGCTGCGCGACTGGTCTGGCAGCTATGAAACCGCGCACTACATGCTTGGCACGGCCGCTGGCCCACACCCGTTCCCGACTATCGTGCGTGAATTCCAGCGCATGATTGGTGAAGAGACCAAAGCCCAGATCCTTGAAAAAGAAGGTCGTCTGCCGGATGCGGTGATCGCCTGCGTGGGCGGGGGATCAAACGCTATCGGGATGTTCGCTGATTTTATCGACGAAACCCGTGTTGGTCTGATTGGCGTGGAGCCTGCTGGTCACGGGATTGAAACCGGTGAGCACGGCGCACCGCTGAAACATGGCCGCGTGGGGATCTACTTCGGCATGAAAGCGCCGATGATGCAGACCGATGAGGGCCAGATTGAAGAGTCGTACTCTATTTCTGCCGGTCTGGACTTCCCGTCCGTCGGGCCACAGCATGCGTTCCTGAATAGCACCGGACGCGCGGACTACGTCTCCATTACCGATGACGAAGCGCTGGACGCGTTTAAGACGCTGTGTCGTAACGAAGGGATCATCCCGGCGCTGGAGTCCTCGCATGCCCTGGCGCACGCGCTGAAAATGATGAAAGCAAATCCGGAAAAAGAGCAACTGCTGGTCGTTAACCTTTCCGGTCGCGGTGACAAAGATATCTTCACCGTTCACGATATTCTGAAAGCACGAGGGGAAATCTGATGGAACGCTACGATAACGCATTTGCACAACTGAAATCCCGCCAGGAAGGCGCGTTCGTTCCCTTCGTCACCCTGGGCGATCCGGGCCCGGAGCAGTCGCTAAAAATTATCGACGCCCTGATAGAAGCCGGTGCCGATGCGCTGGAGCTGGGGATCCCGTTCTCTGATCCTCTGGCGGATGGCCCGACCATTCAAAACGCCACCCTGCGTGCCTTTGCCGCGGGTGTGACTCCAACGCAGTGTTTTGAGATGCTGGCCGCGATCCGCCAGAAGCACCCGACCATTCCGATTGGCCTGCTGATGTATGCCAACCTGGTCTTTAACCGCGGAATCGACGAATTTTATGCCGAGTGCGCGCGGGTCGGCGTTGACTCCGTGCTGGTGGCCGACGTCCCGGTTGAAGAGTCTGCACCATTCCGCCAGGCGGCTATGCGTCACAACGTAGCGCCGATTTTCATCTGCCCGCCAAACGCGGATGACGAACTGCTGCGCCAGATTGCCTCTTACGGCCGGGGTTACACCTACCTGCTCTCCCGCGCGGGCGTGACGGGTGCAGAGAACAAAGCCGCGCTGCCGCTGCACCATCTGGTAGAAAAACTGGCTGAATACCACGCAGCACCTCCGCTGCAGGGATTCGGGATTTCATCCCCGGATCAGGTTACGGCGGCAATTGACGCAAAAGCGGCAGGCGCGATCTCCGGCTCTGCTATCGTCAAAATCATTGAGAAGAACGTGGACAAGCCCGAGCAGATGCTGACTGAACTCAAAGCATTTGTTACGGCGATGAAAGCCGCAACGCGTAAAGCATGACCCTTCCACCGTCTGGCGACTCAGCCAGACGGTCTTCCTCTTATATTCCCGCTATCACTTAAGCGTTACGCCAAAATTGATCCCATCGATATTTTCGGCGTGAATGGCTTTTCAAACCTTGCCGTAAGCGTATGATTTGGTCTCTTTTCAGCTTTAAACCTTCTGAGTTCAAAGAAACAAGAAAAGAATAACTTTCCCTTTTAATTCAAAAAGATAAATCCATTTTCAGTCTGTTTTTTGATGCATTTTACGTTGCGTGAACGTAAGCATTATCATGCACTTACGCCTAGGTTTGGAGAATGATTTTTTGACCGACGTTGACATAAAAATGATTTTTTCCAATACTCGACCTGCACCAGCAAAATCTGGTGTCGGGATTGGCGTCCTGGATAGAGACCGCGACAACAACACACCGCAAGCGTGTTTTTGATTGTCGTTTGCATAGTCACATCTTCGCATTATGGTGGGCTGTGTGGGGGCGGAGCAATCCGCGCCGGTTGGTTTCTCCGGTTACGCCAACCCTGCACAGTTCACCACCTAACTGATTGGCGTCAGCGGTGGTGATTAATCATGAAACCAAATGAGGGCGTCACTATGACCACTCAACTTATCCCCCTCTTTAACGGCAAGATTTGCAATGAAACTACCCTTCTCTGTGGTGCGCGCGATCTCCATGCGTTCTTATCAGTCGGAAAAGTTTTTGCAGCCTGGATAAAAGATCGCATTGCCGATTATGGCCTCATTGAAAATCAAGACTACGTTTTGCTTTCCAATCCTGGAAAGCAAAATTCTGGACGAGGTGGCCACAACCGGAAGGATTACCATCTCACACTCGACACCGCCAAAGAACTGGCTATGGTAGAACGGAACGATAAAGGCAGAGAGATTCGCCGCTACTTCATAGAGTGTGAAAGAAAGTTAAAACAGCAAACTTCCAGCCCCACTCATCAGGGTAATTACGCAGTAATCACCTACTTCGAAAACGTTCTGCCCGTGGCCTGTCACCCTCTTATGCCTGGCGAAGTGGTTATGAACCCCGATTCGTGCCTGGAACATGTGATCCGTTCCGGCTATGTGGTAATGCCGTGCGATGAAGCGGAAAAATTCATGCTCGGCGAGATACAGAAAATGATCTCCATAACACGGCAAGCGCGTGATCGGTGGATGCAACCTTAACCACACAGGGCAGCCCGCTATTGCATATAACGAGGCTGCTCAGGTAGCATTAAGTAATTACTGACAGGCGACAGAGCCAGGAAAACGCGTGATTTGGGCGCTATTTTAAGGATTTCCATAATGATTTATGACTGCTTTCTCTACTACGATGAAGATATGTTGCTAGACATCCGACTACACACGTTGGCTAATGTTGTAGATAAATTTGTTATTGTTGAATCAAAGTACACTTTCACGGGTCGCCCCAAACCACTCAATTTCAATATTGATAAATTCAAGGCGTTCGCTGATAAAATTATCTATGTTGTAAACGACACTGAACCGACGAAATTACCAGGAACAAAATACAGCCCTGATTATGAAGTTGATCCATGGGAAGTAGAAGCGAGCCACCGTAATAGCATTATGCAAGGTCTGGTAGATGCAAAGCCTGACGATATAATTATTGTTTCTGACGTTGATGAAATTTTTAAGCCAGAAGCGATAAAAAAAATTAATCCACGTCATTTGTGCACTACCATCCATCAAAATTTTTATAACTATCAGTTCAACATGCAAGTGTTCAACAAAGATGGTACTCCCCGTAAGTGCACACTTCCAAGGGCTACAACATATAAGAACCTGTTGGAGTTTTTTGATGGTGAACCAGAGACATTCAGAAACATCAAGCGTAACCGCCTATCTAAAAAATGGTCATGGTTCAAGTGGAATTGGTTCAAATTCAACAATAAAGTTATCGATAATGGTGGCTGGCACTTTTCATGGGTAATGACTCCTGAACGCATCTCTGAAAAGATGTCTACCATCTCGCATCAAGAATATAATACACCTGACTTTAACAACCCTGAACATATCATGAAAGTTTTAAAAAATGCTGAAGATATCTGGGGGCGAGATAGAAAACTAATCCAACAGGACCTTAAAACACCAGAGTTCCCTGAGTATCTTGTTGACAACAAGAACAAATATAAAGACTTCATTCTATGACCAGTGTAAGGACGTTGGCCTCGCGTTGATAAGATGCTTTGCAGTCGGTTGTTACATCGATAACCATCTTATATTAAAGTCCTGTTGTTTTATGCAACAGGACTTCAACCCCAAACATAACAAGACTCACATAAAAAAGAGCTTTCATAGATGAATAAGAAAATCTTAAAAAATCACCTACATGAATGCCTTCGCCAAGAAGTCATAATGAACAACAAATCGTTTTCATGGTTTAAAGTGCTACATAAAGCATACAAATGCCCGGATAGACGCTTTAATTTCTGGTGGAGAATTGCATCTTACCTCTTCCAAAGCGGCGGTTCATTTAAGAAAAATATGGCCCGACATATCAACAGAAAATTAATTCAAAAATATAACACAGAAATTCAACTAGCCGCAACAATCAAACCCGGGCTTGTTGTAACTCATTTTTTATCAGTAGCGATAAACGGTTCTTCTGTAATTGGCAGTAATTTTAAAATCCGCCACAACTGCACTATCGGCATTGGTGGCGGAGTTGGTGAGCATTTTAGTGATCCAATTATAAGAATCGGTGATAATGTTGAGATCGGCACCGGCACATGCATAATTGGTCATAACCTAACCATTGGGGATAATGTGTCAATTGGGGCCATGAGCTTTATAAATAAAGATATCCCCGACAACACAGTTGTTTTTACTGAGAAGAAACAGGTTATTAGGTTAAAATAATCAATTTTATTTCGGGATTTCGGGCCAATCTATTTCCGGTGCTTCTTTAACATCAATCCGATTGAGGAGCACCCGATATTTTTTCCATGCTAGTAACGATTCTTTTTCTTCACTTGTTGCAATACCTAAATCAACAGCATCCTGAAGGGGGGCAGTTGCACTATCCGCAGCCCTCATCAATTCACTTTTCTTTCGCTCCGCAACTTCATTATCACCTGGGCGGATATCAATAAAAGCGCCCTCAGAAAACTTAAAATTCCCCAACACATTGGCAGGCACGCTTGAAGGGTCTACTTCATAAACATCGCGGCCTTCTTGTATACCCATATATGACACATCTGTTTCATATGCAATAACAATTCCATCATCATCTAGCGAGATAGCACCTTTCCAGGAACGAAGGGTTTCATACCAGTCCCGTCCGTGGATGTCCTGGAAATACAGGCCAGTCCGCATCATTCCATCAATTTCCACATGCTCATATCTGTAAATGGTTGGGTTAATGAACTTATCCATAATTAATCTCCTACGTTTACCCAGGCACCAGTTTGCTTATTGAGATATTGCATCTGGCGGTAATAAACGCCTAGTTTGCGTCCGTCACTTCTGTTTTCCATCGTTATACCCGTCACAACACAACCAGCAGGTGATTCCCAGTTACCAAAAAATGCATCAGTGGGATTTCGAAGCTGCTGACCACCACGTCTCATGGCATTTACAACACCATAGCGCGCATCAGTCTCAGCTTTCGTATAAGATGCACCGACTAACGCATAATTCCCCTTTAACTGATATTTACCATCACTCTCAGCTTTGGTGTAAGCCTGACCGGCAGGGGTGTAGTTTCCTTTGGCCTGATAGCGGGCGTCAAAGTTGGCATAGCTACCTGGAACAACCTGTTTTGGACAAGTCAGGTTTCCATCCTCACCAAACACCCATTCCCCTGAATTAGTGGTATTCCCTTTGTCTTTATCAGGTGTCGCGCAATTAATTCTGACGCCGGGGCGGCGATTTGGGGAATCAACACCATCTTTATAGATGTAGCCGTCAGTAACCCAAGTGCCATCATTTTTGAGGTACTCAAAACGAATATGGCGGTTTACGAGGTTACGCAGAAAGTAATCCCCAGTGTTACTGACTCCCGGAACCGTTAACGCTCCAGTCATAGTGTCGCCCGTTTTGGCAACCGCGCCAACATCTCCGGCAGTCGGTTTATTCCGTGTGTGGTAAAGCTCTCCCCATGGATTCCATGCCCCAACCGCATCGCCGTTGCGTGTGCGAAATGCAATGTGGTTCCCGTTGCCGTTATATTGGGCTGCAATTTGAACCCTGTACCCTCCATTGGTACCGGAATAATCTATTACAGAACCAGTAAATCCGGGGGAATTTGTTGCATCGGAATATCCAAAACTCACCGAATTTCCAGGAAGGTCATCAAAGTCAGTAACTGGCCTCCCCGCCCCCGCCAGCACTGTCCGCAAAGCCAGTGCGCTACCATTGACCAGAACACGTCCGACGGTGACATCATCTTTTGATGTCTGGATGTCAGCCACAGCGGCTGTTTTTAACTGCAGGTTAGCGCGCGCCAGCACTTTATCTGCTAGGTCAGACAGGTTGTTATTTTTCTGCAGAGCATTAACAATTCGCGTGTCATCGCCTGCCGCAACAGTATTGGCAACTTTCCCCACGTCCAGTACGGCAGCCCCCTTCAGGCCCAGGCTTTTTCGTGACTTAACAACATCCTTCACATCGCTCAGGTTCGCATCCTGTCGCAGAAACAGGCCATCGCCGGTTGCCACCTTCAGCTCAATGCTCGCAGTTTCAGAGACCGCAAGGCGGTATTGCAGGTTGACGCTGACACCGTTTTCCGGTTTCTCGATGGCCGCACAGTTCGCAACGGAATACAGTTCCCCTGAATCGGTCAGCAGGCCAACCTCCCTCACCACAAACCCGCCTAAACCTGTCGCTAACACCAGCTGAGCAATAAACTGGTTCGTCTGGTCTGGCGAAACCTGCAGCGCCGATATCGCGTTGCGATAGACTTCACGGACCAGTTTCGTCTGTGCCGGATCCGGCTTAACGGGCTGGCCGTTCCCGTCGCCCACCGCAAAATCTTTAATAATGACGGGCTTCCCGGTCGCAGAGGACTGCGCCTCCAGCTCCTTGCCCCGGTTGGTCAGAATGCTGTAATACTTCTCAGCCATGGCTAAACTCCTGCCTCAATATCAACATCAATCCAGGCGGTGACAGCACCGCCCGTGTAATAGGTTCCCTTCGCGCCCAGATCGGCGATCACATCAATGGTGGTCAGCAGGCTGCGCAGGTTTTTGGCTTTATCCACCTGACGGCGTATGCGCTGATACAGCGCCTCATCAATTGCCTGGAGGCTGTAGACCTCCACCCGGAAGGTATACGGGGGCTTGCGGGGCTCATCCTCCCTCCACTCCACGACGGTCGTCGGCAGACTGACGGCACTCAGTGACCGTCTGACCGCGCCGGCGGTACCGCGGTGCTGATGGACGTACGCGGCATCCTTAATCACCTGCCGTTTTTCTTCCTCCGTCCAGGCGTCTTCCCATGAATCCACCGCAAATTCCCAGGCGAGCCAGGGCAGCAGATGTGCAGGGCAGGTATCAGGGTTTTTCACCTTCCGGACCATGTCCGTATCCAGCCCGGTGATCTGCTCCGTGCCGGCCTGCTCCAGCGCCCGCTCCGGATGAATGGCTGAAGGGGGAAGGAGAGATCGAAATTTATCCACTGGTGCCTCCTTTGCGCGTGACGTTTATCGCGCTGCACCACGGCGCCTGCCCGGCAGCCGCTTCCAGATCGGCCGTCGGGCTGATCAATTTGACCCGGGATACGCCGGGCTGCTGTAGCGCTGAGTAAATCGCTGAAAGCGGTACGATGGCGTTAATACGATGGGAAAGCTGGGTATAGCTCGTCAGCGTGCTGATGGCATTCTCCAGCACCGTCTGCGCATCCGGCCCGTCAGGAATATCGAGTTCAGCCGTGACGGCATAGCTGGCCACAGTGGCACTTTTCACGCTCACATAATCGGTCAGCGGCCTGACTTCATCGGCACTCAGTTTGTTCATCACGGTTTCGATAAGAATCAGGCCCGCCTGACCGTTGCCCGTTCGCGACAGCACATACACATCCACTTCACCGGGTCGGTTATGCGTCTCCGGCCCGTAGGCATCCGCGTCAAGCACATCGTTATCGGCCGATTTGGCATGAAAGCGGTACGCGTTACGCGCGCCGGCAGTGTTCAGCTGCGCCCACGAAAGCTGGATGCGTTCGCGAAAAGCGTCATCATTTTCATAGACAGGTTCGACGGGTGGTACCGCATTCGGATCGCCGGGGACAATCACCAGGCGGGAAACGTTGAAGGCCGCGCCCAGCTGGTCGAGATCGGCTCCTCTGGCGCTGGCAAGGAAAACAGCCCTTACCGCGTCGTTGACACGCTGAAACGCCAGCGTCAACTGGTATGCGTTGATCTCCCCCTGTTTATACGCCGGGTCAGATTCGACCAGGGCGTCGAACTCCGGATCCAGTTCGCGCAGGCGCGCCAGCCAGCGGGTAAAAATATCGGCGGCATCCGGTACCACAATGGCATCCGGTACCGCCAGCGCGGACAGGTTAATTACGTCGTAACTACTTGCCATAAATCTGTATGCCTCCGGTGCTGACGGGAAGATTATTCTCTTTGTTGATCCCCTCGATATCGACGACACACCCTGTTTCATCGGCCGGGAAAGTAACCATCACACGCGTAACCCGCAACCGGGGCTCCCAGCGTGCCAGCGCTGAAGCCGTGGCCGCGATAATCCGTAGTCGGGTGAGATCGTCGCGAGGGTTGTCCACCAGCGAAAACAGGTCACTGCCGTAATCACGCACCAGAACGCGACTGCCGAGCGGTGTGGAGAGGATGTCGCTGACGGACTGGCGCAAATGATCGCTGCCGGACAGGCGTTTACCGGTCCGGTTGTTTACACCGTTCATAATGTTTTTCCGTATGAGGATCGCCAGGTGGCGGAGAGTTAACCGAAATAATCCGGGCCGGTTTTATCCTTGCTGCCGGATTTTTTTGAGGATTTCGCAGGCTTGCGGATATCCACCACCAGGTTGTACGTGTAGCTGAACCCGGCAGGCGTCAGGGAATAGACCAGCTATTCCACCACCCAGGAACGATCTTCCCGCTCGCCAAAGCCGGAAGTGGAGACGCCGGATTCTGCTGTGAGCGGGACATGCTTCCGGCGGCACGGTCCTGTCACCGTCATTTTCTGCTCATTGCGCCGGGCCTGCGTTTTTTTCGATTTGGCCTGCTGGTCAGCAGTGGCCTTTGCGGGCTGGGTATAGGGATTCGCCATCGAGGGGCCGTCATGGTCAACCGTGGTGGTTTTGGTCTTCCCGTCCGCTTCATCATAATAACGCACACCGATTTTGCCCGATGACTTACCGCTGCTGCCGGTGGCTTTACCCGTCGAACTCCCCCGCTCGCCCTCACTGTATGACCAGTTTGAGACTTCCTCCGGGGTGATAACCAGTTCCCCGGTCTGCTCACCTGAGGCGTTAGCCGTTGCGCCCTGCCGGAGAAAAAGCCAGTATCCGCCAGAGGGTTTACTGACGGCATTCCAGGTCCGGGCCAGTCGGGTCAGCAGGTTGGCGTCAGACTCCGCCACCTGATCAACATGGTCAATATGGATATTCGCAAGCTCCGTGGCCACTTTCGGTACCAGACCGTTTTCGGTGGCCACGGTTTTAACCAGATCCGCCAGTCGCAGATTATCCCAGCTTCGGGTCTTCTGGCTCAGCACATCACCGGGCTGTTTCTGCGCGTTCATGGGCGCGGCCGTGGCATAAATTTCCACACGTCGTGGCGGACCACTGCTGCCGACGCCGGAGACCACGAACCAGCCCTTATCCACTAACTGGTCGTTGAAGCCCAGCGCCACGCGTAACCGCGCGCCTTTTGTCGGTAAAGGGAGGGTTTCTGAAAGTAACGTGATTTTCAGCTCATCCGCTTTTGCCGTGGCGCCACCGTAATCGGTCAGCGTCATCTCTGCCAGGCTCTGCTGCAGCGCGCGGGTGATATCCTTTCCCTCCGCGCTGACGCTGAACGCCGGCGCGTATTCCGGTTTCACAATCTGTTCAGTCATATTAATCCCACAGGCTGAAGGCGGAGTCCTGAACCGGCGGTGCCAGATCCGGCAGGGTGATAAAGAGACCTGACGGGTAAACCGCGCCGGCATCAGCCAGCCCCGGATTCGCTTCAAGCACTTGTGTCACGATATAAGACAGGTTTTCCGTGCCGTAATGCAACGCGCAGACAGCATCCAGCACATCACCGTCACGGGTTTGATATGTCGTCGGCATAATGTTTCAGCGTCATCGTCCAGTTTTTATTTCGGTGGCCGCCACCGGGCAGGAAACGGTTTGTCGTGTCGGAGAAGTCGATCACCACCCACCAGCCCAGCACATCCCCTTCACCGCTGACCAACTGCTGTGGCTTGTTCTGGTCGGCGAGATCGTAGAGATCGTTAACGGCATCCACCCCCTTACGGAAGAAGGCATGCGATTCACCTTCAAGCCGGACGGTTCTCCCTGGCTTGCCGGTATACTGCAGCAGGTCCTGTTTGCCGATACGCTCCTGCTCGCTCCATCGCCAGCTGGCCTCACGGGTCAGCTGGTTATAGGCCGTGGTATCGATGGAAAAGGCGAAATCGCCCAGCATCATCATCACCCGGGCGGCCTGTGCACCACGCGCCGCGCTGGCCCCTGCCTGCCCGAAGTCTTCAAAGACAGGAATGATTTCACTCACCAGATTTGCCCTCCGTCCAGCATGCTGCTGTCACCCGTAAAAGCCGGGCTGCTTTTCGTCACAGCTTCCACCTCGTCAGCAATCCCCCGCTCGTCCTGCCCCGGTGCGCCGTGAATTTCAAACCGGTATTCGAACCGGCGGTTGTCTGTCAGTTGCCGTGGTGCGGGTGCGGCGTCCGCTGCATCCAGTTTCTGCAACAACATATCCCAGCGGCCTTCCGCATCCATGCTGGCATTCCCCCGGCCGTCGTCAGCATTACCTGGAAGCGGAACGGTGCGCGGTACGGCAGTCTGCCCGGGTTTGCCCTGCTCCGTTATGCCCGGTACCATCTGCGGGGATGTTTCTGGCGGTAATGGCGCCAGCAGGGTCCGGGGATAATTATCCCATACCGTCGGGCCGGTACCGGGTGTGACAGGCTGCTGTACCGGCTTCACTAACCCGTCCGGTCCGAACAGTCCGCCGCTGTTCTCCGGGGTCAGATACTTATCGAGGGTGGTGTTGAATGTCTCCTCGTCATCACGGAAAAAGCCCCGCGTATCCCGATAAGATTTTTTCACATCGTCAGGCAGGTCAGGCTTTTCCTTCAGCTGCTGTTCAAACCATTCTCCCTGGCCGTTTCGCTGCGCCGTCATCCGGGCGATATCGACCGATCCAGTCATGGCCAGCGATTTAAGGACATCCCGCTGATCGCTTCGCTCATCCGGCAGCAGCCAGGACAGTTTTTTTGCCAGCGCGTATGCCACCTTCCCGACAAAAACAATTCCCTGCCCGAACGTCAGCACGCCCGGATAAAGATCATTACGCAGGAAACTGACAATGCGCTTGATCCCGCCGCCTTTAAACCACTCTGCCAGATCATCAGTAAGACGGCGCACATCCGGTGCCAGCTCGTTACCCAGCTGGCCGGAAATTTCCGCCACTGCAGAAGAGAACACGGTCTGCAGGTTAGTAATGGCGCGGTTGCCTTCCATTGCACCTTCTGCGCCCTCTTTCGTGACTAGGTTATACCGGCGCTGCTCGTCCATTAGATCGCGGTAACTCTTCCCGGACTGCTTCAGCAGCATCAGCATTTTGCTGGCCTCACCGCCAAACAGGGAATCGAGCGCAAACGAGGCTTTCGATTCATCCTGCAGGCTGAGCGCACGCTCAACGATTTTCTCAAACTGCGCCATATCGCTGAGCCCGGCAAAATCGCCCGCCTTAACCCCAGCGTTTCAAACGCGTCCTGCAGCGCCCCCTGCTTGCCGTTCTGCTTGTACTCCCCCGCCTTATGCAGATACTCCTCGAACAGATCGCCGATGTTCTCCCCGTTCATGTCGTACTGTTTTGCGAGCGTGTCCCAGGCATCAAACGTCGGAATATCCACGCCATAGCTATTCGCCACGCCGGCTCGCCGGGCCGTCTCCGCGTTGGTGGCCGCCGGGGCAATCAGGGTGCCCAGCGCGGAAGCCACCACCCCGCCGCCGCCGATCGCCAGCCCTGGCGCCACCATGCCGCCCAGCTGACCGGCGATACCCAGCCCCCGACGAAACAGACCTTTACCGGCTCCCTTGAATGCCGCCAGCCGCTGTGCCTTCTGCATCTGCTGGTTCAGTTTCTGCTGCTCGGCTACGGTTTTGCGGATTTCACGGGATACGTCGCTGTAACGACGTTTAAGATCGCCAAGACTCTGCCCGGCGAGCTTTGCCCGCTTGATTTCCGCTGCCAGCTTCGCCTGGTCTTTCGTCAGCTTTTCTGACTGCTTACCGACATCCTTCAGGCTCTTTTGCAGGCCGTTCGCAGAACGGCTCCATGAACTGTCGATATTGCCGCCAAAGGTAATGACGGCCTTAAGGTTCTGGCCTAATCCGGCCACGATTTACCGCCTCCACTTCGTCGGTGAGAAAATCAGAAAACACGCTGAACGGCATATTCAGGTATTCCGTCATGGGAAAATGCAGACGCCGCCCGAGAAAACGTATCGCCTGGATTAATCCTCTTTCGGACGCTCCCCGGGCGGGAGCATAAAAACATTAAACGCGTCCAGCAGCTGCGCATAATCCGCCGCCGTCAGCAGCCAGATATCCTGCTCGCTGAGGTTGCACAGTAGCGCAATCATGCGCGCTTCTTTTTCTTCTTCACTGCCGTGGTCTTTGGAAAAGGCGATGCGGTCACGCACCAGTGGCTCGCGCAGCATCACCTGGTTGAGCGCACTGCCATTTTCAAGCGTGACGGGGGAATACAGTTTGATAACGCGGGTTTCACCTGGAAAAGACATTTTTATCTCCATAAAAAAACGGCCCGCAGGCCGTTGTCAGTTTTTTTAATTAAAGGCGGACTTTAGCCGCCAGGCTGGATAACACATCCACACCATTCACGCGCCGCACGAAGCGCTCAGTATCAATGGCAAAGAGCTCGCGACCGTCTTTGGTCTGGCGGTAATAGCTCACGGCGATATCCACCGTGACGGCATTTTCCGACAGGCTGTCCTTGCCCCGCGCATCCGGGGTGACGGTCTGCACAAAGCCCTCGCTCTCCTCGATGGTGCCCAGCGCGGTACCGTTCGCCAGATAGCCCTGATACGCCGTAAAGCGCGGACGGCTGCCGCTGACAAAACCGAAGGCGGTCAGCATGTCCACATCCACCCCGTAAAATTTCAGCTGGCAGGTCAGGGCCTCCATACCGTCATCCACGGGAGAGGGGGCATCCTGCGCGCCGGTACGCAGATCGGTTTTGACAACGGACAGTGTCGGCGGCGTAAATTCATGCGCGCCCTGAATACGGATCCCCTGCCGGAAGAAGGTCCAGACGCGTAACGTGTTTTTCTCGCTCATGCTGCCAGCATCTCCTCAAGCGCATAGTTGTTATTCACCCGGACGCGCAGGCTGATAAGCTCAGTCGGCGATTTCGGACCAAAGTCATAGTTGATGTACAGCACGCCCGCCGCCATGCTCTCTGCCGTGTTAAGCTCCTCATCCAGCCAGGCGCGGCCACCAAAAATGGCACCGAGCCCGATCAGCTGGCGCATATAGGTGTTGATGGTGCCGATAATGTCGTCGGCGGTACGGCGAACCGATTCGAAGCGCCACTGCGGGTTGGTGCCACACAGACGGTTGCCCCAGTGCTTGAAACCGGCCCGGCGGATGATGGTGGAGACGTTCTGCATGTTGAGCTGGTTGGCGTCGCAGTTTTCATCGCCGAGAATGAACTCGTCGATCTGCTCCACGCCGAGGATATTGTTAATGTCCTGGTTAGATTTGCTCCACCACCAGCCCTTCTCAAAGTCGATACGGGCACGCAGCCCCGCCGCAAAGGCAGAATACGGACGGTAGACCAGCTGACCGTCAGCGTTGCTGACCTGAACGCGCGGGCGCAGCAGCTCAGTACGCATGCCGTAGGACTGACGACGCGGTACCACTTCCTGCTGTGTGGCACCGGATTCACAGTCTACATACGCCACTGCGCGTAGCTTGCCGGCAACGGTCTCCAGCGCCTTACCCACGGCATCATCTTCACTGAAACCCGGTGCTATCACGATACGGGGCTGGTACGTCGTAACCGATTTTGCAGACGACAGCGCACCAATCCCGGCCAGTACCGCCGCCCGTTGTTTTGCCGCGTCAGCATCTTCGGCGACACGGATCACCACAGTCAGGGCATTTCGCTGGTCGTTGATTTCGATCAGCGCCTGTTTCAGAGTGCCTTTATCGCCGAGACGGGAAAGCATCGTGGTACCGACAATCGCCACCGGCGTATTCAGCGGGAACGGCTCATCCTCGCCACCGGACAGCTGCAGGCTGAACGGAGTGACAATACCGCTGCCGGTACCCTTTGCTGTCATCTTCACATCCGCCACCGTGCCGACGGCAGCAGCAACATCTGCCGGAGTTGCCGTCAGCTTTCCGGTGTCATCACAGCCCAGCGTGATGGTCAGCGTTAATGCCGTTGCGTCCCACACAGCCGTCGTATCCACTGCGGCGGGATTTTCTGCATCAGGAACACCGGCTACCGCCTCAACCGACAGGACATTGCCCGCCCTGCCGGCGATCGTCGCGGCAAACTCCACAACGTTATCCAGAATAGGCGTCCCGACGGTACCCGCTGCCGGTGTCCCAGCTGAGGCATCCGGCGCGGTACCCACCAGACCGATAATGGCCGTCTGGATCGTCGTGACCGCGACCGTACCGGATGTCAGTTCGATCGTTTCCACACCATGTAAATTCGCCATTCATTTTCTCCAGGCATAAAAAAACCTGCCGCGGCAGGTCACATTTTTTGATTGGGGGGATTTGTGGTACCACCGCCGTCACCATTTTCTTTGTGATCATGGCGGTTGTAGGTTTCGCGGATCCCGCTCATTTTCCCGGTACCGTCCGAAATCTCCTGGGTTGCACCGATATTCCCGGCCACGTTTGTGTCGGCGTTTATCTGCGTTTTCCCCTGTACGGTCAGGGTATCGGTAATTTCCACCGGACCGTCCAGCGTACCTTTTCCGATGATTTTGTAGGTCCCGCCCTCCGCCAGAGTGATGGTCAGGGCATGCGCGGCACGGTCATAGCGGATCTCGGTACCGTCGCCGTAACGGGTTATATGCTCGCTGTCGCTGCCCTCCGGCACCGGCAGACCGCCGGTATTCCAGCCGGGAAACACCCGGCCATTATTCAGATCGCCCGCCTCCGACAGTACCGTGACTGCATCCCCGACCGCATACGGATTGGAGTCAGCCCGGTTAGTACCCGAAAAGCTCTGGCAGAGCGGCAGCCAGGTGGTGGTGATGTCGCCCAGATCCACCCGGCATTTCGGTATACCGTCATGCTTAACGGAATGAATAACCCCGCGCCGGACAATGTTTGCCAGGCGGCGCTGTAAATCGCCCTCAATATCACTCATCGGGTTTCGCCTCGTAAATCAGCTGATAATCGTCCACATGTGCCCGACCGATATCCGGCGCCTTACCGAGCCAGACGGCATTCAGCGGGGCATTGATCTGCGCAAACGGATCCGCACCAAAGGCCGCTGACTGTGTGAAGGAAATCCGCCAGACCAGATAATCATCCATGCGCGGATCAAACTCATCGCGTGACGCATCGATAAACACGGCGGGCTCCAGACTGGTCAGGCCGAACAGCTGGCCATCAATCCACTGGGTGATATCTGCGGCCGCCGTGCGCAGGAAAATTTCCGGCCGGCTGACACCCGCGCCGGCCGCATCCACCACCACGAACAAATCGCAGGACAAATTAACGTTGAGCTGCCCCTCGTTGCCTCCGCCCTGCTCCCAGCCGTTAATGGAGAAATACACCGCCGGCGTTGTCAGCCCGGTAAAGCGGGGGACATTTTTTTCCGGATAGGCATCGGCGTCGCGCACCCAGTCAATTTTTTTCAGCGCGCCGGTGACAGCATCGTGGTACTGCCCCAGCAGCAATGGCTCGGCCATGGTTAACCTCAGACAGAAATACGGGCTTTCACACGCCCGCGCAGATCGGTTTCAAAGTGATGCATGAAAATCTCCATCGCCTCTGCAAAGGCGTTATCTTCGATGTAGTTCAGCATCGGCTCATAAATATCAATTTCCGCTTCGCGGGTCCGCCGGGTGTCAGGATCGCGAATGACCACTGTCCGCCTGTTTTCCCGACGGGAGCGTGCCACTTCACCGTTTTCATACGTGCGCGGTGAAAGCAGGCTCCCTTTTGGGGTAAAACCGGCGTTCTCCGCCTGGCGCCGCGCCTTAATAAACCGTCCGGTGGATTTATCCCGCCGGGTATGGTGTGGCCTTACCCGCCCGTTAATCCGGCCTTTCAGGTCTTTTACCTTGATGGCATTCAGGCCAAACCAGAGACGAAAGTTATCCAGTTTTGACTGAGAGGAGCGATCAAGACGAAAGGAAAGCAGACGACGGCGGACCAGATCCAGACTGCGGGGGGCCAGCCCGTCTTTCAGGTCTGCCATGGCTTTTTTACGCAGCGTGGCGGCGGTACGTTTCAGGGCCCGGGAATACGCCGCCCGAAACTGCTTATGGGTGGCACCGATGTGCTCCGCAATCCGCCAGATGGCATCCACATCGATATCGACGGGTAAATCCCGTCGCAGTCTGGATTCACGCGCCATATCAGCTCCACTTGTTGATTTCCGGCTGCGGTTTGCCCGGTGCACCATAAGCCAGGGTGACGCGGGTCCGCCCTTCTTCATCGGCACCAACGTGCGTTACGCGGTAAGCGGTACCGTTAATTTCCACCTCGTGGTGCTTCTCAAGCCCCGCGATATCGGCGGTCATCACGCTGAAGGCCGGGGCCCGATCCTGAATCTGCCCCCCGCCCTGCACATCAACCGGCGCATCCGGCGTCTCAAAAATCACGGTGACAGGACGCAGCTCACTGCCAATGGAGAGGACAGCTGGCACCTCTTCGGCAAATGCCCGGGAGATCCGGGCATCCGCGTTTAACAGGCGTTGACGAAAGCGGTTCATCAGAACCCCAGGCGCACGCGGGTTTCGGTTTCGCCGGGGTTGTTGGTGATCCACGCCGTGCCCGCCACCACCAGTGCGTCGTCGGCAGGCTTCACCGCCGTCAGCAGCCCGGCATCGTTCAGGTACAGTTTTGTACCTCGCTGCCAGGTTTCGTCCGGTACCTTGGGCAGGACAAAGACCCCCGTGGTATGCAGCACGCCCTCCCCGCCATCCGGGATATCCCCGTGTGCCACCCCCATAAACTGCCCGACTGCAACCGGTTCACCGGACTTAACGTCCTTACCCGTGCTGTTGCTCCAGTCCATCGTGGTGCCGTCCTGATAATAATTTGTCACCATTGTTATTCTCCGCAAAGCTACGGGCGACACACGCCGCCCCGGATATAAAAAAACCGTCAGAAGACGGTTGTTATTTTTTGGTCACTTTCACCATGCCACGGTGGTCAAGCGCGGCCACCCCGGCATCGATGCGCACCTTTAAGGCGGCACCGTCAACGGTGAAGCCCTGCTGCTGCTCCAGATACGGGGTGTCGATGCCGTCGAGATAGGCCACCTCAATGGTGTCGCGCCCCTTCGCCGCTGCCAGGTAGTAATCCGTCGGGCTGCTGTCATCCAGTCGCGCCTCAGAAAGTACCGTGGCGAAATTCCGGATCGGGTTATCAATACCACTATTGACGTCAGCACCCGGCACGCTGGCCGATTTGATCAACTGGTTCGCACGTGACTCAATCGCCACTGGCGTCAGCACAAACTCAGGACGGATATTCAGGTGTCGCTCTCCTGACTTCTGTAACTTCATGGCCTTGCGGGCAGTGTCCAGACCATCAATGCTCAGATCGGCGGCAACAAGGTTGCCGTGATCGGCGTGGAACAGCGGTTTACCGTCCGACATTTTCGGGTTGCTGGTCAGCACTGCCCACACAAGGTCGCCGATGGTGGCACGCGCCGCGCCGCCCATTGCCATCGGGATACGCGTCAGCATATCCATGTCATCGTTGATGATGGTCTGACGGTCAAGGCTGAACAGCTCGCCATAAGTGGCCAGGGCAATCGGTTCGCCGCGATCTTTCAGGGTGACATATTTATATTCCGCCCCGGCACGAACCTTACGCAGGGTCGGGAAGGCTTCCAGGCCGACGCGGTGCGCGGTTTTGAAATCGGTCAGCGTCCCCTTGCGGGTCCACTGGTCAAAGGTTTCGCTGGCCTCATCCCAGCCCATCAGCGCGGCTTTATGCGCCACATCCATCAGGATATTGCCGAAATCGCTGCTGCTGTGGGTGAACGCCAGGCCGACCATCGCCAGCGGTGCTGAGTGACCGGAAATACCGATGCCGCGATCTACCAGCGAGGCACGCGCCAGCTCACGCAGGGTGTAACCGTTGTAGGCGTTATCCTTCTCGGCCTGCACATACCCTGCCCGGGTCATGATAGCCGCGCGGATGGAATCACCCACCAGATTACCGTTGCCGGCATAAAGGTGAATGGCCCCCGGACCGGCGCTCGGGGTGGTACCCGCTGCCAGCGCCTGCAGCAGTTTGTCGCGGGCCTTTTCGGCGTTGCAGGAGAAGTCGGCCAGGCATTCCGCCTTCAGCGTCGCGAAGGCCGGGAACGCCTCAAACACAGCTGAGACGGAATTCACTCGCTCCGCGTTCGCCGTCTGCATCTGCTGCTGCAGCTGCTGGGCCAGCGCGGTGATATCGATGTTTGCCATCTGCGGCGCGGGCTGTTGTGGTGCTGGCGGGTTCAGGTTTGCCTGTACCGGCGCGGGCTGTTGTACGGGGGCAGGCTGCTGTGGCTGATTCACCGGAGTTTCGGCACGCGGCGCAAAAAGGGATTTAATCTGTTCTGGCATGTTCTGGTAATCCTTCAGTTTATTTTCATTCACACAGGCCGCGGCCTGCAGTTCAGGTTCAAGCGTGTCGGCGAAACCTTTTTCCACCGCTTCGGCACCGTTAAGCCAGGTCTCCGCTTTCAGCATCGCCTCCAGCTCCTCCTGTCCCAGTCCGGTTTTGTTCATGTAGGCGCTGAGCATCAGGGCTTCATTCCGGTCAAGCCAGGCGGCATAATCGCGCATGTCATCAGAGTCACCGGCAATGCCGCCCCACGGTTTGTGGACCATAATCCAGGCGTTCTCCGGCATGTGTACCGTGGCGCCGGGCAGGCAGACAATCATCGAGGCCATGCTGGCCGCCACGCCGTCTACCCAGATATCCACCTTCGCTTTCAGCCGCGACAGGGTGTTGTAGATGGCAAAACCCTGCATGACATCGCCGCCCGGGCTGTGGATATGCAAATCCACCGCGCTGGCCTCAAATACCCCCGCCGCCTTACAGTCAGAGACGAACTGCTGGGCAGTGATGCCCCAGCCGCCGATCACGTCATAAAGGAAGATTTCGACGCGACCTGCGGCCAGCGCGCGGATTTCATACCAGCACTGGCCGTTTGCCGCATCGACACCCGCCAGACTGGCGCGGGGGTTAATCATCATCGTCCGGCTCACGCCGGGTATCGTCTGGTTTTGCCGTTGCATCTGGCATCGCTCCTTTGTCATTGGCGGCGTCGGAATCAAACACCAGCCCGTGTTTACGGTTAAATTCAGTTTCGCGCAGTCGCTGGCGCTTAACCTCCTGAGGATTTTTCCCCCTGGCCCGCGCCCATTCCGCTTCAGTACCGGCACCACCACGCACAATGGCTTTCCAGGCGTTCGCCTCTTTGCCCGGATCAATCCACGGCATCACCGGCCCGAGATGAAGCGCGTTATAGAGAGAATTCGGATCCACATCCGGCGGGACTTCAACGCCGCTCAGTAACGCCATCGCCAGCCATGCGCGGTAAACAGGCCGGCTGTGCTGGCCGACAAACCACTGTTGCAGAACGTTGTACCCTTCGAAGCTCTCCACCAGCTCCTGACGCTGGGAGCTGTAGGTACCGTTATAGTCCCGGGCTATGCTGGAATAGCTGCCGCGCGTACCGGCGGCCACGGCCCGCATCTGTCCGTTGCGGAATTCGTATAGATGAACGTTCGGGCGGTTTGATTCCACCATGCCCAGGTCTTCGCCGGGCCGCAGTTCGTCGTAAATCATGCCCGTCGCGATATCGTAGTGACGCTGCCCACCGGGCGTTGAAAACTCACCTTCATCGCCAAGTGACTGTGCATCGCCGCGCTTGATGTAGAAACCCAGCGCAGCGGCAATACGGGCGGCCACGCGCTCGCTCTCTTCATAATCTTTAAATGCCGGATCGCTATCGCTGAAACGCTTTAAAGAAAAAAAACGCATGGCAGAGTTGCTTTCCAGGCGGCTTGGTTCCCGGCCAATGAAGAGTTTGGAGGTAAAGGATTTTGCCGTGTTACTGGATGAATATCTGGATGCAGGACATGCCAGCAGTGCCCTCTGTAACCGGGTGGTGTGGGTGGATATTTTCACTGAAGCACAACATGCAGGAGAGGTGCCTCCTGGATGGAATCCGCCAGCAGCAACAAAAAAACCTTCGGTGAAGGTTACACGTGCGCGCCTCTCTCTGGACGAATGGAAAAAAATACTGGCGCAAATACCCGAGGATCGGTACTCGCATAAAGCGATGCTGCTTGCCTTAGTCACTGGTCAGCGCCGGGAGGATATTACGAACATGAAATTTTCAGACATTAAGGACGGCTATCTGCACATCGAGCAAAGCAAAACGGGGGCCCGTATTGCATTGCCGCTGAACCTCCGTTGTGAAGCCATTGGCTTATCGCTGGAGGATGTAATACGGAAATGTAGGGATAGGTTTGTCAGTCC
This sequence comes from Enterobacter sp. 22466, assembly GCF_052044775.1. Lineage (NCBI taxonomy): Bacteria > Pseudomonadati > Pseudomonadota > Gammaproteobacteria > Enterobacterales > Enterobacteriaceae > Enterobacter > Enterobacter sp. 22466. The sequence goes on along the minus strand of NZ_JBQENX010000004.1, from coordinate 336,305 downwards.
CTACCTCTTGCACGGGAAAATGAACAGTAAGGCGAAACCTGTGAATCTGATTTTGGTTTCCAAAGAGTTTGCCGCGGCACGTGATGCAGCCGGTATCGTACCGCCTGCAGGAAAAACACCAACAACGTTTCACGAACAGCGCTCATTGTCCGAACGACTTTACCGCGCCCAGGGGATCGATACGAAAATTTTGCTGGGGCATAAAACACAGTCAACCACTGACAGATACAACGATGATCGCGGGAAGGAATGGACCAAACTTGCAATTTAATTTTTCGCTGCGGTGCTCCTGGGGAGAGGATTAATTACTGATGGAGGTCATAAAAAAGGTAGGTATTTTGGAGAAAAGTTTTGGAGAGGTTTTGGAGAAAGGAAAAAAGTTATATATTCCAGACCGTTAAAACAACATACACCTTCTGAGTTCAGAGGCTTACTCATGTCATGGCAATACTTCAAACAGACTTATCTGGTTAAGTTCTGGTCACCTGTACCGGCCGTCATCGCGGCGGGGATCCTTTCCACCTACTATTTCGGCATTACCGGCACCTTCTGGGCCGTGACCGGCGAGTTCACCCGCTGGGGTGGACAACTGCTGCAACTCGCGGGCGTGCATACCGAAGAGTGGGGTTACTTTAAGCTCATTCACCTGGATGGCACACCGCTGACCCGCATCGACGGTATGATGATTATCGGCATGTTCGGAGGCTGTTTTGCCGCCGCGCTGTGGGCTAACAACGTTAAGTTGCGAATGCCTAAAAGCCGGATACGCGTTATGCAGGCGATTGTCGGCGGCATGATTGCCGGGTTCGGCGCCCGTCTGGCGATGGGGTGTAACCTGGCCGCTTTCTTTACCGGCATTCCACAGTTTTCGCTGCACGCCTGGTTTTTTGCTGTCGCCACGGCGATTGGCTCGTACTTTGGCGCTAAGTTTACCCTTCTGCCGCTGTTCCGCATTCCGGTCAAAATGGTGAAGGTCAGCGCTGCCTCGCCGCTGACGCAAAAGCCTTCGCAGGCGCGTCGTCGTTTTCGTCTCGGCATGCTGGTCTTTTTCGCCATGGTCGCCTGGGCGCTCTGTACGGCGCTCAACCAGCCTAAGCTGGGCCTGGCCATGCTGTTCGGTGTCGGTTTCGGCCTGCTGATAGAACGTGCGCAGATCTGCTTCACCTCGGCGTTTCGCGATATGTGGATCACCGGCCGTACGATGATGGCCAAAGCGATTATTGCGGGTATGGCGGTAAGCGCCATTGGCATCTTCAGCTATGTGCAGCTGGGTGTTGAGCCGAAAATCATGTGGGCTGGTCCGAACGCGGTGATTGGCGGCCTGCTGTTTGGCTTCGGAATTGTACTGGCTGGCGGGTGTGAAACCGGCTGGATGTACCGCGCAGTTGAAGGTCAGGTGCATTACTGGTGGGTAGGTCTGGGGAACGTTATCGGCTCCACCCTGCTGGCCTGGTACTGGGACGATTTGTCCCCGGTGCTGGCCACGAACTGGGACAAGGTGAATCTGCTCAGCACGTTTGGCCCGCTCGGCGGGCTGCTGGTGACCTACGTCCTGCTGCTGGTCGCTTTTTTACTGGTTGTCGCGCAAGAGAAACGTTTCTTCCGCCGTGCCACGGTTAAACCTGAACCCCAGGAGAATGCAGCATGAAAGAGATTGTGCCTGACTACCGCCTTGATATGGTCGGTGAACCGTGTCCTTACCCGGCTGTCGCCACGCTTGAAGCGCTCCCGCAGCTTCAAAAAGGGGAAATTCTGGAAGTGGTGAGCGACTGCCCGCAGTCCATCAACAACATTCCTCTGGATGCCAAAAACCACGGCTACACCGTACTGGATATTCAGCAGGATGGCCCGACCATTCGCTATCTTATCCAGAAGTAAACCGCCAGGTGACGGGGGGCTTCACCCCCGTCAAAAAAGCTGCCTCACGTCCCATTTTAATGGCAAGCACAGCGCCATTAATAATGGCAGCACTACACTTAAAGTGGATAAAAAACAAACAGGAGGTGAGGTATGTTTAATTCAATTTTAGTCCCTGTCGATATCTCTGAAAGTCGTCTGACCGAACAGGTGATTCCCTATGTTCAGGCAAACGCAGCAATCGGTAACGGTAAAATCCATTTTCTGACAGTAGTGCCTTCTTTCCCGTACTATTCATCGCTTGGGCTGGCGTATTCGGTTGAAATGCCAAAGCTGGTGGAGATCCAGGAGGAAGCCCTTACGAAGCTCAAAGAGATGGTTAAGCAGTTCAATTTACCTGCCGATCGTGTGGAGACACACGCCATCTCAGGTGCACCTAAAGATCAGATCCTGAAGCTGGCTGACAGTATCAACGCTGACCTCATTATCATTGCGTCCCATCGACCAGACATCACAACCTACCTTTTAGGTTCAAACGCGGCGGTTGTGGTACGCCACGCAAAATGCCCGGTACTGGTTGTACGCTAGAGAGGCTGGTGAGAAACTTAAGCCCCGGAATTCCGGGGCTTATTTAAAACGTTGTACAATAAAATAATTTCGATAAACGGACTTAACAATGAAAAAAGTAGTGATGCTGGTATGCCTTGCCACAGCAATAACGGGCTGTGCTCCTCTCGCGCCTGAAGGTTGTCAGAAGAAAACCGCTCTCGACTCGTGCTCCTATAAGCAGTCCGGTAAAGTCTCCGATAAGGATATCTATGGTCAACAGGCTGCCGCGATAAAGAAAGCGCTGGACTCGGCGCTGGCCGATCCACACGCCTGGAATGGTAAGCGATGCAACATGCATCTCGACTTTACCGTCGAGGGGCTACTGCAGAACCTGGAGATAAAAGGCGGTGACAAAGCGTATTGCCAGGCTTTAGCCGACGCGGCAAAACGAGCCACCTTCCCGCCCTTCACAGACGAGCGTGTATTTCAGGATATGGGTTCTGCCCGCTGGAACATGGAGGGGCAACCGTAGAGGTAAGCCGACAGAAAGACTGGCCATGTTCTGGCCAGTCCCGGAAGGTAGAATCAGAAACGGTAGCCCGCAGAGAACATAAATACCCACGGATCCAGACGGGTGCTGATGCTTTGTTGCTGACCGCCCGCCTTGAAGCGCACATCGGTATCAATATCCATATACCAGACCGAGGCGTTAATTAACCAGTCGCGGTTAATGAGATAGTCCATCCCCACCTGTCCTGCCACGCCCCACGAATCTTTCAGGCTGAGATCGGTCAGTCCGGCCTCTTTACCGGTATCGTTGAATTTCTCATCGAAGAAGGTGGTGTAGTTCACGCCCGCGCCAATATAAGGACGCAGTTTGCTGCTTGAGTCACCAAAGTACCACTGCGCCATCAGCGTTGGCGGCAGATGGTGCACCGTGGCGATATCACCGGTTGGGCCTAAACCGACGCGATGACGGAATGGCGTCGCCGCAAGAAGTTCAACGCCGATGTTATCCGTCGCCATATACGTGAACGTTAAACCTAACTGGGTATTGTTGCTGACGTTAAAGCCGCCCATGCCCAGTACGTTATCAGAACCTTCTGTCGGACGTACCGTTGCCGAACCGGCACGAATAAAGAATTCACCTGCTTCATGCGCATACGCGCCGCCAGAGAGACTGCTTAAGATAAGGGCTGCCACCGCTAATTTTTTCATATCCGCTCCATCGTTGTGGTTTTAATTGCGGATGAGAATATACTCACAAAAGGGTAATAAGTGATCTGTCACAGATCACATTAAAACCAGTAAGTTAACATTCATTGATCTGGGTTAATTTTTGGTGACGCACCATAAAGCGATAAGTTGTTCCTACGTCAATTTTTGGCATTTCCCGGTTACAAAATTTTCCCTTTTTCCCCTCTTGCTCTTCTGATGGCGGCTGGATAATTTAGCGCTCTCACAATGTGATTTGATGCGTTCTTTTTTGCAGGTGTGCCATGAGTGATATGAACCCGTGCATGACGTGCGGAGCCTGTTGTGCGTATTTTCGAGTCTCTTTCTACTGGGCCGAAGCCAGCGATGGCGGCGGTACTGTTCCGGTTCATCTCACTGAACCGTTATCCCCCTTTCTGCGATGCATGAGCGGTACGAATCAAAAGCAGGCACGCTGTGTGGCGCTACACGGTGAGCCAGGCGTGTCGACCCGCTGTTCCATCTATGCGGATCGCCCCAGCCCGTGCCGGGAGTTTGCGATGTCTGGTGAAGATGGACAGGTCAACGACGCCTGTAATCGTGCCCGCGCGCGCTTCGGATTACCGCCGCTTTACAAAGATATGCTTTTCCATACAAGCCTTGATGCTGCCACGACCGCGTTATCCGGTGTACAATCGCTGGCTAATTAACACCTGCAATACTCAAGGAGAGTGCATGTCTATCACGGCGAAGTCTGTCTACCGTGACACGGGAAACTTTTTCCGCAATCAGTTCGTAACCTTTTTGCTGATCGCGTTGTTATGTGCCTTTATTACGGTGGTGCTGGGTCACGCGTTCTCTCCGAGTGAAGAACAGATAGCCAGCCTCAGCCAGGGGGACCACCTTGCAGGTAGCGTGGGGTTGTTTGAGCTGGTGCAAAACATGACGCCGGAGCAGCAACAAATTTTGCTGCGGGCGTCTGCAGCATCAACCTTCTCGGGTCTGATCGGCAATGCCATTCTGGCGGGCGGCGTCCTGCTGATGATTCAACTGGTTTCCGCCGGTCATCGTGTCAGCGCCTTACGGGCAATTGGTGCCAGTGCGCCGGTATTGCCTAAGCTGTTTATTCTTATCTTTTTAACCACCCTGCTGGTGCAAATGGGCATTATGCTCGTTGTGGTTCCGGGTGTGTTGCTGGCTATCGTCCTCGCGTTTGCTCCGGTGATGGTGGTACAGGACAAAATGGGGATCTTCACCGCGATGCGCAGCAGCGTCAGACTGGCATGGGCGAATATGCGTCTGGTTGCACCGGCCGTGATTGGCTGGCTTCTGGCCAAAACGCTCCTGCTGCTGTTTGCACCTAACTTTGCCGTACTCACGCCAAATGTAGGTGCGGTGGTGGCAAATACGCTGAGCAACCTGATATCAGCGGTACTGCTGGTCTATCTGTTCCGCCTGTATATGTTAATTCGTCAGTAATCCTGAGGCCGGGTACATCGCTGTACCCGGCCCTACAAAGAAGATGGAATCACAGAATGAAGCAGTTTCTTGATTTTTTACCGCTGGTCGTGTTTTTCGCGTTTTATAAGCTGTATGACATTTATGCGGCCACGATGGCGCTGATCGTGGCTACCGCTATCGTGCTGATCTACAGCTGGGTTCGCTATCGTAAAGTCGAAAAAATGGCCCTGATTACGTTCGCACTGGTGGCCGTGTTCGGTGGGCTGACCCTGTTCTTCCACAATGATGAATTTATCAAATGGAAGGTCACGGTGATTTACGCGCTGTTTGCGGGTGCATTACTGATCAGCCAGTGGGTAATGAAAAAGCCGCTGATCCAGCGCATGCTGGGTAAAGAGCTGACGCTGCCGCAGGAAGTGTGGTCTCGTCTGAATATTGCCTGGGCGCTGTTCTTTATTCTCTGCGGTCTGGCAAATATCTACATCGCTTTCTGGCTGCCGCAGAATATCTGGGTCAACTTCAAGGTCTTTGGCCTGACGGCGCTGACGCTTATCTTTACCCTGTTAAGCGGCGTTTATATCTACCGGCATATGCCGCAGGATGATAAGCACTGATGAATGACCGACCAGAACGTACGCGGCAGGCGTTCTGGTCTATTCTCTCCAGCCGAAAATCATAGTAGCATCCCGCCTGAAGTCTTCCGTTACGAGTTTAAAACAATGACAACAAATGACGCCCCTCAGGGCGAACTGGTTTTACGCACACTGGCAATGCCCGCGGACACCAATGCCAATGGCGATATTTTTGGCGGCTGGCTGATGTCGCAGATGGATATGGGCGGCGCAATTCTGGCAAAGGAGATCGCCCATGGGCGTGTGGTCACCGTGAGAGTGGACGGCATGACCTTCCTGCGCCCGGTCGCAGTGGGTGATGTGGTTTGCTGCTACGCGCGCTGTGTTAAGCGCGGCAACACGTCGATTTCCATCAATATCGAAGTCTGGGTGAAAAAAGTCTCTTCTGAACCGATTGGACAGCGTTATAAAGCGACAGAAGCGCTGTTTATTTATGTGGCAGTCGACAGCGAGGGTAAACCCCGACAGCTGCCTCAGGCCTGATTGACAGGCAAAAAAAAGCCTCCTTTCGGAGGCTTTTCTTATTCCATCTGTGCCCCGCCGTTCAGGCGGAAAACAATATTAACGATCAACCCACTGCCCGGCTTGCCTGGCTCATAACGCCATCTGCGCATCGCCGATTTCACTTCGCGTTCAAACATATTAGAAGGTTGAGCAGACAAGATTTCAACGTTATCAACCCGGCCATCCGGGGTCACGTCAAATTTAACCCGCACACGACCTTCAATGCGCAACGCCTGAGCGCGAGCCGGATATTGAGGCTGATTACGGCTTACGGCACGCGGGCCCGCTGGCGCGGTTGTCGTCGGTTTTGCGGTCGCTGGCGTGTTATTCATCACCGGCCGTGAAGGCGCTGTGTTTTCTACCGTCTGCGTGGCGCGCGGTTCAATCGGACGTTCTTCGCGTTTAGGACGTTCCTCCACCTTTTTCACCGGTTTTGGCTTCGGCTTCGGTTTTGGTTTAGGTTCAGGTTTGTGGATCACCACCGGCGCTTCTTTTGGCGGTTCCGGAACAGGCTCGGGTTCTGGCTCCGGCTCAGCAACCGGCTGTGGCGGAGGAGGTGCAACCTGCGGCGGCTCAAGATCCGCAGGCGAAACCATCGTCACTGAAATTGGCTGCGAGGGAGCTGGCATTTCAATAACCTGATGAACCGAGGTATAGAGCAAACCCGCCACAACAGCACCGTGAATCACGACAGAAAGCAACGTCGGCCAGGGAAAGCGGCGAGGTAAATCAAGGGTCATCGAAGTCATAATCATCAACGTTAAAAAACCGAACTGTGATTTTAAATGCAAATAGCAATCATATTCAATAAGACACTTTGTTCTGGCGCAATTTAAGCGCTGAAGAGGCCAAAAAAGAGGCACTCAGATCAGGGTATTAACAATGTTTTTATTTTACATTGCACGCAGTTGTCCTTTCACATAACGTTACTGACACTTTTAATGGTTAAGGAGCTTCACCGTGTTTTACGTGATTTACTCTGAAGATGTCGCAGATTCCCTGGAAAAACGCCTGTCTGTACGCCCTGCCCATCTGGCACGCTTACAGTTGCTGCAGGATGAAGGCCGTTTACTGACCGCTGGCCCAATGCCAGCTGTCGACAGCAACGATCCTGGCGCTGCCGGTTTTTCTGGATCTACGGTGATTGCCGAGTTTGAATCCCAGGAGGCCGCTCAGGCCTGGGCTGACGCCGATCCGTATGTGGCAGCAGGTGTGTACGCGAAAGTGACTGTTCGGCCGTACAAGAAAGTGTTCTGATACAAAAGCGGCTCCGAAACGGAGCCTTTTTTATGGCGGTGATTATGCATCTCTGCGCCGGGTAAATTGCTGTTCCGTAATAAGGCTTCCCCACTGGTCGCCTTCCCACTCTTTTGCCAGCGTGAAACCAAATGACTCATACAGACGTCGGGCAGTAGTCAGCTTATTGAACGTCCATAGATGCACAGCAGAAAATCCGACACTGTCGCAAAAAAGTATGGCTTCGTTCAGTAATTTTTTCCCCGCACCATGCCCCCGACAGCCGTCGTCGATAATAAACCAGCGCAGATGGGCTTCACCCTGCTCTAAATCCTCGCCATCAATGGCTACCGACCCCACGATCCTGTCGTTCAACACCGCCAGCCATATCTGATTACAGGGTTTGTCCAGTCGACCACTAAATTCAGCCAGACCGGAGGCCACTTTGGCCTCAAAGAAGCGACCAAAATTATGCTCGCGCGCGTAGTAACTCCCGTGCATCTCTGCGATGCGGCCAATCATGCCGGGAAGATAACCCTGCACAATTTTTAGCTCATCCGGGCGAGTGTCGAGACCCGTCTCGCGACACGCCAGCAGCGCATTGGCATACAGAGATAGCCCCTGAGAGATGATCTGCTGCTGGGCAGGCTGCAGGGACTGTATTGCTGAGACAACTCGCTCGTTGCTATAGGCATTGATTTTATTGACCGTATCACGGCCCTTCCCGGTTAACCTGAGGCTCTTCGTTCTGGCATCTTCCGTTGACACCACCTCTTCAAGTTCGCCTGCAGCAATCAGGCGAGCCAGCATACGGCTGACGCTCGATTTCTCCAGCCCCAGTAACTGCACCAGTTGACCCGCCGTCATCTCTTTGCGTAATGCGATTTCGACGAGAGTGTGGACTGCCGAGGGTGAGTAATTTGTTGAGGCCAGGGTTGAAGCCATAAAACCTAACTCTCGCACCATAAGACGCGAGGAACGACGGATGACGCTGACTACGGGGGTTTCGCTGTGCATAGTATTTCCTCACCATTTAGTTGTACTATACAACTAAATGGTGAGGTGCTGTCAAACAGAATAAAAAAGGCTCCCTCAGGAGCCTTTCATTCAATCAATGCAGCGACGCTAATCTGGCCGCAAACCCGACAAACAACAGTCCTATCAGGCCGTTCCCCAGCTTTGCCAGTTTCTTTTTCGTTTTCAGATAACGCGTGACAAAAGCGCCTGAGAAGATCAGGAAGCTCATATACATAAAGCTGATTAACTCAAGCGTGGCCGCGAGGATCAGGAAAGAGGTTCCGGTGTTTTTCGCATTCACGTCAATGAACTGAACAAAGAACGAGACGTAGAACAGAATCGCTTTTGGATTTGTGAGGCTCAGTACCAGCGAGCGTTTCATGATCATACTGGCAGGCTCGGTACCGCTTTCCTGCGTATTATTTTGACGGTTCACCACCGACCAGAGCATTTTGGCCCCCAGCCAGAGCAGATAAAACGCTCCGAGATAGCGTACGATATTAAACAGCACCGGGGTGGTCTGGATTAACGCGGCAACGCCCGCCCAGGCAAGGAACATCAAGACGGCATCGCCAATAAACACGCCGGTGGCGGCGAGATACCCTTTTTTAACGCCATGACCAATCCCTGTTTTCAGCACAAACAAGGTATTCGGCCCTGGCACCAGTACGATAAAAAATGCGCCGACAACGTACGTCCAGAAATTCAGTACACCAAACTCCGCAAACACTTCTCCCTCCTTTTGCTAAACACAACAGGAATAGCGCTGCAAAAACGCGATTCCCAAAAACTCAGACGCCATAAAATCATTGGGCACCTTTCGGTGCCCTGATGGATCTCAGATATCCTGGACTGCGAACAGCAACGCATTGCGGTGCCGGGTCAGTCCACACTTTCTGATGGCGTGTATACGCATATTGCGGCGGGATTGAGCTTCCAGCCAACGAGCCTTACGACGACTCACCTGTCGCAACATGCGCCAGCGCCCTACTTCAGTTCTACTGCGCTTCATGTCTACAACTCTTTCTTTAAAAGAAAGGCCATTATAAACCCAACCCCGCGGCAAACCAGCGCTTTTACCTGGCGTTTTTATTTGCCAGATGATTCCTGATGCGTACACTCATAACAATACGCTTTCAAAAGGATTTTTTTACCTATGACAACCTTCTACACCGTGGTGAGTTGGCTGGTCATTCTGGGATACTGGCTGTTAATCGCGGGTGTGACATTACGCATCCTGATGAAGCGCAGAGCCGTACCCTCTGCCATGGCCTGGCTTCTTATAATCTATATCCTGCCGCTGGTGGGAATTATTGCCTATCTCTCTTTCGGTGAGCTTCATCTGGGTAAGCGCCGTGCCGAGCGAGCCCGCGCCATGTGGCCTTCGACCGCCAAATGGCTCAACGATCTTAAAGCCTGTAAACATATCTTTGCCGAGGAGAACAGCAGTGTCGCTTCCTCGTTATTTAAGCTGTGCGAACGGCGGCAAGGTATTGGAGGCGTGAAAGGCAATCAGCTGCAGCTGCTAACCTCTTCCGATGATGTCATGCAGGCGTTGATCCGCGATATTCAGCTGGCCCGTCACAATATCGAGATGGTGTTCTATATCTGGCAACCCGGTGGGATGGCCGACCAGGTGGCGGAATCGCTGATGGCTGCCGCACGTCGGGGCATTCACTGCCGCCTGATGCTGGACTCCGCAGGCAGTGTCGCCTTCTTCCGCAGCCCCTGGGCCGGGATGATGCGTAATGCCGGCATCGAAGTGGTTGAGGCGCTGAAGGTTAATCTGCTACGTGTGTTTCTTCGCAGGATGGATCTTCGCCAGCACCGCAAGATGATCATGATCGATAACTATATTGCCTATACCGGCAGCATGAACATGGTTGACCCCCGCTTCTTCAAGCAGGACTCGGGAGTCGGCCAATGGGTTGATCTGATGGCGAGGATGGAAGGGCCTATCGCCACCTCCATGGGGATTGTCTATTCCTGTGACTGGGAGATAGAAACCGGCAAGCGTATTCTCCCGCCGCCACCGGATGGCAATATCATGCCCTTTGAAGAGGCCAGCGGTCATACCATTCACACCATCGCTTCCGGCCCGGGTTTCCCGGAGGATCTCATCCATCAGGCGCTGCTAACGGCCACTTACGCAGCGCGTGAGTATCTGATCATGACCACGCCCTACTTCGTACCCAGCGATGACCTGCTGCACGCAATCTGCACTGCGGCACAGCGCGGTGTTGATGTCAGCATTATTCTGCCGCGCAAAAATGACTCGCTTCTGGTGGGCTGGGCCAGCCGCGCGTTCTTTAGCGAACTGCTTGCCGCCGGGGTAAAAATCTACCAGTTTGAAGGCGGGCTCCTGCATACCAAAAGCGTCCTCGTGGACGGTGAGTTAAGTCTGGTGGGCACGGTAAACCTGGATATGCGCAGCCTGTGGTTAAACTTTGAAATCACGCTGGTCATTGATGATGCCGGATTCGGCGGTGACCTGGCCGCGGTGCAGGACGATTATATCTCCCGTTCGCGCCTGCTGGATGCCAGACTGTGGGTAAAACGTCCGCTGTGGCAGAGAATTGCCGAACGACTGTTTTACTTCTTTAGTCCGTTGCTGTAAAACGTGCCCAACGATGTTAAACAGGTAGTCATCATGGAAATGGATCTGAACAATCGCCTGACCGAAGACGAAACGCTCGAGCAGGCTTATGACATTTTTCTCGAACTGGCGGTTGATAACCTCGATCCCGCAGACGTGATCCTCTTCAATTTGCAGTTCGAAGAGCGCGGCGGCGCCGAGTTATTCGATCCTGCTGAAGACTGGGCTGAGCACGTGGATTTCGATCTGAATCCTGACTTCTTTGCCGAAGTGGTGATTGGGCTGGCAGATGAAGATGGTGGCGAAATTAATGACATTTTCGCCCGCGTGCTGCTGTGCCGCGAGAAAGACCATAAGCTGTGCCACATCATCTGGCGCGAATAATAAAAGGCTGCGAATGCAGCCTTTTTTATTTACTGCGGTAACTCGCTCCCGCAACGGTTACAGTACCGGGCGCTAAGCTCATGTTCAGCCTGGTGACAGCTCGGACATTTTCGCTGCAGTTTGCGGCTCTGAAATGCACTACTCATATGCGTGGTAATAAGCCCTGTCGGAATGGCAATCACCGAATACCCAATCAGAATCAGCACCGAAGCGACAATACGCCCAAGCGGCGTATGCGGCGTGATGTCTCCATAACCAACGGTTGTGACGGTGACAATTGCCCAGTAGACGGAGGCGTTCAGCGTCGTGAAGCCATATTTTGGCCCTTCGATCAGATACATCAGCGCGCCGAAAACAATCATGACAATGGCAATAAACGAATAAAACAGAATGAGTTGATGCCGCGCGCTCAAAATTGCGCTCCAGAACACCCGTAATGACGGCATAAAACGCAGCAGTTTCAGAATACGTAATACCCGAATAACGCGCATCGCTCGCCAGGCAAATACATAGCTCAGGCTAATCTCCGGCCACAACCACATTACATAGAGCGGCAGGACGGTGGCTAAATCAATAAATCCCCAGAAACTGAAGACATATCTGGCCGGGTTGGGCCAGCAGACAACACGCAGCAGATATTCAGCTGTAAAGACCAGGGTAATGATCAGTTCGATCCAGACAAAAACATGCCATTCATCATAGGTCAGGTGATACTGCGTCCCGGCCCCCGATTCATAGAAGATAACCACCACGCTGAGCAGCGCAAACAGCCCACATAGCCCTTCGAAGCGGCGTCCGGATACCGTTTTAGGATCGAATAAAAAATGATAAAGCCGCCGACGGGCTGAGGTGAATATACTCGACACGGTAACCTCGCAAAAAATAAGGGCTGACATCATGCCAGCCCTTGCGATTATAACGGGTCTACTTTGAGGCAGGAAACCGCATGTCGGAAACTGCCCTCCAGAACCGGACGTGTTTTCGCACATTCCGGCCCGGCCAGTGGGCATCGCGTACGGAATACGCAACCTGATGGCGGGTTAATCGGCGACGGCAACTCGCCTTCCAGCAGCTGGATGGTTTTATTTTTTTCCAGATCGGGATCGGGAATTGGCACCGCGGACATCAGCGCTTTGGTGTAAGGGTGCAGTGGGTTGTGGTACACCTCATCATAGGTACCCAGCTCCACGGCATGACCCAGGTACATGACCAGTACGCGGTCAGAAATGTGTTTCACCACCGCCAGGTCGTGCGCAATGAAGATCAACGACAGCCCCATCTCGCGCTGCAGCTTCTGCAGCAGGTTTACCACCTGTGCCTGAATGGAGACGTCCAGCGCGGAAACGGGCTCATCACAGATGATCAGCTTCGGCTCAAGGATTAACGCACGGGCAATACCAATACGCTGACACTGACCGCCAGAAAACTCATGCGGATAGCGGTTGATGAGGTTTGGCAGCAGCCCCACTTTCATCATCATCGCCTTAACGCGATCGCGTACTTCCTGACGCGGCATCTTCGGATGGTAGGTCCGCAGCGGCTCGGCAATGATTTCACCAATGGTCATACGCGGGTTTAAGGACGCCAGCGGGTCCTGGAATATCATCTGGATATCGCTGCGTACGTCGCGCCACTCATCGGGTTTCATCCCCAGAAGATCTTTACCCAGCCACGCTACTTTACCGCCGGTTGCTTTCACCAGCCCGATAATGGCACGCGCAAAGGTCGATTTGCCGCAGCCGGACTCTCCCACCACGCCCAGGGTTTCCCCTTCATACAGACGAAGCGTTACGCCATCCACCGCTTTCAGGGTCTTCGGCGGTTGCCAGAACCACTGTTTACCGTCCTTGATGTCGAAATGCACCTTCAGGTCGGCGATTTCAAGCAGCACATTTCTTTTTTCATCTAATGCGTTCATACCAGCTCCTCCTGCGGCTTAAAGCAGGCGCGCAGACGGCCTGGTGCAAACTCTTCCAGCGGCGGAGCGCTGTTACAGATTTCCATCGCATGTGGGCAGCGCGGCTGGAACGGACAGCCTTTCGGCAGACGCAGCAGGTTTGGTGGGTTGCCCGGAATGGTCAACAGGGATTCCCCTTCGGCATCAAGACGTGGCACCGCATTCAACAGACCAATCGAGTACGGATGCGCAGGCTGATAGAACACATCGCGCGCTTTGCCATATTCCATGGTCCGACCGGCATACATGACCAGCACTTTGTCGCAGATGCCCGCAACCACGCCTAAGTCATGAGTGATCATGATAATCGCCGTGTTGAACTCACGCTTAAGCTCGTTCAGCAGGGTCATGATTTGCGCCTGGACGGTCACATCCAGGGCGGTGGTCGGTTCGTCGGCAATCAGCAGTTTTGGACGACACAGCAACGCCATGGCAATCATCACACGCTGGCGCATACCGCCAGAGAACTCATGCGGGAACATGCGCATGCGCTTTCGTGCTTCCGGCATTTTGACCGCATCAAGCATTTTAACGGACTCTTCAAAGGCCTCGGCTTTGCTCAACCCTTTGTGCAGCATCAGGACTTCCATCAGTTGCTCACCGACGCGCATGTACGGGTTCAACGAGGTCATCGGATCCTGGAAAATCATCGAAATCTGCTCGGCACGGAGCTTGTTCAGCTCATGCTCAGGCAGATTGAGGATCTCACGCCCGTTAAATTTGGCGGAACCGCCAATCACACCGTTAGCCGCCAGCAGCCCCATCAGCGCGAACGCCGTCTGAGATTTACCGGAACCGGATTCGCCCACGATACCCAGCGTTTCACCCGCGCGCAGGTTGAAGTTGAGATCGTTTACGGCGGTGACATCCCCGTCCGGCGTCTTGAAGGTAACGCGGAGATCGTTTACATCCAGCAGAAGGTCGCTTCGCTGTTGCGACTGTGGCGCAGTTGCCGTTTCAATAATTGTCATGACGGCGCTCCTTAACGGTCTTTCGGGTCGAGGGCATCACGCAGGCCATCGCCGATAAAGTTGAAACAGAACAGAGTGACGACCAGGAAGCCCGCCGGGTATAACAGCAGCCACGGTGAAACTTCCATTGAGTTTGCACCATCACTCAGCAGCGCACCCCAGCTACTCAAAGGCTCTTGCGTACCCAGACCCAGGAAGCTCAGGAATGATTCAAACAGGATCATGCTTGGCACCAGCAGCGAGGCATACACCACCACCACGCCCAGCACGTTCGGAACGATGTGGCGGACAACGATATTCCCTGTCGAGACGCCACCCACCTGCGCCGCTTCGATAAACTCTTTGCGTTTAAGGCTCAGCGTCTGGCCACGAACAATACGCGCCATGTCCAGCCAGGAGACCATCCCGATGGCCACGAAGATCAACAGGATGTTCTGACCGAAGAAGGTCACCAGCAGGATCACGAAGAACATGAACGGGAAGGAGTTTAAAATTTCCAGCAGACGCATCATGACCGAGTCCACTTTCCCACCGAGATAACCGGAGAGCGAGCCATAGAGCGTGCCGACAATCACGGCCACCAGCGCCGCAGCGATCCCCACCATCAGTGAGATACGGCCACCGATGGCGACGCGCACCAGCAGGTCGCGGCCGGATGAATCCGTACCAAAATAGTGGCCGGACTCCATATCAGGGGCACTGGACATCATGCCCCAGTCAGTATCGAAATAGGTGAATTGCGACAGCATCGGTGCCAGGGTCACAAACAGCGCGATAAGCACCAGAACAATCAGACTGGCGACCGCCGCGCGGTTATGCATAAAGCGACGGCGGGCGTCCTGCCAGAGGCTACGACCTTCTACTTCCAGTTTTTCACTGAAGTTTTCCAGCGCCTCGCTGTTTTTCTTACTCAACATCATGGCGTGCTCCAGTTAGTAACGGATTTTCGGGTCGATAACGGCATACAGCACATCGACAACAGCGTTAAAGAGAATGGTCAACGCTCCCACGAGGATCGTCAGGCTCAGTACCAGCGAATAGTCGCGGTTGAGTGCGCCGTTAACGAACAGCTGACCAATACCCGGCAGGCCGTAGATAGTTTCAATAACCATTGAACCCGTAATGATACCGACGAACGCAGGTCCCATGTAAGAAAGCACCGGCAACAGGGCTGGCTTGAGCGCATGACGGAAAATAATCCGGCGCATCGGCAATCCTTTCGCACGCGCGGTACGGATGAAGTTAGAATGTAATACTTCAATCATCGAACCACGGGTGATACGCGCGATACTGGCGATGTACGCCAGAGAAAGTGCCACCATCGGTAAAATCATGAACTTCAGTGCCCCGCCGTTCCAGCCGCCGCCGGGCAGCCATTTCAGCGTGATGGCAAATATCATCACCAGTAATGGCGCGACAACGAAGCTGGGGATGACCACCCCGGTCATTGCGACCCCCATTACCGTATAATCCCATTTGGTATTTTGTCTGAGCGCGGCGATAACGCCTGCGGTGACCCCGAGAACCACGGCCAATAAGAATGCTGCAGCACCCAGTTTTGCCGATACCGGGAAGCTGGACGCCACCAGGTCGTTAACGGAATAGTCTTTATATTTGAATGACGGCCCGAAATCGCCATGCGCCAGTTGCTTCAGATAATTGAAGTATTGCGTGGAGATAGGATCGTTTAAATGATATTTCGCTTCGATGTTCGCCATCACTTCAGGTGGCAGCGTACGTTCACCCGTGAATGGACTTCCCGGCGCGAGACGCATCATAAAGAAGGAAATTGTAATTAGAATAAATAACGTTGGTATCGCTTCTAGACAGCGACGCAGGATAAATTTCAACATTGCCCGTACCTTCTGGCGTGTGCCTGATGAATGTTACAAAGTAGACACAGTGGGGCAAGCCACGCCCGCCCCACGTATTGCCATTAATGCTTGATAATATAAAGATTCTTAACGGAAATATTATCCAACGGGTCTTTACCGGTATAACCCCCAACCCACGGTTTCACCAGACGGGCGTTCACGTAGTAGTAAACCGGTACAATTGCCGAGTCTTTATCGAGCTGTTGTTCTGATTTAGCGTACAGGTCTGCACGTTTTGCATCGTCAGTAACCTGCAGCGTTTCAGCGATCAGCTTATCGAATGCCGGGCTCTTATAGTGCGCGGTGTTGTTCGAGCTGTCGCTGAGCATGGTATTCAGGAAGGATGTCGGTTCATTATAGTCCGCACACCAGCCTGCACGCGCCACATCAAAGGTGCCCTGATGGCGGGTATCCAGGAAGGTTTTCCACTCCTGGTTTTCCAGCTTAACGTTGGCACCCAGGTTTTTCTTCCAGATAGAGGCAACGGCAATAGCCAGTTTTTTGTGCAGATCGGATGTGTTGTACAGCAGGTTAAACGTCAGTGGCTTATCTGCGGTATATCCCGCTTCGGCCAGCAGCTTTTTCGCTTCTTCGTTACGTTTTTCCTGTGACCACTTGAACCACTCAGGCTCAACCAGTTTCATGCCATCGGTATACGGCGGGGTGTAGCTGTACGCTGGCAGATCGCCCTGGTTTTTCACTTTGTTAACGATAATATCGCGATCCAGTGCCAGCTTCAGCGCAGTTCGGACACGTACGTCGGTGAACGGTGCTTTCTGGTTGTTAATTTCGTAGTAGTAGGTGCACAGATACGGATCGACATGTACTTCTTTCGGGATCTCTTTTTTCAGTTTCTGGAACAGTTCAATCGGCATGTTGTTATAGGTCATGTCGATCTCGCCGCTGCGGTAGCGGTTAACGTCAGTCACTTCTGAAGAGATTGGCAGGTAGGTTACCTGATTAATCACGGTTTTCGCGTTATCCCAGTATTGCGGGTTACGCTCCAGAACCATACGTTCGTTGACCACCCAGTCTTTAAGTTTATAAGCACCGTTGGTCACGATATTGGCAGGCTGGGTCCATTTTTCACCGAATTTTTCCACTGCGGATTTTGGTACCGGGGAGACGGACGGGTGGACAAGCAGCTTATAGAAGTACGGAACAGGTTCGCTCAACGTCACTTCAAACGTATTCGCATCGATCGCTTTTACACCCAGATCGGTGACCGGTTTTTTACCAGCGATGATGTCATCGATATTGGCGATATGGCCATACTGCAGGTAGCTCGCATACGGAGAGGCGGTATTTGGATTCGCCAGACGCTGCCAGCTATAGACGAAATCTTCGGCGGTAACCGGCGTACCGTCGGACCATTTCGCATCTTTACGCAGATGGAAGGTCCAGACTTTGAAATCTTTGTTTTCCCACTTTTCGGCGACGCCCGGTGCCGGGTGGCCTTCTACGTCAGTCACCAGCAGCCCTTCAAACAGGTCGCGGTTGACGTTTGACTCAGGAACGCCCTCAATTTTATGCGGGTCAAGAGACTGAACTTCCGCCCCGTTGTTACGTACCAGCGTCTGCTTCTCAGCCAGCTGTACCCCTGCAGGGACGTCCGCAGCCATTGCAGCGTTGCCCGCGATTAGCGCAGTTAAAATCCCCGCCGCTACCAGATTTTTTTTTGTGATGATGGACATTGTGTTGGTACTCCACTCATTATAATTACTGGCCTTCGCCAGCTGTGTAATCCCCTGTTGGGGCCTGTACAGCGCAGGAGTTTTTTTTGCTGCTGTCAGGTTCTTTTTTTTACTTCTTGCTATCACCGACTTCTTTATTACTGACCGCTCGTATGGCCGTCTTGCGTCGATTCTTGACACGTCTCCCCTGTCTGAGACATGTACTGGATATTCGCGAAGATGACTTTATGAAAATAATTCTCATCTTCTTGTTTTATGCTGCAAAATATTAGGCCGGAAAGTATCAAAAGGCGTAAACGCACGCCAATACATTTTGCAAATTTGTTAAGCAATTCTCTTTTACGACGAGTACCAAATCTTTGAGGGCAGCCTTGCCTGACATTGAATAATGAAAAAGACTCAATTATTCAATATGATAGAGAAAACATTCTCTGCGAGCGCGTCGCTGGGCTATCATCGAGTGGTTTTGTACAAAAACTTAACAATTGGTTATTATTTAGCACATTCCTCTAAGGGAGCGTTGAAATTACTAATATCATTTCGGTTATCTCTCAGCAAGCCCAAGAGTATCATGTGAGTAAAATAACAGAGTGATTGAAGAATTTCTGTGCAGGCGGGTAACGGTAAAATATATAACTTCTTGAAATGCAAGGAATGAACATTATTAGTAGAATTTATTATGACATGTAAGCATTTCAACTTTATTTATATGATTTGCTGATATTCACGTAAAAAAACGGAGCCGTTGGCTCCGTTCTTTCATATGAAATGTCAGTGCAAAAGTCCCGGAAAAATGCTCTTAATACCGGTGACGATGAATTCTATGCCCAGCGCCATCAATAGCAGACCCATGATACGGGTAATGACGTTTATGCCCGTCTGCCCCAGCAAGCGCACCAGCCAGGGCGCCATGCGGAACACTCCCCAACAGCAGAGAGCAAAAACAGCGATGGCGACAGAAAAGCCAACCAGGTGCATCCAGTTGTGGTAGCGCGTTCCCCAGACAATCGTCGAACTGATCGCGCCGGGACCGGCCATCAGAGGCAACGCCAGCGGGACCACCCCAATGCTCTCGCGGATGGCGGTTTCTGACTTCTCCTGTTTGTTCTGCTTATCTTCCCCCAGCTTACCGCTGATCATCGACATGGCGATAGTCACCACCAGGATCCCACCCGCAATCCGGAAAGAATCAATTGAGATACCGAACACCTGAAGGATGGCATCCCCAAGATAAAGGGAGGTCAACAGAATTATCGCGACCGACAGGTTTGCGGTGAGATTGGTTTTGTTCCTTGCCGCCGCCGTCTGGTAACTGGTCATACTAATGAAGACAGGTATGATCCCCACCGGGTTAACCAATGCAAACAAACCAATAAAAAACTTAAAATATGTAGGAAAATCAAAGAGCGATAAGATCACATTTTGCTCCGCTTTTGCGTATGCCCCGGGGCTGACAGGAGTCAGTCAAAATCGCGCTGAAGATACGCTTTTTATGCGCATACTTCACCAGAAATCTGCGCCAAAACGTTATCATTTCATGATGTTAAATATTTGTATAAGCAATGATAGCGCCACTTCCAATAGTTACTTAATTATTTAACACTGGAATAATCTCAAAGAAATAACCCTGCTGAAAGGTATCAGCTTGGGGGAAAATTGACGCAGATCATGATTTCCGTACTCAGAAGTGAGTAATCTTGCTTACGCCCCCAGGGAGATCACCTGTCAAAAAGGGATGATGCTAAGGTAAGGCTCTTTTAGTAAATTAGTGTACTGGAGCAGGAAGTAACCCATTGTTTTACTGTGTGTTACGCAAGTCGTATCGGCTCTGTCTATACTGTGTGACGTATCGAGCGCTGGTTTACTAAAAGAGTTTAAACATTATCAGGAGAGCATTATGGCTGTTACCAATATCGCTGAACTGAACGCCCTCGTCGAGCGCGTTAAAAAAGCCCAGCGTGAATATGCCAATTTCACCCAAGAACAGGTTGATAAAATCTTCCGCGCGGCCGCTCTGGCTGCTGCAGATGCTCGAATCCCTCTCGCTAAAATGGCCGTAGCCGAATCCGGCATGGGTATCGTTGAAGATAAAGTGATCAAAAACCACTTCGCTTCAGAGTATATCTATAACGCCTATAAAGATGAGAAAACCTGTGGCGTACTGTCTGAAGACGACACTTTCGGTACTATCACCATTGCAGAACCTATCGGCATTATTTGCGGTATCGTTCCAACCACTAACCCAACGTCTACCGCTATCTTCAAATCTCTGATCAGCCTGAAGACCCGTAACGCAATTATCTTCTCTCCGCACCCACGTGCGAAAGACGCGACCAACAAAGCAGCAGACATTGTTCTGCAGGCTGCAATTGCTGCTGGCGCACCAAAAGATCTGATCGGCTGGATTGACCAACCGTCTGTTGAACTCTCCAACGCACTGATGCACCACCCGGACATTAACCTGATCCTGGCGACCGGTGGTCCTGGCATGGTTAAAGCTGCATACAGTTCCGGTAAACCTGCTATCGGTGTAGGCGCGGGTAATACCCCAGTGGTTATTGATGAAACAGCCGATATCAAACGTGCTGTTGCGTCTGTACTGATGTCCAAGACCTTCGACAACGGTGTTATCTGTGCTTCTGAACAATCTGTTGTTGTCGTTGACTCCGTTTACGAAGCTGTTCGCGAACGTTTTGCCAGCCACGGCGGCTACCTGCTGCAGGGCAAAGAGCTGAAAGCGGTTCAGGATATCATCCTGAAAAATGGCGCACTGAACGCGGCTATCGTTGGCCAGCCAGCGTATAAAATCGCTGAACTTGCGGGCTTCACTGTTCCAGCGGCCACCAAAATTCTGATCGGTGAAGTTAAAGTTGTCGACGAAAGCGAACCATTCGCTCACGAAAAACTGTCCCCTACTCTGGCGATGTATCGCGCGAAAGATTTCGAAGACGCGGTAGAGAAAGCAGAGAAACTGGTTGCGATGGGCGGTATCGGCCACACTTCTTGCCTGTACACTGACCAGGACAACCAGCCAGAGCGTGTTGCTCACTTCGGTCAGAAGATGAAAACCGCACGTATCCTGATTAACACCCCTGCATCTCAGGGTGGTATCGGCGACCTGTACAACTTTAAACTCGCACCTTCCCTGACTCTGGGTTGTGGTTCCTGGGGTGGTAACTCCATCTCTGAAAACGTTGGTCCAAAACACCTGATCAACAAGAAAACCGTTGCTAAGCGAGCTGAAAACATGTTGTGGCACAAACTTCCGAAATCTATCTACTTCCGCCGTGGCTCTCTGCCAATCGCGCTGGATGAAGTGATTACTGATGGCCACAAACGTGCGCTCATCGTGACTGACCGTTTCCTGTTCAACAACGGTTACGCTGACCAGATCACTTCTGTTCTGAAAGCCGCTGGTGTGGAAACTGAAGTGTTCTTTGAAGTTGAAGCTGACCCAACCCTGAGCGTTGTTCGCAAAGGTGCCGAACTGGCTAACTCCTTCAAACCAGATGTGATTATCGCACTGGGTGGTGGTTCCCCAATGGACGCCGCGAAAATCATGTGGGTGATGTACGAGCATCCAGAAACCCACTTCGAAGAACTGGCACTGCGCTTTATGGACATCCGTAAACGTATCTACAAGTTCCCGAAAATGGGTGTAAAAGCGAAAATGATCGCGGTAACCACCACTTCCGGTACAGGTTCAGAAGTTACACCGTTCGCAGTAGTAACAGATGACGCAACGGGTCAGAAATACCCACTGGCTGACTATGCACTGACTCCAGATATGGCCATCGTTGATGCCAACCTGGTGATGGATATGCCGAAATCACTGTGTGCATTCGGTGGTCTGGACGCCGTCACCCACGCCCTGGAAGCGTATGTTTCCGTACTGGCTTCTGAGTTCTCTGACGGTCAGGCTCTGCAAGCGCTGAAACTGCTGAAAGAAAACCTGCCAGCGTCTTACAACGAAGGGTCTAAAAACCCGGTCGCCCGTGAACGTGTCCACAGTGCGGCAACCATCGCCGGTATCGCGTTTGCGAACGCCTTCCTCGGGGTTTGCCACTCAATGGCTCACAAACTGGGTTCACAGTTCCACATTCCTCACGGTCTGGCGAACGCCCTGTTGATCAGCAACGTTATCCGTTATAACGCGAATGACAACCCAACCAAGCAGACTGCTTTCAGCCAGTACGACCGTCCGCAAGCACGTCGTCGTTACGCTGAAATCGCAGACCACCTGGGTCTGAGTGCACCGGGCGACCGTACTGCCGCGAAGATCGAGAAACTTTTGGCATGGCTGGAAAGCCTGAAGGCTGAACTGGGTATTCCAAAATCTATCCGCGAAGCGGGTGTTCAGGAAGCTGACTTCCTCGCACACGTTGATAAGCTGTCTGAAGATGCATTCGATGATCAGTGTACTGGTGCAAACCCGCGCTACCCACTGATCTCCGAGCTGAAACAGATCCTGCTGGATACCTTCTACGGACGTGAGTTCAAAGAAGGTGACGTTGCAGCTGTGAAAACAGAAGCACCAGCCATTAAAGTTGACAAAAAAGCGAAGAAAAGCGCCTGATTGACAACGTGATAAAAAACCCGCCACTGGCGGGTTTTTTTATGTCCGGATATCAGGCATTTTACGTGACCCGAAACACTACTTCCGGTTGTCGTGCTGTATCGCCGTCAGTGAGCCTACAGACAACGCTTCTTTATAATGCTTACGGCAGACCGACACATAACGTTCATTGCCTCCTATCACCACCTGCTCACCATCTGCATAGGGTTTTCCGGCTTGATCGAGCCGAAGCACCATACTGGCTTTGCGACCGCAAAAACAGATGGTTTTCAGTTCGACCAGTTTATCGGACCAGGCAAGCAAATACTGGCTACCGGCAAATAGCTCACCGCGGAAGTCCGTGCGCAATCCGTAACAGAGAACGGGAATATCAAGTTCATCAACAACCTCAGAAAGCGCATGGACCTGTTCACGCGTCAGGAACTGGCTCTCATCTACCAGAACGCAATGAATGGGCTGGGAGGTATGCTCTGCACGAATATCCTGCAACAGGTCCGTTTGCGGGTTAAACAGTCTGGCCGGTGACGAAAGACCGATTCTGGAACTCACCTTACCGGCGCCAAAGCGATCGTCGATTTCAGCAGTGTAAACAACGGTACGCATCCCTCGTTCCTGATAATTGTAGGAGGATTGCAGTAACGCCGTGGATTTACCGGCATTCATTGCCGAATAGTAGAAATAAAGTTGTGCCATTGGCCGTCAAACCCTAATCAATGTGTAATATTCCCGATGAATCATTGTACCATATTTTGTCTGGTCATCAGCGATACACCACACAGTCTATGGGGTTCTCTAGGGCGTTAACCGCAGGAAATTTACGAAAATAATGCGATAAAACAGGAGGTAAACTGATTCAGCACGCGCAATATGTCTCGATCCCGCTAAAGATAACACTTCTTTTTATACTGGAATCACCGTTCATTAAAATTCACTATTTATTAACTATTTTTGCCTTTGCAACGCGGGCAGAAACTAATACAAAAGGCTGATATTTATCCGCTGCAACTATAATTCCTGCGGTAAATGTCACAAAAAAAAGATGCAACCGAACGGGTTAAGCAGCTAAGCGTGATAACAAGCGAGCCTGTCAGGTGATGAAATTTAAGTTAGCGTAATTAATAATAGCGGCCATAATTCCATATTTTTTGAATTCCTTACATTCCCACCTATTGCACAACTGAATTTATCGCTCTATTATTAGGTCAACAAACCACCCCCCATTATAAGTTTGAGATTACTACAATGAGCGAAGCACTTAAAATTCTGAACAACATCCGTACTCTTCGTGCGCAGGCAAGAGAATGCACCCTGGAAACGCTTGAAGAAATGCTGGAAAAATTAGAAGTTGTAGTTAATGAACGTCGCGAAGAAGAAAGCGCTGCTGCTGCTGAAATCGAAGAGCGTACGCGTAAACTGCAGCAATATCGTGAAATGCTGATTGCTGATGGTATCGATCCAAATGAATTGCTGAACAGCATGGCTGCAGCTAAGACCGGTACTAAAGCAAAACGCGCTGCTCGTCCGGCTAAATATAGCTATGTAGACGAGAACGGCGAAACGAAAACCTGGACTGGCCAGGGTCGTACTCCTGCTGTTATCAAAAAAGCCATGGATGAGCAAGGTAAACAGCTGGACGACTTCCTGATCAAGGATTAATCCTAACGTATTCAGAAAAATCCCGCTTAATGCGGGATTTTTTTTACCCGCAATTTCCACAAACATCCCCTTACATGCCGTCATATTGGGACATAGCGCTATTTAATGTTCCTTACAGATCAGGGTTACAGCCGTGAGTTTTGGGCATAAAAAAACCGGTGGGCATCGCCTCACCGGTCTTGATCATTCGCGGACGGGGTTATTTTTTAATACCCACGCTTTCTTTCAACCAGGCTTTAAATTCTTCACCCAGTGAATTGTGGCGGATGCCATATTCAACAAAGGCCTGCATATAACCGAGTTTATTACCGCAGTCATGGCTCTTACCTTTCATATGGTAAGCTTCTACTGTCTCTTTCTCGATCAGCATATCGATGGCATCGGTCAGCTGGATCTCATCCCCTGCTCCTGGAGGCGTCTTCGCCAGCAGTGGCCAGATTTCTGCGCTCAGGACATAGCGACCAACTACCGCCAGATTAGACGGCGCGACATCGGCTTTAGGCTTCTCTACGACGCCCACCATTGGTACGCTTTCACCCGGTTCCAGATTAACGCCTTTGCAGTCAACCACACCGTAAGCGGTGACGTCGTCGACAGGCTCAACCATAATCTGGCTGCTACCCGTTTCGTCGAAGCGTTTGATCATCTCGGCCAGGTTATCCTGAGAGAGGTCGGATTCGTATTCGTCCAGAATAACGTCTGGCAGAATGACCGCGACAGGCTCATTACCCACAACAGGATGTGCACACAGTACTGCGTGGCCCAGACCTTTAGCCAGCCCCTGACGTACCTGCATAATGGTGACGTGTGGAGGGCAAATAGACTGAACTTCTTCTAACAGCTGACGCTTAACGCGTTTTTCCAGCATGGCTTCAAGTTCGAAACTGGTATCGAAATGGTTTTCGATAGAGTTTTTAGATGAATGCGTAACCAGCACAATTTCAGTAATGCCGGCTGCGATACATTCGTTTACGACATACTGAATTAATGGCTTATCAACCAGTGGCAGCATTTCTTTAGGAATTGCCTTAGTTGCTGGTAACATCCTGGTCCCCAATCCCGCTACCGGGATGACGGCCTTTCTGACTTTCGAATTTAGGGCAGCCATTCAAATTCTCCTGAGCTGTTCAAGTTTTGAACTTTTATGCATTAAATAACGCGTTGAGTATATCAGCCTCATCCCACAGTCCGGGTCTGAAAAGAACGCGTTGCCGATCAATTAGGATAAATACGCATGAATCTGGGCAGCGATAGTAGCACTCCCCGCAAAACACAGGTAAGGCAATCTTAAAATTAAAATCCAACTGCTTATTCCGTGGACAACATTAACCGCAACCGTCCCCCGGCGCCCCAAATTTGGCACTGCCAGGAGGAACAGCGATGGCTAATTTGATTAAGATAAGCCGTACCCAATGTACCCAGCGGCACACCGTTGCTAACCTGAATATGATGTTCCCCGGTATTCAGTGAGGCGTTCAGACCTGCTGACACGAGGATAAGATTTTTCAATCCACTGTGGTAATAACCTACCAACAGGGGAAATTGTCCTGGTAAATTGGCCTGGCGAAAAAGCTGGTTAACTTGTTTCAGCAAACTGCCTAACTCAGGAAGCCGTTGCCCCTGATGCGATAACTGCTCCTGCAACAGACCGTTAAATAGCGCACGAAGTAATAACGCCGCTAATACACCATTATCGCCTGCACGGGTGACATCCAGGGAATAAAACGCAAGATCCGAATCCGACAGTGGCGCAATATCCAACACCAGTCCGGGCTGGTCAGCAGCCACCAGCTGACGATAATTTATTCGACAATGTGAAAAAGTTTGTTGTACCGGTGGCTGAAGTTCCTGCAACAGCTTCGCCGCGGCAGGCGGATCACTGACCAGTGCATCCCAGTCCTGGAAAAGGCGCTCCTCTTCCTCAACGCGGGAATTAAACATATTCGGATAAAGGCATGCCAGCACCGTTTCACGCAACCGGTTCAGATCTTTTACTGGTTTCAGCAGAATATCCTGCACCCCCAGACGCAATGCTTTGGCAATATCCGCCATATTTTCCGTCGCGGAGATCACCAGAATGGGGGTCTGGTTACCCTCATTACGCAGATGTTCAACCAGCTTCAGGCCATTCATCCGCGGCATTGCGATATCACAGATCATCAGATCGGGCGTGATACTGACCATTTTTTCCAGCGCGTCGACACCATCTTCAGCCAGGGCAGTGGTTGCCCCCAGCGAGGATAACCACGAATCCAGTAGCGATCGGAAAACGGGC
The DNA here is from genome assembly GCF_052044775.1 of Enterobacter sp. 22466. Taxonomy (NCBI): domain Bacteria; kingdom Pseudomonadati; phylum Pseudomonadota; class Gammaproteobacteria; order Enterobacterales; family Enterobacteriaceae; genus Enterobacter; species Enterobacter sp. 22466. Next base: position 309,872 of record NZ_JBQENX010000004.1, on the reverse strand, counting down.
TCGTCTTCAACAATCAAAATGTGTTTTCCGGCCAATGGCTGCGTCATGGTTCCTCCCCTGGCTGACAGTTACTAAATAGTGGCATGCTATCGGCACTATCGCCTGTCAGATTTTGCTGAAGTAGTCAAAAAAAGGTACTTAACGTGCTGTTCGCACAAAGGGCAATAATTCGTCCATTTTCTTTTCGACGGCTAAAGATCCCGCTGCGATGGCGGCCTCAGCCCGATGGAAATCAAGGGTAGAGATTTGTGGACAATAGGGTTGAATCAGAATATCCGGTGGGTCGCCCGCCATACGGTTACGTTTCAGGCGGTTTTCAAGCACCTGGATGGACGTCGTCATGATCTCAATTGCCGTCGGCGCGGTTACCGAGCGGCGTGCAGCCATACGACCAATGCGACCGCGTAAGCGTTCATGCCAGGCCAGTTTCTCGCCCTCAGCATCTTCACTTTGCAGATTGACAGGCATGAGGTCTTGTTGCATCAGGTGAGCGTCGTGCTGTAAATCGACGGCAATCACAATATCAGCCCCCATCGCACGTGTCAGAGAGATTGGCACCGGGTTAACGACCCCGCCATCAACGAGCCAATAGCCGTTATGCGGGACAGGTGCCATGAGCCCCGGCATGCTGCAGGAGGCACGAACGGCAAGGTGGATATCCCCTTCGGTCAGCCAAAGCTCACGCCCCGTACTGAGATTCGTCGCCACGGCGCCGAAAGGCATCTGACAGTCGTTGAAATCCTGGAGAGGCATAATCTGACGGAACTGGTTAAAGACGCGTTCACCGCGAAGCAACCCGCCACGCTGCCAGGAAAGGTCCATCAGGCGCAGCACGTCCCAATAGCTGAAGGATCGCACCCATGTTTCGAGTTCCGGCAGTTTTCCACACGCATAGGCGGACCCCACCAGCGATCCAATCGAGCACCCTGCAACAATATCGACATCGACGCCCATCTGGTTTAAGGCATTTATCACGCCGATATGTGACCATCCGCGGGCTGCACCTGAGCCCAGCGCCAGTCCAATTTTAACCTTTCTCATTAGCCCTGTTTTACTTCCCCTGGATTCCCGACATAGCGTCGACGCAACAGCTCAGTTAACATGGTGCTACCCGAAGCGTTTTACGCCCTTAATTTTTTGTTCCAGGAAGAGAATCGTGTCTCAACTCTGCCCCTGTGGTAGCGCTCTGGAGTATAGCCTATGTTGCCAGCGATATCTTTCTGGCGATCAGGTTGCACCAGACCCATCACACCTTATGCGTTCACGTTATACCGCTTTTGTGATCAAAGACGCAGACTACCTGATTAAAACCTGGCACCCCACCTGCCAGGCCGCCGGTTTCAGACAGGAGATCGAAGCCGGGTTCGCCAATACCCAGTGGCTCGGTCTTACGGTTTATGAATCCGCACCCGGCAGTCACGACAACGAAGGTTACGTCAGCTTTGTCGCCCGGTTTACTGAACACAATAAATCTGGCGCGATTATCGAGCGTTCCCGATTCTTAAAGGAAAGCGGGCAATGGTATTATATTGACGGAACGCGCCCACAGTTTGGTCGTAACGATCCCTGCCCTTGTGGTTCAGGTAAAAAATTTAAAAAGTGTTGCGGGCAGTAACGCCCGACAACCGAGACTTCGCAAATACTCAAACAGGATTTCCCGGCGATGCAATCACTACAACGTAAAGTTCTGCGCACCATCTGTCCCGATCAAAAAGGGCTGATCGCACGAATTACCAACATCTGTTACAAACATGAACTGAATATCGTGCAGAACAACGAATTCGTTGACCACCGTACCGGTCGTTTCTTTATGCGTACCGAACTGGAAGGTATTTTCAACGACACCACTCTGCTTGCCGATCTGGACAGCGCGCTGCCAGAGGGCTCCGTGCGCGAGTTGACGCCTGCGGGACGTCGTCGCATCGTGATTCTGGTGACCAAAGAAGCGCACTGCCTGGGCGATCTGCTGATGAAAGCAAACTACGGCGGTCTGGATGTCGAAATCGCCGCCGTTATCGGTAACCACGAGACGCTGCGTACCCTGGTTGAACGTTTTGATATTCCGTTCGAGCTGGTGAGCCATGAAGGTCATACGCGTGAAGAGCACGACAACCTGATGGCTGAGGCTATTGAAGCACATAGCCCTGACTACGTTGTCCTGGCGAAATACATGCGCGTGTTAACGCCCTCCTTCGTGGCACGTTTTCCGAACAAGATAATCAACATTCACCACTCCTTCCTGCCCGCCTTTATTGGTGCGCGTCCCTACCATCAGGCCTATGAACGTGGCGTGAAGATCATCGGCGCAACGGCGCACTATGTGAATGACAATCTGGATGAAGGCCCAATCATTATGCAGGACGTGATTCATGTGGATCACACCTACACGGCGGAAGATATGATGCGTGCCGGACGTGATGTCGAGAAGAACGTTCTGAGCCGTGCACTGTATCAGGTGCTGGCGCAGCGCGTATTCGTTTATGGTAACAGAACGATCATTCTTTAATCGACTGAGAAATGAATTGGTTAGCTTTACAGCTTTGCGCGTAAAAATCAGGCAACCAGTTTATTTTTCTTGTGCTAACGCTTTACAGGGGCGTGTCATTTGATATGATGCGCCCCGCTTCCAGCAGGAAGCAGGCCAGTAAAAGCATTACCCCGTGGTGGGGTTCCCGAGCGGCCAAAGGGAGCAGACTGTAAATCTGCCGTCATCGACTTCGAAGGTTCGAATCCTTCCCCCACCACCATTTCTCAGCAAGACCTCAAAATTTGAATTACCCCTGGTGGGGTTCCCGAGCGGCCAAAGGGAGCAGACTGTAAATCTGCCGTCATCGACTTCGAAGGTTCGAATCCTTCCCCCACCACCATTACGTCCATGCCGTAGGGCGCAAGCAACGCGCCGAGTAATCCTTCCCCCACCACCATCAATTCAAAAAAATCATAACAAAACCAAACTGAGCACACTTTCGTAGGCCGGGTAAAGCGCAGTCGCCATCCGGCGACAGACGACTACATCGGCGGCAAGCGTCGCTTCACCGGCGAGCTCTTCACGATCGACGTATTACACTGGGCATGCTCCGACAGACCATCCAGCAACACATCCAGTTGCTCAATTGACCGCACCGCTAACCGGATAACAAAACAGTCTTCACCAGTCACTTTGTCGCTCTCTATGCACTCCGGCATCGCCTGAATGTACTTATCCACTTTATGTAACAATCCTGGCAACGGGCGAACCCGCACCAGTGCCTGCAGCGTATAGCCTAACGCCGCCAGATTCACCCGTGCACCATACCCCTGAATCACACCACGCTCTTCCAGCCTTTTCAGGCGTTCTGCCGTGCTGGGCGAGGTCAGACCGATACGGCCGCTGAGTACCTTGAGCGACATACGCGCATCGTCGACCAGACAAGCCAAAATTTGCCGATCGATATCATCGAGAAGGTATTCCATCGTTTTCACCTAATTTTAAAAAGCCATTCGCGTATTTAACCTTATCTCAACCCTGTAAAACCCGACAGCAATTTTCGACAATAGCGTCATCAACCAGGAGGTGAATGATGCGTGATTTACATAAAGGCGTCTGGCAAATGAGCCTGGCGATGTTAATTTCCGGCTCGATTGGCGCGTTTGTTTTACTCTCCGGACTGCCAGTGTCAGAAGTGGTTTTCTGGCGCTGTCTGATAGGCGCGATCGCACTGTTCATTTTCATTCGAATGAGCCAAAAGCCCTTTAGTCCCCTCACCCGCACTTCTCTGCTGTTGGCTATTCTGGGTGGGGTAGCATTAGTGGTGAACTGGCTGCTGCTGTTCGCGGCCTATGAACGTATTTCGATTGGCCTTTCCACTGTGGTCTATAACACTCAGCCCTTTATGCTGGTGATGATGGGTATGTTTTTAGGCGAACGCGTCAGTCTGGTCAAATGGGGCTGGCTGCTTCTCGCCTTCGGTGGGGTGGTGATTTTACTCTCCAGCGAACTCTCCGGAACGCATGGCTCTGGCTGGCTCGCGGGGATTGGTCTGGCACTGGGTGCGGCCTTCTTCTACGCGTTGACGGCGATTATTGCCCGCAAACTGAAATCCATCGCGCCACAGCATATAGCCTTTATTCAGGTGCTGACAGGCGTGGTAATGCTACTGCCGTTTGCCCATATGCCCGCCTTGTCCGCTGATTTTCCGTGGCCAATTTTACTGACGCTGGGCATTGTCCATACCGGTATCATGTATCAGCTGCTGTATAGCGCCATCCAAAAACTTCCGACGCCCATTACCGGTTCACTGTCCTTTATCTATCCGGTAGTGGCGATCGTTGTCGATAATGTGGTCTTCGGGCATTCGCTGGATATTACCCAACTGGCGGGCGGCGCGTTGATCCTGTTTGCTGCGGCGGGCAATAACCTGGGCTGGGGCGAAAAAAAACCCCGCGAATGCGGGGTTAGTATCAAAACGACAAATTAGCGACGGGCACGCACAATCTGGTATTTGCGCGTCAGGTACTCCACCGGCGCGCTCCAGATGTGCACCAGACGAGAGAACGGGAACAGCACAAACAGGGTCATACCCAGCACCAGGTGCAGGCGGAAGATAAACGCCACCCCGTCCAGATGTTCAGATGCACCACCGTGGAAGGTCACCACGGACTGCGCCCATCCCACCAGCTTCATCATCTCGCTGCCGTCCATATGCTGCGCCGAGAATGGAATGGTCAGCAGACCCAGTGCGCACTGAACCATTAACAGGGAGAGGATCAGGATATCCGCCGTGGTCGTAGTAGCCCGCACGCGCGGGCTGAACAGACGGCGTTTGAGCAGCAGCAGACCACCCACCAGGGTCATCACGCCGCAAGCGCCACCGGCGATCATCGCCATCTTCTGCTTCACTTCGATGGGCAGCCACGCTTCATACATCCAGTGTGGCGTCAGCATCCCCAGGAAGTGACCGGCAAAAATCCCCAGAATACCGATGTGGAACAGGTTAGACGCAACGTGCATCCCTTTGCGATCCAGCATCTGGCTGGAGGCAGCACGCCAGGTGTACTGGCCATAGTCATAACGCAGCCAGCTTCCCACCAGGAACACGGTGCCCGCGATATACGGGTAAATGTCAAAGAAGAACATATTCAGGAAGTGCATTAGTGCCGTCCTCCGTTAGAGATATTCAAATATTGCGGGGCAACCGCGCCGGCAAAACGGCGCTGGTGAGCCGAAATTTCAGATTCGCCGCAGCTCTGGTCAGCAAAGAATTTCACCTGCTCTTCTTCCCAGACCGCATCCAGCGCCTGTGGCGTGTCATCGCGGGCTTCGTCCGCAATTTTCTCCGCCACTTTTTCACTGTCGACCGAGGCATTCGCCAGCTTCACCAGCACCCCGAACAGCGCCGCATAGCGGCTCTCGCGCTGCTGAAGACGGGCGCTGAGCAACGCCAGAATCGGCGCGATGTCCTGCAGACCACCCAGCGCCTCTTCTTTTGGCAACTGCGCCAGATACTCCAGGTACAGTGGCAGATGATCCGGCAGCTCGCGACTGTCGAGCTGCAGGCCGTGCTGCTCGTACTGGGCCATCAGATCCACCATTGCCTGCCCCCGATCGCGGGATTCACCGTGAACGTGTTCAAACAGCAGCAGCGAGGTTGCGCGACCGCGATCAAACAGCTGGCTGTAATCCGCCTGCGCATCGAGAAGATCGCGCGCTAACAGGTCGCGGAGGAAAACGCCCAGTGTCTGGGCATCTTCTTTGTCGAGGTTTTCAGACGACGCGAGTGCATCAAAGAGTTCCTGCTGATGCTGCGCCAGCGCAGCATCCGGGTACTCCAGCAGACGCGAAACAATCACGAGTTCAATCATGGGTGCGGCTCCGTTTTGCTGGTCACATCCATGGCATCGATGCGGCGGCTGTTGAACAGGTTGAATTTGCTGTCAGACCCGTGGCAACCGTCGCCAAAGCTAAAGCCACAACCGTTTTTCTCCGGGAAGGCTTCACGCGCCAGCTCACGATGGCTGCTCGGTACCACGAAACGGTCTTCGTAGTTGGCAATGGCCAGGTAGCGGTACATCTCCTGCGCCTGCGCTTCGGTCAGGCCGACCTCTTCCAGCGCACGGGTGTCGGTCACGCCGTCCACGGTTTCCGCACGTTTGAAGTGGCGCATCGCCAGCATACGTTTCAGCGCCAGCAGCACCGGCTGGGTATCGCCTGCGGTCAGCAGGTTTGCCAGGTACTGAACCGGGATACGCAGGCTCTCCACGTCCGGCAGAATGCCGTTGCTGCCCAGCTCGCCTGCATCCGCGGCTGACTGAATTGGCGACAGAGGCGGCACGTACCAGACCATCGGCAGCGTGCGGTATTCCGGATGCAGCGGCAACGCCAGCTTCCAGTCCATCGCCATTTTGTAGACCGGAGATTGCTGCGCGGCATCGATGACGCTTTGCGGAATACCGTCTTTCAGCGCCTGTTCAATCACTTTCGGATCGTTCGGGTCAAGGAATACGTCCAGCTGACGCTGATACAGATCTTTCTCGTTCTCGGTGCTCGCGGCATTTTCAATCGCGTCCGCGTCATACAGCAGCACGCCGAGGTAACGAATACGGCCTACGCAGCTCTCGGAGCAGACAGTCGGCATCCCGGCTTCGATACGCGGGTAGCAGAAGATGCACTTCTCAGACTTACCGCTCTTCCAGTTGAAATAGATTTTTTTGTACGGGCAGCCGGTGATGCACATACGCCAGCCGCGGCACTTGTCCTGGTCGATCAGGACGATGCCATCCTCTTCACGTTTGTAGATGGCACCGCTCGGGCAGGTCGCCACGCACGCCGGGTTGAGGCAGTGCTCGCACAGGCGCGGCAGGTACATCATGAAGGTGTTTTCGAACTGGCCGTACATCGCCTTCTGCATGTTTTCGAAGTTCTGGTCTTTGGCGCGTTTTTCGAACTCGCCGCCCAGAATTTCTTCCCAGTTTGGACCGCTGGTAATTTTGTCCATGCGCTGACCGGTGATCAGCGAGCGAGGACGGGCAATCGGCTGGTGCTTACTTTCCGGCGCGTTATGCAGGTTCTGGTAGTCGTAGTCAAACGGCTCGTAATAATCTTCGATACCCGGCAGATGCGGGTTGGCGAAGATTTTACCCAGCAGCATCGCACGGTTACCCATGCGCGGCTGCAGCTTACCGTTGATTTTACGGATCCAGCCCCCCTTCCACTTCTCCTGGTTTTCCCAGTCGGTCGGGAAGCCGGTACCCGGCTTGCTTTCCACGTTGTTGAACCAGGCGTATTCCATCCCTTCGCGGCTGGTCCAGACGTTCTTACAGGTGACTGAGCAGGTATGACAGCCGATGCATTTATCCAGATTCAGCACCATGCCGACTTGTGAACGAATTTTCATTTTACGCTCTCCTGTACCTGGTCATTACCTTCGCCGTCTAACCAGTTAATATTTTTCATCTTACGTACCACCACGAACTCATCGCGGTTAGACCCTACCGTGCCGTAGTAGTTAAAGCCGTAGGCCAGCTGTGCATAGCCACCGATCATGTGCGTCGGCTTCGGCGTAATACGGGTCACGGAGTTGTGAATACCGCCGCGCTGCTCAGTGATCTCTGAACCCGGCAGGTTCACGATACGTTCCTGCGCGTGGTACATCATGGTCATCCCGGCCGGTACGCGCTGGCTCACCACCGCACGCGCCGTCAGGGCGCCGTTGCTGTTGAACACTTCGATCCAGTCGTTATCTTCAATACCCAGATCTTTGGCGTCCGCTTCACTCATCCAGACAATCGGGCCACCGCGCGACAGGGTCAGCATCAGCAGGTTGTCGCTGTAAGTGGAGTGGATACCCCATTTCTGGTGTGGCGTCAGGAAGTTCAGCGCCTTCTCCGGGTTACCGTTCGATTTCGCGCCCATTACCGCTTTCACGGAGCGGGTGTCGATTGGCGGACGGTAAACCAGCAGGCTTTCACCGAAGTCACGCATCCACTGGTGATCCTGATACAGCGACTGACGACCGGAGAGGGTACGCCATGGGATCAGCTCGTGAACGTTGGTATACCCGGCGTTATAAGAGACATGTTCATCTTCCAGGCCAGACCAGGTCGGGCTGGAGATAATTTTGCGCGGCTGCGCCTGAATATCGCGGAAGCGGATTTTTTCGTCTTCTTTGTTGAGCGCCAGATGCGTGTGGTCGCGACCGGTAAATTCGCTCAGCGCTTTCCAGGCCTTCACGGCAACCTGGCCGTTGGTTTCCGGCGCCAGGGTCAGGATCATCTCTGCCGCATCAATCGCCGTATTCAGCATTGGCTGGCCTTTGGCCGGACCGTCCGCTTTGGTGTAATTGAGCTTGCGCAGCAGATCCATTTCGCTCTGGGTGTTCCAGGCAATCCCTTTCCCGCCGTTGCCGATTTTCTCCATCAGCGGGCCGATAGAGGTAAAGCGCTCGTAGGTCGCAGGGTAGTCACGTTCCACCGGAATAATGTGCGGTGCCGTTACGCCCGGGATCAGGTCGCACTCGCCTTTTTTCCAGTCCTTCACATCCAGCGGCTGCGCCAGTTCGGCGGCGGAGTCGTGCTGGATAGGCAGCGTCACCACGTCGGTCTCTTTGCCCAGGTGCCCTACGCAGACTTCAGAGAATTTCTTCGCGATGTCTTTGTAGATATCCCAGTCGCTTTTTGATTCCCACGCCGGGTCAACGGCCGCAGACAGCGGATGAATAAACGGATGCATATCCGAGGTATTCATGTCGTCTTTTTCATACCAGGTGGCGGTAGGCAGCACGATATCGGAGTACAGGCAGGTGCTGGAGAGACGGAAGTCCAGCGTCACCACCAGATCCAGCTTGCCGTCGAGGCCGTTATCTTTCCACTCCACCTCTTCCGGCTTCACGCCACCCTGCTTGCCAAGATCTTTACCCTGGATACCGTTTTCGGTACCGAGCAGGTATTTCAGCATGTACTCGTGGCCTTTACCGGACGAGCCCAGCAGGTTGGAGCGCCAGATAAACAGGTTACGCGGATGGTTTTTACCGTTTTCCGGCTGCTCTGCCGCAAAACGGATTGAACCGTCTTTCAGGGATTTAACGGTGTAATCCACCGGCGACATCCCCGCCTGCTTCGCCTCTTCTGCAATGCGCAGCGGGTTTGTACCCAGCTGAGGCGCGGACGGCAGCCAGCCCATGCGCTCGGCGCGGACGTTGAAGTCGATCAGGTGGCCGCTGTAGCGGGATTTATCCGCCATCGGCGACAGCAGCTCCTGCGCGGTAACCGTCTCGTAGCGCCACTGGCTGGAGTGGTTATAGAAGTAAGAAGTGCTGTTCATATGACGCGCCGGACGCTGCCAGTCGAGGGCAAACGCCAGCGGCTGCCAGCCGGTCTGCGGACGCAGTTTTTCCTGGCCCACGTAGTGCGCCCAGCCGCCACCGCTCTGACCGACACAGCCGCAGAAGATCAGCATATTGATCAGGCCACGGTAGTTCATATCGAGGTGATACCAGTGGTTCAGACCGGCACCGACGATAATCATCGAGCGACCATGGGTCTTATCGGCGTTTTCTGCGAATTCACGGGCGATACGGGTGATCTGCGCACGCGGTACGCCGGTGATCTGCTCCGCCCAGGCTGGGGTGTACGCCTTCACATCGTCATAGCTGGTCGCGCAGTTTTCATCGTTCAGACCGCGCTCCAGGCCGTAGTTGGCCAGCGTCAGGTCATACACGGTGGTCACCAGGGCGCTGGAGCCGTCGGCCAGCTGCAGGCGTTTCACCGGCAGTTTGTGCATCAGGACGTTCTGTAGCTCAACCTTGTTGAAATGTTCAGAACCTTCGCCGCCGAAGTACGGGAAGCCCACTTCGGCGATCTCATCCTGGCTGCCCAGCATGCTCAGGCGCAGCTCGGTCTCTTCACCTGTTGTGCCGTTACGTTGTTCAAGGTTCCATTTGCCCTTCTCACCCCAGCGGAAGCCGATTGAACCGTTTGGCACCACCAGTTCGCCGTTGCTGTTATACGCGACGGTTTTCCACTCAGGGTTGTTTTCCTGGCCCAGCGCGTCCACCAGATCGGCAGCACGTAGCGTACGGCCTGCAGCGTAGTATCCGTCGCGCTCTTCCAGCATCACCAGCATTGGCATGTCGGTATAACCACGCACGTAATCGGTGAAGTACTGGCTTGGTTTATCGAGGTGGTATTCACGCAGCATGACGTGGCCCATCGCCAGCGCCATCGCCGAGTCAGTACCCTGTTTAGGCGCCAGCCACAGGTCACACAGCTTGGCAATTTCGGCGTAGTCCGGGGTCACCGCAACGGTTTTGGTGCCTTTGTAACGGACTTCAGTAAAGAAGTGCGCGTCCGGGGTACGGGTCTGCGGTACGTTTGAGCCCCAGGCGATAATGTAGCTGGAGTTATACCAGTCGGCGGACTCCGGCACGTCGGTCTGCTCACCCCAGGTCTGTGGAGACGCTGGCGGCAGGTCGCAGTACCAGTCGTAGAAGCTCAGACAGGTTCCCCCAATCAGGGAAAGATAGCGCGCACCGGAAGCGTAAGAGACCATCGACATCGCCGGGATCGGCGAGAAGCCTGCCACGCGATCAGGACCGTAGGTTTTGACGGTATAGACGTTAGAGGCGGCAATCAGCTCATTCACCTCTTTCCAGGAGGAGCGAACAAAACCACCGCGGCCACGCGCCTGCTTGAAGCTTTTCGCTTTGTCGGCGTCTTCGATGATGGATGCCCACGCCTCTACCGGATCGCTGTGCTGCACCTTCGCTTCACGCCACATTTTCATCAGGCGCTTGCGCATCAGAGGATATTTAAGACGGTTCGCACTGTAGAGATACCAGGAGTAGCTGGCACCACGCGGGCAGCCACGTGGTTCATGGTTCGGCATATCCGGGCGGGTGCGCGGATAGTCGGTCTGCTGCATTTCCCAGGTCACCAGACCGTTTTTAACGAAAATCTTCCAGCTACACGAGCCAGTGCAGTTCACGCCGTGGGTCGAACGGACGACTTTGTCATGCTGCCAGCGCTGGCGGTAACCGTCTTCCCAGTCCCGGTTGGTATCCAGAACCTGGCCGTGCCCATCGGCAAAAGTTTCACCCTTCTGTTTGAAGTAGCGAAACCGGTCCAAAAATTTGCTCATCGGGTATCTCCTGTGTGGAGCCTGTGGCTCTCTAAATCGACATTGCTGATTTGCAGCGAAAGTAACGTCCTGTAAGAGAGGGAGAATTGATAACGATCAAGACGGAGGGGGACTATGAAGTGAGGTGTTATAACGAATACCACCAAAGCGGTAGCATTTTTATTTTTATATCATTATGATTTTTAGATGTATTTTTTATTTATCGTACAATAAGCCCGCCTGTTTTTAACATCTCGGGTATTAAGGGGTAGGCCCGGCTGAAAAGCGATGGCGATCACAGCGTTACCTGCAGGCGGAATGTTTAAAAGCAATGAGTATGTTGTAACTATTGAGAGGATAAAAAAAACGCGACCCGAAGGTCGCGTAAACGGATAATCAAACTTACTTATTTTTATTGGAATTACGGCCATATACCAGCCACGTGATCGCGACGCAGGCAATATAGAACACGAGGAAAACTTTCATGGCGCCAGCCGGGGAGCCGGTCAGGTCCAGCGAGATCCCGAACGCTTTTGGAATAAAGAAGCCACCGATTGCACCAATCGCGGAGATAAAGCCCAGCGCTGCCGCCGTATCCGTTGCCGCTTCGCGCATGGCCTGCTCTTCGCTACCGCCCTGCGCTTTCACGCGGTCCATGGTCAGCTTACGGAAAATCACGGAAATCATCTGGAAGGTGGAGGCACTGCCCAGCCCGGCCGTCAGGAACAGCACCATAAACACGCCGAAGAAGGCGATGAAGTTCCCCCCCTGGCCGTCGGCTGGCAGCGTCAGGAACAGCAGCGCACAGAAGACCGCCATCACAACGAAGTTAATCAGCGTCACGCGGGTCCCGCCCAGACGGTCAGAGATCATACCGCCCAGCGAACGCGCCAGCGCACCAATAAACGGCCCAAAGAAGGCGAACTGCAGGATCTGTACTTCCGGGAACTGGGTTTTCGACAGCATGGCAAAGCCCGCGGAGAAACCAATGAACGAGCCGAAGGTCGCCAGATACAGCAGCGCCATCACCCACAGGTGGCCGCGCTTCAGCACCGGCAACTGCTCGCTCAGGGATGCCTTCGACGCAGACAGGTCATTCATAAAGAACCAGGCCGCGAGGGTAAAGATCACCAGGAACGGTACCCAGATCCAGGCCGCGTTTTGCAGATACAGGGAAGAGCCATCTGCCTGCGTCACACCACCGCCGCCAAATGCCGCGAAGATAGAGACGGAGATTGCCAGCGGTGCAATCAGCTGCATTACGCTGACGCCCATGTTACCCAGGCCGCCGTTGATCCCCAGCGCACCACCCTGCTTCGCTTTCGGGAAGAAGAAGCTGATGTTTGCCATGCTGGAGGCGAAGTTTGCGCCCGCAAAGCCACAGAGCAGAGAGATGATCACGAACACGCTAAACGGCGTGGAGGTGTCCTGCACCGCAAAACCGAGCCACACGCAAGGCACGATCATGATACCGGTACTGAACGCCGTCCAGCGACGGCCGCCAAAAACCGGCACCATGAACGCGTAAGGCACGCGCAGCAACGCCCCCGACAGCGACGGCAGCGCGGTCAGCATAAACAGCTGATCGGTGGTAAAGGTAAATCCGACCTTAGGCAGATTAACCGCTACCGCGCTGAATAACATCCATACGCAAAACGCTAACAATAAACATGGAACGGAAATCCACAGATTTCGGCTTGCGACACGGTGGCCGCGCTGCTGCCAGAACGCCGGATCTTCCGGACGCCAGTCAGTTATAACGGCACCATTTTCCCTTTCGGGAGCGGATGTGTGACTCATAGACACCTCTGATTCTCGAATGATGCTGCAAACATTAGGGTTTTAGGCCGGCGGTAAGTTGATATAAATCAAAGGAAAAGTGGGAGGATTTGCGGCGAAAAAAAAGCCATCATCCTTAGTGAGTAGGACAATGTGGTAAAAAAGACGTGGTTTTTCACAGGACTGACGACTCCCGGTCATTCCCTCCCCCTGAGCCTTACCCCTTTGGCAATTTAGAGGTAATCCTTTATTGGTATGGGTATACTCCAGGGTATGCACCAGAATAGCGCCATTCCTGCAAGCAGGCCACGTCAGGAGCCCGGCAACTCTATGTTAAAAAGATGTTTATCTCCGCTGACACTCGTTAACCAGTTGGCACTGATCGTTTTGCTGTCCACCGCCATCGGTGTGACCGGCATGGCGATTTCCGGCTGGCTGGTACAGGGCGTACAGGGTAACGCGCATGCCATCAACGAGGCAGGCTCCCTACGCATGCAGAGTTATCGTCTGCTGGCCTCGGTGCCATTAACCCAGGACGATCAGAAGCTGATCGACGATATGGAGCATACGGCGTTCAGTCCTGAACTGGAAAGCGCTGCGATACGTGCCGGTCAGGAACCCCAGCTTAAAGCCCTTCAGGGCTACTGGCATACCCAGCTGGAGCCGGGTTTAAAACAGGCGAAAACCCCTGATACCGTTGCCCGTGACGTCGCCGGGTTCGTTTCACGCATTGATACCCTGGTCTCCTCTTTCGATCAAACCACCGAATTACGTATCGACCGGGTGGTCATGATCCACCGGGCGATGGCGCTGTTTATGGGCCTGCTGCTGATTTTCACCATTGTCTGGCTGCGCGCGCGGCTGCTGAACCCCTGGAAGCAATTGCTGGCGATGGCCCGCGCGGTGACCGCACGAGATTTTACCCAGCGTACCCACATCAGCGGACGTAACGAAATGGCGATGCTGGGCCAGGCGCTGAACACCATGTCGGCCGAGCTTTCCGAGAGTTACGCGGTGCTGGAAAAACGCGTGCAGGAGAAGACCGCCGGGCTTGAGCAGAAAAACGAGATCCTCTCCTTCCTCTGGCAGGCTAACCGCCGTCTGCATATGCAGGTGCCGCTGTGTGAACGTCTTTCGCCGGTTCTGAATGGTCTGCAAAAGCTCACCCTGTTGCACGACCTGGAACTACGGGTGTACGACATGGAAGATGAAGAAAATCACCAGGAGTTTACCTGTCAGTCTGACGTCACCTGCGATGACAAAGGGTGTCACCTGTGCCCACGCGGTTTACCGCCGCTGACCACCAGCGGCACGACGCTAAAATGGCGGCTGACGGACAGTCATACCCAGTACGGTATTCTGCTGGCGACCCTGCCCGCCGGGCGTCATCTGAGCCACGACCAGCAGCAACTGGTGGATACGCTGGTTGAACAGCTGACGGCCACGCTGGCCCTCGACCGCCATCAGGAGAAGCAGCAGCAGCTGATCGTGATGGAAGAGCGCGCCACCATCGCCCGCGAACTCCATGACTCCATTGCCCAGTCGCTCTCCTGTATGAAAATGCAGGTAAGCTGTCTGCAAATGCAGGCCGCAGAAATGCCGGAAAGCAACAAACAGCTGCTGAGCCAGATCCGCAACGAGCTGAATACTTCCTGGGTACAGCTTCGCGAGCTGCTGACCACCTTCCGCCTGCAACTCACCGAGCCGGGTCTGCGCCCGGCGCTGGAAGCAAGCTGCCACGAATTTAGCGCAAGACTGGGCTTCCCGGTGAAGCTCGATTACCAGTTACCGCCCCGCTTTGTGCCATCGCATCAGGCCATTCATTTACTGCAGATCGCCCGCGAAGCGCTGAGCAACGTGCTGAAACACGCTGACGCGACGGCGGTGACGGTTACCGTTAGCCAGCACGATAATCAGGTGAAGCTCACGGTTCATGACAACGGCTGCGGCGTGCCGGAAAATGCCGAACGGACAAACCATTACGGTTTAATTATCATGCGAGACCGCGCCCAAAGCCTGCGCGGTGACTGCCAGGTTCGCCGGCGAGAGACAGGTGGCACAGAAGTGGTCGTCACCTTTATCCCCGAAAAACCGCTCACAACTATCCACGGAGAAACCCATGACTAATCAGGAACCGGCATCCATCCTGTTGATTGACGACCATCCGATGCTGCGTACTGGCGTAAAACAGCTGGTCAGCATGGCACCTGATATCACCGTCGTTGGTGAAGCCAGCAACGGTGAACAGGGCATTGAGCTTGCCGAATCGCTTGATCCTGATTTGATCCTGCTCGATCTGAACATGCCAGGCATGAACGGTCTGGAGACGCTCGATAAGCTGCGCGAAAAATCGCTGTCCGGACGCGTGGTGGTGTTCAGCGTCTCAAACCATGAAGAGGACGTGGTCACAGCGCTAAAACGCGGTGCAGACGGCTACCTGCTGAAAGACATGGAGCCGGAAGATCTGCTCAAGGCCCTGCAACAGGCTGCCGCAGGCGAAATGGTACTCAGCGAGGCGTTAACCCCGGTGCTGGCCGCCAGCCTGCGGGCAAACCGCGCCACCTCTGACCGCGACGTCAGCCAGCTAACCCCGCGCGAGCGCGATATTCTGAAGCTGATTGCCCAGGGTCTGCCGAACAAAATGATCGCCCGTCGTCTGGATATCACCGAAAGCACGGTCAAAGTGCATGTGAAACATATGCTGAAGAAGATGAAGTTAAAATCCCGCGTTGAAGCCGCCGTATGGGTGCATCAGGAGCGTATTTTCTGAGGATTACTCATCCGGCAGCAACTTCCACCGCGGGTCATCGTCAGGCAACGCGACAAGCGGCTGCACCACCGTCAGCGTGATCTCATTGGATGAGACGCGCTGCCCTTTTTCATCTTCAACCACCGCCGACAGGTGCCAGCGGTTTTTCGCCCCTTCACTGTCATCCCAGGCAGGCATAATCACGCTCCAGCCCTCGCTGCTGTGACTGTTGGCCGGCGAGGTCAGGCTCAGTGCCTGGGTATCGCCCTGCCAGTGGATCTGGCGGATACCGTGCGTGCTGCGCACCTGAAGCTTGAGCATCACGGTCTCGCCCCCTTTCAGATCCCACGGCGGGGTCGCCAGCCAGACAGAGAGCGTTTTGCGCTGGCGGAACTCCATCACCGGCAGATTATCCCGCTCCGGCGAGTCATAGCGACTGCCGCGCAGAGAACGGGTGGCGGCGACTTCGCTGGCGGAAAGTTGCTTTGAAAGCGGCACGCCAAAGCGATAGTTGAGCTTAAGCCCAAGGTTGTTCTGACTCACCCCACTCTCGCCTTGCTTATGCGCCGCGGTCAGGGTGACCAGTGGCACCGGGGTATAGTTGAGTCCCAGGTTGACCGCGACCGGGTTGTGATAGCCGGTTCCGCTGTTGAACAGGTCGACGTTGTCACCAAAATATTGCTCGAAGCTAACGCTGGTGTTGAAGTGGTGAAACCAGGGAAGCCAGGCTTTCGCGGTCACGTCATAGCCGCGCGCCATGCGCTGCTCCTGCACGTCGGAACTGTCGCGCCAGCTGGCAAAAGGCTGGTAGTAATTGGCCGACAGACGCAGATTCTCGCCCCACGCTTCTGCGCCAAGCCCGGCACGCTGCAGGTTTTCATCCAGCAGGTTGTCGTAAAAAGTGTTGTAGCCGAGCAGCCATTTTCCGGCAACCCAGCGCTGACCGATGCCGGCATTGCTCACCAGGCCGTCACTCTGCTGCGTCAGCCCCAGCTGGCTCCAGCTCAGGTAACGGTTGTTATCATTCCAGGGGATGAACCAGCTCCCGCTGCTGCCGTTAAAGTTCCCGTCGTCATCCACCAGTAAATTGACGCTGGCGTTGCCCCACGGCGAGAGCCAGGACTCAATCTGCTGATTCACCTCGCCGCTCACTGCGTCACGCACCTGACCAAACGCGAACTGACGCGCCTGCTCACCGGTGGTGAGGCCGTTATCGGTCATACTGGCTTCGCCAAAGGCTTTTGCCATTTCGGCCAGGTGCTTTTCCCCCTCGTCTGTTGGCGTCGCCATGCCGAGATCGGGCAAACTGTCCCCGTTGTTATCAAAGGGGTTTTCTGCCTGATGCATAAAGGAATTCGGGGCACCGTGAACGGCACCCGCCGTAAGAAGTGGGAGTAATAACAGAAAGCGAATGCGGGACGATACAGCCATCAACGTCGTAAATAAGAACCTGTGTTTATGAGGCAACGCTTTTAATGTTAACGCGATAAGCTGTGAAATGCAGTCTTAGTGCAAATTTCAGGATTATCCTGAACATTATTGTCGCCTTACCCGACACTCTTAGACCATTATCCAAACAGCCCTTTCAGTTCCGGCACGCAGGAGCCGCAGTTGGTGCCACACCGTAGTTTCGCCCCCAACTCTGCGACGGAGCCGCACCCGCCGACAATCGCCTCCCGTATCGCATTTTCCCCGACGCAGTAACAGCTGCAGATAATGCGTCCCGGATCGACACTCTCCCCCGCACTCGCGCCGTTCAGGAGCGCATGTCGCTCCGCAAGCGTCTCAGGAGCCCGACGAAAAGCCTCTTCAATAGTCGCATGCGCCAGCGCTGGCAACGTAGTCCCTTCCCAGAAGCCGAGCATCAGTTCGCCGTGATGCCACGCCAGCACGCTGCTGCGCGCATCCGTTCGGGCAAGTTGCAGTTGCCAGCCCTGCTGTTCAGCATACTCCTTCACCCACGGCATCAACGGTTCGTCACTCGCCACCGTCAGGCGTGAGGCTTTGCGCCACCAGTGTACCGAAGGTGGCAGTTCCGGCAGCACACGGGCATACAGCTCTCCCTGCCATTCAGGCTGCCATGGCATGATCCTGACGGCGGTCTGTTTACTCTCCGGCTGGCCGGACTGCGGATCGCAGCGCCCCTCCACCAGCGTATTAACCTTTCCCTGACGGGCAAACTGCGCATTCCAGTGCATGGGCGCGAATACTTCCCCCTCCCTTTGTCCATCGTTGATACGTACTTTTGCCACCATCACTCCACGCGGAGAGCTGATCCGTGCCAGTTGCCCGTCGCAAAGGGCGAAACGCGCGGCATCTGCGGCGCAGATCTCAACGCAGGGCTCAGAGATATGCTGCATCAGCCCGGAAACATATCCCGTACGGGTCATGGTATGCCATTGATCGCGGATGCGTCCGGTATTCAGCAGCAACGGGTATAACGCATCTGGCGCCGCGCCATGCAGACGCGGGTCAACGGGCACCATATTCCGGTGGGGAAAATCGCCCGCCGCCCACTGGTAAGGCTCAAGCTGATCCCACGCCTCACGGGTAAGCCCCGCCAGCGCATGCAGATTAAACGCCCGTGCCCCGTCATTCTCAAACGCCGACAGCGCCGCATGTTCACAAAAAATCTCCTGCGGATGTTCCCAGGCAAAGGCCTCACCATAGCCCAGCTGTTTCGCCACCTGCGCAACTATCCACCAGTCCGGTTTTGCCTGGCCCGGGGCAGCCAGAAAGGCGCGCTGGCGCGAGATCCGCCGTTCGGAGTTGGTGACCGTACCGTTTTTCTCTCCCCAGCCCAGCGCCGGAAAACGGATATGGGCGTAGCGGCTGGTGTCGGTCTCCTGCATTACCTCAGAAACAATCACCAGCAGGCAATTCGCCAGCGCCTGGCATACCGCATGACTGTCCGGCAGCGAGACAGCCGGATTGGTGCCCATGATCCATACCGCCTTTACCTCACCACGGGCAATGGCGTCAAACAGCTCTACGGCCATCAGGCCTGGGGTTTGCGCCAGCCGTTCTGTCCCCCAGAAGCGCGCCACCCGCGAGAGATCGTCCGGCTCGAAGTTCATGTGCGCCGCCAGCTGATTCGCGAGGCCCCCTACTTCCCGTCCCCCCATCGCGTTTGGCTGGCCGGTCAGCGAAAATGGCCCGCAGCCCTGACGGGCAAATTTCCCGCTCGCAAGGTGGACGTTAATGATGGCGTTGCACTTGTCGCTGCCGCTGGAAGACTGGTTGATCCCCATGGTGTAGAGCGTAATGGCACGCGGCGCCGTAAGGAACCAGTCGTAAAACGTGGCAATCTCCTGTGCATCGAGACCGCAAAACCCGGCCACGCGGGCAATCGGCCAGTCGTCGGTACCCTGAATCAGGTTGAGCAAACCGACAAACAGCCCGGCGTCACTGCCGGGCGCGAGCGCCAGATGCAGGTCGGCGATATCACAGGTGGCGGTTTTACGCGGATCGATCACCACCACTTTCATTTGCGGATTGTTTTGCCGCGCCTGAACCAGCCGCTGATAGAGCACCGGATGCGTCCATGCCGCGTTTGAACCCACCAGCACCACCAGATCGCTGTTCTCCACGTCCTCATAGCTGCACGGCACCACATCTTCGCCAAATGCGCGCTTATAGCCTGCTACTGCCGACGACATGCAGAGACGCGAGTTGGTATCGATGTTCGCCGCGCCGATAAACCCTTTCATCAACTTATTGGCAGCGTAGTAATCCTCGGTGAGTAGCTGGCCGGAGGCGTAAAACGCCACCGCCTGCGGCCCCCAGGTGTCGATAATCGCCCGTAACCGCTCGCCGGCCGCGCTTAACGCCTGCGACCACTCCACCTCCAGCCCGTCCACCACCGGGTGCAACAGCCGCCCCTGCAGGCCCGTGGTTTCACCTAACGCCGCGCCTTTGACACACAGCCGTCCAAAACTGGCGGGATGGCGTTCATCGCCGCGCACTGTGACCTTGTCGCCCTCAACCCGGGCCACTACCCCGCAACCGACGCCGCAGTACGGGCACGTTGTTCGGGTTTCATTCATGATGCCTCCGCACGGACCAGCAACGCGTCGTTCCCCACCCACACCTTGCCGTTTTCGATTTTCACCGGCCAGGCGCGCACCGCAGGCTCACCGTTATCCACCTGGCAGCCGTCGCGCAGGCGAATACGCTGTTTATAGAGCGGCGAGATAACCACCGGCTCACCCGCCGCATCGCCAAGAATACCGCGTGACAGCACGTTCGCATCGCTGCCTGGCTCCCGATCGTCAAGGGCATAGACCGCTTTGCCAAAGCGGAACAGCGCGATCGGCTTACGCCCCAGCCGGGCGCCGATCCCCGCCTGCTCCGGGATCTCATCCAGACCGCAAATTTCCTGCCAGCGTTTGCTCTCTTCCGTCGCCGGACCGTTCACCGCCGTGCGGAACAGCGCCAGACGGTTCGGATCGTTAAGCGTGGTCTGCCATTCACACTGATACGTTTCCACCACACGGGCCATCTCCTGCTCCAGCTCGTGCGCAATACCGAGGCTATCGTCGAGGATCACCTCTCGCAGATAGTCGAGACCGCCTTCAAGGTTGTCCATCCAGGTGCTGGTCCGCTGCAGGCGATCGGCCGTGCGAATGTAGAACATCAGAAAACGGTCGACGGTACGGATCAGCGTCTCTTCATCCAGATCGCTGGCGAAGAGATCCGCGTGTCGCGGCTTCATGCCGCCGTTGCCGCACAGATAGAGATTCCAGCCCTTGTCCGTGGCGATCACGCCGACATCTTTGCTTTGCGCCTCGGCACACTCGCGGGTACAGCCGGACACCGCCATTTTGATTTTGTGCGGCGCGCGCAGCCCCTTGTAACGGTGCTCCAGTTTGACCGCAAGGCCGGTGGAGTCCTGCACGCCATAGCGGCACCAGGTTGACCCGACGCAGGATTTCACGGTACGCAGGGATTTACCGTACGCATGCCCGGTTTCAAATCCGGCCTCCACCAGCGCCTGCCAGATCTCCGGCAACTGGTCGAGCGTGGCTCCAAACAGGTCAATACGCTGCCCGCCGGTGATCTTGCTGTACAGCCCGTAGCGCTTTGCGATCTGCCCGATAGCAATCAGCCCGTCGGCCGTTACTTCCCCGGCGGGCATGCGCGGCACGATGGAGTACGTGCCGTCCTTCTGAATATTGGCAAAGTAGCGGTCGTTGGTGTCCTGCAGCGGCAAATGCGCCGGTTTCAGCAGGTATTCGTTCCAGCAGGAGGCCAGCACTGACCCCACCAGCGGTTTACAGATCTCACAGCCGTGCCCCTGGCCGTAGCGGCTAATCAGCTGGTCGAAGGTACGAATATGGTTGACCCGCACCAGGTGATATATCTCCTGACGTGAGTACGGGAAGTGCTCACAGATATCTTTTTTCACCTCCACGCCCTGCTCAGCCAGCTGGAACTCCATCACCTGTTTCACCAGCGCACTGCACCCACCGCAGCCGGTCGCCGCTTTGGTGCACTGCTTGATGGTGCCGATGTCCGTCGCACCGGCGCTCACTGCCTGGCAGATATCGCCTTTGCTGACGTTATGACAGGAGCAGATCTGCGCGCTTTCCGGCAGCGCCGCCACCCCCAGCGCTTTTGGCGCGCTACCGGAGAAGGCTGGCAAGATGAGCGTTTCAGGCTCTTTCGGCAGGCTGATTCCGTTAAGCATCATCTGCACCAGCGTGGCGTATTCGCTGGCATCCCCCACCAGCACGCCGCCGAGCAGGTTTTTGTTGTCATGGCTGACGACAATTTTTTTATAGATTTGCTGCGGGCCGTGGGTCCACTGGTAGCTCAATGCCCCCGGCGTACGGCCATGGGCATCCCCAAACGAGGCCACGTCCACGCCCAGCAGCTTAAGTTTGGTGCTCATATCCGCGCCGGTGAAGGATTTCTCCTCACCCGCCAGCGTGGCCGCCGCCACGCGTGCCATCTGGTAACCCGGCGCCACCAGACCGAAGATTTTACCTTCCCACAGCGCACATTCCCCGATGGCGAAGATGTCCTTATCTGAGGTCTGGCAGGCGGTATCAATGCAGATCCCGCCGCGCTCGCCGATCGCCAGGCCGCTGCTGCGCGCCAGCGCATCCTGCGGGCGGATCCCGGCAGAGAAGACCACCATATCGGTGTCCAGCTGTTCACCGTCGGCAAAGCGCAGGACCAGACCGTCGTCGGTGGCCGCGATTTCGGTGGTGGCCTTGCTGGTGTGAACCCCGACGCCGAGCGCTTCAATTTTTTTACGCAGCATTGCCGCGCCGTCGTTGTCGAGCTGTACCGCCATCAGATTGGGTGCGAATTCCACCACGTGAGTTTCCAGGCCCAGCTGTTTCAGAGCGTTGGCCGCTTCCAGTCCGAGCAACCCACCACCGATCACCACGCCGCGGCGGGATCCCTTCGCATGCGCGGCAATGTTATCGAGATCGTCCAGCGTGCGGTAGACAAAGCAGCCCGGCAGGGTGTTACCCGGCACCGGCGGAACAAATGGATACGAGCCGGTCGCCAGCACCAGTTTGTCCCAGTGGGTTTCGTGGCCGCTGACGGTACGCACCACGTGCGCGTCGCGATCGATGGCGACAATTTGCTGCGACAGACGCAACTCTATGCCGTGTCTGGCAAAGAAATCGCCCTCCACCAGCGAGAGGGACTCCGCGCTGCGGCCGCCAAAATACTCTGAGAGATGTACGCGGTCGTAAGCGGCATAACGCTCTTCGCCAAAGACGACAATCTGGTATTGCTGATGCAGATTGCGGTTTACGCAGTCTTCAAGAAAATGGTGGCCGACCATACCGTGCCCAACCACCACCAGAGTAGGTTTTGTCATAGCGTTCTGTCCTGCAACCTGCGGTTGCGTCGTAGAGAATCGATCGAACAGCCAGTCCACGTGTGCGGGCGCAGCCGTTGCCAGTAAATCGGTAAATGTTGCCGCGCTGCGGCAATCGCCCATCAGCAGTACGCCAGCCAGCGCACCGCGATGGATCAGTAAGCGACGGTAGTGACGGGTCAGCGGATCCCACGCGTCCCAGACTGTATCCTCCGGCTGCGCCGTTACGCGCCCGACGCTGAAGAGCTCCACGCCGGTAACCTTAAGGCGCATCCCACCGTCGGTAAGGGCAAATGGCGCGGGGGCGTCCCCTGCCAGTCGGGCGGCGAGAATGTCCGCCTGTGCCAGACAGGGGGCAACCAGGCCAAACGTCTGACCGTCGATTTCGCAGCACTCCCCGATGGCGCTGATAGCCGGGACGGAGGTCTGCATCTGCGGGTTGACCACAATGCCGCGGGCGCACTGAATACCGCTGGCGCTTGCCAGCGCGATATTGGGCAGTACGCCGGTAGCCAGCACCACGCGCGCGGCGCTAACCTGGCGTCCGTTGAGCAGCGTTACTGAATCTGGCGCGATTGCCGCGATCCCGGACGACAGTTCGCAGCGCACACCGCGCTCCGCCAGCGCCGCCTCCAGCAACAGCCCCGCCTGCCGATCCAGCTGTTGTTCCATCAACCACGGTCCGCGATGCACCAGCGTGACGTTGTCACAAGTCTGTGCCATCGCCGCTGCCGTCTCAACACCCAGCACGCCACCACCCAACACCACCGCTGGCCCCGGGATCTGCGCAATGGCTCGCGTATCCTCAAGGCGGCGGAAGGTAAAGACGTGTGGCGCTTCGCACCCGGGGATCGGTGGCACGAACGGTATCGACCCGGTGGCGAAGACCAGTTCATCCCACGCCAGCGTGGTCCGCGCGGTACGGATTTCCCGTTTCACCACGTCCACGGCGAGCACCTTTTGCCCCCTGAGAACCGTGACGCCGCGCTCGCGGTACCAGGCATCGTCCTGCAGGCGGATCTGTTCCGGGCGTTTTTCCCCACCCAGCACCGGCGAAAGCTGGATGCGGTTGTACGCATGCTCAGGCTCTTCACCCAACACGGTGATCGCGAAGCGGCCAGGCGCACGCCCGGTCAGCGAGGCAATCAGCCGTGTCGCTGCCATTCCATTGCCGATAATGACCAGTCGCATCGTGGTGCTCCCACTACGCCGCTTTGGGCTGTTTTTCATAGAGGAAATGGAGGATCTGCTGGCGCATGTGGTGGTAGCGGCTGTCGTCCGCCAGCTGCACCCGGTTACGCGGACGCGGCAGGTCAACCTCCAGAATTTCGCCGACAGTCGCCGCCGGGCCGTTGGTCATCATCAGCACGCGGTCAGAGAGCAGCACCGCTTCGTCCACGTCGTGGGTGATGAGCACAATGGTGGTGTTGAGCGCCTGCTGAATTTGCATCACCGAGTCCTGCAGATGGGCGCGCGTCAGCGCATCCAGCGCGCCAAACGGTTCATCCATCAGCAACACTTTCGGCTTCATCGCCAGCGCACGGGCAATGCCCACGCGCTGCTTCATGCCGCCTGAGATCTCCCCCGGGCGTTTATGCAGGGCGTGCCCCATCTGCACGCGATCGAGGTTGTGTTCAATCCACTCCCGACGCTCCGCCTTGCTCATGGTGTGGCGGAACACCTGATCGACCGCCAGCGCAACGTTGTCGAAACAGGTCAGCCACGGCAGCAGGGAGTGGTTCTGAAAGACCACCGCACGCTCCGGTCCCGGACCGGCAATTTCACGGTTGTCGCAAATCAATCCCCCTTCCGTTGGCAGCGTGATCCCGGCGATTAAGTTCAGCAGCGTTGATTTGCCGCAACCGGAGTGGCCAATCAGGCTCACGGTTTCCCCTTCGTGGATATCAAACGAGACGTTCTGCAGCGCCAGAAACTCACCGCTGGCGGTAGAAAAACGCTGGCTTACGGCCTGGACCTGAATGATCGGTTTCATGTTCGCTCCTTATTTTTCCTGCCAGCTGAAGCGACGGGCGATCAGCATCAACCCCTGCTCCAGCAGTAACCCGACCACGCCAATGATGACGATGGCGATGAGAATGTTTTCGACGTTGAGGTTGTTCCACTCATTCCAGATCCAGAAGCCGATCCCTAAGCCGCCTGTCAGCATTTCGGCGGCGACAATCACCAGCCAGGCGATGCCGATCGAGAGACGCACCCCGGTCAACACCGCAGGCAGCACGGCCGGGAAGAGGATCCGGCGCAGAATGGTCCACTCAGAAAGCTGCAGCACGCGGGCCACGTTGAGGTAATCCTGCGGAATACGGCGTACCCCTTCGGCGGTGTTAATCACCATCGGCCAGATCGAACAGATAAAAATGGTCCAGCTGGATGCCGGCTCTGCTTTCTGGAACAGCAATAAACCAATAGGCAGCCAGGCCAATGGGCTGACCGGACGCAGCAGCGCAATCAGCGGGCTGAACATGCGAGAGAAAAAGGTGAAGCGGCCAATCAGAAAACCGAGCGGGATACCGACTAACGCGGCCAGGCCAAAGCCCACCGCCACGCGCTGCAGGGAGGCGAGCACGTTCCAGCCGATCCCCATGTCGTTTGGCCCGTCGCGATAAAACGGATCGGCGAACAGGGTGATGGCAGAATCCAGCGTGCTCAGCGGCGTCGGAAAGCCTTTGCTGTTGATTGCCGCCAGTTGCCAGAGCACCACCAGTAGTCCCAGCCCCAGCAGCGCCGGAATGATACGCTGGAGCACATCGTTAATCCGGCGGGCAATCGCCGGAGGACGACGGCGAACCTGAACCGGTGGCAGGGTAATCACCTCGCCACTCACCGGCGTCTCGTGTTTTGATTTCGTGCTGTGCAGATGCTGCATAATCAGGCCCCTTTACGGTGAATAGCGAAGCGGTTGGCATAGCCTTCAGGATCGGTGCCGTTCCAGACGGTGCCGTCCATCAGGGTGCTACTGCGTAGTGGTGACGTCGGTGTGGTAATGCCCCCCACCGCGGTGGCGGCATCCTGCCAGACCGCCGTCTGGTTGATGCGCCGGGCAATGTCGACATAGTCCGGCGCAGATTTAAGCAAGCCCCAGCGGCGGAACTGGGTTAAGAACCACATGCCGTCAGAGAGCCAGGGGTAGCTGACGGCGCCGTCGTTGAAGAACCGAATGGGATGCGCGTCCTGCCAGCGCGTGCCCACCCCGTTGTCGTACTCACCCAGCATCCGTCCGGTGAGGTATTGCTCTTTGGTGTTCAGCCATGCGCGACGCGAGAGGATCTGCGCCGTTTCACGTTTGTTTTCCGGGGACGCGTCGATCCAGCGCGCGGCTTCCAGTACAGCGCTCACCAGCGCCCGCGCGGTGTGCGGATTTTTCTCCACCCAGTCTCGACGGGTACCGAGGATTTTTTCCGGGTGGTCAGCCCAAATGGACTGTGACGTAGCGGCGGTAAAACCAATACGGTCGTTAATGGCCCGGGCATTCCACGGCTCGCCAACGCAAAAGCCGACCATATTGCCAATGCGCATGTTCATCACCATCTGCGGCGGCGGTACCACCACGGTGCGAACATCGTCGAACGGGTTAATGCCCGCACTGGCCAGCCAGTAGTAGAGCCACATGGCGTGCGTGCCTGTCGGGAAGGTATGCGCGAAGGTGTACGTGCCCGGCGCCTGCTGCCGAATCAGTTTCTGCAGACCGTCGAGATCGCGAACGCCCTTCTCTGCCAGATCGGCGGAGAGCGTAATCGCCTGGCCGTTCTGGTTAAGGGTCATCAGGTTCGCCATCTGCTGTGGCTTACCGGCGATCCCCAGTTCCAGTCCGTACAGCAGACCGTAAAGAATGTGCGCCGCGTCCAGCTCTCCCGCGACTAACTTGTCGCGTACGGCCGCCCAGCTCGCCTCTTTGGTGGGCACGATGGTAATGCCATGCTTTTTATCGAACCCTTTCAGCGCCGCGATGACCACCGGGGCGCAGTCGGTCAGCGGGATAAACCCGATGCGCACCGTATCCTGCTCGGGTTTATCCGAGCCTGCCGCCCACGCGGCCTGCATGACACCCGGTAATAACATTGCACTGCTCGCCAGCACGCTGGCCTGCAAAAACCGCCGTCTCGACAAATCCGCCATGACCACTCCTGAAAAAAAGACAAAAAAAAGCGCCCGACAGTACCGAAGCACCGCTGGACGCCTTTATCCCGAAGACTGATGCACCGCCGTTGGCGCACCGTCAAAATTGGTTACTGAAATAATGCAAAGGTAATGCCAGGTTTTAATGCCTTGTTTTTGTGGCTTTTGCCCCACTGGCTCTGCAAAAACGCACCTCAATCAGGCACAACGTGCCCACTGATTGTGCAGCTACTCCTTAGGGGTTAGCTGCCATAACCGCTTCACGGTGAGCAGCGCACGGGCGATATCCACCATGCGCTGATTCTTGTCCATCGCCATTTTGCGCAGCGCCGTCCACGCCTGTTCTTCGCTCATATTGTGGTGGGTCATCAGTACACTTTTGGCTTTATCGATGGTCTTGCGCTCTTCCAGCGTATCGCGCAGCGTCGCGAGCTGACGTGAGAGCTGTTCTATTTCACGAGCCTGCTGGCGAACCAGCGGCAGCAGGGGTTTGTCCGGATAAAGCGCGAGCGGATCGTCATTCTCATCGGCACTTACCGGATGTTGATGGTCATGATGGATACGCTCATCAACCGCCAGCATCAGGTCGGCGATAACCATCTCCTCCAGGGTGCGCAGGTGCTCAAGGCGTGACGTTTGCAGGGCAAACCAGTTCAGCGCCGTGTCGCCATTATCCGCAGCGGGCTGGCGCGTGCAGGCCACGCGCCTGAGCTGCTCCGTCTCACGGTCGGGCTGACAATTGAGGGAAAACGTATTCTGCACATCCGCCGGGCTGTGGCTTAAAAAGATCTCAAAACAGGCCTGCTGGCCGTCGATACGGTCAACCAGCCTCTGACGGGTAACATCATCAAAAAAGCCCTGCGTGAAGCCTATAGCCCCCAGTGCCCGCTCTTGTCCCGCCAGCTCTTTGCCCTGCATCAGGCTATACAGGGCGACAAAACGTCCCGCAAGTTGCGGATCGTCAATGCTGTCGTTGAGCTGCGGCACGATACTGAGCAGATGGCGAAGCATGCGACAGTAATGCTCCATCGCCTGCGGGGCGGTAACGGTTTGTTGATTAACCCCCTCACGCAGGGCGGGCAGCGTTTCCAGGCTCTGCAACGCAGCGGCGATGCGCTCACACACGGCGCTGCCCGGCATGGGGGAATGTTTATCCAGAATGCCATGCAGGATGGCGAGGTTTTCATCCACCAGCGCCCGGCTGGCTTTGCATTCGGGGGCATAGAGCTTACCCTGTGAGCAGAGCCAGACGTTTGAGGCACCGCGCTCGCACTGTAGCATATGCACCAGCTGGCTAATGCCATTCACCAGTACACCCAGCTGTGCCAGCTTGCTGAGCTGCTCCTGGCGCAACGCCTTTGCGCGCTGGAGCCATTCGGTGGCACCCGACGAATTGCCAGCCATTAATGTCATGCTTACTCTCCCGGATAACCATACCTGGGAGAATGAAGCAATATTCGTGCCTTAATATAAACAGGAGTCAACATGCAGAAGATAGTGATCGTCGCCAACGGGGCGGCCTACGGCAGCGAATCCCTTTTTAACAGCCTGCGTCTGGCAATCGCATTGCGCGATAACGCGAGCGAACTGGAGCTGCGGATCTTTTTGATGTCTGACGCGGTCACCGCTGGCCTGAAAGGCCAAAAACCGGCGGAGGGCTACAACATTCAGCAGATGCTGGAGATCCTGACGGCGCAAAACGTGCCGGTAAAACTGTGCAAAACCTGCACCGACGGGCGTGGTATCACCGGGCTGCCGCTGATTGATGGCGTGGAAATCGGCACGCTTGTCGAACTGGCCGAATGGACATTGACCGCCGATAAAGTATTAACTTTTTAATAATTAACCCGCAAAAATATTATTTTCTTATGGACGCGGTTTCAGCATCAAGTTTACCTGCTGGGTTGCCGATAGGCATGGAAACAACACAGCAGGTATTTCACTTATGTTCAGATCGATTCGTGCTCGCATCATTGCCGTGACGACAGGTTGCCTGGTCGTCGCCCTTGTTCTCAATACCGTCATTAATTTCCAGGTCACGCGCCAGGATAACCAGCAGTCGCAGCGTGACATTCTGACCAGCACCAGTGCCAGTCATAACATGGCGATTGCTGACTGGGTGAAAAGCAAAATGACGGTGATTGCCTCCGCTCAGAGCGTGGCGCTGAGTGACGATCCGGTTCCGGTCTTTAAACAACTCGCCCAGGCGGGTGGATTCACCAACGTTTATGTCGGCTATGCCAGCAAAACGGCGAAATTCTCCGACCCGGCGGGCGTGCCTGCGGATTATGATCCGACCATTCGCCCGTGGTATCAGCAGGTGGTCAGTCAGGACGGTCCGGTGGTGACCGCCCCTTACGTGGACGCCGGGACCGGGAAACTGGTGGTGACATTTGCGGTGCCGGTAAAAGAAAACGGCACCCTGCAAGCGGTGGTGGCAGGTGACGTGGCTATGGATAGCGTGGTGGCTAACGTACGCGGCATCCATCCGACACCGGCGAGCAGTGGTTTGCTTCTGAACAGCGACGGCAGCGTTATCGCCGCCAGCGATCCAGCCCTGACGCTTAAACCGTTTGCTGAGATCATTACCGGGACCGATTTAGCGGCGCTGAAAAGCGGTAACCTGGTCGAGGGTGCATTTGACGGTGGCGAAAAAACCTTCGTCGCCACTCCCGTTCCGGGGACAAACTGGATGCTGGTGGTCGCGCTCGACAATAACGACGCCACCTCCGGCATGCGCTCTCTGCTGAAAGCCTCGGCGTTATCGCTGGTGATCCTCGCCCTGCTGAGCGGTGCGATTGTCCATATCCTGATTGCCCGTTTGCTCAAGCGGTTATCCGATATCCGCGACGCGATGCATAACATTGCCAACGGCACCAACGATCTCTCCCAGCGCCTGCCGGACAGCGGTAACGATGAAGTGGCGCAAATCGCCCAGGCGTTTAACGCCTTCAGCGATAAGCTCTCGGTGGTGATGGTCCAGCTGCGCGATGCCAGTGCCTCGGTGAAAAATGCGGCTCAGGAGATTGCGGCTGGCAACCAGGATCTCTCCGGGCGTACCGAGCAGGCGGCCTCCAGCCTGCGTGAAACCGCCAGTGCCGTAGAGGAGATCACCGCGTCGGTGACCCAGTCAAATGAGTCCGCGGCAGAAGCGAATGAACAGGCCAGTAAAGCCTCCGCTGCGGCCTCACGCGGCGGTGAGGTCGTCTCTCAGGCCATCAGCACCATGCAATCCATTGAAGTGGCTTCGGCAAAAATTGGCGATATCACCAGCGTGATTGATGGCATCGCCTTCCAGACCAATATCCTGGCGCTGAACGCCTCGGTGGAAGCGGCGCGCGCCGGTGAGCAGGGCCGCGGATTTGCCGTGGTGGCAGGCGAAGTGCGTAACCTGGCGAGCCGCAGCGCCCAGGCGGCGAAGGAGATCAAATCACTTATCGACTCCACCACCGACAGCGTGGCAACCGGCTCCCGCTATGTACATCTGGCCGGGGAAAGCATGGATGAGATCCGCGCCAGCATCGGCAGCGTCTCGGGTATCATGCGTGAAATCTCCATCGCCACCAGCGAGCAGATGAAAGGCATCCACGAGATCAACCATGCTGTCACGCACCTGGACAGAATGGTGCAGCAGAATGCCGAACTGGTGGTGCAATCCGCCGCAGCCGCCAGTGCCCTGCAGAGCCAGGCGGGCGACCTTGCTGAAACAGCCGGACATTTCCGCATTTAATGTTATTCTGGCGCGCCTTCGCCGTGTAAATGCGCGCCAGCTGAATGCTTTCAGGGATTTTGTCATTTTTGTTTAAACGTTATGCCATTTTTTGATCAAAATCAGCATCCCGACTCTCCCCCTTTGGTGTTATGCAATGAGTGAATTGTGAACAACATCACGCTCGGAAATGGCAGCAGGGAGAGCGTTGTTTAAGACTACGGGGTAAATAAATGGCACTGGTAAAAACAAGTTTGAAACTGTTTGGCGGGGATACGATAGTGGTGCGTTGCTCTGAGCAATGCCGTATTCATCTGATGAGTGCGAAAGCACAAAAACAATCGCAGGCGGATATCCTGACCGTGCAGGACGACAAAGCATGGCTTACCGTCCCTTATACCGGCACCTGGGATGTCCTGATTGACAGCCATAGTCAGTCACTCGAACACTCTGTCAGCTACGTGGCCGCTTAAAAACAAACGCCCGGTCTGCACTCTCGCAGCCGGGCGTATTATCAGGCAAAACCCGGACGCAGCGGGTTATTCAGCGGATTTCCTTCCAGCAACGCTTTCACCTTCGCCACCAGCTCATTCAGACACTCGTCCTGCATGCCGAGGCGCGTCAGTTCCTGATCGAGAGAAAACAGATACTGCGCATTTGTGCCGAGCGGTCCGCTGGCTGCCGCAATCAACGGCGCGATCACCTGCGTACGGGTATCCGCTTCATACAGCGGATGGCGCGGATCCATAATAAACACCAGCGCGTTGACGGTGCGTCCGTCATCAAGTTCCAGCTTGCACCAGCTTGGCATATAGCAGCCGGTGATCATCTCGCGCTTCCAGAGCAGCGTCAGCTCCTCTTCGAGCGTGGCATCCGGCAGGCGATACGCCACCCCCGTGGTGCGTCCGCCCTCTTTCAGTGCAAGCATACGTCCCGGCTGACAGGCACTTCCGCGTCCGGCGGTTAATCGCAGGCAAAACGCGCGATGCCACCCCGGGAGCGTACCTGTCGCCGATTCGACAAATTCCAGAGCCGGGTTCCACATCAGCGAACCGTAGCCAAAAATCCATACCGGGCCATCATCCGGGCGGCAGGCAAGCGTGGCAGCGAGCGACGCCGCACGTTGTTCAGCTGACCAGAGAAGCGATTCCTCAATAGCACCAAATGCCGTCTTACAATCTGCCTTCATTAAGAAATCACGCGTTAACACTTTACACCTCCGCCACTGCATGCTTCCTTGCGACATCTGTAATTCACCTTCCCGGCATTATCTACTGGTCATTTTGCCAGCAGTTGAATAACGATAAGCAATTCGCGGGCCAGTTGCAATACAACGGCAGTTCAACCGCCTGAAAAGTCAAAATGAAGGCAGCTTATTATTTTACGGCTATTTCTTTTTATGCCATTTATCATCGTCTCCTTTCTCGTAGTCATGTTTTACTGCCGCCCAGGCCACTTTATGCGCCGTCTCTTCCCGGCTGGCATCGTCCCGGCGATCGTCTTTATCTTTGTATTGATCCCAGGCGCTGTTAAACGCCTCTTTATAGATATCCTGCGCATGTGCAGGCAGTACGTTTTGCACGTTATCGGGTAATTCGCGTTTCGTTTTATATGGCATCACTAACCTCTCTTTTGCTTAAAGAGATAAGTGTGGACGACGATGCCGCAGGCTGCCAGTCAATGATAAATTCTGAATAGCGATAAAAGTTAATTACATGTTATTTAATATATAATTACCACAAACGTGACATTATGAGCATCAGGAGAATAAAAACATGATTAGGGTAAAATTAAGTAAAATATAAGGGGTATTTAACAGAGATCTGATAATGTAACGACCTCAAAATTCTATCTATAATTACAAGCACCTGCATTGATGGAGAAGCACATGACAGCAGCACACGAGGCGGTAAAGACCCGCCACAAGGAGACGTCACTCATTTTCC
Organism: Enterobacter sp. 22466; assembly: GCF_052044775.1. Classification (NCBI taxonomy): domain Bacteria; kingdom Pseudomonadati; phylum Pseudomonadota; class Gammaproteobacteria; order Enterobacterales; family Enterobacteriaceae; genus Enterobacter; species Enterobacter sp. 22466. The sequence continues at coordinate 277,622 of NZ_JBQENX010000004.1, read as the reverse complement.
CGGTTCTGGCACTGGCTGTGCTGCTCTTCTGGGGAAGCAGTCAGTCACTGCCAGTGGTGGTTGGTATCAATATTCTTGCGCTGGTGGGGATTTTAACCAGCGCCTTTAGTGTGGTTCGCCATGCAGACGTTTTAGCCCACCGCCTGGGCGAGCCATACGGCTCATTAATTCTCAGCCTTTCCGTTGTGATTCTTGAGGTCAGCCTCATTTCCGCGCTCATGGCGACCGGCGATGCCGCACCCACGCTGATGCGCGATACGCTCTATTCCATCATTATGATTGTGACGGGCGGTCTGGTGGGCTTCTCACTGTTGCTGGGCGGCCGTAAATTCGCCACACAGTATATGAATCTGTTTGGTATCAAACAGTATCTGATCGCCCTGTTCCCGCTGGCGATTATTGTGCTGGTCTTCCCGATGGCACTGCCGGGCGCGAACTTCTCCACCGGTCAGGCGCTGCTGGTCGCATTGATTTCCGCCGCCATGTACGGCGTGTTCCTGTTGATTCAGACCAAAACGCACCAAAGCCTGTTTGTGTACGAGCATGAAGATGACAGCGATGACGATGACCCGCACCACGGCAAACCGTCCGCCCACAGCAGCGCCTGGCACACGGTTTGGCTGATCGTACATCTGATTGCGGTTATCGCCGTCACCAAGATGAACGCCAATCCGCTGGAGACGCTGTTAACCGAGCTGAATGCCCCGGTGGCATTTACCGGCTTCCTGGTAGCGCTGCTGATCCTGTCGCCTGAAGGGCTGGGCGCGTTGAAAGCGGTGCTGAACAATCAGGTACAGCGTGCCATGAACCTGTTCTTCGGCTCGGTACTGGCGACCATTTCGCTTACCGTTCCGGTGGTGACGCTGATTGCCTTTATGACCGGTAACGAACTGCAGTTTGCGCTGGGCGCGCCGGAGATGATTGTGATGGTTGCATCACTGCTGCTGTGTCAGATTTCGTTCTCAACCGGGCGCACCAATGTACTCAACGGCGCGGCGCATATGGCGCTGTTTGTGGCGTATTTGATGACGATATTTGCCTAGTTTTATCTGGTGCGGGCTGATGCCCTCACCTCAACCCTCTCCCTCAAGGGAGAGGGAGAAACAAAAAACCCGCAGAAGCGGGTTTTTTATTAGTTGCTGGTATCCAGCTCGTCGAAGCTCTTCACCAGATCGTCAATCGCTTTGATCTGTTTCAGGAACGGCTCCAGTTTGTCCAGCGGCAGCGCGGATGGACCGTCACATTTCGCATTCGCCGGATCCGGGTGTGCTTCAATGAACAGACCCGCCAGGCCGGTCGCCATACCGGCGCGCGCCAGTTCGGTCACCTGCGCACGACGGCCACCAGACGCGGCGCCAAACGGGTCGCGGCACTGCAGAGAATGGGTCACGTCGAAGATCACCGGAGACTGGTTAGAGACGTTTTTCATCACGGTGAAGCCCAGCATATCGACAACCAGGTTGTCGTAACCGAAGTTGGAACCACGGTCGCACAGGATAACCTTGTCGTTGCCGCCTTCGATAAACTTATCGACGATGTTCCCCATCTGGCCTGGGCTCACGAACTGCGGCTTCTTCACGTTGATGACGGCACCCGTTTTCGCCATCGCTTCCACCAGGTCAGTCTGACGAGCCAGGAACGCTGGCAGCTGAATAACGTCAACCACGTCAGCCACAGGCTGCGCCTGAGACGCCTCGTGAACGTCGGTGATCACTTTCACGCCAAAGGTCTGCTTCAGCTCCTGGAAAATTTTCATCCCCTCTTCCAGGCCCGGGCCACGGTATGAGTGAATGGAAGAGCGGTTGGCTTTGTCAAAAGAGGCTTTAAACACGTACGGGATGCCCAGCTTCTGGGTCACGGTCACGTAGTGCTCGCAGATACGCATGGCAAGATCGCGGGATTCCAACACGTTCATACCGCCAAACAGCACGAACGGCAGGTCGTTTGCCACCTTGATATCGCCAACACTAACCACTTTTTGTTTCATTTGATCGCCTTATTTAAGTGTGAATCGGAATAAAGATTAATGCAGTGTAATTTGTTTGTGCGAGATCGCGTTGATCTGCGCGCGGATCATTTCGCTGATCGGATCTTCCGGACACTGCTCGACGAAATAGCTTAAATCGTTCAGCGCCACATGCTCACAGTCGAGCTGGGCATAAATTAGCCCGCGGTCGCGAATTTCGTACGGATCTTCCGGATTAAACTGCAGCAGCACTTCGCTGGCGCGCAAGGCCAGCTCCATCTGCCGCTCTTCCATCAGCGCAGATTTCAGCGTATCCAGCAGCTTGCGAATAACCTCGGCGTTATCGGCCTCGTCGAGATCTTCGTTAAAGAGCTCGGCCACCGGGCTGATATTACCTTTCAGCCAGACATCCAGCGTATGTTCATCCAGCGTATCGCCGTTAAACGGATTGATTAACCACATCTCCCCGTCCAGCCACTCGGCACGCAGGATCATCTGCGTCGGGAAAATGACCGGCACCAGTGGAATATCCAGACGGTGCGCGATCCACAGCAAAATAGAGCCCAGCGCAACGGCGCTGCCCTGACGATTTTTTAAGACCTGGTCCAGCCATAATGCGTCAGACAGGCGATACACGCCACGCGTGTCGCAGAAACCCCACTCGCCGTAGAAAAGCTCCAGCAGCTTCTCCAGTTGCCAGTCCTGCGGACGCGCCTGATTGATCTCTTCGCGCGCCAGGCTGACCAGATTCTCCAGCTCATCGTAGACATACTGCGACGTAAAATCGTCGCGAATCATCTCCGAAATCAGGATCATCCCATCGCAGAGCGGCACTTTATTAAATTCGAAATCGGCTAAGGACCTCATGACTTACCCCAGTAACGACTGCGCGTACAACGACGTCCAGACGCGATAAAACCCAAAACGATGTAGATGATAACGCCAAACGGCCTCTCAGTCAGCCATGTGCCTTTATCCGTAAATGGCAGATAGCCCGAATTCATGACCACTGTCCCAGCGTCAGACGGTCGTTGCCGCCGTAGTCGCGACAGGTTTCGACGGCGTGGAAACCCGCGTCAGTGAATAACGCACGCACGGCTTCCCCTTGCGTCCAGCCATGCTCCACCAGCAGCCAGCCGCCGGGCAGGAGGTGTTGTCGTGACGTTGTCACAATGTGTTCCAGATCGGCCAGTCCAGCATTGCCCGCGACCAGCGCCGTCAACGGTTCAAAGCGAACATCGCCCTGCGCCAGGTGCGGGTCGTGTTCGTCGATATAAGGAGGATTACTGACAATCATCCCGAAGGAGCGGCCTGCCAGCGCGCTAAACCAGCGGCTCTGCAGCACCGTCACGTTATGACGTTCGAGACGTGCCACGTTACGCTTCGCCAGCGCCACAGCATCGGGCATCACATCAACGGCCGTGACGTCACAGTCCGGACGTTCGCTGGCCAGCGCCAGCGCAATCGCGCCAGTGCCGGTACCAAGATCGAGGATCTCGCAGGGTTCCGCCGGTAACCGTTCCAGCGCCTGTTCGACCAGACATTCGGTGTCCGGACGCGGGATCAGAGTGGCCGCGGAGACGTAAAGCGGTAATGACCAGAATTCACGCTCCCCGACCAGATGCGCCACCGGCTCGCCAGCTTGACGTCGGGCAAGCAGCGCGGCCAGCTGCGCCTCCTGCTCTGCGGTCAGTTCGGTTTCACCGAAGGCCAGCAGATACGTGCGGGCTTTACCCGTCACATATTCCAGCAAAATTTCGGCGTCGCGCTTCTGGCTTTCACTGTCAGAGAGCGCGCCGGTGGCCTGGCGTAACCAGCTCTGAAAATCCATTATTCCTGCTCGGACAGCGCCGCCAGTTGGTCGGCCTGGTATTCCTGCACGATAGGCTCAATCAGCATATCGAGCTTGCCTTCCATCACCTCATCCAGACGGTATAACGTCAGGTTGATGCGGTGGTCGGTCACGCGGCCCTGCGGGAAGTTGTAGGTGCGGTTACGATCGCTACGATCGCCGCTGCCCAGCAGGTTACGACGGGTTGACGCTTCTGCCTGCTGGCGTTTGGCCATTTCCGCCGCGTGGATACGCGCGCCCAGCACGGACAGCGCTTTGGCTTTGTTTTTGTGCTGAGAACGTTCGTCCTGACACTCCACCACAATGCCGGTTGGCAGGTGGGTAATACGGATGGCGGAGTCGGTGGTGTTAACGTGCTGACCACCCGCCCCGGAAGAACGGAAGGTATCGATACGCAGATCGGCCGGGTTGATGTCCGGCAGTTCCGCTTCCGGCAGCTCCGGCATCACCGCCACCGTACAGGCTGAGGTGTGAATGCGACCCTGGGATTCAGTAGCCGGCACGCGCTGCACGCGGTGACCGCCGGATTCAAACTTAAGACGGCCGTACACGCCGTCGCCGCTGATCTTGGCGATCACCTCTTTAAAACCACCGTGCTCGCCTTCGTTGGCGCTCATGATCTCCACGCGCCAACGACGCGATTCGGCGTAACGGCTGTACATGCGGAACAGGTCTCCGGCGAACAGTGCCGCCTCATCACCGCCCGTTCCGGCGCGGACTTCCACAAATGCGTTACGCTCATCATCCGGATCTTTCGGCAGCAGAAGCACCTGCAGCTGTTGCTCCATCTCTTCTGAACGCGCTTTGGCATCCTGCAGCTCTTCCTGCGCCATTTCACGCATTTCAGGGTCGTCGAGCATCATCTGCGCGGTTTCGATATCTTCCTGAACCTGTTGCCAGTCGGTAAAGCATTTTGAAACATCACTTAACTGCGCATATTCACGCGACAGTGCGCGAAAACGTTCCTGGTCCGCAATTGTCCCGGCATCGCCGAGCAGCGCCTGAACTTCTTCATGGCGCTCGTGCAGAGCTTCCAGTTTAGCGACGATAGAAGGCTTCATAGGCGTAAGTGCACCTTGTAATAGAAAATGGGTATAGGGCGCTATTCCAGCCCGAGGCTGTTGCGCAGAATAGTCAGGCGTTCATCGTCCCCGTCACGGGCAGCCTGCTGAAGTGATTTGGTTGGTGCATGGATCAGGCGATTGGTCAGTTTCCAGGCCAGATCCTGCATAATAGCGTGCGCGTCGCCGCCCTGCTCCAGAGCCGCTAACGCTTTGGCAGTCAGGTCATCACGCACCTGCTCCGCCTGACCGCGATATTCGCGGATGGTCTCGCTGACGCTTTGCGCGCGCAGCCAGGCCATAAACTCACTGGTTTCCTGCTCGACGATGGTTTCCGCCTGCACCGCTGCCGCTTTACGCTGGGCAAGGTTGTGCGAAATGATGCTTTGCAGGTCATCCACGCTGTAGAGATAGGCGTTAGCCAGTTTGCCAACCTCCGGCTCGACATCACGCGGAACGGCGATATCCACCAGCAGCATTGGCTGATTACGACGGGATTTCAGCGCGCGCTCTACCATCCCTTTACCGATAATCGGCAGCGGGCTGGCCGTCGAGCTAATGATGATGTCCGCCTCTTTCAGGCGTTCGTCGATCTCGCTCAGCGCAATCACCTCGGCCCCGACTTCGTCTGCCAGTACCTGCGCACGTTCGCGGGTACGGTTGGCGATAACCATCTTTTTCACTTTATGCTCGCGCAGATGGCGCGCCACAAGCTCAATGGTTTCGCCCGCGCCGACCAGCATGACGGTGACGGTCGACAGGGATTCGAAGATTTGACGTGCAAGGGTACAGGCCGCGAACGCAACAGAAACCGCACTGGCACCAATGTCGGTTTCGGTTCGCACACGCTTCGCCACGGAGAAAGACTTCTGGAACATACGCTCCAGCTCGCTGGCTTTCAGATGCCCTTTTTGCGAATCGGCAAACGCTTTTTTAACCTGGCCGAGAATTTGCGGCTCTCCCAGTACCAGCGAATCCAGACCGCTCGCGACACGCATAAGATGGCTCACCGCATCGTTATCCTGATGCCAGTAAAGACTCTTACGCAGCTCGTCTTCGTTGAGATTGTGGTAGTCGCATAACCAGCGGATCAGCGCTTCATGCAGGTTATCCTGCTCTTCCACGCTTAAGTAAAGCTCGGTACGGTTGCACGTCGAGAGCACCACGCCGCCCTGCACCATCGGTTGTGCAAGCAGACTATCCAGCGCCAGGTCGAGCGTATCAGGCGAAAACGTGACGCGTTCTCGCAGCGAAACCGGGGCGGTTTTGTGGTTAATGCCGAGTGCTAATAGGGTCATGTTGAGCGGGAGTAGTACCAGCGTTAATAAGGTTAGCAAGACGCATCATACAGGATGCGCGAGATCAATAAAAGAGACTGCCCCCTTTCGGAGTAATAGGTTACTCAACGCTTTGAGATAATTTGAACGTAGACGGTGACACCCTTCGACGCTAGCATTAACAGTTATAACTGCAACGTATCTCAAGGATTTGTCCTCATTATGACCCGACTGATTCGCCTGCTGCCGCTGGCAGCACTGGTTCTGACCGCATGTTCCGTCACTCAACCAAAAGGCCCGGGCAAAAGCCCTGACTCACCACAGTGGCGTCAGCACCAGCAGGACGTACGTAATTTAAGCCAGTACCAGACCCGCGGCGCGTTTGCTTATCTCTCCGATGAACAAAAAGTGTATGCCCGCTTCTTCTGGCAACAAACGGGGCAGGATAACTACCGCCTGCTGCTGCTGAACCCGTTGGGCAGCACCGAGCTGGAACTCAACGCTAAGCCGGGTGAAGCGCAGATCACCGATAACAAAGGCCAGCACTACACCGCCACCGACGCGGAAGAGATGATTGGCAAACTGACCGGAATGCCTATCCCGCTGAACAGCCTGCGCCAGTGGATCCTGGGCCTGCCGGGTGACGCCACCGACTACACCCTGGACGATCAGTATCGTCTGAGCCAGGTGAACTACACGCAGAACGGTAAAACCTGGAAAGTGGTGTACAGCGCCTATGACAGCAACAGTAAACCGTCGCTGCCATCGAATATGGAGCTGACACAGGGTAGCCAGCGCATCAAGCTGAAAATGGACAACTGGATCGTTAAATGATGACCCACTGGCCCTCTCCGGCAAAACTGAACCTGTTTTTATATATCACCGGCCAACGTGCTGACGGGTATCACACCCTGCAGACGCTGTTTCAGTTTATCGATTATGGCGACACGCTCGCTATTGAGCTGCGTCAGGACGGGCAGATTTGTCTGTTGACGCCGGTGGAAGGCGTGGAGCATGAGGATAACCTGATCGTGCGCGCCGCGCGTCTGCTGATGAGCGCAGCGGCTGACACCGGGCGCTTGCCCGCCGGGAGCGGTGCGGATATTCGCGTTGAGAAGCGTCTGCCGATGGGCGGTGGGCTGGGTGGCGGTTCATCCAATGCCGCGACCGTCCTGGTCGCCCTGAATCATCTCTGGGGCTGCGGGTTGTCGACGGATGAACTGGCCGCGTTAGGGTTAACGCTGGGGGCGGATGTCCCGGTGTTTGTGCGCGGTCATGCTGCATTTGCTGAGGGGGTGGGTGAAATCCTCTCCCCGGTTGAACCTCCAGAAAAATGGTACCTCGTAGCCCATCCGGGCGTCAGCATTCCGACTCCGGTCATCTTCAAAGATCCTGAGCTGCCACGCAATACCCCGGCGCGGTCAATAGAAACGTTATTAAATTGTGAATTCAGCAACGATTGCGAGGTTATCGCAAGAAAACGTTTTCGCGAGGTTGATGCGGCGCTTTCCTGGCTGTTAGAATACGCGCCGTCGCGCCTGACTGGTACAGGGGCCTGTGTCTTTGCTGAATTTGACACCGAATCCGCCGCTCGTCAGGTGCTTGAGCAAGCGCCGGATTGGCTGCATGGTTTTGTAGCGCGCGGGATGAACACCTCCCCCCTACAGCAGGCCATTCTGGCGCAGACTGAGTTTCGGTGACAACGTCACCCTGTTCCAGACGTTGCATCGCGCTCTTTAATACACCGCCTGGATAGCATTTCGCCTGGCCCCGCACAGTTTGCGGCGAACGCTATCCACCACTGGACGCATGCCTGAGGTTCTTCTCGTGCCTGATATGAAGCTTTTTGCTGGTAACGCCACCCCGGAACTAGCACAACGTATTGCCAACCGCCTGTACACTTCCCTCGGCGACGCCGCTGTAGGTCGCTTTAGCGACGGCGAAGTCAGCGTACAAATTAACGAAAATGTACGCGGTGGTGATATTTTCATCATCCAGTCCACCTGTGCTCCAACGAACGACAACCTGATGGAATTGGTTGTTATGGTCGATGCCCTGCGCCGCGCTTCTGCAGGCCGTATCACTGCTGTAATCCCTTACTTTGGCTATGCCCGCCAGGACCGTCGCGTCCGTTCCGCGCGTGTGCCAATCACCGCTAAAGTTGTCGCGGACTTCCTGTCCAGCGTTGGCGTTGACCGCGTACTGACCGTTGACCTCCACGCAGAGCAGATCCAGGGCTTCTTCGACGTCCCGGTTGATAACGTATTCGGCAGCCCAATCCTGCTGGAAGATATGCTGCAGCTGAACCTGGACAACCCGATTGTGGTGTCTCCGGACATCGGCGGCGTGGTACGTGCCCGTGCTATCGCTAAGCTGCTGAACGATACCGACATGGCAATCATCGACAAACGCCGTCCGCGCGCTAACGTTTCTCAGGTGATGCACATCATCGGTGACGTCGCTGGCCGTGACTGCGTGCTGGTTGACGACATGATCGATACCGGCGGTACGCTGTGTAAAGCCGCTGAAGCGCTGAAAGAGCGTGGTGCCAAGCGCGTGTTCGCGTACGCGACTCACCCGATCTTCTCCGGTAACGCGGTAAACAACCTCCGTAACTCCGTCATTGACGAAGTTGTGGTATGCGATACCATCCCACTGAGTGACGAGATCAAGGCGCTGCCAAACGTGCGTACCCTGACCCTGTCCGGGATGCTGGCCGAAGCGATTCGTCGTATCAGCAACGAAGAATCCATCTCTGCAATGTTCGAACACTAATCGAACACGGCCGAAAAACCCGCTGCGGCGGGTTTTTTTGTCTCTGGGTTTTATTTGTATGATTAATGCCTCCTTCACCTGCCATTGATATGACAGATGATGCGCATACGGATGATAGATAATTGTGAAAAACATCACTTCCTCACATGTTCTGCCCTTTCGCGCCCTCATCGACGCATGCTGGAAAGAGAAATACACCTCGTCACGCTTTATCCGTGACCTGATTGCCGGGATCACCGTTGGTATTATTGCCATTCCGCTGGCCATGGCGCTGGCGATTGGCAGCGGCGTGGCTCCACAGTATGGCCTGTATACCTCGGCCGTCGCCGGGATCGTGATTGCCCTCACGGGCGGTTCGCGTTTCAGCGTGTCCGGCCCAACCGCTGCTTTTGTGGTGATCCTCTATCCGGTATCACAGCAGTTTGGTCTGGCAGGCCTGCTGGTTGCCACGCTCATGTCTGGCCTCTTTTTGATTCTCTTTGGCCTGGCCCGCTTTGGCCGGTTGATTGAATATATTCCCCTTTCCGTCACGCTGGGGTTCACCTCCGGGATCGGCATCACCATCGGGACGATGCAAATCAAAGATTTCCTGGGGCTGCAGATGCCTCACGTCCCTGAGCACTATCTACAGAAAGTGGGAGCGCTGTTTATGGCACTGCCCACGGCCAACCTGGGCGATGCCGCCATCGGGATCGTTACGCTGGGTACGCTCATCGTCTGGCCGCGCTTAGGCATTCGTCTGCCTGGCCACCTGCCCGCGTTGCTGCTGGGCTGTGTGGTGATGGCCATCGTCAACCTGTTGGGTGGACATGTCGCCACCATCGGTTCGCAGTTCCACTATGTTCTGGCGGACGGTTCTCAGGGCAGCGGTATTCCGCAACTGTTACCGCAGCTCGTTCTGCCGTGGGAGTTGCCCGGCTCCAGCTTTACCTTAAGCTGGGATTCGCTGCGCGCACTGCTGCCCGCCGCCTTTTCCATGGCGATGCTGGGGGCGATTGAATCTCTGCTCTGCGCCGTAGTGCTCGATGGCATGACCGGTACCAAGCACAAAGCCAACAGCGAGCTGGTCGGCCAGGGCTTAGGTAACCTCATTGCCCCGTTCTTTGGCGGTATTACGGCCACCGCGGCTATCGCCCGTTCTGCAGCCAACGTGCGCGCGGGCGCAACCTCACCGGTTTCAGCGGTTATCCACTCCGTACTAGTGATCCTCGCATTGCTGATCCTCGCGCCGCTGCTCTCCTGGCTGCCGCTCTCCGCCATGGCCGCCCTGCTGCTGATGGTGGCCTGGAACATGAGCGAAGCGCATAAGGTGGTGAACCTGCTGCGTCGCGCACCGAAAGACGACATCATCGTCATGCTGATCTGTATGTCACTGACCGTGCTGTTCGATATGGTGATCGCCATCAGCGTCGGCATCGTGCTGGCCTCTCTGCTGTTTATGCGCCGGATCGCGCAGATGACGCGCCTTTCCCCGGTAAACGTGGAGGTGCCTGATGATGTGCTGGTGCTGCGGGTGATCGGTCCGCTGTTCTTCGCTGCGGCGGAAGGCCTGTTCAGCGATCTGGAATCCCGCATTGCGGGCAAACGGATTGTGGTGCTGAAATGGGATGCCGTACCGGTGCTGGACGCCGGTGGACTGGACGCCTTCCAGCGCTTTGTAAAACGTCTGCCAGAAGGCTGCGAACTGCGGGTGAGTAATCTGGAATTTCAGCCGCTGCGCACCATGGCGCGCGCTGGCGTGCAGCCGATCCCTGGCCGCCTTGCCTTCTATCCCAACCGCGACGCCGCGTTAGCGGATCTGTGATTCATCTGATGCGGAGAAACGTCTCTGCATCATTATCCCTATCGCCTGCTGGAGCCATTCAAGCACAGCAGGCGTCATCCACGTCCCTTTCATCAGATGCGGCTCCTGCTGCATAGCAGCACGAAACTTTTGCTGCGTCTTAGGGTTTGTTCCTGCGTATGACTGAAACAACGCCAGCCAGGTTTCAGCCAGCTTTTGCGCCTCGTCAGAGGCGGGGTCGAGATTTTCCCGCTGCGCCTGGTGCAGCTTCGCCACCAGCGGCGGCCACTCCATCATGCGGTCAAAGTAATGTTTCCGGGTAAAAGCCATCTCATCGGCAGAGAGATATTTCTCCCAGATGACCAGCTTCGATTCGGCAAACGCCCGCGTGATGTAGTCGGTCATCTCTGCGGTGATGCCCGTTTGCTCACGCATTTGCGGCTCGACGCTGTGCATCTCGTTCAGCCGGGTGAGAAACTCCGGCTTGCCGGCAGTGTCCTGCTCCAGGCGCTCCATCCAGCGCGTCGCGAGATCCATCGCTCGCGGGTCAGAAACGGGTATGTGCTGTTCCAGCAGCGTGTTGGCCTCGGTAACCAGCCCTGACCAGACAGCCGCAAGCGCATCTTTCTGCACCGCAAACGGCAGTTGCTGTAACTCTTCTTTGCTAAACCAGCGATCGTACATATTCATTAACTCCAGAGTCTGTAGCCAGGATTCCAGATCGGGCGTTTCATCGCCGGTAAGCCCGGTGCGCAAGTCCACCAGCCTGTCGCGCAGCGTGTTAATGCTGCGCAGCTGTTTATCCAGAAGAGTGATTTGCGCATCGAGGAGTTCCGTTAACGAAAGCGACTCCTGCTCCAGAAAATCCCTGATTTCAGCAAGCTCCAGCCCCGCTTTTGCCAGTGCCTGAATCATATGCAAGCGCTGTACATCCGCCAGATTATAAAGCCGGTAGCCTGCCGCACTTCTGGCAGAAGGCAGCAATAACCCTGTTTGCTCATAGTGATGCAATGTGCGCACGGTGATCCCGGCCCGTTTTGCCAGTTCACCCACCTGAATCAACATAACTGCTCCTTTTATTTTGCCAGTGCCGCCACTCTGGTGCCTTACGTTACGTGAGGGTCAACCCCTGAGGCAAAAAAAAACGACTCCATCAGGAGTCGTTTCAGTGTTCTTTATTGTCTGCGCACTAGCTGTGCTTATGCTGGTCGCGGCGGCAGCGTTTGTCGTAATGGCGCACCCACCAGTATTTATCACACACCTCTTCATGACCGCTCACACGCGCCCCGGCGAGCCACAATACCGCCCCCAGGAAGATGCTTAATACCGCGCCATGCGCGAAGTATTGTGGGAGATCAAGCTGCGGCAATTGGTTTAAAATTGAATAACCCACACCGGCTACCATCACAAACAGCCCCAACCCCATCAGCACGTTACCGAGTAACGAAGCGTTTTTGCGTTTCATATGTCACCTCCGGAACTTTGGGTTGTAGGGAATAAATCCCTATTCCTTGTGTGTAAAGTATAGACAACGCCACTTTTATGAGTTGCGTGAATGATCACAATTACAGATTACTCCCAAACAAAAATTTACAAATAACGCATTGAACAGCTTGAAATTCTAATTGTTCATATAAGTAATTATTCGTATTTCGCTGTTAAGGTCGCAGAATTTTGTCAAGCGGCGCGCCAGACAGTAAACTACGCGCCAGATCTGGAACCCATTAGGAATTGAATCGTGACGATTAAACTGATTGTCGGCCTCGCCAACCCAGGCGCAGAGTACGCTGCAACCCGCCACAATGCCGGGGCCTGGTACGTTGATCTGCTGGCCGAACGGTTACGTGCTCCCCTGCGTGAAGAACCAAAATTTTACGGGTATACCTCACGTATCAATCTCGCCGGTGCGGATGTGCGCCTGCTGGTGCCGACCACCTTTATGAATCTGAGCGGCAAGGCCGTGGCGGCAATGGCGACGTTTTATCGCATCAATCCGGATGAGATTCTGGTTGCTCACGATGAGCTGGACCTGCCGCCAGGCGTGGCAAAGTTTAAACTGGGCGGCGGCCATGGCGGACACAACGGTCTGAAAGATATCATCAGCAAGCTGGGTAATAACCCGAATTTTCACCGTTTGCGCGTGGGAATCGGCCATCCGGGCGATAAAAACAAAGTTGTTGGTTTTGTGCTGGGTAAGCCCCCGGTTTCTGAGCAGAAACTGATTGATGAGGCGGTAGACGAAGCGGCGCGCTGCACTGAAATCTGGCTCAAAGATGGGTTAACCAAAGCGACAAATCGCTTACATGCTTTCAAAGCGCAATAATCTGCCCGATACGGCATTTTTACCGCGCGGTAGGCGGGTTACGTGTATAATAGGCGTAGTTATTTACTTTTCATCAGTCGGTTATCGTTAACGGATTGATTATCAAGATATTAAGGTGATTTAGAAATGGGATTCAAATGCGGTATCGTCGGTCTGCCAAACGTGGGCAAATCCACCCTGTTTAACGCGCTTACCAAAGCGGGTATCGAAGCGGCGAACTTCCCGTTCTGTACCATCGAACCTAACACTGGCGTTGTGCCAATGCCTGACCCGCGTCTGGACCAGCTCGCGGAAATCGTGAAGCCGCAGCGCATTCTGCCAACCACCATGGAGTTCGTGGACATCGCGGGCCTGGTGAAGGGTGCATCCAAAGGTGAAGGTCTGGGTAACCAGTTCCTGACCAACATCCGTGAAACCGAAGCGATCGGTCACGTGGTGCGTTGCTTCGAGAACGACAACATTATCCACGTAGCGGGCAAAGTAAACCCGGCGGAAGATATTGATGTCATCAACACCGAGCTGGCGCTGTCGGATCTGGATACCTGCGAACGTGCGATCCACCGTATCTCCAAAAAAGCCAAAGGTGGCGATAAAGACGCCAAAGCCGAATTAGCGGTGCTGGAAAAATGTCTGCCACAGCTGGAAAACGCAGGTATGCTGCGCTCACTGGACCTGAGCAAAGACGAGAAAGAGCTTATCCGCTACCTGAGCTTCCTGACGCTGAAACCAACCATGTACATTGCCAACGTGAACGAAGACGGTTTTGAAAATAACCCGTACCTCGATCAGGTGCGTGCTATCGCCGAGAAAGAAGGTTCTGTCGTTGTTCCGGTTTGTGCCGCTGTAGAAGCCGATATCGCTGAGCTGGATGACGAAGAGCGTGACGAGTTCATGGCCGAGCTGGGTCTGGAAGAGCCGGGTCTGAACCGCGTTATCCGTGCAGGTTATGCCCTGCTCAACCTGCAGACCTACTTCACCGCTGGCGTGAAAGAAGTGCGTGCATGGACTATCCCTGTTGGCGCAACGGCTCCACAGGCTGCGGGCAAGATCCACACCGATTTCGAGAAAGGCTTTATCCGTGCGCAGACTATCGCGTTCGAAGACTTCATTACCTACAAGGGTGAGCAAGGCGCGAAAGAAGCCGGCAAGATGCGTGCTGAAGGGAAAGACTACATCGTTAAAGATGGCGATGTGATGAACTTCCTGTTTAACGTCTGAGTCGGTATGAATGAAAAAAATCCACGCTTTGGCGTGGATTTTTTTATTGCGGGGTCAGAACACATTGGCTAAGCGTTCTGTTTTCATGCTGGGTTCAAAAGGAATAATGTCAGCAGTCGCAAGCTTTAACCTTTGAAACGGATCCTCGCGTAGTCGCTCTTCAAGTGAGGCAAGACTCTCACATTTAGCGAGAATGACACCACCGTTTCTCGGGACCCGTCTTCCGGATGCGAGGAAAATCCCCTCTGCATACCCTTTTTTTAGCCACTCAACATGCGCTGGTATCGCTGCATCAATCTCTTCGAGTGGTTTGATATAGGTTAAAATGACAATATAAACTGTGCTCATGCTTTGCCTCTCAGCTGTGTTTTAAGCCGCTTGTTGGAATTGATTATGCAGTCCCTCTTTTGCCACCCGGTTATTGTTATCATTTTGGGCGCATTTGATCTTAATATGCAGGGCCTGAGCAAGACAACGCGTTACGCGTCATATCCCAGGAGTAAAACCAATCATGCCAGCCGTTTTTTTTTGCTGGATAGCTACAGACAACGACCACTTCCTTTGACAGGTTGAATGTTAAGTAATAGAAAGTCGCGCCTTCAGGAGGTGCAGACCAAAATAGTTTGTCGCCCTGAGCATTGAAGATGGTCAAAACGGTTTATAATGGCTTTGGCTCGCTTAACGCAAAGACTAACTGGCGTGTTGAGTCGACCATTGCATAGTCTAAAAATGGCATATTAACCAGTATGTTACTTTCACCACATGCCCATTGAAGCAGGTCATTCTCTTTACTACAAATGAGATTTTCAATCATTGGCAAACCTCAAATTTTAAAGTTTGAGCTGTTTCAAATCACCTTCAAAAAGCCCCACAAGATAAACCCGGTATCGGGCTGGCTGCACTTCTTTATACGTTAATACAGTAGAAAACTCTTTTAAACACTTTGAACATGTGTTTTGCGAAACATTTAGTTGGCTGTCATCGTAAATATATATATTATTATCACTGACGAACTTCACACCTCTCATTTTCTTAACCAGGAAGTATTTTACCTCTTCAGAAAGCAAGTCGAACTCATATGAGTTCACGATGGAATAGATTATTACACCCTCGCATTCAGGGCATGCTATTTCTGTGCCATAATCTATAAAGTCATTATCTATGCCATCCAGGACTAATATTTTCTTTTTCAGTCGATTAGTTATTTTCATTTCTTTTAAAGTTTTGAATTTATTAATAGACAAGTAAAGTGAGAAGAAGACGGGGCGATTTATTAATCACTAACATTATTTAATCAAACATTCCATTCGATATAAATACCACAATCGAAGCTTTTTTCATTTGACTGTACAATAATTCTTCCCCATTCATGATCCCATTGAATTCCATATGGGGGAGTGATAATTTTAAGTTTGGGATGTGAGGTTATTTCACTCTCAATCCATGCTGTCAAGCGTTGTTCTTCTTCAGATAAATTACTCAAATTGGCTCTTTTATTCCAATCTCCTAAAGTTTTATAAAAATTTCCATTCTTACTTGTAAGGAATATTGAAGGGGAAAAAGAAAACACTGAAGGCCTCAGTTCCAAAATGAAAGTTTGATCTTTCCAGTCTATATTATCAATAGAGAAGTAATAATGGCCTATTGTCGTAAATGGCGAGAATAACTTGTAAAACTCCGAATTTTTAAACGTCTCTAAATTCTTTAATTCAAGGGGGTGGTTATCAATGGCCACTAAGCCACTATTAACATCAAAATGCATTTCTAACATATCTAAACCACCTTATCTGAAAGTGACTATGTTATATTCCAAACTATATATACCCCATGATTAAATGATTTTATCTCATATGAGACGGAAACCCGTCCCCATTCAAAGCGCCATCTCATCATGTCTGTTTCCGTGGTATCAGGCGTTTCCAGGTTTAATGATTCTTTCAGCCAATCAGACAAGCTTTTCACTGAGTCATTAAGCATATGAATATTAGTTCGCGCATTCCAGTCATTTAATGCGTTATAGTATTGACTATTTTTATCAACAAGATGAAGCATAAAAGGAAATCCATAGCACACTGGACGTATAGTAACTTGAAATTCTTTGTCGAAAAACGCTACTGAGTCAACAAGGTAGTGATTCGGCATGGTTTTATTTACAGCTTTTCGCTTGATTAATTCGTGGTATAAACCACTCTTACAAAAGCCTTCTTCAGTATCCATTTCCAAAGGCAGATCATCAAATTTCAGATCACCGGTAATCGGATTTAAATTTAATGCAATCATGTTCCCCTGCTTTACTTTTGACTGTCTAACAAGATCTTATGATATATTCTACTTAACATGATAACAACCATATGACGAGTATTTTCCGTGTACAAATTACATTTGTTATAACATTTACAATTACATGCGCATAACAATAAAGTCTTATTGCCAATGGTGCAATAAGTCAATCCACATTTCTTTTTCCCCTGCGCTAACTTTTATGCCATCTCTATTTTGTTTTACATACTGCATGTATGTTTCATAAATAGCTCTTATCATCACCGTTTTTTCAGAGCGAGATCCTTCAATCAAAGTCATTAGTTTTTCTAAATAAATTGATGAATTCACTCTTTCGTTGAAAAAAACATTGAGGTAATCTAGTACTTCATTATATGAATCGTAATTCATGACCGGCTTCTCTGATTTCTTATTCCGATTTATTTTAGCATATCCAATTTCTGGTATGCGCCTAAAACTGTGTTTCCATTTTCCAAAGGAGCCATGTATGCAAGGCGTAAATTCATACCGGAACGCTACGCATGGAGATTCTGGTTGGTCTGTACACCAGTTTAAGCAATAAAGACTAATCATTTTCTATGTCAGGAAGAGGAGTCGTAATGCCAAGAACATCTCGCCCAAATCGAATATCTTCGTCGGTTTTCTTTTTTAACTTAAGGATTACAACACCCAGTAGAGCATTATTTTTATCTGAATAAATTTTAAAGGAAAATAACTTAGCTCGGATATTAATTACTAAGACAGTTTCTTCATCAAAATTTTCAAGAGCAATAATTAATTCATCAAGACCTTCTACCTTCAACCCTGTAAGTTTTGTATTATTTTTATGCGCTTTCATTATTCGCAACTCATCTTGAGTATTGTTTATAAATGATGCACATTGAAGATTATTATTTTTATTTAAAGAAGAACTATATTCATTCGGTATTTTTTCTCGCGCATAATCAATAAGCTTATGATCATTTATCATGGTAACATCACCTCAATGTAGCCTCTTAAAAGTCCTTTCAGAAAGATTTCACGTTCCTTCATGCATCAAACCACCACGAATCACCTTGTGAAGGAGTCTATTGAAAGTGCAGTGTCTATATCCGATCCATGCAACCGCGCTGTCATCTCTCTTTATTTCTGTACCTCAGAGTAATCGGCCAGGTCAAAAAATACCGAAACTGATTGTCGTGCAACCCTGTCTCACGATACAGGAGTTCCCCCTGCATCCGCATGTTCTGGGAATATCTTGATCCCTGCGTCTCGCTCTCGCGCAGTAGCTTGCCCCAGGCACTGTTCCCCCCTTCCCAGCGCACCTGCCCTTCGATATCCACTATCCGCTCCGGCATGCCGTTGGGCTGGCAATGGAACCAGAAGATCGCCGATGCATCATCGCCGTCAATACGCGCCAGCGGATCGTAGCTGTCCTGGTCGCTGTAGACTCAAACCATCGGCACGTTCCCGTGCATCCGTGCAGCAGACGGTAATGGGTTATTTTCTCAATCGCCCCTTAGAGTAGATTATCATCAGCGGCGAACAGTTAGTGAATAAAATTAAAAGAAAGACATCAAGCGTAATGCGTGATATATAAATTAAAAGCTGTAATTAATCTTTTTACTATTTTTCACAGATAAGGATTGGGACGAGTCAAGAGTCATTTATCCTGTCAGAGGCATCAACCTGTTCATCGTCCAAAAAAATGTCACAAACCACCTAAGTAAAGTAATTTTCCATTTAAATGTTAGTCAGCAAAAATAAAAATAAATATCACGTATCAAATCTCCATCCACTTCATCAACAGTTCTTGTTTTGACTTTATTAAATTCAGCTAAAATACCTTTTACTGGCACTTCATGCATTGATATGTCTTCATAAAAAGCTTCCTGCTGGCTTTCCCGAACATATTTTTTCATTAAATAAACAAGATTCTCTCGTAACTCTTTTTCTGTCATCGCTTTTACTCCGGATTTATACTATCATACAAAAAAAGAGATTACCTCCTGATGTCGATGGTAATAGCATAACCTTAGTAAAACAATACAGGATATTAATTGAAATAACAATCTTGCCAGTTTTGCTTATAAAAGTTTATTGCCATACATTGAACAACTGCCGCCATATCTCCTGTTCCTCATGAGTAAGGACTCTATAATCTTGAGTCTTCCGTCTATATACCATAAAGCATGAGTCTATAGCTCGAATAGCCACCGTTTTTTCTTTTCGACAACCCTCTAAAATAGATTGCATATCCAGGAGGCAATTATAATCAAGAATATATTTTTGAAAAAATAACTCCAGAAAGCCCAACACTTCATTATAAGATTGCAAATTTATCATGGCTCCTCTGGGAAAATATCAATTTTGTCGTAATTAATAACTCTTTTTTCAGCATGCAGCTGTTGAACATTACCCTGGTCTTTTTCAGGGTATGCTTTAGTAAACGGTTCAAGTAGCGTTCCAGGTCTATCGCCGAACAATCTCGGAATTCGCAGTGCGCAGGTTCTCATCAAGACAACACGTTATGCTCCATATCATAGGACTAAAACCAATCATACAAGCCATGTTGTTGAACTGTGAAACTACAGACAACATTTACTTCCTTTGACTTATTGAATTTTAGGTAAAAAAACCTTGAGCCAGTAAAACAAAAGTATTTTTTCATCCTGTACTTTGAAGATTATCAAAATGGTTGATAAGTGCTCTCCAGGATTTATTTTATGAGGGTTATCTTTCCTCTATATGGTATGTATCTCTATCACTCCAGTATATAATTTTATATTTACCAAATTTGATGTTTTGTTCTTGATAATACTCTATTAATTCTGATGGATACCAACCATATCCAAATAAAAAAAGAGCACCTTCGTCAACTAACAGTCTTATTATTCTTTGCTTATCCTGTTCGTCGATTACAGGTATAACCATTAATTCATCTTTTAATGAAAAACCTATCATCTGCATTTTCATAATTAAACCACTTCCCAAAACACGTATTTTTATACTAGTCCCAGCCACATCAATAACAATAATCGAATTATCTGGCATCTTATTCAATTTACATTTACCCTTATAAATTGCAGTGAATAGATTTCTTACATTTAATGGTTTCTTAAGAAAGATCTTCTTCTGTTACTAATCCATTAACAAAGTTGGAAAATGAGTTTGTCAGATATCTTTGAAGTTTTATGTGATTCTCTTGCATAGTCAAATACTCATCAAAAGAATCTGTAGCAAAGTATACAATTGAGTAATTATCTAAATCCAGACAGAAGAAATTTCCTCCCCAATCATTTGCGAAGGGAAAAAGGTTTTCAGGGATCACTTGCCTATCCAACATGCTGATATAGCAACCATCAATTAAAGATCTTGGGTCATCATTTGTATGACTATTATAAATAAACGGTTTAAACCCAGCCACCTCTACTGGTTCAAAATCTTCATCATCGGCCCACCAACTTTTCTCAGGAGTGCCACCATTAAATTGCAGATAATGTGAAATGAAATCATCCGGAAGAATAATAGATAATTCCTCTTCATTTTTAGCAATATCTGCACGTCCAATCTTTTTTTCACAGTTACTGAAATGATTCATATATTATTTGGCCAGACGTTCAAAAAACTTGCGAATTTATTTAAGGTGTTATATACCAACAAACCAGATAGAATAATATTTAGTTCTTTTTGGGCTCATAATCTGTCTACAGTTTTTCTCCACTAAGTTCAACGCCCCCCAATACGGCCCCCATCCCCAAATCAAAGTTTAATGCTATTCCATTTACAGTAAGCCTTCCAGGATTTATCATCTCTGAAACTGGAACGATAATTGCAAAAAATAGTGCCTGAACAATTCCAATAGTCATATGACGCATCAATATGCCCCCATGAACCATAAATCGGAAGGTTGATATTAGTTTTTTCTTTAAACCAATCCCTTAGCCTTTTTGTAACCTTTCCCTCTGGTTTCTTTTGCTCCCCATCGATTAACTTTGCAGGAGCAAAACTCCAACTACCAATAATAGCATTTATATCATTACATTGAACAAAATTAACAATTAAATAGATATCACCCTGTTTGTTTCCTTTTATGTCAAAGATAGTCCTATAAGAGACAGTTTTATCCCCCTTGTCTGGCCAAGGCTCCCAATTTAAACAATTACTCTCCATTATTTCTTTTTTTGTTATAAAGGGTGTAAGCGCCAGATTTTTGTGAAAGAAAAAATCGCCAGTAATATTATCCACATACATTGACATCTCCAATTTTCTCCCAATATTAAAGACTAATACACTAGATAAAGAAAAGATATTTTAATTAGCTGAAAAATCATGCCCGATTCCATTTTTAAATTAAGTCGGTTCTTATGAAAGAATTTAGCTATTATTGTGCATTCTACTTTTAACTGCAATTGCATTATTTACAATATTACCTAATAGTTGGGTTTCCCTGAGGGAGAAGTTAGCGTATTGAGACATTGACATGCAATTTGATAGTTTTTCAAGCACTTCAACAGAAATTGTATATCCTGGCTTTATTATCATATCATAGTGAGTTTGAAAAAATGCGGCAGATTCATTATTTCCATTTACGGATAGTTCTAAAATCATTTGTTGAAGTGCATATGCTAAATTATTTAATCTATTCATCAGGAACTCGCAAACTTTTCGCAACCTATATTTCTAGTCAAGAGGGATATTTTAGATTGTTAACTCCATGTTAAATACACACCGCAATTAAAGGATTTAATATCATAGCAAATAGTTATATCACCCCATTCCATACGCCATGTTACACTATGTTTTTCTTTTTCATCTGGTTTGCCAAGATCATATACCTCCGATACCCAGCGATATAGGAAATCTACTTCTTTGTTTAACATATCAATGTTAGAAACTTTATTCCAATCATTTATTGATTTATAATATTCACCTTCTTTATAAATTAATTGCATCATAAATGGTAAGTTACTAAAGCATAATGGGCGTACTATAAGCTCAAATTCTTTACTAAACCAAAGAACGGCATTAACGGTATAATGATAAGGAATTAGCCTTTGCACTTTGTTTATTGACTCAAGATATTTGTATGGTTCTGAAACTATAAATTCATCCTCCCTTTGTATCAAAAGATCTTTATTATCTAACTTAACTTTGCCATCTGCAATGTTAATTTCAAAATCAATCATATGCATATAACCTTCCCCGGTATCAGTAGATTTCTAAATTCCTCCGGGATAAAGAACTACATCCCTCCCCCTCGGCCATAAATGTTATTAGCCAATGCTCTTCCATATGCGACATCAATATCCTCGCTGACATAATAAGCTCTTACTTGCGTTCTTAAGGTACGATGAGGATCTATTTTAACCTGAAGTGCTTCATGGTAGCCTATAGCATTTCCTTTATTTTGCCTAACGGTTGGATAAGTCACTGCATATGATGGAGGAGTATCACCGTTTGGATATAATGCATGCAGAATCGTGCCTTTTTTCAGTTTCCTGTTTTTGTAGACATCTATACCTTTGTAATCACCTTGACCTTGCCATCTCGTAGCTTCTTTAGATGGATCCTTACATTTACGGCTCAACCCCCACGGATCCACCCACCCTAGCGCATTCGGCGCATACTGGTAAAGATTTATCCCTGCCCGCCAGCCCTATCGGATCCTGCTGCGTAAACCGCCCGCTGTCGGGTCATAATACCGGAAAAAGTTGTAGTGCAGACCTGACGGGATGTCGTGGTAGCTGGTCAGCCATTCCACCGTAGTGCAGACGACCGACTGTTATCTCCCGCTCGGGGTGAAGGTATGAGTATTGATATCCAGATCTGTGGCGACAAACTTGTGGCTATTCTTCTCCAGCATGCATTGTTGCAACACTATTTGGCCAGACGATCATAAAAACTTGTGAATTTTTAAAGGTGTTAATGAGTTGCTGTTGTATGAAAACTAGCTGGGGAAACTCCCTTCCCCTGATGATCAAATATTTATCAGAACATTGTCGACAAGCTCAAAGCCTGAAACCCCCATAGTTGTGTAATTAGGATATTCAGCAACAGACAAACGCCTGATTTCCTCCTCCCCATCATATAAACCACCAGCATAATTAAATATTTTTAATTGTTTTTTTTCTTCTGTGAGATTAGTATGACCAATAATTTTCCAAATGCCTTTGCTAATATTTTGGTTGCCAGTGAAAATAACCTTCATCACTATGCCAAATTTTTCAAAAGATAGAGATGTTAGTGAACTTTTCTCTTCAAACTCCTCCGTATCCTGTATTGATAAAATGCAGAAACCTATTGCTTGCTTAAACTTTTGCTTTGGAGCAAAAACAACCTGGCAAAGCGCATACTTCCCATTACTCATTGGAATGACAAAGATGTCACCCTCTTTATATTTTACTTTCATAAGCCATTCCCTTTCCGAATTGATAACGCATCTTTCAATACTTCCCCACCCCAATCACTACCATAACCTGCAATATCATATTTGCTTCGTGTGGTAAGCAGCCCCTGCGTGCTGCTTGTTTCACGGTGGAGTTAGTCGCGGGTATAAGGACAGCTTATTGAGGGTAAGATTCAGCAAGGAGCGTAAGAGGCAGCCAGAATGTGTACTGAAGGTAAAGATTACATCGTTAATGATGGCGATGTGATGAACTTCTTGTTTAACGTTTGATTTGTTTTGAATGAAAAAATCCACGCCAGGGCGTGGATGTAACTCAGAGATAAACTCCTTCTTCTAATGAGTTTTCAGTAAACGTTGCTTTTGTAAAGGAAATTATAACATCTGAACCTTGCTTTTTATATTTAACTTCGTAACTACCAGGTTCTAAAGTTATAAACTCACCTGATATAACATCTGAATCATCAGGCTCAAGATCTCCGCCCGTGACATCCTCTCCAGCCCCAACGAAAACCTTTCCAGAAGGTGCTTTTAAAAATAGCGACCCGGTATATTCATCAACATCATGCTTAATAAGTATTTTATAGACACCATCATCTCCAAGATTGAGAAATAATACATTCCCTTTATTTATTTCTTCAACTTCATCTTCTGGAAGACTCCACCAATCTGCATCATCATTAATTCTATGTTTTAATGATATCAAATCATAAATAACTAATGCTGCAGTATTTGTTTGTATGTTTAAAATTTTTGTCATTGCATAATAAAAGAAAGTGTTAATTTAATAATGGGCACAATGAAAATCACCATCCGATGCCCAGATTGTCTAAGAGCATTATATAATAGGCGAATTATCACTAGCTGCAACAAAATAAAAACGCCATCACTCACATCCAAAAAACTAAAGGGCCAGAAAATAGCTCCAATCTTGGTAAATATATTAACTAACCCTGCTTTCTGTAAATATTATAAGGCCTTGCTTGATCTTGGGATTATTTTATTTTTTAATAACCCCTAGTATGAAACAATCAAATCTCCGGCACGACCATTTTTAGTGTCAAATGAAAATCGATAGTCGCAATTATTTATATTCACAAAGAAGAACAGTTCATCAAAAACATAATATACATCTGTAAAGATAACGTTTTTATTTTTTTCCCTTATCATCGCGCTCACATTCCAATTCACCTCATTAAAAGAAGTTATGATTAACGCCTGATTTTCTTTTTTATCAAAGGGCGACTTTATTAGAGCAATTTTATCATTACTCTTTAAAAGCAACGGGATTATTTTATTTTCATTTTTAATTCTATAAGCAACACCGTTGCATTCCCACTCAACTCCATAAGGAAGTAATTCATAAACACTCAACCCTTTAGGGTTCATTATAGCATCATAACCGTCAAGATTAGTTAATAGTTTAAAATTATAAATAGAATCCATATTATTTACCACATGTTCTTGATGAGATTTTTCTGGGTGGGCCGACTGGCACAAGTTTAGCTCGATCCAAATAGTTAAGGATTTGAATTTGAGATCCCCCTCCTGGATATATTTTTCCTCCAGAAGTCTGCGGCCCAACCGGGCCGACCTGAATTTGCACGCCCTCAGGTATATGGAATCTTTGGACATGAGATATATCTGATTTAAACTCAGGTATAACAGCTAATTTCATTCTGACATAGTCGACATCTGGGATGTGATCAACGGTAGCCCATCCTCCAGGTTGAGTTTGTCCTGGAGACATTGCCATTTCAACAGTAATTCCACCTTTAGGAACTGGCATAGAGTGTAAAATAGCATCGCTTCCCCATGGATCAAGGGAGGTGGGAGCAGGTAATGCTAAGTTACTTAAACCAAATGGATCCACCCACCCCAGCGCATTCGGTGCATACTGGTAAAGATTTATCCCTCCCGCCAACCCTATCGGGTCCTGCTGCGTAAACCGCCCGCAGTCCGGGTCGTAATACCGGAACAGATTGTAGTGCAGCCCTGTCTCACGATCCAGGTATTGCCCCTGCATCCGCAGGTTCTGGGAATATCCTGATAGCTGCGTCTCGCTTTCCCGTAGCAGCTTGCCCCAGGCGCTGTTAACGCCTTCCCAGCGCACCTGCCCTTCAATATCCGTCATCCGTTCCGGCGTGCCGTTCGGCTGGCAGTGGAACCAGAAAATCTCCGGAGCATCAACGCCGTCAATACGTGCCAGCGGATCATAGCTGTCCTGATTGCTGTAGACATAGGTCAGCGGTACATCTCCGTGCAGCTCCTGCAGCAGGCGGAACCCTTCCCAGACAAACCGGGTGGTGACGGGCTTACCGGTTGGCTGTCCGCCCAGCATCTGCTGGCGCGTTTTGCTGATGCGTCGCCCGAGCGGATCGTAGCGGAAGCTGACCTGCGTCTGTGGCCTGTTGCGATCCCGCGGCTGGCTGATCACTTCCGTCAGGCGGTGTTCACCGTCGTACCGGTAGTGCCAGCGGGTCTGGCCGTTATCCTTCTCCACGGTGCGGCCGTGGATGTCATAACGCCAGCGAATGCCATTCAGCTGCGTCAGGCGGTTGTGCGTGACCTTCTCAGCAGAGCCGTCGAGCGGGTTACCGGCCGCATCCCAGCGCCACTGCTCCTGCCCGGGCAGCGTGCCGTCCTGAACCAGCAGGCGCCCGGCGCTGTCGTACTGCCAGCGGTACCAGCTGAACGGGTTATCGTCCCGCTCTTCCCGCACCAGGTTATTGCGGTAGTCATAATCCCAGCGGCGGGTCCAGCGGCGTGGTGACGGGCGCTGTGCGTTGCCGGTGAAGACATCCCGGCGATGAAGGCGACCTAAACGGTCGTATTCGCTTCGGGTGGTGAGCAGCCCCTGCGTGCGGCTGGTCTCCCGGTGGAGTTCGTCGCGGGTAAAGTCGGATACCGACAGCTTATCAAGGGCAATGCTGAGCAGATGCCCGCTGCCGTAGTAGAACTGCTTCAGCTCGCGGCCATCCGGCAGCGTAACGGAGGTGCGGTTGCCAAGGGCATCATACTGCCACGCCAGCTCACCGTGCTCGCCCGCTTCGCGGGTCACGCGACCAAGTGCGTCATACTCAAAGGAAAGCTCCTGCTCGGCCTCGGTACTCCACGCGTCGGCTGAAAGCGCCGGGTGCAGCCCAATCCGGGTCAGCAGCCCTGACGGGGTGTAGTGGTAGCGGGTCTGCCCTTCCGGCGTAGTGCGGGCGACCAGTTGCCCGCTCGCGCTCCAGGCAAAGGCGTGGGTGATGGCCTCCGGATGACCGGCAGCAAAGGTGCGCGCTATCGTGCGCCCACAGGCGTCGTAGCGATACTGCGAGGCCACACCATCAAGCCCCACCTCCTCCAGCAAGAGCGAGTCAGGCCCCCAGCGGAACTGATACGCTTCGCCGTTTTCATTTTCAAGGGCAATCAGACGCCCTCTGCTGTCCCAGCGGCGACGAACTTCCTCACCCTGCGTATTACGCGTGGCGGTTAAGCGTCCGGCCTCATCGTATCTGAACTCACTTTCTTTTCCGTCAGCGCCAGCATGCTTCACTGGCAGGCCACGTTTGTTCCATGTAAGCGACTCTGTCCAGCCTTCCGGGCGATCGAGCTGCAGCGGGCGTCCGGCAGCGTCGTAGCGATAACGCGTCTCTTCGCCGTCGGCGCCCGTCTCGGTCATCAACCAGCCCAGCGGATGATAGTGATAGCGGGTGGTGCGGCCAGAGCAGTCTGTCGCACGCACCACTTGTCCCGCTTCGTTGTACTCCTGATGGCGGCTGTTTCCGGTGGCATCCACCTCTTCAACGACCTGACCAAACTCGTCCCGGCGCAGCAGCGTGGTCTGACCCATTGGGTCCACCACGCGCTTCAGGCCGTGATGTTCGTCGTACCAGAACCGGGTAGCGCTGCCGTCGTCTTCAATGATGGCCGTCGGTAGCGCGCGGTGTTCAAGCCAGGTCGTGGTGCGGGCATTGCCGTCAGGGTCGATCTCCTGCACCCGGTTGCCCATCTCGTCGTAAACGAAGGTGACGGCGTTCCCGAGCGGATCGATGCGTTGCGTGAGGAGCTCGTTGTCATCCCACGCGTAGCGCCAGTTCTCGCCGCGCTCGTCAACGTAGCGGACGATCAGATTTTGCGCGTTCCAGTAGTGCTGACGTTTCTGACCATCGTAGTGTTCGACGGTGGTCAACCCGGCGTCCAGATCGTAGGTGAAGCGACAGCCATCCCCGGTGCTGGTGCGGTTTTCAACCACGCGCCAGTGGTCTAATTTTTTCCAGCGGTATTCACTTTCCAGCCCGCCCGGCAGACGATGCCAGACCATCAGACCATGGTCGTTATAGCGGTATTCGCGGGTGACGACGCCAGAGGCATCCGTCGCGCTCGCCAGCTGGCCACGCGCATCGTAACCCCATAGCATCAGCGGCCAGCTACGGCTGCCGTCAAAATGGCTGGCAGCGGTTACGCGCTGCGGGAACCGTTCGTCCTCATAGCGCAGGGTGACGTCTATTGCCCGCGGCTCATCGTGCAGACCGACCAGCCTGCCGTGCTCATCCCACTCCGTCAGCAGTGCGTTGCCGTATTCGTCGCTAAGGGAGGCCAGACGCAGAACGGATGGATTCACGCGTGTCGGTTTATACAGGCGCCACACCGCGCCGTCATCGTCGGCAATCGCCACATCACCGCTCTCGTTGCGACGGATGATGATACCCTCGCTGATGCTATAGAACGCGCGGTCGACGGGTGGCAGTTCAAAGCTCAGCTCACGCCCGGTTTCGTCGAACCAGGTGGCACTGTTCTCTTCAAGCGTCAGATAACTGTCAAAAGTTGTTGCCCAGCCCAGGCCAAACAACCCTTCGCGGGAGGTCAGGCTGTTATAGCTGCGCTGCCAGCGAAGCGGAAAACGCCCGGGCAGCGAGAAATCGAGCTCATCATCGTCATTCAGCACCTTCACGCCGGTGGCGGCATGAACCGGGTGCGAGGAGCCAAATACGGCATTGACGGCCATATCGGCCAGCATCCCGCCACCCGCGGCCGCCAGCGCGCAGGGCATGTTCTTCAAAATCTTGCCCGGACGGCCGCGCAGCAGGGAGAGCGCAATCATCCCCAGTGCCAGTCCCGGCGTTTTGCCGCTCTTGATATCGCGAACCGTCAGCGTCTCGCCGCCGATGATCACATTCGGGGAAACGTCGTCGGAAACGGTCCCTTCGCAGGTGGTGCGATCTTTGGCACGTACTGCCGGTTGTCCATTGATAAAGACGCTTTTAGAGCCTTCCGCCAGATACTGCGGTCCGGAGTGTTTTTCACACGCGACCTTATCCTCTTCCAGCGGCGATGTACCCGCCGCAGCGGAGGCCACGCTCGGCTGCCACATTTCGCTGCCGAACTGTCCGGCAGCGGAGAGCAACATGCCCGCGTAATCGGCAAAACTACCCGGTGACTGTGGCTCCGGGGGTGGCGTATCTGCGGGGGTCAGCGTTCCGGCCGCGCGTGCAGCGGGAAGGCTGTTGGTGAGCACGTTGCTGGAGCCGGTGGTGATTTTACCTGCGGGTGACGGCGGGAACAGCGCATCCCCCAGTCCCTCCGCGATATTACTGATATCGTCAGTAACACCCGCCAGGTTAGCCAGTACGCCACCGACGATCCCGCTTAACAGGCAGCTGGATCCAATCGCCGCCACGCCCGCAGCGGCTGCCCCCGCCCCCAGCAGAGGTGCGGCGGCAGTTGCTGCCAGCCCTACCGCCGCGCCGATCACCGCATAGGCAGCACCTTCCGCCACAATGCTGGTGATATCCGCGAAAATGCTGGAGTGAATAATCTCGTCACCCTTGCGGGCCGCGTTGTTATCGCTCATGCCTTACACATTCCGGTTGTCGTTAAGCGTCAAACTTTGCTTAAGCGCGCTCCAGCGCGCCTCGTCTTCTTCATTGAATGTTCTGAGTGCCGAGAGGGTAAAAATCATCAGGACCGGTTTACCCGGGGTCTGCACAGCCAGCTGTTTTTGCCACAAGCGCTGGCCGTTACGGTCAAACGAGGTTTCAACTTCCAGACCGTTGATTTTGCCGTCAGGACCGGCTTTTACGCGCTGAAATTCACTCTGGACGATCTCACCCATCTGTGGGCGCAGCAGCTCCCACTGGCGGTGAAACTCTTTCTCATGATCGCTGCCATCCGGGATAACCCCGCGACTGACAACCACGGACAGCCCGCTTTTGTCATCGCGAATGATGTTCATCGTATTATCCTGCCAGGCAGCAGGAAAAAGGGAAAACGAACCTTCCTGGAGGGTGTATTTCATAGGTGGACTCGGAATGATTAATATTGAAAGAAATAAAGTGACCGGTTTGATTTGGCCTTTTGATCGGCTGTTTCGTTATTCAAGCCAGTGGCCCGACTGCTCAACCAAAATATGGCTGCCTTTGCTGACAACCAGTTTCAGTGGTGTATAGGTCACGGTATAAGTAACGTCCCCATTCTTATAGGTTGAGCCGGTTATTTTACCTGTGGGATCCTGAAGCGTTTTCCCCTTTAAGGAGATCGTACTGTTATCACTTTTGCGAACGCCAAGATAATACATCTGGCCACACTCACTCTCGAAACGCCCGCAGTTATTTACCAGAGAAAGAGTGAACTTATCAGTATCCAGCTTTCTGGTTTCAACGTGATGAACGGGAGCCGCTTTATTTAACGTATAACGCAGCGGAGCATAATAACGGCCTTTTTGAGGAGGCTTGACTAAACGCCACGCCATTTTGCTTCCGTTAATTTCCAGAACTGCTCGTCCATCCACACCGCCAAACGAAGAGTCGAACTTAACGTTCGCACGATTGCCCGTGATAGCACCGCTTAGATTGTGTTCATCCTCTGCGGGACAATCGATGCGGTTTCCTCTCTGAGAGATATAGCAATATGACCCGGAGATACGGTCGCCTGATTCCGTTAAACGCAGGGTTAGCGTCGAATCAGTGCCGAACGTGCCTGCCCACACCCCGTCAAACGTTAATTTTGCCTGGCTGTTCGTTGCAAAATGCATCGCTTTGAATCTGGCAGCCCATTGCTGAATATCAGCATTCACCACCTGACTATGATCAGATGACTGATAATGAATAACGTCTGACTCAGGAACGACCCAGGCCGTATAGATTTTACCGTCAGATTCAACGACCAAAGCTGACGCATTCTCCAGATAAAGATCGTTAAGCCAGCCTTCAACAAACAGGCCTCCGCCTGAGGTTGAATGGGGTTCGCCAAAGACATCAAAATTGCTAATAAACGTCTCGTAATCGCTGCCCAGCGTCTTCCTGAGTATCTCATTCACTTCGCTGTCGTTTACGATGTGGCCTACGGTATCGAGCCTATTGTATTGCGATAGCTCAAGCGCGGCTGAAGTTTCAACTGAGCCCAGTAATAACACGGTGAACAATGCGCATGCCAAATTTTTCCTGATCATAAATTACTCTTGGGCGCCATTATCGTAATTCATTGTTATTGTCACAATCTTGCTGTCTTTAATCCCGAACGAGAGAAGCTTGTTACCCAATTGATAAAAACACCATTGTTCCCCGGCATCATTTTCCATCTGACCCTTGCCATATGCATTACTGAGTTCCCTGGCTGTTGACCCTACATGAATACCGCGCGGTGTTTTGCCCTCCCCGGCGGTAAGGGTAATTTGCGATACGATATAATCGTCAACATTGCGTTCGACCTTATCCCACCAGAGATTGGAAACATAAATGTCAAACCCCGCCTTTTGATGCTGGTAGAATCTATAGTGGGTTCCGTCAAAAGGAACCTCACCGACAAAATAACCTTCTATCGGCACCTCAATTTTACGCGCAACGTCATCTGTCCATCTTTCGCCCAATGTGACAGTCTCATCTTCCATCTGCACAGTAAAATCCTGGTTTACTAAAACCGGCGGCATATCATGTGCATACACCACATAGCAGTTCAGAGAGGA
Organism: Enterobacter sp. 22466; assembly: GCF_052044775.1. Classification (NCBI taxonomy): domain Bacteria; kingdom Pseudomonadati; phylum Pseudomonadota; class Gammaproteobacteria; order Enterobacterales; family Enterobacteriaceae; genus Enterobacter; species Enterobacter sp. 22466. Next base: position 246,754 of record NZ_JBQENX010000004.1, on the reverse strand, counting down.
AAATATCGCGGTAAAACGGAGAAATGTTAAAATGTGATTTTTCACGTTAATCATTGCCTGCGCTAATGACAACCGAGTCCAGACAATCAGGTTTATTTACGGAGAAACTGAAACTAACCTTTTGTCCATTCATATCTTCTGGCGCGGTATAGCTGGTCACTTCATTCCCGGAGCGGCCCCGGGGGTAATCCGTTAACACCAGCTCCGGATAATGCGTTTTAACGGCAACGAGTGTGATGCACTGACCTGACGGGGAAAAACTCAGTAACGGTGCCATGCCGTCGCGCTCTTTGCTTACCCGTAAATCAATCCCGGTAATGCGCATATCGTCCGCCAGCCTGACATCATCGGCATGATAGAAGTGAATGTATTCATTATCTTTCATCAGCGTAAACTGCAACGGCAGATGATTGACACTGGTGTTGGATAGCGTTCTAAGTGAAGCACTCATCTCTGCAATGAACATCCAGAAATCTTCTTTCGTTGCGTGTCCTTCTGGCATGCCCATCGCTAATAACGCGACAAGCACTGCTCCAGCCTTAATCACCCTTGGTCGTGAATTTCGCCTGAACCGCCGCATCAATGTCTCCTTTGTGCCCCGCGCCCGGCGCCGTTGTGCCTGGTTTAGCGCCTGACGTATTGAGATGCAGCTTACCGCCCGTGGTGATATGACCATCCCCTTCAACGAAGAAGTTAAACTCTTTACCGATCAGGCTAATTTTGCCGTTAGCGTTAAGTTCAATCGCACTTTCACCAGACACCAGCCGCAGTTTGGTGCCGGAGGCAAGGACATACTGCTCCACCGCCGCATCCAGCTTTCCTTTGCCGGTCAGGATCTCGGTTCCGCCTTTTACCGCCTGGATCTGATTCGCTTCAACGCGATGCAGTTCGTTTTTCTTTACGTAATGGCTACGCTCGCCGCCGACGCTGTGCGTTTCGTCATTCTTGATGCTGGTATCCATATTTCGCTCGGCCTGGATCCACACCTGCTCCGCACCCGCCTTGTCCTCAAACCGCAGGGCGTTGGCGTTATCCACGGAGCCATCTTTCGTGCGGCTCATAAAGCCCATCTGCGTCGCCGCTGCCGGCAGCGCCCACGGTGGCATGCTGGCATCGTTGTATACGCGCCCGGTAATAATCGGACGGTCCGGGTCACCGTTGATAAAGTCCACCACCACCTCATCGCCCACGCGCGGGATCTGCACCCCGCCGTAACCCTGACCTGCCCAGGCGCTCGACACACGCACCCAGCAGGAGCTGGTGTCGTCCCCTTTTGCCAGACGGTCCCAGTGGAATTTCACCTTCACGCGGCCATATTTGTCCGTCCAGATACTCTCTCCCTGCGGCCCGACAACCTTCGCCGTCTGCGGGCCGTAGGTTCGCGGCCATGCCGTGCTCTGCGCCGGACGGAACGACACCGACGCCGGGATAACCGTGAAATCGATGCGGTGGATGGTCTCCCCTTCGCCGCTGGCATAGCGGTTCTCTTCCAGATGATACCCGGCCGCCGTCACCAGATAGTCACCGTTATCGCTGAAGAACGGTGCGTTGGACAGGGTGAAGGTGTGGCCCGGCGCAATACCCGCAGCCGTTGCCGTGGCCTGAATCTGCTGATGCTCCACCTGCCAGCGCTCCTGGCGAATGCGGGCGTAGAACTCCGCATGCCCGGTCTCCACAAAGCGCCCCGGCCAGTCGTACACGTCGATGCTGCCCGGCTTCGGCGAGGCCGGGTTCTGCTGCGCCTGGAACAGCCACGCGTTCGGCTTGCGGAAGTCGTAGTCGTCGAGGCTGTAAATGCCCGGCGTGACGCTGTCCTCCAGCGCCCACTGGCTGATGCCCTCTTCGTCCGTGCTGCCGCCGGACGGCGTCTGGTGATAGGGGATGACCTCGTAGCCGCTGAAGGGCTGATGCTGCGTCGCGGCGTCGGTGAGCACCAGGGTGTGTTTGTCGGCCTCGTGGCTGAAGTAATACGCAATCCCCTCCAGCTCCATCAGGCGGCTGATAAAGTCCAGGCTCGACTCCTGATACTGGACGCAGTAGTCCCACACCCGGTAGCTGCCGGTGAGCTTATCTTCCACGTTGACCTGATGCTCGCCCAGCAGGGTTTTCACAATCTGCGGCACCGTCTGGCCCTGGAAGATACGCAGGTTACGGTCGCGCTTCATCGGCCACAGGTCCGGCTCCACCATCAGCTGGTACACCGCATAGCGCGTCCCCGTCAGCTCAACGGCGCTCACCGCCACGCGGGTGACTTTGCCGTTGATGTAGCGCGGGGTAAGCAGGTTCTGGGTCGGGATGGTCACCGTGACCGGCTGACCCAGCAGTTTGCTGCGGTCGATACGCGCATCCGTACCGAGCAGGGTCAGCGTCAGGGCGAACGACTCAGACATCGCCTCGCGGCCGGAGAGTTTCCAGAAGAGCAGCCCCTCGACCGGGAGCTGGACGGTAATTCGGTTGAGCATAATCGTTATTCCGTAAATGCAACATCTTAGTTTCAGCAGCCACGATGCAGCGTTAATTGCAACGCTTACTTAAGCCACAAACCTGAAAACATAAGGACACACCCCAACGAGAGAAGGAGTTTGGCAAAGATAAACAGGGGCGGCGCTACGGTGTGTGTGACCCGGGAGATTTTTTCATAATTCGGAGCGTTGTATTTTTTATGCCCCACCATAACACCAGACAATATTGTGCATAGCAAAACGACCGTAAATTTCATACCCCAGACGCACAGGAGGGACATCGATATGATGATGGAGTAGTGTTTAGCCACCGCGACCGGAAATAAGGAAAATGACTGAGCCAGCCACTTCAAAAGAAAACCAATGCCGACTGTAGAAAGCAGGACAAGTACCAGCATCAGACCCGTTTTGATCCATTGTTTCTTATTAAACAGGTTATTGTTATTCCAGATAAGCGTAAGTGTGAGGATCAAAAAGAAAAAAAAGAAAAACCAGTTCATTTCAATATGCCTCATTTGCCCACCAACACATGCATCTCCCGTCGCCTTACGGTAACGGGATTGCCGGTTGTGTGGCAGACTGAATATGCTTACTTATTGGCATTGAAAACAAAAAAACCATCCACTTCCTGCTGAATTGCCGTCTGGTGAGATGCCCCTGGCGCATCAATGGCATTGCTGCCATCAGCTGGGTTAAGATGCAGTTCCCCGGAAAGCGTGTTGATTTGTGCACTTTGTTTTGCGGTAAAGTTAAAGTTATTGCCAATGATATTCACGCTCCCGTCTTTTGATAATTCAATGGCGCTTTCACCACACTCCAGCCTCAACATATTGCCCGCTGAAATAATAAAGTTGTTAACAACTTTATCGCTGCGACTGTTGCCCGTCAGGCAGACCACATCCCCTTTAACCCCTGCCTTCTGATTTTTTGCCACCCGTAAGGTTTCATCCTCTCCCACAAATTGGGTTCGATTTTTTTCCGTGGCATGCGATTCATCATTTTTGACGTTGATATCGAGATTGCGCTCGGCCTGGAGCCACACCTGTTCCGCACCCGCCTTGTCCTCAAACCGCAGGGCGTTGGCGTTATCCACGGAGCCATCTTTCGTGCGGCTCATAAAGCCCATCTGCGTCGCCGCTGCCGGCAGCGCCCACGGTGGCATGCTGGCGTCGTTGTACACGCGCCCGGTAATAATCGGACGGTCCGGATCACCGTTGATAAAGTCCACCACCACCTCATCGCCCACGCGCGGGATCTGCACCCCGCCGTAGCCCTGGCCCGCCCATGCGCTCGACACACGCACCCAGCAGGAGCTGGTGTCGTCCCCTTTTGCCAGACGGTCCCAGTGGAACTTCACCTTCACGCGGCCATATTTGTCCGTCCAGATACTCTCTCCCTGCGGCCCGACAACCTTCGCCGTCTGCGGGCCGTAGGTACGCGGCCACGCCGTGCTCTGCGCCGGACGGAACGACACCGACGCCGGGATAACCGTGAAATCGATGCGGTGGATGGTTTCACCTTCACCGCTCGCGTAACGGTTCTCTTCCAGATGATACCCGGCCGCCGTCACCAGATAGTCGCCGTTATCGCTGAAGAACGGTGCGTTGGTCAGGGTGAAGGTGTGGCCCGGCGCAATACCCGCTGCCGTGGCCGTGGCCTGAATCTGCTGATGCTCCACCTGCCAGCGCTCCTGACGAATGCGGGCGTAGAACTCCGCATGCCCGGTCTCCACAAAGCGCCCAGGCCAGTCGTACACGTCGATGCTGCCCGGTTTCGGTGACGCCGGGTTCTGCTGCGCCTGGAACAGCCACGCGTTCGGCTTGCGGAAGTCGTAGTCGTCGAGGCTGTAAATGCCCGGCGTGACGCTGTCCTCCAGCGCCCACTGGCTGATGCCCTCTTCGTCCGTGCTGCCGCCGGACGGCGTCTGGTGATAGGGGATGACCTCGTAGCCGCTGAACGGCTGATGCTGGGTGGCTGCATCGGTGAGCACCAGGGTGTGTTTGTCGGCCTCGTGGCTGAAGTAATACGCGATTCCCTCCAGCTCCATCAGGCGGCTGATAAAGTCCAGGCTCGACTCCTGATACTGGACACAGTAGTCCCATACCCGGTAGCTGCCGGTAAGCTTATCTTCCACGTTGACCTGATGCTCGCCCAGCAGGGTTTTCACAATCTGCGGCACCGTCTGGCCCTGGAAGATACGCAGGTTACGGTCGCGCTTCATCGGCCACAGGTCCGGCTCTACAGAAAGCTGGTACACCGCATAGCGCGTCCCCGTCAGCTCAACGGCGCTCACCGCCACGCGCGTGACTTTGCCGTTGATGTAGCGCGGGGTAAGCAGATTCTGCGTCGGGATGGTCACCGTGACCGGCTGGCCCAGCAGTTTGCTGCGGTCGATACGCGCATCCGTACCGAGCAGGGTCAGCGTCAGGGCGAACGACTCAGACATCGCCTCGCGGCCGGAGAGTTTCCAGAAGAGCAGCCCCTCGACCGGGAGCTGGACGGTAATTCGGTTGAGCATAATCTGTATTCCGTAATGTTTTATGCTAAATAAATGTATCAACAAAGACGAGATTTTTGACAAGACGTTTTGGGATATGCACAAGTCACCGTCTGCTTAATTTCGATACCGCTTTTGCCTTTTTAGATATTCATTATCCTGCTCATGAGGAAGAATAACTTTTAACCCTTGAGCCATCTGCGAAGCGATGTAGTTTACATTTGACAGATGCCGGGCAAGCTCTTCATCGGTAGTTTCAAATTCTTTTGCAGCCATAGCGCCAAGATTTAACGTATGGAGTTTACTTTTATCTTTATTCTTTCCTGTCAGGATATCCCTGACATACGCCACTTGTTTTTCAGCCATGTTATACAAAGAAAAAGAAGGATGAATTGACTTTCGCTCCTGAATAGCGCCGAGGGCATTTTCAATATAATCCATCGCTGTATAACTTTGTTTATTCACGCTTCTCCTTTAACTCCCGTACTAGAGAAAGTTGTCCTCTGGTGCTCTGTCAAACAAATCACCCGCCAGCGCAGCAATACGTTCATGTTGTACCAGTTTGTCTTTCCAGTCCTGCGGTATCTCAGAATAACCATACAATGCACCGGCAAGTTGCCCTGCCGTTGCCGCGACGCTATCGGCATCATCCGCCAGATTGGTGGCAAGAAGGATCGCATCACGGAAATTATCCGTATTCCATACCGCCCACATTGCTGCTTCAAGCGTATCGATTACATAACCGCTGGAACGAATCTGATGACGGGCTTTATGCTTGTACTCACCCGCGTTGATTATCATGACCCGTGCACACAAAGGAAAAACATGGGGTGAAAATGCCTCTTCTTTTTGATGACCATTAATCAGGTGATGCAGAATCAGCCCCAAAAATTGACATGCATCGATAGACTCTACCGCCCCGTGAGTTGCTCTGCTCTGTGCCTGCGATTCAAAATAAATCGCCCGGAGTGACTTTCGGCGGAAGATCGACACAGGGACCTGGCGAACAAGTCCGGCATTCCCCGCGGTATGTTTCTCAGTGTTACCGTACCAGGAAGGCCCAACATGCAGATATTGTTCCAAAGCGAAACGCGTTGTATTGCCAATATCGAAACAACGTCCGTTACTGCTGTTCTCTCCAGTTTGATACCACCTCAGAAGGAACTTTCTAAGGGTATCTGTATTCATTCGATTTTCGGCAAGATAGGTTTCCGCCACACACAAAGCCATGGATGTGTCGTCTGTCCATTCACCCGCGTTTAAGATGAAGGGCCCACCACCCTGCATATCACTAACGTGTTCGCTATCCCGTGATTTAAATTCAAGCGTTGTCCCGACGGCATCGCCAACGGCCAATCCCACTAACGCACCGAGCGCGTTATCGCGCGAAACAACCTCCGTTGTGACGAGCGGCAATGTTTCATCCCAGACGTCATCGGAACTCTTTTGCCGTGACACCTTCCTGAGGTTTAACGGCATAAGATTGCGGTAGCGGTCGGCATAGTGATTAATTACCGCATCTTCGCTGTGTAGATCGACCATTATGAATCCTTCAGGAGGAAAGATATATTGAGGAAATGATATCCATAACTATCAAAATTCGTCAGGGTATTTTTCCGCCAGTACGCATTGTTTCTGAACATAGTCAGGATCCACTTCATGCGGTAATTTCACTTTAACGCCACGGAGACGCTGATCTAAGATATACCATGCATCCGTCAGTCTCTCGAAAAAGAGCTCATCTGAGTTTTCAAATTCTCTAACCGCATAAAGGCCAAAAGTCATTCTCTTTAATACGGATTTGTCAGCTTTGTTTTTGATCACACTCTTTTTCAGGATGCGTAACTGTTGCACAATCTCATCATAAATATGCAAAATTGGCGCCCTGGGGTGCTTGCCATTAAGTTCCGCATATCTTTTTTGCGCCAGTCTGAGGGCCCTTTCGATATAGTCCAGTTCAGTTAAGGTAGATACTTTTTTACCCCATCACCCGCATCCCATTTTTTCATTATAAATATGAGCGAGCCAATTTTTACTATTTCCGACAAAATTAACAGCGTGATATTGAGAGGTATAACACTCATTCCGAGACCGACAATAATCATCGGGAACAAGGTCACCGAACAACTCATGGTGAGCAGGCGTAACACTTCCTGCGCCAGAGCAAACCGGACGGCATATCGGTGAGTTGTGAAAAAAAACCAGGCAGAAAAGAGTAATGAAACCGGCCACAGAAGGTATACGAGGTAAAAAAGACCCGTCAATAAACCGTTTACCCCGCCTGCTATCAGCATGAAGATGATGACACCAAAATTCCCACCGCTAGAATCCCACCATGACTGAAGCAAGTGGTATGGGCCGACAAAATAAAACACAATGCCGATGACATCCATAATGCCCCAGAAATAGAATATTTTATTTTTTGCAGTTATATTCACTCAATCCCTCATTTAATCGATTCGGGTGGTCACTTTCCACCCTGTAGACGCGGTTGTGTTTTCTTATCATAAAGCGTATTCATTAACTCGCCACACTCAAATGCCTTAACCAGCGTAAGCTGAGAATCACTGAAATAATCCAAGAATTACAATTCTCTATCCCAGCTGCATCCTCGCAAAAGGTTTATGATAACTAATGCGAAAAAGCTTCGAATACACATATCCCTTCAGCGCTTGATTAAAAGCCTTTATTACGCACAAACCCCTTTCTTAGCATATTTATAATATATAAGGGAGTACAATTTCAGCGTCTCGGAGATCATAAACAAAACAAGATTAAGCCAAACATTCGATATACCAATAACATCTGCAAGCAGCGGGAAAAACGCAACGGAACAGCGGAATGAGATCAACCGAAAAACTTCTTGAAACAGAGCGAACTTAACTGCACAGCGTTGCCGTTTAAAGAAAAAAATTGCCGAGAGAACAAAAGAAAGCAGTAGCCCTAAATCCAAAGCAAAAAGAAGTAACACCAGTGCACCAGGCACCAAAGTGCTGTGTGCAGACCATAAATCAATAAATGATAAAGCATCCGAAATGACAGGCACTCTTCCCTTCTGCACTGAATTCAGACAATAAAGTATGATGGCAAGAGTATCCATGCCACCCCAGAAAAAGAAAACTTTGTCTTTTACAGTCATGACCTATTTATCTCTTATTTTACTGCCGCAAGTGGCCATTTACCGCCGTACTGATTCATTTTTCTTTTATTTGGTTTAGGGATTGATATGACTTATCATCTTCTTTTGTGTCAGTCAAAAGACCATCCAACCGCCCAAAACAACAGGTCATATCATGTTGCCTGGGTTTGTTAAGACCGATTTACGGGAGACTTTTTTAACTTCATCTAGCTTGCCGATTAAGTAGTCTTGCGGATTTGGGTTCTATATAAATCCCTGTAATAGAAATATGAAAATCGGCATCCGACGAGCAGTAAGATGCATATGCTATACGTTTCCTATTTAACCGGAGTTGGTGGCCATTTTCCGCCATGTTGAATAAGCACATCTTTAATTTCGTTAAGTTTTTTATATTCGTCGCTGCCTACCTTCGCCCTATCGAGGAAACGCTGCAACTGATTACCCATCGTCCAACCATTATCAGCTTTGATTTCAGGGTCAGCTCCGAGTTCAAGTAAAAGAAGAACATGATCGTACGAGTGGAAATCCAGGGCATCAATAAGTAGCGTATTTCCCAAAGAATCGGTGATATTTATATCGGCACCTTTATCAAGCATAGCCTGCAACGTCTTGGTGTTTTTGGCTTCAAGTGTTTGGAAAATAATTGGTTTCCCAAAAGTTTTATCAACGGCATTTGGCGATAAACCCGCATTTAACATCGCCTTGATCCAGTCCGCATTGTCTGCCATTAAAACAAACTCAGCTGGACTATTTTTTCCTTGTGGCCTCGGTTGCAGAGGGTCTGCACCCGCTTTAATCAGCATGGTGATAATATTTAACCGCTCCGGTTTTTTCTGATTATTGATCGAATTCATGACAGCCCAAAATAACAATGTCATATCTTCTTTACCGGGCTTGTTTAAATCCGTCCCTGGCGCTAATTTAATTACCTCATCAACTTCGCCATTCTCGATTGCACGAGCTAATGTGAGCTGTTGTCCGCTAAAGTAATTATCTGGTTTTAAATCCATATTTTGTTTACACCCCTGAACCATTAAAATCAAACAAAGCATTATCCAGCCTGATAAGAACGATTTCATGCACGACTCCTAATAATTGAAATGTCTTCATCCTTTTGCTGTTCAATGCAATCTATTGCCTGACCAATGCCATGGCGGTCCAATGGACCTCCTGTCCCGCCGGGAAGATCGTGAACAACTCCAGCAGCATTAGGCATAATGGCAGAGATTTCTTCTTTGGCTATAAGCGTTGGTATGTGGCCTTTCAACATTTTATAGTCTTCCGCCAGATTAACTTCCTGGATTTTTGTCAGTAATTCACCTTCAACACGATAAGCCTGAATATTATCCGCATCACCCAGCAAGCTTCCACCGTATTTTTCAACAGTGGTTGAATGCAGACCAGCCGCATTGAATGTCCATCCAGCCTGACCGCTTGCGATAGAGGTAGCAGAGGCCAACCCACCACCCAGAGAGTGGCCTGCGATATCGATTTTAGATACCGATTTAGCCAGACGTGATCCCAAGCGTACTGCCCGCTTATAATAATCCGACTCCATACCTAAACCTTGAGCACCATTGTTTATCCAGTCAGCCATATTCTTCGTGGGAAAAAACTCAGGTTGCCTTGATCCTCTGAACACGATTGTTGGATTCATGTCACTGCCAAAAACCGCAGAATCAGGTTGATAAACTCGCGCCAGGAAGTCAGGCGTATCGGTATGGTCAAAAAGAACTTCTTTATCCAGACCATGTTTCTTCAAAGCACCCGCATCATTACTGATATCCTTCCATCCCTCCGGTACTCCCGGCGTGGCCTCAAGCGGGTTCACGGTCTTATACACATTCTCTGCCAGCTTTGCTTTCTCAACCGCGATATTATTCGCCGCCAGCCGCTTAGCCGCGATTTGCGCATCCGGATAGAGGCTATTACTCCCCTTCGCAATCAGATCCTTACGCGCCTGCCAGCGTTCGGCTTTGGTCATATTCTCCAGCTGTGCCGCATAGGTTTTACCGTCTTTGCCCGGCGTCGGCTCATCCGGCATCTGTGCCGCTTTGGATTTGACTACCTGCTTCGGCAGCACCGTTGGCGCAGGGCGGGAGCCATAGGTTCGCACCATGGTTTCGTAGCGGTCGACAATTGTACTCACCGGGTACCAGCCCAGACCGTCCTGCGAGGTAGCCTGCAGGCGGCCATCAGCATTGATATAAAATATCTCCGTCACTGACGACCAGTTACGATAGCTCTCGTCGATCGCCACCACTCTGCCCATGTCGAGATCCTGCACAATCAGCTTACGGGTATCGCGCCCGGACTGATAAGGATTCGCGCCAGTGATGGAGTGCAGCAAGTCGTAACGTGTAAACAGCGAGCGCAGCGAATTGTCGGGCACCGACATAATCCACTGCCCGGCAACGGACGGGCGGATAATTTTCGCAAAAAGCGCGGGCGAGACGTTCTCGCTGAAAAGATAGACAAATTTTATGTTGTACATTCGCTCCGTCCTGTTACCAGTCCCTGTTCGCCTTGTTTACGGATTCACCAGCCAGGTGCCAGGCTTCACGATATCCAGCGTCTGGCTACGGGTTCTGCCGTTGCCCTGCAGTTCAATGCTCACCTCACCCGCTGGCAGCTTGAGCGATGCATAGCCGTTGTTCGCCGGACGCAGCGCTTTCGGCTCGCCGTTCACTTTCAACGTCTCTCCGTCAAGAATGCGAATGTAGACCAGAGCAATCGGGCTGGCTTCAACCGGTGGCGGCGTCGGTTGCGCTGTCGCAGGCGTTGCCGCTTGTTCGCTCACCTTCGCGGTCTCCGGTTTGACTTCTGGCGCGTTCGATGCGGTTTCTGTCGTGCGGGATGTTTCCGGCGCTTGCGCAGCCTGCTCTGGCGCATCGTGGCCGCCGCTGAACAGCATCGCGCCAGCGACCACCCCGACCAGCACACCCGCGGCAACCATCCCGGGGATCTTGTAACGACGCCAGTCAAACGCCGAAGCCGGTGCCTCTTCTTCCACCGGCACCAGCATGGTGCCCGGTTTTTTAGCAGTCAGCACATCATCGATACCGGCGACCGGCATCTCGATTAACGCCGCGAACTCATCAATGGATTGCGGACGGTCCTCCATGTGCAACGCCAGGGCACGGTCGATGGCCTGCAGCAGCGACAGGGAGTATCCCTGCGGCTGGATTTCCACCAGCGGTTTGCAGGTGTCCTGAATGGAACGCACCACGCTAACCGGCGGCGGTGAACCCACGATCAGGGTGCGCAACACCGCGCCGAGGGCGTAAATATCCGTCCACGGTCCCTGCTCACTTTCATTGTCGTCGGTGTACTGTTCGATAGGCGCAAAGCCCGGACGCAGCATGGTTTCGGTTTCGTCAGAGAGGTTACCGATGGTGCGACGCGCGGAGCCAAAGTCCAGCAGCACCGGCAGGCCGTTATCCTGAATCTGGATGTTATCCAGTGAGATATCGCGGTGCAGATAGCCCTCGTCATGGATGGTCTTGATTGCGCCAAACAGCATCGGCAGCGTACGACGGATCCATGCCTCGTTAATCAGCTCCGGCTTCTCTTCGCGCAGGCGAGAAAGCGTGGTGCCGCTGTAAAACAGCGTCCCCATGTAGGCCGTATCGTTTTGCACCCAGAAGCGCAACACGTGCAGCAGGTTCGGGTGGTTGAAGCGCGCCAGCAGGCGGGCTTCCTGAATGAAGCTGTTCAGCCCCGCCGAAAACGCTTTGCCAAAGCGTTCGCTGCGCAGTACCAGCGTCATGTCGTCGCCGCGCACGGCGAGCGAGGAAGGCATAAATTCTTTGATAGCGATAGTGCGTTCGAGCTGGTGATCCCAGGCGCGATAGACGATGCCGAATCCGCCGCCGCCAATCACCTCTTTAATTTCAAACTCGTTGAAGCGATACCCGACCGGGAGCGCGTTTGGGACAGTCCGATTGTTATCATTATCCGTCATCTTTTACAGTTCTCTTGATGATTATTACGCGGCAAACTGACAGTGAAACTCGCCCTGCTCGCAGGTGACATGCAGACGTCGGTACTGCTCGTCGCTGCGGCTGGCGGTAAGTAATATCTGACTCATCTGAGGCAGCAAGGTGTTGGTCAGGATCGCATCCACCATACGTCCACCTGATTCCACCTCGGTACAGCGCTGAACAATCTGTTCTACAACGCTGTCATCAAACTCGGAAATAATATTGTGATTCTCTTCCAGGCGACGCTGAATGCGTTTGAGCTGCAGGCGAACAATCTGCCCCAGCATCGCGTCGCTCAGCGGATAGTACGGCACCACCAGCAACCGGCCCAGCAGCGCCGGTGGGAACACCTCCAGCAGCGGCTGGCGCAGCGCCCCGCTTAACGCCTCCGGCTCCGGCATCAGTTCCGGATCGGCACACATGGCGCTGATAAGCTCGGTCCCGACGTTAGACGTCAGAATAATAATCGTATTACGGAAATCAATGTGACGGCCTTCGCCGTCCTCCATCCAGCCTTTGTCAAAGACCTGGAAGAAGATCTCATGTACGTCCGGGTGGGCTTTTTCGATTTCGTCCAGCAGCACCACGCTGTAAGGACGGCGACGGACGGCCTCGGTTAACACCCCGCCTTCACCATAACCGACGTATCCCGGCGGTGCACCTTTTAAGGTTGAAACCGTATGCGCTTCCTGGAATTCACTCATATTAATGGTGATGACGTTCTGTTCGCCACCGTACAGCGACTCCGCCAGCGCCAGCGCGGTTTCGGTTTTCCCCACCCCCGACGGACCGCAGAGCATAAACACGCCGACCGGCTTGTTCGGATCGTCGAGTTTCGCCCGGGAGGTTTTCACCCGGCGGGCAATCAGATCCAGACCGTGACGCTGGCCAATCACCCGCTGGTTCAACGTGTCGGCGAGGTTCAGTACCGCGTCAATCTCGTTTTTCACCATCCGGCCCAGCGGGATGCCGGTCCAGTCAGAGACCACTGCCGCCACCACGTTTTCATCCACAGCGGCAAACAGCAGCGGTTCATCCCCCTGTAAGGCGTTCAGCGCCTGCTGCTGCTCTGCCAGTTGGCTGCGCAGCGCTGCGGTATCGTCATCGCCCGCCGCAAACAGTGCGGCACGCAGGCGGATGATCTCCTGCACCAGGCTGCGCTCGTCTTCCCAGCGCCGGGCCAGGGCCTCACGTTTGGCTTCATACGCGTCACGCTCTGCGGTCAGTGCCGTAACGCGCTCAGATTCCCCTGCACCGACGCGCGCTTCGCGCTCCGCTATCTCAATTTCTACGTCCAGCGCCGCAAGATGGCGCAGGCAATCTTCCAGCTGCGCCGGAGGTGCACTCTGGCTCACCGCCACGCGGGCGCAGGCCGTATCCAGCAGCGCAACGGCTTTATCCGGCAGTTGACGGGCGGGAATGTAGCGATGTGAAAGCTTCACGGCTGCGCTAACCGCTTCGTCGAGCAGTAAGACCTGATGATGGGTCTCCAGCGGCGACACGGTGCTGCGCAGCATCAGAACCGCTTTGGCCTCATCGGGTTCATGTACCTGCACCGTCTGGAAGCGACGGGTCAGCGCCGGATCTTTCTCGATGTATTTTTTGTATTCCGCCCAGGTGGTGGCGCCAATGGTACGCAGTTGTCCACGCGCCAGCGCTGGCTTCAGCAGGTTAGCGGCGTCGCCGGTGCCCTGCTGACCGCCCGCACCGATCAGGGTGTGGATCTCATCGATAAACAGAATGATTGGCGTGGCGCTGGACTGTACTTCATTGATTAATGCCTGCAGACGGGCTTCAAACTCGCCTTTCATCCCGGCACCGGCCTGCAGCATGCCGATATCCAGCAGCCACAGCTGTATGTTTTGCAGCGGCTCCGGCACATCGCCGTCGGCGATGCGCAGCGCCAGCCCTTCCACCACCGCCGTTTTTCCGACGCCGGCTTCCCCGGTCAGCAGCGGGTTGTTCTGTCGGCGACGCATCAGGATATCGACCATCTGGCGGATCTCTTCATCGCGCCCGACCACCGGGTCCATTTTGCCTTCACGGGCACGGGCGGTCAGGTCCTGACCATACTGGGCCAGCGTGCCCTGGGCAGCAGGCACCGTACCGGCTGGCGCATCCACTGCGGCAGCAGCCTGCTGCGTCTCTTTGCTGCTGGCACAGATGGTATCGAACTGCTCAATCAGCACCTCGACGTTAAGACGGGTAAACTGCGCCGAGATGCTCTTCAGCACGTTAGCCAGATTCCAGGTTTTCAGAATGCCGATCAGCAGATGGCCGCCGCGGATACGGCTGACGCCAAACTTCAGCGATCCATAGACCCAGGCGCGCTCGACGGCGCTGTCAATATGTTCGGAGAGATCGGAAACGGAACTGGCTCCGCGCGGCAGAGCATCGAGCGCCGCCACGATATCGCGCGTCAGCTGCTGTTCGTCGAGGGCAAAATGACGGATCACCTGTTGCAGATCGCCATCCTGCTGCTGCATCAACTGATGCAGCCAGTGCACCAGCTCGACGTAGGGGTTGCCGCGCAGCTTGCAGAACGCGGTGGCGCTTTCCAGAGAGGTAAATAACAGCGTATCCAGTTTGCCGAAAAGCACGGCACGGCTAATTTCTGACATGTTAGTTTCCATTAACAATGATTCGGTATACGGAAGGATTACCGCTCTGCGCGATACACCAGATCGCCACGCGGGACAGGCTGCGGCTGACGGCCCAGCCAGGTGTTGTACCCCAATCGCCCGGCGCTGCCGAGCGTGGCGCCCTGCACGGCGTCAGCGCGCAGGATCACCCGTGTTTCCCATTCAAATTCCACCCCTGCGTACTGGCGTACCCAGTCCCGCAGTTCGGTTACCCATGCTTCACCGGGCAAAAAGCGGTTGTACGCTTCCGCGCTGAGCGGGCCAATCTCGATGCGGAATTTATGCTGCACGTCGCGGACCGCCACGCCCAGAAACGCAGATTCACCCATCCGCGGCACGCGGCGCCCCGCTCCCAGCTGCGCCTGCTCGCGCGGTGAAAGCGGCATCCACTGCGGTACGTTGGCGATCAGTTTGACCGGGGCTTTAAAATAGTTACGCAGGATTTTTTCCAGACCCTCAGGATCCCGTCCGTGGCGGGTCAGGTGTCCGGCGTGGGTAAAGCGGGCATGGGCGCTCAGGCTGCCTTTGTCCATCTGGCCGGGCTGCCCCATACCAATCAACGACGCCAGATATCCCTCAAAACGTTTATTGTCGGCGCGGTCGAGGGAGACGGCAGGCTGCGCGTCGGCCCAGGCGCGATAAAACAGCAGCGTCAGACGATGATGGAACAGATCGGCAAACGCGCTCAGGCTGGTGTCCTGATGATGATGGATCCGCTCGCGCGCGTACTCGGTCATGTGAACCGGCAGCGGCCCGTTAGGACCAAACAGGCCGAAGCTCAGAATGGAGACCTCGTGCAGCCCGTTGCCCTCGCGCTGGCGTACCTGCGCCACCGTCGACGGCGCAAAACTCATCGACGGCTGCTGGCCCAGGCGTAGCGGCTCAAATTTTGGCAGCGGCGCACGCCCCAGCGGGTAGCGCTCCCCGCCCTGAGCATCAATACGCCTTAACAGCTGGAACAGATCATAGCGCCATGGCGTCTCGCGAACCCCGCGCCAGAAACTGTCCGGCAGCGGCGTCAGACGATGGACCTTCAGTGGCGCGGTGACAACGTCGCTCATACCAGTGCCCTTTTACCCATGCGCGGCGCCCAGTAGCCGATCTCGCCGCGCTGCTGACTTTTCAGGGTGAACTCCGTGAAGCTGTTGATCGACACCAGCCGGGCAAACAGCCGCTCCAGCACGCTACCGAAAAGCCAGGGGCTGGCACCGGAAAACGCACGTTCATCCACCGTCAGGGTAATGCCGATGCCGCGGGCGAAGACCACCGGCCCCGGCTCGGGAACCCGGCGGTGAACCGGCTCCAGCACGCAGTGACGAACCCCTTCTACCTGACGCGCAACCGGCGTCTCCGCGAGATTGGCGTACAGCCCTAACAGCTGACGCAGCGCGGCGGCGCCGTCTTCGTTTTCGCTGTCCATCAGGCTGAGGTAGTTCATCTGTAGCTGGCTGATCAACCGCCAGGTGCTGAACCCTTCTGCCAGCGCCGGACGCGGCGGCGTCGGCCCCTTGCGCAAGGTCAGAGACTTCACCGGCATGGAGTCGGCCATAATGAACTGTCCCAGCTCCTGCTGCAGCATCAGCGGCAGATCCCGGCTGGTGCACAGCACCTCGGCGGAGATATAGCGCAGGTTCTCCTGCCAGGGCGCATGCTGCTCATCCACCAGCGAGACAAACACCTCCGAACCGATGTAGCCGGTGCGGGTGCCGTAACGCAGGGCATGTTCTGAAAGCACGCGTTGCTCCCGACGCAGGGAGAAATAGGCACCATAGTTGCCCGCATCCCCGCTCCAGGTGCTCCAGAACGGACGAAACGTCTGGTCGTCGCGCTGACCATCCGCGCTGCCGTATATCTTGTTCACCGCGTAAATTTCGTAATCCAGCGGACGGATGTTATCCACCACCAGATGGTATTCATGCTGGCCTTCGCTCAGCTTCTGACGCGCCGCCACTTTCGGGAACAGATTGATCACCGGCGTGCAGTGCAGGGCCAGATGGCTGGCATCGACAACGCGCTCCAGCTGTTCATCGGTTTTATCCAGCAGAATAAAGATATCGAAGGCTTTTTCGTTTTCGCAGCGCTGGATCAGTTTGCTCAGCCCGCTCAGGCTGATGAAGCGGAAACGGGCGGGAAAAGCAAAGTACTCCTGCAGCAGACGGTAGCCGTCAAAGTTGCGCAGATCGTCCGGGAGTAGCGACTGATCCGCATCAAACCCTTCCTGACGCAGGGCATCAGACGCCAGCACATCACGCTGCGGATGTTTGCTGACGGTCTGGCAGACCATCCCGACGTGGTGCTCCATCACCAGCTCCAGCAGCTTTAACGCCTCGATATCCGGGCCGCTGAGGAAAAACTCCAGGCGGTCAAAATCAAGGTGGCCGAGGTTTTGCGGACCGTCGCAGGCAATGCGGATCCGTAAGGCGCTGCTGATCCCCTGCTGGCCCAGACCCAGCTGCGTCAGGGGCAGGTCGGCAGGTACACCGCCCAGCTCAACCTTGTCGATTTTCAGCGGCAGCAGGTTCACCTCATGCGCCGTGGTGTAGCTGCAGGTCACGCCGGTTTTCTTCAGCGCCAGGCTGTCCATCATTGTGCCGCGCGGCACGATAAAACCGTTGCTCAAATCGCCACGGCTGCTGTCAGGCTGAATTTCAGCAATTGCCATGGAGGGGGTGGGCGCGAGATAGTTCGGCGCAATCATCTCCAGCAAACGCTGGGAGAAGCGCGGAAACTCCGCGTCCATTTTCATCTGCACGCGCGAGGTCAGAAAGGCAAAGCCCTCCATCAGACGTTCGGTGTACGGATCCGCCACTTCGATGCCGCGCATGCCCAGCCGTCCGGCCACTTTGGGATAGCGCTCGGCAAATTCGGCGCCCATCTCACGCAGATAGGCCAGCTCCCGGTTGTAATATTCGAGCAGTTTACTTTCCACGATCACCCCGCATCTTTCAGTTCAAAGTGGCCGTTTTCCAGATCGACATCGGTACGAAACAGAAACTCCAGCGGGTACGGCACACACCACAAACGCCCTTTTATCTCGATGGAGAGCACGTTGTGCAGATCCAGCGAGGAGGTGTCCGACACACAGCGGACCTGCAGCCCCTGGGGCAAAATGCGGGGTTCAAAGTTGATAATCGCCTCGGTGAGTTTGCGCTGAATGTCGTGCCATTCGATATCCGACATGCGCTTTCCGGCCAGCGGCGCAACGCCAAAATTCACCACCGAGCGGCTCACGTGTGGCAGCGAGCTCAAATCGCCGGAGGCGTCGTGATTGATGGTATTAAACAGCCACTGCAGATCCCGCAGCACGTTGCGACGCAGCGCGGCATGGGTGATCAGGTTGCTGTTGGCCGACTCGCGTTTTTTCTCCGGGTCGTTATCTGTGAGGCGATCGAGCAGCGAGGGCTGCATTTTGTCGCGCGCCCCTACCTTCTCCTGCTTGCTGCGGGCCTGCCAGCCGCTGCGCAGCAGATCGCCTTCGCCAGCAGGATTACTCATGGGCTCCATCCGTTGCAAAAGTGACGAGGCTCAGCGACAGCAGCGGGCTTTCGCTTTGCTCGCTGAGCCAGGCTTTCTGCCCCAGCCCTTCATACAGCGTGCCGTCATTGTCGAGCGGCAACCACTCGGTGGTGCGCCCGAGTTTAACGGCATCAGAGGCATCGGCCGCAACAGGATAACGCGACGGGATCTGGCACACCTGCTCCGTCCCGTCGGTCAAACGCACCAGCGCATGACGCCAGACCAGATCGGTGACGCTGGCCGGAGCCTGGAAACGGATCTCCGCGATAGCGCTAAACGGCAGCCAGAAGTAACGGCCGTTAACAAGGGTTTCGCACACCGGCCCCAGACGGGCATCGCCGTCCATCAGCCATTCAAAGGCCTGCGTCTCATCATTCTCAAGCGTCAACTGACCCGCGCTCGCCTGCGCCTGTTCAAGGGCTTCCAGACGCAGCGCGTGAGCGCGTTCGCCGCTCTCGTTCAGCGCGGCGGCAAGGGTGGTCAGCCATGGCCACTGGGCTTCCGGCATGGCCGGACGCCGTTCTCCCGCCATCACCTGCGCACGCTGCAGTTCTCCCTGAATGCACTGCTCCAGCAGGGTGACGGTGGGTTTCGCCTGCGGCTTGAGCGCCAGCCAGCTTTTCAGCTGGGTGAGCGCGCGCGTCCAGTTACCGCTGAGGGTGAGAAACTGCACAAACGCGGCACGGAGATCGGCATCCGCCGGACGGGCCTTGATCTCGTTTTCAAGACGCACCAGCGCGTCGCTGAGCGACTCCCCCGCCAGATGTTGATAGAGCGTATTCATAGCCATTCCTTAGTTTGCCGCGCGCCAGGCGCCCACTGCCGGGTCACGCAGCTGAGGACGCAGAGTATCAATCAGGACAATATTGAGCGTGGTGCCAGGAGTAACCCAGGCGCTCCAGCCCTTCTTCACTGCAGCAATACGCGCCTGCAGTTTTGCATCGTCGCTGGCTGTTTCACGCGAGATCTCCACGGCCACCGTACCGTTGCTTTTCCAGCCGTTCAGGGTGCTGTCGTAGGGCAGGATCATCCAGCTCTGGTCGCTGTTCGGGGTGCTGAAAACCATACGCTCTTTGTTGACTGAGGTGATCAGCGCGTGTTCCGGATCGGCGCTTTGATTCAGCCCCATCACCGGGAAGCCGTGAATGTAGGTCACCGCTATCTCTTTTTGACCGCCGCTGCGGGTCTGCGAGATAACCGTGTGGCCGCTCAGCCAGCTGCCGTTACCGCAGCGGGTCGTGTCGGAATCCGGGATAAAGAGCGCCGGCGCGGAAGCTCCCCCTTCCCAGAAGGTGCGCAGATGGCAGCCGTCCTGAAGGGTAAATTCCTGCCACGGTGTGCGGTCAGCGGCAACCGTATTGGTTTCAGCGTTCTGGTCAGGTGGCAGTAACGCACCGCTGGCAGGGGTCGCGACGGGCTCTGTCTGCTGCTGTTTCACTACCAGCTTCCACTCCTGAGCTTTGCCTGCCGTCCCCTGCGCCAGTGTCGTGCCCGCCGGATCGTTAAGGGTCCAGCTGAGTTTATTCACTTTGCTGCACTGGTGCTCCAGCAGTGAGCCGAGACGCGGGACAAAGTTTTCCAGCACGGAAACGTCTTTATTGCCGTTGGCCACAATGCGCAGCGCAATCTCTGACTTACACCAGCTCTGCGGGGTGTTGTCTTTGATGTTGTCGATCCAGATATCCAGCTTCTGCGCAGGTGACTGCACGATGCGGAAATTTTCAGCCTGAGCGGTGGACGCCACCGCCAGAAGTGCCAAACCCGATAGCCAAAGTTTCATATCGTTCCTTGTGTGTCTAGTCAGTTCCGCAGGGAAGAAATTGTGCTGCGTCAGAGAGCGTATGCAGCAAAGTGGTGTCCTGAGGGTTGCCCATCCATACCGCCAGCGCCGTATAGTTATCCTGAGCATTCCCCTCCTGTTCAGCATTCTTTTGAATGATCTGGTTCATTAAGGTCAGCCACTCCTGTGGGGTGTTGACCATGTGCAGCGACTGTTTCATCTGCTCTTCGCTGACGCCGTGCCAGAAACCGTCGGTGCAGAGTAAAAAGGCATCGCCGTCTTCAACCTGCACCACGTCGCTGTAGCTCGCTTCCGGGCCACCGTTTTCAATGCCCAGCGCCAGATACAGCAGGTTGCTGTTGAGGTTATCGGTCTGGTGACCAGCATCTTTCATCTGCTGCACCAGGCTGTGGTCGGTGGTGACATGCCACAGCCAGCCGCGACGAAACAGGTACAGACGGCTGTCCCCGGCGTGCGCCCAGTAGGCCAGACGGTAATCGCGGTCGATAAACAGGCTGACCAGCGTGGTACCCATCCGGCGATAGTCCTGCACCGCCTGCTGTTCGCTAAGGATGGTGCGATTCGCGGTTTGTACATAGTCGCGAATATGCTGCGCGTTAAGGTGCTTGTCGCCATCAAAGCGGGAGATGATACTGTTGCGGGCCAGTTCAGCGGCCACCTCGCCGCCCGGCAGGCCAGCGATGCCGTCACAAACGACAAAGCAGGCCGAACGTTCCCCTATGGTTTCTCCCGTCTGATCCTGGTTGCTGGCGCGCGTCCCCTGGCGGGAGAGAGAAGCCGTTGCGATATTCATTTTTCTTCCGATCCGCTCTGTGAGTCTTTGTACTGATTGACCTCCATGTCATAGGCATGAAGGAACGCTTCGCCAAACAGGGTGTGGAAGTCATCTTCAATCTCACCGGCCGTCTCGCCATAGCTGCGGACAAAGTAGTCCCACAGCGCGGCTTTGCGGCTGCCCGGCAGCGCCAGACGGGAGGTCATACCGTTCTGCTTCGCCTGCTCTTCCAGCTGTTCCGGGTTAAAGGATTGCAGCATCGCGGCGATGATGGCGCGGATACCGGAGATCATCCCCAGCTGATGCGCCTGCAGATCGATCAGCGCGTCACGCACGGATTTGGTAGGTGGCATAAAGCCCGGCATCGGCGTCCCGAACATCTGAATCAGGACCGTTTTCCCGGTCGGCAGCAGCTTGAACGGGTTGTTGGCATCGTCGAGCACCATGGTCATATCGGCTTTTACGCCGCGCTTGAGGATAGAGCGCGAAGAGAGCAACGCCACGGTGCCCTGCGAGAACATGCCGAGGATCTGGCCCAGCTGACGCATATTTTCACGGTCAAACTGCGGCACCGGCTGCATTTCACTCAGGCCCATCCCCTCCAGCAGCGCCTCCAGCAGCTCGCCCTGCAGCACCTCGCCTTTTTCACCGTTTTGCGCCGTAGCGCTTGGCGCAGCCGCGTTTTTGACCGGGTCGATACGCAGACGTCCCTTCGGCGTCTGTGCGCTGCTGCGTGCGACGGCCTGCGGCGTAGGCATAGTAAAGCCTGCGTAATCGGTACGTGCCGGCTCTTCCTCTTCCGCACGCGGTGGGTCCTGTGGCTCAGGGGCAAACAGCGGAGAATCCGCCAGCGGATCGTCCTGCGGTACGGCCTCTGGCTCTGGCGCTGGTGCAGATGGCTCAGGTACGATCTCATCCGGATGAGTTAACGGCGCCCCGCCCATCAGCCCAAGCGGATCATCGTTACGCGCGGCTGGCGCGCTGGCCGAACCACCAAACAGGGCCAGCGGGTCGAGTTCATCCGTCGCCTCTTCTGCCGGTGCGGGTTTGCTCTCTACCGGCGGCACCAGCGTTGAAGGGGTGACATCGTCAAAGATGCTCTCTTTTTTGAACAACGCTTCATCGCTGAACAACGTGTCGGGATCGACGTTCTTACGCTCAAGCTTCGGCTCGCTGTCGTTGAACATTGCCAGCGGATCTTCAGCGTTACGCTCGGGTGCCACAGGCTGCGAGAAGGGATCGTGAGACGCCGCAGGCTGCGGTTTCGCGCGGTTGCTGGAGATGCTGTCAGAGATAGAGAACTCCTGCATCAGGCTGTCCCAGATTTCCGACGGCACGGCCGTTGGCTCCGCCTTGCCGCGCGGTGCGGCACTGGCTGGCTTTGGCTGTGGAGCAGGTGTCGGCGCCACTGTCGGGCGAGCCTGCTGCTGCATACTGGCGGCCATGCGGCTCACCGGCTGCGTGTCGTGGATAAGTTCCGTCACTTCGATGCGGTAGTCATCAATACCGAGAATATCCCCGTCCTGCAGCTCTACCTGACGCCCCCGCTCCAGCGGGATGTCGTTCAACACCACGCGGGTGACGCTGCCACGGTTGGTCACGCGGCATTCGCCCTGGGCGTCAACGTGAACAATAGCCTGCAGGCGCGAAATGGTGCGGTCATTGTCCGGCAGTACCAGATTGTTATCCGTACCGCGCCCAATAGTGCCCCCGGGGGCATAAAAATCACAACTGCTCTGCGGCGGCTGATGACCGGGTTTCGTAGAAATAATCGTGAATCGCATGGCGTATTCCTGCTGGTATGATTAGCGCTCAAACGCTGCCGCTCTCGGGGGTGAGAACGGCGGCGTTTGAGAAAGTGAATATTAAAACTATTTTATGAAGGTTATAAAATATAATCCAACAATGAGCCATAGAGTGAATATTAACGCCTGGAATTTATAACGACGATGTAACTTTAGTATCCAGCCAATTCTTTCTTCCGGTAACGATTGCACGTATTTATAAGCGTCTTCCTGCACCAATCTTTCATGATTAAATTTCATTCTGACGCCTTTATAAAGGCGTACAAACCAGATTATTTTTTGGTAATTAGCCAGTGAACCAAAAAAAGAAGCGTAGTCTGTTACAAGATCCAGATCATAACCTTTGCGCCGGTAGTCAGAAAGTAGCTGATTATAATCAGTCTCGTGTTTTTTGAAATAACGAGAACTGAACAGATCCATAACTACCACGATCAGAAATAAAGCTACGATAAGGAATAATAGTAAATTCTCAATATTCACCATATTTTATCCATCATATACTCAGTCGCTCCACCTGCTATCTCGCCACCAACGTATCCACCCGCAGCCGCCCCGACTATGGAGCAGGCGAGCAATCCGGCGCCCCCCGTCGCAACACCAAGCGCAACGCACACACCAGCACCTGCCATGGCTCCGTATTTACCACCGTAAATACCCCCTGCCAGGCTTGCACCAAAGCTACTGTATTTTTTCACAGCGACTTTAGAGCAACTCTGCTCACGTCCTACGGTGCATGCATTGTAAACTTCATTGGTGGTATTTGCACCAGCAAAACCTATTGCAAGCCACCCCCCTGCTTTAAGAAAGCGAGCGGCCTTAGAGGCATTATCGATATAAGTTGAATAACCACGAATAGAAGCGACTCCAGCTGTGCTCCATTCATGTACAATTGATCTACTTGACAACCCTAATGCATGCTTCAATTCGTTATAGGGTTTCATCTTTAACGTCAACCTTGATAATTTGTTTAATAATCCATCCAGCTCAGAAAACAGGCGCTGACGCTCAACAAAAAACTGCTGGCTTATTAATGTTCCTTGCGTCCTGTACTGATTCTGGTAAGCCAACTCAATGGATTTAAGTTTTTTTTCTATTTCGCTAAAATATTTTTCGCCTGCATCAGCAACGACACCAAGGGACTTATCCATAAAATTAGTGACTGCTGCTATGGTACTACAGTGTTGATTAAAGAAATTCGCTTCGTCAGAGTTAAGATCGGCCAGAGCACTATTGACTTTCTTTTTTGCAAGCTGTAGTTGCTTAAGTTGCACAGAATTATTACTTCCCGGTGCATCAAGAATCAACATCTGTCCAGGTTTGGACCATTGCGCATCGCTATTAACCTGCATGAAATAACGTGCAGCATCACTATTTGGATTATTGAATAAAAACCTTGTCTGGAAATCCAGGGTTCCGGGTTGCTGGACAATACAATATCCCGGGCTAACTAATGATTGACTCGTCATATTCATTCCCTTTGATTTTCACGAAAACGCTCAGATATCAGCACTCACATTCAAATAGAAATGGAGTTGAATTAGCATCCAGACGTTGACACTTTCTTAAAAAACGCCAACATTTGAAAACTTACTTATTCTATTTTAGCTAGCGACAATTCACCTGTAGCATTTAAATTGAGAATAACACGAGTCGAATATCGAAGATCCATATTGATTGCCATTTCTCGACTTTAATACCACATCATACTTACTTGACTGCCAGTCCACTTTATCCCAGCGTAGACACTCTTCTGATTTTGAAGGCTGGGAGGAAATGCCCCCTGGAGAGAAAATTGTTTTCCATCCGTTACCTACACGTCGGGATATCGAAGGCTCGTAAACTCACACAGGCTCAATGATCCAGGTGTCATTCGAAACACCAAAACAGGGAGCATTTTTTCTACCTTAACAGTTTAACAGTTAAACTCTGAAACTGTGCAGGATGGGATATACAAGCGCTACACGAGAATACAAGAGGTATAACCGCTAACGCTCTTTCCATTGCAAATACACGCCGGATAATGAACCAATCATAAAGACCGGGGAAAACTCCCCGGCCAGATACGCAATTACGCTTCTTTGTTCTCTTTGATGTTCCAGCCAGCGCTGCTTTCAGCACCTTTACCACCAGAGGTGGTCTGCTCCCAGTACTGCTGTTTCACTTTCGCAGCCTGGAATGCATAGGTCACACCAACGGTATCGCCGTTGTCTGCACCGGTGTACTGAACAGACGTTACCAGAACGTCTTCCAGCGTGATGCGGGAATATTCCACCTGCTGGCCACCGGCTTTACAGACGGACAGCTCAACTTTGGTCAGGTGTTTACCGCTGGCGCAGTGTTTCAGGATTGCTGTAGTGGATTTGTCGATCAGAGCGTTAACGTGCAGATCGTTAAAGTTAACTTTACCGGCACCGCCGCCACCGCCAACGCTCATATTACCTGGCTGGGAAGCGCCCCAGGAGAAGGAGGTAATATCAGTCCAGCCGGTGTGGTTAGAATCTTTAGATTCGCCCGTAACACCCTCGACCTTCAGAAACATATCAATAGCCATAATATCTACTCTTCGTGGATGAACATTATTGCTTTCGAAAAAGCACTTATATGGCAAACAGGAAAGCATGGGGCTGAATAAAACCGTCCATATTTTACCTCTGCCTCATATCAAATGACCCGTGTCATTTGACAGTCTTACATTCCCCCTGAATGAAAGGAAAGAATGTGAAGTCTTTTACTACTGCGGGTTATCCTGAATCCAGGTACGATCAGGATTTCCGATAATTAATTGAGGGGCAAGTTTATTAAGTTCGTCACTATAATAAAGTCGCAGGCAGTTTAAGGTCACACCTTGTACTGCTGGTTTTCTCTCAGAATGGAAGGCATTAGTTGCGCCCTTGTATTTATTAATGAGAGCGTTAATTTTGTCATTACCATTCTCAATATCGAAAGGCACCCATTCCAGTAATGCATTACTGCTTCGAGCTGCATCCAGAGAAAACTGGCTTTTATCATCAGACACTTGTGCCAGACAGCGAGAAAAAACAACATCTTTAATAACTTGCTTATAAGGCAACTTTTTGACAAATAATACCGGATCGTCAGTTGCATAAACAGAGGCGGAACTGGTAAACAACAATAGACTGGCAATTATTTTTTTCATGGCAACTCCCAAAAATTGGCTTTGGTCGTCGTATAATTTGTATCCGGCGCATTGAAATAACAGTGATCCGAACAGGTTAAACCATTCCAGAATGTGGCATGACCAGCGGCATCATTCCAGCCCTGTATCTCAAATAGAATTACGCCCTTTTTATTGGCTAATTGCTGAACGGGTATGGAAGGATAACTCACGATCATGTCAGGTTTACCCCACTGGCGCGTCAACCAGGCAATGACATCTTTTACGCGGTAGAAGTACCATTTATTATCAGCACCGGATACAGTGAGATTTGCAATACGCGGAACGGGATGCCCGGTATAGTTCAGAACATAACTCATGCGAACGGCACAACTGTTTGACCAACCGCCCTTATCTTCGGGTATTTCGAAGTTATGCTTAACCTTGCCGCCGATAACGTTCTTAACTTTGCCGATAGAATCATTTGCATCGTAAATACGTGTTGCCGCCGCCCAGGCAGCAACAAACGAAGGTCTCGCTGTCATATTTCCTCTCAAATATCCATGCTATAAAGCCAGCGCCGGGCATGGCTTCCCGGCGGCAATTATCATTACGCGTCTTTCGTCTTCAGCGACGGCAGTTTAGATACCAGACGCAGAGAAACAGTCAGACCTTCCAGCTGGTAGTGCGGACGCAGGAAGAACTTCGCGGCGTAGTAGCCCGGGTTGTCTTCAATCTCCTGCACCTGCACTTCTGCAGCGGCCAGCGGCTTGCGGGACTTGGTCTCCTGAGAGGAGTTGGCCGGGTCACCGTCCACGTAGTTCATGACCCAGTCGTTCAGCCAGCGTTCCATCTCTTCGCGCTCGCGGAAGGAGCCGATTTTGTCACGCACGATGCACTTCAGGTAATGCGCAAAGCGGCAGCAGGCGAACAGGTACGGCAGACGGGAGGCCAGACGCGCGTTGGCGGTGGCATCCGGGTCATGGTACTCGGCCGGTTTTTGCAGCGACTGCGCGCCGATAAAGGCAGCAAAGTCGGAGTTTTTGCGGTGAACCAGCGGCATAAAGCCGTTTTTCGCCAGCTCGGCTTCACGACGGTCGCTGATAGCGATCTCGGTCGGACATTTCATGTCCACACCGCCGTCATCGCTCGGGAAGGTGTGGCACGGCAGGTTTTCGACCGCCCCGCCGGACTCCACGCCGCGAATCGAGGTGCACCAGCCGTACTCTTTGAAGGAGCGGTTGATGTTAGCGGCCATCGCGTAAGCGGCGTTCGCCCAGGCGTAGCTGTTGTGGTTCGCGCCGTCAGTCTGCTCTTCAAAGTCAAAGCTGTCGACCGGGTTAGTACGAATGCCGTAAGGCAGACGCGACAGGAAGCGCGGCATCACCAGGCCCAGATAGCGGGCATCTTCCGATTCACGCAGTGAACGCCAGGCGGCGTATTCGGTGTTCTGGAAGATTTTGGTCAGATCGCGCGGGTTAGCCAGCTCCTGCCAGGACTCCATCTGCATCACGCCCGGTGCGGTACCGGTGATGAACGGACAGTGGGCCGCAGAGCCGATGCGCGCCATTTCACCCAGCAGTTCAACGTCCTGCGGGCTGTGGTCAAAGTAATAGTCGCCAACGATGCAGCCAAACGGCTCACCACCAAACTGACCGTACTCCTGCTCGTAGATTTTCTTGAAGATCGGGCTCTGATCCCAGCCCACACCCTTATAGCGTTTCAGGGTGCGGCCCAGCTCCTGCTTGGAGATGCTCATAAAGCGGATCTTCAGCATCTCGTCGGTTTCAGTGTTGTTCACCAGATAGCTCAGACCGCGCCAGGCGCTTTCCAGCTTCTGGAACTCGTCGTGGTGAATGATCTGATTCACCTGCTGAGACAGCTGTTCGTCGATACCGGCGATCAGGTTCTGGATGGTGCGATAGGTGTCGTTGGAGAAAGTAACGGTATTTTCCAGCGCCTGCTGCGCCAGAGTTTTTACCGCGCTCTCAACGGCGGAACGCGCCTGGTCAGTTTTAGGGCGGAATTCTTTGTTCAGCAGCGCGCTGAACTCGTCCTGACTGAACGCCTGACCTGCCTGCTGCTCGTGTTGTTGAGTCTGGTTGCTCATCGATTACTCCTCGCTACCTTTCGCACTTTCGTCATTTTTCGGCAACTGGCTCAGGGATTTGAGCAGCGTCGGATCCTGCAGAATTTTAGCGATCAGCTCTTCCGCGCCGTTTTTACCGTCCATGTAGGTCAGCAGATTGGAAAGCTGAGTACGCGCTTCCAGCAGCTTGTTCAGCGGTTCAACCTTGCGGGCCACCGCATCCGGCAGGAAGTCGTCCATGCTGTCGAAGGTCAGATCGACGTTGAGCTTGCCTTCGCCGGTCAGGGTGTTGTCCACCTGGAACGCCACACGTGGCTTAAGCGCCTTCATGCGTTCGTCAAAGTTATCGATGTCGATTTCGAGGAATTTACGCTCATCGACGGCCGGCAGATTTTCCACCGGTTTGCCGACCAGATCGGCCATAACGCCCATCACGAACGGCAGCTGAATTTTACGTTCTGCACCGTAGATCTCTACGTCGTACTCGATCTGCACGCGGGGGGCACGGTTACGTGCGATAAATTTCTGCCCACTGTTACTCATTGCCATGATGTTCTCCATCAAAGATGCGCGGTGAAGGTGAAACGACAAGCTCCGTGCCTGTCGTCATAATGCCTGGACGCGTTATTCGCGGCGTCCAAAGATGTTTTCCAGTTGGTTAACGCCGTCTGGCGCCAGGTCGCGAATAATGTCCATAAAGTTAAGTTCTGACAGCCGCTGCACCCGTTCAATCATCAGCGGTGCAGGGTGGCTCGGTTCGTACTGCGCAAAATACTGTTTCGCTTTCTCCAGCATCAACTGGGCGTCGGCGCGACTGGTGACCTGCACGCTGCGCCAGTCGGTGACCTGCTGCACGGGTTGTGTTGCCACCGTCTGCGGCTCAGCGTGGTGTTCGGCCTGTGCATCCCGATTGGGCAGCAGCTTGCTGATGTCAGTCACCTGACAGGCGCTGGCGACCAGCCCCACGGTTTTCAGCAACTGCTCCATTTCTGGTACGCCGCTTTCACCAAGGTAACCGCTGAGCAGATCGCGAATGGCCAGCAGCCTTTCATTAATCAGGATGACGGCCTGTGTACCTGGCTGGTCGCCGCGCGCCAGTTCGTCAATCAGTCTTGGGCGGCCGCCGGGATAATCCGGGCATTCGGTTTTGCTGCCATCCAGCAATGCCTGCGCGTCACGCAGCGAAATTTCATCGCCGTTTGAACGCAGCAGCGAGGCGTTACGCAGCGCGACGGTCAGGTCTGATTTATCGCTCAGCGCGGCAAGGGCGTTAATGCGATAGAACGGGTCCGTTTCGCCATACTCCTCCAGCAGTGGATAGAGCGGCTCCCAGTAGCGGGTTATCGCCTCCTGCACCAGCAGCAGGCCGTCCGCGTAGCCCGGCAGCCCACGACGTCGGGTCCAGGCGTGGGTTAACGCCAGCATGACGCGAAGATCTTTGGTGCGCCCCAGCAGGCTGGTGGCGAGTTTTTCTACCGTATTCCAGTCAGCGGGTTCGGCGGGAATGATCGTGTCGCCGAACTGCTGTTCCGCTTTACCCTGGCTTGCCTGTCCCATAGCCTGAAAATCGGCGTCGTACTCAAGGTTGTCGCCGCAGGGTTTTTCGGGGCTTATCGGCGCGATAAATTCTTCGATATTCATGTGATCCCTGCTTATTCAAACATAGGCGGATAAAGACCGTGACGGCCCGGGCGGGCGCCGCCGGCCGGATCGAACAGCAGCGTAAAGAGCTGCCCGGTGAAGTTTCCGCTGTGGACGTGGGTGTAGAGCGGGTAGCCGTCGCATCGGTTGGTCCACCAGTAGCTGGTCTGACGAAGCGGGTCAAAACACTCCGCCGCCTGAGGCCAGCCCAGCGTGCTCTGGCCGTCTTCGTCATAACCAATCACATCGAGGATGTCGGAACGCTTTTGCGGCTCGACGGGCTGCGGCGCCGGAATGGACATCAGCATCTCATCCAGCTGCGAGGCGGAAAAACTGTTGCGCACCGCATGCAGCCCGAGACGGCCAATCTGCTGATACCAGCTTTCAGCCTGGCTGAGCAGGTTGGTGGACCACTCTGACGGGGCGAAACTGAGCTGAATGCAGATCGGGTACTGTCGGCCCACGCTGTCGCGGCCCGGCAGCAGGCAACCCATCTGGATCATCTGGCTGCCCAGCATCGGCGGGACAACAAAGTTCCACACCGGCGCCTTGTTAAACTGGCGTTCGCCGCTGCGCTGCTCTTCCTGTTGCCAGGCCAGCAGGCCGACCTGAAACCAGTGCGACCACTGACGCTGAAGGGTGTCAGGAAAGCGACGCTGCAAAAAATCTCCGGCGCTGGGTAATTTGCCATACCAGCTGTAGCGGTTCATCGCAGGGGTATTCGTCATACGGCTGTCCTTGCGGTTATGGGCATGAGAAACGAGGAAGCTGGAACGGATTGCGAATGCTGTTCGGCGCAAACTCCAGCGTGACCTGATGGCCATCGACGTTGAACGTGGCCTGACGGCTCAGACTACCTGCCCCAGGGCTGGTGCGCGCTTTATCGAAGAAGCGGTTCAGCGCCCAGGCGCCGTTGGTCACCAGCGTCGCGGTGCTGCCGTTGGCCAGCCCCAGCTGCATACGCACCTGGTTGGTGCCGCCCGGCCCAGGCCAGTTCATGATCTGCACCGCCTGTGGACCGTGGCTGTAACGCAGCAGCTGACCGTCAACGTCCAGCGTCAGGTTAAGAATGGTGTTATCCATGCGCACGGTACGCACCGTCACCTTGAAAGACGGCGTCGTTGCACCGTTAGCAAAGAAGGCATCGCGAATGGACTGCGCCTGCTGGAACGGGCGCAGCAGTCCTTCACTTCCCGGTAACGTTTTCCCGTCGATCCCCGGCATAAAGCGCCAGTTCGCCTGAGTGGTATCCACTTTGTTGGTCAGGTTGTCGCGAAAGAAGGTGTCCATCAGCCCGGTACCCGGCGCAAACATGCGTGCCAGATCGTCCGGTGTCACCTCGGTGCTGGCGCTGCGCACCAGCGGGTAGCGACCAGCAATTGCCTGACGGCAGAAACCGCCCACTTCAACGTTAATGCGCTTACGGACGTTTTCCAGATCGCGACGCTGGGTATCACTGCTGGCCCCCACCGCCATGTTGCTGAACATGGTTTGCAGCCCGCCCGGCAGACGCCCGGCGCTGGCCTGCAGACGGCTGATTGCTTCACCGCCCGGGGCTGGCATGCCGCTGTTGGCAGCGTCCTGCACCGCGGTCAGGTAACGATACAGCTCATCCACCTGCTTGAGGAAATCATCAAAGACGATGGTCTTGCCGCCCTTCTCCAGCGGCTGAGCCAGCTCGATCATCGGCGCGTAGTGGTCGGTCACCAGCTGTTCAGGTGCCTGCGTCACTACTGCCCCCTGCGTCGGGGCATTGTCGTTATTGCTGAACAGCGCTTCGAGGGTACGGGTGGCGCGGTTGCTCTGGTCTTGCGCTTTCCCCGCGTCCTCCGGCGCTGGCGCGTTGCGCGACAGCGTCAGCACCTGGCTCAGGTTCTGCACCAGACGGCGCAGCGGCGAGTTTGCGCCGGAGAGCAGGCGCGCCGTGTTGATGCGCTGCGAGAGATCGGCGCTGTTGTTAAGCTGAATGTCGGCGAGGAAACGATCCCAGTTTGCGATAAAGTCGCGCATGTAAAGCTGACGCACGGCGTTATCGATCTGCTGTTTGTCTTCCCCGGAGGTGGTGGCGCCCAGCACCCAGGCATCGTCTTCGTGCAGCGCCGTGGTCACGCTGTCAATCTGGCTGTTAAAGCTCTTCCAGTAGCCGTCCGGGGTATAGAGCCCCGGCACGCCTTCGCTCACCGGTTTGCCGCTTTTGCGGGAGAACACCAGTTCGCTCTGCGGGCCGCCCAGGTCGGACAGGGAGACCGGCTTCAGGTTCTCGTCATGCTCCAGTAGACGCTTCAGACGCCCATACACGCGGGTGGAGAGCGGCTGCTGGTTGATGAGCGCCCTCTCGCGGGCCACCAGCCCTTCATCCTGCGCATACGGCGAAGCCTGAATTTTTGGTTCCAGCAGTTGCGTCAGGTGCCACTCCAGCTGTTGCAGCTGCGCCTGCGTCACGTTCTGCGGCAGATTACGCTGCAAATTGAGCATCACCCAGGAGTGCAGGAATTTGCCGTCGTAGTGTTTCGGCTGATACAGCATCTGATAGGCTTTCAGCGCCTCGTAGCTGTATTCCACATCGCTGCCGTTGTCGTTGCGCAGCCAGGTGGTGATATGCATCGCCACGGCGGGCAGCAGCATCTGGTCCAGCGCTTTTTGGTACAGCGACTGAGAAGCATCGCTGACGTCATCCCCGCGATACAGCCCCATACGGCGGGAGACCGGCGGGTCGTTGACATCGAAGGCCTCGCTTTTCGGCAGATCGACCAGGCTGTTCAGCAGCGGCAGGAGCGCGAACAGATCGCGCTGAGGCTGATTCTGTAACGCTTTACTCTGCTGCTCCAGTTGCGGGACTTTAGCGTCCACCTCTTCCAGATAGGCCTTATTCTTCGCATAGCTGGTCAGCCACAGTCCGCCGAGGATCACCAGCAGCGCCAGCAGTGCCGCGTACCCGGACCAGATCACCGCGCGGTTGCGCAGTTCCCACCAGCGGTTTTCGCCGGCGATGCCCGCTTCCTGGAAAATGACGTTCTGCAGCAGGTTCTTGATAAAGAAACTCTGCCCTTTCGCTCCCGGGATCGGCGCCTCTTTACTGACCGAATCCCACTTCTCTGCCTCTGCCCCTTCCGGCAGTGACAGGGCGCGGTTCAGTTCACCCATGACGCGATCGAACGGCATGCCTTCCTGGGTGCCGCTGGCGAAGTATATTCCGCGTGGGGAGAACTCGGTCTCAAAGTTAGAGCGGGCAAAGACCGTGCTCAGGTAGTCTGCCAGCAGCGGGCGCAGCGCCGCGAACTCCTGCGGGAAGAGATACGCTTCGGCACGGGTTTTGGCGTCATGCTCTTTCAGCATGGTCTCCGGCAGCCCGGCGTCGAGACGCTGCTGCAACAGCGAGAACTCCTGATGGAAGTTACCCATCAGGTCAAAATCGGCGTGTTTGGTCTGTTCCCACGGCAGGGTGAAGCCCCAAATCTGGTCGCGCTGCGCTTTGTCGTAGTCAGCAAACCAGGCGCGGAAGCCTTTAAGCAGGTCCGCCTTGGTCACCATCACGTAAACCGGGAAGCGGATACCCAGCTGTTCATGCAGCTCAGACAGCCGCTGGCGCAGGTTAACCGCCTGCTGGCGCGCCGCCTCCGGTGAGAGCGTCAGCAGATCGGAAATGCTGATGGTGATAATGACGCCGTTGATAGGCTGGCGGCGGCGATACTTACGCAGCAGGCCGATAAATTCCAGCCACTCTCCGGCATCCTGAACCTGCTCGCTCTCCTGGGTGGTGTAGCGCCCCGCGGTGTCCAGCAGGACAGCTTCGTTCGTGAACCACCAGTCGCAGTTGCGCGTGCCGCCAATGCCGCGCAGAGCGGTTTTACCGAAGCGATCCGCCAGCGGGAATTGCAGGCCGGAATTGACCAGCGCCGTGGTTTTACCGGCGCCCGGTGCGCCGATAATGACGTACCAGGGCAGTTGGTAGAGATATTGCGTACTGAAGCGCTGCGTCCACTGGGCACCGTGTCCCGCTTTGCTGAAGTGGGCTTTCTTCAGCATTTGCGCCGCTTCATCAAAACGTCCGGCGAGGATCTGCTCCTCGCTGTTCAGCCGCTTCTGGGGATCGGCCGCGTCCGGTTTGGTGGTATTTTCATTGAGCTTGTCCATCAGCTTGCGGTTCAGCCAGGCGTTGTACAGCCGCGGCAGAATATGCCCCTGCGCCCAGAGCAGATAAACCACCGCAATACTGATGATGCGGTTTTGTTCAGATTCGAGCGGGCGGGTATCCACGATGGATAACAGCGGACCAATCATCCAGATCACCGCCGACAGCGCGGTAACGCCCAGGAAGCTCCACAGAATGCGATTGGTCAGTATGGAAAGAAGAGTCGTCAGCATCCTTAGTTTCCTTGCGGCAATCCGTTCAGCTCAGCCTGCGTATTTTCAGGCGACACCAGCAGAGTTATTTCCACACGGCGGTTACGGGCGCGGTTTTCAGGCGTATTGTTTGGCGCAACAGGATTGATCTCTCCTCGCCCTTCCGCTTTCACGCGGTCAGGCTGCGAGAGGCTTCCCTGCAGCATTTTTTGCACGGACCGGGCGCGATCCAAAGAGAGTTCATAGTTGGAGGCGAAGCGCGCGCTGCGAATTGGCACGTTATCGCTGTAGCCCACCACCAGAATTTTGCCGCTGACGTTGTTCATTGCCTGGGCAATCCGGTTGATAACCGGCTCATAGCGGTCACGCACCACGGTAGAAGCAGAAGCGAACAGACCGTCTCCTTTCAGGATCACCACGCTGCGATCCGCTTCGTCCTTCACCGCCACCAGACCGGCATCGATTTCCGGCTTCAGGAAGCCACGCAGGTTGAGCACCGCAGGCAGTTGACGCGCAGGTTGCTGAATGGTGGTTTCAGGCAGTTGAGACTGGTAAATCTTCGCCAGCACCGGGTTGGTGTTGTCGCCAAGACGCCAGTTGAGAATGATGTAGAACAGGCAGGCGATAAACCCGGCCAGCGCGACACAGGCCCACAGCGGCACCATCGGCCGCCACAGCTTGCGCAGCACCGGACGATCTTCCGGGTGTGGAGAGAGCGGTGCCGGATAGCTGCCGCGCACGCCGCGGATCATCTGCCACAGCCGCTGCTTGATGGTTTCAAGCTGGGTGCGACCATTATCCAGAACCCGATAGCGGCCTTCGAAACCGAGCAGCAGGCAGTAGTTGATCATCTCCAGCAGGAGGATATGTTCACGCGGGTTCTGCGACAAACGCGCCAGCAGCTGGAAGAACTTTTCGCCCCCCCAGGTTTCGTTGTGAAACGTGACCAGCAGACCATTGCTTGACCAGACACCGCTGCTGCCCCAGGGGGTCAGCGCCGCGGCTTCATCCAGCGCCGTACAGAGGCAATAGCGCGCCCCGACGATCACCTCATACGCCAGCCCTGCCTGCTGGCAGCGGACTTCGAAACGGCGAATCTCGTCGATCAGACGCTGGCGCAGCGCCACCTGATCGTCATGAGACACCGAATGACGGATTTGCGGAATCGCGTTGAGCAGCGGATTGGCGGCCGCCACCAGCTGATTGTTGCTACTGGCTCCGGTAAACGCGGCATCACTGCCGGTATCCTGTCGTTCCTGCATATTAAGCGCTCGCTTTATTATTCAGTCGGGCTACGGATGGCCCAAAACTCCATATCAAGACCCGGGAACTCCCCTGCGAGATGCAGGGCGAATGCACCGGACTTATCCATCTCGTGCCACAGCTCACTGCCCTTCTCCAGTTCAAAGTAGCTGTAGCCCGCATGCCATGGGATCTGCGGCGGCGCAACCGGCATGGCGCGCAGCATAATGCCCGGCAGCTGCAGCTGAACCAGATCGCGGATTTTCGACACCGGCGCGACTTTCATCTGGGCAGGGAAATGGGTTTGCAGGTGTTCGCCCGGCACGTTGGCTTTGACCGCCAGGACGAAGCCGAACTCGCGCACCATGCTGGTCTCCGGTACCGTGGCGATGTTCAGCCCATGGGAGCGCTCGTTCAGCGGCAGCTGAATGGCCTGATCTTCCATCACCAGCGACAGCCCCTGACGCAGCATCAGCATCAGCTTGCTGAAGCATCCCGCAAGGTCGTCGTGATCGTAAATCGGCAGCACGCTTTCGGCGGTGCGTTGCGAGGTCCAGGTGGCAAGCTCCGTGGCAAACGGCAGCCAGCTGCGCCAGAGTGTTTCCGGGTGCAGCAGCGGGAGCGTTTTTAAATGGGAGACTTCGCCCAGGTGACGGTTAACCAGCGACAGCAGCGTAAATTCGATCAGCTCGGAGGTGTTAAAGCGGCCAGGCTGGCGCAGACGACCACCAATCTGCTGGCTACGTTGCACCAGCAAGCCGTGCAGATCGTTTACCATGCTGTAGAGTTGCGGGCTGTTGCAGGCGTTCAGCATCGGCGGAATGTAGCTGCTATCCAGACGCACATGGTTGTCGTTGCGCTTTTCCGCGACGAACGCGATGCCAATCGCCGTCCATTCGGCCGTCAGATCTTTTTCCAGCATCAGGGTCAGACGTAAACGGCCAAACTGCACCGTAGCATCCCCCACCGACATGGCGTTATCGTCTTCCACCTCCTGCTCGAAGGCGATGAAACGCGCCAGTGACGCGGGCTCCTCGCTGAAAATAACCTCTTCACGCTCTCCCCGACGTACCGGCAGCGCGAGCACCACCTTTTCATTGGTGAGATTGTCAGGAATTTTCAGCGGGGCCGGGCCGTTACGCCCGTTGCGAACCTGGAAAAAGGTGCCGTCTGGCAGCACACCGCTGCAGTAGCTCAGGGCAATGCAGCCCTGGCGAAGCATCGCTTCGTCCAGTTCAACATCGAGGAAGCCCCAGAGATACGATCGCTGCAGCGCACCCCATTCCCGAACGTGGTTGAGCAGATAACTTTCTGTCCGTTGAAAATGGTGTGGACGCAGGAACATGCCTTCGGTCCAGACGACCTTCTCTGCTTTGCTCATGATGATCGGTTTCCTGTTTTTAAGCGCGTTACTGGCTGATGACCCGGATGCCATTTATGTCGAGAAAGACGTTGGCCTGAAGTTCATCAGATGACCATTTCCAGAACTGGTAGAGATGGTTTTCGCCTGGCACAGGCAGTGGGAGTGAAACACGCCATTTCTTTCCATCCAGCATCTGATACTCGGCCATAACACCGATATAGCGCGCGTCGGGTGAGCTTTGGCCGCTGAGGGTTTTCGAAAGCTGGCCCGGCATCAGGAAGAAAACATCGCTGTTCAGCAGATTCGCGCCAAGCGTGGCTGACGCGTTGTTCTGCAGGGAATAGAAGTCACTGGACATGAAATCCGCATCGGACTTCAACAGCAGCACTCTGACTTTAAGCGGCGCAGAATCATTAATTTGTGGATGAGCCTGAAACTGCAGATTGTAGCGGGAGGGGTCGCTGTGTGAAGACGACGTACAACCACTGACCAGGGCGAAAATCACCGCGTAAAAGACGAACAACAGCTTATGAAAATTTTTATTATTCATAAAAATACGCTCAGAAAAGCCGTTTAGTTCAGGATCCAGGTACCGTTAGCGCTGTCTTTGCAGGCTTTGCTGTTCCCGTCCACGTCGACACAGGTCGCTTTTTTGCGCGTCTTAGGACGAATGGCCTGTTTACGTACGGCTGCTTCATACTGATCGGCTTTGATCACCGCACGCATCGGAACGTAACCAATCAGCTGGTCTTGTCCTTCATCGGCAAGCGCCATCCAGTAGTGTTCAACCTGCCCCAGCACCACGTAGGTTTTTCCGGTTACCAGCGTACTGACAACCTTGCCACCAAAATCAGGGCGGCTCATCAGGGATGCCGGATACATAGCACGGTATGGCTCGTTAACCTGAGTGAACTCAGCAGGAGGCGTGATGGCATGACGGTGGGTTAAGGTGACGCCGTTGACCTGGCTGGTCACGATCGTATCGTCAGTGATCACAGGTTTCTGCGGCGCTTTACAGCCCGCCACCGCCATTACAAACAGAAGTGAAAACAATACGCGCATTTTCATATGCTTTTCCGTAGCGATATTTCGATGATGAGATAAAGGGGATGAAGTTTGACTTAGGTGCTATCGTTAAAATAGCCAGGATATTTTCGGGGCGTTACTATTATTAGGGCATAGCTACCGCACGAGCCCTTCAGAATAAGGCCCAGTGTCTTCCTGACATATTTTGACAAACGGTAAACAAGTTTACATGAGCTTGTCACCAATTCAATATTTCCTTCCTCACAACTGCTGCTTAATGAAGCACCCGACACATTATAGGATTAATCTGAGAAAAAAATCTTACTTACCCTGAATTGTCTTATTATTACCAGAACCTCTAACGCAAACTCATGATTGAAAAGCAAAAAAATCAAAAGAGAACCATTGTCATTAACGCAATACCGCTATTATCGCCACTACCATAATTAGTAGAGTTGCGATTTTTGCGATGCTCAGATGAATATATCTTTCATGAATTATTTGTTGCATTGATAGCGTATCTTTAATACCCATGACTTTTCCGCCGGGAATTAAGACAATTCATAGAGGATGAAAAAAATTAATTTCACGGCGCAAAATAACTTTGCGCATTTTATCCTTTAGGGGGACGATTAACGCGTTCCCGGAACAATTAACAGTTAAGCATGACTACATCATTATTCCCTGCGGTGTTGTTCAATATATCGCCTTCGCCACGTCAGGTCATAACACCGCCAGGGACGCTCCCCTCCTTTTCGTTTGAAATTTTACTGTCACTACACTGTCGCGTTCACGGTGCTATTGCCAGGATATATTATTCACTTGATAAAAATTTGTTATGATTTCTTTAAATTTCTCAGCCGCATACTGCACGACGGGCGGTCTAACAGGGTAACCAGGTATGAATAACAAACGACGTGCCGTTCCCGGCATCCGACATTACGACGGCCCCGCAGGCGGCTGGGGGGCATTAAAAGCGACGGCGATTGCGGTGCGAACCCAGATGGATGCCCTTGATGCCCCCGCCACGCTGCTGCGCACCAACCAGCCCGACGGTTTTGACTGCCCGGGCTGCGCGTGGCCAGATAAAGAGCATAAATCAACGTTCCAGTTCTGCGAGAACGGCGCGAAGGCGGTTACCTGGGAAGCCACCAGCAAACGGGTAACCCCGGAGTTTCTGGCTAATAACAGCGTAACGTCGCTGCTGACAAAATCTGACTTTGAAATTGAAGGGTACGGCCGTCTGACCCATCCCCTGCGCTATGACCGGGCAAGTGACACTTTTCGCCCCGTCGATTGGGAGGAGGCCTTTGAACGCATCGGCGAGGTACTGCGTGGGCTCGAACCAGACCAGGTGGAGTTCTATACCTCCGGACGCGCCTCCAACGAAGCGGCCTGGTTGTTCCAGCTGTTTGCCCGCGAGTACGGGACCAATAATTTCCCTGACTGCTCCAACATGTGTCACGAAGCCACCAGCGTCGGTTTACCGCGCTCCATTGGTATCGGGAAAGGTACCGTCTCGCTGGAGGATTTTGACAAGACGGAGCTGGTGATCTCCATCGGGCATAATCCCGGCACCAACCATCCGCGTATGATGGGCACCCTGCATGAACTGGCCCGCCGCGGCGTGCCGATTATCGTGTTAAACCCGCTGCGCGAGCGCGCGCTGGAACGGTTTGCCGATCCGCAGAGCGTCATTGAGATGGCGACCTACGGATCCACCGACATCGCCTCAACCTACTTCCAGGTTAAAGCCGGTGGCGATGCCGCCGCGCTAAAAGGCATCGCCAAACACCTGCTGCAGATGGAAACCGAGCGCGGCAATGTGCTCGACCGGGCGTTTATCGCCGAACACACGCAGGGCTTTGAAGACTTTGCGGCAGATATTGCGCAAACGAGCTGGGACGCCATTGAGCGCGAATCCGGGCTGAGCCAGGCGGCGCTGAAAAATGTTGCCGATGCCTACGCGAAATCGAACGCCACTATCATTACTTACGGCATGGGCATTACGCAGCATAATAAAGGGACCTCCAACGTCCGTCTGATCGCCGATGTGCTGTTGCTGCGCGGCAATATAGGTAAGCCCGGTGCCGGGATCTGCCCGCTGCGCGGACACTCTAACGTTCAGGGGAACCGTACCGTCGGCATTAGCGAGAAACCGTCACCGGCATTTTTGAGCCGTCTGAAGGAGGTCTTCGGTTTTGACCCCCCTTCTCACCACGGGCATGACGCGGTGCAGGCCACCCAGGCCATGATCGACGGCCGCGCCAGAGCGCTTATCTGCCTCGGGGGTAACTTCGCGGTGGCAATGCCCGATCACGAGAACGGCTTCCCGGCGATGAGTAAGCTGGATCTGAGCGTGCACGTCGGTACCAAGCTGAACCGTACACACCTGCTGGTGGGGAAAGAGACCTTCATATTCCCCTGCCTTGGCCGCACGGAGCTTGATGTGCAGGCCAGCGGGCGTCAGTCCATTACCGTGGAAGATTCCATGTCGATGGTTCATGCCTCCTCCGGCAAGCTGAAACCCGCCTCTCCCCTGCTTCGCGCCGAACCGGCCATTGTAGCCGGCATGGCGAAAGCGACCCTCAAGGCCACCCGTGTGGACTGGATGCACCTGGTTGCGGATTACGATCGTATTCGCGATCTGATTGAGCAGACCATTCCGGGCTTTGAGGACTATAACGCGCGGATCCGGGTACCCGGTGGCTTCCGTTTGCCGCTGCCGCCCACGAAACGTATCTGGCCAACGGCAACGGGCAAAGCGATGTTCTCGGTATTTGAAGGGGTCAATGAGAATACCAGCGGTGAAGGCGATAACGTCCTGCGTCTGATCACGCTGCGCAGCCACGACCAGTATAACACCACGATTTATGCCCTCGACGACCGTTATCGGGGCGTCTTTGGCCGTCGCGACGTGTTGTTTATGAATGAAGGCGATATGGAACAGTCAGGACTGGAGCACGGCGACCGGGTAGATATCGAAACCGCC
The DNA here is from genome assembly GCF_052044775.1 of Enterobacter sp. 22466. Lineage (NCBI taxonomy): Bacteria > Pseudomonadati > Pseudomonadota > Gammaproteobacteria > Enterobacterales > Enterobacteriaceae > Enterobacter > Enterobacter sp. 22466. The sequence goes on along the minus strand of NZ_JBQENX010000004.1, from coordinate 206,322 downwards.
CTGCCGGGCAGCACTCAGCGTCTGGAGGATATCACGGTGGTGGCATACGCCATCGCCCCGGGCTCGGTCGGGGCCTACTATCCTGAGGCCAACGTGCTGGTTCCGCTCGACTATCTGGATAAAGAGAGCGGCACGCCATCGTATAAATCGGTGCCCGTCCGCCTCACCCTGCGCTCGAAAGAGATCCGTCCGCTGTAACCCCGGTTAACACAGACCAGGCCTCGCGCGCCACGACGCTAAACCCGCCGATAAACAGCGCATCACACACGCCCCGGTATTCCGGGGCGCTCACCAGCGTGGTTAGCGCATCGCGGATGGCATGAAGCGTTTCGGGGGTGGTGCCGGGCGCGGTGATTAGCGGCAGTCCTGGCGTGAGGGGCGTCTGGTCAATCACAGCCAGTCCCGCCAGCAGGTTCGGGTCATGCCGCTGCAACAGCGCATAGGTCACGCAGTCGATCGCCGCGATATCCCCTCCTCCACGTTTTACCTCGATCAGCGACTGGCGATGGCTGCCACTGAAGATAACCTCAGAGAACCAGGCGTTTAACGCACGTGACGGCACGCGGTTGCGCAGCGCATTGTAGCCAGACTGGGAATCGGGCGCGTTACATACCACCCGCCGTCCGCGAAAATCAACCAGCGTGCGGTGTTTATCCTCATCACGTACCACCAGAAAACTACGGTAGTGGATGCCTTCGCAGCCCGGTACCCGGTAGTGAAAACAGCCGACGACCTGCACCGCCGGCAACTGTGTCATCAGCGGGTAGCCACAGGTCTGGCTCAGGATAAGATTAGGCTGTTGCCAGTGTGCCGGCAGGTCAGACTCCGGCCAGCCGGGGATAAGATCCTCCACCGGCAGACCACGCGCCACCAGCAGACGCTGGACCGCCTGCCACAGTGCGAGGGTATCATGACGATCCACCGCATACATCGGAAACGCCAGTCGGTTACTCATGACTTTCCTCGTGTTGACGCCAGGGATGTACGGTGACGTCCACCGACGTTTTCCAGAACCGTCGCATCCATTCGCCGTACCCTCTGACCAGAAAACCCTGGTTACGCTCACGGTACGCCTGCTGGTTTTGCAGGTAGATCGTCTTCAGCCCGTACCAGGGCACGCCGGGTAAATCGTGATGTATTGAATGGTAGTTGAGATTCAGAAACAGCATTCGCCAGAACAGCCCGGCTTCGTTAATCACCGAACGCGCCAGCGGGTCATCCGCCGCACGATGTTCCAGAAAAGAGCGTACCTTTGTCAGCGCCAGCGCCGGGTAGCTTACCGCCAGCACAAACCAGAGCGGAGAGAAACCGTTGTGCATCATCCAGGTAAAAAGCAGCGCCAGCAACGCCATATGCACAAGCCACATCACCATCGCCCGCAGTTGAAGATGGCGAAACGCCACCACCGCGCTGCCCAGCGTCTGGAGAATATCCAGCAGCGGCGCCAGCAACAGTCGCCCGGTAAAGGTGTTACGGGCGTGGATCACCCGCTTCTGCCAGGGCGACAATCGCGCCCAGCTCGCCTGCGTAAAGTAGTATGACTCCGGATCATCCACCGGAATGGTCAGATGGTCGTGGCGATGGTGGGCCAGATGAGAATCCCGGTACAGGCCATACGGATACCAGACCGCCAGCGGCAGCGTGCCAAAGAGCTGGTTCAGCCAGGCGAAACGCGTGGGATGGCCGTGGATCAGCTCATGCTGAAGAGACATATACCAGGCGGTAAACCCAATCAGCAGCAGCGTGGCCGGCAGCAGACCGAGGACCTGCCAGAACACCAGTGTCGAGAACCAGCCGCCATAAATAGTGACTATCAACAGCCATGTGGGCAACTCAGTTCGCCAGAGAAACCCCGAGGCGAGGTGGTGAATATGGTCGCGTTGTTGCGGGTGTAAATAGAGGGAGCTTCGTTTACCCATTCCTTCAGAGCCGTTTCGCCAGAGATAATATGCTGACGATCCGGGATAACGCCTGAAATAACAAAGAACTTAAATCACTTTGCTTTGCCAGAAAGGTGCGTTGGGCCTGTTAACGCCCTTGCCCTCCGCTTGACTTCTTTTGTAATAAAGGTATTTTTCAGGACATGAAGAAGATCCTGATTATTGTTCCTGACGGCGGCATGTTGTTTGAAGCCGCCGGCATCGCCGACATTCTGATGCAGGCCAACCGCCTGCACCCGGGAGGCCTTGCGCAGCCCTGCTATCGCATCATCATCGCCACGACCCAGCCGCACCAGGTGATCCACGGCCAGTCCGGCCTGAATCTGCTGGCAGATTATCGCCTGCCGGAGCTGGATCCCCGTGAGCCGCTTGATACCATCATCATTACCGGGCGCGGCATGAACGAGCAGGAAAGTACCGCCGTGGTGGATTGGCTGCATCTTGCCGCACCACATTCGCGGCGGATCGCCTCCATATGCGGAGGTGCGATGCTGCTGGCCCAGACCGGTTTGCTTGACGGGCGTCGGGCGACCACCCACTGGCGACTGCTGGAAACCATGCAAGCGCAGTACCCGTCAATCCACGTCGAAGGTGGCCCGATATACATTCAGGATGGCCCCATCTGGACTTCCGGTGGCGTGAGTTCCGGCTTTGATCTGACCCTGGCGCTGGTGGAAGACGATTATGGCTTCAGCCTCGCGCGCGACGTGGCGCAGGATATGGTGATGTATCTGCGCCGCCCGGGAGGCCAGCTGCAGTTCAGCCGCTATAACCTGTCGCAGTCCGGCTCCTCCGGACCCATCAGCGAGCTGCAAACCTGGATCCTGCAAAACCTGACGGCCGATCTGTGCGTCGAAAAGCTGGCAGAAAAAGTAGCCATGAGCCCGCGCAATTTCACCCGGGTATTCACCCGCGACACGGGGGCGTCTCCGGCACGCTATGTGACCGAAGCGCGCCTTGCCGCAGCCCGACAGTTGCTTGAACAGACCGACGATCCGCTATCCGTTATCGCCGAGAAAAGCGGATTTGGCACCAGCATCAACCTGCGCCGCGTATTTGAAAAACAGCTCCACCTCACACCCGGTGAATACCGTCAGCGTTTTCACTGTCGCAAAATGGCGTAATGTGATCCTTTTTTGTCATTTACGCCATCCGGCCTGAAGCCTACAGTGACTCCAGACAACAGAGATAAGGAGTGCATTATGGTTAAGGTCGGCATTAACGGTTTCGGCCGTATCGGACGTAATTTCCTGCGCGCGGCGCTGGGCAATCCGGACCTGCAGATTGTGGCGATTAACGATCTGACGGACAGCAAAACCCTCGCCCATTTGCTTAAGCATGATTCCCTGCTCGGCACGCTACCGGCACCCGTTGAAGCGGCGGACGGCGCGCTGCAGGTCGACGGTCAGCGCATCACCGTCTTTAGCGAGCGCGATCCGGCGAATATCCCCTGGCGCGATGTCGGCGTTGACGTGGTGATTGAAGCCACCGGTTTCTTCACCGAGCGCGAAAAAGCACTGGTGCATATCTCGCACGGTGGTGCGAAGCGCGTCATCATTTCTGCACCGGGTAAGAATGACGATCTGACGGTGGTGATGGGCGTTAACCACGAGCAGTACGATCCGGCTAAGCATGTGGTGGTGAGCAACGGGAGTTGCACCACGAACGGCCTGGCCCCGGCCGCACAGGTTTTGCATCAGCAATTTGGTATTGAGCATGGCCTGATGAACACCACGCACGCTTATACCAACAGCCAGGCGCTGCATGACCAGCCGGAAAAAGATCTGCGCGGCGCACGAGCGGCCGCCCTGTCAATTGTGCCGTACTCCAGTGGTGCCGCGAAGGCGCTGGGGAAAGTCATCCCGTCTCTGGACGGCAAGCTGACCGGCTATTCCCTGCGCGTACCGGTTCCGGTGGTCTCGATTGTGGACTTGACGGTGACGCTGAGCCGTGACGTTACGGTACAAGAGGTGAACGATGCGTTCCGCAAAGCCGCCGCCAGCGGGCCATTGAAAGGCATTCTGGGATATAGCGATGAACCGTTGGTCTCCAGCGATTATCAGGGCGACCCGCGCTCTTCGATTATTGACGGTCTCTCCACCCTGGTAATTGGCGGTCGGATGGTGAAAATCCTGGCGTGGTATGACAACGAGTGGGGCTTCTCTAATCGCCTGGTGGATCTGGCGGTGCTGATGGATAAGAAAGGGTTGTAAGGTGTAAGCCGGGTGGCGCTTGCGCTTACCCGGCCTACGGATTATGTAACCATCCTCGCAGAATAAATAATACTTGATAAGATTAATTATATTCATCGTTTCCAAATTCATCACATCAATTATATATAACCACCAATTTATTTAGAAAATAAATTGGTGGTTATTCATGCCTTCACTTTTTATAAATGCGAGTGCGATCACTGTCCCCAGTCGACAACGTAGCCCATGATAAACTCTGTACACAACAGGGACAGGCTATGTATTACAGTAAATCGATTATCGAAAAAATAGGGTCCGATAAAGAACTTGCATTAAGGCTTGATCGTGCCGTAGCTGGTGTGAAGGATGGTGCCATAGAATATCTAGATAATCTTGGCGATGCGACAACGCGTTTACTCTATTATACGTCTTGCTTCACTGAAAATTATTTTGATGTATGCAAAAATTTGGCTTCAGAAGACAAAAGGTTCATTCTCGGTATTGTAGAGCTAGTTAAACACAGGGATTTGATATTCCGCATGGTTAAGTTATACATCGAAACAATACTTAAAAACAGAAGCGAAAATGAAAAGAAGACCATACTCGAAAAAGTCATACCCTTCACAACACACTATTCAGTTCAGCAAGCATCCAAATTTAGTTTAATTTATGCTGTTGCAAAATATATATGCTATAGCAATCAAATGAATGCTGCAGTGCAAAGCGCATTGATGAAAAAAGTTGCCGGAAGAACGGGAGGTGCATTTTTAGTGCTTAACGCTTACGCAATGGTCCAACGCGCGGCAGACAGCGCCAATAATCTCAAAAAATTCCTTCCATTATTTTATCATGCATTATATATGGAGAAACTTGAAATGATGTACTTCCTCATCGAACCAGTAGTAATGAAAGCTGGTTACCTGAATATTTACACAGCATCAGATCATGATATTACTAATGCTTTTATAAAAATGGCTCAATAATGAGGGGGGCCATAAAGAAGATTTTTAAACTTCTTCTGGAAGACTTGAAGAATGATTTAAAAGCATATACCGCAATTTTTGTTATTGTGATTCTATCACTGATCCCAGTAACCTTTATTGAAGACGATCAAACAGCAATGCTTATTGTTGGGGCTATAGTAGCAATCGTTTTTTATATGGCCTATTTCTACGAACCTAAAGGATGAATAAATGTCTACACCAGCACATATATGGTTGACAGATGAAAATAACGCGCCTGTTACAGGTGAATGTTTAATGCCCACAAGGCTTGGCTCTACCGAACTAAAATCATTTAACCACTCGGTCTGGATACCGACCTGTTCCAACACGGGTAAATTAACAGGAACACGACTTCATGTCCCCATCACCTTTGAAAAAGAAATCGATCGCATCACACCCTATCTCTTTCGTGCCGTCTGTACAGGTAAAACCTTCAAAACGGCATTAATCAAAATGTATAAAATTGATGACGCCGGTATCGAGCGTGAATATTTCAACATCATCCTGGAAAACGTCAAGGTAACAAGGATATCGCCAGTCTTGCATCCGCTGGGGATTGCAAGTGCCCACCTTGAAGAAGTTGAAATACGTTATGAAGCAATTGAATGGAAATATTGTGACGGGAACATCATGTTCAAAGACACCTGGAATGAGAGAGCGACTGCGTAGAATAATGGACATCTAAAAATTCCCTCTCCCGCAGGAGAGGGAAAACAATCACTCCGCCTTAACCTTCACGCCCATAAACACAATCACCATCGCCGTCACCAGCAGGAAACCGCTTCCGGCAAAGACGCCGCTGGCGCCGTTGAGGTCAAATACCGCCCCGCCCACGGCCGCACCGGCGCTGATTGCCAGCTGGATAGAGGCCACCAGCAAACCACCCGCGCTTTCGGCTTCATCCGGCACCGTCGTGGCAAGCCAGGTTGACCAGCCCACCGGAACCAGACCAAACGCAAAGCCCCACATCGCCACCAGTAATCCATCCAGCATCGCCAGATGACCAAACGCCACCATGGTGAGTGCCAGCACGCCCATAACGAACGGAACCAGGGCCAGCGTCAGGCGCAGGTTGCGCGCAAGCAGATGTCCGGCAACGGAGGTGCCGATAAAGTTGGCAATCCCGAAGCCCAGCAGGATCAGCGAGATGCTCTCCACGCTTGCCTGACCCACCGTTTCAAGGAACGGACGCAGGTAAGTGAAGAAGGCAAAATGGCCGCTGAAGATCAGAATGGTCGCCAGCATTCCGCCGATCATTCCCGGACGACGCAGCACGCGGAACAGGGTGCCCAGGCTGCCGCTGCTCTCCGGCTTCATTGACGGCAGTACCCAGAGCTGCCACAGCAGCGCCAGCATGCTCGGCAGAATGCAGAGGATAAAGACATTACGCCAGCCGATCAGGCTGCCAAGATAGCTGCCCAACGGAGCCGCAACCACCGTGGCGATCGACACGCTGGAGAAGATCACCGCCAGCGCTTTCGGCACTTTATCAGCAGGCACCAGACGCATCGCCGTGGCGGTCGACATCGCCCAGAATCCCCCGATGGCAATTCCTAACAGCAGGCGTCCCATCAGCAGAACGTGCAACGTCGGCGCAAAAGCCACCAGCAGGCTGGAGATGATTTGCAGCACCGAGAAAAACATGAGTACCCAGCGACGGTCGATACTTTTGGTCGCCGGGGTGATCAGCAATCCGGTGACCAGCGCGACCAGCGCGGTGGCGGTTACCGCCTGTCCGGCCATCCCCTCTGTTACGCCCAGGCTTGCGGCCATGGGCGTTAACAAACTGGCGGGCAGGAACTCCGCCGTGATCAAACCAAACACCCCCAGCCCCAGTGAATAGACGGCCCGCCAGGCGGGTTTTGCAGGCGTAACAGCCTCTCTCGCCGCGACACATGAACTCATCTGTTGATCTCCCGTTATGAAAATGTGACAACTGTCGCAAAAGGATAGAGGGTTCACCGTGGACGATCTATGACATATAATCTCCACTTATTGATTATTCGTCCGGAATTTTGCCATGACCGCTCAGTCCCCCGACCTGATCAGCGAGCTGTTGCGCGGAATGCGCCTGTCGGGCGTGAAATACCGCCGCATTGAAGCCAGCGCACCCTTTGGCGTAGCGTTCCACCAGGCGCCTGGCAAAGCACAGTTTCATTTTGTCAGCCGCGGCAATGCCCTGCTGCGTATGGAGAGTGGCGCAACATTCACCTTAAACGGCGGTGATGCCCTGTTTATACCGAACGGTAATGCGCACGCCCTGCTCTCGGACGAACAGGCTACCATCACCCCGGTCAGCGCGTTTCCCAGTGAACCTATCTGCAGCTCGGTCTGCGCCATCACCTGCGAGCCGTGTCCGGACAGCGAGAACACCGTCATTTTCAGCGGATGCATGGATTTTGAGCTGGGCGGGATGCAACCGCTCATCAAAGCGATGCCGGAGGTGATGATGGTGAGCCGGTTGATGTCCACCTGGCCGGAGATCCACCCGCTGCTGGCGGCGATGGAGCGCGAATCCATGACGCGTCAGGCCGGATTCGCCGGGATCCTCGCGCGGCTGGCAGACGTGGTGGCGGCGCTAATCGTGCGGGGCTGGGTTGAAGGAGGCTGCGGAAAAGCCACCGGCTGGGTGCAGGTACTGCGCGACCCGCGTCTGAGCCGGGCCATTTACGCCATGCACCAGCAGCCGGGTCTGAACTGGAGCGTGGCGGATCTGGCAAAAGAGGCTGGCACCTCCCGCTCGGTGTTTGCGGAACGTTTTCTCGCCGCGACGGGCACCACCCCGGCGAAATACCTCAGCGAGTTGAGGATGCGCCTGGCCATTCAGTACATTCGCCATGAAAATCAGCCTATTGAAACGGTCGCGCTGCGCCTGGGTTACGGATCCCTTGCGGCGTTTAGCCGGGCGTTCAAGCGAATTATCGGCCATGCGCCAGGCTCGCTGCGGGAGACCAGCCAGACCCCGGAAGAGGCCTGACTGGCGCAGGACATCAGAAGTAGTATTTGAAGCGCACGCGCCCGCCGTAGCGATCGTCGTTGCGGTCATCGCCGTCATTCGGATGTGCTTCAACCCAGGAGGCGTACGCGCCAAGATAGATATTGAAATTCTTCATCTTCATGACGTTCGGGATCAGGTACGACGCATGAATGGTGTGAATATCATAATCGCCGGGATCGGTCACCCAGCAATCGCCATCACAGTCAGCATTAAAGTTGGCGGTGTTGAAATTATCGATCTGGTTATGCGCGTAGATATAGCCCAGCTCTACATTGCGCCATAAGGCATTCACGCCCGCGGTGAAATCCGTCTCGTCGGTGGCATCCATGTAAGCGGTATTCAGGTTGGCAACGATACCGTCATCCGGATCGGTTTTTTGCCCGTTCCAGGTCATGGTAAAGCCATAGCCGGTGCGGTCAGACTGGTCGACCCATCTTCCGGACGCATCGTGGTAGCCGTAGGCGTTGTTGACGAGGTTGCTCTCCATCGCGATGGCGGTCGAGAAGTTTCCTTCCTGCCAGGCAATCACCGGGCGGACGTAGGCAACGTTTTTATCGTTATCCAGGTCCACGCCATGATACTGCTGGTCAACAAACAGCGAGCTGCCATCTTCCAGCAGCGTGTTAACCTCAAGATACCAGTTGCCCAGGGTTTTACTCAGCAGGAAGTTACCTCCGCTGTCGCTACGACCGCGCCCCTCTTTCATCATATAGATATAGCCGTAACCATCGCTGTAGAGATCGTTGGCGGTGTTGCCGGAATATTCTACGAAGGTATCCTGATTCAGCGGGAACATATCGTAGGCTTCAAAACGGCCAACTTTTACCTTCCAGTCGTTTTCCGTGCCAAAGAAGAAGACCGCGTCATCCAGGTTCATTTTGCCCGTTAAGTCCGCCAGCGGCTGTACGGAGAAACCGGCAAAATTGCCGTTTTCCATTCGCTTATAGCCGTCAAACCCCAGCAGCAGACGCCCGTTAATATCCCAGCGTTCATGGTTGCCGGGTGCCCAGTCTTTATTGGCTGTCGTTTTCATGGAGGTTAAACTGCCGGTCTTGCTGGCCGCATCCATATTAAATTCAACGTCACCATAAAATTTAATATCGCCGTAGCCGGATAACGTGAGCTTCGGTGCCGTTTGCGCTGTCGCAGGCTCTGTGGATCCAACCACAACAGGATTTGCGGCCACCACGGTTTGCTGCTGTTGTTCCAGAACCTGAATTTGTGCTTCTGCCTTTGCCGCCCTTGTTTCAGCCTTTTCGAGGCGCGCCTCCAGTTGCGCCAGTTTATCTTCCAGACGTTGCGTATCATTTGCTGCCATTGCTGCGGTAGAACAAAACGCACTGACGAGCAGTGCAAGGTATTTCACTTTCATCGACTCCATCCTCGTGAGTTAATCATTATTTCCTGACGGACACAGAGAACCTCACCGATAATTCAAATGAATTATCGGCTTACTGCTTCAACTATTAAGAGTTAGCGAATTCGCCTTTATTTAAATCACTCACCACGCCATTCATGACGTTTTCGGTTAATTTATAAAACTTGATTGAAAAAGCGGTGAGTAAATAAAAGAGTGAAGGGATTAACGTAAACAGCAGAATGACACCCTGAACCGCGGATTCCGACTGTACCGTACTGTTCGACTGGTAATTAAACCAGGCCAGCACCCAGCCCAGAATCGCCCCCCCGACGGCGACACCTAATTTGATCACGAAAATATTGGCCGCAACATTCATACCTGTAATACGACGCTGAGTTTTCCATTCACCGTAATTATTTGCATCCGTAATCATTGACCACTGCAACGCGCCGTTACCGCCCTGAACAATCTGAATGAGCACATGGGCAATCAGTGGAATGACCCAGAACTCCAGCGGCAGCCAGAAGCAGGCCACGCCTAACGCCGCATTGAGAATATTGATCCAGAACGAGAGTTTAACCTTACAAAAACGGGTACCGAACGGCTGCGCCAGAACTGAACCAAACATCGAGGCCAGCATCCCGCCCAGCATAAAGTACGAGATAATGTCGGCCCCTTTGTTGAGCACGGTATTGACGTAATAGACCACCGCGCCACCGCGGATCACCACTGCCACCAGCATCATAAAGTTGTAGATCGAGAGAATGCGCCACTGATCGTTACGAAAGAGGATTTTAACGTCCCGGGCGATGTTCAGATTCTCCTCTTTGATCGGCTGGACACGCTCTTTGGTAGTGACAAAACAAATGATAAACATCACGCAGCCGATTGCACCAAACAGCGCCATCGCCACCTGAATGCCGGTCGCCCTGTCGCCGGGGTAGAGATAGTCCGCGAGGGGAAGTATAAGCGCGGTACCAAGCGCGCCACCAATCGGGGTGATGGCAAAGCGCCAGGACTGCAAAGAGAGGTTTTCCCGTGGATCGGACGTAAGCGCAGCGCCCAGGGAGCAATAGGGGATATTAATGGCGGTATACATCAGAGTCATAAATATATACGCCCCGACGGCATAATAAATTTTGCCTGTTTCGGTAAAATCCGGAATGGAATAAACCAATACGCAACTCACCGCAAAAGGAACGCATATCGCCAGCAGCCAGGGACGAAAACGTCCCCAGCGCGTGGATGTTGCATCGGCAATCGCTCCCATAACGGGGTCGGTAATGGCATCTAATAAACGGACCAAAAGAAACATGGTTCCCATTACGGCCGGGGGCAAGCCATAAATATCGGTATAGTAATACGCCAGAATGGCAACCGATGAGTCAAATACAATATGGCTCGCGGCATCTCCCAGGCTGTAGCCTATTTTTTCCCGGACCGGAATTTTTTCACTCACTGACATCACGTTACTCCTTATTGATGAAACCGGTTTCTGCTTTGACAATAATTTCGCCTGAGCGCAACGACGCGATCCATTATGTTTTTTCACCATGAAGTTATGTTTTTTGCTTTATGTGATCGGGATAATTAAAAGAAAGCCTTTATCCGGAAAATTATGCGTAACGGATCGCAATTTATTTTCTCGCCTACAGCCATTCACAATATCAATATTTCAGCAGCGCCACCGGGGCATTAAACGCAACGGTAAATTATCTGGATTTGTGCAAAGTGCGATGTTCGACACGCGAAGCGCGGAATATTCGACTAAGGTTTTCTGGTGATTGATTACAGCGTGACCGCTGCTCAGCGAAATAAGGAGAAGCACCGATGATAACCCCTCAAAAGCTGCGCCCTCGCCTCTTACCTCTGGTTCTGGGCAGTGCGTTGCTCGCGGTTGCCGCGACAGGCAACGCAGAAGAAATGCACTCTGGCCAGACGAATTCACCGGATATCTTGCTCGGCCCTCTCTTTAACGATGTCCAGAGCGCCAAACTTTTCCCCGATCAAAAAACCTTTGCCGATGCGGTACCGAAAAGCGATCCCCTGACGATTCTGGCCGACTACCGCATGCAGCGTCGTCAGTCCGGGTTTGATTTACGCCATTTTGTGGATATGAACTTCACGCTTCCCGCGGAAGGGGAAAAATATGTTCCTCCTGCCGGGCAGAGCCTGCGTGAGCATATTGACGGGCTGTGGCCCGTGCTTACCCGCACCACCGATAAAGCCAGTAACAAGTGGGATTCGCTCCTGCCGTTACCTAAACCCTACGTCGTGCCGGGCGGACGTTTCCGCGAGGTCTACTACTGGGACAGCTATTTCACCATGTTGGGGCTGGCGGAAAGTGACCACTGGGACAAAATCAGCGATATGGTGGACAACTTCGCCTACGAGCTGGATACGTGGGGACACATTCCGAACGGCAACCGCAGTTACTACCTGAGCCGCTCCCAGCCGCCGTTTTTCTCGCTGATGGTTGAACTGCTGGCGACGCACGACAGCGAGGCACTGAAGAAATACCGTCCACAAATGGAAAAAGAGTACGCCTACTGGATGGAGGGCGCCGATGCGCTGCAGGCCGGACAAGCCAACAAACGGGTGGTGAAGCTGGAGGATGGCTCACTGCTCAACCGCTACTGGGATGATCGCGATACGCCACGTCCGGAGTCATGGCTTGACGATATCACCACCGCCAAAAGCAACCCTAACCGTCCGGCGACGGAGATCTACCGCGATTTACGCTCTGCGGCGGCCTCAGGCTGGGACTTTAGCTCCCGCTGGATGGACGATCCGCAAAAGCTGGGCACCATCCGCACCACCAGCATTGTGCCGGTGGATCTGAACGCCCTGATGTTCAAGATGGAAAAACTGCTCGCCCGGGCAAGCCAGGAGAGCGGCGATGCCGCCAGCGCGAGCAAATATGAGGCGCTGGCCACGGCACGCCAGAAGGCGATGGAGAAGTATCTGTGGAACGAAAAAGAGGGGTGGTATGCGGATTACGATCTGAAGAGCAAGAAGGTGCGTAATCAGCTTACGGCTGCGGCCCTCTTCCCGCTGTATGTGAAGGCGGCGGCACAGGATCGCGCTGATAAAGTGGCTGCAGCGACGTCCTCACGTTTGCTGAAACCGGGCGGCATAACGACCACCACCGTCAACAGCGGCCAGCAGTGGGATGCCCCCAATGGCTGGGCGCCGCTGCAGTGGGTCGCGACAGAAGGGTTGCAGAATTATGGCCAGAATAAGGTGGCGATGGATGTCACCTGGCGTTTCCTGAAAAACGTTCAGCACACCTACGATCGCGAGCAGAAACTGGTGGAAAAATATGACGTCTCCTCCACCGGTACGGGCGGCGGCGGCGGTGAGTATCCGCTGCAGGATGGATTCGGCTGGAGCAACGGCGTGACGCTGAAGATGCTGGACCTGGTCTGTCCGAAAGAGAAACCGTGTGACAGCGTGCCGGAGCATCAACCTGCGGCGAATGATGAGGCTGCGCCGGTGAAAAGTACGGCGCAGTAGGTGAGCAATGCCGGGTGGCGCTAACGCCTGCCCGGCCTGCATTCCCTGCGGGAGAGGGAAAGGATAATCAGAAGCTGTAGCTCGCCCCCAACTGATACGTGCGGTCACGTCCAATCCAGCAGTTCGTGGCGTCGTAGCAGGTCAGCGTCTCTTTATTGGTGATGTTTTGCGCGCTGGCTTTGAGGGTTACCCCCTCCAGCGACGGCAGGATTTCACCCATACGATAGGAAGCAGCCAGATCGTACTGCATGGTGCCACCCAGTTTGCCCGCATCGTTGTTCGGTGAAATTTCCATTGGACCGGTGTAGCGTGCCCCCGCCCCCAGCATCAGCCCCCTCAGCGGCGTGTTGTCAAAGGTGTAATCTCCCCACAGGTTGAACGCATTTTCCGGCACCTGCGTTGGTCGTTTGCCCTGGTATTTATCATCTTCGGTATTGATCAGATGGGTATAGGCATAGTTGGCAATCAGGGTCACGTTATCCGTCGGACGGCTGACGACCGAGAGCTCGGCACCTTTGGATTCCACTTCGCCGGTCTGGCTGTAATTCAGGAAGCCCGGATCGGAGGTGACGACATTTTTCTGACGGATATTAAACACCGAGGCGGTAAAGGTGGTGGCGTACTCTGCCAGCAGGTATTTCACCCCGCCTTCAACCTGTTTGCTGGTTGTTGGTTTAACGTCTTTGGCCGTGAGCGTGCCCTGCGGCGACACCGGGGCAAACCCTTCGGAGTAGCTGATGAACGGTGACAGCCCATTCTCAAACGCGTAAAGCGCGCCCAGGCGTTTGGTCACGCGGTCCTGCGAGACCCAGGCTTTGTCGCCGTTCTGCAGATAATTGGTGGTCACCGAGCGGTAATCGTCATAGCGCAGGCTGGCCAGCAGATTTAAGCCGCCAAATTCCACCTGATCCTGCAGATAATAGCCGTTTTGTTGGTAGCTCAGACGATTCTTCTGCCCCGTATACAACCCGAGATCGCGTTCATTGATTTGCGAATAGTCAGGATTTCGCATATCAATGCCGGGCGTTGTCGAGGCATAACGGTAGTAGAAGTGAGAGTTCAGCTTTTGATAGTCAAACCCGGCCAACAGGTGATGTTTCCATTCCCCCAGCGCCACGGTTTTGGTTACCTGGTTATCAATGTTGAAACTCTTCAGATCCTCATCCGTGGTGTAAGCAAAACGGTTAAGCTGGTAGACCTCACTCCCCGTCCCCGTGGCGTAAACGCTGCGCTGATGGGTGTCGACATCAAAGTACCGTGCCTTCTGGTTAAAGCCCCAGCCGCTGTCAAACTCATGTTCAAAGCTGTAACCCAGCATCCACTGACGCTGTTTAAAACCGCTCCATTCATCCCCGGCGTAATCACGGCGATCGGCATATTTCGAGCGCAGGTAAGCAAGCGGCAACGGGTTGGATGGTGACAGGCTCGGGGAGTTTTGCGCCAGCGCATCAATGGTGAGACGCGTTTTGTTGTCCGGCTGCCACGTAACCGACGGTGCGACCAGGTAGTTTTCATACCGCGTGGTATGGGGTTGATCGTCATTTTCAGTGGCTTTACCCAGCAGACGGTAGTTCCAGTCGCTGTCGGCGATTTGTCCGGTCGAGTCGAGATAGCCCTCTTTCAGATTGCGGTTACCGGTGTTGAAGCCAAACTCGGTGCGGGCAGCTTTTTGCGGCTTTTTGCTTTGAATGTTCACCAGCCCACCCGGGGAGCCGCCGCCGTAGAGCACAGAAGATGGCCCTTTAAGGATATCGACGCTCTCAATCAGCAGCGGATCGATGCGCGCTTTGGTGTTTCCGGTGACGTTATACGGCAGCTGCAGGCCGTTGTAGAACTCCTGGTCAACCGTAAAGCCACGAATTTTATACTCGCTCATGTACGTGGTGTTTCCACGCAGCTCTGTCGAAACGCCCGGGACATAGCGCAGGATTTCGTTCACGGAACTGGCATGGCGTTGCTCAATTTGCTGCGCAGAGACAGTATCGATCACCTGCGGCGTTTTACTTTCGGCCACCGCCGATTTGGTTGCGCTGTTCGTCCATGCGGGGAGAACGCTGCCCTGCTCAGAGCCGGTGACAAGAATGGTGGATTCTTCCGCAAATGCCTGTGCCTGTAATGCCAGCGTCACGGCTCCTGCCAACGCGCATACTGCAAAACGTGAGGTGTTCATAGTGTCGTCTTGTGGTTATATGTAACTAGGAACGACAATTATTATCATTTCGATTAGCAAATCAATATCACGACAAAAAAAACGGCCCTTTTGCGAGAGCCGTTTTGGGTTATCTATGCCCGTCTGAGTAACCTGAATATGCCCAGAACAACAATGGCGCCCACCACAGCCACAAGGAAACTGTGCAGGTCGAATCCACTGATGCTGCCGCCAAAGCCAAACATCGTCGCCAGCCAGCCGCCGACAACCGCACCAACAACACCGAGCACACAGGTCAATATAAAGCCGCCGCCATCATTTCCCGGCATGATGAGTTTAGCGATAGCCCCGGCAATAAGACCAAAGATGATCCACGCGATAATACCCATAGCGATGCCCTCTTGCAGGTTTAACGCATGCGCAGAAAACCTTCCGCGCAGGTAACTTAAGTATAGGTCATCACGGTAAAACCGATTTCATCTCACCGACTTAACTTCTCTGTACTGCGAAAAAAACTCACCGGTTTGTATTAAGTTTCGTTTCACGCTGCCGATAACGCAGAGACAGTCTGTCATTTATCAAGGAGCCATCCGGCGTGAGTAATTACAGTGAGCAGTTCCTGAAGCAAAATCCGCTGGCTGTATTAGGGGTATTGCGTGACCTGCAAAAAGGCGAGGTGCCGCTGCGCATCAGCTGGTCAAACAATCAGTTCATCAGCAAGATCCTGGATGCGTCTGCAGAGAGGCTGGTCATCGACCTGGGCAGTCAGGAGCATGAAAACCGCGCCGCGCTGCGGGCGGAGAAAATCTCGGTGATGGCAGAAACGCACGGCGCAAAAGTGGAATTTGTCCTGCCGCGCCTGGAGCTGAGCGAATTCGGCGGTCTTCCGGCGTTTGTCACCCCGCTGCCGGCCAACCTCTGGTTTGTTCAGCGCCGTGAATATTTTCGTATCAGTGCCCCGCTGCACCCTGCCTATTTTGGTAAGGCCAAAATGCCGGACAAAAAAGAGATCCGCTTTCGCCTGTTTGACCTCTCCCTGGGCGGCATGGGTGCGCTGATGGATACGCCAAAGCCTGACGGACTGGTAGAAGGCATGCGATTTACCCAAATCGAACTGGATATGGGAGGCTGGGGGCGTTTTTACTTTGATGCGCAGCTGATTGCCATCAGCGAGCGTAAGGTGGTCGACAGCAAAAATGAAACGATCGTCACGCCACGTCTGAGCTTCCGCTTCCTGAACGTCGGGCCGGGCGCAGAGCGCGAACTGCAACGGATTATCTATTCTCTTGAGCGAGAAGCGCGGGAGCGGGCGAATAAAGTGTTGTGACAGAAGCCGGGCAGCACGCTGGCCGCCCGACAACGGCATTACATGGCATCCATCGCTTTCTGTACTTTCCAGATATAACGCGGAGCCTGTGGTGCCGGATGATTTTTCACTACGTGTTCAAAGAACTCGTCTTTGTCCATGCCGTTAATCTCTTCTATCGCCTCTTTACGGTCCGATGAGAACGTCCTGAGCAGCGCACCCGCGCCGTTCACGTAAGAGACCACCAGCGCATACTGCATCACTTCAGGATCCTCGATTCCCTTCAGCACGCCGTGTTCCAGTATACTCAAATAAGCCGTGCCCATGGAGATGTTACGTTCCGGGTTTTTCAGCTCGCTGGTTGACGGCTGACCGCTCCAGCCCATATAGCGATAGACCTCTCTGCCGGCAGTTGAGGCCTTAAGCTGCATTAACCCCACGGCATTGGATTTGCTGACAAGCGTTGGGTTACCGCCGGATTCCACGGCAATGATCGCCGTGATCAGCCGCGGGCTGACACCCCAGGCTTTGCCCGCCTGTTCGCTGATCGGCATCCACTGCATGGCCCGTTTCACAGGTACTTCCGGGTTCCATGCCGGGTTTTGATAGTCATGTTTTGAACTACAGCCAGCCAGCAACACAATCAAAAAAGCAAACCATCTCAATTTCACGTCATCTATCCTTATAGCCGGTCATCGCCCTTGAAGCAGGCAACGTATAAGCGGCATGATATAGACAATTAGATTCTCATTCAGCAAGGAATTGCCATGTCTCAGTTTCATCTTATCGCGCCGTCCGGGTACTGCATCAACCAGGAGGCGGCACAGCGGGGCGTTGAGCGCTTACTGGAACTCGGCTACCCGGTAGAAAATCAGACAATTATCCCCCGCCGCCAGCAGCGATTTGCCGGTACGGAAGCGCAAAGGCTGAATGATATCAACAGCCTGGTGAACCTGCAGGGTGAGAACAACATCGTGCTGGCGGTGCGCGGCGGCTATGGTGCGAGCCGGTTGCTGGAGAGTATTGACTGGCAAGGGCTGGCGAAGCGTCAGCAGCAGGATCCCTTGCTTATCTGCGGCCACAGCGACTTTACCGTAATCCAGCTCGGGCTGCTCGCGCTGCATAACGTGGTGACCTTCAGCGGCCCGATGCTGGCCGGTAATTTCGGAGCACCCGAGCTTGACCCATTTACGGTGGAACACTTCTGGCGCGCTCTGAAAAACCCGACCTACAGCGTTGAGTGGCAGGGCAACGGGCCGCACTGGTCGTGTGAAGGACAACTCTGGGGCGGAAATCTGGCAATGCTGGTGTCGCTCATCGGAACGCCATGGCTGCCGCAAATTGACGACGGCATTCTGGTGCTGGAAGATATCAATGAACATCCGTTCCGCGTCGAGCGCATGTTATTGCAGCTGTATTATGCCGGTATTCTGGAACGTCAGTCCGCGGTTATTCTTGGTAGTTTTACCGGTGCCGCGCCGAATGACTATGACGCAGGATACTCGCTGGAAACGATGGTCGATTTCATCCGCTCACGCCTTGATATTCCTGTTATTACCGGGCTGGACTTCGGCCACGAGCAGCAAACCGTCACCCTGGCGTTAGGCGCGCAGGCCACCCTGAAGCATGATGAAACGGGCAGTCGGTTAACGATTGGGGGTCATCCGGTCTTAAAGGCATAAAAAAGCCGTTAATCCCCCTCAATAAACCGCTGTTTGCGTCGTTAATATGTTAGGGTTTTAGTAACAGCATTAACATTGAGGTGGGAGTAAGACAACATTGGATGCCACAGCGATAATCAGTCTTTTCATTCTGGGTTCTGTGCTCGTAACCTGTAGTATTTTATTAAGTTCATTTTCATCGCGTCTCGGCATACCTATTCTTGTTATTTTCCTTGCCATCGGCATGCTGGCGGGTGTCGATGGTATCGGCGGTATCCCTTTCGATAACTACCCTTTCGCTTACATGATCAGTAACCTTGCGCTGGCGGTGATCCTGCTCGACGGCGGGATGCGCACCCAGGCGAGCTCATTTCGCGTTGCGCTGGGGCCCGCCCTGTCGCTGGCGACGGTCGGGGTGTTAATTACCTCCGGTCTGACCGGTATGATGGCGGCGTGGCTGTTCCATCTCGATCTGATGGAAGGTTTACTGATTGGCGCGATTGTCGGCTCAACCGACGCGGCGGCGGTGTTTTCCCTGCTGGGAGGCAAAGGGTTGAACGAACGCGTCGGCTCCACGCTTGAGATTGAATCCGGCAGTAACGATCCGATGGCGGTATTTCTCACCATCACGCTGATAGAGATGATCCAGCAGCATGAAACGGGCTTAAGTTGGATGTTTGCCCTGCATATCCTGCAGCAGTTCGGCCTGGGGATTGCGCTCGGCCTTGCCGGGGGTTACCTGCTTCAGCAGACGATCAACCGGATATCGCTGCCTTCGGGGCTGTATCCGCTGCTTGCCCTGAGCGGCGGCATTCTGATTTTTGCCGTCACCACTGCGCTGAACGGCAGCGGGATCCTCGCGGTTTATCTCTGCGGCTTCCTGCTGGGCAATCGCCCTATTCGTAACCGTCACGCCATTTTGCAGAACTTCGACGGACTGGCCTGGCTGGCGCAAATCGGGATGTTCCTGGTGCTGGGTCTGCTGGTGACGCCGTCAGACCTGCTGCCGATTGCCGTTCCGGCACTGATTTTATCGGCATGGATGATCTTCTTCGCCCGTCCCCTGTCGGTGTTTGCCGGTCTGCTGCCGTTTCGCGGCTTCAACCTGCGCGAACGCGTCTTTATCAGTTGGGTGGGGCTGCGCGGCGCGGTGCCCATTATCCTGGCCGTCTTCCCGATGATGGCCGGTCTGGACAACGCGCGGCTGTTCTTTAATGTCGCCTTCTTCGTGGTGCTGATCTCGCTGCTGTTCCAGGGAACCTCGCTCGGGTGGGCGGCGAAAAAAGCCAAAGTGGTGGTTCCTCCCGTGGGCTGGCCGGTGTCTCGCGTGGGGCTGGATATTCACCCGGAAAACCCGTGGGAACAGTTTGTCTACCAGCTCAGCGCCGATAAATGGTGTGTGGGGGCGTCGCTGCGTGATTTGCATATGCCAGCCGATACGCGTATTGCCGCCCTGTTCCGCGATAATGTCCTGCTGCACCCTACCGGCAGCACCCGGCTACGCGAAGGCGATATTCTGTGTGTGATTGGCCGCGAGCGCGACCTGCCCGCCCTGGGTAAACTGTTCAGCCAGTCGCCTCCAGTGGCGCTGGATCAGCGTTTCTTCGGCGATTTTATTCTGGAAGCCAGCGCCAGGTTTGCGGATGTGGCCCTGATTTATGGGCTGGACGAAGGTGCTGAAGGCGACGATAACCAGCAAACGCTGGGCGAAATCATCCAGCAGCGCCTTGGTGCGGCCCCGGTTGTGGGTGACCAGGTGGAGTTTGCCGGGATGATCTGGACCGTAGCAGAGAAAGAAGATAACGCGGTGCGGAAAGTCGGTTTGCGGCCGATGGAAGAGGACGTGGAGTAGTGGTTTTGCCGGGTAAGCGTTAGCGCCACCCGGCAGATACGTACGTTACACCGTCACAACCGGCACTCTTGGTGCCAGCGCGCACATCAGTTCATACCCTACCGTCCCCGCCGCAGCAGCCACGTCATCAATTTTGACTTCGTTACCCCACAGCTCGACCGGGGAACCAATGCCTGCCTGCGGACATGGCGTGAGATCAACGGCCAGCATATCCATGGAGACAGTACCCACCGTTCCCGTACGCACCCCGTCTACCCAGACTGGCGTGCCGCTCGGCGCAATGCGCGGGTAGCCGTCAGCATAACCGCCCGCCACAATACCAATCCGTTGCTCGCCCGTCGCCCGGTAACGGCTGCCGTAGCCCACCGTGTCGCCGGCCTTCAGCGTCTGCACACCGATGATTTCGCTGCGCAGGGTCATCACCGGCTTCAGGCCGCTGTTGGCGATATCCTGCCACTGGCCTGAGGGAGAGGCGCCATAAAGGACAATGCCCGGACGCACCCAGTTATAATGCGCCTCAGGATGCCACAGCGTGGCCGCTGAGTTGGAGAGCGAACGGGGGCAATCCAGCCCTTCTGCCGCCTGCTCAATGCGCACCATCGCATCGGCAATGCCGTCCGGTTTCTCCGCATCGGCAAAATGCGCCATCAAGGTCATTTCGCCCACGTTCTTCAGGGCGCGCAGCTGTTGCCATACCGTATGGACCCGCTCGGGCTGGAAGCCCAGGCGGTTCATACCGCTGTTCACCTTGAGATAAATATCCAGCGGCGCATGCAGTTTTGCATCCTGAATCGCTTTAATTTGCCAGTTGCTGTGCACGCTGGTGGTCAGCCGGTACTTATCCAGCAGCGGCAGATCGTCGGCGTGGAAGAATCCCTCAAGCAACAGAATAGGCCCTTTCCAGCCGCGCTCGCGCAGCAGAATGGCCTCTTCCAGATTCAGTAACGCAAAACCGTCGGTGGCGCTGAGCGCACTCCAGATACGATCGATACCGTGGCCGTAGGCATTGGCTTTCACTACCGACCAGACGCGTGAACCTGGCGCCGCCCGGCGAACAATTTGCAGGTTATCCTTCAGGGCCTGCAAATCGAGCTGAGCCAGAACAGGACGGGACATGACAACTCCTTAGTTATGCGCGCCGTGCAGGTGCTGTGGACGCGAAGGGGTAAACCCCGATTGATAGCGTGCGGCACTTAAATCGTCAAACGGAATTGCCGGCGTGCGCCCGGAAATCAAATCGCTAAGCAGCTGGCCAGAGCCGCAGGCCATTGTCCAGCCCAGCGTACCGTGACCGGTATTGGTCCACAGGTTTTTGAACGGCGTACGACCCACAATTGGCGTGCCGTCTGGCGTCATTGGCCGCAGTCCGGTCCAGAAGGTTGCCTGCTCGACAAAACCGCCGCGCGGGAACAGGTCGCCCACCACCATCTCCAGCGTTTCACGGCGCGGCTTCAGCAGCTCGGTGTTAAAGCCGACAATCTCCGCCATCCCGCCAACGCGGATGCGGTTATCAAAGCGGGTAATGGCGATTTTGTAGGTTTCATCCAGAATGGTGGAAACTGGTGCCCCGCTGTCCTCTTTTACCGGAATGGTCAGGGAGTAGCCCTTCAGCGGGTAAACCGGAATGTCGAGAATGCCCTTCAGCATCGCGGTGGAGTATGAGCCAAACGCCATAACGTAGGCATCCGCTTTAATGACCTCATCGCCACACTTCACACCGTAGATACTGCCGCCTTCAGAGAGCAGTTTATCGACCGCAGTATTAAAGCGGAATTTCACCCCCGCCTGCTCACACATCTGTGCCAGACGCTGGGTAAAGAGCTGGCAGTCGCCGGTTTCATCATTCGGTAGACGCAGGCCGCCCGTCAGCTTGTGCGACACTTCCGCCAGCGCCGGTTCAACCTGCCCAAGCTGGCTGGCTTCAAGCAGTTGATACGGTACGCCCGCATCTTCCAGCACGGCAATATCACGGGTGGCGTTTTCATACTGTTGCGCCGTACGGAACAACTGCAGCGTGCCGCCCTGGCGACCTTCGTACTCAATACCGGTGGAGGCGCGCAAGGCTTTCAGGCAGTCACGGCTGTATTCCGCCAGACGCACCATCCGACCTTTGTTTTCCATGTAGTGACGGGTGTCGCAGTTGCGCAGCATCTGCCACATCCACTTCAGCTGGAACTGGGTGCCGTCGAGGCTGATCGCCAGCGGCGCATGGCGCTGGAACATCCACTTAATCGCCTTCAGCGGAATGCCGGGGGCCGCCCACGGCGCGGCATAACCCGGCGAGATCTGTCCGGCGTTCGCCGCACTGGTTTCCAGCGCAGGCCCTGACTCACGATCGATAACAGTCACATCATGTCCCGCCTGACTTAAATACCAGGCGCTGGTTACGCCAACGACACCACTTCCCAGTATGACAACACGCATAGCCACTCCATATGTGCAAAAGAACAATCTTCTAATTACAGATTGATAACCTAGTTGAAAATATTATTCAACATACGACTTTTTTATGGTGACTTGCCTCACACATCCCCCAGCATCAGGGGATGAGGTGAATTTGGGATCTCCTGCTGCGCGTTATTTTTAACCAGTATAAAATTCTGTGAAGACCGCTTTTTTTGCCGCATCAAAAACGGGAAATCGCAAAGAAAAAATTTCTGCTCCAGCACGCTTTTTAACACGGTGATCTATGCTTATCAGGAGGCTCTCCACACAGAGAGAGCTCCCACAACGAGGGCGCGCTAATGGCTACTATTGATTCCCTGAACAAGGACAACACACGTCTGAGCGATGGACCCGACTGGACCTTCGAGTTGCTGGATGTCTATCTCGCCGAAATCGATCGGGTGGCAAAACTGTATCGTCTTGATACCTATCCCCATCAGATTGAAGTCATTACGTCCGAGCAGATGATGGACGCCTACTCCAGCGTCGGGATGCCGATTAACTATCCGCACTGGTCGTTTGGTAAAAAATTCATTGAAACGGAGCGTTTATATAAGCACGGCCAGCAGGGTCTTGCGTATGAGATAGTGATCAACTCCAACCCGTGTATCGCCTACCTGATGGAAGAGAACACCATAACCATGCAGGCGCTGGTGATGGCGCATGCCTGCTACGGGCATAACTCGTTCTTCAAGAATAATTACCTGTTCCGCAGCTGGACCGATGCCAGCTCGATTGTCGATTACCTGATCTTCGCGCGTAAGTACATTACCGACTGCGAAGAGCGCTACGGCGTGGACGAAGTGGAGAAACTGCTCGACTCCTGTCACGCGCTGATGAACTACGGCGTTGATCGTTACAAACGTCCGCAGAAAATCTCCCTGCAGGAGGAGAAAGCGCGGCAGAAAAGCCGCGAAGAGTATCTGCAAAGCCAGGTAAATATGCTGTGGCGCACCCTGCCGAAACGTGAAGAAGAGAAAGCGGTTGCTGAAGCGCGTCGCTACCCGTCTGAACCGCAGGAAAATCTGCTCTATTTTATGGAGAAAAACGCGCCGCTGCTGGAGCCGTGGCAGCGTGAGATCCTGCGCATCGTGCGTAAGGTCAGCCAGTATTTCTATCCGCAGAAACAGACCCAGGTGATGAATGAAGGCTGGGCGACTTTCTGGCATTACACCATTCTTAACCATCTGTATGACGAAGGGAAAGTCACCGAGCGGTTCATGATGGAGTTCCTGCACAGCCATACGAACGTGGTGTTCCAGCCGCCTTACAACAGCCCATGGTATAGCGGCATAAACCCGTATGCGCTTGGCTTTGCAATGTTCCAGGACATTAAACGCATCTGCCAGTCGCCAACGGAAGAAGATAAGTACTGGTTCCCGGACATCGCCGGCTCTGACTGGCTGGAAACACTGCATTTCGCGATGCGTGACTTTAAGGATGAGAGCTTCATCAGCCAGTTTATGTCGCCGAAGATTATGCGTGATTTCCGCTTCTTCACCGTGCTGGACGATGACCGCAATAACTACCTGGAGATTTCGGCGATCCATAACGAGGAAGGCTACCGTGAGATCCGCTCTCGCCTCTCCTCCCAGTACAACCTGAGCAACCTTGAACCCAATATTCAGGTCTGGAATGTGGATTTACGCGGCGATCGTTCCCTGACGCTGCGCTATATTCCGCATAACCGGGCGCCGCTGGACAAAGGCCGCAAAGAGGTGCTGAAGCATGTGCATCGCCTGTGGGGCTTTGATGTGCTGCTGGAGCAGCAGAATGAAGATGGCAGCGTGGAGCTGCTGGAACGTTGCCCGGCGCGGTTGAATACGCTGTAATGTTTTTTGCCGGGTGGCGGCTACGCCTTACCCGGCCTACGGGTTTTGAAGGCCCGGTAAGCGAAGCACCACCGGGCGAAAAAAAACCTCTCACCTGAGAGGTTTTTTATTTCAGCGACTCTGAATCGCTAAATCGCCCGGCAGTGTTTTCTGCATCCGGTGCCAGATTTCACCGGAATCATGGCCGTAGCGGCGCACCGTTTCATACACCTGATCGTGCAGGCCTTCGGTACAGAGTTTGCTGAGCTTATGGTAGAAGCCCAGCGCCAGACTGCGCGCTTCAGGGTTGGCAAAGTAGTGGCGACCAATACGGGTATACAGCCCTTTCATGCCGTTCAGGATCAGACCGTACACCGGGTTACCGGAGGCAAACGCCAGTCCGCGGAAGACGTTGTAATCGAGCGTGGCAAAGGCATCCGCGTGATCTTCCACTTCGTTTGCGCTGGCGAGCACCTGCAGCGCATCTTCCGGATGCTGACGAAAAGCGGTACGAATAAAGATTGTCGCAATGTTGGTACGCACCGAGAGCAGATTATCAATCAACTGCGGCACGCTTTCATGATCGAGACGCGCCAGCGTTTCAAGAATGTTCAGCCCGGAGGTTTCCCAGAAGTTGTTTACTTTCGTTGGCTTACCGTGCTGGATCGTCAACCAGCCATCGCGCGCCAGTCGCTGAAGCACTTCACGCAGCGTGGTGCGAGTGACGCCAATCAGTTCAGAGAGTTCGCGTTCAGCCGGAAGAATGGATCCCGCAGGGAAGCGATTATTCCAGATGCTTTCAATGATGTACTCTTCCGCGAAACCCGCCGGGCTCTGCGCCTTAATGACCATAGTGAGATTTCCATTACACAGCTTTTGCAAATTGCACTCATCATACCAGAGGCACGCAGAGGCAGGTAGCGCGTGAAAGAGAGAAAAGAGGGATCGCTGTTTTATTTTTGTGAAATTTACACTGCAGTCTTATCCGCCTCCCGGCCACGATTTTTGCGTATACTGATGTTTTGTTTTACCTGACGGGGAAGGACGTCTGTTGTGGAAATTTCTTTTGGACGCGCGCTGTGGCGCAATTTTTTAGGCCAGTCTCCTGACTGGTACAAACTGATACTTCTGGTTTTCCTGGTTGTTAACCCCATTATTTTTAGTGTCTCTCCGTTCGTCGCCGGCTGGCTGCTGGTGGCGGAGTTTATCTTCACCCTGGCCATGGCGCTGAAATGCTATCCCCTGCTACCAGGCGGTTTGCTGGCTTTTGAAGCCGTGGTTATCGGCATGACGAGCGCAGAGCATGTCAAAGCCGAGCTGGCTTCCAATCTTGAAGTGCTGCTGCTGCTGATCTTCATGGTGGCCGGTATCTACTTTATGAAACAGCTGCTGCTGTTTATCTTCACCCGCCTGTTGCTCAGCATTCCGTCTAAAACGGTGCTGTCGCTGGCGTTCTGCCTTGCTGCCGCATTTCTTTCGGCCTTCCTGGATGCGCTGACCGTCGTGGCGGTGGTCATCAGTGTCGCGGTCGGGTTTTATGGTATTTATCACCGCGTGGCCTCGTCCCGTCCGGGCGAAGACTTGCAGGACGACAGTCACGTCGAAGCGCATAACCGTGAGGTGCTGGAACAGTTCCGCGCGTTTCTGCGCAGCCTGATGATGCATGCGGGCGTCGGTACCGCATTAGGTGGCGTGATGACCATGGTAGGTGAGCCGCAAAACCTGATCATCGCCAAAGCCGCTGAGTGGCATTTCGGCGAGTTTTTCCTGCGCATGGCCCCCGTCAGCGTGCCCGTGTTCGTCTGCGGGCTAGCAACCTGCATTCTGGTCGAGAAATTCAACGTCTTCGGCTACGGTGCGCAGCTGCCTGAGCCGGTTCGCCAGGAGCTGCATAAATTTGACGAGCAGAACCGTACGCAGCGCACGCGTCAGGAGACGCTACGTCTGATTGCGCAGGGCATCATCGGTATCTGGCTTATCGCCGCGCTGGCATTGCATCTTGCTGAAGTCGGATTGATTGGTCTCTCAGTCATTATTCTTGCGACGACCTTTAGCGGGGTAACGGACGAGCATGCGATCGGTAAAGCCTTTACCGAAGCCCTGCCGTTTACCGCATTGCTGGCGGTCTTCTTTGCGGTGGTGGCGGTGATTATCGACCAACACCTGTTCGCCCCGATTATTACTTTTGTACTTCAGGCGGCGCCCGACGCCCAGCTGACGCTCTTCTATCTGTTCAACGGCCTGCTGTCGTCCATCTCCGACAACGTTTTTGTCGGCACGGTCTACATCAACGAAGCCAAAGCCGCGATGGAAGAAGGCATTATCAACGCCGGCCAGTTCGAGCTGCTGGCGGTGGCCATTAATACCGGCACCAACCTGCCGTCGGTGGCGACGCCAAACGGACAGGCCGCTTTCCTGTTCCTGCTGACCTCTGCCCTCGCGCCACTCATACGTCTTTCTTATGGAAGAATGGTGTGGATGGCGCTGCCCTATACGCTGGTGCTTACGCTTGTGGGATTGCTTTGCGTCAAAATTACCCTCATTCCCTGTACGCAATGGCTGATACAAGCGGGTATACTTGCGGCGCATTAAAATTCGTTTACACTGCGCTTTCTAAGCATGTTCCAGGGAAATGATTATGTTGAGATTTTTAAACCAGTGCTCCCGCGGTCGCGGAGCGTGGTTGTTAATGGCCCTGACCGCCTTTGCGCTGGAAATGGTCGCGCTGTGGTTCCAGCATGTGATGGGGCTAAAACCCTGCGTACTCTGTATCTATGAGCGCTGTGCGCTGTTCGGCATCATGGGCGCCGGTCTGTTGGGTGCGATTGCACCTAAAACACCGCTCCGGTATGCCGCTATCGCTGTCTGGCTGTACAGCGCCTGGAAAGGGATTGAGCTTTCCTGGCAGCACACCATGATGCAGCTACATCCATCACCGTTTATGACCTGTGATTTCGCCGCCCGCTTCCCGAGCTGGTTGCCGCTGGACAAATGGCTGCCGCAGGTGTTTGTCGCATCCGGTGACTGCTCTGTACGTCAGTGGGAATTCCTGACGC
Source organism: Enterobacter sp. 22466 (assembly GCF_052044775.1). Lineage (NCBI taxonomy): Bacteria > Pseudomonadati > Pseudomonadota > Gammaproteobacteria > Enterobacterales > Enterobacteriaceae > Enterobacter > Enterobacter sp. 22466. Next base: position 179,032 of record NZ_JBQENX010000004.1, on the reverse strand, counting down.
TGGAGATGCCGCAGTGGCTGGTGGGTATTTTTGTTGCCTACTTCGTTGTGGCACTGCTGGTGCTGATTGCTCAGCCGTTTAAGCCGAAGAAGCGCGATCTGTTCGGAAGATAAAAGCAAAACGGCAACGAGAGTTGCCGTTTTTAGTTTTTGCGCCCTCTCCCGTGGGAGAGAGTTGGGGTGAGGGCATCAGGCCGCACAACAATAAAAACCCGCCTCGGCGGGTTTTTCTCTATCACCGGGTCGGGTGATTCATAATGTGGTCTTCCCAGTCCCGCACCTCGGACTCTTTCACCGCGATGTGGCGTACCGAGATACGCTCGCCGTGCATGGCCGCTTTAGAGCCGGTCAGCAAGGGGTGCCATGTCGGCAGATCTTTCCCTTCCGCCAGCAGGCGATACGCGCAGGTATGCGGCAGCCATTCAAACGTCGGCAGGTTCTCACGGGTTAACTTAATGCAGTCCGGCTCAAACTCGAAGCGGCGCTCGTAGTTGCGGCACTGGCAGGTTTTAATGTTCAACTGCTTACAGGCAACGTTGGTGAAATAGATTTCGTCAGTGTCTTCATCCATCAGCTTATGCAGGCAGCACTGCCCGCAGCCGTCACATAACGACTCCCACTCCACGTCTGTCATTTCGTCGAGAGTTTTGCGTTGCCAGAAAGGGATGTCGTTCATCAGGATGTCCACACGTCAAAAGAAAGCGCACCTTATAACGAGTCTGGCACGTTGATGCAAGTTTTGCCGCCCTGAAGGCGGCAAAATGCGTTTACAGCACACGGGTTTTCAGCGAGAGGCCGTTAAAACTCACCTCAAGCTCATCACCACCGTTGAGGGGACCGACACCTTCTGGCGTACCGGTCAGGATCACATCACCCGGTTTCAGGGTAAAGAAGCGGCTCATATAGGCAATCAGCGGCACGATCTTGTGGATCATGTCTGCCGTGGTGCCCTGCTGGCGGATCTCACCGTTCACTTTCAGGCTGAGAGGCGTGTTCTGTGGATCGCCAGTAAACTCACCGACCGGAATAAAGCCCGAGATCGGGCAGGCATTATCAAAGCCTTTGGCTTTTTCCCACGGCTGACCTGCTTTCTTCAGCTTGCCCTGTACCTCACGCAGCGTCAGATCCAGCGCCACGCCGTAACCGGCGATGGCTTTTTGCACATGCTCTTCGGAGGCCTGGCGCAGCGTCGCGCCAATCAGCACCGCCAGCTCCACTTCATGATGCACCGAACCCAGCCCTTGCGGCAGCGCCAGCGGCTGGCGGATATCGCAAAGCGCGGTTTCTGGCTTAATGAACAACACGGGCTCTTCTGGCGTCGCGCTGCCCATCTCCTGAATATGTTTCGCATAGTTGCTGCCCACGCAAACCACTTTGCTGACGGGATAATCCAGTAATGCACCCTGCCAGTTATGATGTTGATACATGATCGACCCCTAAACGGTTGGTGTGTTGTGTCCCAAAGCAACCGGGACTATTTTTTTCCGTTCACCTCAAGATGCTGTTTTAATAAATTCTCGGGTGGTGGCGGTAGCTGTAAATAATAGCCTTGCTCCGTTAATGCCGTTTTTACTTTTTCCAGATCGGCGTTAACCAGTTTTTTACGACCATCGAGCGGCAGTAGCATCGCCAGCTGAGGTCGGCCAAAGCTCTTCATTAATTCTTCAGGCACGCGGGAAAAATCGTCTTTCTTTTCGACATAAAGATAGGTCTGGTCGCGGCTTGTACTTCTGTAGATCACACAAAACATGTTTTTACTCTGAATTCATGGGTGGTTGCTTGCCTCAATATACTCCTGACTATAACATGCCTGATACTCTTCGGAATATCGCAGCGAGTGGTTGCGGTTAATAGCAAATTGAGTAAGGCCAGGATGTCAAACACGCCCATCGAGCTTAAAGGCAGTAGCTTCACCTTATCAGTGGTACATTTGCATGATGCAAAACCCGAGGTTATTCGTCAGGCGTTAGAAGACAAAATCGCTCAGGCTCCCGCCTTTCTGAAGCACGCCCCTGTTGTTATCAATGTCAGCGGTCTGGAATCGCCGGTTAACTGGAAACATCTCCAGCAGGCCGTCTCCTCTACCGGTTTGCGCATTGTGGGCATCAGCGGCTGCAAAGATACTGAGCTGAAAGCGGAAATCGACCGTGCAGGGCTGCCTCTTCTGAACGAGGGCAAGGAAAAAACCCCACGTGCAGCCCCCGTTGCCGTCGAGACGCCCCCCCCTGCGGTACAAAACGTTACCTCCGTCACAAAAACGCGAATGATTGATGTGCCGGTTCGTTCCGGTCAGCGCATTTATGCACCAAACTGTGATCTAATTGTTACAAGCCACGTCAGCGCTGGCGCAGAGCTGATTGCAGATGGCAATATTCACGTATACGGTATGATGCGTGGGCGTGCACTTGCCGGGGCGAGTGGCGATCGGGACGCACAAATATTTTGTACTCACCTGACAGCGGAACTGGTGTCCATCGCAGGTGAATATTGGCTGAGCGACAAGATCCCAGCCGAATTTTATGGCAAAGCGGCTCGTCTGCGACTGGCAGACGACGCGTTGACCGTTCAACCGTTGAATTGATCCCTTTTTAACAAGGAATTTCTATGGCACGCATTATTGTTGTTACTTCGGGTAAAGGAGGCGTTGGCAAGACCACCTCCAGCGCGGCCATCGCTACTGGTTTGGCCCAGAAGGGAAAGAAAACCGTCGTTATCGATTTCGATATCGGTCTGCGTAACCTCGACCTGATCATGGGTTGTGAACGTCGCGTCGTGTATGACTTCGTAAACGTGATTCAGGGCGATGCCACCCTTAACCAGGCGCTGATTAAAGATAAGCGCACCGAGAACCTTTACATCCTTCCGGCCTCGCAGACGCGTGACAAAGACGCCCTGACCCGTGAAGGTGTAGAAAAGGTGCTCGATGAGCTGAAAAAAATGGAGTTCGACTTCATCGTCTGCGACTCCCCAGCCGGTATCGAAACCGGTGCCCTGATGGCGCTCTACTTCGCTGATGAAGCGATCATCACCACCAACCCTGAAGTGTCATCCGTCCGTGACTCTGACCGAATTCTCGGGATCCTCGCCTCCAAATCCCGTCGTGCGGAAAATGGCGAAGATCCGATTAAAGAGCACCTGCTGCTGACCCGCTATAACCCGGGCCGCGTGAACAAAGGTGATATGCTGAGCATGGAAGACGTGCTGGAGATCCTGCGCATCAAACTGGTGGGCGTGATCCCGGAAGACCAGTCCGTGCTGCGCGCCTCTAACCAGGGCGAGCCAGTGATTCTGGATACGATGGCAGATGCCGGTAAAGCCTACGCGGATACCGTTGACCGTCTGCTGGGAGAAGAACGTCCTTTCCGCTTCATTGAAGAAGAGAAGAAAGGTTTCCTCAAACGCCTGTTCGGAGGATAAGTTATGGCATTACTGGACTTTTTTCTCTCGCGGAAAAAGAACACCGCCAACATCGCAAAAGAACGTCTGCAAATCATCGTTGCGGAGCGTCGTCGTAGCGACGCCGAGCCTCACTACCTGCCGCAGTTGCGTAAGGACATCCTGGAAGTGATCTGTAAGTATGTGCAGATTGACCCGGAGATGGTCACCGTGCAGCTGGAGCAAAAAGACGGGGATATTTCGATTCTGGAGCTGAACGTGACGCTCCCGGAAGCGGAAGAGTCGCGTCCGTAGTTTTTTGATTTTGTAGCCCCGGTAAGCGCAGCGCCACCGGGGAAATATGCCGGGTATATTCCCGGCATATTTATTATCGTGGATACCCTTCCAGCAGCGTATTCAGGCGATCGGCCATCAATTCCCCGCGCCAGCCCGCCATCATTTCCGGTAGGCCATTCTGTGGTTTCAGCTTCCAGTGCCAGTTCAGCAACTGGTTAATTTGACGCCGCGATGCCAGCAGTTCGGCACTCAGTTTGCTCTCTGTCGCCACAGCCTGCACCAGCGCTTTGATATCCTTAAACGCCTTGCGATAGCCTGGCATATCCATCAGATTCAGCAGCGGCTCTGGCAGTTCGTCCTCCGGTATCTGCTGCGCTTTGGCCACCAGCGCGAGCAGCGTTTTTCCGTGAAAACGAATTTCGCTGCCTGACAGCCCAATGCTGTCGAGCTCGCCCATGCTGCCTGGCATATAGCGTGCGACCGCCCAGAGGTGCTCTTCGCGTACCACAAAGTTAACGGCCAAATCGCGTTCGCGCGCTTTACGCAGGCGCCAGTCCGCTAACAGTTGCAGGCAGGCCAGCTGACGCGTACGCAGCTGCCACGCATTGCTGATATCGCGCCAGGCCTCTTTCGGGTCAGCGATTTCCTGGCGACGCTGCTGCGTCATCCGGCACTCATCCAGTGCCGCGGGCAGCCAGCCGGAGGCTTCTGCCTCTTTCATGAGCTGTCCGGCGATAGGCAGAAGGTAAAATACGTCTGCCGCAGCGTAGTCCAGCTGACGCTCTGTGAGCGGGCGCGCCAGCCAGTCGGTACGGGATTCACTTTTATCCAGTGTCAGGCCGGTGTACTCCTCAACCATGGCGGCAAAGCCCCATGAAAGCGGACGATTGCTGAACGCGGCGAGGATCTGCGTGTCAATCAGCGGCTGCGGCATGATGCCAAACGTATTCAGAAAGACTTCCAGATCTTCACTGCCTGCGTGCAGGTATTTTGTGACCGCAGTATCAAGCAGCAGGTCACGCATCGGCGTCCAGTCGTTAATGCCGAGCGGGTCAATCAGCGACACGTGTTTGCCGTCGTACATCTGAATCAAACCCAACTGCGGATAATACGTCCGGGTACGGACAAACTCGGTATCCAGGGCGATGGCAGGAAAATCGCGCGTCACTTCGCACAGCGAAGCCAGCTCGTCGTTGGTCGTGATCATCTGGTAATTCAAAACGGTTTCTCTTTTGTTTGCGCCCATAAAAAACGCCGGCTAAACCGGCGTCTGGGCGATTAGCGTGAAGCTCAGGCCTTATTGTCCACTTTGGCACGGGCTTCGTCACGTAATTCTCGTCGTAATATCTTCCCGACGTTTGATTTCGGCAGCTCATCGCGGAACTCCACCAGCTTCGGCACTTTATAGCCGGTGAGCTGACGGCGGCAGAACGTGATGAGCTCCTCCTCGGTAAGAGAGGCGTTTTTCTTCACCACAAAAATCTTCACTGCCTCGCCGCTGCTGCCGGAAGGTACGCCAACCGCGGCAACTTCAAGCACGCCGCTATGCTGCATCACCACATCTTCGATCTCATTCGGATAGACGTTAAATCCGGAGACGAGGATCATGTCTTTCTTACGATCGACAATGCGCAGGAAGCCCTCTTCGTCCATCACCGCGATATCACCGGTGTGCAGCCAGCCGTCTTTGATGATTTCGTCAGTGGCATCAGGACGCTGCCAGTAGCCCAGCATGACCTGCGGCCCTCTGACGCACAGCTCACCCGGCTCGCCGGGCGCGACTTCGTTGTCGTTATCATCCACCAGTTTGGCTTCCGTCGACGGTACCGGCAGGCCGATGCTGCCGCTGTGGTAGTCGATATCGTGCGGATTGACGCTGACCAGCGGGGCACATTCGGTCAGGCCATAGCCTTCAAGTAAATACTGGCCGGTAAGTTTCACCCAGCGCTCGGCCACCGCCTGCTGAACCGGCATTCCGCCGCCCGCAGAGAGGTGTAGCGTGGAGAAATCAAGCTGCTGGAATTCTTTGTTGTTGAGCAGCGCGTTAAACAGCGTGTTTACCCCGGTCATGGCGGTGAACGGGTATTTCGCCAGCTCTTTAACCAGCCCCGGAATGTCGCGTGGGTTGGTAATCAACACGTTCTGACCGCCCAGCTCAATAAACAGCAGGCAGTTCATGGTCAGCGCGAAAATGTGATAAAGCGGAAGCGCGGTGATGACCACCTCTTTGCCCGGATGCAGCAGCGGCCCGTAGGTCGCATTCACCTGCTCAAGGTTCGCCAGCATATTGCGGTGAGTCAGCATGGCGCCTTTGGCCACCCCGGTAGTCCCCCCGGTGTACTGCAGGAACGCAAGATCCTCTGACACCACTTCCGGTTTGACGTATTGCATACGATACCCGGCATGCAGCGCGCGGCGGAAGGAGATGGCATCCGGCAGATGGTATTTCGGTACCAGACGTTTAATGTATTTGACGACAAAGTTAACCAGCGTGCCCTTGGCGGTGGAGAGCTGATCCCCCATGCGCGTCAGGATGACGTGTTTCACCTGGGTTCTGTCGACCACTTTCTCCAGCGTGTGGGCAAAGTTCGAGACGATCACAATCGCGGCCGCGCCGCTGTCGTTCAGCTGATGCTCCAGCTCACGTGGCGTGTAGAGCGGGTTGACGTTGACGACAATCATCCCGGCCCGCAGGATACCAAACAATGCGACCGGGTATTGCAGCAGGTTCGGCATCATCAGCGCGACGCGATCCCCTTTTTGCAGCCCCAGCCCTTCCTGCAAATACGCCGCGAACGCCCGACTCCGCTCCTCAAGCTTACGGAACGTCATCACCTCACCCATATTGATAAACGCGGGCTGATCGGCGTAACGCCTTACCGAGTGTTCAAATAATTCAACCAGGGATTGATAACGGTCAGGATTGATCTCCGCAGGCACATCTGCGGGATAACGGTTAAGCCAAACCTTGTTCAATGCATCACCTCTGAATTGAGTGTTCGTCGTCATCACAACCCCGATAATAAACAGTTTGTTAACATTATATTAACTCAGCGTACCAGTTTATTAATTGCCCAGATTTAAGGTTGCGAAGCGCGTCACTCTTTTTTTTCGTTTTAGCCGTAAAAAAACAGAGACAGCGGCTGAGCCGCTGTCTCTTTTCTAACAATAACAGTAAGTTACTCAGTAACGATCGTCTGTACCTGCGCCGGGCCCGGGTTATACCAGCCCCAGCCAGGGTAGCCGTAACGATACGGATGTGGGCCCCACATCCACGGATCAACAGGCTGAGGCGGCATGATCACCTGCTGTGTCAGGCGCCAGCGTTTGTACCCGTTGACCTGCATGGTCATGAATTTGTACGGTGTCGTGCCGATTTTGCCCTGTGTCGTGCCGGTTATCGGCCCGACAACGGTCACCAGTTGCCCGCGAAAATCGACCGGGTCAAGGAAGCCGCTAACATCGGCAAAAATGCGCCCGCGCGAGGTTTCGCCGAGTACCGGACGTGCGCCGCTATCCAGCGGCACGGTGGCGATCTCCAGCCGGGTTTTCCCCTGCAGGTTTTGCACCTCAATCACCTTCCCGCCAAAGCGCGCTTCCTGACCGACGTAAAGCTCAGGGGCATTCATCACGCGAACCAGATCCTGCTGTGGCGTAGGGCTGCTGCCCTTAATCGCATCAGGAACGGAAACGCATCCGCTCAGTGCTATGGCCACAGCGCCTGCCATAATGAGGCGTACTACTTTAGTCTGAACCGCCATGATGCGACTCCTTTTTCTCAGTTCCTGTTACTGAGATTCACTCGCGGCCTGGAAGTTTCTTCCACGCGACGGTGTTTCGCAAATAAACCGGCTCGGCATGTTCAACGGCCACGGTTTTTCCTGCTGCGAGCAGCTGGCAGGCGAGAGGAAGCATATCCTCTGCGACAGGCAGAAGCATGTTGCCGTCCACCAGCGTCACGCCGGTACCGTTTGCCATGTCAGGCCATGCCGCCCAACCAGTCCCTACCGTCGCCCACTTACCGGAGAGGTTCTGCAACCGTTCGGTTACCGCTTCCGGCTTGAGCACCGCTTCCGTCTCTTCGCCGTGCCACACGCCCTGCTCGTCGCGGGTGTATTCAGCCCAGTAGACTTCGCCCATGCGGGCATCAATCGCTGCCAGTACATGTGTGGCGCCGGTCATACGCCACGCGCCCTGCGCCATCGTCGCCAGGGTGGAAACACCGATCATCGGCAGGTCAGCACCCAGTGCCAGCCCCTGCGCAATACCAATCCCAATGCGTACACCCGTAAAGCTGCCGGGGCCACGGCCAAAGGCCAGCGCATCGAGGTCGGTTAAGGTGGTGTTGCCCTGGGTCAAAATCGCTTTCACCAGGGGCAGAATACGTTGGGTGTGTTCTCGTGGACACTCTTCGAAATGAGCAGAAATAGCACCGTCGTTCCACAGAGCAACGGAACACGCCTCTGTAGCGGTATCAATAGCCAGAATTCGCATCAGTCGTCGCGCTCTCGCAATGGTCAGTCACAAAATGGCGCGCATCTTAGCACACTCCCGGGCAAATTACTCCGCCGTTGGGTTGGCCAGGAAGCGAACCGCGCGTTTAATGTCCCGCGTACGCGGCGCGGGCGGCAGGCTGGCGAGGAAGGTCGCACCGTAAGGACGCATCACCAGCCGGTTATCACAGATGACCAGCACGCCGCGATCGTCCACGTCGCGGATCAGACGCCCTACCCCCTGCTTAAGGGTGATCACCGCGTCCGGCAGTTGTACCTCATCGAAAGGATCCCCCCCGCGCAGACGGCAGTCTTCCATCCGCGCTTTGAGCAGCGGATCGTCCGGCGAGGTAAAGGGCAGTTTATCGATAATCACCAGTGACAGGGTATCACCCCGCACGTCCACCCCTTCCCAGAAGCTGCTGGTTGCCACCAGAAGCGCATTCCCGGCGCTGACAAACTGCTGTAACAGTTGCCCTTTGCTGGTTTCGCCCTGCAGCAGCACCGGCAAGGTCATGGTGGCGCGGAACTGTTCAGCCAGATCGCGCATCATGGCGTGGGAGGTACAGAGCATAAAGCAGCGGCCATTGTTGGCCTCAATCATCGGTTTCAGCATGGCTGCCAGCAGTCGCGCGGCGCCGGGCTGATTCGGCAGCGGCAGATTACGCGGTACGCAGAGCAACGCCTGTTTTTGATAGTCAAACGGGCTCGGCAGCAGCAGTGACTCCGCCTGCTCTATCCCCAATCGTTCAGTGAAGTGGTGCAGGTCGTCATTGACCGACAGGGTCGCGGACGTAAAGATCCAGCTCCCCGGTTTTTGCGCCATCACCTCTTTGAATTTGTCTGCCACCGTCAGCGGCGTAAGCGCCAGGGTGAAATGACGTGAGGTGCATTCGTACCAGTAGCTGTACCCCGGCTGGTTGATCTCTTTCAGCCGTTTCAGACGCCCGCGATAGAGCGTGGCGCGCTCGAAGGCAGCGTCCAGCAGCGCAGAACGGCCAAGCGACAGTTTCGCCACGTCGTAACAGAGTTCCAGCGCATCATCCAATAGCAGCAGTGCGCGCTGGATATTGTTGTCCGCCAGCAGCTCGCGCAAATTACCACGGTAGCCAGGTTCGCCGAGCTGCAGGCGGAAATCCTGCGCGCTTTGCGCCAGGCGATCGGCACATTTTTGCAGCTGCTGGGTATCTTTTAATTCGGTGCGATAGGCAATGGTGAAATCTTTCGCCAGGTCCAGCAGCTGGCGGCTGGAGAGCGACTGGCCGAAATACTGGCTGGCGATATCCGGAAGCTGATGGGCCTCGTCGAAGATCATCACTTCTGCTTCAGGGATCAGTTCACCAAAACCGCTGTCTTTCACCACCATATCCGCGAGAAACAGATGATGGTTCACCACCACCACATCCGCATCCATCGCGGTTTTACGCGCTTTCACCACAAAACAGTCTTTATACAGCGGGCAGTCGCTGCCAAGGCAGTTGTCATTGGTGCTGGTTACCAGCGGCCAGGCGGGAGAGTCTTCCGCCACGCTCGCGCAGGTGCTGATATCGCCCTCCTCCGTCTGGTTGGCCCAGGCGCGAAGAATGATGACATCACTCAGGGTCTGCACCGGCAGGTCGCCGCCCGCCAGTGCCTGTTGTTCAAGACGCTCAAGGCAGAGATAGTTGGAGCGCCCTTTCAGCAACGCCAGCCGCCCTTTGTATTTCAGCGCTTTTGCCACTGTCGGCAAATCTCGGCTGTAGAGCTGATCCTGCAACGCCTTCGAGCCGGTAGAGATTATCACCTTCTTTTTGGCACGCAGCGCCGGTGCAAGGTAAGCGTAGGTTTTTCCCGTGCCGGTGCCGGCTTCCACCACCAGCGGCTGTGCCTTATCGATGGCGCGAGCGACAGCATGCGCCATCTGACGCTGCGGTTCACGCGGTTTAAAACCGGGAATAGCCTGTGCTAACTGCCCTTCAGGGGAAAAATCGTCTGCCACGGTGTTCTCTCACTGTATTTTTGCACAGGGATTATGTCAGCCCATCCTCTCCTGTGCCACCCCAAATAGTGACGACGGCGAAACAATATGGCAGTCTTGCCGCCTGATGATGAAAATAACGAGGAAACGTTTATGACAATTGTGCGCATTGATGCCGAAGCCCGCTGGTCTGATGTCGTCATTCATAACCAGACGCTCTATTACACTGGCGTGCCGTCCAATCTGGATGCGGATGCCTTTGAACAAACGGCTGACACCCTGGCGCAGATCGATGCGGTGCTGGAAAAGCAAGGCAGCGACAAATCGCGCATTCTGGACGCCACCATTTTCCTGGCAAATAAAGACGATTTTGCGGCCATGAACAAAGCCTGGGATGCATGGGTTGTAGCGGGGCACGCGCCTGTACGTTGCACCGTACAGGCCACGCTGATGAAGCCGGAATACAAGGTAGAGATTAAGATTATCGCGGCAGTGTAAGCCGGTTACTCTTCATCCTCATCCTCGAAACGCGCCACGATCCGCTCGCCGGTATGGGTGGCGCGAAGTTCTTCCGCCACCTGTGAAATGGCCTGCCCGCTGCTCATCCCCTGGGACATCAGCTCCTGGATGCGCTCAACCGCTTTCTGCTGCTGCTCGTGGCTCAGAGAAGGTAAACCTGCAAACATCGTCAACTCCTGCTAAATTATTCGCGCTAATTATTTCACGCTGCCCGGTAGTATGCCACACATGAACATGCGCTTCCCCACTGTTATTACCCTGCCATGGCGTACTGACGCCGCTGAATTCTGGTTTGCTCGTCTGAGCCATCTTCCCTGGGCGATGCTGCTGCATTCCGGCCATGCGGACCACCCTTATAGCCGCTTTGACATTCTGGTTGCCGATCCGCTGCATACGGTAACGTCTGACAACCTGCCTTCAACGGACGATCCGCTGATGCGGCTGCAGGAGGCGATCGACGAACTGGGTTTGTCTGCCGCGCCGAACCCGGATCTTCCCTTCCAGGGCGGTGCGCTGGGCGTGTTTGGCTATGACCTTGGTCGCCGCTTTGAAACGCTGCCATCGCTTGCGAAGGCGGATATTCCGCTGCCGGATATGGCGGTGGGACTTTACGACTGGGCGCTGATTGTCGATCACCATAAACAGGTGGTCTCCCTGCTCAGCCATTCGGATGTGAATGCGCGTCTGGCCTGGCTGGAAGCGCAGCAGCCCGCAGCCGCGCCGGATTTCCGTCTGACCTCTGCGTGGCGTTCAAACATGACCCCGCAGACCTATGCGGAAAAATTCGCACGCGTGCAGGCGTATCTGCAAAGCGGCGATTGTTATCAGGTGAACCTTGCCCAGCGCTTCCAGGCGACGTATGAGGGCGATGAATGGCAGGCCTTTACCCGCCTTAATGCCAGCAACCGGGCACCGTTCAGTGCGTTTATCCGTCTCGATCAGGGCGCGATCCTGAGTCTTTCGCCTGAGCGGTTTATTCATCTGGCGGAAGGCAAGATCCAGACGCGCCCGATTAAAGGGACCTTGCCGCGCCTGAGCGATCCGGCTGCCGATCGCCAGCAGGCGGAAAAGCTCGCCGCGTCACCGAAGGACCGCGCCGAAAATTTAATGATTGTCGACCTGATGCGCAACGACATTGGCCGGGTGGCGGTACCGGGCAGCGTTCGCGTGCCGGAACTGTTCGTCGTCGAACCTTTCCCGGCGGTGCACCATCTGGTCAGCACCATTACCGCACAGCTACCGGCTTCGCGTACCCCCTGCGATATTCTGCGCGCCGCGTTTCCGGGGGGATCCATCACTGGTGCACCAAAAGTGCGGGCAATGGAAATTATTGATGAGCTGGAGCCGCACCGTCGCAACGCCTGGTGCGGCAGCATTGGCTACGTGAGCGTCTGCGGGACGCTGGATACCAGCATCACTATTCGCACCCTGACGGCCTGCGACGGCCAGCTCTACTGCTCCGCAGGCGGCGGGATTGTGGCCGATAGCCAGGTGGATGCGGAATATCAGGAAACCTTTGATAAAGTTAACCGTATCCTGAAACAACTGGAGAACTGACGGGTGGAGAGAGAGAACCTGACGCTGGATGATTTTCTGTCGCGCTTTCAGCTGTTGCGGCCACAGGTGAGCCGTGAAGCGCTGAATCAACGTCAGGCGGCGGTGCTGATCCCCGTGGTGCGTCGTGAGCAGCCGGGTTTGCTGCTGACCCAGCGTTCCCCCCATTTACGCAAACATGCCGGTCAGGTCGCTTTTCCCGGCGGCGCGGTAGACAGCAGCGATGCCTCGCTGATTGCCGCCGCGCTGCGTGAAGCGCAGGAAGAGGTGGCCATCCCGCCCGAGGCCGTCGAGATCGTTGGCGTCCTCCCGCCAGTCGACAGCGTGACCGGTTTCCAGGTGACACCGGTGGTGGGCATTATCCCGCCCGGTTTGCAGTATCACGCCAGCGTTGATGAGGTATCCGCGGTGTTTGAAATGCCGCTGGAAGAAGCCCTTCGCCTGAGCCGTTATCACCCGCTGGATATTCAGCGCCGTGGACATCACCATCGGGTCTGGTTGTCCTGGTATCAGCATTATTTTGTCTGGGGCATGACGGCGGGCATCATTCGTGAACTGGCGCTGCAAATCGGCCTGAAGCCTTGACTATACTTTACATTCCGCCCTTTTTTTCAGGTTTGCGATCGGCGTCGCGCTATTAGCAAAACCCATCGTCAACCATTAGTTTAATTCATGTGAATAGTTAAGCCGAGGTCGATGTTCCCTCTTACACTATGCGCAGTTATAACATCGTTACTGGAACCCCGGTAACCCTGTCAGGAGTGTGAAAGTGATTAGTATATTCGACATGTTCAAAGTGGGAATTGGCCCTTCGTCTTCCCATACTGTTGGGCCGATGAAGGCCGGTAAACAGTTCGTCGATGATCTGGTCGAAAAAGGATTACTGGAAAGCGTTACCCGTGTCGCCGTGGATGTCTACGGCTCTCTGTCATTGACGGGTAAAGGCCACCACACCGATATCGCCATTATTATGGGTCTGGCAGGCAATATGCCGGACACAGTAGATATTGATGCCATCCCGGCATTTATCCGTGACGTGGAAACGCGCGGTCGCCTGCTGCTGGCTAACGGCCAGCACGAAGTGGATTTCCCGCAGGACGACGGGATGCGTTTTCGTAGCGACAACCTGCCGCTGCATGAAAACGGCATGACCATCCACGCCTGGAGCGGCGAGAAAGAGATTTACAGCAAAACCTACTACTCCATCGGCGGTGGCTTCATCGTGGATGAAGAGCATTTCGGCAAAGAGAGCACCGGAGACGTCAACGTGCCGTATCCGTTCAAATCTGCCACCGAGATGCTGGGATATTGCAAAGAGACCGGCCTGTCGCTGTCCGGCATGGTGATGCAGAACGAACTGGCGCTGCACAGCAAAAAAGAGATTGAAGACTATTTTGCGAACGTATGGCAGACCATGCGCGCCTGTATCGATCGCGGGATGAACACCGAAGGCGTGCTGCCGGGTCCGCTGCGCGTACCGCGTCGTGCCTCTGCGCTGCGCCGTATGCTGGTGACCACCGATAAATTCTCCAACGACCCGATGAACGTGGTCGACTGGGTGAACATGTTCGCCCTGGCGGTGAACGAAGAAAACGCCGCCGGTGGCCGCGTGGTGACGGCGCCGACCAACGGTGCGTGCGGGATTGTTCCGGCGGTGCTGGCTTATTACGATCACTTTATTGAACCTGTTACGCCAGATATTTATATCCGTTACTTCCTGGCGGCAGGTGCCATTGGTGCGCTGTATAAAATGAACGCCTCTATCTCTGGTGCAGAAGTGGGATGCCAGGGGGAAGTGGGTGTAGCCTGCTCGATGGCAGCGGCAGGTCTGGCAGAGTTGTTGGGTGCAAGCCCTGAGCAGGTCTGCGTGGCAGCGGAAATCGGCATGGAACATAACCTGGGCCTGACCTGTGACCCGGTTGCCGGGCAGGTGCAGGTACCGTGCATTGAGCGTAACGCCATTGCGTCGGTGAAAGCGATTAACGCCTCCCGTATGGCAATGCGCCGTACCAGCGAGCCTCGCGTGTCGCTGGATAAGGTTATTGAGACCATGTACGAAACCGGTAAAGACATGAACGCGAAGTACCGTGAGACTTCCCGTGGGGGTCTGGCCATTAAGGTGCAGTGCGACTAATACCTTCATTCGCCCATCTGCAACGGATGGGCGAAATTTCCTTCTGATTCTCGTCTCCTTTCACTTTCCCCACTACACTTTCACTGTTGCGTCTGGCTTTTGGGGCCGGAGGCTTATCAGGCGACCGTTCATGCAAACCGCACAAACGATCATTAAAAACTATCGCCGAAAACGCGTGATCGTCTGTGTGACGGTTGCGCTCCTTACGCTCATCCTGACGTTAGGCATTCGATTTATTTCACAGCGTAATGTAAATCAACAACGCATTGTCGACTTCGCCAGCCATACCGTTCGCTCACTTGATAACGTTCTGCTTTCTTTGGATAACCGTCGGCCGGAGTTGTTGGGTCTGGTCGGCCAGCCTTGTCCAGAGGCACATCTGACTCTGCGAAAGCAGGCTGCCATTTTACAGACCGTCCGCTCGATCGCCCTGATTAAAGAGGGCATTCTCTACTGCTCCAGTATTTTCGGCAGTCGTGCCGTTCCTGTGCGTGAACTTCAGCCCGCTCTGCCGGCAAGTATGTCAAAGCTCATTTTATCGACCGACCAGTTGCTGCTTAAAGGCAGCCCAATTCTTATTCAGTGGCACCCCACGTCTCAGAGTGGGGAAGATGGTGTTATGGAGATCATTAACATCGATCTGATCACCAGAATGATCCTTGAGCCCCAACGTCCCCTCATCACCGATGTGGCGCTGACCGTCGGGGATCACTCTCTTCGCTATGGTCAACGTGTTACCGACGCGCTGAAGTTTAATGAGACTGACGCGCTGATACAGGAAATGTCGTCGCGCTATCCGTTCTCCATTACGGTCAGCGGACCGGGTCCAGAAGAACTGGCACTAAAAAGCCTGCCAGCACAACTGCCGCTGGGGTTAATGCTAAGCCTGCTGCTGGGTTATCTGGCCTGGCTGGCCACAGCAAACCGGATGAGCTTCACGTGGGAGATCGATATGGGGATTGCGGCGCGGGAATTTGAGCTTTTCTGCCAGCCGCTGGTCAATGCCCGTACCCAGGAGTGCATCGGCGTGGAAATTCTTCTGCGCTGGAATAACCCGCGTCAGGGTTGGATCTCCCCGGAAGTTTTTATTCCCCTGGCAGAAGAGCATAACCTGATTGTTCCCCTGACCCGCTACGTGATTGCCGAAACGGTACGCCAGATAGGCTACTTCCCGTCCGGCCCGGGCTTTCACATCGGCATTAATGTGGCTGCCAGCCACTTCCGTCACGCCGCGCTGTTACAGGATCTGAACCGCTACTGGTTCAGCGCCAACCCGAGCCAGCGGCTGGTCATTGAACTCACGGAGCGCGACGCCCTGGTCGATGCGGATTATCGCATCGTGCGCGAGTTGCACCGCAAAGGGGTCAAACTTGCCATCGACGATTTTGGCACCGGGAACAGTTCGTTCTCCTGGCTTGAAAAGCTCCATCCTGACGTACTGAAAATCGACCAGTCATTCACCACCGCCATCGGAACCGATGCCGTGAACTCAACGGTGACGGATATCATTATTGCGCTGGGTCAGCGGCTGAATATTGAGCTGGTTGCGGAAGGGGTCGAAACGGAGGAGCAGGCCAGGTACTTACGCCGGCACGGTGTCCATACTCTGCAGGGGTATTTCTATGCGCGGCCCATGCCGCTGCGGGATTTTCCACAATGGCTGGCGGAGAGCTCTCCCCCGCCAGCACATCATAACGGGCACGTCGTGCCCTTAATGCCGTTGCGTTAAGAAGACTTACTCATCTTCGTCGTGCACGGATTGCTCTTTAACAATACGCACCATATCAACGCGATAGTCGTTGGCTTCAACAATGGTGATGTGCAATGGTGGCAGTTCGATCACATCGCCCACGCGCGGGATCTGCCCGTTCACGGCGATGACCAGACCGGCAACAGTGGCAATGTCTTCTTCATCGTTGACCACGTTTTCCAGCCCCAGCGTATGCGAAAGCGCGTGCAGGTCAGTGGTACCTTTCACCAGCCAGCCTTCACCATCAGCCACGATTTCCGGTGTTTCGTCCTCATCCGGGAATTCACCGGCAATGGCTTCCAGCACGTCCAGCGGCGTGACCAGCCCCTGCACCACACCAAATTCGTTGGTGACAATCACGAAGCTACCGCGGGCACGACGCAGTACGCCAAGCAGGTTGATCGGGTCCAGCGTTTCCGGTACCACGATAGCCGGCGATGCGGCGGCGATGGCTTCAACGTCAACGCCCTCTTCCAGCGCGACCAGCATCTCTTTGGCGCGCACGACACCGATGATCTCATCCAGCTCACCGCGACACACCGGGAACAGGCTGTGCGGCGAAGAGAGCAGCTGCTGACGAATTTCATCAACGCTCAATCGGGAATCCACCCAGCTTATCTCGCCGCGCGGGGTCATGATGCCACGCAGTGAACGGGAGGCCAGGGAGAGAACGCCGTTAATCATATAACGCTCTTCTTCCACAAACGCCCCTTCCGGCACCGGAACCGGGTTACGGTTCTCGGTGTCACTCTGCACATTCACCTGACGGCGACCGCCCATCAGACGCAGGATGGCATCCGCCGTACGGGCACGCAGCGGTTGATTAGACTGCTGCTTGATGAAGTTACGGCGTGCAATCTGGTTGAAGAGTTCGATCAGGATCGAGAAACCAATCGCGGCGTACAGGTAGCCTTTCGGAATATGGAAACCAAAGCCTTCCGCAACCAGGCTCAGACCAATCATCAGCAGGAAACTCAGACACAGCACCACGACCGTCGGATGTTGGTTCACAAAGCGGGTCAGCGGTTTAGACGCCAGCAGCATAACCGCCATGGCGATAACCACAGCCGCCATCATCACCGGGAGATGGTTCACCATACCCACCGCCGTGATCACCGCATCGAGCGAGAAGACGGCATCCAGCACCACGATCTGCAGCACCACTACCCAGAAGCTGGCATAGCCTTTGCCATGACCATCATCGTGCTGCCGGTTCTCCAGCCGCTCGTGCAGCTCTGTCGTGGCTTTAAACAGCAGGAATATCCCCCCGAGCAACATGATCAAATCGCGGCCGGAGAAAGTGAAATCCATGACGGTAAACAGCGGTTTCGTCAGGGTGACCATCCACGAAATGACGGACAGCAGCGCCAGTCGCATGACCAGGGCCAGCGAGAGGCCGATCAGACGCGCTTTATCACGCTGTTTTGGCGGCAGTTTATCTGCAAGGATGGCGATAAACACCAGATTATCAATGCCGAGTACGATCTCCAGCACCACCAGCGTGAGTAATCCCACCCAGATTGACGGGTCCATTAAGAATTCCATGACAAGCTCCTGCTAAAGGAATGACAAAACGGTGCCCCACTCAACGTGGGCAAAACAGAGGCAAACAGAGTCGATACGTGGCGAGGATCGCCGGTGAAAAAGGCGCGAAGTGGCCTGGTAGATGACTGACGTCGGTGACGGTCCATATAGTGGGCTGTAGCCCTATACTCCTGATCATTTAAACGGAGGCTAAACATATCAGAGACAATAGGTTTTTAGCAAAGATTTACGTTCCTTTGCAAAAACGCGAAAAGGCGAAATATGTGTTGAGTAATTTCTGATTTTCGAAACCTAAATTACGGATCTTCATCACATAAATTATTTTTTCACTATCTAAAATAATTCGCGGAAGTCTTAGCTTTTTAACTCTAACCCTTATCTGAATCGATTCGGTTCGCCAATACGATTCTCAGTACGTCTGTCTGGCAGACGTATTAATGATAATAAAAGGAGGTAGCAAGTGACCATTGCTATTGTCATAGGCACACATGGTTGGGCTGCAGAGCAGCTACTCAAAACAGCAGAGATGCTGTTGGGCGAGCAGGAAAACGTCGGCTGGATCGATTTCGTTCCCGGTGAAAACGCCGAGACGCTGATTGAGAAATACACGGCTCAACTGTCGAAGCTGGATACCAGCAAAGGCGTGCTGTTTCTCGTTGATACATGGGGAGGCAGTCCGTTCAACGCTGCCAGCCGCATTGTCGTCGATAAAGAGCATTATGAAGTTGTCGCCGGGGTCAATATCCCGATGCTGGTGGAAACCTTCATGGCACGCGACGACAATCCGGGTTTTGATGAGCTGGTCGCCCTGGCTGTCGAAACCGGCCGCGAAGGCGTGAAAGCACTGAAGGCGCAGCCGGTTGAGAAACCCGCTCCGGTAGCTGCCGCAGCGCCAAAAGCCGCAACACCCGCAAAACCCATGGGCCCGAACGATTACATGGTTATCGGCCTTGCGCGTATCGATGACCGTTTGATCCACGGTCAGGTGGCCACGCGCTGGACAAAAGAGACCAACGTTCGACGCATTATCGTGGTCAGCGACGAAGTAGCCGCCGACACAGTGCGTAAAACTCTCCTCACCCAGGTTGCTCCTCCGGGCGTTACCGCGCACGTGGTGGATGTCGCCAAGATGATCCGCGTTTACAACAACCCGAAATATGCCGGTGAACGCGTCATGCTTCTGTTCACTAACCCGACAGACGTCGAGCGCATTGTTGAAGGCGGCGTGAAAATCACCTCCGTTAACATTGGTGGTATGGCATTCCGTCAGGGCAAAACGCAGGTCAACAACGCGATTTCAGTCGATGCGAAGGATATCGAGGCATTCAACAAGTTGAATGCTCGCGGTATTGAACTGGAAGCCCGTAAGGTTTCCACGGACCCGAAACTGAAAATGATGGATTTGATCGGCAAAGTTGGGAAATAAGCCCGCGCCGGTTTTTCACATAAAGCTTATGCAATAGGAGAAGTACAATGGAGATTACCACTCTTCAGATTGTGCTGGTGTTCATCGTCGCGTGTATTGCGGGTATGGAATCCGTACTTGATGAATTTCAGTTCCACCGTCCTCTGGTGGCCTGTACGCTGATTGGTGCCGTTCTCGGTGATATGAAAACCGGTATCATCATCGGTGGTACCCTGGAAATGATCGCCCTCGGCTGGATGAACATCGGTGCGGCAGTTGCGCCCGATGCCGCGCTGGCGTCCATTATTTCGACCGTGCTGGTTATTGCCGGTCATCAAAGCATTGGTGCCGGTATCGCACTGGCTATTCCGCTGGCCGCGGCAGGCCAGGTACTGACCATTATCGTTCGTACTATCACCGTGGCTTTCCAGCATGCGGCGGATAAGGCGGCCGAAAACGGCAATCTTACGGCGCTCTCCTGGATCCACGTCTCGTCCCTGTTCCTGCAGGCGATGCGTATCGCTATTCCGGCCGTTATCGTCGCAATCTCCGTGGGGACCAGCGAAGTTCAGGGCATGCTCAACGCGATCCCTGAAGTGGTTACCAGCGGTCTGAACATCGCCGGCGGGATGATCGTGGTGGTCGGTTATGCGATGGTCATCAACATGATGCGCGCAGGCTACCTGATGCCATTCTTCTACCTGGGCTTCGTGACCGCCGCCTTCACCAACTTCAACCTGGTTGCTCTCGGTGTGATTGGTGCGGTGATGGCGATTCTCTACATCCAGCTCAGCCCGAAATATAACCGCGTTGCGGGTGCCCCAGCGCAGGCTGCTGGTAATAACGATCTCGATAACGAACTGGACTAACAGGTGAGCGAAATGGTTGATATGACTAAAACTACCCCTGAGAAGAAACTCACTCCGGGTGATATTCGTGGCGTGTTCATCCGTTCTAACCTGTTTCAGGGTTCATGGAACTTCGAACGTATGCAGGCCCTGGGCTTCTGCTTCTCCATGGTACCGGCGATCAAACGCCTCTATCCGGAGAACAACGAAGCACGTCGTCAGGCGATTAAGCGTCACCTGGAATTCTTTAACACCCATCCTTACGTAGCAGCTCCGGTTCTGGGCGTTACCCTGGCGATGGAAGAGCAGCGTGCAAACGGCGCAGAGATTGACGATGGTGCCATCAACGGTATCAAAGTCGGTCTGATGGGGCCGCTGGCAGGCGTAGGTGACCCGATCTTCTGGGGTACGGTTCGCCCGGTTTTTGCCGCGCTGGGGGCGGGTATCGCGATGAGCGGCAGCCTGCTCGGTCCACTGCTGTTCTTCATCCTGTTCAATGCGGTGCGTCTGCTGACCCGTTACTACGGCGTGGCGTACGGTTACCGTAAAGGGGTGGATATCGTTAAAGATATGGGCGGCGGCTTCCTGCAAAAACTGACTGAGGGGGCGTCAATCCTCGGCCTGTTTGTGATGGGGGCACTGGTTAACAAGTGGACGCACGTGAACATCCCACTGGTGCTTTCAACCATCACCGGACAGGATGGGCAAACCCGTGTCACCACCGTGCAGACCATCCTCGACCAACTGATGCCTGGCCTGGTGCCGCTGCTGCTGACCTTCGCCTGTATGTGGCTGCTGCGTAAGAAAGTCAACCCACTGTGGATCATCGTTGGCTTCTTCGTCATCGGTATCGCGGGCTACGCTGTCGGCCTGCTGGGTCTGTAAGAACGTGCATTAACTGCCGGGGGCTTGCCCCCGGTTTTTTTATCTGGAGGATGAATGACTGTCACGGATATCGTACTGGTTTTGTTTATTGTTGCCCTTCTTGCTTACGCCATCTATGACGAGTTCATCATGCCCCGCCGCCACGGCGAGACGCTGCTAACCCTTCCCCTTTTGCGACGCGGGCGCGTTGATGCGTTTATCTTCGCGGGCCTCGTTGCCATTCTTATTTACAATAACGTGACCAGTCATGGTGCAATATTAACCACATGGTTATTATGTGCGCTGGCATTAATGGCGATCTACCTGTTCTGGATCCGCGTGCCCAAAATCATTTTTAAAAGCCGCGGATTTTTCTTTGCCAATGTATGGATAGAATATAACCGCATTAAAGAGATGAATTTATCCGAAGATGGCGTGCTGGTCATGCAATTAGAACAGCGCCGCCTGCTTATCCGGGTTAAAAATATTGATGACCTGGAAAAGATATACAAATTACTCCTTAAAACTCAATAAGTTAAAATTATAGCATTGGCTATATTTTGTGTTTCTTTTCGCGCACACAATATAGCCAGTGCTATATTCCGTTCTTTAATTTACCTCTATTTATTAACGATATATTCACGCTTAAATCTAAATGAAAATCGTTATCAACAACCCAATAAAATAATAGCCCACCGTTGTTGTTTTATATTCTCAAAATATGTTAAGGTTGCGCCCGTCGTTGGGGAGTAGCTAATTTCCTGTTCGCAGGAAATGTACGTGTCAACATACTCGTTGAAAAACGTGGCGCGTACGGATCGTTTTCTGCACATCATTGTGCGACGGTCAGGCGAGACCATAGATACATCAACTGCTGTTTACTGGGGGCAGTGATGTGTCATATGGATATCTCCCGGTCTGGACGCTTGTATGAACATCTCCGCCACCATTCTTCTCGCTTTCGGCATGTCCATGGATGCTTTCGCAGCTTCCATCGGTAAAGGCGCCACTCTGCACAAACCCAAATTTTCTGAAGCGCTGCGCACAGGTCTGATATTCGGTGCTATCGAAACGCTGACGCCGCTTATCGGCTGGGGCCTGGGTATGCTGGCCAGCCAGCTGGTGCTGGAGTGGAACCACTGGATTGCATTTGTCCTGCTGGTGTTCCTCGGCGGACGAATGGTGATTGAAGGATTCCGTGGCAACAGCGATGAAGATGAAGAGCCTCAGCACCGCCACGGTTTCTGGCTGCTGGTCACCACCGCAATTGCCACCAGCCTTGACGCGATGGCCGTCGGTGTTGGTCTGGCCTTCCTGCAGGTGAATATCATTGCCACCGCGCTGGCCATTGGTTGCGCCACACTGATTATGTCCACCCTGGGCATGATGGTTGGCCGTTTTATCGGCCCGCTGCTGGGTAAGCGAGCCGAGATCCTGGGCGGGATCGTGTTAATCGGTATTGGTGCCCAAATTCTCTGGGTACACTTCGCGGGTTAACCTTCGCGCTGCCAGCAGTGGATGCTGAAATCCGTCTGGCAGCGAAACGTGGCCTGTGCAGCCAGCGTCTCCCGGACAGCCGGTTTTGCCCGCCAGGCAAACGGCGTCATTTGCAGTAACGCCACGGCTTCATCCCCTTTCAGATCCATCTCATACGCTACGGTTTCTTCCTGCCTGAGCACAAAACCAGCCAGTTGTTCTGAATGGGGAGCATGCAGGCGAACCTCGTCATAAATCAGCCCTTTCAGCTCCATCAGATGACGTGGTCCAGGCGTGACGGTTATCACCCAGCCGCCGGGTTTTACCACCCGGGCCAGCTCTTCTGCCTTACAGGGAGCATAAATACGCACAACGGCATCCATGCTGGCATCTTCAAACGGCAGCCGGTGGCTTGAGGCCACGCAGAACATCACCCCCGCGTAGCGTTTTGCCGCTGCGCGAATCGCCGCTTTCGACACGTCCAGACCCGTCGTCTGCGCGCCCTTCCCGGCGGCAATCTCGGCAAACCTTGCGGTGTAATACCCTTCACCACAGCCGATATCCAGCAGAGCGGAGGCACTCTGCGTCAGCGTGTGGTCCAGCAGCTGAGCGACACTCTCTCTTAGCGGCTTGTAATGTCCGGCATCCAGAAAGGCACGTCGCGCCTGCATCATCTCTGCGCTGTCGCCCGGATCGCGGGAGCGTTTATGCTGTACCGGCAGAAGATTCACATACCCCTCTTTCGCCATATCAAACTGATGTCCCTGCGGACACGCATAACTTTTCTCAGAACGCGTCAGGCGCGCGTGACAAAGGGGGCAACTGAAGGGCATGACAACTCCGGGGCATAAATCAAAGGGCGAAGTGTACCGCTATTCGCCCCGTTATAAAACGCCTGGGTTAATGCATGACGATAAGGTGGCCGGAATCAGCCGGCAAGCCATCCGGTTTCACGTTCTCCAGGCGCAGCACATTCCCCATGATCTCACTGAAAACGGGCGCTGAAACGGCACCACCATAATAGGCACCGTTCTGCGGATCGTTTATGACTACCACCAGCGCAAAACGCGGGTCGCTGGCAGGCGCAACGCCTGCGGTATAGGCGACATACTTATCGACGTACTTGCCACTGTCATCAATCTTCTTCGCTGTACCGGTTTTGACCGCCACACGGTAATCCCGTACCGCGGCTTTAACCCCTCCGCCGCCCGGAAGCGCCACGCTTTCCATCATGTGTTCCACTTCATGGGCAATCTCTTCTGGCATGACTCTGTGGCCTATCACCGGCGGATCGATACGGGTGATCGAGAGCGGACGCTCAAGCCCATACCCGCCAATGGTGGCGTAGACATGGGCCAGCTGAAGGGGCGTCACCATCAGGCCATAGCCGAAGGCAAAGGTTGCCCTGTCGAGTTGACTCCAGAATTTACGCTGCGGCAGTAACCCTGAGCTTTCGCCCGTTAAACCCAGCCCGGTATTGGTGCCAAAGCCAAAGTTCCGGTAGGTATCGATAAGATGCTGGATGGGCATCGCCAGAGAGAGACGGGATACACCGGTGTCGCTCGATTTTTGCAGGATCCCGGTCATCGTCAGTTCCGGATAGTAACCCACATCACGGATACGGTGACCGTCAAGGGTATACGGATGGGTATCAATGACGCTGTCCGGTTGCACCAGCCCCTGCTGCAATGCCGTCATCAGAACCAGCGGCTTAACGGTGGAGCCGGGTTCGAAGGTATCGCTAATGGCACGATTACGAAAATCGTTTAACGTTGCACCTTCACGGTTGTTTGGGTTGAAATCGGGATAGCTCGCCATGGCGAGTATTTCCCCTGTGGGGATATTGATCAGGACCGATGCACCCGACTCGGCTTTATTCCAGGCCACCGCATTATCAAGCGCGTCCTCGGTGATGGTTTGCAGCCGCTCGTCAATGCTCAACTGGATATTATGTGCGGGTACCGGCGCCACTTCCGTCAGGTTTTCCACCACGTGCCCATAGCGGTCTTCCCTCACCTGCCTGACTCCGGCCTTACCCATAAGTTGCGCGTTGAAGCTCTTCTCTACGCCTTCAATGCCCTGGCCATCAATATTGGTGAAACCAATAAGGTTTGCGGCCACATGGCCTGCCGGATAAAAACGCCGGGACTCATCGCGCAGGTTGATGCCCGGCAAATTGAGTTTATCGATCCACTGCGCCTGAGCAGGATCCACCTGACGGGCAAGGTAAATGAAGCGCCCCTGTGGATTGCTGTTAATACGCGATGCCAGCGTGCTGAGGGAGAGATGCAGCGCACTGGCCAGCGCCTGCCAGCGGTCATCAAACCCAACCCCACCTTTTGCCAGCACCGTTTTGGGATCGGCCCAGACGGCCCTGACGGGCACACTCACCGCCAGCGGACGGCCTTCACGATCCATGATCATGCCACGCGGTGCATCAATCGCCACCTCACGCAGCGATCGCATATCTTCCTGTTTTACCAGATTGTCAGGTTTAATAATCTGCAGCCAGGCAACGCGTCCCAGTAAAAATGCCAGGCTGCAAAAAATAGCAAAACAGAGCAGAGCAAAACGTGCCGGGGTGAAACTGCCGGCACTCGGTATCATTTTCTTCTTCACCTGAACCCCAGGGCTGTTGAACAACGCCCTGATTTAACGGGAAAAGCCGCTGTGGAGGGGGGAAAACAGTGCTAATAATCTCGTAGCTTTGCAACAAGGTACTAACAGAGACAGGGATGGTAATATTTTGAAAGATAAGGCATATAAAAAAGCCCCGCGTTTGCGAGGCTTTATGTCTGAGATTGAAGTGCTACGCGCTTCAGTCAGCAGCGGTTCGATCAGATAGCAGTTACGTTAACTGCAGCTGGGCCTTTCTGGCCATCCTGAATTTCGAACTCAACGTTCTGGCCTTCAGCCAGAGTTTTGAAGCCGTTACCCTGGATTGCAGAGAAGTGTACGAACACGTCTTTGCTGCCGTCAGCAGGAGTAATGAAACCAAAACCTTTAGACTCGTTGAACCACTTAACTTGACCTTTAATCTTTGCCATTTGCAAAATTCCTTAGAGTGTTTTCTTAGCCCGCAGGCATTGACTGAGATAAAACTGAGACATTACTGCTTGAGGCACTAATATAAGGTTCGGCAGAGAAGCGGTATTCAACGACAACGTGTTTACTCAGGACTTCTTTACTGAAAATGCCACACATAAACAGAACTGTACCTCGTTTGACCCAAAACGTGTTATCACACACTATGTTTAATATGGCAAGCCATTTTTAAACATGTCTCGATCCGCCGCACAAATTCGAACACAGCCTGTAAGGATTTGCACATTTATGCTTACCGCATACAAACCGATTCTCGTCCTTATACAGACTCAACGTTGCTTTCACACCCGCTGTAATCAAAGACTTTTTTAACATAGCTCAATCATTACAATGCGTCCAGCAACCTACGAAAGAAAGCCGGAAACAGTGATTGATTTAGAACATTTTGTGAAAAGTTATGCTCAAATCATTGTAACGCAACTGTATTGTTACAAAGAAAATACACAGCTAATAAGCCCAGCGCAACTGAGTTAAAAATCACCAGATAATAAAAACGTTATGCACCAAAATAATGAAATTTTTATGACTCTGCCTCAAAAGAAGGCAAGCAAAACGTTTCGATAAAAATAAAACATTAGATATGTGGCTTTAATAGCAGAATATATGCAACAAATCATCGCTTCGCTTACAAGGATAAATATTCACCAATTTTCAGTATCCTGAAGGAATTATTAACCGGTGCTAAATTAACAAGCGCGTCAGTTAACTCTCTGACAGGTTCATCAAGTGATTCATCCGCCAGTTCAAACACGCCCCAGTGAATGGGAAAAGCTAAGGGACTCCCCAGCTGCTGCCACAATGCGACGGCAGATTGCGGATCCATATGGTGTACCGCCATGAACCATCTTGGTGCATAGGCGCCAATGGGCAACGCGGCGGCGTCGATCTTGCCCAATCGTTCCGGGATCAAAAGCAGCTCCGGAGAGTAGCCCGTATCGCCGCTAAACCAGAAACGGCGGTGTCGCCCCTCAAAGACCCAGCCACACCACAGAGAGCGATTGCGGTTCCAGAATGTTCGCATGCTCCAGTGCTGTGCCGGAACGGCGGTCAGGGTTATCCCCTGCCAGGTGATACTCTGCCACCAGTCGAGCTCAACGATGCGCCTTGCTCCCCGGCGGCGAAACCACTGTGCAAGTCCTAACGGCACGAAGAAACTGACGTCGGGAAAGCGCTTCAGGATACGGCGAATGGTCGCATCATCAAGGTGATCGTAATGATTGTGGGAGATAACCACTGCATCAAGCTGCGTGAGTTGTTCCACAGAGAGAGCGGGAGGCGTTCTGCGCAGGGGCCCCAGGAACGGTACGGGAGAGGCGCGTCGGGAAAACACCGGGTCGGTGAGAAGAGTATTGCCGTCCATTTGCAGCAGCATACTCGCATGCCCCAGCCACCATACCCCATCTTCAAGGGGTTGATTTAGCGCGACAGGTTGCCACCACTGGTGGATAAACGCCTCATAACCGAGTGCCGGAGGTTTAGGCAAACCGGCCTCTTTACGCGCTTTACGCCAGCGATCAAGGTCACCGGGCTGATGCCCACCAGGTTGGGTATTCTGAAAACCGTTCGGGGTGTGGTGTTTCAGGGAGGGGTCATACCAGGGATTTTTCCAGACCACAACCACCTCCCAGGTCAGAAAGATTAACGCTCTGCCACCAGACGGATAAAGTCGTCTTTGTCGTCGCTCTCTTCCGCAGCAGCCTCTTTCGCCGTTTCTTTCTCTTCCGGTTCGTTAGCCTCACACAGACGGCGTAACAGCGCATTCTGACGCTTTTGCTGATCGAGCAGCGCTTCCAGCAGTTCGATCTGCTCGTTCGTCCGGGAGCTCGCGCGGTTCACGAAAAACCAGATGACAAGTCCCACCAGCAAAACAACGACAGAAACTATCAGGGATGCCATATTCAGCAGCCCTGAATTCAGTAACTCACCCATTTCACCACCTCAATAAAAACACGCATTTTACCACTGGCGCGAAGGAAGGAAATCACCTTAAGAAAAAATGCCTGTTACCACGGAATAAACTTATTGATTGCGCAAACGCCGCTAAAAAACTGTACATCCTGATCGCACATCACATTGATCGTCTGCGTCCACAACACCACGCATGCAATCAGCACGATAACCAGAATTACCCAGCGTATTTTTTTCACTCCACACTCCGTCTTAACACCTGTTGCATACAGGTTATCACGGTTATCTTAAACAAGGACTAACTGTAACGCCTGTAAGCCCTTTTCAGAATCATGCACTTGTTTCATAGAGTAAACCGTTTAGTCTTGAGGCATGACAACAAAGATAAAGAGGCAATGATGCATTTAATCATTCGAACAATTATTGCACTGGCCGTAGTATGGATTGGCCTTTTATTAACCGGATATGGCGTGCTTGTGGGGAGCACCGAAAACGCAGCTGGATTAGGTATCCAGTGTAAATACCTGACCGCCCAGGGAATGAGCACCGCCCAGTACCTGCATTCTGATAGCGGGATCATCGGTTTAACCAACTGCCCGGTTCTGCGTAAAACTTCTGTCGTCATTGATAACGGTTAATTACCCTTTTTTACGACCGATAAGAAACGCCGCAATGTCTGCGGCGTTTTTTTATGCTGAGAGGGGTTAAAACGGATACGCGTTATAGCCCATCTGCTCAGAAATCTTACGCGCGGCGGTATGAAGAATAGCAACATACTCATGCAGACGTTCTTCTGAGAAGCGCAGCGTCGGGAAGGAGATACTCAAGCCCGCAATCACCACACCAAAGCGGTCAAATACCGGCACACCAATGCAGCGCAGCCCTTCTTCCTGCTCTTCGTTATCTTCGCCATAGCCCTGCTCACGTACCTTATCAAGCACCGTCAGCAGTTCGTCCGTGCTGGTGATGGTACGCTGGGTACTGCGTTTGTACTCCACCCCATCCAGAATCTGCTTCACTTCTTCACGGTCGCGCCAGGCCAGCAGCACTTTACCGATAGCGGTACTGTAAAGCGGATTGCGGCGACCAATGCGGGAATACATGCGCAGGTTATACATTGAGTCAATTTTATGGATGTAAACAATGCTGTCTTCATCCAGAGCACCCAGGTGAATGGTTTCTTTGGTCAGACGAGAGAGCTCACGCATCTGGATATCTGCACTACGCACCAGGTCAACGTTTTGCAGCGCACGGGCACCTAATTCGAACAGTTTCAGCGTCAGAGAATATTTTTCAGACTCGCCTTCCTGCGCAACATACCCCAGTGACTTCATGGTTTGCAAAAAGCGATAAACGGTGCTTTTCGACATCATCACACGCTGCGACAATTCTGTAATACCAATTTCACGCTCTTCTCCGAGCGCCTGCAGGATGCCAAACACCTTCAGCACGGAAGAAACAGAATCGGGTTGTTTATCCAAATCTGCAATTGCCATTCATCACCTCATAGAGAGTGTTTTATAAAAATCAGAACCGGTTTTTATTATAAATTCCCGTCATGCCTGCTGCAATCAATCCGCGTTTACTTCGTTACAAATCTGCGACATAAAGCGCTGTTAACGGTGCTAAAATAGTTACCTTGAGAATAATTTCACACTGAGCTATTTATTCACCATGGAAAAAAAACTGCCCGATGGTCTGCCTTTACCCCAGCGGTATGGCGCTATCGCTACGATTATCATCGGTATTTCGATGGCCGTACTCGACGGCGCAATTGCCAATGTTGCCTTGCCCACCATTGCCAGCGATCTGCATGCCTCACCCGCCAGCTCTATCTGGATCGTTAACGCCTATCAGATAGCGATCGTGGTGTCATTGCTCTCCTTCTCTTTTCTGGGGGATATGTTCGGCTACCGACGGGTCTATCAGTGCGGGCTGGCGGTGTTTACCCTGACCTCGCTGTTCTGTGCCCTCTCTGATTCGCTGCATACTCTGACGCTGGCACGCATTGCGCAGGGTTTTGGTGGTGCGGCACTGATGAGTGTCAATACCGCATTGATCCGCTTAATTTATCCCCAACGTCATCTGGGACGGGGAATGGGGATTAACTCCTTCATTGTGGCAGTATCTTCGGCGGCCGGGCCGACCATTGCGGCGGCCATACTGTCTGTCGCCTCATGGCAATGGCTGTTCGCCATCAATGTACCGCTGGGTATTATTGCCCTCTTCTTTGCCCTGCGCTATCTGCCGGGGAACGGCCCCAAAAGCACCATGCCCCGTTTTGACATCGCCAGTGCGGTGATGAATGCGCTGACCTTTGGCCTGCTGATTACAGCCCTGAGCGGCTTTGCGCAGGGTCAGTCCATTTGGCTGACCGCCACAGAAATCGCTGCCCTGCTGGTGATTGGCGTCTTCTTCGTTCGCCGCCAGCTCTCGTTACCGGTGCCGTTACTGCCCGTCGATCTGCTACGTATTCCCCTGTTTTCACTCTCAATATGCACGTCAATTTGTTCGTTCTGCGCCCAGATGCTGGCCCTTGTCTCTCTGCCTTTCTTCCTGCAGAGCGTAATAGGACGTTCTGAAGTGGAGACCGGACTCCTGCTCACCCCGTGGCCGCTGGCGACGATGGTGATGGCACCGCTGGCAGGTTATCTCATAGAGCGCGTACATGCAGGATTACTGGGCGCGCTGGGGCTGGCGGTGATGGCGGCAGGCCTGTTTGCGCTGGCACTGCTTCCGTCGTCACCCACAGATCTGGATATTATCTGGCGCATGATCCTCTGCGGAGCCGGTTTTGGCCTGTTCCAGTCGCCGAATAATCACACCATTATCACCTCCGCACCGCGCCATCGCAGCGGAGGAGCCAGTGGCATGTTGGGTACCGCTCGCCTGCTTGGACAAAGCACCGGTGCGGCACTGGTCGCCCTGATGTTTAACCTCGCCGGGCAAAACGGTAATCACCTTGCGCTCATTACCGCAGGCACACTGGCCACCCTTGCCGCGATCGTCAGCGGCCTGCGCGTCACTCAGCCCAGCGTGCAGGCATAAAAAAAGCCGGGTGGAGTTGCCTCCAGCCCGGCTCATGTTCAACCTTCAGCGTTACTTCAGGTATTCCCCGCTACGCAGCGCTTCAATACGTTTATCCAGCGGCGGGTGAGACATAAACAGCTCGCTTAACGATTTTGATTTACCGTTGATGCAGAATGCCATCATGCTGTTCGCTTCCTGCGGCTCGTAGCTGGTTTTCAGACGCTGCAGGGCAGCAATCATCTTCTCACGACCTACCAGTTTCGCAGAGCCGGCATCCGCGTGGAATTCACGGTGACGGGAGAACCACATGGTGATGATGCTGGCCAGAATGCCGAACACCAGCTCCAGAACCATCGATACCGCGAAGTAGATCAGCGGGTTACCGTTGCTCTCTTCACCTTCATCGCGGTTACCCCCCATAAAGCCAGCCGCAATCTGCGCCAGAATACGGGAAATAAAGATAACAAAGGTGTTCACCACGCCCTGAATCAGCGTCATGGTCACCATGTCACCGTTCGCGATATGGCTGATTTCGTGCGCGATAACCGCTTCGGCTTCGTCACGGCTCATGTTTTGCAGCAGCCCGGTACTCACCGCAACCAGTGACGCATCGCGACGGGCACCCGTGGCGAAGGCATTAATATCCGGCGCATGGTAAATGGCAACCTGCGGCATGGCGATCCCGGCCTGCTTAGATTGCTGAGCCACCGTATTCATCAGCCACTGCTCCATATCGTTACGCGGCTGTTCAATAACCTCACCACCTACCGACTTCAGCGCCATCCACTTCGACATCAGCAGTGAAATAAAAGAGCCACCAAAACCAAACAGCAGCGCCATAATCAACAGACCCTGAACGCTACTCGACTGAATTCCTGTCAGGCTTAGCACCAGCCCGAAAACCACCATCACCGCAAGGTTGGTGAGCAGGAAGAGCGCGATTCGCATCATAATTTTCTTTTAACCTCAGTTTAACAAAACGCACTATGCGATTACCCACATCGTATGGGTATTGTGGCTATTTTCAAGCATACGGCGGGCGTAAGTCACCAGAAAGACACAACTTTACACAATTGGAAATCTGCCTGACGGAAGGATGCAGAACAAAAAGAAACAGGCACAATTTCTTGTGCCTGTTGGGAGATTATTTAGCCGGAGCGGGTTGCTCGGCGGGCTTCTCTTTTTCCAGATTCGCCAGGTCAAGCGCGATATGGACCGTCTCGTCCAGGTACGGATCCGGCTCCTGGTAATCTTTAGGCAGATCGTCCAGTTTTTTGAGCAGAGGCTTGCCTTCACGTTTGAAGCGATCGTTGATACGCGCCAGACGCGTTGCGTCATCCTCATTGTTCTCTTTCTCACGCTGAGCGTAGTTCAGAGAAACAATATTCCTTTTTTCTTTCAGAGCATTGAAACGCGCAATGTCCTTCATGATGTACTGGAATTCAGGATCTTTCGCGATGCGCTCGTTATGGTCTTTCAGCAATTGCGGACCAAACTGCGTCATATCACCGGCTTTCACGTATGTCGCGGCATTGATGCTGTCCCACGGCAACGCGTTATCTTCAAACTTCTCGCCCGTTTCCGTCTCTTCCGTGCCTGTCGGCATCATGATATCTGGCGTCACGCCTTTACGCTGCGTACTGCCGCCATTCACACGGTAGAACTTCTGAATGGTGTACTGGACAGAGCCCAGCGCAGGCCATTCCGGACGCAGCATCTGATCGTAGATACGATTCAGGGAACGATACTGTTGAACGGTACCTTTACCAAAGGTCGGCTCGCCAACAATCAGCGCGCGGCCATAATCCTGCATTGCCGCGGCAAAGATTTCAGACGCTGACGCACTGAAGCGATCGACCAGCACCACCAGCGGGCCTTTGTAGTAGACCACGCCATCATTGTCGGCATCTTCACGGACTTTACCGTTGTTATCGCGTACCTGCACCACCGGACCAGACGGGATAAACAGGCCAGACAGAGAAACGGCTTCTGTCAGCGCGCCACCTCCGTTGCTGCGCAGATCGATGATTACGCTGCTGACGTTCTGCTTCTCAAGCTTCTGCAACTGCACTTTCACATCATCGGTCAGCCCTACGTAGAAGCCAGGGATATCAAGTACACCCACCTTCTCTTTACCGACGGTTTTCACCGACATTTTCACCGCGCGGTCTTCAAGGCGAATACGCTCACGGGTCAGGGTAACGATACGGGTTTTGGTGCCTTTCCCAGCAGGCAGAATTTCAAGACGAACTTTGCTGCCTTTCGGACCTTTGATCAGCGCAACCACATCGTCCAGACGCCAGCCGATGACATCCACCATGTTCTGCCCGGTTTGGCCTACACCGACAATACGATCGCCTACGCTTATCGCTTTGCTTTTTGATGCCGGGCCACCCGCGACCATGGAGTTGATCACAGTGTAATCGTCGTCCATCTGCAGCACCGCGCCGATACCTTCCAGAGACAGGCTCATTTCGGTATTGAACTGTTCGGTGTTACGCGGGGAGAGATAGTTGGTATGCGGGTCGATTTCGTGGGCAAAGGCAGTCATTGCCAGCGAGAAAACATCTTCGCTGTTGGTTTGTGCCAGACGACGAATGGCAAACTTGTAACGGCGCGTCAGCGTGTCACGGATCTCTTTCTCATCTTTGCCAGTGAGCTTGAGACTCAGTTCGTCGTACTTCACTTTGCTGTCCCACAGCGCGTTCAGCTCGGCTTCGTCTTTCGGCCAGGGCGCTTTACTGCGATCCAGATTAAAGGTGTCGTTGCCGGTGAAGTCCATCGGACGTTCCAGCACTTTCAGCGCATACTGATAACGTTCAAAACGGCGCTTTTGTGCCAGGTTATACAGATCGTAGAACAGATCCAGCTTGCCGGAACGCAGCTCATCACCAACGTCGGATTTACGTTTTGCGAACTGCTCGACATCGCTGGCGAGCAGTACGTTATGGCTGTAATCCAGCAAGTTCAGATAGCGGTCGAAGATTTTGGCCGAAAAGGCCTGATCGAGATCGAACTGACGATAGTGCGAACGGGTGAAACGTGACGTCACACGCTCGCTCACCGTCGCGTGCTGCGTCTCTTCCTTGAGAACCGGAATTTGATCAACACGCGTAATATCGTCCACTGCGAAAGCATGACCTGTTATGGCAAACAGGCCCGCCAGCGCGGTGAGCTTAAAAAAAGTGTTCATGCCAGGCTTGGCCTCCGTTTCAGAACAACAAGTGTTCTGCGCGTACAATCATTGACATACCAGAAGTCAGCTGTACACGAACGCCATCTTTGGTGATTTCCAGTACGGTGGCGTCCATTGCATTGTTGCCCGCTTTTACCTTCAGTGCCTGACCCACGCTCAGGGCGTTGATGTCTGAAACCGGAGTGTGGCGCTGCTCTTCACGAGGTGCGCGAGGGGCTTTAGCAGCTGGTTTGTCAGCACGCGGTTTGCGATCGTTATTTTCGTTGCGACGCGGTGCAGGACGCGGCTTACGTTCACGACGACGCGCTTCTTCCTGGCCGTTTGCCGCAGCGGCTTCGCGTTTTTTCGCCTGCTGTTCTGCACGTTGTGCCTGAACGCGTGCTTTGGCTTCTTCTAGCTGCTTACGCGCGTGCTCTACGTGCTGCTCGTCCAGCTCACCACATGGGTTGCCGTCAAGATCCACACGGGTCGCGCCCGGTTTGATACCGTACAGGTAACGCCAGCTCGAAGTATAAAGACGTAAGGCGGAGCGCAGCTGAGTTTTGCTGAGGTTCATTTCCCCCTCAACGCGTGCCACCAGATCCTGAAAAATACCGACTTTCAGGGGACGAGCTTCACCTTCAGCGCTGAAGCACTGTGGGAAACGCTCGGCCAGAAATGCGATAACTTCTTTACTGCTATTCAACTTAGGTTGATTTTCCATGAAATTTCCTGATTACAACGGACGTTGCCAACAAGCGCAGGCATGAACAGGCGTCATTATAATGACGCTATCAGTAAATGCTACGTTATCCGTTGATTATCCTGCGACGCTCGCAAAGAATTTTTGATAATCGGTTGCTGCAAGAACGTTTTCCAGATTCGCCACCAGCTCGCGCAGCCCCTGTTCGTCCTCGATTGTAAAGCGACTGAAGGCCGTACTGTCGATGTCCAGAACGCCAATAATCTGATTTTTTACCACCAGCGGCAGCACGATTTCAGAATTACTGGCGGCATCGCAGGCGATGTGACCGTCAAACGCGTGAACGTCCTCTACACGCTGCACCGCATTTTTGGCGACAGCCGTTCCGCATACGCCGCGTCCCACAGGGATACGCACGCAGGCGAGTTTCCCCTGGAAAGGCCCCAGCACCAGCGTTTCGCCTTCAAGAAGGTAAAAACCGGCCCAGTTTACCTCGGTCAGACGTTCAAAGAGTAATGCACTTGTATTTGCCAGAGTGGCTAAGAAGCTGGTCTCACCCGCCATCAATGCCTTAAAATCGCGGTTCAGATCCGCGTAGAATTCTGTTTTGTTCATTCTTCAATCACTTAGTTGTCTTACAAAATTACCGCATAGCCTATTAAAATAAGCATTAAATGCGCTCATGCTCAAGATGAATCCGTTCATGAGTTAATATAACGTTCAACAATACTTATTTGTGCGCAACCGATGGCCTTAAAAACAACCAAAATCACGCCGACAAAAAAGATAACTGTCCATACGGTAAGCGAAGCTTTGCCTCGTGCACATTATCAGCGTTGCCCCCAGTGCGATACGCTTTTTATGTTGCCGAAGATGAAATCGCATCAAAGCGCCTTTTGTCCCCGCTGCGATGCCAAAATTCGTGACGGGCGCGACTGGTCATTAACCCGCCTCGCCGCCATGGCAGTCACCATGTTGCTGTTGATGCCTTTTGCCTGGAGCGAGCCGCTATTGAAGCTCTACCTGCTCGGCGTGCGTATTGATGCCAACGTGCTGCAGGGGATCTGGCAAATGACGCGCCAGGGCGATCCTGTGACCGCAGCCATGGTGCTTTTTTGCACCGTTGGCGCGCCGCTGGTCCTGGTTGCGGCGATTGCCTATCTATGGCTCGGCAATATTCTGGGGATGAACCTGCGACCGGTGTTGCTGATGCTGGATAAACTCAAAGAGTGGGTCATGCTGGATATCTATCTTGTGGGTGTCGCCGTGGCGTCAATCAAAGTACAGGACTACGCGTTTCTGCAGCCAGGCGTCGGACTCTTTGCGTTTATCTGTCTGGTATTGCTCAGTATCCTGACGTTAATCCATCTGAACGTTGAGCAACTCTGGGAACGTTTTTACCCTCAGCGCCCTGCCACACGCCCGGATGAAAACCTCCGGGTCTGTCTGGGTTGCCACTACACCGGGCTGCCTGACGCGCGCGGCCGCTGTCCACGTTGCCATATTCCTTTGAGGCTGCGGCGCAACAACAGCCTGCAAAAGTGCTGGGCCGCACTGATTGCCTCTTTGGTATTCCTGATCCCTGCCAATATGTTGCCGATTTCCATTATTTACGTGAATGGTGCACGCCAGGAAGATACCATCCTCTCCGGCATTATCTCTCTTGCGCACAGCAATGTAGGGGTGGCGGCAATTGTGTTTATCGCCAGTATTCTGGTGCCGTTTACCAAAGTGGTGGTGATGTTTACCCTGCTTATCAGCATTCACTTTAAATGTGAGCAAGGGTTACGTACCCGTATCCTGCTCCTGCGCTTTGTCACCTGGATTGGCCGCTGGTCGATGTTGGATCTGTTCGTGATTTCGTTGATGATGTCGCTGATTAACCGCGACCAGCTACTTGCTTTTACAATGGGACCCGCAGCTTTTTATTTCGGCTCTGCGGTGATATTGACTATTCTTGCTGTGGAATGGCTGGATAGCCGCTTACTTTGGGATGCACATGAGTCAGGAAACCCCCGCTTCGCCGACTGAAGCGAGAATTAAAACAAAACGCCGCATTTCGCCATTCTGGTTGCTGCCTGTCATCGCCCTGATGATTGCAGGCTGGCTTATCTGGACGAGCTATGAAGATCGCGGAAGCACCATCACCATTGATTTCCAGTCCGCCGACGGCATTGTGGCCGGACGTACCCCCGTGCGTTTCCAGGGGGTGGAAGTGGGTACCGTGCAGGATATCTCCCTTGGAAAAGGGCTGAATAAAATTCAGGTACGGGCCAGCATCAAATCCGATATGCAGGACGCGCTGCGCAGCGAAACGCAGTTCTGGCTGGTCACGCCGAAGGCCTCTCTGGCCGGGGTGTCCGGGCTGGATGCGCTGGTTGGCGGGAACTATATCGGCATGATGCCGGGTAAAGGTGAACCGCATGATCACTTTGTTGCGCTTGATACACAGCCGAAATACCGCCTCAATAACGGGGATCTGATGATCCACCTGCAGGCACCCGATTTAGGGTCACTGAACAGCGGCTCGCTGGTGTACTTCCGTAAAATCCCGGTGGGCCGGGTTTACGATTACGCCATCAACCCCAACAAGCAGGGCGTGACCATCGATGTGTTAATCGAGCGTCGCTTTACCAATCTGGTGAAAAAAGGCAGCCGTTTCTGGAATGTGTCCGGCGTGGATGCTGACGTAAGCCTCAGCGGTGCGAAAGTGAAGCTTGAAAGCCTGGCCGCGCTGGTCAATGGCGCGATTGCCTTTGACTCCCCGGAAAATTCCAGCCCTGCCACCGCAGATGACACGTTCGGATTGTATGCCGACCTGGCACATAGCCAGCGTGGGGTGATCGTCAAACTTGCTCTGCCTGATGCCAAAGGGTTAAAAGCCGGTTCTACGCCGCTGATGTATCAGGGGCTGGAGGTCGGTCAGCTCACCAAAATGACGCTCAATCCGGGCGGTTCCGTAACCGGGGAGATGACGGTTGACCCAAGCGTAGTGGATCTTCTGCGCGAGAAAACGCGTATTGAAATGCGCAGCCCGAAACTGTCTCTGAGTGATGCCAGCATCAGCAGCCTCCTGACAGGCAGTACCTTCGAGTTGATCCCCGGCGAAGGCCAGCCCAGCAACACCTTTGTGGTTGCCCCGGCGGATAAAGCCCTGCTGCAAAAACCCGGCGTGGTGACCATTACGCTGAATGCGCCGGAAAGCTACGGTATTGAAGCCGGTCAGCCGCTGATCTTACACGGCGTGCAGGTCGGTCAGGTGCTGGAGCGTACGCTGTCGGAAAACGGGGTGAGCTTCTCCGTCGCAATCGATCCGCAATACAGCAACCTGGTGCATGGCGACAGCAAATTCGTGGTTAACAGCCGCGTTGACGTCAAGGTCGGGCTGGACGGCGTTGAATTTCTCGGCGCCAGTGCCAGCGAGTGGGTGAACGGCGGGATCCGCATCCTGCCTGGCAATAAAGGCCCTGTTCGTGACAGTTATCCGCTGTATGCCAATCTGGATAAAGCCATTGAAAACAGCCTGAGCGATCTGCCGACCACCACGCTGACGTTGAGTGCGGAGACGCTGCCGGACGTACAGGCAGGCTCGGTCGTGCTGTATCGCAAGTTTGAGGTTGGGGAAGTGATCACCGTTCGCCCACATGCAGACGCCTTTGATATCGAACTGCACATCAAGCCGGAATATCGCAAGTTGCTTACGCCAAACAGCGTCTTCTGGGCCGAAGGTGGAGCAAAGGTTCAGCTTAACGGCAGCGGGTTGACCGTGCAGGCTTCCCCGCTCTCCCGCGCGCTGCGCGGGGCGATTAGCTTTGATAATCTGCCCGGCGCAGGCGGCAATATGCGCAAGGGTGACAAGCGCATCCTCTTCCCGTCAGAAACCGCTGCACGTGCGGTTGGCGGGCAAATTACCCTGCATGCCTTCGACGCCGGAAAGCTGGCGGAAGGAATGCCCATCCGCTACCTGGGCATTGATATCGGACAGATCCAGAAGCTGACGCTGATCACCGCACGTAACGAAGTGCAGGCCACCGCGGTGCTTTATCCGGAATATGTGCAGACGTTCGCCCGGACAGGCTCGCGTTTCTCGGTGGTAACGCCGCAGATCTCGGCCGCAGGCGTCGAGCATCTCGACACCATCCTGCAGCCGTATATCAACGTCGAACCCGGTCGTGGCAACGCGCGTCGTGATTTTGAGTTGCAGGAAGCTACCATCACCGACTCGCGCTATCTTGATGGTCTGAGCATAGTGGTGGAGGTACCGGAAGCCGGCTCGCTTAGCATCGGCACGCCAGTCCTGTTCCGCGGTATTGAAGTGGGAACGGTGACCGGCCTGACGCTCGGGACCCTCTCCGACCGCGTGATGGTGGCGTTACGCATCAGCGATCGTTACCAGCATCTGGTGCGGAATAACTCGGTGTTCTGGCTGGCCTCCGGCTATTCGCTGGACTTCGGCCTGACGGGTGGTGTGGTGAAAACCGGCACCTTTAACCAGTTTATTCGTGGTGGTATTGCTTTTGCCACGCCGCCGGGTACACCGCTGGCGCCAAAAGCACAGCCGGGCAAACACTTCCTGCTGCTCGAAAGCGAACCTAAAGAGTGGCGCGAGTGGGGAACCGCCCTGCCGCGTTAATCTCAGGGCTCCGGTGTCAACGCGCCGGAGCCTTTATGTTACACTGCGCACCTGAACTTTTCCCTGTGGTGTGCCCGTGGCTCAAAACTCCGTATATCTTCCTGAACAATTCCTGGCGCAGATGCGCGAGGCGCTTCCTTCTCACCTCTCGTTAGATGATTTTATCGCCGCCTGTCAGCGACCGTTACGCCGAAGTATTCGCGTCAACACGCTGAAAATCAGCGTCGCCGATTTCCTTTCGCTGGTATCCCCCTACAACTGGCAGCTTATGCCGGTACCGTGGTGTGAAGAGGGTTTCTGGATCGAACGGGAGGACGAAGCATCACTGCCGCTGGGCAGTACCGCCGAGCATTTGAGCGGCCTGTTTTATATTCAGGAAGCCAGCTCAATGCTGCCGGTTGCTGCGCTGTTTGCCGATGGCAACGCCCCTGAACGGGTCATGGATGTCGCTGCCGCCCCCGGCTCAAAAACCACGCAGATTGCCGCCCGCATGGCTAACCGCGGGGCCATTCTTGCCAATGAGTTTTCAGCCAGCCGCGTCAAGGTACTGCATGCCAACATCAGCCGCTGCGGCATTCAGAACGTCGCTCTGACACATTTCGACGGTCGCGTGTTTGGCACCGCCTTGCCGGAAACATTTGACGCCATTCTGCTGGATGCGCCCTGCTCCGGTGAAGGTGTGGTACGCAAAGATCCCGATGCCTTAAAAAACTGGTCAGTCGAAAGCAATCTCGATATCGCCGCGACGCAGCGCGAACTGATTGACAGCGCGTTTCATGCCCTGCGTCCGGGCGGCACGCTGGTTTACTCCACCTGCACATTAAACCGTGATGAAAACGAAGAGGTCTGCCTGTGGCTGCAAGCGCAATACCCCGATGCGGTTGAGTTTCTGCCACTGGATGATTTGTTTGCCTCGGCCAAAGACGCCATCACCCCGGAAGGTTTCCTCCACGTCTTCCCGCAAATTTATGACTGCGAAGGTTTTTTTGTCGCCCGTCTGCGTAAAACTGCCGCCATCACCCCGCTGCCTGCACCAAAATTTAAGGTCGGTAATTTCCCCTTCACACCGCTGAAAGGCCGTGAAACAGAGCAGGTCACCACCGCGGCCCGCAAAGCCGGACTGATCTGGAACGACGATCTCCACCTCTGGCAGCGTGATAAAGAGATTTGGCTTTTCCCGGCGAACATTGAGCCGCTTATCGGCAAAGTCCGTTTTTCCCGAATCGGGATCCGCCTGGCGGAAGTACATAACAAAGGGTATCGCTGGCAGCACGAGGCGGTCATTGCGCTTGCCAGCAGTGAAAATACGTTCGCGCTGACGCATCAGGAAGCTGAAGAGTGGTACCGGGGCCGCGATGTGTACCCAGAAGCCCCCCCTTCTCAGGATGATGTCGTGGTGACGTACCAGGGATACCCGCTGGGACTGGCAAAGAAAGTGGGTTCGCGCCTGAAAAACAGCTATCCGCGCGAGCTGGTGCGCGATGGTCGCCTGTTTACCGGTAACGATCGCGCTGACTAAAAAAAGCGCACTTTTTTACTGGCGAATTTGCTCTCCTTGTCTACTATCAAAAATGGATGGCTAAACTGGTCATACCAGATTTTGACAACACACCCGGAGAGCATTATGACGAAAACCAGCGTGCGTATTGGCGCTTTTGAAATCGACGATGCAGAGTTGCGCGGCGAAGCCCAGGGCGAGCGAACGTTAAGTATTCCCTGCAAATCCGATCCGGATTTGTGCATGCAACTGGATGCCTGGGATGCCGACACCAGCGTTCCGGCGATCCTTGATGGAGAACACTCAGTCCTGTACCGCGAGCATTACGATAGCAAAACCGATGCCTGGGTCATGCGTCTTGCCTGACCAGAGAGAACCCGCCCGAAGGCGGGTTATTTATTACTGCAGCTGCGCCAGCGTGAAATAACCGTCAAACACCGCGCCGGTATCAATGTAGTGCAGGTTGTGAAAATCATATCGCTTATCCACGGGCGTATGACCGAACCAGAAATGATCCGCACCGCAAATCCCCTGCCCTCTGCCTGCCATAAATCCCATTAACCGATCCCGATCCCATAGCACCCGCCGGGCATCGACCGGTTTTTGCCAGACATATTCCGCTGCCGGATAATCGGCATGGGCGATCACATTCAGACCGTTTGCGCAGGTGATCTCAATGATATGCGGCAACTGTCGGCATGCTTCGAATAATGTCATTGCCTGCTGTTGCTGGAGGTCATCAAGACGCGTAAACCAGATCCCCCCATTGAGCGTCCAGAGGGCGAAATCATTATTATCCAGGCTGTCGATTGCCATTTGTTCATGATTACCCCGTACTGCACGAAACCATTTTTCATTGATGAGCTGTAAGCACTTAACGCTATCCGGGCCACGATCAATCAAATCCCCCACGGAGATAAGCAAATCCTCATAAGGATTAAAGTGACGGCGTTTCAGTTCGTCCAACAGCCACTGATAGCAACCGTGTATATCGCTCACAACCCAGACGTGACGCCACTTACTACCATCGATTCGCTGATACATAAGGCCTCCCTGAATAAGTATAGCTGCATCAGAAATTGCCAATGTCAGCACCGGATATCACAAAGCCAAACAAACAGTAAACCAAACGGAAATAAAGATCCTCCCACTATTAATCCTTTTTTATTGGCCCTTTAGAATAAGCACTAAATAAAAAGAGAGGTTTCAACGTGTCCAATACTCACCTGCATAACGATGTGCTTTTTCCACATCGCACACATATTATTTCCGACCTGGTCAACGGAAAATGCGTTCCGGGCCCTATCTGGAAAAAGCGTGAGTATCGACTGAAGTTCCTGTTACGCTCGCTTTTGTTCTGGTCTTCTACCCGACGCATGCTGGAGGCACTCTCTGGCCGGGATGATTTCGACCGACTGTTGGCCTCGCAAATTACGTTACCCAGTAAAACCCACCGCCAGTATTTAATGCGCGGTCTGAATACCGGCGACCGTGCTGACGCGATCGTCAGCCACTACCACTGGATCGATGGTCTGAAAGACCCTTCCCTCGCCCATGCGCTGACCAGCCCTCTGGAGCAGCCTGTGGTGCAGTTCAGAGCTAAAAATGAGGTGCTCTATACTGTCAGTGCCTCCTCTGCCCATAAAGCCGAGCGCGAAGGTGAAAGCACGTTGTGGCTGCGCGATGACCAAAATACCTTGCTCGCAAGCCTGACTTTTAGCGTTGCACGCAGCGCGGGGCAACGGGTACTGGTGATCGGTGGGCTTCAGGGGCCACGCCGCGGCGTCAGTCGCGATGTGATAAAACAGGCCACCCGCGCCTGCCACGGCCTGTTCCCAAAACGCGTTCTGATGGAAGTCATTTTCCAGCTGGTCGCGCAGTCCAGTATCCGCGCTATTTATGCCGTCAGTGATGAAGGGCATGTTTTTCGCGCGTTGCGTTATCGCCTGAGCAAAGGTCGCCATTTCCACGCCAGCTACGATGAGTTTTGGGAAACGCTGGACGGCAAAAAACGCTCAACTTTCTGCTGGCAGCTGCCGCCAGAGATGGCGCGTAAATCCCTGGACGAGATTGCCAGTAAGAAACGGGCCGAATACCGCCGCCGCTTTGAGCTGCTTGATGAAATCAAAACGGCCATCAACGCCCGCTTTTAGCCCTGCGCATTGCTTTTGCCAACCACATACAAGAATTTAACAAAACCGTCAAAAAGGGCTGGACTTCCGCCTGCCGTAGTGTGGTATGTTGAAAGGAGGTTCACCGGGAGTCCCCCATCTGAGAGAGTAGATAACTGGATTTTATTTTTGCTTTCAATCAGATAAAAAGAGACCGAATACGATTCCTGTATTCGGTCCAGGGAAATGGCTCTTGGGAGAGAGCCGTGCGCTAAAAGTTGGCATTAATGCAGGCTAAGTCGCCTTGCCTTTTAAGAATAGATGACGACGCCAGGTTTTCCAGTCCACAGTAAAAGCGGTCGGAAAAAAAGCGTCAAAACATCAATAAAAATGAAAAACCGCAGTGCTTTCGCAAGCAGCTGCGGTTTTTTTTACTGGGAACCGGAAACTAGCAGAGCTTGTCGGCGCGTTCGATAAACGGAGCAAGGCTCATCTTCTGCCCGGGGCTGGACGGATCGTCAATCTGGATAACGCTGATGGGCTGCCCGCTGCTCTTACCGCTGGCGACCTGCTGCTCGGCCACGTCGTTTAACGGGTACTGTACCAGCGTGCTTGGGTTGATGGCATACAGCGCATGACCCGGACGACAGGTCAGCATCACCTCTTCGCGATTGAACGCCCATTTATCCTTACCCACTTCAAAACGGCTGACGGTGATAACCTGTGGTGCCGCCAGAGCGCTCCCCGTACAGGCCATCAATAAGAGAGAGAGTACTGTCTTTTTCATATGCTATTTAACCTTGTCAAAAGGGTTCCCAGGTCGCGAACAGGCTGACCGTTGCCAGCACCAACGCTCCCAGCACCACCTCTGCCTGTGTCATCCTGATAAAAATCTGTTGCTCGCGCCCGATG
The DNA here is from genome assembly GCF_052044775.1 of Enterobacter sp. 22466. NCBI lineage: Bacteria > Pseudomonadati > Pseudomonadota > Gammaproteobacteria > Enterobacterales > Enterobacteriaceae > Enterobacter > Enterobacter sp. 22466. The sequence goes on along the minus strand of NZ_JBQENX010000004.1, from coordinate 135,741 downwards.
TGGGCACTAAACCGTGGCACCAGAAAATACCGATTCGCCAGCGCAATTACCACCATCAATGCCACCAGCGCACATTTGAACAACAAAAGTTGTACGTACCCCGTCTGCCAGGGCACCGTGATGCCCAGAATAAAGAGCCCATTGATCGCGCCGGTAAGCACTACCCCCGCTACGGCATAATGCCCCACGCGAGAGAAGCGCATCATGGTATAGATTGCCGCAGTCTGCCAGCGTCCTTTCGCCAGATGCATGCAAAACAGCAGTGGCAGGAGGCCGCCAACCCAGGTGGCGGCACACAGCAAATGCAGTGCGTGATTAATGCGCTGCATCGCCCCCACGGCGCCGTCGTTCATCGCCGCATGCCCCACGCCTGCCAGCAGGACAAATTGCCCCATTGCGAGCAGCAATAATCGCGATCCTTTTTGTGGCGCAAGCCACGCGGCACAGGCGGTGATTACGGCCAGGATAATTTGCCACAGCCAGACGCTACCAAACTGCGTTGCCAGCACACTTTGCAAGACGTCCGGATTAAACACATCCCCCCAGCCGTTGCCCATTAGCCCCGCCTGGATCATGAACATCAGGAACGCCGACAACAGACTGACCAGAGACGCAATCTGCTGCTGCGCCTGAAAACGCCGGGTCATCAGACGGTGCAGGGAAGAAGGGGCAAACCAGACGCTATAGAGCGCATTACCAAAAATCAGCATCAGCGCGCCGAAATGGATAAAGCGCAACCCCACGTAGATGAAGGCCAGCATGTTATTTCACGCTGAAGTGATAGCTGCCTTTGGTTTTGTGGCCATCAACCGAGACCACATGCCAGTCAACCTGGTACGTGCCGGTCACCAGCGTCTGCGCCAGCGGAACATCGAGCTGGGCCTTATTCTGCGCGTCACGCTGAATATGGCCGGTTTTAACCACGTTTCCTTGTGCATCCTTCACCACCACACCGCTGAATGCCGGTTCAATGCCTTCGGAAAATGTCAGGGTAAGCGTCTGAGGGGCTACCACCTGACTATCGGCTGCCGGGATTTGCTGTTGAAGGTGCGCGTGCGCCAGCGCCGGGGTCGCGGTGACGGAAGAGAAGAGAAAAGCCAGCGCGCATACCGCGCGGGAAGCGGATAAACCCATCGCAATCATTCCTTTTTGTTATGTCTGTATGATAAAGAATAACGCTGTATAATAATCGAGTCGAGGATCATCCCACCTCCGCTTGTCATCGTCGCGCAATCGCGGTAACGTTGCCGCCGCATAAAAAGGAGAAGGTAATGAAGATCAATCTGGCTGCCCTTCCTCAGGACGAGATGGATAAAGTGAATGTCGATCTCGCTGCCGCAGGTGTCGCGTTTAAAGAGCGTTACAACATGCCAATCGTGGCAGAAGTGGTGGAACGCGAACAACCCGCCCATCTGCGTGACTGGTTCCGCGAACGCTTGATTGCCCACCGACTCGCGTCGGTTAATCTCTCTCGTTTACCGTACGAACCAAAAGTGAAATAAGCTTAACGACTCGTTACACTTCCTTACGCGGAATATGCCAGGATAAGAAAACCCTGATTAAATTAGGTGTACTCTTAAATCCTGCGACTCTGTGTATAAGGAAGTCACGATGTCACAATGGAATATTGCCGCCGCCCAGTATGCCGGGCAGCATCACAGTGTAGATGACCACGTAGCACACCATCTCCGTTTCGTTGCAGAAGCGGTACAACAGCAGTGCGACCTCCTGGTCTTTCCTGAACTATCGTTAACAGGACCGGGAACGACGGACTTACCTCCCCCACCCAATGACGGACAGCTTGCCCCCTTGCTGACCGCCGCATCGCTTTACCGGATTACCATCATTGCCGGTCTGCCCCTGGATCTGAATGGTCAGCGCGTAAAAGGCCTCGCCCTGTTTTCACCGTCCCGGCATGGCATCCTGCGCTACCCTCAGGGGAGCGGTGCCAGCCTGGTTCCGGGTGATAAACAGCTGACGATTATTGATACACATGCCGATTCCCCCAATCTGGATCCGCAGGCGACGCTGTTTACCAGCTGTCAGTCGGTGGGGGATAACCGCTGGCGTCAGTCCATCAGCACGTTACAGCGCTTCGCACATAAGTATGCCATTGCGGTGTTAATGGCGAACGCCCGTGGGGGTAGCGCGTTGTGGGATGAAAAAGGCCAGCTGATCGTCCGTGCGGATAAGGGCGAGCTATTATTGACCGGATCTCTGGGCCGACAGGGTTGGCAAGGCGATATCATTCCTTTAGGCTAAGCGTTTTAGCTCAGGAGCGTTCAATGCTGCGCGTCATCGATACCGAAACTTGCGATCTTCAGGGTGGAATAGTGGAAGTGGCGTCTGTTGACGTCATTGACGGAAAAATCGTCAACCCAATGAGCCATCTGGTGCGTCCCGACCGCCCGATTAGCCCGCAGGCGATGGCCATTCATCGCATTACCGAATCGATGGTGGCGGATAAACCCTGGATTGAAGAGGTCATTCCGCACTATTACGGTAGCCCGTGGTATGTCGCGCACAACGCCAGCTTTGACCGCCGGGTACTGCCCGAGATGCCCGGCGAATGGATTTGCACCATGAAGCTGGCGCGTCGTCTGTGGCCGGGGATCAAATACAGCAATATGGCGCTGTATAAGTCCCGTAAGCTCAGCGTCAGAACGCCCGAGGGGCTGCATCATCACCGCGCCCTGTACGACTGCTATATCACCGCGGCGCTACTCATAGATATTATGAATACCTCTGGCTGGACGCCGGATGATATGGCGACCATTACTGGGCGACCGGCGCTGCTGACCACCTTCACCTTTGGCAAATACCGCGGCAAAGCGGTGTCCGATATCGCCGATAAAGATCCGGGCTATCTGCGCTGGCTGTACAACAACCTCGACAAAATGAGCCCGGAGCTGCGCTTAACGCTCAAGCACTATCTGGGTGAAGCTTAATTCCCGGCACGGCCTGGTAGCGTTTCCTGCGCCAGGCCAATCAAAAAGGCATACTCCAGCGCGACCCCTTCATACGATTTAAATCGCCCCGATTTCCCGCCGTGTCCGGAGTCCATGTCAGTACAGAGAAGCAACAGGTTGTTATCGGTTTTCAGCTCACGCAGTTTTGCCACCCATTTCGCGGGCTCCCAGTATTGCACCTGCGAATCGTGCAGGCCGGTAGTCACCAGCATGTGCGGATAGGCTTTAGCTTCCACATTATCGTACGGACTGTACTCTTTCATGTAGCGGTAATAGATCTCGTCCTGTGGATTCCCCCACTCTTCAAACTCACCAGTGGTCAGCGGAATGGACTCGTCCAGCATCGTGGTGACCACGTCGACAAACGGAACCTGCGCGACAATTCCCTTAAAGCGATCGGGACGCTGATTGATGACGGCTCCCATCAGCATGCCACCCGCACTGCCGCCCATGCCAAAGCAGAGCTGCGGATCGCCATAGCCCTGCTCTATTAGCGCATCGCAGACGTCGAGGTAGTCATTGAAGGTGTTTTTCTTTTTCAGGAATTTCCCGTCTTCATACCAGTGTTGGCCCAATTCGCCGCCACCGCGCACATGGGCGATAGCGAAAACAAAGCCGCGATCGAGCAGGCTCAATCGGCTACTGCTGAAATCGGCATCCATGCTTGAGCCGTAGGATCCATACCCGTAGACCAGGATCGGGTTTTTCCCTTTCTGGAAATGCGTCTTGTGATAGACGAGCGAGACGGGCACCTCAACGCCATCCCGGGCAGTGACCCACAGGTGTTCGCTTCGGTAGTTATCAGAATCAAACCCCTTAACCTCAGACTGCTTAAGGACCTGACGTTGTCCGGTCTCCATGTCCAGCTCAAACAGCGTATCCGGCGTGGTCATTGACGAGTAGCCATAGCGCAAGCGGGACGATTCCGGCTCGGGATTAAACCCAATCCACGTGACATAGGCCGGATCGTCGAACGCGATCCCGATGACTTCCCGCGTTTTGCGGTTAATTTGCCGCAGGCTGGTCAGCCCCCGCTGGCGCTCTTCTACCACCAGCCAGTCGGTGAAGAGAGTAAACCCTTCGAGCATCACCTGATCCCGTGCAGGAATGAGCACTTCCCACTTCCGTTCATCGCGCACTTTGGTTTTATAGAGGCCAAAGTTTTTGCCCTCGCGGTTAGAGCGCAGGTAAAAGCTGTGCTGGAAGTGATCCAGGCTGTACTCATGATCTTTACGACGGGGCAGAAAACAGAGCGGTTGTGCATCAGGCAGTTCGGCATCCAGGAGCAGAACTTCAGAAGTGGTCGCGCTGGCGAGGAAGATGATCACATAGTGGCGTGACGACGTTTTATGCAGACTGACATAGAACGTTTCATCTTTCTCTTCGTAGACCAGCTCGTCATCATCCGCACTGGTGCCGACGGTATGACGCCATACCTGATAAGGCAGCAGCGTGGAGGCATGTTTCTTCACGTAGTAGACGGTTTCGGAATCATTCGCCCAGACAAAATCCGGCGAAACGTTCGCAATCATCTCCGGGTACCAGTTCCCGGTTTCCAGATTGCGAAAACGAAGGCCGTATTGACGACGGGAGAGGTAATCTTCCGCCAGCGCCATAATGGAGTTGTCGGGTGAAACCGACATGCCCCCCAGCGTATAAAACTCGCTGTGGGCAGCACGCTGGTTGGCATCCAGCAAAATATCCCATTCATCCCACTCGGCGCTTAACACCGACTGACGCTGATAGATGGGATATTCATTACCTGGCTCGTAGATATGGCGATAACGATAGCCGTTTTTGGTCCAGGGTGCGGAGACATCGCGCTGGGGAATGCGCTGCACCATTTCATTCAGCAACTGATCCTGCAGCGCCTGCTGGCTGGCCATGACCTTGCGGCCATAGTCATTTTCCGCGTGCAAATAGTCGAGCACCTCTGGCCGGGAACGCGAATCGTCCCGCAGCCAGTAATAGTTATCTATACGCGTATCGCCATGCGTGGTGATCGCATAAGGAGTACGTCGGGCTTTTGGTGGCATGTCATGTTTCTTTTGAGTTTTACACCCTATAAGGTTGGCAAAACACGCGCATGATGCAAGCGAAACATGACCGCGACGGTGACAGTTAACCCGCTAACGCCTGTTTTTGCTCCTTGATATCTTTCTCAATACCCTCGCGCACGTCCTGAGGGATCTTCAACGCGTCGCCGAGGGCGTTGAGGTAGCTGCGCTCCATAAAGTGATCGATATCGATGGCGGCACAGCTTAAGAAATAGAGTTCAAGCGCCTCCTCCTCATTCTTCACGTTTTGCGCAAGGCGCTGCGGATCCAGCGGCTGTTCGATAGCCTGGGCCACCAGCGCTCTGCCCTGCTCTTCCACACCGGCTTCCCGCAGTTGCTGCTCTATCGCCGACCGTTCTTTCTCGTCGATATGGCCGTCGCTTTTCGCGGCAAAAACCAGCGCCAGGATCAGCCGCTCGGTACGCAGGTCCAATGGTGACATGTGCTGACCATAATCGGGTTCATCGCTATGTGCGGTTCGCACTCTGTCCTTGTATTTGTTCCACAGGACAGTGCCCGCGATGGCTCCGCCACCGGCCAGTAGCGCCCCGGTGCCATATTTTGCCAGCAACTTGCGCGAGGATTTATTCGCCACCAGCAGGCCCGCCAGCCCGCCGAGCGCCCCGGGGACCAGCAGTTTGCTCAGCCCCTGATCGCCGGATGGCGATGTTTTCTGCCCTAACAGTGATTGCAATTGATTTAACCAGCCTGACATGGTGTCCCTCACTTAACGGTGTACATATTCCACAGCCTAAGCGAGCAGGCGTCAGGAAATGTCTGGAGGGACTAAAGAAGCGCAAATTTCTTGCCTGTGCACTGGCCCCGATCAAGACAGACGCAAACGTTTTCGTTTATACTGCGCGCAACTTTTTCAGGGGGATTGTTATGACTCGTTTAGGAACCGCGCTGCGACCTGCGGCGACGCGTGTGATGCTGTTGGGATCGGGTGAACTGGGTAAAGAGGTCGCCATTGAGTGCCAGCGTTTAGGCGTGGAAGTCGTTGCGGTAGACCGCTACGCGGAGGCACCCGCCATGCACGTCGCCCACCGTTCTTATGTGATTAACATGCTGGATGGCGCTGCCCTGCGCGAGCTGATTACGCTTGAGAAACCGGATTTTGTCGTACCGGAAATTGAAGCCATCGCCACCGACACGCTAATTACCCTTGAGCAGGAGGGCCAGCGTGTCGTGCCCAGCGCGAAGGCCGCAAAGCTGACCATGAACCGCGAAGGCATTCGTCGCCTGGCGGCGGAAGAGCTGGGATTGCCCACCTCACCCTATCGTTTTGCTGGCGATAAAGCCGAGTTCCTGCAATCCGTCGACGAGATCGGTTTCCCGTGCATCATTAAACCCGTCATGAGCTCCTCCGGTAAAGGTCAAAGCTTTATCCGTGACAGCGGCACGCTGGACAAGGCGTGGGATTATGCCCAACAGGGCGGTCGCGCCGGAGCCGGTCGCGTGATTGTTGAAGGCGTGGTGAAGTTTGATTTTGAAATTACCCTCCTGACCGTCAGCGCCGTTGATGGCGTCCATTTCTGCGATCCGATTGGGCACCGTCAGGAGGATGGCGATTACCGTGAATCCTGGCAGCCGCAGCAGATGAGCGCCCTGGCCCTGGCGCGCGCGCAGGAGATCGCCCGTAAAACGGTGCTGGCGCTGGGCGGTTACGGCCTGTTCGGCGTGGAGCTGTTTGTTTGCGGTGATGAGGTGATTTTCAGCGAAGTCTCTCCTCGCCCGCACGATACCGGAATGGTGACCCTGATTTCCCAGGATCTCTCCGAGTTCGCCCTGCACGTGCGCGCGTTCCTCGGCCTGCCGGTTGGTGGTATTAGCCAGTACGGTCCGGCCGCCTCGGCGGTGATCCTCCCGCAACTGACCAGCCAGAACGTCACCTTTGACAACGTTGAAGGCGCGGTTGGGGCAGGTCTGCAGGTTCGCCTGTTCGGGAAACCGGAGATCGACGGTACGCGTCGTCTGGGTGTGGCATTAGCCACCGGCGATAACGTGGATGATGCCGTGGCAAGCGCTAAAGCCGCCGCTGCCGCGATTCGCGTTAACGGATAAAAAAACGGGCCAGATGGCCCGTTTTTCATGATGGGAGATTCTTACTGCTTCGCGCCTTCAACCGCTTCGCGAGCCAGTCTGGTGATGCGGTCCCAGTCGCCCGCTTCCAGCGCATCCGCCGGCACCAGCCAGGAGCCGCCGATGCACAGCACGCTTTTCAGCGCCAGGTAATCACGGTAGTTGGCCGGAGAGATGCCGCCCGTCGGGCAGAAGCGCACCTGAGAGAATGGACCTGCAATCGCCTGCAGCGCTTTGGTGCCGCCGTTGGCTTCAGCCGGGAAGAATTTGAACTCTTTCAGGCCGTAGTCCATGCCCAGCATCAGTTCAGAGACAGTGCTGATGCCCGGGATCAGCGGGATGGTGCCCTCGGTTGCCGCTTTCAGTAGCGAATCGGTCAGACCCGGGCTGATGGCAAACTGCGCGCCCGCTTCAGTCACTTCAGCCAGCTGTTTTGCGTTCGTAACGGTACCCGCACCAATAATGGCATCCGGCACTTCTTTAGCGATGGCGCGAATCGCGTCCATCGCGCAGGCGGTACGCAGGGTCACTTCCAGAACGCGAACGCCACCCGCAACCAGCGCTTTCGCCATCGGTACCGCGTGCTCCAGTTTGTTCACCACGATAACCGGCACAACGGGGCCAGTGGTCAGGATTGCTTCTGCACTTGTTTTCCAGTTTTTCATCAGAGTTTTCTCTCGCCAGATCGATAAAATCAAGTCGTCTTAAAACGTAATACAGGTTGCGCCCTGCTCCGCCCCGGAGAGTTTCTCACGCAGCGCGCCAAACATTTCGCGTCCGGTTCCCACGCGCGATGCGCTCAGGTCGGGAATATGGGGCTGACGGGCCGCCAGCTCGGCTTCATCCACCAGCAGGGTTAACTCTCCTGTCTGGCCATTGACGCGGATGATGTCGCCGTCACGCACCTTAGCCAGCAAACCACCATCATACGCTTCAGGCGTTACGTGGATGGCTGAAGGCACTTTACCTGAGGCGCCAGAGAGGCGTCCATCGGTGACCAGTGCAATTTTGAAACGGCGGTCCAATAATACACCAAGTGGTGGCATAAGTTTATGTAATTCTGGCATCCCGTTCGCTTTGGGTCCCTGATGACGTACGACCACCACGCAATCCTTATCAAGGAGGCCAGCATCAAAGGCAGGTAAAACATCATGCTGGCTCTCAAAGACCACTGCCGGGGCTTCAATCACCTGGTTCTCTTCCGGTACGGCGGAGGTTTTCATCACCGCGCGTCCCAGGTTGCCGCTCAGCACTTTAGTGCCGCCGTGGCGTGAGAACGGTTGTTCGAAGGTAGCAATAACCTGCGGATCGAGAGAGGCGCTCGCCCCGTCACGCCAGTCCAGCTCACCGTTGTTCAGCCATGGCTCCAGGGTATAACGCTGCAGGCCAAAGCCCGCGACGGTGTTCACATCTTCATGCAGCAGACCGCCCTTCAGCAGCTCACGCATCAACACCGGTACGCCTCCGGCGGCCTGGAAGTGGTTAATGTCTGCCGGACCGTTCGGATACAGGCGCGCCATCAGCGGCACCACGGAAGAGATGTCGGAGAAATCATCCCAGTTAATCAGGATGCCCGCCGCACGGGCCATCGCCACCAGGTGCATGGTGTGGTTGGTTGAGCCACCCGTTGCCAGCAGGGCCACGATGCCATTGACGATCACTTTCTCATCGACCATTTTACCCAGCGGCATCCACTCATTGCCGTTCCCGGTCAGACGCGTCACCTGACGAGCGGCGGCTTCGGTCAGGGCCTTGCGCAGCGGGGCATCGGGTTGAATGAAGGAGGAGCCCGGAAGCTGCATCCCCATAAATTCCACCACCATCTGGTTGGTGTTGGCCGTGCCATAGAAGGTACAGGTGCCTGGCGCATGGTAAGAGGCAGCTTCCGCTTCCAGCAGCGCCTGACGGTCTGCTTTACCTTCGGCATAGAGCTGACGGATACGCACTTTTTCTTTGTTTGGCAAACCGCTGGCCATCGGACCTGACGGCACAAAAATCGCCGGAAGATGACCAAACGACAGCGCCGCCATGGCGAGCCCCGGGACAATCTTGTCGCACACGCCAAGGTACAGTGCGCCATCGAACATGTTATGCGACAGGCCTACCGCTGCAGACATGGCGATTACTTCGCGACTCAACAGCGACAGTTCCATCCCGTCCTGGCCCTGGGTCACTCCGTCACACATGGCCGGCACACCTCCCGCGACCTGGCCCACCGCATTCACGCTGTGCAGCGCTTTACGGATGATGTCCGGGTACACTTCGTACGGCTGATGCGCGGAGAGCATGTCGTTATAGGAGGTAATGATAGCGATATTGTTACGCAGCATGCTTTTCAGCGATGCTTTATCGGCAGGCTGGCAGGCGGCGAAACCGTGTGCCAGGTTACCGCAGGCCAGTTGCGAGCGGTGGACGGTGTCACTCTTTGCTTGTTCAATGCGGGCGAGGTAGGCAGAACGCGTCTCTTTCGAGCGCTCGATAATGCGTTGTGTTACGCGTAACAATGTCGGATTCATAAAAGCTCCTCTAATTTATCTGTCCGGGCTCGGGAGTTTACAAAGTCGCTGGCAGTTGTTAACAACGCTGAAACGCTTGCTATCCGGAGCTCAGGGGCAAAATCGCTTCCGGCAGTGTAATAAAAAAAGCCCCGCGGGTGAATCCACGCGGAGCTTAAAAGTATAAAAATTGTGCCACTAGCTGTGTTAGATCATGTTACCGGTAAAATAACACCTTCTGGCTAGAGGATTATCTTACTCAAACTCGTTCCAGGAGCGGCCATCACGGGTGATCATCGCCACGGAGGCGACAGGTCCCCAGGTGCCCGCCTGATACGGTTTTGGCGGATCCTGATCGGCAGCCCAGGCTTCGGTGATGGAGTCGACCCATTTCCACGCCTCTTCCACTTCGTCGCGACGTACAAACAGCGCCTGGATACCGCGCATGGTTTCCAGCAGCAGGCGCTCGTAAGCATCCGCCAGGTGCGTTTGATTGAAGGTCTCGGAGTAGCTCAGATCCAGTTTGGTGGTCTGCAGGTTGTGCTTGTGATCCAGCCCCGGTACTTTGTTCAGGATCTGGATATCCACACCTTCATCCGGCTGCAGACGGATAGTCAGTTTGTTCTGAGGCAACTCCTGCCAGGACTCTTTAAACAGGTTCAGCTCAGGGTTTTTGAAGTAGACGACGACTTCAGAGCATTTGGCTGGCAAACGCTTACCGGTGCGGAGGTAGAAAGGCACACCCGCCCAACGCCAGTCATCGATATCCACGCGGATCGCCACAAACGTCTCGGTGTTGCTGGACTTGTTCGCGCCCTCTTCTTCCAGATAGCCAGGGACTTTTTTGCCCTGCGCAAACCCGGAGGTGTACTGGCCACGAACCGTCTTCTCACGCACGTTAGAACGGTCGATACGGCGCAGTGATTTCAGGACTTTCACTTTCGCGTCGCGGATGCTGTCTGCGGTCAGGTCTGATGGCGGAGACATGGCGATCATGCAGAGTACCTGCAGCAGGTGGTTCTGGATCATGTCACGCATTTGGCCGGCCTGGTCAAAGTAACCCCAACGGCCTTCAATGCCCACCTCTTCGGCCACGGTGATTTCCACGTGGTCGATGGTGCGGTTGTCCCAGTTGTTAACAAACAGGGAGTTGGCAAAACGCAGCGCCAGCAGGTTCAGTACCGTCTCTTTGCCCAGGTAGTGGTCGATGCGATAGACCTGGCACTCTTCGAAGTATTCGCCGACCTGGTCGTTGATTTCGCGGGAGGTAGACAGCGAGGTACCCAGCGGTTTTTCCATTACCACACGCGCCGGTTTGGCGTTCAGATTCGCTTCGCCCAGACCTTTACAGATGGCGCCAAAGGTGCTTGGTGGCATGGCGAAATAGTTAATGGTGACCCGGTTTTTCTGATCCAGCATCTCACCCAGACGGGTAAACGCGCTCACGTCGTTCACATCCAGATTGCAGAAATCGAGACGTCCGCTCAGGGTATCCCACAAACTTTCATCAATTTTCTCTTTCATGAACGTTTCGAGCGCTTCACGTACGACTTTGGTATATGCGTCCTTGTCCCAGTCGGCGCGCCCTACACCCAGGATACGGGTATCCGGATGAAGTTGACCCGCTTTCTCCAGTTGATACAGGGAAGGCAGCAATTTTCGGCGTGCAAGATCGCCTTTCGCGCCGAAAATGACCAGGTCACATGCCTGGGCTGTTTGCGTTACCGCCATGTCATTCTCCTCAGTTGGATCACCTGGTGCTTCTGCCAGGTATCGTTGTAATTTTATTACAATGCACTGTACTGCTTTTACGCCATTCCCGAAACCACTAGCGCTTAACGTCGCGTGCGATACGGCGTTTTTTCACCTTTCCCGCGCCTGTGGCAGGGTACTCACGCAAAAAGCGTCGATTCTTTGTACTAAACGGGCCCGGCAAAATCCGACACCGATCAAGTAATGAAAAAAAACAACAACATTTCTTGTCGGCTGTTACCCTATAAAGAAGCCGCAGGGGTAATATCGGCTAAATCGAATCCTGATTTCATCAATCAATGAAATCGTTTCCACCCCATGAGCGCCTTGTTAACAATGAACATGCTGGAAAAAATCCAGTTTCAACTGGAACACCTTAGCAAATCCGAGCGAAAAGTGGCTGAAGTTATTCTCGCCTCGCCTGCTCAGGCGATTCATTCAAGCATCGCCGCTCTGGCGCAGGATGCAGGCGTCAGCGAACCGACGGTGAATCGGTTCTGCCGCAGCCTGGAAACGCGCGGCTTTCCTGATTTTAAACTGCATCTGGCGCAAAGTCTGGCAAATGGTACGCCCTATGTTAATCGCAATGTGGATGAAGACGACAGCGTTGATGCATACACGGCGAAAATATTTGAATCGGCGATGGCCACCCTTGACCACGTCCGTCAGTCGCTGGATATGAGTTCGGTCAATCGGGCAGTCGATTTACTGACGCAGGCCAAGCGGATTGCGTTCTTCGGCCTCGGCTCATCGGCGGCCGTGGCGCATGACGCCATGAATAAATTCTTCCGCTTCAACGTCCCGGTCATCTATTCCGATGACATCGTGTTGCAACGCATGAGCTGTATGAATTGTAGCGAAGATGACGTGGTGGTCCTGATTTCGCATACCGGGCGCACCAAAAGTCAGGTTGAACTCGCGCAGCTGGCGCGTGAAAACGATGCCATGGTCATCGCCCTCACGACCGCAGGCACGCCGCTGGCAAGAGAAGCCACGCTTGCCATCACCCTGGACGTCCCGGAAGACACGGATATGTATATGCCGATGGTCTCCCGCCTGGCGCAGTTGACGGTCATTGACGTACTGGCGACCGGATTTACCTTACGCCGGGGCGCAAAATTCCGGGATAACTTGAAGCGTGTCAAGGAAGCGCTCAAGGAATCGCGTTTTGATAAAGAATTGCTTATAAAGAGCGATGTTCCCTGATAGTAGATAACGAAGACGTAACAAATAATTACGATGTAACGATTTACGGCATTCGGTCCCCTCGCGGTTGCCTTGCAGCAGATGAAGGCCGATTCAATCTTCACGCAACACCAAAGTTGTTTCAGTCAACGGAGTATTACATGTCCAGAAGGCTTCGCAGAACCAAGATCGTCACCACCTTAGGCCCGGCCACCGATCGCGATAATAACCTTGAAAAGATTATCGCCGCGGGTGCCAACGTGGTGCGTATGAACTTCTCTCACGGCACGCCAGAAGACCATAAATTACGTGCCGACAAAGTACGTGAGATCGCGGCTAAACTGGGCCGCCATGTTGCCATCCTCGGTGACCTGCAGGGTCCAAAAATTCGTGTCTCGACCTTCAAAGAAGGCAAAGTATTCCTCAATATCGGCGATAAATTCCTGCTGGATGCCAACCTGGGTAAAGGTGAAGGCGATAAAGAGAAAGTGGGTATCGACTATAAAGGTCTGCCGGCTGACGTTGTGCCTGGCGATATCCTGCTGCTCGACGACGGTCGTGTTCAGCTGAAAGTGCTGGAAGTTCAGGGGATGAAAGTGTTCACCGAAGTCACCGTCGGCGGCCCACTCTCCAACAACAAAGGCATCAACAAGCTTGGCGGAGGCCTCTCTGCCGAAGCGCTGACGGATAAAGATAAAGCGGATATCGTTACCGCGGCGCTGATCGGCGTGGACTACCTGGCCGTCTCCTTCCCGCGCTGCGGCGAAGACCTGAACTATGCGCGCCGTCTGGCACGTGACGCAGGCTGTGACGCGAAAATCGTGGCAAAAGTTGAACGCGCGGAAGCCGTTTGCGATCAGGACGCGATGGATGATGTGATTCTGGCGTCTGACGTGGTCATGGTTGCCCGTGGCGATCTGGGTGTGGAAATTGGTGACCCGGAACTGGTCGGCATCCAGAAAGCGCTGATCCGTCGCGCGCGTCAGCTGAACCGCGCGGTGATCACCGCAACCCAGATGATGGAATCCATGATCACCAACCCAATGCCGACCCGTGCAGAGGTAATGGACGTGGCTAACGCCGTGCTGGACGGAACTGATGCGGTCATGCTTTCCGCTGAAACCGCAGCCGGCCAGTACCCGGCGGAGACCGTGGCAGCGATGGCGCGTGTCTGTCTGGGCGCAGAGAAGATCCCAAGCATCAACGTCTCTAAACACCGTCTGGACGTGCAGTTCGACAATGTGGAAGAAGCGATTGCCATGTCCGCGATGTATGCGGCCAACCACCTGAAGGGTGTCACGGCGATCATCACCATGACCGAATCGGGCCGTACTGCGCTGATGACTTCACGCATCAGCTCTGGTCTGCCGATCTTCGCGATGTCCCGTCACGAACGCACGCTAAACCTGACGGCGCTGTATCGCGGTGTGACCCCGGTTTACTTCGACAGCACCAATGACGGTGTGGCTGCGGCGCACGATGCCGTCAATCTGCTGCGCGACAAAGGCTACCTGGTATCCGGCGATATCGTCATCGTGACGCAGGGTGATGTGATGAGCACCATTGGCTCAACCAACACCACCCGCGTTTTAACCGTCGAATAATCTGCATCAGTTTCCCTCTCCCCTCCGGGGAGAGGGACTTTTATTTCCTGGGATAGAGTTCTTTGCGCTGATACGGCTCTTTCTCGCCGGGCTTACGCGTTTTGAGCAGCTTCAGGATCCATGTGTATTGCTCCAGATGGGGTCCCACCAGCACCTCTACCTCTTCATTCATGCGGCGCGCAATGGTGTGATCGTCCGCAGTCAGTAAGTCGTCCATCGGCGGGCGAACCTCAATGCTCAGACGGTGCGTGTTGCCATCGTACACCGGGAACAGCGGGATCACGCGGGCGCGGCAAACTTTCATCAGACGGCCAATCGCCGGAAGCGTCGCTTTGTAGGTCGAGAAGAAATCGACAAACTCACTGTGTTCAGGACCGTGATCCTGATCCGGCAGATAGTAGCCCCAGTACCCCTGGCGCACGGACTGAATAAACGGCTTGATACCATCGTTGCGGGCGTGCAGGCGTCCACCAAAACGACGACGCACGGTGTTCCAGACAAAATCAAATACCTTATTTCCCTGGTTATGGAACATGGCCGCCATCTTCTGGCCCTGAGATGCCATCAGCATAGCCGGTATATCCACCCCCCAGCCGTGCGGAACGAGGAAAATCACTTTCTCGTCGTTACGGCGCATCTCATCGATGATCTCCAGCCCTTTCCAGTCAACGCGCTTAAGGACGTTCTCCGGCCCTTTCAGCGCCAGCTCAGCCATCATCGCCATGGCCTGTGGCGCGGTGGTATACATTTCGTCGATGATGGCTTCGCGCTCGGCATCGCTCTTTTCCGGGAAGCAATAGTAGAGGTTAATTTGCGCGCGGCGACGGGCACTTTTACCCATTCGCCCTGCCAGACGGCCAATTTTCCCCAGAACGGGATCGCGCACAGAGGCAGGTAACATGGCAATGCCAGCAAACGCGTAAACGCCCAGCCAGGCGCCCCAGTTACGCGGGTGGCGAAAGGATTTTTCAAACTCAGGAATGAATTCAATATTGTTTTTTTTGGTTTCCATGCTGGTTCCAGGGTCTGGTGACGCAAAATATAATGACGATAGTGTAGCGAGGCAGCGGCCCACGCACAAAAGAAAAAGCCGGCGCTTACTGACGCCGGCTTTTAAACAAAACAGAAGGTTTTAGTCGAAACGCAGCTGCGGTATAACCTCTTTCACCTGCGCCAGGTAATCGGTACGATCTTTACCCGTCAGCCCTTCGGTACGCGGCAGTTTCGCCGTCAGCGGGTTCACCGCCTGCTGGTTGATCCACACTTCATAATGCAGGTGCGGCCCCGTAGAACGCCCGGTATTCCCGGAGAGGGCAATACGGTCGCCACGTTTCACTTTCTGACCGGGTTTCACCAGCAGCTTACGCAGGTGCATATAGCGGGTGGTATAAGTGCGACCATGACGGACCGCGACATAGTACCCGGCAGCACCACTGCGTTTGGCGACAACCACTTCACCATCCCCTACTGCCAGCACCGGTGTGCCCTGCGGCATGGCGAAGTCAACGCCACGATGCGGCGCAACGCGCCCGGTAACCGGGTTCAGACGACGCGGGTTGAAGTTGGATGAAATGCGGAACTGCTTCGCCGTCGGGAAGCGCAGGAAGCCCTTCGCAAGCCCGGTACCGCTGCGGTCATAGAATTTGCCGTCTTCAGCGCGAATGGCGTAGTAATCTTTGCCATCAGAGCGCAGACGCACACCCACCAGCTGGCTCTGCTCACGCTTGCCATCCAGCATCTCGCGGGACATCAGTACGGAGAACTCATCGCCTTTTTTCAGCTTACGGAAATCCATCTGCCACTGCATGGCTTTGATAACCGAGCTGATTTCAGCGCTGGTCAGGCCCGCATCGCGCGCGCTGGAGACAAAGCTTGCGCCTACGGTCCCTTTCATCACGCTGTTAACCCAGTCGCCCTTCTGCAATTCGCTGGTCATCTTGAAACCGTTTGCAGTGCGGTCGTAGGTGCGCGTTTCGCGACGGGACATTTCCCAGGTCAAACGCTGCAGATCGCCATCCGGCGTTAACGTCCAGGAGAGCTGTTGGCCGATTTTCAGGTTACGCAGGTCTTTATCCGCGGCGGCCAGCTGGCTGATATTCCCCATGTCGATGCCGTACTGGTTAAGAACGCTGCTCAGCGTATCACCCGTGGAGACCACATATTCATGGATCCCCGCCTCATTCTCGGTTTTATCGTCCAGCTCATCCTGCGGAATGGCTTCATCTTCCTGAGCCGCCTGGTCGATAGGCTCACTGGCCTCCGGCAGCAGAGAACGGATTTCGTTCTTCTCAAGCTCGATGGTTTTGATGATCGGGGCAGAACTCGGGTGGTAAACATAGGGCCGCCAGACGGCGACCGCTAAGGTGAGAACTGTAAGCGACCCCAGCATAACGCGATGGGGTCGGGGCAGATTGTTAAATGCCAGGGCGACAGAGCGGGCTATCTGTTGCACGTATTCACTTCCTCGTTAATCTCCTTTCAGGCAGCTCGCATACTGGTTCGCCAGTTGAGTGAGGAACTGTGAATAGCTCGCTTTACTCAACTGGATGTTCGTTCCTAGCGGGTCAAGGGTTCCCATGCGCACGGATGTCCCCCTGGCCACGGCTTCTACGACCGCTGGCCTGAACTGTGGCTCAGCAAAAACGCAGGACGCTTTTTGCTCAACCAACTGTGTTCTGATCTCATGTAAACGCTGCGCACCAGGCTGAATTTCAGGGTTGACGGTAAAATGCCCACGCGGGGTCAGGCCGTAGTGTTTTTCGTAATAGCCATAGGCGTCATGAAAAACGAAGTACCCTTTTCCTTTCAGCGGTGCCAGCTCGTTACCCACCTGCTTATCGGTTGCGGCTAATTGTGCCTCAAAATCTTTCAGGTTGGCGTCTAGTTTGGCTCGACTTTGCGGCATAAGTTCCACTAATTTGTCATGGATTGCAACCGCCGACAGCCGCGCTATCTCTGGGGAGAGCCAAAGATGCATATTGTACTCGCCGTGATGGTGATCCCCGTCACCTTTTTCATCATGAGCATGATGACCTTCGTGTTCGTCACCGTCGTCGTCACTCCCCTTCATGAGTAACGGTTGCACACCGGTGAGTTCGGCAATGGTGACCTGTTTAGCCTCAGGAAGCTGTTTCGCAGACTTCTGCATGAAGGCTTCCATTTCTGGCCCAATCCAGACAACTAAGTCTGCGTTTTGTAAGCGTTTTACATCAGACGGACGCAATGAATAATCATGCTCTGAAGCCCCATCAGGCAGCAGAACCTGGGTCTCGGTCACTCCATCAGTAATGGCCGAAGCAATGAATCCCAGCGGTTTAAGCGAAGCGACAACGGCCGCGTTGACATCTTGTGCTGTTGTACCCCAAAGGGCGGCGGATAATGCTGCGAAAAGAAGCGTATTTTTATGTAACATAATGCGGCTAATCATCGTAATGAATGCGTGGAATGTGATATTATAACATTCGTTGACTTCTGCAAGCTTAAATTGACATGACAACTTTGGTTTCTCTTGAAAATGTTTCGGTCTCATTCGGTCAGCGCCGCGTTCTTTCTGACGTGTCGCTGGATCTGAAGCCCGGTAAAATTCTGACGCTGCTCGGTCCGAACGGCGCAGGTAAATCCACCCTTGTGCGCGTGGTGCTGGGTCTGGTAGCCCCTGATGAAGGTGTCATCAAGCGTGAAGAAAAATTGCGTATCGGCTACGTCCCGCAAAAATTACACCTCGATGCCACGCTGCCGCTGACCGTCAGCCGCTTCCTGCGTCTGCGCCCCGGAACGCGTAAAGCCGATATTCTCCCGGCGCTGAAACGTGTCCAGGCAGGCCACCTTGTCGACGCCCCGCTGCAAAAACTGTCCGGTGGGGAAACCCAGCGCGTGTTACTTGCCCGCGCGCTGCTGAGTAGCCCCCAACTGCTGGTACTGGATGAGCCAACGCAGGGTGTGGACGTCAATGGTCAGGTCGCGCTTTACGATTTGATTGACCAACTGCGCCATGAACTGAACTGCGCGGTGCTGATGGTCTCCCACGACCTGCATCTGGTGATGGCGAAAACCGACGAAGTGCTCTGTCTGAACCATCATATCTGCTGCTCCGGCACACCTGAAGTGGTGTCGATGCACCCTGAATTTATCTCCATGTTTGGCCCTCGCGGTGCTGAGCAACTGGGGATTTATCGCCATCATCATAATCACCGCCATGATTTACAGGGACGAATTGTCCTGCGCCGGGGAAATGGACACTCATGATTGAACTGTTACTGCCCGGCTGGCTGGCCGGGATTATGCTCGCCTGCGCCGCGGGTCCGCTGGGTTCGTTTGTGGTATGGCGCAGAATGTCCTATTTCGGCGATACCCTGGCGCATGCTTCACTGCTGGGCGTGGCATTTGGGTTGCTGCTGGACGTCAATCCGTTCTATGCGGTGATTGTCGTTACGCTGCTCCTCGCCGCCGGTCTGGTCTGGCTGGAAAAACGCCCTCACCTCGCCATTGATACCCTGCTTGGCATTATGGCGCACAGCGCCCTGTCGCTGGGTCTGGTGGTAGTGAGCCTGATGTCCAATATCCGCGTTGACCTGATGGCCTACCTGTTTGGCGACCTGCTGGCCGTGACGCCGGACGATCTGATCGCTATCGCCATCGGCGTGCTCGTGGTGCTGGGAATTCTGCTCTGGCAGTGGCGTAATTTGCTCGCAATGACCGTCAGCCCGGATCTGGCGTTTGTTGACGGGGTGAAATTGCAGCGCGTGAAGCTGCTGCTGATGCTGGTGACGGCGCTAACCATCGGCGTGGCGATGAAATTCGTCGGTGCGCTGATTATTACATCGCTGCTGATTATTCCTGCGGCCACCGCGCGTCGTTTTGCCCGTACGCCGGAGCAGATGGCAGGCGTGGCGGTGATTATCGGGATGATTGCGGTCACGGGCGGATTAACCTTCTCGGCGCTCTATGACACGCCTGCGGGGCCGTCAGTGGTGCTGTGTGCCGCGGTGCTGTTTATTTTCAGTATGATGAAGAAGACCGCAAGTTGACATCGAGGGCGCTGATGCCCTCACCCTAACCCTCTCCACAGGGAGAGGGAATTAAGCATTACGGCATTGCCGGTGGCGTGATACCGAAATGATTCCACGCCCGCACCGTGGCCATGCGTCCACGCGGGGTACGTTGCAGGAAGCCCTGCTGGATCAGATACGGTTCGAGTACATCTTCAATGGTCTCGCGCTCTTCCCCGATTGCCGCCGCCAGGTTATCCAGCCCGACCGGCCCGCCAAAGAATTTGTCCAGCACCGCCAGCAGCAGCTTGCGGTCCATGTAGTCAAAACCCTCAGCATCGACATTCAGCATATCCAGCGCCTGAGCAGCAATCTCGGCAGAAATGGAACCATCGTGCTTCACTTCTGCAAAGTCACGGACGCGGCGCAGCAGGCGGTTAGCGATACGCGGTGTCCCGCGCGAGCGCTTCGCCACTTCAAACGCCCCCTCTTCACTCATATCCAGCCCCATATAGCGGGCACTGCGGCCGACGATATGCTGGAGATCGGCGACCTGATAAAACTCAAGACGCTGAACAATCCCAAAGCGGTCGCGCAGTGGAGAGGTTAACGACCCGGCACGGGTGGTGGCGCCAATCAGGGTAAACGGTGGCAGATCGATTTTGATTGAACGCGCGGCCGGACCTTCACCGATCATGATATCCAGCTGGTAGTCTTCCATTGCCGGATAGAGTACCTCTTCCACCACCGGAGACAGGCGATGGATCTCATCGATAAACAGCACATCGTGAGGTTCAAGGTTGGTCAGCATCGCCGCCAGATCGCCTGCTTTTTCCAGTACCGGGCCTGACGTGGTACGCAGATTCACGCCCATTTCATTGGCAACGATATTCGCCAGCGTGGTTTTCCCCAAACCCGGAGGACCAAAAATCAGCAGGTGATCGAGCGCATCGCCGCGCAGCTTTGCCGCCTGGATGAAGATCTCCATCTGGGAACGCACCTGCGGCTGGCCAATATACTCATCAAGCAACTTAGGGCGGATCGCGCGATCCACCACGTCGTCAGCCTGAATAGTGCCTGCCGATACCAGGCGATCTGCTTCAATCATCCTTTACCTCACAATGCAGCGCGCAGCGCTTCACGAATCAGGGTTTCACTGCTGGCATCCGGTTTGGCAATTTTACTCACCATTCGGCTGGCCTCCTGAGGTTTATAGCCCAGCGCCACCAGCGCGGCAACCGCTTCCTGCTCGGCATCATCATCTGACGCAGGCGCACCCGGAGACGTCAGAACCAGATCGGCCGCCGGGGTGAACAGATCGCCATGCAGACCTTTAAAGCGGTCTTTCATCTCCACAATCAGGCGCTCTGCGGTTTTCTTACCAATGCCCGGAAGCTTAATCAGCGCGGCAGGATCTTCGCGCTCAACGGCATTCACGAACTGCTGGGCGGACATACCGGAGAGAATGGCCAGCGCCAGCTTCGGCCCGACGCCGTTGGTTTTAATCAGCTCGCGGAACAGGGTGCGTTCCTGTTTGTTGTTGAAGCCGTAGAGCAGCTGAGCATCTTCACGCACCACAAACTGGGTAAAGACAATCGCCTCTTTACCCGCGTCCGGCAGCTCGTAGAAGCAGGTCATCGGCATATGGACTTCATAGCCCACGCCACCCACTTCCAGCAGCACTAACGGGGGTTGTTTTTCAATGATGATGCCTCTGAGTCTGCCTATCACGTGACGCTCCTGCGTTCTGGAAATTTATTGATTTGCGACATAATAAAAAAAGGCTGGATAAACATCCAGCCTGATTTCTCATTATCGTAACCTGCCTCGCGCCAGATTAAGTCGCGACTCGCTCATTTGCATCGCATTCTGGCTGACATGACAGTGGGTGATCGCAATCGCCAGCGCATCGGCGGCATCGGCCTGCGGATTCGCCGGAAGTTTCAGCAGCGTGCGCACCATGTGCTGCACCTGGCTTTTCTCCGCGCTACCAATCCCCACCACCGTCTGCTTGACCTGTCTTGCCGCGTATTCAAATACCGGAAGATCCTGGTTCACGGCAGCAACAATTGCCACGCCCCGCGCCTGACCGAGCTTTAACGCCGAATCGGCATTTTTCGCCATAAAGACCTGCTCGATGGCGAAATAGTCAGGCTGAAACTGGGTGATAATCTCCGTCACGCCCGCATAAATGAGCTTCAGTCGCGACGGCAAATCGTCAACTTTGGTGCGAATACAGCCACTGCCAAGGTAGGTTAACTGGCGTCCAACCTGACGGATAACGCCGTAACCGGTGACGCGTGAGCCGGGGTCAATCCCAAGGATAATCGACATCACGCGTCTCCCGTAAACGGTTTACACGCTCTCATCAGAGAGTCGCTGCAACCTCATCAGAGATCTCACCGTTGTGATACACTTCCTGCACGTCGTCGCAGTCTTCAAGCATGTCGATCAGACGCAGCAGTTTTGGTGCCGTTTCAGCATCCATATCCGCTTTGGTGGACGGGATCATGGAGACTTCAGCGTTGTCGGCTTTCAGGCCCGCCGCTTCCAGCGCATCACGTACTGCGCCCATCTCTTCCCATGCGGTGTAGACATCGATAGCACCATCGTCGAAAGTGACTACGTCTTCCGCACCCGCTTCCAGCGCCGCTTCCATGATGGCATCTTCGTCGCCTTTCTCGAAGGAGATGACGCCTTTTTTGCTGAACAGGTACGCAACGGAACCGTCAGTCCCCAGGTTACCCCCGGTTTTGGTGAACGCATGGCGCACTTCTGCAACCGTACGGTTACGGTTGTCGGACAGGCATTCAACCATTACCGCGGTACCGCCAGGGCCGTAACCTTCATAAATGATGGTTTCCATGTTCGCGTCTTCGTCACCGCCCACGCCACGTGCGATAGCACGGTTCAGGGTGTCACGCGTCATGTTGTTGGACAGCGCTTTATCTACCGCCGCACGCAGACGTGGGTTAGACGCCGGATCGCCGCCACCCAGACGCGCCGCTGTCACCAGCTCGCGAATGATTTTGGTAAAGATCTTACCGCGCTTGGCATCCTGTGCCGCTTTGCGGTGTTTGGTGTTGGCCCACTTACTATGACCTGCCATAAAAAGTTCTCCAAAAATCGCGCCTTTTCAGGCTGCGTTAATTACAAATTCTTCAATCGCCTGCCGGTTGCTCCACGACTTGGTCAGTGCGGCGGCATCCGCCGCATCCACCCAGCGGTAGGTCAGATGTTCGGTGAACACGATCTCCCGTTCGTGGGGAAGCGCGAGACAGAACCACGATTCCGTGTTGCGCTCGATCCCCGGCGCATAGCGATGACGTAAATGGCTAAAAATTTCAAACTCCACCGTGCGCTGACAGTCCTTCAGGGTCAGTTGCTCACAAGCAACGTCAATGGTGACCTCTTCCTTTACTTCACGCGCGGCGGCCTGCGGCGCGGTTTCCCCCTCTTCCAGACTGCCGGTAACCGACTGCCAGAATTCAGGGTCGTCGCGCCGCTGCAACATCAGCACCCGCTTCGTATCTTCTGCATAAATCACTACCAGAACAGAAACGGGACGCTTATATGCCATATCAGTTTTTCTCTTCCTTTTTCACCACGTCGATACCCAGCTCAGCCAGCGCGGCCGGGTTAGCGAAGCTTGGCGCTTCAGTCATCAGACACGCCGCTGCGGTGGTTTTCGGGAAGGCGATAACGTCACGGATGTTGTCGGTACCGGTCAGCAGCATGGTCAGACGGTCA
The DNA here is from genome assembly GCF_052044775.1 of Enterobacter sp. 22466. Taxonomy (NCBI): domain Bacteria; kingdom Pseudomonadati; phylum Pseudomonadota; class Gammaproteobacteria; order Enterobacterales; family Enterobacteriaceae; genus Enterobacter; species Enterobacter sp. 22466. The sequence continues at coordinate 112,859 of NZ_JBQENX010000004.1, read as the reverse complement.
AGACCGAATGCCAGACCTGCGTGAGGCGGCGTACCGTACTTCAGCGCATCCAGCAGGAAGCCGAACTTCTCGCGCTGTTCCTGTTCGTTGATGCCCAGAATGCCGAACACCGTCTGCTGCATGTCACCGCTGTGAATACGCACGGAACCGCCGCCCACTTCATAGCCGTTGATAACCATATCGTAGGCGTTCGCGACCGCCTCTTCCGGTGCCGCTTTCAGCTCTGCCGCCGTCATGTCTTTTGGCGAGGTGAACGGGTGGTGCATGGCCGTCAGACCACCTTCACCGTCGTCTTCAAACATCGGGAAGTCGATAACCCACAACGGCGCCCATTTGCTCTCGTCGGTCAGGTTCAGATCTTTGCCCAGTTTCAGACGCAGCGCACCCATGGCATCGGCAACAATTTTCTTGTTGTCAGCGCCGAAGAAGATCATGTCGCCATCCTGCGCGCCGGTGCGCTCAAGGATCGCTTCGACGATTTCCGCATTCAGGAACTTCGCTACCGGGCTGGTGATACCTTCCAGACCTTTCGCCCGCTCGGTAACTTTAATATAGGCCAGACCTTTCGCGCCGTAGATCTTGATGAAGTTGCCGTAGTCGTCAATCTGCTTACGGCTAAGCGCAGCACCGCCCGGAACTCGCAGGGCTGCTACGCGGCCTTTCGGATCGTTAGCCGGGCCGGCAAACACTGCAAACTCAACGGATTTCACCAGGTCAGCAACGTCCACCAGCTCCATTGGGTTACGCAGGTCTGGTTTGTCGGAGCCGTAACGACGCTCGGCTTCGGCGAAGGTCATGATGGGGAAGTCGCCCAGCTCCACGCCCTTCACGTCATTCCACAGGCTGCGCACCAGCGCTTCCATCACTTCACGCACCTGCTCAGCGGTCATGAAGGAGGTTTCCACATCGATCTGGGTAAATTCTGGCTGACGGTCAGCGCGCAGGTCTTCGTCACGGAAACATTTAACGATCTGATAGTAGCGATCGAAGCCGGACATCATCAGCAGCTGTTTGAACAGCTGTGGAGACTGCGGCAGTGCGTAGAATTTGCCTTTATGAACGCGGGATGGCACCAGGTAATCGCGCGCGCCTTCCGGCGTGGCTTTGGTCAGCATTGGGGTTTCGATATCGAGGAAACCGTGGTCATCCATAAAGCGACGCACCAGGCTGGTGATTTTCGCACGGGTTTTCAGGCGCTGTGCCATTTCCGGGCGACGCAGATCCAGGTAGCGGTATTTCAGACGCGCTTCTTCAGTGTTGACGTGGTTGGAGTCCAGCGGCAGCGCTTCAGCACGGTTGATGATCGTCAGATCGGAGGCCAGCACCTCAATGGCACCGGTCGCCATATCTGCGTTGACGTTTTTCTCGTCACGCGCACGTACGGTGCCGGTGACCTGAATGCAGAACTCATTACGCAGCTCAGAAGCCAGCTTCAACGCGTCCGCGCGATCCGGATCGAAGAACACCTGAACGATACCTTCGCGGTCGCGCATATCGATAAAGATAAGGCTACCAAGATCACGACGACGGTTGACCCAACCACACAGGGTCACCTGCTGTCCGACGTGGGACTGACGCAGCTGCCCGCAATATTCTGTACGCATGAGATATCCCTTAATTAGCCGCAGGCTAAATGTCGCCTGGTATCAGGCTACTATGTCGCAGCTTTCTGTATGTCACAACTGGATGAAAAAAGGCGGCTATTATACTGGAAATTCCGCCGGACGATAAGAGCGAAGCACGGCCAGACGCACGTTTGCTGTGCTCTTATTGCGCATTCTCACAAAAATTAACAAAATTATCCGACCGATAACAGGCCATAACGTCGTAAGGTGTAACGGAAGCGATTCATTTAACTGGAGTTACCATGCTGACACTTGATGCCCGCAAAACCGCGCTGGTGGTGATTGATTTACAGGAAGGGATCCTTCCCTTTGCCGGTGGCCCGCACACCGCTGATGAAGTCGTCAGCCGTGCCGCCCGTCTGGCAGAGAAATGCCGCGCCAGTGGCGCACCGGTTGTCATGGTGCGCGTGGGGTGGTCGGCCGATTTTGCCGAAGCGTTAAAACAGCCGGTTGACGCCCAGGCACCCGCGCACGCCCTGCCGGACAACTGGTGGACGTATCCGGTCTCGCTCGGCAAACGCGACAGCGATATCGAAGTGACCAAACGCCAGTGGGGCGCCTTCTACGGCACCGACCTGGAGCTGCAGCTGCGCCGCCGCGGTATCGACACCATTATCCTGTGCGGGATCTCCACCAACATCGGCGTGGAATCCACCGCCCGTAATGCCTGGGAGTTGGGCTTTAACCTGGTGATTGTCGAAGACGCATGCAGCGCGGCTTCCGCAGAACAGCACCACGGCAGCATGACCCACATTTTCCCGCGTATCGGTCGCGTGCGCAGCACGGATGAGATTTTAAGCGCGTTATGATGTACGTGGGCCTGCCCCAATGGTCGCACCCGAAGTGGGTGCGCCTTGGCATAACCAGCCTTGAAGAGTACGCCCGGCACTTTAACTGCGTGGAGGGCAACACCACGCTGTATGCCCTGCCCCGGGCAGAGATTGTCGAGCGCTGGCGCGAGCAGACCACGGACGATTTCCGCTTCTGCTTTAAATTTCCGGCCACCATCTCCCATACCGCCGCGTTGCGAAATTGCGGTGATTTAACCGAAGAGTTCTTTGGCCGGATGTCGCCGCTGGCAAATCGTATCGGTCAGTACTGGCTGCAGCTTCCCGCCACCTTTGGTCCGCGCGATCTGCCCGCGCTCTGGCAATTTCTTGATGGCCTGTCCCGGGACTTTACCTACGGCGTTGAAGTGAGACATCCTGAATTTTTTGCCAAAGGTGAGGTGGAGAAAGCACTCAACCGGGGTTTGCATGAGCGCTCAGTCAACCGCGTCATCCTTGACAGTCGTCCTGTTCACAGCGCCATTGCGCATAACGAAGCCATTATTGATGCCCAGCGCAAGAAGCCCAAAGTGCCGGTCCACGCCATCGTAACCGCGCAGAATCCGATGGTCCGGTTTATCGGCAGCGACAATATGCAGCAAAATCAGGAGATGTTCGCCGTCTGGCTGCAAACGTTAGCGAAATGGGAACACTCCACCACGCCGTATCTCTTCTTACATACGCCGGATATCGCCCAGGCCCCCGAACTGGTCGATACACTCTGGCAGGCCTTGCAAACCGCGGTTCCGTCGGTAGGCAGCGCGCCGTCCATCCCACAACAATCTTCTCTTTTCTGAGATCACGCCATATCATAGAGACGCCATCTGCCAAAACACAGGGAGTTTGTATGGTCAGCGCGTTGTATGCGGTGCTAGGTGCATTACTGCTGATTAAATTTTCATTTGATGTTGTGCGACTCAGAATGCAGTACCGCGTCTCTTACGGCGACGGCGGGTTTTCCGAACTGCAAAGCGCTATCCGTATCCACGGCAACGCGGTCGAGTACATTCCGGTGGCACTCATTTTACTGCTGTTTATGGAGATGAATGGCGCCGAAACCTGGATGGTACACATTTGTGGCCTGCTGCTGATTGCGGGTCGGTTAATGCATTATTACGGCTTTCACCACCGCTTATTCCGCTGGCGTCGTTCCGGCATGAGCGCGACATGGTGCTCGCTTTTGCTGATGGTGCTGGCTAACCTTTGGTATATGCCGTGGGAGTTGGTTTTCTCCTTCCGTTAGCGCACAATACGCCACTTTATTTTTCCCGGATTTTTACGTTATGTCAGATCGCGACACGCTTTTTTCCGCGCCTATCGCCAGCCTGGGCGACTGGACCTTTGATGAACGGGTAGCCGAAGTCTTCCCGGATATGATCCAGCGCTCTGTTCCCGGTTATTCCAATATTATCTCTATGATCGGCATGCTGGCTGAACGCTTCATTCAACCCGGCACGCAGGTGTATGACCTGGGCTGCTCGCTCGGCGCGGCAACGCTGTCGGTACGTCGTAACGTTCATCACGAAGGCTGTAAGATTATCGCCGTCGATAACTCCCCGGCGATGGTTGAACGCTGCCGTCGCCATATTGATGCCTGGAAAGCGGCAACCCCGGTCGAGGTGGTTGAAGGCGATATTCGTGATATCGAAATCCACAACGCCTCGATGGTCGTACTGAATTTTACCCTGCAGTTTCTGGTGCCTGATGACCGCCAGCGGCTGCTGGACAAAATTTATCAGGGCCTTAACCCCGGTGGTGCGCTGGTGTTGTCCGAGAAATTCAGCTTTGAGGACGCGACCGTCGGCGAGTTGCTGTTCAACATGCACCACGATTTCAAACGTGCAAACGGCTACAGCGAACTGGAGATTAGCCAGAAACGCAGCATGCTGGAAAACGTGATGCTGACAGACTCCGTGGAAACCCATAAAGCCCGCCTGCGCCAGGCAGGCTTCGAGCACAGCGAACTGTGGTTCCAGTGCTTTAACTTTGGCTCCCTGGTGGCGCTGAAAGCTGAGGATGCCGCATGATTGAGTTTGGTAACTTCTATCAGCTGATTGCAAAAAATCATCTCTCCCACTGGCTGGAGACCCTGCCTGCGCAGATTGCCGCCTGGCAGCGCGATCAACAGCATGGGCTGTTAAAGCAGTGGTCAAATGCGGTGGAGTTTCTGCCGGAGCTGACGCCTCATCGTCTGGATCTGTTGCACAGCGTAACGGCAGAAAGCGCAGAGCCGCTTCCCGCCGGGCAGATTAATCGCATCGAAACGTTGATGCGTAACCTGATGCCATGGCGCAAAGGTCCCTTTTCGCTCTACGGGGTGAATATTAATACCGAATGGCGCTCAGACTGGAAATGGGATCGCGTTCTGCCGCATCTCTCCGACCTGACCGGCCGTACCATTCTGGACGTCGGCTGCGGTAGCGGTTACCACATGTGGCGCATGATTGGCGCGGGTGCGCATTTAGCCGTGGGCATCGATCCGATGCAGCTGTTCCTGTGCCAGTTCGAAGCCGTGCGTAAGCTGCTGGGTAACGACCAGCGTGCGCACCTGCTCCCACTGGGCATTGAGCAACTGCCAGCCCTGAAAGCGTTTGATACCGTCTTCTCCATGGGCGTGCTGTACCACCGCCGCTCCCCGCTGGAGCATCTGTGGCAGCTGAAAGATCAGCTGGTCAGCGGCGGCGAGCTGGTGCTGGAAACGCTGGTGGTGGAAGGCGATGAAAACACCGTGCTGGTGCCGGGTGACCGCTACGCGCAAATGCGTAACGTCTACTTCATCCCTTCCGCGCTGGCGCTGAAGAACTGGCTGGAGAAGTGCGGGTTTGTGGATGTGCGTATCGCCGACGTCTGCGTAACCTCCATCGAGGAGCAACGCCGTACAGACTGGATGGTGACCGAGTCGCTGGAGCAGTTCCTCGACCCAACCGACCACAGCAAAACCGTTGAAGGCTATCCGGCACCGATGCGTGCGGTATTGATTGCCACCAAGCCGTGACCTTATAGCCGGGTGGCGGCTGCGCCTTACCCGGCCTACTCATCGCAGGTTTTCTCCAAAATATTTCAAGTTGCAGCAAGGCGGCAACGCAGCTGCGGCTTAAAATATGAAGGAGAAAAAAAGGCCCCTGTGTAATTGGCAGGGGCCTGGTACAAGCAAGCATCATATTGGGCGACATGATGCGCGGTAAAAATCGGTACGTTGCTACACGTGATGACGTTCAATCAGCGATTTCATTTCCGCAACCGACTCTCCCTCTACACCGTAGCGTGAGTACTCATCCGCTTCAGCATCCGTCGACATAGACAACCCTGTGTTGCGATAACGCATGGGCGACGGTATCCATTTCCCGGCAGAGCTATGAAGCTCTTCCACCCCGGCGTTTAAAAACAGTTCCAGATTGCTGGCACGAACTCCCGCGCCCGCCATTATTATTGGAACACCGGAATGTGCTTTTAGTTCCGTAATTAATTGCAGTCCTTTTTCAGCAGACGACTGCTGGCCCGATGTTAAAATGCGCGCTACGCCAAGTTCTGCTAGCGTATCAAACGCTTGCAACGGGTTTTTACACATATCAAAGGCCCGGTGAAAAGTCACTGCCATCCCCTTTGCGGCATCCATCACCTGGCGCATACGCGGTACATCGACGTTGCCTTCTTCATCAAGCAGCCCCGTCACCAGCCCCGGGAATCCCAGATCGCGAACAAGGGCGATATCTTCAAGCATGGCACTGAACTCGCCCGCCGTATAACAAAAATCACCGCCACGAGGACGAATAATGGGGTGTACCGGAACGGTGACAGCCTGACGGGCAGACTTCAACACGCCGTACGAGGGCGTTAACCCCCCTTCTTTCGGTGCCGCGCACAGTTCAATGCGGTCAGCTCCCCGCTGTTGCGCCGTCACGGCACACTCCACGCTGTAACAACAAATCTCCAGCAGCGCCATCAACACCTCCTTAAATTCCGCTTAATGTACCATCATGACACGCTGTCCCCGGCCGGTCTTCGCGTGTTGTCACACCGCTTACCCTTCACTGGCAACGATCTGTTCAATCGTCCAGGGGTGAAACTTCACCGTCACCTGCCCGTCAGTCACCGCCAGCGTCGGGTTTGGTAAACGCTCGCGCTCGCCTTTCGGTGAACTCGTTTTCACAAAGATGCCCGGCTTGCTCAGCCCCTCATCAGACAGCAGCGCCAGCGCGCGGGCATTCAGCGTTTCGGGCTCGCCAGGCAGCACAATTTCGATATGCTCCCAGCCTTCATGCGGGTAACGCTTCTCTCCCGGCCACGGCAACTCAACGACGGTGAATTGCCAGTGCGCTACGCAGACCGGCTCATGCAGTTTAAACAGGCAGATAGGACGGCCGTTGATGATGTTCTCAGAGAGCAGTTCCCCGCACTGTTCAAACCCGCGACGCCAGCGCTCGGCGGTGGCGTTCTGATGACAGCGCAAGGAGATGTGATCGGCCTCAAGCGGCGCAATGTCCAGACCAAGACGGGTGGCAAGTTCTGTGAACGCCTGGGTGAAGCGCGGTAAATCTGCGGAAATATCATGCAGTTCGTCAATGGATTGCCAGTTCGCCATAAGTCAGTCTCTTATTGTGTCGCAAAGCCGCTAATTTACTCTGTTGCCCCCTTTTGACCAACCGTGGAATAACGGTTTTTGTGACTGCATGATTATGCACGCCTTCTTAGCCTGGATTCTGCGCGATCTTCGCCCCCCGCAATGCTGACGCCAGAAGGCATTTGCAGTATACTCCCGCCCTAAATTCTTTAACTGGCGCGGGCGGTGGTAAGCCCGCATCAAAAACGTAAGGTATCCAGGTGAATATTCAGGCTCTTCTCTCAGAAAAAGTCAGTCAGGCACTGATTGCCGCAGGCGCGCCTACGGATTGCGAACCGCAGGTTCGTCAGTCAGCGAAAGTACAGTTTGGCGACTATCAGGCTAATGGCGTGATGGCAGTGGCTAAAAAACTGGGCATGCCACCGCGACAACTGGCTGAGCAGGTGCTGACTCATCTGGATCTCACCGGCATTGCCAGCAAAACCGAAATCGCTGGCCCAGGCTTTATCAACATTTTCCTTGAGCCGGCCTTCCTGGCAAGCCACGTTGACGCCGCGCTGAAATCTGACCGTCTGGGTGTAACCCAACCAGAAGCGCAGACCGTGGTGATTGACTACTCCGCGCCAAACGTTGCAAAAGAGATGCACGTTGGCCACCTGCGTTCCACCATCATCGGTGACGCGGCAGTGCGCACCCTTGAGTTCCTCGGTCACAAGGTGATCCGGGCGAACCACGTGGGCGACTGGGGCACCCAGTTCGGTATGTTGATTGCTTACCTAGAAAAACAGCAGCAGGAAAACGCGGGTGAGATGGCGCTGGCGGACCTGGAAGGGTTCTACCGAGAAGCCAAAAAACATTACGACGAAGATGAAGCCTTCGCCGAGCGCGCACGCAGCTATGTGGTAAAACTGCAGGGCGGCGATCAGTACTTCCTTGAGATGTGGCGCAAGTTGGTTGACATCACCATGTCCCAGAACCAAATCACCTACAACCGTCTGAACGTGACCCTGACCCGCGATGACGTAATGGGTGAAAGCCTCTATAACCCAATGCTGCCGGGCATTGTGGCTGACCTGAAGGCCAAACAGCTGGCGGTTGAGAGCGAAGGTGCAACGGTGGTATTCCTTGATGAGTACAAAAACAAGGAAGGCGAACCGATGGGCGTAATCATCCAGAAAAAGGATGGCGGCTACCTCTACACCACCACCGATATCGCCTGCGCGAAGTACCGTTACGAAACGCTGCATGCTGACCGCGTGCTGTACTACATCGACTCCCGTCAGCACCAGCACCTGATGCAGGCGTGGACTATCGTGCGTAAAGCCGGTTATGTTCCCGATTGCGTACCGCTGGAACACCACATGTTCGGCATGATGCTGGGTAAAGACGGCAAGCCGTTCAAAACCCGTGCGGGCGGTACGGTGAAGCTGTCCGACCTGCTGGATGAAGCGCTGGAACGCGCCCGTCGCCTGGTGGCGGAGAAGAACCCGGATATGCCAGCCGATGAGCTGGAAAAACTGGCGAACGCGGTAGGTATCGGTGCGGTGAAATACGCGGATCTCTCCAAGAACCGTACCACCGACTATATCTTCGACTGGGACAACATGCTGGCGTTTGAAGGTAACACCGCGCCGTACATGCAGTATGCCTACACCCGCGTGCTCTCAGTGTTCCGTAAAGCGAATATCGATGAAAGCGTGCTGGCGAATGCAACAGTGACCATTACCGAAGATCGCGAAGCCCAGCTGGCAGCGCGTCTGCTGCAGTTTGAAGAGACACTGTCTGTGGTCGCGCGCGACGGTACCCCGCACGTGATGTGTGCTTACCTCTACGATCTGGCCGGTCTGTTCTCCGGCTTCTACGAGCACTGCCCTATTCTGTCGGCGGAAAATGAATCGGTCCGCAACAGCCGCCTGAAGCTGGCACAGCTGACGGCGAAGACCCTGAAGCTGGGTCTGGATACCCTGGGTATCGAAACCGTAGAACGTATGTAATACAAAAAACCCGGCCAACATCGCCGGGTTTTTTTATGATCAGAAGTACTTCCGCAAATACTCCGTCAAGCAGAGGATCGCCATTGCCTGACCGTACGGCATCGACGTCAGCGGGATCTGACGGTAAAACGCCAGATCGCTTCCCATCCCGGTTCCGAACGACGTTTGTAGCAGCTCCCCTTCCGGCGAGATATTTTTCACTATTCCTCGAATGGCTTTCTCCGCGACATCAGCATACTCCACCGCCACATAGCGCTTACGCACGGCTTTGAGAATACCGTAGGCAAAGCCTGCCGTGGCCGACGCCTCCAGGTAGGAGTCAGGGTCATCGAGCAGCGTATGCCACAGGCCGCTGTCATCCTGACATGTCGCCAGCGCAGCGATCTGCGCATTGAGCACCTGCGTCAGATAGCGGCGCACGGCGTTGTTTTCCGGCAGCTCGACCAGTTCGAGGAAGTCCGGGATCACGATGGTGAGCCAGCTGTTGCCACGCGCCCAGCGGGCATGGGCAAAGTTATGGTTGCCGTCATAGTTCCAGCCGTGGAACCACAGCCCGGTCTCCCGGTCCATCAGGTTCTGCACGTGCAGCAGGAACTGGTACACTGCCTCCTCAACGTATTCCGGTTTGTTCAGCAGCTTGCCAATTTTGGCCAGCGGCAGGACCGTCATCATCAGCGTATCATCCCACATCTGCTGCGCGTTCTCTTCCGCCAGGGTAATGTGCTGCATGCCGCCGTGTTCGGTACGGGGCATCTCGTGCATCGCCCATTCCGCCCAGCTCTCCAGCCACGGCAGCCAGGCCGGGTTTTTGGTCTCTTCATAGCGGTACGCCAGCGTCAGGAACGGCGACATGGTATTGACGTTTTTGGTGGTTGCCCCTTCCGCAAAACGGTCGGCAAACCAGGCGTCAATAATATCACGCATCCCTTCATCGCCGGTCTGGCAGTAGTACTGCCAGATACCGTACAGACCGACGCCATGCGTCCACTCCCACCCTGACCAGCCTTTGGTATCTATGACGCGCCCGTCGTCCAGCCGCAGCAAAAATTCACCCGTTTTGTCATGGATATTGACCAGGTTATGCGTCACCTTCTGAATCAGCGATTTCAGCTCGTCCCTGGCGATAAAACGCTCTGGCTGACGCAGTAAGGGGCTATGTTTGACAGGCCAAACTTTCATCATCTTAACCTCTGTTGTATGTCGAATTCAGTACCGCACGTCCCTTCAGCGAAGGCGCCGCTGGTTTATTGCGATTGAGATAACCAATGTTGTTATTGCCCCACAGGGATTCGAACGGCATACCGGCCAGCATTTCCACGGTGGCGCGGGCGCGCGGGGTGGCCGCTTCAGGCATCGCATGGCCGGACGCGCGCATTTTCGCGGTCTCTTCGCGCAGCGTGCTGTGGGTTTGCAGATTGAGCCTGAAGCGCAGGGAGACCAGGAAGCCACAGAACAGCACCAGAAGGGTTCCCACGCTTAAAATCAGCAGAATGGTGTGGCTTACCTCGGCAGGCTGGGTTTTCTGACCGCTGACAAACCCGGACATCTGCATCACAATCCCGACCAGCATTACCGCACCGGCCTGAGACGCTTTTCGGGTCAGCGTCATGATGCCGGCAAAGATGCCCTCGCGACGCTGACCGGTGATCACTTCGTCCACGTCAGCAATGTAGGTGTAGGTGTTCCACGGCACATAGTTGATACCGCCGCGACCGAGACCGGCAACCGCTGAGATAAGCAACAGCAGCGCGTAAACGTCGCTCAGTCCGGCGTAATACAGCACGGCGTAAGAGAGAGAGGCCAGGCCAAACAGCACCACCACCATGCGGTAAGACGGGGCAGGTCCAAAGCGAATGCACAGCGGGATCATCCCAATCACGGCGAGGAACTGGAAGATGGCCATCGTGCCCAGCAGGTTTGACGCCATTGAGGCCTCCTGCATCAACACAAACACCACGTAATAGGTAAACACGGCGTTGAAGACATCCTGGGCGATATATCCCCCAAGGTACATGCCCAGGTGCTGACGGAAAATCTTGATGCGCAGCGTCGAGCTTAACTCCACAAACAGGCGGTTCAGGCTCTGGCCGAGGGTCAGTTTTTTCTTCTCTTCTTCCGCGCGCAGGGCCGCTTCGGACCACTCCTCGCGCGGGCGCTCCCAGGTGAAGAACCAGACAAAGGTCAACATCAGCGCGCACAGCACCGAGAAGACCAGGCTTGCGTAGAAGAAAGAAATCGCGTTGTCTTTCCCAAAGTGGGTCAGCAGGATCCCCGGCAGGAACGAAGCCAGGATCGCGGACATCTGCGCCATCGAAATACGCGCACCGGAGAATTTGGTTTTCTGTTTAAAGTCATCGGTCATTTCCGGTACCAGCGTTTCATACGGCACCAGAATCATGGTGTAGACGATATCGAAGACCAGATAGGTCAGCAGGTAGTACCAGAAACTCATCTCCCCAACCCACATCAGGGAGTAGCTGAAGACGCAGGGAATACCGAGCAGAATAAAGAACTTGCGGCGGCCAAAGCGTTTGCCCAGCCAGGTCGTGCCAAAGTTATCGGTCACAAAGCCCATTAACGGGCTGACCACCGCATCCAGCACCCTTGCCGCCGCAAAAATAAAGGTTGCTTCAATCGGAGTGAGTCCACAGAAGGTTGTATAAAAATACAAAAGCCAGGCCGCCGTCAGCGCGGTGGTTCCCGCGCCGAGGAAATCCCCTGCCCCGTATGCAAGATAGTTTGCGAGTCCAATTTTTCGTGTTTTCATTGCCGTCAACCCTAATCAGTTTTAGGAGCCCCCTGTAAGCAAACCTCATCCGGGAGTTTTTACACGGCTACAGTAGAATTAACGCCCTGTGGAAACCTTTCTGTTTCTGCCATCACACCGCAGGGGTTGGCAAAAACGCAAAGAGTGTCATTACGCGCGTCACTGATTTATAAAACAGCGTTTCCTTTACTTCAAAAGGCGAGGTCATTTTTGCGAGCCCGCTATCATAATCATTGATAACGGGCGTTGAGGCGGGCAACTAGCGGTAGTTAACGATAACGGAATTACTCTGCACCTTAAGCGCCGGGATCAAGCGTCCGCCGCCTGGCACCTCCCAGATAAAGCGTAAAGGCTCTACAGCAGGTACGCCGTTGAACGCCTGGGTGGTGCCATTCTCTCCGTCGATTTCCGTGCAGCGGCTCTGGGAGCACAGACGCACCTGCAGCCCGGCGGGCGTCGGGCCAATCAGCGTGTAGTTCCACACCACCAGGCTCATCTGACCGGACACCGGTTCAGAGGGTGCCAGCGGGCGCGACGACATCGCCACGCCACGGTTGCTGAGGGTCACGCCAATGCTGCTGGCCTGCCAGGTACCTTCTCCGGCGGCCTGCGCCACCAGCGGGAAGAGTAAGAGCATTAACCACTTACGCATTATTTACCTCCAATCGTCGCCGTCATACGAATATGGCGATTATCAGACAGCTCCAGATTCGACAGCACAACCAGCTGGTTCAGGCTACGACGCAGGAAGCGTGACAACAGCGGACGTAGCGCATGGTTAACCAGCAGCACCGGTGGCGCCCCCAGCATCTCCTGGCGCGCCAGCGCCTCCTGAGTTTGCGCCAGCAGACGGTCCGCAAGACCTGGCTCCAGCCCGCCACCGCCCTGCAGGGCCTGCAGCAGCAGGCGTTCCAGCGGTGTATCAAGGCCAATCACCTGCACTTCACCGGTGCCCGGGAACCACTGCTGCGTGATTGCGCGGCCCAGCGCCACACGCACCACCGCCGTCAGTTCGTGCGGATCGCTTTGCAGCGGCGCATGCTCGGCGAGGGTTTCCAGAATGGTGCGCATATCGCGGATCGGCACTTTTTCATCAAGCAGGTTTTGCAGCACCTTATGCAGCGTGGTCAACGTCAGCACGCCCGGCACCAGATCTTCCGTCAGCTTCGGCATCTCCTGGCTCACGCGGTCAAGCAACTGCTGAGCTTCCTGGCGGCCAAACAGTTCTGCTGAGAACTGCCCAATCAGGTGGTTAAGATGGGTGGCCACCACGGTACTGGCTTCCACCACGGTATACCCCTGAATTTGCGCCTGCTCTTTCAGCGCGCTTTCAATCCAGATAGCGGCCAGACCAAACGCGGGATCGATAGTCTGTTCACCCGGCAGCGTACCGGCGGCTGTGCCCGGGTTAATCGCCAGCCAGCGCCCCGGATACGCATCACCGCTGCCAATCTCTACCCCTTTCATCAGAATACGGTAGCGTGCTGGCGGAAGATCCATGTTGTCGCGGATGTGCACAACCGGCGGCAGGAAGCCCATATCCTGAGCGAATTTTTTACGGATACTGCGAATGCGGCCAAGCAGCTCGCCATCCTGCTGGAAATCGACCATCGGGATCAGACGGTAACCCACTTCCATCCCCAGGGAATCTTCCAGTTGAACGTCGTTCCAGGTGGCTTCCACGGCCTGCGTGTTCTCCGGCATTTTAACCGGCACAGGTTCTGCCGCCGGTTTCATTTCGCGGCCACGCATCCACCAGGCCAGGCCCAGCAGCGCCGCCGTGAACAGCAGGAACACCAGGTTCGGCATGCCCGGCACCAGACCGAGCAGACCCAGCACCGCCGCCGCCAGCAGCATGACGCGCGGGTTGCTGAACAGCTGCCCGACCATCTGCTCACCAACGTCCTGATCGGTACTGACGCGGGTGACGATCACGCCCGCGGCGGTCGAAATCACCAGCGCCGGGATCTGGGCCACCAGACCGTCACCGATGGTCAGCAGCGTATAGCTTTCCGCCGCGTGTCCCATGTCCATGCCATGCTGCAGAACACCCACCAGCAGGCCGCCCACCACGTTAATCACCATGATGAGAATGCCCGCGATGGCATCACCACGCACAAACTTACTCGCACCGTCCATCGAGCCGTAGAAGTCCGCTTCCTGGGTCACTTCCGCACGGCGTTTTTTCGCTTCATCTTCCGCGATGAGTCCGGCGTTGAGGTCGGCGTCGATCGCCATCTGCTTACCTGGCATCCCGTCCAGCACAAAGCGCGCGCCAACTTCCGCGATACGCCCCGCACCTTTAGTGATAACCATAAAGTTGATGATAACGAGGATGACGAACACCACGATGCCGATGGCAAAGTTACCGCCCACGAGGAAGTGGCCGAACGCCTCGACCACTTTACCGGCCGCTGCCGCACCGGTATGCCCTTCCATCAGGATGATACGCGTGGACGCCACGTTCAGCGCCAGTCGCAGCAAGGTGGTAAACAGCAGAATGGTCGGGAACGCCGCGAACTCAAGGGTACGCTGGGTGAACATCGCCACCAGCAGCACCATAATGGACAACGCAATGTTGAAAGTGAAAAGCAGATCGAGGATGAATGCCGGCAGCGGCAATACCATCATCGACAAGATTAGCAGGATGAGGATCGGCCCGGCAAGGATCTGCCATTGGGTCGATTTCAGGTTGCCGGGCAGGCGCAACATTGCCACCAGATTAGCCATCAGTGTCCTTCTCGTTCATAAAATCCAGCGCAGCAGGCACCGGAAGGTTCTCAGGTTTCACAGGTCGTTGACCGCCGGCCAGACGCCAGCGTTTCAACTGCCATACCCAGGCCAGTACTTCCGCCACGGCGGCGTAGAGTTGTCCTGGGATCTGTTGTCCAATTTCAGCGTGGCGGTACAACGCTCGCGCCAGCGGCGGTGCTTCCAGTATTGGCACCCGGTTTTCCGTGCCAATCTCCCGGATGCGCAGGGCGATTAAGCCCGCCCCCTTCGCCACCACTTTCGGCGCGCTCATTTTGTTCTCGTCATACTGCAGCGCAACGGAATAGTGGGTCGGGTTGGTGACGATAACGTCGGCTTTCGGCACATCTTCCATCATCCGTCGACGGGCGGCGGCGCGCTGCATCTGGCGGATACGCCCTTTCACGTGCGGGTCACCCTCCATCTGCTTATATTCGTCGCGGATATCCTGGCGCGACATGCGCAGTTTTTTGAAGTGGCTATACAGCTGGAAGATAACGTCGAATCCCACCATCGGGATGATGCTGAGGACCACCAGCAGCGCACAGAGTCCGACCAGATTCAGCGCATTGCTCATCGCGGTAAGAGGAGATTCGCTGATAAGCCGCATCATTTCCGGCCAGTTATGCCAGAGGTAAAATCCCGCAGCACTGCCCATCAGCGCCGCTTTGAGAATGGCTTTAAGCAGTTCTGCCCCGGTCTGGGCGGAGAACATTTTCGCGATGCCCGACAGCGGGTTCAGTTTGGAAAATTTCGGTTGCAGCGATTTGGTGCTGAAGACCAGGCCGCCGAGCATCACCGGCGAGATCAGCGCAACCAGCACAACCCCGGTAATGAGGGGCAGCAGCGCGACCATGGCCCCTTTAATAAGCTGAATAATCTGGCTGAGGATAAGGTTTGGGTCGTTGACCATACTGTGGTCGAAACGTAAGCCGGCAGAGAGCATCCCCGCCAGTTTTCGGGCGAGCGACTCCCCACCCCACCAGATGATGCACACACCCACAATAAGGATCAGCAGGGATGTCAGCTCTCGGGATCGGGGGATCTGCCCTTCCTCACGCGCTTTTTCAAGTCGGTGGGGTGTGGGGGCTTCTGTTTTGTCGTCGTTCTCTTCTGCCACAGTGCATGCCCGGCCTGTTAAGTCACGGGTATCATGCCAGCGCAGCGGAAATCCAATGGCGGGAAAAGCCCGTTTATTCGGGCTCTTTTCGGTGATTCTGCGTTAACCGCCTCAGGTGCATGAGCCCCTGAGGCGGAAAGGCGTATCAGAAGCCGAGGCTGTCCAGCAGGTCGTCTACCTGATCCTGGCTTGCCACCACGCCCGCTTTGGTGGCGTCGAGCTGTGGACCATTGAGCAGGCTTTCGTTCTCGCGTTTCGGACGTGCAGCCGGTTCCGGGATGTTCTCGAGCAGCACCATCAGCAGCTGACGTTCAATCTCCTGAATGACATCCATCATGCGCTTGATAACCTGACCGGTCAGGTCCTGGAAATCCTGCGCCATCATGATGTCCAGCAGCTGAGCGTTGGTAAAGCTGGTGTGGCCCGGTACATCACCCAGGAACTGACGGGTATCCGTCACCAGCTCGCGGGCATCCGCCAGCTCGATAGGGTTCTCAAACCACTCATCCCAGCGTTTGGTCAGCGCCTTCGCGCCCTTTTCCATCGCATCCTGGTGCGGTTGTGACGCTTCAACGCTGTTCAGCGCACGTTCAGCCGCTTGCGCGGTCATCTGCACAACATAGTCCAGACGGTCACGCGCGTCAGGAATTGCTTCCGCCGCTTCTGCGATAGCCTGGTCCAGCCCCAGTTCACGCAGGCTGTCACGCAGCATGCGTGTCAGGCTGCCGATGCGGGCAATGATATCGCTGGGCGAATGTTCTTCAACGGGTTTCATAGCAGGTTGCATCATAACCAACACCTCACATGCCGAGTTTCTCGAAGATCTTACCGAGCTTCTCTTCCAGGGTCGCCGCGGTGAAAGGTTTCACCACATAGCCGCTTGCGCCCGCCTGTGCCGCGGCAATGATGTTCTCTTTTTTCGCTTCTGCGGTCACCATCAGCACCGGCATTGAAGCCATGCCCGCGTCCGCGCGGATGGTTTTCAGCAGTTCCAGACCATCCATGTTCGGCATGTTCCAGTCAGAGATAACAAAACCAAACCCGCCCGCCTGCAGTTTGTTCAGCGCATCCACGCCGTCTTCTGCTTCTTCAACGTTGTTGAAGCCCAACTCTTTCAGCAGGTTGCGCACGATGCGACGCATGGTGGAAAAGTCATCCACAACCAAAAACTTAAGCTCTTTATCCGCCATAAAATAATACTCCTGAGTCAAATACGTATTGCCTGTCCGGCACTGATTTTCGCCAGCATCTGCTGGCTTACCTGGCTAAGATCGACCACTTCGCTCACGCCACCCATATTGATGGCCTCGCGCGGCATGCCGAACACCACACAACTTGCTTCATTCTGCGCAATCGTCCAGGCGCCAGCCTGGTGCATTGCAAGCATTCCGGCGGCGCCATCGTTGCCCATCCCCGTCAGGATCACCCCAACGGCGTTGCGCCCCGCATGTTTCGCCACCGAATGAAACAGCACATCCACCGACGGACGGTGCCGGTTAACCGGCGGCCCGTCATGAATTTTGATTTGATAGTTAGCGCCGCTGCGCGCCAGCTCCATATGCTTATCGCCCGGTGCGATATAGGCATGCCCCGGGAGTACACGCTCGCCATCTTCCGCCTCTTTCACGCTGATCTGGCACAGCTTGTTCAGACGCTCCGCGAACGAGCGGGTAAAGCCTGGCGGCATATGCTGAGTGATCAGAATACCCGGACTGGAAAGCGGCAATGGCTGGAGTACATGGCGAATTGCCTCTGTTCCTCCGGTTGATGCGCCAATCACCAGCAGTTTTTCCGAGCTGAGTAACGGACCCGCCTTCAACGTTGCCGGGACAGTCGTTGGCGTGTGAGCGGCGAGTTTGGCGCGCGACGCGGTGCGGATCTTCTCGGCGATCATTTCGCTGTACGCCAGCATGCCTTCACGAATGCCAAGCTGGGGTTTGGTGACGAAATCCACCGCCCCCAGCTCCAGCGCACGCAGGGTGATTTCCGAACCTTTCCCGGTCAGGGATGAAACCATCACCACCGGCATCGGACGCAAACGCATCAACTTCTCAAGGAAATCTATGCCATCCATGCGCGGCATCTCGACATCCAGCGTCAGCACGTCGGGGTTATATTTTTTAATTAAATCCCGCGCTACCAGCGGATCCGGCGCGGTAGCGACCATCTCCATGTCGCTGTGGCTATTGATGATTTCAGTCATGATCTGGCGCATCAGCGCCGAATCATCGACAGACAATACCCTGATTTTACTCATGCTTTTTCCTTACTCAGCGCATATACCGTTTGCCCACGCAGGCTAAACTCACGCACGAGGTTGCTGAAGTTTTCCGAGTGCCCGGCAAACAGTAAACCGTCAGGCTTGAGCAACGGAACAAACCGACGCAGAATGTCCTGTTGCGTCGTTTTATCAAAATAGATCATGACGTTACGGCAAAAAATGGCGTCGAACGGCCCCGGCACGTTGTACTGCTTATCCAGCAGGTTAACCGGCGCGAATTCAACACAGTTCGCCAGCTCCTGACGCACGCGCACCAGCCCTTCATGCGGGCCGGTACCGCGCATGAAGTAACGCTGTAACTGCTGAGGCGACAGCGTCTTCAGTTCATCCTGGCGATACACGCCGTTACGCGCCTTCTCCAGCACTTCGGTATCAATATCGCTGGCGTACACTTTCCAGCGTCCCGGCGCCATTCCCAGGGTATCTGCAAGGGTGATCGCCAGCGAGTACGGCTCTTCACCGGTCGAGGCCGCCGCACTCCAGACGCGATACTCCCCACTGCGGCGACGGGCGTGCTCTGCCAGCACCGGGAAGTGATGAGCTTCACGGAAAAAGGCCGTCAGGTTGGTGGTTAACGAGTTGATAAAAGCCTGCCACTCGGCGCTGTTCTGGTTCGCTTCGAGCATGCTCAGGTAGCGACCAAAATCATCCAGCCCCAGCGTACGCAAGCGCCGTACCAGACGGTTGTAGACCATGTCTCGCTTATGGTCAGCAAGCACGATCCCTGCACGCTGGTAAATTAACTGACATATCCGACGAAAATGCGCGTCGGACAGCGCGAGGCGCTGTGTCATCTGCAACAATAATGACGTTTGCCCTGGGGGCATTGGTGATGTCATAGCGCCTTCTTAATTACATTCAGGATACAACTGGCACGGCCTGCGACCGCCCGACTTCTGTTACTGCTTCAACATGCTCTTTGACATTAAATACCGCGACCAGCCCGGTCAGATGATCGGCCTGACTGGCCAGCTGATCGGTTGCCGCTGCCGCTTCCTCCACTAACGAGGCGTTCTGCTGCGTGACCTGGTCCATCTGGCTTACCGCCTGAGCCACCTGCTCAATCCCGCGACGCTGCTCATCAGACGCCGAGGCAATTTCACCCATGATGTCGTTCACCCGCGTCACGGAGGTGACAATCTCGTGCATGGTTTTCGCCGCCGTATCCACCAGGGCGGAGCCTTGCTGAACGCGGGAGACGGACTCTTCAATCAGCCCCTTGATCTCTTTCGCCGCGTTGGCGCTGCGGCTCGCCAGGTTACGGACTTCACCCGCCACCACCGCAAACCCACGCCCCTGCTCACCGGCACGCGCTGCTTCCACAGCCGCGTTCAGCGCCAGAATGTTGGTCTGGAAGGCGATACCGTCAATCACGCTGATGATGTCGCCAATTTTCTGCGAACTGGCGGCAATGTCCTGCATGGTGCTGGCCACATGAGACGCCTGGTCGCCCCCCTTCTTCGCCGTCATTGCCGCCTGTTTCGACAGGTCAGACGCCTGACGGGCGTTATCGGCGTTCTGGCTTACCGTCGCGGTCAGCTGTTCCATGCTGGCCGCCGTCTGTGCCAGCGAAGCCGCCTGTTGCTCGGTGCGGGAAGAGAGATCGTTATTGCCTGCCGCAATCTCTGAGATCCCGGTGTGCATGGCATAGCTGCCCTGACGCACATCGGAGACCGTTTCCCGCAGCGATCCCTGCATGGCCTTCAGGCTGGCAAAGATCGCTGAGATTTCGTTCTTACCGTACACCGCCACCGGACGCGCCAGGTCACCCTTCGCGATACTGTCGAAGTGGCTGCTGATAATGGCCAGCGGCTGAACAATCATCCTGCGCGACCAGAGCAGCGCGGCACCGGTCAGCAGCGCCGCCAGAATCACCACCACGGTAAAAATCACCCCGGACATGTGGTAGCTCGTACGGCTGCTCTCCCCTGCGCGCTGCACAAACTGGTTAATGTCCTGCTGCCAGGCGTTAAAGCTGTCATCAAACGCCGCCTGTGAGGCCTGCACCGGCGCGGTCATAAAGTCCGAGAGCTGGTTGTTCTCAAGCCAGGTCGCCTGGTGATCCAGATCGCTGTGCCACTGTTCAAAGTTCTTTTTCATGGCAGCTTTCAGCGCTTTCCCTTTTTCGCTGACATCGTCATGTGCAATGAACGTTTTGAACTGCGCGTCGGCCTGCTTAAGGCTGTTGCGCGCCGTCGCCATCAGCGCCTTGATATCATCCGGCGGATAACTCAGCGCGGTTAAGGTTCCTGCCTTGTTCAGCGCAGTGCTTGCCTGCAACAGCACGGCACGCGTTTGTGCCAGTGCGGAGCGCTGCTGATTACTCGCCTCAACTTCCTGCAAATTCTGATAACCATCGCGAAACGCCCAAAAAGACAACCCGTTACTGCCAACCTGCAACACACCGCATAGGATCAGAATCAAAAACAGTGTGGTCGAGATACGAATACGATTTAACATCCACGCTCCCATCAAGCGGCAAGCAGCCGCGGTTTAAATGTCAGTCAAAATGTTTCCCAGTTTTCATCTTGTCCGGTCGTCGCAGTGCGGGTACGCGTGGCCGCCGGCTCAGCGGCTGGCGCACGATACGTGGCTTGCGGGGTGACCGTATTTCCAGCGAGTGAAGCGAGACGAAACGCCGAGACGGCCATCTTCAGACGGCTCGCCTGGTCTTCCAGCGCAGCGGCCGCCGCAGCGGACTCCTGCACCAGGGCGGCGTTTTGTTGTGTCACGCGATCCATTTCCGATACCGCCAGGGCAACCTGGTCAATACCACGACTCTGCTCATCAGAGGCAGAGGCGATTTCACCCATGATGTCCGTTACGCGGGTAACGGCATTCACGATGTCATTCATGGTCTCCCCTGCGCTTTCCACCAGCACGGAGCCGGTATCCACACGGGAAACGGAGTCTTCAATCAGGGCCTTAATCTCTTTCGCCGCGTTAGCACTGCGGCTGGCGAGGTTACGCACTTCGCCGGCCACCACCGCAAACCCACGCCCCTGCTCACCCGCACGCGCGGCCTCAACGGCGGCGTTCAGCGCCAGGATGTTGGTCTGGAAGGCAATGCCGTCGATGACGCTGATGATGTCAGCGATTTTCTTCGAGCTGTCGGCGATTTCGTGCATGGTTTTCACCACCCCATCCACCACCCGACCGCCGCGCTGCGCCGTCTCGGACGCGCTCTCTGCCAGCTGAGAAGCCTGACGCGCGTTATCCGCGTTCTGCTTCACAGTGGCGGTGAGTTGTTCCATGCTGGCCGCGGTCTCTTCCAGCGCGGAGGCCTGTTGTTCGGTACGGGAAGAGAGATCGTTATTGCCCATCGCAATTTCGCTGGTGCCGGTGTAGATGGCATCCGTGCCGCTACGCACGTTGGCAACGGTATCGATAAGCGAACGCTGCATGTGGTCTACGCTGTTGGCCAGTTCGGTGATTTCGTTACGCCCGGAGACGGTGAGCGTTTTGGTCAGATCGCCGCCGGCAATCTCGCGGATGTGGGCAATGACGCGCCCCAGTGGGTTCAACAGGCTATGGCGAATGCCGTACCAAACCGCGATCAGCACGATCACCAGCGCCAGCGCCATCACCGCCATCTGCCATTTGGCAAAGCGGTAGTCATTCTGGCTTTCCGTAAAGGCCGAGTGGTAGAGCTCTGCGCTGGCTTTGGCGTATTCACCCAGCGCCGCGCCGAGCCCGTTTTGCATCCCCTGGGTCGGCTGGGCGAAATAGGCGTCCATGTTGCCGCTTTCCAGGAACTGGATAAGCTCCGTCAGACCGGCATAGTAGGCGTTGTATTTTTCATCGATATTCTGGCTCACCTGCTCCATGGCAGGCTGCGGGGTGATCTTCTTGAAGGCATCGTAATGCTTTGCGGCATCCGCAAGGGTTGCGCGGGCATTTTTCAGCAGATCGGTTTTCGCACTGCTCTGCTGATTGTTGGGATCCATCATCATGCGCGCGGAGGAGCGGCTCAGGTTGATACGCGTTTGCAGCATCAGATCCCACGTTGAGGTGAGTTCACTCTGCTGCAGGCGCAGGTCGTTTGAGGCGGCGAAACTGTCCTGATTCTGCTTTAACGACGAGAAAAAAAGCCCACCGGAGATAAGCTGAAGTAGTGCGAAAATGACCAGCACCATCATGAGCATTGTGACAACGCGGATACGGTTCAACATACAACACCTTCTCATAGATTTATTAACGGTGTTATCGGCACAGGCCACAGGAACTTTACATTTGCGAAAGGGAAAAGCGCGGGCCTTAAAACGCCACGTCTACGATCAGCGTGTCGGTGTAGGTTCCGGCGGGGGGTGTGGCTTGTGTGGTCAGGACTTTGGCGGTGTAGTTGTAGGTACGCAGTAAACCGTCGGTACTGATCTGCGACGACGTCGCGCTGGTCCAGCGCTCGGTGCCGCTGCTGCCCCAGCGGTTGGTGGTGGCTTCTTTATAGATGTCGTAACTCATGTAATTACTGCCGCTCACCATGCGACGAACGTTGTTCAGCGCGTTGGCACCATTGTTAATCCCTATGGTATAGGTACTGCCTTTGGTGCAGGTGACGGCAATCGCCTGCGAGACGGTGGGAAAACTTTGTACCAGCGGTGCGCTGTTGAAATTCACGTCCGGGGTGCTCATGGTGCTGCAATCGTTAGTGACGGTCATGTTGAGAAGGATCGTGGTGGTGGCCGTGCCGGTTTGCGGCGTCAGGCAAAGTCCGGCAGCGCCAACGGCACAAACGTTGTAATTAATGCTGAATGTCAGCAGCACCTGATACGGTCCGGCCGAGACATTCTGCCCCGGCACCGTGCGGAAATAGAGCGGAATGTTGTAGCGCTTCGACCCCAGCAGCCCGAGCAGCGTGTTCCCGCTCCAGGTATAGGTATTACCGATCTGCACTTCGCTGCTACCGCCACAGCCGGAGGCCGCGCACAGGCGCGTGGGTATGACATCGGTAATAGCCGCATTGTCCGTGCGCTTCAGGGTGGCGCGGCTGTTGGCGAAGATCGATGCCGAGGTGTAAGTCAGCGCCACCGAGTCGTTGGTAAGCAGGTTGAGTACCGTATCGCAGGCAACCACCAGCGTGCCGGTGGTTTCCACTTCTCCGGTTCCGCTCAGCGCGAACGAGGTCACGCTGCCAAACGACGCATTCACCGTACTGACGGTGCAGGCCGCGCCGCTGGCACCGGAGAAGAGCAGCAAAATCACCAGCAGTAAACGCGTCACCGTGCCTCCCGACATACCAGCGGCCCGTAGGTTTGCAGCCTGTGTTCCGGGTTCGCGCCAACGGTCAGCGTCGCATGGCACCGTTTCCCCGTCGGGGTGATCACCTCAAGCGAATTGACGTCGCTGAGATTTTCCAGCCACGCAATCCCGTCATACCCCACCACCGCGTTGCTGCGCGAGGCGCGTCTGACCTGGCTGCCCACCGGAATAGCCTGCCCCTGCGCATCCTGCAGTATGACGCTGGCCACCCGCTCCTGCTCCATCGGGAAGTCCACCAGATAGCCACTGTGGCGGCGGATCGCGATCCGGCGCTCGGTCTCTTTCAGACGCGTATCGGCAGGCAGATTGAGGGTGTCAATGCGGTAACTGGCCGGGTAATAGGCTGATACACCGCTCACCAGCAGGTAGCCGTTGCGATTCGTTTTACCGACCGGCTGGTTCTCGTAGCTGACGGGCACATCCGGGTGACCATCGGTGCTGATCACCACAAAGGCGTCGTTGATTTTATTCGCCGCGAACAGTTCCCCGTCCATCAGCACAATGGAGCCCAGCGCCTCGCTCCACCAGGTCATCATGTCCTTTTCCCCGTAGGCCCCGCCCTGCAGTTCGATATTGTTATTACGCCAGCCCAACGTTCCCTGCTGATAATTATTCGCCCGTGACTGATGTGCCCATGCCATGTTCCAGCTCAAACCGCCATCGGAAGGCATGGAGTGGTTGTAGTTGATACGCTGCGTGCTGCCTGCCTCCGGCGTGTTTTCGAAGGTGACCGCGGCGCTGTCCCGTTCCCCAAAGGGGACCTGTAACGAGAGTGCAACCGTCCAGTCCCCCCGCTGCTGATCACGGCTTGCGGCAAGATAGAGACTGCTCGCGCCCCACAGGTTGCGGCTCCAGGAGAGGTTAAGCAGTTCCGTTTTCTGGCTGTCAAAACTCTCCACACCGATCCAGGCGGCCCCGATGTTGCCGTACTGCCCAAGATTAAAGGTCAGGGAATATTGATCGGTATTGCGGCTGAAGCTGGCGATTGGCCTGTCGTTTTCGTCATACACCGTCGGCTGGTCATAGAGGGCCAGGTTGCCAAAGCCGCGATCGCGTCGTGTATGTTGGGTCGCCAGGCTAAATTCGCTGGTGCTGTATTGATAGCCCCAGTTGATCTGCCCGCCCTCATCACCGCGCATCCGGCTTTGGGTATACGCGGTATTCACAACGCCAAAGCGCCCCAGCTTCACCACCGTCCCCGCCCCGCCCAGCGCCAGCGTCTCTGCACCCTCTGCGTGTCCCTCCAGGGTCAGCCAGTCCGTTACCCCGTAGCGATACGAACCACTGCCCGCCGCCGGACCGTAGTCGAAGTTATCAATCCCGTAATTACGCCGCAGGCTACCCAGCGTGACCGCCCCATCGCTCAGCCCTTGTTTGAGGAGTTCGCTGGTGACATAAAAGGGCAGCGTGGTGCTCACCTGGCGTCCCAGCGCATCGGTGGTGATCAGTACCGCATCGCCGGCCCCGTTGATATAGGGCAGATTCGTTAAGGTGAAGGGGCCCGGCTGAAGCTGCGTGGAGCCAGACCGATAGCCATTAATAAAGAGATCGACCGAGGTGGGAACTGCGGCTTCTCCGGAGAATTCCGGCAGTGGCCAGGTCACCAGATCCGGGCGCAGGGAGAAATCGCGCCCGTAGCTGATCCCGCCCATGCGCACGCTGGTGCTCCAGCTCAGGGCATCGCTGATCACATCCCCGGCGGTCCAGGTGGTGGCGTCGTCTTCGTTAGTGATCAGCAGGGTGGTGTCATAGCGAACGTAACCCGCCTGCTGGCCATTATCGCCAGCGAAATTTTTCCGCACATAACCGGTTGAAGAGAGCGAACCGCCCTCATTGAAGTAGCGGAACTCATGCCAGAGTGAGGCCTGACCGCCAACATGTTCCGTGTGGTTGGTATACAGATCGTAATTCAGCAGCGCCCCACGTCCAAAGTGAGGTTTACTTTGCGCGGTTTGCCCGCCAAAGGAGGTCACCCGGGAGGCTACCCAGTCGCGAGGAACGGTCAGCAGCAGACGCTGTCCGGCGCTGTCATACGCCACACGAACCTGTGAAAGTGACGCGAGATCCACCTCGCCTGTCGGGACATGCTCCGGCGGCAGCCCGGCGCGCAACAGGTCGGCACTGGAGATGAAGTAAGCACCTTTGCGCTGCGTCACGGGCACCACCAGACCGGTATCGTAGTGGTTCAGCACGAGGGCAAGCTGAAAAACCGCCTCATCGTTCACCCCCCGGGCCTCGGGAGGCGGCGGTAAACTGTCATCGCCGGGTTCAGCCCAGGTGCTGGTCGTGACGCAAAGCAGGATCATCATCGCCGGTTTCAGTTGACGGGCGTCGACTGCCATTGCTCATCCCTGGCATTAATCTGCGCGCGCATCTGGTCTGGCTGCCGAATGCCGGCCGGAATGGCCCAGCTGCGGGTACTGCCCGCCAGCACGTAGCCCAGCAATCCCTCGGCAACAGGACGTTTCTGACCGTCCTGTACCAGCGAAACATGGCTGAGTCTGACATGGACATCGCCCCGGTTGTTCACCGCCAGGTGAGGCTGTCCACCCTCATGCGTTACCCGCCAGCTCAACGTGCGGGTATCCACCAGCGCATGGTGTGCCCCCTCTTTGCGTGTCGGGATCCCCTGCCCATAGACAAAAAGGGGAATGGAATAACGCATCTGCAGTTTGAGGCCGATAGCCGGTTCGGCTTTGTTATCCGGCTGAGGGATTTCATCGACAATAATGCGGTAGGCCTGTTCGACCCCCACCGGAACTGTCCCCTGTTTGATAAGACGAATAAGCTGTTTGCTGCCCGCTGCGATGGTGACAATGGGCGGGCTGGCGACCACATCCTGCTGGGTGCTGTAACGTTCGAACCCGCCCTCCTGCTTCCAGCGCACAATGCGTACCTGCATGGTGGTTGGGCTGTTCCCTTGATTCTGGATCCACAGCTCCGTGGCTTTGGCGTCTGCCGCCAGCCAGGGATCGATAGGCCATAACAGAATGGTGGCGGCCGCCTGTACGTGGCCTGCCGTCACGGCCATCACCCCCAGCAGACTTCCCAGACACATGCGCCTGAAATATGCCGTCATCGTCTCTCTCCCTTTATCACCATGACAAGGTCACGGTAAGCTGATCAGAATAGGTTCCCGCCGGGCTGAACCCGGTCAATAGCGCCACGCCAAACAACGGCAGCGCGATGTTGTTGCTGTTGGTATAGGTCACCGGAATCGCCTGGTTGACCCCTATTTCGCTGTTCGCCGCAAGTGAACTGCTGCTGTAAAGCCGGTATCCCACCACGTCGTTCCCGCCGTTGCGCGTCATTCGCCGCACGGAGGCGTAATTCTGCCCGCCGTTAATGCTCATACTCAGCGCCACGCCTGGCGTACAGGCGATCGAGAGTGCCCCGTTTGGTACGAAGCTGGTGCTCACCGGGGCACTCTCCACGCCGGTATGGGTACCGAAGTTCAGCGTGCCTAGTACGCCTCCGCTGCCGGTACTCACCGCGCAGCCTGGAACAATGGTTGCGCTGACCTTAAAGGACTGTGACGTGACAGCCTCAACCGTGGGCGCCAGCGCCAGCCCAACGAGCAGGATGAAAAAAGGGCGCACGAGTCCTTCTGCGCGTTGGCGCAGACGCAAACAAGCGGTTTTCATGGCTGAATGGGTTTAGTAGGTTACGCTGACATTTATGGTGTCGGTGTAGGTTCCCGGTACCACCGTCACGCTGTTCCCCCCGCCGGTGATACGCCCGTAGAGGGTGTAACTGTCCACCCCGCCTGCCGTGGACGCGATCGGCAACGCCGCGTTATTCGCCACAACGTTATTAAACCCGCTGTCGCTGTACAGGCTGTAAGCCACACCCTGCGCCGTGTTGGTGGTGTTGATCAGATAGCGCGCGGGTGTCCCCGTCGTGCCAACGACGGTGCCCGGCGCAGTGGAATTGGTATTTCCGGTTATCGCCACCGTGTAGCTGGCGGTCGTACATTGAATCGTGAAGGTATTTCCCCCGCTGGCGCCAGTCAACTGCGTCGTCAGGGTGGAAAAGGTGGCAGGATGGGTCCCGAAATCCAGTGTCCCGAAGTTAATGCCGTTTTGGGTGGGTGATCCATTAATCAGACACCCGTTTGTCAATGTCAGTGTCGCGCCGATGGTGCCACTACTGGTGACCGCCAGCGCCTGCTGGGCGGTAGTCGCGGTTAACAGGATGCCAGCGCAGGTCAAAAGGCGTTTTCTTTTCATTTACCACCCTCCAGAAGACGTCTCCGTTCACGTACAACAATTTAGTTTTAACGTTCAAGATGTTAGCCCCGCTAAATGCGCCTCCGAGGGGGTTATTGAGAATTTAGTTTATGGTTATCGCTTCGACCACCCACGTCCATTGACGTCATCCCTTTGTCTGATTGACGCATTAATGATTTAAAAAACAGTGACTTAGATATTTTAAAAATGAATTTCGCAGCTTTCGCTTGAGGATATATCCATTAAAATGTGATAAGCGTCACAATATATCGTCGGCGCATTAGCAACAAAATTAATAAAACTTAAAAAGGAGTTGTATCTACCCCCGCTTTACTTCAATTTATGTGCCGAATAATTTCCCGCGCTGTAATAAAAAATCCATATACATCGGCGCGGGCTACACCTAAAGCGCATAGAGGGTCTTTTTTCGTGGCAAGTGCAAACAAACTTACACTCTTCATCGTGATATTCATGCTGGCGGGTATTCTTTCAGGGGCGGCCATTCATGAATATGCATCAGCGGATGCCATCAAAGCGTGGTCGGATAACATTACGCTTCTCACCGATATTTTCCTGCGACTGATCAAAATGGTGATTGCGCCATTAGTCTTCAGTACGCTGACGGTCGGGATTATGAAAATGGGCGAAACCTCCACCATTGGCCGCGTAGGCGGTAAAGCGATGGTATGGTTTATCAGCTCATCGGTGCTGTCTATCCTGGTGGGGCTGTTTATTGTCACCCTGGAGCATCCTGGTAGCGGTCTGAACCTGACGATCCCCACAGAAGCGGTGGATACGGGTCTGGCCGTCGGCGGCATGACGCTCAAAGCCTTCCTCTCTCATACCATTCCGACCAGTATCGCCGGGGCGATGGCGGACAATGAAATTCTGCAGATCGTCGTGTTCTCCATGTTCTTTGGCATTGGCGGCGCGTCGCTGGGCCAGAAATTCAACGCCCCGCTGGTCGCGGCGCTGGACGTGGTGTCCCATATCATGCTGAAGGTCACGGGCTACGTGATGTATGTTGCCCCACTGGCGATTTTCGCCGCCATCTCCTCGGTGATTGCCACCCAGGGTCTCGGCATTCTGCTGAACTATGCGTCCTTTATTGGCGGCTACTATGTGGCTATCCTCCTCACCTGCATGGTGTTGCTGGCGGTGGGTTATATGGTGCTGAAAAAAGAGGTGTTCCGCCTGCTCAGTATGCTGAAAGATCCGGTGCTGGTCGCGTTTACCACCAGCAGCTCCGAGGCGGCTTATCCGAAGACCCTTGAGCAACTGGAACGTTTTGGCTGCTCACGCAGCATCGCCTCTTTCGTCCTGCCAATTGGGTATTCCTTTAACCTGGTGGGCTCGATGGTGTACTGCTCCTTTGCCTCAATGTTTATCGCTCAGGCGTACAACATTCATCTGAGCTTCTCGGAAGTCACCGTCCTGATGCTGACGCTGATGCTGGCCTCAAAAGGCATTGCGGGCGTACCGCGCTCTTCGCTGGTGGTACTGGCGGCGACGATCCCAAGCTTCAATATTCCGGTAGCGGGTATTCTGCTGCTGATGGGAATCGACCACTTCCTGGATATGGGGCGTTCTGCCATTAACGTGCTGGGTAACGGGATTGCAACCGCGATGCTGTCGCAGAATGAAGGAGCGCGGGAAGCTGAAGCGGAGCTGGTAGAGCAGGAAGTGTAAGAGTACAAACGGGGTGTGGCCTGATGCCTCACCCCCACCCCTCTCCCACAGGGACAGGGAGCAAACACAAAAAACGGCAACCTGGATTGCCGTTTTGCATTTACCTACGCTACATGGTTCGCCGCGATATCCAGCAACGCCATCTCTTCGCTGTTCAACAGCTTCTCGATGTTCACCAGAATCAACATACGCTCACCCAGCGCACCCAGCCCCGTCAGGTACTCGGTAGACAGCGTGACCGCAAACTCCGGCGCCGGACGAATTTGGTCAGACGTCAGTGAGAGCACGTCAGACACGCCATCTACCACGATACCGACCACGCGCTGCCCCAGATTGAGGACAATCACCACGGTGTTATCGTTGTACTCCACATCGCCCTGGCTGAACTTCACGCGCAGGTCAACGATAGGCACAATCACCCCACGCAGGTTGGTGACGCCTTTAATAAACGCTGGCGTGTTCGCGATGCGGGTAACCTGATCGTAACCACGAATTTCCTGCACTTTCAGGATATCGATGCCGTACTCCTCATCGCCTAAAGTGAATACCAGGAACTCCTGTCCTGATGGCTCGCCCGCCAGTTTCGTTACATTACTCATACCGGTCATGTTCTTACCCTTTACTTAATCAGGCGGCTGTGTACGCCACACGTTGTTCACGATTTAATCCCTGAAGCGCCGACACGTCGACGATCAGCGCCACGCTACCATCACCCAGAATGGTGGCGGCAGAAATACCCGGCACTTTGCGGTAGTTGCTTTCGAGGTTCTTCACCACCACCTGGTGCTGACCGATCAGCTGGTCAACCAGCAGTGCGTAGCGGCGACCCGCACTTTGCAGGATCACCACGATACCCTGCGTGGCCTCTGTTTTCGCGCCATCCACTTCGAAGACTTTCCACAATTCCACCAGCGGCAGGTATTCGCCACGCACTTCGAGCACACGCTCGCCACCCGCCAGCGGATGCAGATCTTCTTCACGTGGCTGCAGTGATTCCATCACCGCATTCAGCGGCAGAATGAAGACTTCGTCCGCCACTTTTACCGACATGCCGTCGAGGATCGCCAGCGTCAGCGGCAGCAGAATACGAATGGTGGTACCCGAACCTTGCTTAGACTGAATTTCGACGTGGCCGCCCATTTCCTGGATGTTACGCTTCACCACGTCCATCCCCACGCCGCGTCCGGAGACGTCGGTCACCTGCTCAGCGGTAGAGAAACCTGGGGCGAAGATCAGCATGCCCACTTCTTCATCGGTCATGTTTTCGCTGACCGCCATGCCCTGCGAAATCGCCTTCGCCAGAATGCGCTCACGATTAAGGCCCGCACCGTCATCGGTCACTTCGATACAAATGTTCCCGCCCTGGTGCTCTGCGGAGAGGATCAGGTTACCCACCGGGGATTTGCCGGCTGCAATGCGGTTTTCCGGCAGTTCGATACCGTGGTCGAGGCTGTTACGCACCAGGTGCGTTAACGGGTCGATAATGCGTTCAATCAGGCTTTTATCAAGCTCGGTGGAGCTGCCCATCAGCGTCAGTTCAATCTGCTTATTGAGCTTACCGGCCAGGTCGCGCACCAGACGCGGGAAGCGGCTGAAGACATATTCCATCGGCATCATACGGATGGACATCACCGATTCCTGCAGATCGCGGGCGTTACGCTGTAACTGGCCCATACTGGTAATCAGATCGCCGTGCGTGACCGGGTCCAGTTCGTTAGAACGCTGGGCCAGCATTGACTGGGTGATCACCAGTTCGCCGACCAGGTTGATCAGCTGGTCAACCTTCTCAACGGCAACGCGGATACTGGTCGATTCGCTGGAGCGCGCCGCCGGTTTTTCACCGCGGCCCGGGGCGGCAGCCTCTTTCGGTACGGCTTTCAACGCCGGGGCAGCAGGGGCGACCGCAGGTGCAGCAGCCTGAGCCACAACAGCAACCTCCTCCACTGCAGCCGGGGCTTCAACGGCAACCGCTTCCGTTTCAAAGGCAATTTGATCGGCTTCGATAACAAAGCACAGCACCGCCACGATGTCATCCTGGCTGATACCGTCTTCAAGCGTCGCGGCAAGGCTGTCTTTGCCTTTCACCACGTTGCTCAGTGTCGCCAGGTTACCCAGCTCCTCTTCCAGCAGGTTGACCTCATTCTCTTTCAGGCGCGACAGCACAACGCGCAATTTTTCCGCTTTAGCAGCGGCAGGCGCTGACGCCTCAGCGGCAACCGCATCGACCACGCTCAGTTTGGCGGCAGGGACAACGGCTGCGGCGACCTCACCTTTTGCTTCCAGCGCAAGCTGGCGCAGCGCATTGCAGATGTATTCAAAGCTGGCGGCATCAGGCTCTGCCGAACTTTTATAGGCGTCGAGCTGTTCCTGCATAATATCTTTGGTTTCCAAAAACAGGTTGATAATGTCGGTATTGAGCTGCATCTCACCGCGTCGTGCTTCATCAAGCAGGTTTTCCATTAAATGGGTGGTTTCCTGCAAAATGGTAAATCCAAACGTTCCGGCTCCGCCTTTAATGGAGTGCGCGGCGCGGAAGATGGCATTGAGCTGCTCGGAGTCTGGCGCTTCAGGCACCAAATCCAGCAAATGTTGCTCCATATCGGCCAACAATTCGTCGGCTTCATCAAAGAATGTCTGGTAAAAATCGCTAATATCCATGCTCACGCTATCACCTCGGATTGGCTGGTGGCGATGTTGGAACGGCAGCCGAAGGAACGGCCCTAGGCTGTTTTAAATCGTCCAGTGACTCATTCTGACTTTCGGCGTTTTCATGCAGGATGGCCTGCTCCGCCTGCTGGTTCAGCACTAAAAGACTGATACGACGGTTGATGGCGTCATCCGGCCCGCGGTCGGAGACACGCATGGTTGCTGCCATGCCGACCACGCGCAGTACCTTGCCATCATCAAGCCCACCCGCCACCAGCTCGCGACGCGAGGCGTTGGCACGATCGGCAGAAAGCTCCCAGTTGCTGTATCCCTTTTCGCCCGTGGCATACGGGAAGTCATCCGTATGGCCTGACAGGCTGACGCGGTTTGGAATACCGTTCAGCACTGGCGCAATGGCGCGCAAAATGTCGCGCATATAAGGCTCAACCTCCGCGCTGCCGGTCTTGAACATCGGGCGATTCTGGCTATCAATAATCTGGATACGCAACCCTTCCTGTACCAGATCGATCTTCAGGTGCGGTCTCAGCGCACGCAGTTTCGGGTCCGCTTCAATCAGCTGGTCGAGATCGCCACGCAGTTTCTTCAGACGCGCCTGCTCCATCTTTCTCTTCAGCTCGTCGATGTTCGGCTCTTTTTTCACTTCACCCTGCTGCTGGGTGTAATCATCGCCGCCACCGGGGATCGGGCTGTCGCTGTTAGAGATACGCGGCCCACCGGAGACCGCAGTCGCCAGTGGCGTACGGAAATACTCCGCAATCTGGATCAACTCTTTCGGGCTGGAGATGGAGATCAGCCACATCACCAGAAAGAAGGCCATCATTGCGGTCATAAAATCGGCGTAGGCAATTTTCCAGGAGCCATGCGCACCGTGCCCATGCCCCTTATGCTTGCGCTTTTTTACGATGACGATCGGATGGGACTGGTTTTTCATGCGTCCTCAGTTGTCGTCTGTTGGTTTGGGTTTTTCACCGCACGCACGTGTTCTTCAAGCTCGATAAACGACGGACGCTCGCTGGAGTAAAGCGTTTTACGGCCAAACTCAACCGCGATCGGTGGCGCATAACCGTTGAGGTTAGAGAGCAGCGTGATCTTCACGCACTGCATCATTTTGGTGGTTTCCGCGCTCTTCTGGCGCAGAACGCTGGCCAGTGGCGAGATAAAACCATACGCCAGCAAAATACCGAGGAAGGTCCCCACCATCGCGTGGGCTATCAGCGCCCCCAGCTCTGCCGCCGGGCGATCTGCCGAGGCCAGCGCGTGGACAACCCCCATGACCGCCGCCACGATACCGAAGGCCGGCAGGGAGTCCCCCACCAGCGCCAGGCTGTTGGCCGGTACTTCGGATTCGCTCTCGTGGGTTTCGATCTCTTCGTCCATCAGCGCTTCAATTTCGAAGGTATTCATGTTGCCGCTGATGATCAGGCGCAGATAATCGACAATGAAATCCAGCATCATGGCATCCGCAAGAATGCGCGGATAGCTGGCAAAAATTTCGCTCTCTTTCGGGTTTTCGATATCCCGCTCCAGCGAGAACATCCCCTGCTGACGCGACTTCGCCATCAGGCGATAGAGCAGTGCCAGCAGATCCATATACATGCTTTTGGTATATTTCGAGCGACGGAACAGCAATGGAATAGCTTTCAGCGTCCCCTTGATCGATTTCCCGTTGTTGCCAACGATAAAAGCCCCTACCCCTGCGCCGCCGATGATAATAAGTTCAGCCGGTTGATAGAGTGCTCCAAGGTGCCCGCCGGTCATCATGTAACCGCCGAAAACTGTACCGAGAACTACCAGGTAACCTAATAAGATAAGCACGACATCATCCTTCCGCTAGTGACTATGGCAAGGACGTTCAGCTCGCAGCGTTTACCGAATTCAGGGTAAAAAAAAGCAGCGGTAATGGCTTACCGCTGCTGGAATCTTGCCCACACGTTCGGGTTAAACAGCTTGTTCGATCTGTTCATCCAGCAGTTGTGGAATAATATCGGCAGCATCCCGGGAAAGTTTACGTCTTTTTACTGCGCGGGATGGAGGCTGACATAAACTACAGGCGAAGCTGCCTGCAGGCTGATGAGCATGGGTAATAAAATTGCCATCGCAGCAGTTGCAGCGCGACAATTCAAGCATTCCGCTCTCAACAAAACGCACCAGCGTCCATGCGCGGGTCAGCGCCAGCAGGGGACCCTCTTCCTGCTGTGGGCATTGTTCAAGGTAAAGTTTATACGCTTTGATCACGGCATCAACGCCGCTACACAAACCGGTTTTGAGAAGGTACTGCCAGGCATTACAGAACATGGAGGCGTGAATGTTCTGCTCCCAGGTCATAAACCAGTCCGTTGAAAACGGCAACATTCCTTTCGGTGGAGGACTACCGCGTAACTCTTTGTACAGTTTGATGAGACGACCACGGCTCAACTGAGTCTCGCTTTCCAGCATTTGTAAACGAGCACCCAGTGTAATCAGCTCCATGGCCAACTGTATGTCACGCGCTTCCTGAACAATGCTTTTCTCGCTCATTTCTACGCTCTTTTCTTACGGGCTGCGTCATCAGGCTGGCTGATTTCGTTGAGCAAGCGGGTGGAGAGGAGAATACCGGTATGGATCTGTTGCAGATCGTCCACACGAGATTCCTGTGTCAGCCGCGTGATGGTCTGCGGATTATCGAAGCGGAACTGGCAAACCAGTTGATTCGTTTCAGCCAGTTTAACCATTTGAGGCAGGGTTAATCCGCCCAGCATGGTCGCCATCTCTTCGTTAATACCCAGACGAAACATCGCGGACGCTTTGTCCTGACTAATCAAACGCTGCGCGAGCAGTAAATATGACAAGTTGATGTCATAGATATGTTTTAGCAACTCGGATGTATGCATTTTTCCCATCCCGAATAACCAACTATTGTTTTTATGCGGAAAGACCGCACCCCGTGATGTCGCCGGGAAATCACCCGGTATTTAAAAAAAAGGCTAAATGCATAGTTGAATTTAGGTTTGTATTCAGCAAAACGTGCAACAACGAAACGCGGCAGCGTTTCTTACAGGTTTTATCATTTCTTACAAATAACTAAGATTTTTCCTAATTCGACGCAAACTCTACTCGTCAGTTTTGACACATACAATGCAGCCTACCCCAAATTTAAAAAAAATGTGATCCACGTCACATAATTTAAGTGAATATCATCCATAAATCCATCAGTATGACTTGTAATTTGTTCATTATTTGAACAATCGAGACCATTTTATATTCTTAATGGACGAATACTCATGCAGAAGTCTGAACCGAGGGGCCAGTGCGATTGCTTTTATGCTCATTAACGACTACCGCAACAATTCACATACTGTACATCTCAGGAGCACATTTTCATTACCTATGAAAAACATACAGTTATGCCTGAGGGGTTATAAAATTGTTTCAATGCGTGATCATTCGAATTGTGTTTATAACTCGTTAAAACGATTTAACAGCACGCGAGTGAATTTGTGTGATTTACGTTAAGTTGTTAATTTTTTTCATTTGGACGCGGTTTCCAGTTATTCTTCTTATAAGAATAATTAATGAATAATTATGAGAAGCTTCACACTATTGTCGTATTCACCTCTTGCAGAAGTGGTGATTTCGCGGTAATGCTGACGTAGACACGGTTTTTCAGACAGCTAAGGAGTGCGTGATGAGTTACGCCCATCTTCTTGTTTCTGTTGCAGTTTCACCGGAAAGTCATCAACTCGTTGCCCGGGCGGTTTCCATCGCCCGCCCGCACAACGCACGCATCAGCCTGATCACCCTTGCGGCCGAACCCGAGATGTATAATCAACTGGCTGCGCCGATGCTGGAGGATATTCGTGGGGTTTTGCAGGAAGAAACGCAGCAATTTCTGCGGGAACTGGTTGAGAAAGCGCACTATCCTGTTTATCAGACCGTCATTGCGACAGGTGAATTAAATGAGCATATTCTCAGCATGTGTCGAAAAGAGAATATTGATTTAGTGATCTGCGGAAATCATAACAAGAGCTTTTTTTCACGCGCGGCCTGTGCGGCGAAATCGATTGTCGCCTCAAGCCAGGTTGACGTGTTGTTAGTGCCTCTTGGGGGTCGTTAAACCCCCAGAGGAATATCACGCGAGTTTAGGGAATGTCGCGATCTTTTTTTGTAGAACGCCTTCGTGACTTTGCGGTTCGATATTACGCAAATCGCGAATAAAACGTGCCTGCCAGTGATTAATATCGTTCTTGCGAATCGTCTCCATCATTTCCGCATGACGGGAAATACGTTCCGTCAGCGGCATCGTCAGGGCACGGTTCAGCGCGTTCGCCACATCATCCCGGTCATAAGGGTTAACGATAAGCGCTGAGGTGAGCTCATTGGCGGCGCCCGCAAACTGAGAAAGCACCAGCACCCCCGGATCGGCCGGATCCTGTGCCGCCACATACTCCTTTGCCACCAGGTTCATCCCGTCGCGCAGCGGCGTAACGAGGCCGACGTCGGCATAGCGGAACACCTTCATCAGGATCTTACGGTCAAAATGTTGGTTCAGATAAAACAGCGGCGTCCAGCCCAGCTGGCCATAGCGGCCATTGATCCGCCCCGCTTCCGTCTCCAGTTGATGACGGATATCCTGGTAGGCCTGCACTTCCCCACGCGAGGTTGGCGCGATCTGTGTATAGCGGATTTTACCGTGGTGCTGCGGATATTTATCCAGCAGCGTTTCATACGCCAGGAAGCGCTCCGGCAGCCCTTTGGAGTAGTCGAGACGCTCCACCGAGAAGATATTCTTCACGTGTTTCAGCTCGTTTTTAAGCTGCGCCAGCTTCGGTGGCAACGGACCAGACGCCTGCTCAGCAATCTCATCCGGCTCTATCCCAATCGGATAGACTTCGGTGTGGAACGTTTTACCCCACGCCGTATGCGTTTTCCCCCCTTTCGTCATCAGACGCGTTTTGCCTGATACCGAATCCAGGAATGCAATGCGATCATTCTCAGTCTGGAAGCCCAGAAGATCATAGTCGCACAGCGCTTCCAGCAGCTCTTCGTGCGGTGGCAGCGCGGTAAAAATTTCCGGCGTCGGGAACGGAATATGGAGGAAGAAGCCGATACGGTTGTTAACTCCCCTTTTACGCAACTCACGGGCGAAGGGAAGCAGATGATAATCGTGGATCCATAAAATATCGTCTTCCTCGATTAAAGGCAGCAGTTTATCCGCCAGCAGCGCATTGACGCGGCTGTAGCCTTCAAACGATTCTCGCTGGAATTTTACCAGGTCAAGACGGTAATGGAACGCAGGCCAGAGCACCGCATTCGAGAACTCGGAGTAGTACTCATCATAATCTTTCTCTTTCAACGCGAATGACGCCCACGTGATGTTTCCGCGCGTCACTTTTTTGAGTGGTTTTTCTTCCTCACTGATGTCTCCACTCCAGCCAAACCACAGCCCCCCAGCGGCTTTTAAGGCACCTAATACCCCCACCGCCAGGCCACCTGCACTGGCTTTTTTATCGTCAGGCGGTGCGATACGGTTAGAGACGACGACTAAGCGACCCATAATGGTTTCCCCCCTTGTTTTGCGCTATTTGTTGTTGTTGCTGGTTAGCGATATCAGATATCCACTGCCAGACGCTGGCCACATTTGCCAGACGCCATTCGGCTTCAGTGTCACCAGGCCCAACCTTCAAGGAGATCCCTCCAGCCTGATTCACTACGCGAAACCCGGCCTCATCGGTCAGGTCATCCCCCAGAAAAACGGGCGTCCGGCCCTTGAAAGGCGGCGTTGCCATAAACGCAGCAATCGCAGCGCCTTTATTGATCCCCTTCGGTTTTAGCTCCACGACGCATTTACCCGGCTGCAGCGCCAGCTCAGGATGCGCATGCGCGACCCTGTCGGCGAGCGCAAGCACAGCCTCTTCATGCTGGGGTGCCTGACGGTAGTGCAAGGCAAAGGCCATACCTTTGGCTTCCAGCTCTGTGCCAGGCAGCTCCGCCAGCGCAGCAGAAAGCTGTATCTGCAGTTTGTTAATTAATGCGTCGGGGAGTGTAACGATGTGCGTATGATCATGGATGTCGCGGCGCTCCGCTCCGTGTACACCGGCCAGCGGAAAGTGGTAAGGACTGGCGAGCAGATCCAGCTCGGCCATTGAGCGCCCTGATATCAATGCCAGTGCTCCCTCATTCAGTTGCGAGAGCTGATGCAAATCCTGTAATACCGCCTCCGGGATGACCACCTGATCGGGGTGCGGTTTTATCCCGGCGAGCGTGCCGTCGAGATCAAAAAAGAAAGCATAGTGTCCGGGCAGTACAGGCGGTGCGGTTAACATGTCAGCCACCCTGGTCCTCCTTACGGTTTACGAGAGGTAAACGCCTTTACCTCTTTCATAGCCATGTAAGTATAGACAGTGTGACGTCGCTCGCCATTTGACAACCGCCCCGCCAGCAGAACTGGCGAGGCGATTCAGATGTCAACTAAGGTTATTAGTTGAGCAATTTAAAGGCAGGAAAAACGTTATACGGTACGCTTCGCTTTTTGCTTGTAACGGTCGAAAATCACGGCTGCGAGCAGGATCAGGCCACGAACCACATACTGCGAGAATGGCGAAATATTCAGCAGGTTCATGGCGTTCTCCACGGTCCCCAAAATCAGGATACCGGCCACCACATATGAGATTTTTCCGATGCCACCTTTCAGGGAAACACCCCCTAAAACGCAGGCTGAGATGACGATCAGCTCGTACCCGATGGAGGTCATAGGCTGACCGCTGGTCATGCGTGACGCCAGAATAATCCCCGCCGCCGCCGAGACCAGACCGGAAAGCACAAAGATAATGATCTTGGTACGCACCACCGGGACACCCGCCAGCCGCGCCGCTTCCTCATTACCGCCAATCGCCAGCGTATTACGGCCAAACGTGGTGCGATTAAGCAGGAAGCCGAACAGGATCAGGCAGGCCACCGTCAGCCAGATTGGCGCAGGTAATCCCAGCCAGTTCGCATAGCCCAGGGTGAAGAAGCGCTCGT
Organism: Enterobacter sp. 22466; assembly: GCF_052044775.1. Classification (NCBI taxonomy): domain Bacteria; kingdom Pseudomonadati; phylum Pseudomonadota; class Gammaproteobacteria; order Enterobacterales; family Enterobacteriaceae; genus Enterobacter; species Enterobacter sp. 22466. Next base: position 74,090 of record NZ_JBQENX010000004.1, on the reverse strand, counting down.
CTTCAATCCCCACCGCTTTACCGTCGGAGATGATATAGGCCAGACCGCGCACTATTTGCATCGTTGCAAGCGTGGTGATCAGGGCGTTAATCTTCAGGCGGGCAATCACAAACCCATTGACCAGACCGCTGATCACGCCCAGCAGCAGACCCGCCAGCACGCCAATCCACAGGCTTTCGGTCATGTTGATCACTACGGCGGTGGTGACACCAGCACAGGCAATCACAGAGGCCACTGACAGGTCAAAATCGCCCGAGGCCAGACAGAAGAGCATCCCGCAGGCCACCATGCCGGACATGGAGATAGCCAGCCCCAGCCCTTTCATATTAATGAAGGTGGCAAAGTTGGGCACAAAGATTGCGCAGGCAACAAAGAGTGCGGCAAAGACCACCAGCATGCCGTACTGATCCCAGATGCGGCCAAAACTGAAAGCCGACTTCGGCGCTCCGGATGTAGTAACAGAGGACATCATTAACTCCTTACTCAGGCGACAGCCTGGCTAACTTTCGGCATGGCGAGGCTCAACGCCTGTTGTTCATTCGCCTGTTCATGAAGCAATTCACCGGCGATTTCCCCTTCACGCATCACAACAATGCGATCGGCGACGCCCAGCACCTCAGGCAGATCGCTGGAGGCGAACAGCACCGCCACACCGCGTTTTGCCAGCTCATAAATCACGTTATAAATTTCGTGTTTCGCCCCCACATCGATGCCGCGCGTTGGCTCATCCAGCAAAATGACCTTCATATCCTCCGACAGCCAGCGGCCTAAAATCGCCTTCTGCTGGTTACCGCCGGAGAGATTCATGATCAGCTGTTCCGGGCCCGGCGTTTTGATGTTCAGCGAACGGATATGGTGGTCGGCGTTGCTCTCCTCCCAGCCGTCGTTGATCAGGCAACCGGCGCGAATAAACTTCCGCCGGGCGGAAATATTGATGTTGTCGCGGACCGAGTGCACCGGAATAATGCCTTCGGCTTTGCGGTCTTCCGGGCAGAGCATCATGCCGGCCTGAATGGCATGCGCAGGCTTCTGGATATCGACCCGCTGCCCGTCAATGGAAACCTGACCTTCGGTGATGCGTGTACCGCCAAACAGGCCTTTCATTAACTCGCTGCGTCCCGCCCCCACCAGGCCAAACAGCCCGACGATTTCACCGCTGCGCACCGAGAGCGAGATCGGCGTCCGCACGCCCGGTGCTTTAACGTTCTCCAGCTTCAGGCGCTCAGGACCGTATTCGCGAGGCTGCCAGTGATAGATATCCCCCAGCTCGCGGCCGACCATCGCCTGGACGAGCTGGTCGTGGTTGACCTGCTCCATGTCGGTAAACGTGCGCACATAGCGACCATCTTTAAACACGGTGATGGCATCGCTTAAGGCAAAAATCTCTTCCATACGGTGCGAAACATACAAAATAATGCGGCCTTCTTTACGCAGCTCGCGGATCACCCGGAACAAATTCTCGATTTCACGTGCGGACAGCGAACTGGTCGGTTCGTCAAAGGCAATGATTTTGGCGTTACGCGCCAGCGCCTTGGCAATTTCAACCATCTGCCACTGGCCGATGGAGAGATATTTCAGTGGCGTCTGGGGATCGACGTCCAGGCCAAGGTGCTTCAACTGCAGCCCCGCTTCATAATTAAGTAGCGAACGATTCACCACGCCGCTTTTGTGCGGAAGCTGGCCTAAATAGATGTTTTCCGCCACCGTCATCTCAGGGATCAGGTGCAGCTCCTGATAGATAATGGCCACCCCGGCGTTGAGCGCGGCGGTGGTATCAGCAAATGCCACCTCTTCGCCACGAATGGCCAGCGTGCCGGTGGTTGGCGTGTAGTTGCCGCTGAGGATTTTCAACAGCGTGGATTTTCCGGCGCCGTTTTCGCCCATCAGGGCATGCACCTGACCGGCATAGCAGTCGAAGCTGATATCGGTCAGCGCGTTGACACCGGGAAAAGTTTTCCCGATACCGCGAAAAGAGAGATACGGATCAGACTGTCGCATAACGTCTCCGTGATTCCTGTAGTGTGTACGTCTGGCCCCTCGTGGTTCGCGAGGGGCACAATCACCGCGAATTACTTACCGCCCAGTCCTTTTTTCGCCAGCTCCTCTTTGAAGTTGTCGCGGGTGATCAGCACCACGTCGGTCACTTCAGTAAATTTCGGCGGTTCAACCCCTTTGGTGACCCAGTTGTACAGCATTTCGCTGGATTTATAGCCGTGTACGTCCGGGCTTGGCAGCAGAGAGCCGTAGAACCCGGTCGCCTGCGCTTTAGAGAGTTCACTCACCGCGTCGACGCCGTTGATGCCGATGCCGATCACATCAGGCGCTTTAAAGCCCTGACCTTCCGTGGCGCGCACGCCGCCCAGCACGGTGTTATCGTTCATGCCAACCACCAGCCAGTGTTTGACCTCCGGATGCTGAACCAGCATGGAGTTGGCAGCGTCGAAGGCCCCCGGGATATCGTTGGATTTGGTTGGGACTTTATAAATCTGTTTTTCCGGGAAACCGGCCGCTTTCAGCGCGTCCATGGAACCGGTGGTGCGACGGCGGGCGGTATCCAGCTCATCGGCGGTAATGGCCATCACGGCGGTCTCTTTCACATCCCAGCCGCGTTTTTGCATCTCTTTATAGAGTTCCTGGCCCTGACGTTCGCCAATTTTGGTTGCCGCCATCATGACCAACGGCACGCTGTCCATCGGTTTGCCCTTGGCATTGACGAACTGATCGTCAACCGCAATGACTTTCATGTCGTAGCCGCGCGCTTTGGCTGCAATCGCTGAGCCCAGTTTTGGATCCGGTGTACAGATAACGAAACCTTTTGCACCACTGGCCGCCAGGCTATCGATGGCGTTCAGCGTTTTTTCACCGTCAGGCACGGCGATTTTAATGACTTCAAAACCTAAATCTTTCCCGGCTTTATCGGCGAATTTCCATTCGGTCTGGAACCAGGGTTCTTCCGGCTGTTTTACCAAAAAACCGAGTTTTAAATTCTCAGCGATAGCGGATTGTGACATAACGGCAGCCAGACCGATGGCCGCCAGCGCTTTAGTAAATTTGTGCATGGTAAACTCCAGCATTAGCGTTCTTTTCTGTAGGGAATATTTGCGTGCTTCTTATTTAATCGGACTTAAAACAAGGCATTAGCGCTTACCTCGTCATAAGCGTTAGTGCTGGTGATAGTTTTAGCGGGAAATTAATCATCCATAAGAGAGCGCCATCACACCGCAGAATTACAGTAATTGCGTACATAAATTCAGCGAAAAATGACATGAAAATGGCTGGAATTGTCGGACAAACGAAACAGAGATAAGCAGAATTATCCATAAGATCAGCCAAGAAATCCCTGATAACCAGACACGCGGGCTGCGGCCGCGATGGTGGCAGGAAGATCTCCTCATCCAAATGTGTTCTGAACCCGTGTTGCGGGAAAAATGGCATCAGGCGCTATTGAATAAAATTGATTTAGCGCAATTTAATCAATGCATCATATAGTTGAAAGAGTTAATCCTGAATTATCCATTTGACCGAGTATTATTTCGACTCACTATTTCCGCCCGGAAAATATCTATAGACAAATACAAATAAAGCATAAATATCAATCAGTTAATTAAATTATGATTTATAACAACATATTGTTATTTTTGTACTATATTAAATTTTGTAATGTATGGTAAAAGCAAGCCAATTAAGAGTTTTCTTAATCCTCTCGCAGGGGTATGCTTATTTATATCGAACACAGGAAGTGAATATTCGGTCGACTTTTGTCGCTGCAGAAATGTTTTTCTGCCACTCACTCGTCTTAACCTGCCCGTTCAGGTTTTGTTACGGACATCACACCCAACAGTCTATAAGGATATTGGTATGACTACCCAAACGATGATGCAAAAACTCAATGCGCAGATGAACCTGGAGTTCTATGCGTCGAATCTGCACCTCCATTTGAGCGAGTGGTGTTCTGAAAACCGTCTCAACGGTACCGCCACTTTTTTTCGTACCCAGGCGCAGAGTAACGTCACCCATATGATGCGCGTCTTTGACTTTATGAAAGGCGCAGGGGCAAACCCTATCGTCAAAGCCCCTGATGCGATTAATGGTCACTACTCCTCGCTGGAGGAGTTATTCCAGAAAACGCTTGAAGAGTATGAGCAACGCTGTGTCACGCTGAATAAACTGGCTGATGAAGCCAGGGCACAGCATGACAGTACTACCCTGCAGTTCTTGCGCGATATGGACAAAGAGCAGCAGCAGGACGGCATACTGCTCAATGCGCTGGCGGATGAGCTCCGCAATGCACAGCTGGCCGGTTTATGCCCGGAACAGACCGACCGCCACCTGCTTGATCTGGTGACCGTACAGCACCACTAAGCATTTTCGCCTGCTCCCGTCAGGGAGTGGGCCTCTTTTCTCACAGCCAACCTTCTGCTTTTCCTGAGATTTAACAAATCAGATCTCGCTCTCATTGATTATCCATACAAAATGTAATGATTTATTTAATTACATAATTAATGACGAGGGAGCATCATGATCACCATTGAGTTTATTGTCATCCTCCTGTGCCTGCTGACAGGCACCCGTTTTGGCGGGATGGGACTCGGGTTAATAAGCGGTATCGGCCTTTTTATTTTGACGTTTATCTTTGGTCTGCAGCCCGGTAAACCCCCGGTTGATGTGATGCTGACCATCCTCGCCGTGATCGGTTGTGCGGCTACCCTGCAGACGGCAGGCGGCCTGAATGTAATGATGCAATTTGCCGAGCGCCTGCTGCGCAAACATCCTCAGCACATCACCCTCCTCGCCCCCTTTACCACCTGGATGCTGACCTTTCTGTGTGGTACCGGGCATGTGGTATACACCATGTTCCCGATTATTGCCGATATTGCCCTGAAAAAAGGGATCCGCCCGGAACGCCCGATGGCCGTCGCATCGGTGGCATCGCAAATGGCGATTACCGCGTCTCCGGTCTCCGTTGCCGTGGTGTCGCTGATATCGATCCTGGGTGCCCAGCACGGCATCGGTCACGCGTGGGGGATCCTCGAAATTCTCGCCGTGTCGGTTCCCGCCTCGCTGTTTGGTGTGGCGACTGCCGCCCTGTGGAGTTTGCGCCGCGGGAAAGATTTAGCCGATGACGTGGAATTTCAGGAAAAGCTGAAGGATCCGAAACAGCGTGAGTTTATCTACGGCGGAACCGAGACGTTAATGAATCAACGTTTTCCGAAACAGGCCTACTGGTCCACGTGGATTTTCTTCGCCGGGATCGCGGTGGTTGTCCTGCTTGGCGCATTGCCTGAACTGCGCCCGGCGTTTGAGGTGAAAGGCAAAATGACGGCGCTGTCGATGAACCTTGTCATCCAGATGATGATGCTCATTGCGGGTGCGGTGATGCTGGTCGCCTGTAAGGTCAATGCGGCAACCATTTCTAACGGCGCGGTATTCAAAGCCGGGATGGTGGCGATTTTCTCAGTGTTCGGGGTGGCATGGATGAGTGATACCTTTTTCCAGGCGCATCTCGACGAGCTCAAGCTGGCGCTGGAAGGGGTCGTGAAAAGCCATCCGTGGACCTATGCCATCGTGCTTTTCCTGGTCTCTAAACTGGTGAACAGCCAGGCGGCAGCGCTGACGGCCGTTGCCCCGATGGGCCTGATGCTGGGTATCGATCCGAAAATGCTGATCGCTTTCTTCCCGGCGTCGTATGGCTACTTTGTGCTACCCACCTACCCAAGCGATTTGGCCTGCATCGGTTTTGACCGTTCAGGAACAACCCGTATCGGCAAATTTATCATCAACCACAGCTTTATCCTGCCGGGGTTAATCGGGGTGAGCTGTGCATGCGCGGCAAGTTATTTGCTGGTGCAAACTTTCTTTTAAACGCTTTCCGGGCGACAGACGCTGTCGCCCTTCTCACATTGCTTAACGTTAGTGAGACTCGCCCTGCGGCGTGAATCGCAGTTCAATCAGCGCGATAGCTTTCTGGATCGCCCGAAGCGTGACCGGATCTGCCGCCGCGGGATGGCTGGTAAAATCGATGTTTTTCAGCTGGGTGGACATCTTCTCGCGCACTTCGACCGGTGCAATAACATCTAATACATCAAGGATTTGTTTGATGACCAGCTGGCATGCAACGACATCAGACACCAGCTCCTGATCGGCGCTCAGGTTTTGAGACATGGGGTTTCTCCTTATTTAAAGGCCGCCATAGTAACAAAACACGCCCCCTTTCATCTCCCTTCTGGCGATCGCAGGCATAAAAAAACCTGCCGAAGCAGGTTTTTTTATCAGAACATTGCGCCTGGCGGCACGTCTTTAAATGTGTTGCAGTAGTTAGCCCACATGCTTTTCAGGATTTTGCGCAGTTTCATTGTGATGCTCCATTAACTTGTTATACAACTTTATCGTCAATGTGCCTATAATATGACCACCATCACAAAAATCAATATTTTTGTGACTCACATCACAATTTTCTCTGCATACAGCCACGCATTTTAGCCGACAATCTCGCGCACAAAAGCCTCGATCTCTTTGTCCTGACAATTTTCAAAGAAGCACTGCTGGAAGCGCTGGCCGGATACGGCAGTTTTCACCAGCTCAGGATCGATAGCCCGTAACGTGTCCAGATAGTTCTCTTTCACCACAGCCGCTTTGACCTGATTCAGGATCCCCGCGTTACGGACCTGAGGCTCCTTACGCTCTGGCGGGTAACCTTCTCCCTTGCGCCCGGTGAACGCTTTTTCGAAAATAAAGCGTACGTTCAGCTCAGCGCCCCAGCCAAAGCCTTTGGCAAACGGCAGTGAAAGCGCGTTACCGTTGTTGATCTGAGCGAAGAGAAACGCATCCGCAGGATCGATGCAGTAGCCGCAGATCACGCCCGGGTGGATGTTCAGCGACATCAGCGCCCCCTGGCCCGTTCCACATCCCGTCACAACAAAATCAACGGCCTTCGCGTTCAGCAAAATGCTCGCCATAATGCCCAGATGGATATAGGTCAGATGATGGTCGTTCTCGTCGCTCATCCCAACGTTAAACACCGGGAACCCTTTTTCGTCGGCGACCGTTTTTAACTCTTTCAGTATCAATGGGTTTTTAGCAGCCTGGCTGTTTTCCATCATCAGTGCGATTTTCATTGTCTCTCTCCTGAATGCGTTACGGGAGTGCCCGCTATGGATACGTTGTCATCATCACCCTACTATCTGACAAACGCACTTTCAAATTAAATGAAATATTGTTTTAAAAAAATGAAGTGGGACTCACAATTTTCATCCTGACAATGGCTTAACCCGCCCGTTGCAAAGAGAAAGGGTAGATTATCTGGCTATTCCAGCCATTGCACCGGACAGCGACAGGTACGATAACGTATTTCCATCTACTTAGAGCGAACCATGAAAAGAGTCTACGTTGTCGGTACGATCCTGCTGCTCGCGGGATGTAGCATCAACCGCCAGGCACAGGTGAGTAGCCTGGATGCGCCGAACGGGATAGTCCGCCTCGACTATGGTCAGGCCGCGCTGCAAAACGCCTGGTCTGATGAATATGTTAATAACGGCACCGCAACTAAAGCGTGTCAGGGCATGGGATATGCCACCGCGTCTGCCTATGGTCAGCCCATTAAAACCTGCACCCTGATTAGCGGCTCACTGTGTCTGAACGAGAGCGTCACTATCCAGTACAAATGCATGGGTTATGCTGTTAAACCGGCCTCTAATAACCCGTGGTATTAATCTGCGCTGCCAGTCCTGGCTGGCAGCCAGTAAATAAAATAATTCTCATTTATAAATATAAAAAATTGCCAATGCGTTTTATTCCCATTCGTATTTTTAAATAAGCAGATATTTATTTTACTTTTTGCATATAATTAAATAACAAATTATAGTGTCGCTCATTGTGAACCAGAAATAATAAACCGGAGCGTCACCATGCTGAAAACTGAAATGATCGACAAGCTCAATGCTCAGATGAACCTTGAGCTTTTTTCATCCCTGCTCTACCAGCAGATGAGCGCCTGGTGCAGCTATCACAGCTTTGAAGGTGCCGCCGCGTTCCTGCGTCGTCACGCGCAGGAAGAGATGACCCACATGCAGCGTCTCTTTGATTATCTGACAGATACCGGCAGCCTGCCGCGCATTGATAACGTGGCATCGCCGTTTGCGGAGTATGGCTCGCTTGATGAACTGTTCCGTGCCACTTACGAGCACGAGCAGCTGATCACCCAGAAAATTAACGAACTGGTGCATGCGGCAATGACCAGCCAGGATTATCCAACCTTTAATTTCCTGCAGTGGTATGTCGCTGAACAACACGAAGAAGAGAAGCTGTTTAAATCTGTGCTGGATAAATTGTCGCTGGTCGGTAAAACCGGTGAAGGTCTTTACTTTATTGATAAAGAACTCTCAACGCTGGATACCCAGAATTAATATCGATAGGGCGCTGACTTTCAGCGCCCTATTTTTTTACATGCAGCCAGCACAGCTCGTACAGCGCCAGTCATGCGGATTTATGGCCTGGAAAAAGTATCGATAGTTGGCCGTCTCAAGGGGAATACCCGCATCAAAGAAAACATCCGTCAGCCAGTCCACGTTTTCGATAATCCACTCATCTTCTTTTAACCCCTGTGCGAAGGTCTCATCCTCTGGATCGATTATCGAATAAATAGCCCAGGTTCCCATATCTTTCTCGCGTCGGGATTCCGGCAGTACCAGCGCCGTATTCTGCCAGCTGATGATCCAGTGGCCGTGGCATAACAAATTACCGCCCCGGCTCCAGGCCGCCGTGAATGGATTCTCTCCCGCCATCAGAACCTCACTTTATTTTATTTTTTGCAATTTCTGTTTAAATTACGCCTGATTTTCGCGCAATCCTATTGTCCTTATGAAGTAGGCCCTCGTATCAGAAGGATCAGTGACTTACCGGGCAGCTTATGCCCGGCCAAAAATGTAAACTTTATATTACACAGCTTGTAACGGTGATTTGACGAAATACGGCTTTTCCCTTACTCTGCGCCGCAGATTTTGTCGCGATCGTGAAGCGTTGTAGAGGAAAGCGTGAAAAACAGAACCCTGGGAAGTATTTTTATCGTCGCCGGAACGACGATTGGCGCAGGAATGCTGGCGATGCCGCTGGCCGCCGCGGGCGTCGGATTTGGTATGACCTTGTTGCTGCTGGGCACACTCTGGGCATTAATGTGTTACACCGCGCTGTTACTGCTTGAGGTGTATCAACACGTGCCTGCCGATACCGGGCTGGGTTCGCTTGCGGCACGCTATCTGGGCCGTTACGGCCAGTGGATTACCGGCTTTAGCATGATGTTCCTGATGTACGCCCTCACTGCCGCCTATATTAGCGGTGCCGGGGAATTGATCGCCTCCAGCGTGAACGACGGGTTCGGTTCGGGTATCACCCCGGCGACGGGGGCCATCTTCTTTACGCTCATCGGCGGCGGCGTGGTCTGTGTGGGCACCTCGCTGGTCGATCTGTTTAACCGTTTCTTGTTCAGCGCCAAAATTCTCTTTCTGATCGTAATGCTGGTTCTGCTGGCACCGCATGTTCACAAAGTCAACCTGCTGACGCTGCCGCTGGAAAAAGGGCTGGCGCTTTCCGCGATCCCGGTCATTTTTACCTCATTTGGCTTCCATGGCAGTGTGCCAAGCATTGTCAGCTATATGAACGGCGATATTCGCAAGCTTCGCCGCGTGTTTGTCATCGGTAGCGCCATCCCGCTGATCGCCTACATTTTCTGGCAACTGGTAACGCTGGGCAGTATCGATTCTTCCACTTTTATTGGCTTGATGGCGGAACACGCCGGTCTGAACGGTTTTCTGCTGGCGCTGCGTGAAGTGGTCACGTCGCCACACGTGGAACTGGCGGTACACCTGTTTGCCGATCTGGCGCTGGCCACGTCATTCCTGGGCGTGGCGCTCGGTCTGTTTGATTATCTGGCGGATCTGTTCCAGCGTCGCAATTCCGTCTCCGGTCGCTTACAGACGGGGGCGATCACCTTTCTGCCTCCGCTGGCCTTTGCCCTGTTCTATCCGCGCGGGTTTGTCATGGCGCTGGGGTATGCGGGGGTGGCGCTATCCGTCCTTGCCCTGTTGCTCCCTTCTCTGCTGGCGTGGAAAAGCCGTCAACAGCATCCCCGGCAAGGGTACCGGGTGGCGGGCGGAAAACCGCTGCTGTGCATTGTGTTTGCCTGCGGGGTGGTCATTATTCTGGTGCAATTCTTAATTGCGGCGGGAATGCTGCCGGAAGTGGGGTAAAAAAAAGGGGGCTATCAACAGCCCCTTTTTTTATCAGTGCAGGCAACAGCTCTTAAACTTCTTCCCGCTGCCGCACGGACACGGATCGTTACGCCCGACCTTTGTGCCGTTCACAATCGGTTTCTGCGCTTCCGGCTGCTGAGGGTTAGCTGACCAGTAGTCGTACAAACGCAGCGCCGCTGGCTGAATACGCTCGATGCTGGCGATGTACTCCTCTTCGCTCAGGGCATCCAGTTTCTCGCTGTTCTCTTCTGAGCCGTGAAGCGCAATGGCATCCAGATCCGCTTTCAGCTCTTCAGGCAGTGCAGACCAGTCGGTCAGCGACACGCCGCGCATATAGCCATAGCACCACTCTTCCACAACGGTGTAGCTCTGGCCGTCCACGTCGTTATAACCAAACATTGGCTCAAACTGTTCCGGGAATTCGCTCAGGCGCTCAGCAATGTCGTTCATATGCTTAAAGCAGAGATCGATAAAACGGTTCATTTCACGATCGTTTTTCCAGCGCGGGATATATTTCTCACCGCCCCATACCGCCACCAGCCAGGTGTCTGGCTCGACAACCACGGGGCCGGAAAGCACTGCCGTAAGCATGCCGTCCAGTTCGGACACGTCAATCACGGACGCATCGTCATGACCGTAAGACATTAACGTCTCTTCCAGCCACTCCATTTCGCTTTCATTTAATGGGCCTTCAGTCATTGCTGACACTCCTGATCAAAAAGGAAAGGATCCTAACACATATCGTACGCCTTTCCCGGCGGAAGTTACGCGAATTATTGCTGCAAAAACGTGCAAATCGTGACCCTTGCACAACTTATGGGCTTTATTGTTAATGAGATGTGATCTCCGCTGTAATTTCAGCGTGTCCCGCAAGGCTGCGTAAAACGGCGCTCTATACTCAACCTGTCGCAACGCCGTCAATGGGTTAACCATTCTGGCAACGATTTTGCTTAATGTTCTGCACGCGACACTGCGCATGGAAACCTCGCCGTATTAAGCAGGATGCTGACTGTATCTTGTTCGTTGAATCATTTTTTTCTCGCTGGTGTTTTTGATTGGCTGCGCCGTCGGGCGTTCGGGTTTACACCGTGGTGCAAAAACCTCTTTGCTAAGGAACACAATAATGTCGCTGAAATTAATCAGAACTCCTCTTTCTCTTGTGTTGGCCGGTTGTCTGGTGACGGCATTTTCCGCCCGGGCAGATATTGTCATTGGCGTGGCCGGGCCATTCACAGGCCCCAATGCCACCTACGGCGATCAGTACTGGCACGGCGCAACACAAGCTGCAGAGGACATTAACGCCGCTGGCGGGATCAACGGTGAAAAAATTAAGCTGGTACAGGGAGATGATGCCTGCGAGCCCAAGCAGGCCGTTGCCGTCGCCAACCGTTTAGTCGACCAGGATAAAGTCAACGCGGTAGTCGGCCATTTCTGCTCCTCGTCCACCATGCCCGCCTCCGAGGTATACAGCGACGCGGGGATCATCGCCATCACACCAGGCTCCACCAACCCGCTGATTACCGAACGCGGCATGAGCGATATGTTCCGCATGTGCGGCCGCGATGACCAGCAGGGCCAGGTCGCCAGCGATTTCATTATCGACAAGCTGAAAGCCAAACGGGTAGTGATCATTCATGATAAAGACACCTACGGCCAGGGCCTGGCGGACGCCACCAAAGCCGCACTGGCAAAACGCGGCGTGCAGGATGTGATGTACGAAGGGTTATCCCGCGGGGAAAAAGACTTTAACGCCCTGGTCACCAAAATTGGGGCGCAAAAACCGGACGTGGTGTTCTTCGGGGGCTGCCACCCTGAAGCCGGTCCGCTGGTTCGTCAGATGCGCGAACAGGGGGTGCAGGCAAAATTCTTCTCCGGCGACTGTATTGTCAATGAAGAGATGGTGACCGCGGCGGGTGGCCCTCAATATACCAACGGCATTTATATGACCTTCGGTAAAGATCCGCGCCTGATCCCGGACGGTAAGGCGGTCATTGAGAAATTCCGTGCGGGTAAATTCGAACCGGAAGGTTACACCCTTTACTCCTATGCCTCCGTGCAGGCTATCGCCGCGGCATTCAAGGCCACGGGTGGCAAGGATTCAGCCAAAGCCAGCGAATGGCTGAAGGCGAATTCGGTCGATACGGTGATGGGTAAAAAAGCCTGGGACAGCAAAGGCGATCTGAAAGTCTCTGACTACGTGGTGTATCAGTGGGACGACAAAGGTAAGTATAAGGAAGTGCCGTAACGGGACGGAGTCACGCTCAACGTCGGCAGGGCCGCCTGCCGACGCAAACAACACATCTGGCTGCGCGGGTTGCGCGGCCGTTATAAAGAGCGCGCTAAGATGAGTACATTCTTCCTGCAACAGTTAATTAATGGCTTAACGCTGGGCTCCGTCTACGGACTGATCGCCATCGGGTATACGATGGTGTACGGCATCATCGGGATGATTAACTTCGCCCACGGCGAAGTGTATATGATCTCTGCCTATCTCTGCGCGATTGGCCTGGCGCTGCTCTCCTTCTTCGGCCTGCAGTCATTCCCACTGCTGATCCTCGGCACGCTGGTATTCACCATGGTGGTCACCGGGGTGTATGGCTGGACCATCGAACGCATTGCCTATAAACCGCTACGCAACTCCACCCGTCTGGCGCCGCTGATCTCCGCCATCGGCATGTCACTTATCCTGCAAAACTACGCGCAACTGAGCCAGGGGCCGCGTCAGCAAGGGGTTCCCACCATGCTGGATGGCGTGATTCGTCTGCATGTGGGAGAGGGGTTCGTGCAGATCACCTACACCAAAGTATTCATTCTGCTCGCCTCTTTTGCCGGGATGCTGTTACTCACCTGGATAATCAGCCATACCCGGCTGGGACGAATGTGTCGTGCGGTACAACAGGATCGAAAAATGGCCTCCATTCTGGGGATAAATACCGACAGGATTATTTCACTGGTATTTGTCATCGGCGCGGCAATGGCCGGTCTGGCGGGTGTGCTCATTACCATGAATTACGGCACTTTTGATTTCTACGTCGGGTTTGTCATTGGTATCAAGGCCTTCACGGCCGCGGTGCTCGGGGGGATCGGCTCTTTGCCCGGCGCGATGCTCGGCGGGCTGATTCTGGGGGTGGCGGAAGCCCAGTTCTCCGGCATGGTGAACTCGGACTACAAAGATGTGTTCTCGTTTGGGCTGCTGGTCATGATCCTGATTTTTCGTCCTCAGGGGCTGCTCGGCCGCCCTGTTGTGGCCAAAGTGTGAAGGAGTACGCGATGACATCACACGGTTTCTCCCTCAAGCGCTGCCTGCTGGACGCGATGTTTTCCGGGCTGATCGCATTGATTATTTTTGGCCCGATTGCAGGCGTGGTGCTGGACGGGTATAGCTTTAACTTTGCCGGACAGCGGCTGGCCTGGATGGTCGGCACAGTGATGGTTGGGCGTTTTCTGCTGAGCGCTTTTTTAAGTACCGCTGCGGGGGCCCGTTTTCAGGCGCGGTTCGAGGCCGACAGCGCGGGGGTATATGTTCGCCCGCCGGAATACAAAAGCCGCCTGCGCTGGGTTATTCCTCTGGCGATCGCCCTTGCGATCTGCTTCCCCTTTGTCGCCACCAAATACCTGTTGACGGTTGCTATCCTCGGGCTGATTTACGTCCTGCTCGGCCTCGGGCTGAATATTGTCGTGGGTCTGGCCGGACTGCTGGATCTGGGGTATGTCGCCTTCTACGCCATCGGCGCTTACGGACTGGCGTTGGGGTATCAATATCTGGGACTCGGATTCTGGAGCATGCTGCCGCTGGCGGCAATCATGGCCGCTGCCGCCGGTGCCCTGCTCGGCTTCCCGGTGCTGCGCATGCATGGCGACTACCTGGCGATTGTGACGCTCGGGTTCGGGGAAATTATCCGTCTGGTGCTGAACAACTGGCTAACCTTTACCGGCGGGCCTAATGGCGTGTCAGCCCCGCCGCCCACGTTTTTCGGTCTGGAGTTTGGTCGCCGCGCCAAAGAAGGTGGCGTGCCATTTCATGAGTTTTTCCATCTGACGTACAACCCGAATATGAAGTTTATCTTTATTTACGCGGTGCTGTTTCTGGTGGTGCTGCTGGTGCTTTATATCAAGCATCGCCTGACGCGAATGCCGATTGGCCGGGCATGGGAAGCCCTGCGGGAAGATGAAATCGCCTGCCGCTCCATGGGCCTCAACCATGTGCTGGTTAAACTTTCGGCCTTTACGCTGGGCGCGTCAACGGCCGGGATTGCGGGCGTGTTCTTTGCCACCTATCAGGGGTTTGTGAATCCAACCTCGTTCACCTTTTTTGAATCTGCGCTGATCCTCGCCATCGTGGTGCTGGGCGGCATGGGCTCCACGCTCGGAGTCGTGCTGGCAGCCTTTGTGCTCACCGTGACACCCGAACTGTTGCGCAGCTTTGCTGAATATCGCGTCCTGCTGTTTGGCATGCTGATGGTGGTGATGATGATCTGGCGTCCGCGCGGGTTGATCCGCATTAACCGCAGCGGCTTTGCCGTGCGTAAGGGCGTGGCGCCATGAACGGAACGATTTTAAGCGTTGAACACCTGATGATGCATTTTGGCGGGATCAGGGCGCTTAATGATGTCAATCTCGACGTGCAACGCGGCTCGATTACCGCCCTTATCGGCCCAAACGGCGCTGGCAAAACCACCGTCTTTAACTGCCTCACCGGCTTCTATAAAGCGTCCGGCGGGAGCATCCAGTTTACTGCACGCAACAAAACGACCAACGTCATTCAGGTGCTCGGGCAAAAATTCCAGCCGGGTGACTGGATAAATCCAGCACAGTTGGGGCAGCGCCTTTTCTATAAGATGTTTGGCGGGACGCATCTGGTTAACCGCGCCGGGCTGGCACGTACTTTCCAGAACATCCGCCTGTTCCGTGAGATGTCGGTCGTTGAAAACCTGCTGGTCGCACAGCATATGCGCGTTAACCGTAATTTGCTCGCCGGAATTCTCAATACTCCTGCTTACCGACGGGCAGAGAACGACGCCCTGGACAGGGCCTTCTACTGGCTTGAGGTGGTGGATCTTGTGGATTGTGCCAATCGCCTGGCGGGCGAGATATCCTACGGCCAGCAGCGGCGTCTGGAAATCGCGCGAGCCATGTGCACCGGACCAGAAATGATCTGTCTGGATGAACCCGCCGCCGGGCTCAACCCGGTTGAAACGCACAAGCTGAGCAACATTATCCGCTTTCTGCGCGACCACCACGGCATCACGGTACTGTTGATTGAACACGATATGGGGATGGTGATGGAGATTTCGGACGACATTATTGTGCTCGACCATGGAGACGTCATCGCCAGAGGGAAACCCGAGCAGATCCAGCATGATGAAAAAGTGATTGCCGCATATCTGGGCACCGATGAAAGCGAGGTCAATCTATGAGCACTCCGATGCTGGCCTTCCGCGAGGTGGACGTATTCTACGGCGTGATCCAGGCGCTGAAACAGGTAACTCTTGAAGTAAACAAAGGGGAAACCGTGGCGCTGATTGGTGCTAACGGCGCGGGTAAATCGACATTACTGATGTCTATCTTCGGCCAGCCGCGTATTCGCAGCGGGCAGATCGTGTTTTGCGGAGAGGACATCAGTCATAAATCGACCCACTATGTCGCCTCCGAAGGCATTGCCCAGGCGCCGGAAGGACGACGCATTTTTCCCGATATGACCGTGGAAGAGAACCTGCTGATGGGGACCATCCCCATTGGCAGCCAATTTGCGACAGAAGATATGCACACCATGTTTGACCTCTTCCCTCGCCTCAAAGAGCGGCGTAAACAGCGCGCGATGACCATGTCCGGCGGGGAACAGCAGATGCTGGCTATCGCCCGGGCGCTGATGAGCCGCCCTAAACTCCTGTTACTGGATGAACCCAGCCTCGGCCTGGCCCCGATTGTGGTGAAACAGATCTTCCAGACGCTGCGCGAACTGGCCCGCAACGGGATGACCATTTTTCTGGTGGAGCAGAATGCGCACCACGCGCTGAAGCTTTCTGACCGCGGCTACGTGATGGTTAACGGGCAGATCCGCCTGAGCGGCAGCGGTGAGGAATTGCTGGGAAATCAGGAGGTGAGGAAGGCGTATTTGGGCGGGGTGTGATTTAATACAAGAGAACCTTTTTAAATTATTTTATATAAATAACAATGAGTTATTCATAAATCTTATAGCACGCAATGCCTTGAGAAGGTCTGAATTTGTTGATTTATTAGTCTTTGACAATCAGGTCAAACTCACTGAAAAGGAGCATCAGAATGGCTATACCTGCATACCTTTGGCTTAAAGATGACGGTGGAGCAAACATCAAAGGGTCTGTCGATGTTCAATACCGTGAAGGTAGTATTGAAGCTCTTGGTTTTGGGCATGGTTTACATCTTCCTACTGATAGCGCAACCGGCAAAATTACAGGTACACGAGTTCACTCCGCATTAAATTTTGAAAAAGAATTCGATTCATCAAGCCCATATCTTTATAAAGCTGTGGCGCATGGGCAAACGTTACAATCAGCGGAATTTAAGTGGTACAGGATTAACGACGCTGGGCAGGAAGTTGAATACTTCAATATGTATCTTGAAGGGGTAAAGGTAGTGTCTGTATGCCCCGTCATGCACGATGTGAAAGATCCTACTACTGAAAAGCACAACCATCTTGAAAGCATATCTTTGCGTTATGAACGCATAACCTGGAAGCACTGCGACGGCAATATTCTTTTTACTGATTCTTGGGCAGACAGATGATCCGTTGTTATTTTCATATGAATAATGGGCAGCTATCGTCACTAAGTTGTCCTGGTGTGGGTTTTTTCGCCGCCTATTCAGGCAATAAAGGGAAGCACAGAAACAACCCAGATTCTGTAGCAATCGCCAAAAGGGGGCCTCTTCCTCCGGGTAATTATTACATTGTTGTAAGATCTCGGGGTAATCTGAAAAACCGTACCAGCAATTGGATGAAGTCAATTCGAAGCGGATCGGACCGTGACTTATGGTTTGCACTCTTGCGTGAAGATGAACGGATTGATGACACTACTTTTATAAATAAAGTTGAGCGAGGATCATTTCGTCTACACCCGGCAGGAAGCAGTGGCAATAGTGATGGGTGTATAACGCTTGTCTCTCTCAATGATTATATGGTGCTTTGGAGAGCGCTTGTCAGAACCCCATCAACGATGATCACCCCTCAACTACGTGCGTTTGGCACTATACAGGTCTACTGATGAAACCCGTTCACTCAGTGCTTATCTGGCTTGCCGAATTGAGCTTCTTAAGCATTCTTTACTGTATATTCTGTTACTTCACGCCTGATTTGGAGCTATATGACTGGTATGTAGAAAAGTATGGGTTTGTTATCGAAGAGGATTTTCTGGATTACTACACATTAATTCTCTATTTGATAGCGATTGCAGTAACTACTGCATGTATATGGCTGATCGCCATCATGCGAACAAAGAGGCACTGATTAGCGCATTGTGAAAGAAATAAAAAAACCGCCTTAAGGGGCGGTTTCACGACACTGCTTATTGCTTTGATTATTCTTTGTTTCCCATGGTAGCCGGAGTGGGACTTGAACCCACACAGCGCGAACGCCGAGGGATTTTAAATTGGTTGTTAAAACTCATAATATCAATACGTTGTAGATTTTTTCCGAACATAGAGCAAAACTACAACACTTTAAATACATGTACTTACAACCTATCCGCAATCAATCTTCGGAATGGTTAGTGAATAGATATTCGCTATTCCGTGGCAATGTACCACGCCTGCCAACGATAGATGTTTGTCCGCAGCTCCCGCACGCACTCCGTCGTCTGAGTATCCGCCTGTAGGTCTTCTTCACCGTCCCGTCCGGCGTCACTTGCCTTGCACGGTGGGTTCATCAAATCCTGGGATATTGTTGGCCGCATCGATTGCTCGCTGCCGCAGCTACACAGCGTGATCGTCAAAATCGCACTTAGTATGATTCGGGTCGTTAACATATTTCACCACGTCGCGATAAATGGTCCGGTAAATCACTTTTCCTTCTGCGCTGGCCGCTGCCGCTTTCAGCTCCCCGGCGGCGACGGTTTTCTCAACCTTTTTGTTCTTTGCTGTATGTTCGTTGTTTACCTTGTCGCTGTGCGCATACCAGCCTTTCAGGTAACCGGCGTAATATGCACCAGCAAACAGCGCCAGCAAAACGGCCAGCGCTAACAGCTTCGCTTTAACTGTCACTGGTCTATCCCCCAGCAAGTAAGCGCGCTTTCCTGATCCCGGCGCACAACCTGACCATAGCAGCCATTCTTCTGGCCTTTAGTCAGGCGGCAGTCGCGGCCACCGTCTCTTACCCACCAGCGGATCGCCTCGCATGCCCCGTGGCGGTCACCGGCATTGATCCGCTTGTAGAACGTGGAAGGGAAGCACTTACCCGGCCCGATGTTGTAAGGGCAAAATGAAGCAATACCCGCTTTCTGCGGTTCAGTCAGTGGCACCTTGATATTCCGGTCAACCCACGCCAGAGCCTTATCACGTTCAATAGAGTTTACCTGGTCGCATTTCGTCTGCGTCAGCTTCATGCCCTGCACCACCGGTTTACCGTCCACTGTTGTGGCACCACGGCAAATCGTCCAGATACCGCCGCCATCGCGGTACGCTATCAGGCTATTACCTTCTTTTTCAACGAGAAACTGGTCGAGAATAACCGACGCTGGCGCACCGGCGAGTACCAGACCAAGAACAGCAGCACTTAATTTCGTCCTGTTATTCACGGCTGGATCTCCGTTTCTTCCATAACGCGTTGTACTTTCGCAACCACCTCATCGGCCTGCGTCATATCGTGGTTATCAGACTTATTCAGGTAATCAACGATGGCGCGGTTACGCTGTTTGTCCAGGTTCAGCCGCTCGGCGCTCGCCTGGCGTTCAGCTTTTATGGAAATACGTCGGTCAAGCCAGCTTAAAAACGAAATAAGAAAACCAAGCACGGCCAGTGTCAGGTACGCAAGTTCCAGCGTGGATATTCCGATAACTGCTGCAACAGTAGTGATGGCGTTGCCGAGCAAAGAAAGCCAGTTGTTTTGTGGGTTCATCCTCATGCCTCCCCCCCGTGGGGAAGATCGTATGGTGGGCTGAGAGTAAGGTCAAAGAGCGGTCGGAATCCCGACCAAAGTAAAAAGCCCACCGAAGTGGGCGGGCTGGTTAAAGTATCTATTTTGCTATTTATCTATAAAGCTTGGGTTGAATCTATAATAATACGGTTGCTTTCCAAACCATTCTTCTTTTTGAACAGCCATGATCTCATTTTCTCCGTATTTACTTCAACAAGAAGATACATGATAATGCCAAAACCAATCACACCTGCAAACATGAATGCAATAGAAAACGGTGAGTGAGTACGTGGCATTACAAAATTGTAAATGTAATTATATAAATATATAGAAAATGAAGACTGACCAATTAAAAGAATAACAGAAAGTAATTTAGACTTACTATCATCCGTAATCACACCCCCAATTTTTAACATAATTATTCCATAAGTAAACGCGATAAGCATTTCATACATTTTTTCATTGTTGCCGCCATCTACTTTATAGTTTATCAAAAGAATAAACGCAGGCACTGCAATGTAAATTATTTTTGTGAGATTTATCACTTTTAATATAAATTCTCTGTGCGAATACAGAACCCATCCGTATACAAAAAGAATCAAATATTTAATAAGCCCCCATTTATATACAATGCTCAAATCACTTCCATAGGTTGCAATAGACATACCCAGACAGACCAGCAACACTAATAAAGATGAAAACAGCCCCCTACATAATGCGATGATAAATGGAAGGATTAGATAGAACTGCATTTCAACCCCAATAGACCAAAACACTCCAGAAATACCGAAGAACGTGTCCTGAAAAAGATTGTGAGTAAAAGTAAGATGAGTGACAATATCTCTTATTTCGGTTGACTTAGGCGCTATCTTATACACATTGATTATCAATACCCAAACAGCAATTGATATATAATAAGGAGGTGCTATTCTCATTAGTCTCTTTAACGAATACTTTATATAATTAGGTATACTGAGGCCATCTTTGAAATCACGCTCTGTAGACATCCCCATACAATAGCCAGATATAATAAAAAATATCCCAACGCCAACCCATCCATTTGCTAAAAAACCAAATATATCAAAATCCCCTACGGGGTACGTAGGAAGAGAGGGTCCCCGCGAGACATGAAATAATGTGACGAGCATCACAGCAAGCGCTCTTGACACATCAATCGATACATTTCTGTTCAATTTTTCACCTAAATAATTGTAAGATATTTCTGTATCTATAGCCCATCCTTGGGCAAATATCATTAATTTAATTTCGCTCTTATGGCAGCGGTTGTACTTGCCCCAGTGTTGACATCAACAACTACTCTAAAAGAAAGGGTGGTGGTGGTAGAAGAGTTCGGGACGTAATATGCATACTGAAGCCCTGCATATGCAGTTTGGCCCGCAGGGTTAGTATTGACAAGAGAAACGGACACTTCTGCAACAGTAGGGATGTATGGTAAGTTCAACCCACTTATTGTCACTGTCTGCATTGTAGATACTGTAGTGCTAACGCTTCCTGCTGCACTCAAACACACTTGTCTATTGCTGCCAAACGGTGATGATATTTCCAATAAGCCTTTCTGGTGAGGTGTGGCATTAGTGCTGTATAGAGCCTCAACACTCGCAACATTGTCAGAATAAAAGATTTTACCGTGCATTAATGGTTGGCTGGCGTTGCTACTCCATCTCAGCGCGAGCGTGCACCTTCTGACGGAGCATTGAATTGATGTTATGCTACCAGGTTGTGCTTGTATTGCACAGCTTGTGCTCCCGTCAGATGCTGTTCCCAGAAAACCAATTATTTCAGATCCTGACGTTATTGAATTATTTGAGTCCGCACATATAATACCGATTCCGCCTAGCGCTGGTTCAAGGAACCGCGAACGATGTAATTTCAACCTTACAGCATTGTTCGCCCCAGAAAGCGCAATATGAGTACCATTAAAGTTAATGAGCGGATTTGCGGTACTTTTAACGTAGTTGAAAACTTTAATAAATCCATAATCACTTGGGATTGCACCTTGAGTGCCCTCTATGCTGGCACCGCTTTCAATAATTACAGCGGGAGGATATGTTCCATACGCAGTGTGCAACGCAATAGTTTTATGCTGACTAATGTCGTGGAAGTCAATTTCTCCCCCCATAACAAAGCTGGTCGGTCTGAACCACGCGCCGATCATCATGGACTCTATAACCATGCGATCGTAATGTATCCTTGATGGATATTTTGAATAATCAGAGTCACCGGTCACAAGTCCATAGCAAACATAACTTCCATAAATATGTTTTTGTGATAAATCTGCCCCCTGCTTTAAATACAGTCCACAAGGATATCTCCCACTATCATAAAATGAGTTTGGCTGTGGGTTTGAGTCGCTGTAACCATACCCAGGGAAGCCTGAAAGAATATTTCTATAAACAGCATCATGATCTGCCAAAACAATGCCATCATTGCCGCATCTTTTTACGCAAATTGTACTGTTTTCATAAACAGCCCAGTCTCCCTTATCTTCGGGGAAATCATCAGGATCACCAGCCGCTCCCATTTTTACGAAACCTACACCGGGGACTAACTCTATATCAATATCGTTTACGTAGTTACCCCAGCCAGCAATCAAAACACCATTGCCGGAATCGATCGAAGCCGTCCCGCTAAAATTATCAAAGTTTCCGTCGAATCCAACGCCTTCGATGACGAACCCCCAGCATCCTTTCACCCCGCCACCATAATCGCCGCCGTCCCGGAACGCTACAAAATCGTAAGTATAAAGAACATCAAGCCCGCTCCAGCCATCCCGCGCTTTGATCCGGGAGTTTATTGAACCCTGTCCTTTTAGTCTGACAAAGTCTTTTCCTACCAGGTTATCAGCCCGGTATTGTTTTGCAGCCAGATGAACATCCCCCCCACCAATTCCCGCCATATAATCAATAGCCGCCTGAATTGCCGCTGTGTCGTCAGTAACGCCATCGCCAACAGCGCCAAACTGTTCCGGCGTTACCCAGTTGATTACATCAGACAAATTACCCTGAGGCTGCACACCTATGCGGCACGCACCAGTGGGTTTGGCTAATTCGATCATGACATCAGAAGCAGAACCCGAAGCAGGCAATACGGTAATGGACTGTCCTGAGGCATTGAACGCCAGTAATTTGTTTGCACGCTGATCTACCGGAGGGAGAGCAGAAACAAAACTTTCAGGAACCCGTAGCGCGCGTACCAGACTGACATTATCAACATAGTTCTTTGTTGCTGCGTCCTGCGCATCAACCGGATCGCCGAGGTTAGCAATACGATATCCTTCGGCGTTGAAGGGGCCACCTAACAGAGGGCGACGAAGTGCCAGTCCCAGATAAATAAAGGAGCGCTGAACTGCCATCCACAGGCGGTCAAAATCTTTGTTTACCGTGTCGGCCAGCAGATCGCCGTTGTCCTGATAATCAGTAAGCCTGTATGTTGGTACAACACGCTCCAGCATTACCACAGACCCGCTTGCTGGTGGCGTAAGGAACGTAACATCACCCCCTCCGATGTTCCCGACGCCTGTAACAGAATATCCGCTGGTAACTACGGTACCGTTGATACGGATCTGAATATCACCGGCGTTGATGATATAGAACTCAAACGGGAAAACGGTCGTCAGACCGTTGGCATTATAAATAATATAGGGCGTCTGGTTGGGTACCGACATGATGCGAAACCTCAGGCAGGTTAGTGATCGACGTCGACCAGATGATCTCCGTCACTTAACTGCCAATCTTCGCGCGCATGTCCGGTCGGAATCCCGACCACTTTCCCGATACGCACCGGGGTCTGGCTGATAGCGCCAGCGCCTGAGTCGATAAAGTCATCTGGCTGGTTGGTCAGCGCCGGGTTAAAGTCCCGCATCTGATCGTAGACAGGGCCGTCTAGCACGTCGGTATGCGCCCACAGGAACCGTGACGACAACTGCGCTTCAAATGCATCAAGGATACGCTTCTGCTTGTTGGTAACGCTGAATTCTTCCCGTACGCCGCAGCCGGTTCCTTTAAGCGCCTGACGCAGCAATTTACCCGCAAAGCTGCCCGGGCCGTTAGCCTTTATGTAATTCACCAGTAATCTGGATCTCGCTATACGCGTGATGCATTCAATGCTCAATGGATGAAGGCAAAAAAGGTTGCTGCTGAAAAATTTCCTGAGCTCGAATTTAACTTCACGTTCCATGATCTGAAAGCTAAAGGGATATCTGATCTGGAAGGAACGCTGCATGAAAAACAGGAAATATCAGGCCACAAAAATGCTTCGCAGACTGCAAGATATAACCGCAAAATATCTGTAGTGCCGGTGGTTGGGGGGCAGTAATGCCCTCTTTCTGTGGTGAAGTCGAATGGCGAAAGAATGGCGAATGGCAAAAAACAGGCAATAAAAAACCACCTTTCGGTGGTTTATACGACACTGCTTATCATTGATTTTATTCTAGTTTTCCCATGGTAGCCGGAGTGGGACTTGAACCCACACAGCGCGAACGCCGAGGGATTTTAAATCCCTTGTGTCTACCGATTCCACCATCCGGCCAGGGAAGAAAGTGGAGGCGCGTTCCGGAGTCGAACCGGACTAGACGGATTTGCAATCCGCTACATAACCGCTTTGCTAACGCGCCGTAAAACTTTTTAAACTGACACCCGCGATTGCGCATGTCTTTAATCTGGAGCGGGAAACGAGACTCGAACTCGCGACCCCGACCTTGGCAAGGTCGTGCTCTACCAACTGAGCTATTCCCGCATGTCATCAAGTTAACTGCTAACCACTTGATTTCATTATCGTCCGGCTAACTGTGCCGCCGTTCGATGCGTTGCATTCTACTGATATGACGTGATGAGTCAACGTTATTTTTTACATCCCCGGATCGTTTGCTGAAAATTACGGCGAAACGATCACTGTTCAAGCAAATCTCCGCGTGCCGCGTTCAAATACTGCAGCATTGACCACAGTGTCAGCACCGCGGCAACCCACAGCAGGCCGATTCCCGCCCACTCTACCCAGGCGTTCGGACGCCACAGCATCCAGACCAGCGCCGCCATCTGCGCGGTGGTTTTCACTTTCCCGATCCAGGATACCGCCACGCTGCTGCGTTTACCCAGCTCAGCCATCCATTCACGCAGTGCAGAGATGATGATCTCACGTCCGATCATGGTGGCGGCTGGCAGAGTCACCCACCAGGTGTGGTAATGTTCAGCCACCAGCACCATGGCAATAGCCACCATCACTTTATCGGCCACCGGATCGAGGAAAGCACCAAAACGGGTGCTTTGGTTCCAGCGGCGCGCCAGATAGCCATCAAACCAGTCGGTGACCGCGGCAACCAGGAAAATCAGCGCACAGGCGAACGGTGCCCAGACAACCGGCAAATAAAACGCGAGTACAAAGAACGGGATAAGCACGACGCGAAAGAGAGTGAGCAACGTAGGGATGTTATATTGCATAATGACGGTAACTATTTGTTGTCAGTAAAATTTAGCTCTATGTTGCTACAGAGCCCTCAATGTTTCAACGAGTAGTAGATCTTTTCTGCCAGCCCTTGCGAAATACCCGGCACTTTTGCAATTTCTTCCATGCTGGCGTTGAGTAGTCCTTGCAATCCGCCCATATACTTCAGCAGCATCTGGCGACGTTTTGGCCCAACGCCTTCAATGGTCTCCAGGGTACTGGTATTTTTCACCTTCGCCCGTTTTTTACGGTGGCCGCTGATGGCGTGATCGTGTGACTCATCGCGAATATGTTGAATAACATGCAGTGCCGGGGAATCCGGCGGCAGGCTAAAGCCCTCACCTTCCGGCTCGAAGAACAGCGTCTCCAGCCCGGCTTTACGATCGGCCCCTTTTGCCACCCCTAACAGTAAGGGATGGTTTTTATCCCAGCTGACATCAAGGGATTCAAAGACCGCCTTCGCCTGGCCAAGCTGCCCTTTCCCACCGTCGATCAGGATCACATCCGGGATCTTGCTCTCTTCAATGGCTTTACCATAGCGACGGCGCAGCACCTGATTCATTGCCGCATAGTCATCCCCCGGGGTGATGCCGGTGATATTGTAGCGACGATACTCTGCACGCAGCGGACCGTTCGCATCAAACACCACGCAGGAGGCAACGGTCTGCTCCCCCATGGTATGGCTGATGTCGAAACACTCCATGCGTTTCACTTCCGGCAACTTCAGGAGCGTCGCCAGCGCCGTTAAACGCTGGCTGACCGTCGACTGCTGGGATAGTTTTGTGCTCAGCGCTGTCGCGGCATTGGTGCGCGCCAGCTTCAGATAACGCGCACGGTCGCCGCGCGGTTTGGTCTGGACATTCACCCGGCGTCCCGCCAGTTCGGATAAGGAATCCGCCAGCAGGGTTTTATCGGCAAGATTAAAATCAAGCAGGATCTCCGAGGGCAGCGTGCGCATCTGGCTCCCCTGCAGATAAAACTGGCCGACAAAGGTTTCAACCACTTCACCCAGCTCCGTACCGCCAGGCACTTTCGGGAAATAGCTGCGGCTGCCGAGCACTTTTCCCTGACGGATAAACAGCACATGCACGCAGGCCAGACCGGCATCAAAGGCAACACCAATCACGTCGAGATCGTCACCGGTGTTCGAAACAAACTGTTTCTCCGTCACCCGGCGCACCGCCTGGATCTGGTCGCGTATCCGCGCAGCCTCTTCAAATTCCAGTGCGGCGCTGGCCTTCTCCATACGGGCAATCAGCTGGGTCAGCACCTGATCGTCTTTACCGGCTAAAAACAGGCGCACGTACTCAACCTGCTGCGCATACTCCTCTTCACTCACCAGCCCGGCGACGCAGGGCCCCAGGCAGCGGCCAATCTGGTACTGCAGGCACGGGCGCGAGCGGTTACGGTAGACACTGTTTTCGCACTGACGAACAGGAAAGATTTTTTGCAGCAGCGCCAGCGTCTCACGCACGGCATAGCCGTTAGGAAACGGCCCGAAGTATTCACCCTTCGCATGTTTCGCACCACGGTGCATCGCGAGCCGGGGATGGGTATCGCCGCTCAGAAAAATAAACGGGTAGGATTTATCATCCCGCAACAGCACGTTATAGCGCGGCTGATAGAGCTTAATATAGTTGTGCTCGAGCAGGAGTGCTTCAGTCTCCGTATGGGTGACGGTGACATCAATATTCTGGATGAGCGCGACCAGCGCTTCAGTCTTACGGGAGGCAAGGTTGCTGCGAAAATAGCTGGAGAGGCGTTTCTTGAGATCTTTCGCCTTCCCCACGTAGATAACCGTACCGCCAGCGTCATACATGCGATAAACGCCAGGCTGGCTGGTCACGGTTTTCAGAAATGCTTTTGAATCAAATACATCACTCACTGACTTAATAACGTCTCCGCATTACACAGACCATGACGGATGGCAAGATGAGTCAGTTCAACATCACCGTGGATGTTCAGTTTACTGAACATCCGATAACGATAGCTGTTCACCGTTTTCGGGCTGAGATTCAGTTGCTCCGAAATCTCATTCACCTTCTGGCCTTTGGTGATCATCAGCATAATCTGCAATTCACGCTCAGACAAACTGGCAAACGGAGATTCGGTTTTCTCCGGCTCAATCTGGCTCAGCGCCATTTGTTGCGCAATGTCGGAAGCAATATAACGCTGGCCGGCAAAGACGGAGCGAATCGCGTTCACCACTTCCTGCGGCGCGGCACCTTTACTGAGGTAACCCGCCGCGCCCGCCTGCATCACCTTCGCAGGAAGCGGGTTTTCGGTATGCACGGTCAGCATGATGACTTTAGTGTCAACAAAGGTACGCGCGATTTTGCGTGTTGCTTCAAGTCCACCGATACCGGGCATGTTCATATCCATCAACACCACATCGGCTGAATTGGTGCGGCACCATTTTACCGCATCTTCGCCGCAGCAGGCTTCACCGGCAACTTTAATACCTTTTATATCTTCAAGAATGCGTCGTATCCCTGCGCGCACCAGTTCGTGGTCATCAACAAGAAGGACGTTGATCAAAGGGAATGTCTCCAGAATAGGGATAACGCTACTGAGTGATAATGAGGTTTATATTACCGTTTTTCCTCACAAGATTAAAACGTTAAAAAACCGGCTATTCGATTTCGCTCTCGTTTTTGGAAATTAGCCTGTACAGCAGCTGGAAAGAAAGCCCGCTCAGCAAGCGCTTGTACGGCTTTTTTTAAGCATCTGTATTCAAAAAGTTACAAAAAGCGGACACCCCTCACGGGTAAAAAAACAGTTCTCAAATTTTTGTAACAATAATTAACGACAAGCGAACCGTCCATAAACAATTAATAATGTTCGACCGATGAGCAGTTTACTGGCAGGCGGTGTTTATGCAAATAAACAACCTGCGTAAAAGTATGAAAAACAACCGCTGCATTTTTTGGATCAGCTTGTGGTATACTCCGCCGCCTTGACTTGCATCATCGCGCGCGAGCGCTGTTTTATAACGAGGAAAATAAATGAGCACACCTGAATTTGCAACTGCGGAGAATAACCAGGAACTGGCCCAGGAAGTCAACTGTCTGAAAGCGCTGCTGACGCTGATGTTACAGGCAATGGGCCAGGCTGACGCCGGACGTGTGATCATTAAAATGGAAAAGCAAATCGCGCAGATGGAAGACCAGGCTGAGTCAGCCGTATTTGCCAATACCGTTAAGCAAATCAAACAAGCTTACCGCCAGTAAAACAAACGGCTGGATGCATTGCATTCAGCCGTTATCTCGTCTGGCACGCAGAACGTTCTATCCGCTCAGATTAACCCTGTCGCCGCCGCATAACATGCAATCTGCGTCTTGTTTGGCGCATTGAATTTCTTCTGCATATTCTTTTGATGGAAGTTAACGGTATTCTCCGAGATAGAGAGAATGATCGCTATTTCCGCCGACGTCTTCCCTTCCGCGGTCCATTTCAGAATTTCACGCTCACGTTTGCTGAATTTCATTTCAGGTGGCATCACCATCTCATCTTCGAAACGCAACAGGGTGGTTAACGCCATTTGCAGCAGCATTTGCAACCGCAACTCTATTTCTTCGCTCCCTATTCCCCCCTCCAGTATGCTAGTACGAGAAACGGAGAGGAAACCGAGCGCGTGATTTGGCAGCATCAGACACTGGGTTATTCCCTTACGCAAGCCGTGGTCACGTGCGCCATTCCATAATGCCTGGGCATCCGCGAATAATTCATCCGTCCAGGGTAAATGGCCCTGAATGAAATTCTCCGGTTTCAGTACCGGATCAATGGCGAAATAATTCTCTGACTGATAATGCGCCATCCACCGTTGTGGATACGTAGCGTGAACAGATATCTTTGGCCGCGTAAATGGCACAGGATGGCGCACACAGAGTGCGTAATAATCAAATTCGAGCGCCTGAGTTTGTCGCTGTAGTTCCTGATATACCTCACTGACACAGGACAGCGCCTGAAACCGGAGGAAGCATTCCCGTCGCCAGGTAAAAAAGTCTGAATCCTTCATACTTACTAAATGAAGCCTCTGAAATGATATTCATTATTAAGGTGAATATAACCTAACACATAAAACTTATTTCTAACCACAAAATATCGGCAATAGCACAATTAACTTTAGTTTTGATAAGGTTTATCTGAACTAAGCGGAATAAAAAAACATGAGAGACGACGCCGCGAGAGGATAATTTGCTCCAGAGGACAAATCTGGAGCAAATGCGCGCAAAAATGCTACTGCATAAGGAATTTTTCAAGGAATTGACGGGTTCGCGGCTGCTGAGGGTTGGCAAATAAACTTTTTGCCGGTCCCTGCTCCACAATCCGCCCCTGATCCATAAAAATGGCCCGGTCTGCCACGTCGCGGGCAAAGCTCATTTCATGGGTCACAATCACCATGGTGCGTTTTTCCTGTGCCAGCTGACGAATGGTGTTCAGTACCTCGCCCACCAGTTCAGGATCGAGCGCCGAGGTGGGCTCGTCAAAGAGGATAACATCCGGGCGCATCGCCAGCGCGCGGGCTATCGCCACACGCTGCTGTTGTCCACCCGACAAACGACGCGGATAGCTGGTCTCTTTCCCGGCCAGCCCGACCTTTGCAAGCAACTCACGTGCGCGCGCCGTGGCCTCCTCTTTCGGTTCACCTTTGACGATCACCGGTCCTTCAATAATATTCTCCAGCACCGTCCGGTGCGGGAACAGATTGAAGTTCTGGAAAACAAACCCTACGTGCTGGCGCAACTGGCGGATCAGACCTTTTTGCTGGCTGATGGATTTACCGGTATCAATGGTGATCTCCCCGACCCGGATGGTGCCGCCCTCCGGCTGTTCAAGCAGGTTAATGCTGCGCAGCAGCGTGGTTTTTCCTGAGCCGCTCGGGCCGATAATCGCCACCACTTCACCCTTTTCAACCTCCAGATCGATTCCGTGGAGCACCGTTTGCCCGTGGAATTTCTTCACCAGGTTTTTAACGTCGATAGCACTCATTTTGGATCACGCTCCTGGCGGTTAAGCTGGTTTTCAAAGTAGTTTTGCAGGGCAGACAGCACCGTCGCCATCACCCAGTAGATCAGCGAGGCCGCGAGGTACATGGTAAACACTTCAAGCGTGCGCGAGGTGATAAGCTGCGCCTGACGGAACAGCTCCGGCACCTGAATCGTCGCCGCCAGCGAGGTGTCTTTCACCAGGCTGATAAAGCTGTTGCTGAGCGGCGGCAGCGCCACCCGTGCCGCCTGCGGCAGAATGGCCCGGCGCAAAGTCTGCCACGGTGTCATACCGATACTGGCCGCGGCTTCCCACTGCCCTTTATCAATCGACGAAATAGCCGCGCGCAGGGTTTCCGAGGTATACGCTGCCGTATTGAGCGACAGGCCAATCATTGCAGCCGGGATCGGATCCAGCTCAATCCCGAACTGCGGTAAGCCGTAGTAGATCATAAAGAGCTGCGCGATAAGCGGCGTACCGCGAAACACCGAGATATAAAAACGAGCCAGCCAGCGCACCGGCCAGACGGGTGACATACGCATTAAGGCCAGCACAAACCCGAGTACCAGGCCGAAGAACATGCCACCAATACTGAGCTGTAATGTAAACACCGCGCCTTTCAGCAGGAACGGCAGCGAATCGATAACCAGTTGAATACTTTCTTGCATTATTATTTTTCGACCTGATTTTTAGACATGAGGATGATAGGCAAACAGCGCGGGCGCCCCGCCGGTGTGCACAAATAAAATCGGCCCTTCATCCTTAAAGCGTTTCTGCGCAATCCCATCAATAAGACCGGCCATCGCTTTGCCCGTATAGACCGGATCAAGCAGTATCCCCTCGAGGCGCGCCAGCAGTTTAACCGCTTCCATCCCCTCTTCGTTCGGCGTGCCGTAACCCGGCGCAAAATAGTCGTCCCAGAGCAGAATATCGGCCTTTGCCTTCAGCTCCAGCTGCCCGGCCACCGCCTGCTGCAAGCTCACCACTTTGGGTTTCTGATCTGCAACGCTGCGCGATACCGTTACACCAATCAGCTCCACCTCCGGCAGCAGTTGCTCCAGACCGACGGCCAGCCCCGCGTGCGTCCCCGCACTGCCGGAAGCAACCACCACTGAGGAGAGGCTTACCGCCCCCTCACAATGCTGAGCAATTTCCAGCGCGCTTTCCACATACCCCAGCGCACCCAGCGCATTCGACCCGCCCACTGGAATGACATAGGGACGGAAACCCTGTGCTTCCAGACGTGTGGCCAGCTCATCGAGTTGTGCGGTCGGGTCGGTTAACGCGTCGACCATTTCAACCTGGACATTAAACAGATCCAACAGCAGACGGTTTCCGTTGGTCAGGTAGTTTTCTGCCCGCGTACCGATTGGGTTTTCCAGCAATGCCACACAGTGCAGCCCGAGTTTTGCCGCCACCGCCGCCGTCTGACGAACGTGGTTGGACTGAATCGCGCCTGCGGTGATGAGGGTATCAGCCCCTTCGCGCAGTGCGTCAGCCGCCAGAAACTCCAGTTTGCGCAGCTTATTGCCCCCCATTGCCATGGGCGTCACGTCATCGCGTTTAATAAAAATATCGCGCCCTAAATAGTCAGAAAATCGCGGCAGATACTCCAGCGGCGTCGGCGCGCCGATAAATTCCAGGCGGGGAAAACGCGTTAAATTCTGTAGTGACATGGGTTCTCCGGTAACTCAGACAAAATGTGATATTTTTCATTATGCACGCAGACGCGTAAGAAATAAAAAAGGCGCTTTTAAAAGCGCCTTTTTTTAACGTCACAGACTTATTTGGTGACGTCTGCCCCAAACCACTTCTCAGAAAGGGCTTTCAGGCTGCCGTCTTTTTGCATATCAGCAATCGCGGCGTCGATCGCCTTGACCAGGTCTTCGTTACCTTTACGGATAGCAATACCGGACTCCTGACGAGAGAACGCATCACCGGCGACTGCCAGGGTGTTGTTGGTTTTCTTCACCAGATCCAGCGCCGCCAGACGGTCAACCAGGATGGCATCGATACGGCCAACGCGGAGATCCTGGTATTTTGTCGGGTCATCATCATAAGTGCGGATATCCACACCCTGAACGTTCTGGCGCAGCCACTCTTCGTAGTTGGTGCCCAGACCGACACCGACTTTCTTACCTTTCAGGTCCGCGGCAGTTTTGATTGAGCCTTCGTTACCTTTCTTCACCAGCGCCTGGATACCGGACACGGTGTACGGCGTGGAGAAGTCATACTTCTTCTTACGCTCGTCAGAAATGGTCACCTGGTTAATCACCACATCAATACGTTTGGAGTCCAGCGACGCCAGCATACCGTCCCATTTGGTCGGTTTCAGGGACGCTTTTACGCCAAGGTGTTTCGCCAGTTCTTCCGCAAATTCCACTTCGAAACCGGTCAATTTACCGTCATCGCCCTGGAAGCTGAACGGAGGATAGGTTCCTTCCAGCCCGACCAGCAGCGTACCGCGCTCTTTCACTTTATTAAGCAGGTTCTCTGCGGCGAACGTTTTCACGCTCATGCCTGCGACCAGCGCAACGGCCATGACGCCCATCAGTGCCTGACGACCCAGAAGTGCTAATTTCATAAGTACCCCGATATAGTGGAATTTTTGAGTAGTGTAGAGAAATCGCCTGCAAGGTCAAAGGCGACTGCGCTACATCTTATTCTTTTTTAATATATATCAGAAGTTGTCCCGGCGTGGGCTTTCTGCTTTACCGCACCGGGCATTTGTACCTTATATTGTGCGTACTTGCGCAGCGCAATACGGTAGTTGTTGGTGCTGGTTGCAGGCAGCCACGGCTCCAGGTTTTCATCCAGATAACCGGTCTTGAGCAGATCGCGAGAAATATTGTTCACGGTCAGATGCTGCCCCAGGCGACGCAGGCGAACCACGTATTCGCGCACGGTACCGTGGCTCATCTCCGTTTGTTCAAACAGGAACTGTTTGAACCCGATAATATCGAAGAAGTCGCTTTGCTCTTTGCAGTGGAGATCGCCACAGAAACGGCAAAGCGCCACCCACTCTTTCTGCTCTTCGCGCCACGCGGCTTCATCCATCAACGTGTCGAGACGAGAAATCGCAATTTTATTGACGATTTCGCCACGACGAACCAGCGTGATACGATCGAGTAACTTGTTACAGTGGGCGCAATGCGTCTGGCTGTGTTTAAAGTCTTTCAGGTAGCGGCTTAAAGGCCGTCTTTTAGATTGCTGCACCGTCATGATAACTCCTGGTTGTCAATACGTTGTGCGGCATTTTTCAGATGAATCAATCACCTATAACTTACCCAGTTTGGTTCGTAAGCGTTTAATGGCCTGGCTGTGCAGCTGGCTCACCCGCGACTCCCCCACTTCCAGAACAGCACCAATCTCTTTGAGATTGAGCTCTTCCTGATAATAGAGGGTCAACACCAGTTGTTCGCGCTCCGGTAAAGCTTCAATGGCTTCCATGACGCGCTGGCGTAAATTACCTTCCATTAAATGGTGTAACGGGTTTTCTTGCTGGTGCTCATCCGTCACCAGCTCGATGCTATCGCCATGCTCTTCGCGCCACTCGTCATAAGAGAAGAGTTGGCTATTATTGGTATCGAGCAACATCTGACGATACTCTTCAACAGGAATTCCAAGCCGTTCCGCCACTTCCGTTTCCGTAGCGTTGCGTCCCAGTTCCTGTTCCAGCTGCCCCATCGCATGCGCCACTTCGCGTGCGTTGCGGCGAACACTGCGCGGCACCCAGTCCCGGCTGCGCAGCTCGTCCAGCATCGCGCCACGAATACGCTGAACTGCGTAAGTGGTAAATGCCGTTCCTTGCAGAGCGTCGTATCGGTCAACTGCATTCAATAACCCGATACCGCCCGCCTGTAGCAGATCGTCCAGTTCCACACTCGCCGGCAAACGCACCTGGAGGCGCAATGCTTCGTGACGCACCAGCGGGACATAACGCTGCCACAGCGAGTGTTTATCCATTACACCTTCAGCGGTATAGAGTGAATTCACGATAAACAGCCCTGCGTTAGTTGAGTTATCGGCATGATTATCCGATTCTGCAGGGCGTTCAATTGGGTGAATAGTGGGTAAAATAAGGGGTTATTTGGGGGGTTACCGATGCATGTCGGGATAACATGCATCCTGCAGTAAGAATAACGTCAGCCTTTTTTACACAGCAAGAATATGCTGGAACATAAATCAGGGTATTGATGGCCTAACTCGTAGCAGCCCTCAAGATATTCCTTCGAGATGATATCTGTCTGTAAAAGTTTGTCCCACTGGAAATTAGCAAGCGCCTTGAAAAAAATACCCGTGCGATACACAACGTTGAGTCCCGCAAGACGGGCATCTCTCTCAAGCGTATCCAGAGAATAAGTACAACGATGGCCATGCTGATACTCAGCCTCCGTCACCGCACTATTATGCGAAATTAATCCCATTTTAACGGCAATCTGTCGGGACGCGGCATGCGCATTAGGACAGACCAGAAAAAAGTGTCCATCATCCGTTAGCCATTCATCATTAATGCGTTTTAAGAGGTTAACGGGATCGTCAATATGCTCCAGCACATGGGTGAGAACAATATTGTCATAACGCGCAGGAAGCTGAACATCCTCAAAGCGGGAATGGACAAACGAGACGTTTTTTCCCAGGCGCTCACGGGCGATGGTCATCGCCTCTTCGGAAGCTTCCACGCAGGTGATGGCGTTGAATTTTTCAGCCAGGCGTGCGGTAAAATCACCTTTAAAACTACCCAGTTCAAGTAAATTACCCGGCTTAAAGAACGGTGTGAACGCACGGATCATAAAAGGGTGCATCACATCAAAATCAAAGTTATAGGCATACTGATGATCGGCAGTGTCTTTGATTTCCAGATTGTAATCACGAAGGGTCATGTTGTTATCTCACTCTGCAAAGTCATGGTTATCTTTGAAGCGTTTGATCGTCCGAAGATAAATCCATGCTTTAGATATAAACGTTGCGCCGACACGTTATTCTTATCGACTTCAAGATTAATTTCAGTCACACCCAGGGACTGTAAATGTTCAATGCTTTGAATTAATAGCTGACTACCCACACCGCAATGCTGAGCGTCAGGCAAAACGGAAACATTCGTAATAAATCCCTGCTGACGCTGCGCGTTGTAATAGGCTGCAACCAGTCCGGTGAGCGTGGTGTTATGCCAGGCTTCGGTTCGCCATGCCCGCTCCGCTATTTTTTTGGCATAGTCCTGCAACGCGATTATTTCGGTAATAGACGCGACAAATAGCGGGTCACACTGATTAAAGTGTTCGACGATCTCCTCCGGTGAGGCGCGGTTCTGGCAAAACGCCCAGCAATTCATAACACCAGTTCCGCCAGGCCAAACCCTGCTTTGCCAAACGCATTACCGTTATAAAGCAAATAGACTTTTTCATCGCAGCGGAAAAGATGGGGATAGCACTGCATTTCGCTGTCCCAGTCATCCACGGACGCGAGCGACGCCATCTGGCTATCATCACGATGCCAGTGGTGTAAATCATCAGACCAGGCATAGCCCAGACGATAACCGCGCCCCTGCCCTGTGCGGAAATCGAAACACTCCCGGAAGCAAAAGACCATATGATACCGGCCATTGATTTCAATCACCGTCGGCAGCGCCTGACATTCGTCTTCCCCCAGCACCGAAGGAATGATTTGCTGGCTGTCACGCTGCCAGTGGATGCCATCGTCTGATTCCGCATGGGCAATTTTATAGATGCGATCCGGCACCGAATCCGGCGTGCGCTTTTTCCAGCCCGTGCCAAAGATGTACCACATATGGAAACGTTCACGGGTATGGATAACAAAGGCATCACCCACTAAGTGCGGCTCGTGCAATGAGGGGCCCATCACCGGCCCGGTACCGATGCGGGTGAAGTGTTCGCCATTGTCCGTACTTACCGCAAGACCAATGGCCGTATCAACCGAGACCGAAACGCGACGGTTCCACCCGGTTGTCCAGGCCATGATTTTGCCGTCGTGACGCAGAACGTTGCAGGGGAAAATACCGTGCTCGTCGAATGTGCCCAGTTCAGCAGGAGCAAGCACCGGCTCGGGACTGATGCGCAGCACCTCCCGCAGCGATTTATCCATATCCACATAGCAGACGCGGCTGATGAACTTTGCTGAATGCTCCTCCCGCTCGCGGGTGGAAAAGTAGATGCGGACAAAGTCATCAAATACCAGCGCTTGCGGAGACTGGGCAAACCCCACCCCATTTGCCAGAGGAGGAAACTGTGACGGCGAATAAATAAGCCCGTGCTTACGCCAGTTCAGGGTTAGCATAATTTGCCCTCAAGTTGTGCCAGTCCAAAGCCATATCGCCCCACCTGATCCCCCAGATAAGCCATATAAACAGTGCCATCCAGTTCGAATACGTGTGGGTAGCTGATCATCTCGGCATCCCATCCGGAAGCAGACACATCAATGCCGGCTTTGCTGTCATCCCGATGCCACGTGATCATATCCAGACTCCACGCGTAGCCGATCCGGTAACCGTTCTGTTTCCCGCGATAATGGGCGCTGTAGCGGTAGCAAAAAAACATATGGTATTTGCCGTTGGCGTAAAAGACATCCGGACTGGCCTGCGCCTCATCCTCTTCGATACGGCTGGGGATCAGATCTTTATTCAGTTTTGTCCAGTTGATGCCATCGTCAGACGTCGCCATGCGGATCTTGTAGACCGGCTCTGCACGGCCATCCACCTGCTTCCATTTGCGACCCGCGATATAAAAAAGCTGCCACTGGTTATTGAACCTGCGAATTTTTGGCCCACTCATCACAAACGGCTCATCCGGAGAGTAACCGATTGCCGGCCCCGGGCCCGCTTTAACGAAGGTCTCCCCCTGGTCATGGCTTACTGCCATGCCAATCGCCACGTTGAACGGCACCGATTCGCAACGGGTCCAGCCCGCATACCAGGCTTTTACCACATCGTTATCGCGCATCACGGAGACGGGATAGGTTCCAAATTCGTCGAACTCTCCGTATCCCCCCAACGGGAGGATCGGTTCGTGGGCGACGCGCAACACGTGGAAGAGATCGTCACGTGCCAAATCCACCCAGGCGGAGTAGCTGACATATTTTCCCTGCTCATCGGCAGGTGGGCGGCAGGAGAAATAGACACGCACGAAATCATCAAAGATCAGCGTCGCCGGAGCCTGCGCAAACTCTTTAAGCCAGGGGCGATGAGTCACCTCCTGCGGGGTAAAGACCTTACCCAATTTTTTCCATGTAAACATATTAAATTAACTCATAACCATGCTGGAGGCGACGAACCACCTCATCACGAGGGTTAAACATCATGACGTCAATAATCGACAGCCAGGGAATAAACGCCGCGTCAGAATGCGGGTAGTGCCACGGCTGCGGCTGGATAAATTGCAGCGCAAGCCCACGATCGACAAAATCCTGCCGGGAATAGAGCGCCATGCCCCCCGGGGGATTAATATACGTACGGGCGTTCATCACCTGACAAATATCGATGACGCGATCCTGAGACTTTAATGCGTGATTCGCCGGTAACGCAGACGAGACAATCAGCTCGCAGGAGAAGCCGAAATAATCCCGTAGCCTGGTCAGGCCCTGCCACAGATAATTAAACAGGTTATCGTCCGGGTTCTGAATAATCTCCTCAACCACCGGCATTACCGCAGAAAATGACGGTGCGTGGCGATACGCGCCGACAATCTGATTGCACAGCTTGTTGCGGTCAAACGCTGCCGAAAGCTGCCGCTCCCTGATATCCAGAAAGTCCGAGTCCTTTTTTAGCGGCAGTGAGATTAACGACTCCGTACCGCGAACCTGGATACGGTTACGGTTAATCCACCCTTTTTTCGTGTACTTGATGTTGTCATACACCACGAAAGCATCAACGGCCGCCATAAGCTGAAAATAACCGCAGTACGGGAAAAAATAGGGTTGCATAATCGCCAGCTTCATCGATTTCCTTTCCTATCCATTGACCACCAGCGCAGGCTCTGCCGCGCGAGCGGCATCGACAAACAAGCCCTGAATAATCTCTATAATGCGACGCTGATCGGCCACCGGCAGTCCGGGATAGATCGGCAGGCAAAGCACCGAATGAGAAATTTCATCGGCAACCGGGAGATGTTGTGCATTCGCCGTCGGGAAGTGGCGATACATCGGGAAGGCGCTGATAAGCGGGTAGAAATAACGCCGGGCATAGATATTATGCTTGCGTAATTCCGCATAAATCGCATCCCGGCTGACCGCCGAATCTGCGCGAATAAGTACCGGGAAATAAGAATAATTCCATTCAATATTGCTGGCCGGTTTAATGTACTCCAGCGCCGGAAGCGCGGCATCGAGCAGCTCAACGTAACGCTGATAAATCACCGCGCGCTCCTGCAGTGCACTGTCGATATACTTTAACTGCAGCAGCCCCATGGCCGCCTGCACTTCATTCATCTTGGCGTTAATACCCGGCGCCATCACAATGGTTTCATCAGCAAAACCAAAGTTTTTCAGATAATCGATCCGCTGTTTGGTTTTGGCATCGTGGCAAATAATGGCGCCCCCTTCGAAGGTATTAAATACCTTGGTGGCGTGGAAGCTCAGTACGGACAGATCGCCATAATTGAGAATGCTGGCGTTATCCTGTTTGACGCCGAAACAGTGGGCCGCATCGTAAATCACTTTCAGCCCATAGGTATCGGCAATCTTCTGGATGCGTTCCATATCGCACGGAATACCGTAGCAGTGGACCGGCATGATGGCCGTCGTTTTAGGCGTAATCAGTTCTTCAATGCGGTCCGGATCGATATTAAAGGTGACAGGGTCAATATCGGCAAACACCGGCGTCAAATCATTCCACAGCAGGCTGTGAGAGGTGGCGACAAAGGAGTACGGCGTGGTGATCACTTCGCCGGTAATACGTAATGTCTGGAGCGCCGTCAGCAGTGCGAGCGTGCCGTTGGAGAACAGGCAGACATGCTTTACGCCAAGATAGGCCGCCAGCGCCTCTTCCAGTTGCTGATGGAATTGCCCGCTGTTGGTCAAAATTTTACTTTCCCACAAGGTCTCCAGGTAAGGGATGAACTCCTCAAGTGGCGGAAGAAGTGGACTGGTAACGTAGACATTTTTCATAAGTTAATCCTCAGTACCTGTTACCCGGAAACTGTGAGGTGCTTCATCAGCACACCATTTTCGCCAGGCCTCACGAAGGGCCTGCTGGAAAGGAATCGCCACATTGCTCTGCCCCTGAGGTGGGATCGTGCTCCGCATGTTCTGGCGCAGGGCATCGAGGGTTTCCAGTTGGGTTTGCCAGCGCACGGCTTTGTCGAAATAGTCCTGCTGACTGTCTGCAACAAATTCATCCAGCCCGTAGATATGCATAATCTCCAGCCCCTGGCGTGCGGGATACGTTGCCCCAGCCAGAGTCAGCGTTGGGACGCCCATCCAGATGCCATGGCTGGTGGTGGTGCCGCCGTTGTACGGGAAGGAGTCAAGCAGCATGTCCACTTCATGATGCATATGAAGATAGGCCTCCATTCCCGTGGTTTTACGGAAGATCAGCTGTTCATCCGGCACGCCCAGTGCATTCAGCTTTTTGCGGTAGCGCGCGATCATCGCGTCATCATCCATAAAACCAATCAGCAGCCGTGACGTGGCGTTATGCTGCAGAATGCGCGCCCACAGCGCGAACACCCGATCGTTCAATTTTTTAGGACGGTTAAAGCTACCGTAGGTAAACCAGCCGTTCGTCAGGGCTGGCAGCGTATTGACGTCAGGACTGGACGCATCCGGCTCGAAGAAGTTATCGAGTGGGATCGCAATCAGCTTCTCCGTGAACTGCGCGTCTATCGCCGCATTCCTGACGAACCCGGTACTGATGATGCGGTAATCCATCTGCGTCATCCCGGTCGTGCCCGGGTAGCCCAGCCAGGTGATTTGCACCGGCGCAGGCTTAAAGGCGAACGCAGGGAGTCGCGTCCCGGTGGTATGGCCCGAGAGGTCAAACAGAATATCGATCCCGTCACTGTGGATCTGTTTTGCCAGCTCAACGTTATTGAGATCGGTAACGGATAACCACTTCGTCGAGGTGCTACGGAAGTGCTCCGTGACGGCGTCATCTTTATCGAGCGTGCTATAGCCGTAGAGGGAAAACTGTTTCCGGTCCATGCCATCCCAGAATGGCCGCAGGAAGCGGCTGACGGGATGGTTGCGGAAATCGCCGGAGACAAAGCCAACGCGCAGCGGCCGTTCAGGATCCTTGCTGCCCTGCCACGGCAGCGCCAGGTCGAATTTTTTCGCCCAAGCGCTTACCAGCTCGCCATAGGCAAGATGGCGCTCAAAGAGCACCTCCGGCGAGATGGAAAAATCGTGGGTCAGAACAAACAGCAGGCTGGTGAAGCAGTCAAAATCGCCCGGCGCAAACTCAAGCGATTTTTCGAGGAAATAGCGTGCTTCCGTTAGTTTCTGGTTATCACTCAGAATGATGCCCATCATTGCGAGATGCAGCGGGTTCGTGGCGTTATAGCGCAAAGACTCCCTGGCACAGCGTTCAGCCATGGCCATGTTGCGGCGCGAGTGATAGACCACCGCCAGCGTATTCCAGAATGACGCGTTGTTTTTATTCAACCGCAGCAGCGCCTGGAGAATACGGGCTGAATAATGCAACTCACCTTTTTTCTGCAGCACGGTGGCCAGGTCGAACCAGATATCCTGTCCAGCAGAGTAGCGGCTCATCAGTTGACTGAGTGCCGATAAGGCCTCATCCCAGTCGCCCATCAGCAGGCTGGCGCGGGAATAGCAGCGAAGCATATGCAGATTATGGGGATCGTTTTCAATCTGTCCCCGGATGTAATCGCGCGCATCTTTTGCCAGCCCCGCGGCAATCAGGGCATTGACGTTTTTGTAAATGAGATCGATGGCGGGATCCTGTTCATCCTTCTCCCCTGCCATTATCTGCCCCTCAGCAAGTAAACCGCCCTGCTGCGATCCGACATTAAGCAGCAACAGCGTATCGATGCTGCGTTTGAGATAGTCGACATCGCCCGGGCGTAAATAATGCTGCTGTGCTCTGCGCCATGCTTCAGGGGAGCCTTTCAACAGGCCTTTCGCTTTTAGCGCAGAAAAAAGCGCGCTGCTTCTGGCCTGATTGACATCCATGCCTGCCACCGCAAATTCTCGCTCTTCCTGACTGAGGGTGACGCGCGCGCCCCACAGATTAAGCGTGACGTCAGCGTCATCGCCGGCCTGAAGGGGGGCAATGAAGGCCAACTCACGTTCCGGTTGAACATTGTATGGCCCCGGTGAACCGGCCCAGTACAGCCCCGGAATTTGATTGAGAAACAGATCTTTCAGTGACTCAAGCACCTGCTGAGCGACATCCTCTTCCTTTTCAGGAAGACGGGTGTTGAACACCAGTTGTTCAAACGACAGGCTCAGCGGCCATGCGCCGCCAAGCAGATCGAGAATCTGCAGGGTCGTGGTATTTAGCGTTGAGAAAAACTTCCCTTCCGCGTTGGTATGCGCATTAACGACTTCACCCCGATCGTTGCGGTACCGTCTGAAATCGCCGGCCCAGTGCAGCGCGTTTAAGCGGGTAAAATCCAGCGCCGCCGCGTCAAGGGCATCATCACGGGAAAGCAGACTGACGCGCTCGCGACGGTTGACGGCAAAATCGAGATATTGCTGCGCGGCAATCGACGCCTGGCCGGATGAGACCAGAGCGTGCAGCTGATGGATTTGCTCGCTAAAGCTCTCACCCGTTTCGTACTGCGGCAGCGCATCTCCCACGTAGCGTAACCCGCAGGATGAAAGGCTATCGTTGAAGTGAATGAATTGTGCACAGGTATGCGTGGCGCCTGCCAGGATCTCAATAAGGGTGGCGTCGTCAACGCGCTCCATCGCGAGCACATGTTGTTTAATCTCGCCTTCCGGCTGGGTCAGTGCCAGATAGCTGAGCATACCGCGAGCAAATGCCACCTTCTCTTCTGACCGGCCCGCAAGACGTGCGTGGAAGGCCAGCGCATCCTGGACATACTGCGCCGCGGACTCAGGCGGACTAAAGGTCTGGTGGATGGCAATCATGCCGTGCGCCGACAGATGGCGGCGACACCACTGCAACAGCGCGTCACGCTCTGGCATACCTGCAGGAATAAAGTCCCCGCGAATAAGAATGTAATCGAATTCTCCCGGCGACACGTTCAGCACATCGTGAAGACCTGCCGCAACCAGTTCGATATTGGCGATACCCAGACGCTGCGCCTGTCTCTGCCCCACGGCAACAGCCTCTTCGTTACTCTCAATCCCTATCCCGACACAATCAGGCCAGGCCAGCG
The DNA here is from genome assembly GCF_052044775.1 of Enterobacter sp. 22466. Classification (NCBI taxonomy): domain Bacteria; kingdom Pseudomonadati; phylum Pseudomonadota; class Gammaproteobacteria; order Enterobacterales; family Enterobacteriaceae; genus Enterobacter; species Enterobacter sp. 22466. Next base: position 31,974 of record NZ_JBQENX010000004.1, on the reverse strand, counting down.
CAGCGGATAACAACACATCCCCCTGCCCGCAGCCTAAATCCAGGACGCGCGCGCGCTCAGGCGCCCCGGCAGGAAACTGATACAGAGCAGCGGCCGCCTGCAGGCCCGATAGCGTGAATCGATTATCTGGATACAACATACAGAGAAAGTTCCATCAGTTCAGTGGTTAGGCAAAATAGGTTTGTTGCATCGCAGCTTTGTAGTTCTGATACGCTTCGCCGCCTGATTTTTGCGTGGTCACTGTCCAGCTGAACGTGTCGTCGGTGTAGCGAATGTCGATCAGTTTCTCCAGCGGCTCGCGATGAATGGCCATCTGGTCAACCGCCGGTAGTGCATCCAGAGAAACCGAGAGTGCGACCTGATCAAGGAACCACTCCGCATTACCGCGGCGTAAATTCCAGTCAATAAAGGTGGCGACAAGCGAAAGGTATTTCCGCGAAAGCGCGCCCGGGACCGTATAGACAAAGCCCGCGGGAACCTGCTCCCACGGCGGCGCGCCGTTGCTGTAAGAGAGGACGATCTCGCTCTTCGGAAGATGTGGCGCAATATCTGACCAGTTCTTACGCACCAGACAGTCCGCATCAAGCACCATGATCGGGGACGTGAATACGCTCAGCGCATAGCTGAGGAAAACAAAACGTCTTGAGGCGTACCAGACGTTGATACCAAAAACAGGCGTAATGGTTTCGGCCGTCGCGGATATCACCATGCCCGGAAAACGCTGGTGCAGCGAATTAACGTGCGCCTTTGTCTCATCATCCGGGTTATAAAGATGCAGGTGAACGTTAAGCCGATCGCCGTTGGTGTGGTAGACAGACCCTAACAGCGTGAGGGCATGATCGAAGTAATAGCGTTTGTCGCACGCCACCAGAACCGTGGTTTTTCCGTTTTCTTCGGCAGGAAGAAGCCACGCGTAGTGCGAAAAATCAGGCTCATAGTCAGGCATTTTCAGGGCGGAAAAATCGATGAACGATTCAGGACAGCCACCCAGCTTATGAATCCCCGTGACGATCATCAGCATCGTTAACGCGTCTTCACCAATATGTTCAGGATTGGCGGTCAGTTGCTGGATAAGCGTCTGCATCTGATTAAAATCATCTTCCATCAGACACACTAACAACAATATTTTCATCACGGTTGGGGATGGATTCACCACCGCGTAGTAATTAGAAATCAGGAAGAGTGCGGCTTCAATTTCGTTAATACGGAAGAAGACCTGAATACCCGCCACCAGAAGATTAATGCTGTCGTCGTGCTGAAGCGCCTCTACCACCCAGCCGGTAATGGTGTCGCTCATCTCTTTTGAAAATGGCGTGGGCTTACCCTGATTTTTAAAATCAAACGCGGCGTTTGCGGCAGCAATCGCGCACAGCATGCGCTTAACGGCGAGCTCTTTGTCTGCATCCAGATCGGTCATGGCTTCCATGATCTGGGGTTCGAGCGTGGCAATATCGGAATTTTTATAATGCAGGATTTCGGTAACGATATGCGCAGGCAATGCATCCGTTTCCGGCAGGAAAATTAACCGTGAAAATTCGTCGCGGTAAAACTGATGCAGCGATCGTGTACGCTCGAACTTGTTCATCCCGATTCTCTTAGTAAGATTGCGATTCTTACCCATCGTACAAGGGAATATTCGGGATAATGGAAGGAACACCCCCGGGAATAATGGCTTATTTCGGAGATTGTCTGACGGGCAAAAAAAAAGGTTGCTGTTTCCAGCAACCTTTTGTGAAACAGGCGCGGCGATTAACGCAGCAGAGACAGCATTGCCTGTGGAACCTGGTTTGCCTGAGACAGTACAGAAGTACCAGCCTGCTGCAGGATCTGCGCGCGAGACATGTTGGAAACTTCAGTAGCGTAGTCAGCGTCCTGGATACGGGACTGAGCAGCAGACAGGTTGTTGATAGAGTTGTTCAGGTTGTTGATGGTAGATTCGAAACGGTTCTGAATCGCACCCATGTTAGAACGCGCGGTATCGATTTTCGCGATTGCAGCGTCAGCAGCAGAGATAACAGCCTGTGCAGAGGCGTTATCGGAGATTGCAGTGCTCAGGCCAGCGCTCAGGGTACCAGAGGTGGCGTTGATCAGCGCGTTGCTGTCGATGGAGATGGTGTCGTTAGAAGAAGTACCTGCACCAACCTGAATTTTCAGCGCGGTAGATACGGAACCGTCCAGCAGTTTCTTACCGTTGAAGTTAGCTGCGCCCGCGATACGGTCGATTTCAGCCAGACGCTGGGTGATTTCAGTGTTGATGGAAGTCAGGTCAGAAGAACCGTTAGTGTCGGTAGCAGCCTGAACAGACAGCTCACGAATACGCTGTAAGTTGGTGTTGATTTCGTTCAGGTTACCTTCAGCAGTCTGAACCAGGGAGATACCGTCGTTGGCGTTACGCGCCGCCTGGGTCATACCTTTAACTTGGGAGGTCATGCGGTTAGCAATCGCCTGGCCAGCAGCGTCATCTTTCGCGCTGTTGATACGCAGACCAGAGGACAGACGCTCGATAGCAGTGCCCAGAGAAGACTGAGATTTGTTCAGGTTGTTCTGAGTGGTCAGGGACAACAGGTTAGTATTGATAACTGCCATAATTTAATTCCTTCAAAAATGGTTTCTAGGGTCGGTGCCTTAACACTCACGGCGTCTCTCACCGTCATGAAAGTTATCGACGGGTCTGAATAAGACTTTAGAAATTTCGTCAAAAAATTATTAACCCAATGATTTTAATAAATTTATAGTTATTAAACTCTACCCAGAGCGCCATCAGAAACCCTATTTTTGAGGAAATGTTTTCGCATTTTATTGTTCACGCGTTTTTCTTTTATATATGCCTCTCACGCGCCAATAGTGCTATATGGCCGTAAGGTTGAGCGCTATTCAGTCGATAATTTTTTTACCTGAAACGTAAACTATCTGCATAAGTCGCCGATAACTACCTGAAACTACCATTGGCTAAAGGAAATAAAAAAATGGCGAGTAGCTCAATCACTCTCTCTTCAGGCGCGACAATTACGAGTCTGGGCGTAGGTTCGGGTCTGGATCTGGCAACACTGTATAACAATCTCGAAACGGCTGAAAAAACCAAGCTGAACACCATCACCAATCAGCAGACCTCCTATAATGCCCAGCTGAGCGCGTTCAGTAAGTTGCAAAGTGCAATGACGTCACTGAATACCGCCACTGCAGCCCTGGGCAAAACGGACACCTGGAACGCGGCGTCTATTGGCTCGACCAACACCGCCTTCAGCGCCACGACCACGGCCGGTGCAGCGGTAGGTTCCTATAGCGTGCAGGTTAAATCGCTGGCGAAAGCCCAGGTATTAACCTCCGCCGTCCAGACCAGTGCCACCGCACAGCTGGGGGCGACCACCGGCACGACGCGCACCATCACCATCAGCCAGCCAGGCACCACCAAACCGCTGACGGTTGATCTTGCTGACGGCGACACCAGCCTGAACGGCATTGCCAGCGCGATTAACAAGGCTAACGGCAACGTCACGGCGACGGTAGTGAAGTCGAAGGACAACGAGTACACGCTGATGCTGTCCTCTAAAACCACCGGCACGGCCAATGACATGACGGTGACGGTGACCGGTGACGACACGTTAAAAGGCATTATCAGCTACGATTCAGCGACGAATACCGGCGCGATGAAGCAACAAACCGCGTCTCAGAACGCCGTGGTCACCATCAACGACATCGACATTGAACGTTCTACAAACACGATTAATGACGCGCTGCCGGGCGTGACCCTCACGCTGAAGGCAGAAAGCACCAAGAGCGAAAATTTAGATGTCACCCGCTCTACCGATGCCACCAAAAAAGCCGTGACGGATTGGGTCACCGCCTACAACTCCCTGCAGTCGACCATCGCCAGCATCACCAAATATGTGAAGGTGGAAGCCGGTGCCGATCAGTCTGCCAGCAACGGTGCACTGCTGGGTGACAACACCGTGCGTTCTGTGCAGTCACAGCTGCGCGATATGTTGACCGTCGTCCAGTCTGGCTCTTACGCGATCATGGCCCAGCTCGGTATTACCCAGGATCCTACCGTGGGTGCTGACGGCTCAATGGGAAACCTGAAAATCGACGATGCAAAACTGACAAAAGCACTGACCGACAGCCCGGAAGCGGTACAGGCCTACTTTGTTGGCGATGGTAAAACAACCGGTCTGGCCACGCAGATGGGCGCAACCCTGACCACCATGCTGAGTACGACCACCGGTAAAGAAGGGATCATCAAAAGCGCCACTGACGGTATCAACAGCACGTTGAAAACCCTGGATAAGCGCTATGACGCAATGGAAGCGAGCATCGAAGCCACGATGGCCCGTTATAAATCCCAGTTCAACAGTCTTGATACCATGATGAGTAAACTGAATAACACGGCCACCTACCTGAAACAGCAATTTAGTTCTTAGTCGTAAGGAACGTATATGTATGCACAAAATGGCGCCCGAGCTTATCAGCAGGTCGGGCTGGAAAGCGCGGTGCTAAGTGCCAGTCCGCATCAACTTGTCGTAATGCTGTTTGACGGGGCACTGAGTGCCCTTGTCCGCGCCCGGCTTTTCCTGGACGAAGGTAAAATCACCGAAAAGGGTGAAGCCTTATCGAAGGCAATCAATATTATCGATAATGGTTTAAAAGCCGGTCTGAATATGGACATCGACAGTGAATTACCGGGCAACCTTGCCGCGCTGTACGAGTACATGGTCAGACGTTTGTTGCATGCCAATCTGCGTAACGACGTGGAGGCGATTGTAGAGGTCGAAGCGCTGCTCAATAACATTGCGGATGCGTGGAAACAAATTGGTCCCAATGGTCCTTCTTCTCAGGATATCTATTGATGAATAATCCAGCGTCCGCTCTTGATAACTGGCAGGCCCTCTATAACCTCAGCCTTACCATGCTAAAACATGCTCGTTCCGGTCTCTGGGACGAGCTCATTACGCTGGAGATTTCTTATGTTCAGCTGGTAGAGAACATCTCCAAAAACCCTATATCCGAGGCACATCCATCGCAGATTGAGCAGGCCCGTTTTTTACTCGAGAAGGTTCTGCAAAACGAGACCGAGTTAAAAATGTTGCTTGCCGCACGCATGGACGAACTGCGCAGCCTCATTGATCAAACCGGTAAACAGCAATCCATCACATCAACCTATGGAAAGCTGTCAGGGAATATTCTTTATCCAGAAAGTTTGACCCGCGACACACAATTATGATTTCTTCATCCATACTCCAGAAGTCAGCCAAACGGCTTCTGGAGCACGGACGATGAAAAACCCCACCCTGTTACAATGTTTTCACTGGTATTACCCTGCAGGCGGTGAATTGTGGCGAGAGGTCGCGGCATTAGCCCCCAATCTTAACGAAATCGGCATCAATATGATCTGGCTGCCGCCGGCCTATAAAGGCGCATCCGGCGGGTATTCGGTCGGGTATGATTCATACGACCTGTTCGATCTCGGGGAGTTTGACCAGAAAGGGAGCGTGGCCACCAAATACGGTGATAAAGCCCAACTGCTGGAAGCCATTGATGCGCTCAAAAGTAATGACATCGCGGTGCTGCTGGATGTGGTGGTCAACCACAAAATGGGCGCCGATGAGAAAGAGCAGGTTCGCGTTCAGCGCGTGAACGAACAGGACCGCACGCAAATCGATGATGAGATCATCGAGTGCGAAGCCTGGACCCGCTACACCTTCCCTGCCCGCGCCGGACAGTATTCGCAGTTTGTCTGGGATTACAAATGCTTCAGCGGCATCGACCACATCGAAAACCCCAATGAGGATGGCATCTTCAAAATCGTCAATGACTACACTGGCGAAGGCTGGAACGATCAGGTTGATGATGAAATGGGTAATTTCGACTATCTGATGGGCGAAAATATCGATTTTCGTAACCATGCCGTGACGGAGGAGATCAAGTACTGGGCGCGCTGGGTCATGGAACAAACCGGCTGTGACGGATTCCGCCTGGATGCGGTCAAACACATCCCCGCCTGGTTCTATAAGGAGTGGATTGAACACGTTCAGGAAGTGGCGACGCAGCCGCTGTTTATTGTCGCGGAATACTGGTCCCACGAGGTGGATAAACTGCAGGGTTATATCAATCAGGTCGAGGGGAAAACGATGCTGTTTGATGCCCCCCTGCAGATGAAATTCCACGAGGCCTCGCGCCAGGGGCGGGACTACGACATGAGCCAGATTTTCACCGGCACGCTGGTGGAGGCCGATCCGTTCCACGCGGTGACGCTGGTTGCCAACCATGATACCCAGCCGTTGCAGGCGCTTGAAGCGCCGGTGGAAGCCTGGTTTAAACCGCTGGCCTACGCCCTGATCCTGCTGCGGGAAAATGGCGTACCGAGCGTGTTTTATCCCGACCTCTTTGGCGCCAGCTATGACGATACCGGGGGAGACGGTGAAACCTACCACATTGATATGCCGGTGATTGAGCAGCTTCATGAGCTGATCCTCGCCCGTCAGCGCTTTGCCCACGGCGTGCAGACGCTGTTTTTTGACCACCCTAACTGTATCGCGTTCAGCCGCAGTGGCACCGATGAGGATCCCGGCTGTGTGGTGGTGATGTCCAATGGGGATGATGGCGAGAAAGTGATCTGCCTTGGGGAAAACTACGGCAACAAAACCTGGCGTGATTTTCTTGGCAATCGTGAAGAAACGGTCACCACCGCGGCGGATGGCGAAGGGACTTTTACCTGCAAAGGTGGAAGCGTGAGTGTGTGGGTGATTGAGGATGCGTTGTAGTATTTGACGAGTGCGGCCTGATGCCCTCACCCACAGGGCTGAGGGATCCCCATAAATAATGCCTGCACAGACGGCCCCCTCTCCCTTTGGGAGAGGGCTGGGGTGAGGGGGAACATACGGCTGTGGAGGTCATTCCGTTCACTTTATGTTCCTTGCAACTCTGTAACAACATGACCCGTGAACGTGCCAGGGCGGCTCAATCGCCGCCGCCCTCTCGGCGCATCCATGCGCCTCGCCCCGGCCTGCAGGAAACGCCTCAGCGATTTACAGCCGGACCAGGGCATCGCTGAATGCTCTCAGTCATTCTGAGAGCAGCGTTATCACTTCTGGTTATGAATTACTGGGGAACCCTCAGCCCACAGGGAGAGGGTGCAAACACCAAAAACGGCTACGGTAGCTTACTTTCCAGCGGATTTTTGCTCAGGTAATCGGCACACTCCACCGTTGGGCGATCGACCTTCTGCAGCTCCATGCCATCATACTCCAGCACCGAGCCATCGCGCTCCAGCGGGTAGATATCCAGCTTGCTGGTTACGTTGTAATAGCTGTCTGAACGCAGCATGATTTTTCCCGGCACGGCAATCACGCGCTGCCATTGACGGCAGTCCAGCGTATCGCCCTCCTCCGTCACCACCAGCGTGGCAATCGCCTCCGGGCTGACCATTTTACTCTGCGGCCCTTTTGACTGCCAGTATCCCGCCAGATGCGCCGGAACGGGATGCTTAATCACATCCTGATAATTATCCACCTGTACGCACCCGGTGAGTGCCAGCAGCGCGCCAGCAATTGCTATTTTTTTCATCATCTTTCCTGCATTCGAAGAAAAAAATATTGTGGCATTAAAGCACTAAGGCTGCCAGCGAAGATCGTCCAGGTCTTAGACCTGCATACCCATCATATGAGCATACATTTTTCATAATCGACAAAGATCGTCCAAGAGCGCACCAAATAACAGATGGTTATAGTCGTCGAAAACATCAGTCGTCTAAGTTCACCTTAGAGCGAGTGCTGTTTTGTGTCCCACCCATGCCCCATCACATCACAGGGGAGTCATCTTCCCTTACTCGGTTGATGAAGAACGTCGCCACTCCAAGTACCTCCACTTCTGCAAGTGCAGCACCCTCTATTGCCTCTCCATCATCCGTAATGAGCGCTTTACCCATCAGCTTTGCAAACTGCGTGCGTCCATCGCTCAGAATCAGAAGAACATCCCCTTCGCAGGTTTTCACACACGGTTCGATAACCGCAAAGCCAATATCTGTCTCAAGCACTCTGCTATCCGCTCCAATGTTACACAGCACAACAGGTGATAGTTGTTGCTCAACGTAATCCGATGCCGGTGAAGGAAAGCCCATTATTGCACCCTCCCCATGTTACGCAGGATCCAGTATCGGTTATCGCTGTGATCTGTTGTCTTATCCACAAAGTCTTGCTGGTAACGCTCTATCCATGCATTGGCATCTTCCAGGGTAAAGTGCCAGTTGTAGTCACGCAGCTTCTCGATGAAGCTCTCGGTCCGAAGGTACTGGTAGCCCTTTGGGTTTAGCTGCATGGCCGCAATGAAGGCGGTCTTTATGTCTGCTGTGCGTGGCATGGTCACCTCACAATAATTAACTGTACATGCATACAGTATTACTGATCGGCGGTATCGATCAATTCCAGAATGCAAAAAAGCCCACAGGTGTGGGCTATGTGTTTGGTGTGGTTGTATTATTTTTTTAGAGTGGAATCGATGACTGGCTTGAGTATCTTGTTGGTTACATACTCAGATCCTTTCACGGTCATATGTCCGTAATCCCATACTATCGGAGTGTTGTCATCATCTACCTTTGCCAGGCAGACATCACCACTGCAAAGTTTTTCTATGACCGAAACATATTTTATGTAGCCATCATTCATATGTTTACTCAGCATGATTTTATCTGTGTCCATAACATGCTTCACAAGCGCCGAATCAGAGAAGCGCACCTCTCCCTTATCCCAGTGACGATCAGCAATTACCACTGGGAGCGCAGTCATGTATTGAGGAACTGGACCAACAACGATAACTGACTTAGCACCCAAAGATTTGAGCTTTTCCTCAATCGCTGGATAATCATTTTCTTCATGCTTAGCCACCTGCGCCATGATGACGATATCGGGCTTAACCTTTCCTATCAGTTCCAATGCAGCAGATTGTGCATTTTCGCAAGCCTTTTTAACTTCGCCTTTTACTCTCCAGTCCATCTTTAATCCTGGTCTGCATGCTGAAGATGCAACCTGGTAAACGGGTATGTGGGTATATGCGTTTCTAATACCTACCCCCAGAGCCTGAGAGTGCGAATCACCCCAAATCACAATTCCGCCAGATCCCTTAACTTTATTGCAATACTCAGGAACAGACTCCTTGGCTCTGGAGTTCACAGCGTCATAATAGTTACAGTCTTCCAAGTATGGTTTATAGACGTTTTTATTGTAGTAGTTATCACGGCTATACATAGTCGGATAATTTGCCTTTGCATCTTTAGCCATCTCTCTAAATGAGACATCAGCACCATGGGTGCTGTATATCAAAGTCAATAAAATAGCTACTGAGATGGACGATAAAAACGTATGCATGAGCTTTGATTTTTTTGCGTTGCCTTCCACTAGCTTAAATGAGGAATATCCAAAAATGAAAGACAGTAAAATCCCTAACGAAAGATACCATGCATTATTAAGAAGAGACTTATTGAACAGGAATACAACAAAAGGCCAGTGCCATAAGTATATTGAATATGAGCTATCACCTATCCTTTGAAATAACCAGTTGCCAGTTATATAGTTATTATTCATTGAAGATGAAAGTATCAAACAAGCGCCAGCCACTGGTATGGCAGCCCACATACCAGGCCAAGACAGCGATTCACTCATGAAAACAAATGAAAGAATTATCGCTATAACCCCTACGTATAGCATTGCTTTTCTTGTCCGCATCGTAGCGCTGACAGGAAAGAGGAACACCAACCCTCCGGCAATCATTTCCCATGCTCTTGATGGGAGCAGGTAGAAGGCAGATGTGGGATATGAATAGGCCAGCCATGTGCTCAATGCAATACTTGTAGTAAATAGCAGAAAGAGAGCTTTAACGGCTACTTCACGGCTTGCAATCTTCACTGCCCCCGCAATGATCAGTGGGTATATCAGGTAGAACTGCCATTCGACTGACAGAGACCATGTATGCAGCAACCAGTTTGCAGCTGAGTCTGTGGAGAAATATGACGAATCAGCCCAATACGCCATATTAGAAATGAAAAATATGCTGGAAAGACTGTTATATGATAGTCTCTGATATTCAAATGGAGCCAGACTGAACCATCCAAAAGCCAATAATGCGGCGCACAGCACGACCAGTGCCGGGATAATTCTTCTGCATCTGGCTGCATAGAATTTAAGTATTGAAAAATTATGGCTATCAATCCCAGTAAAAATTATCTTCGTCATCAGAAATCCAGAGATAACGAAAAACACGTCTACTCCTGAAAATCCGCCTGGCAGTGCGTTATGATTAAAATGGAAAATTAGCACGCCCAAAATCGCGAACGCTCTAAGTCCATTGATATCCTTTCTAAATTCCACGTAACCCCCGATCAAATTTCTGCCGGAAGTCTATATCATGGAGAAGGTGAATTCCATCCCTGGAACTCATAAGCTAGTTCAACTTCACACCAAGCCGTTGACCAGACGCAGCTCCTGAAACTGGGTTAACTTTTACTCTGAAAACTAAAAAGTTTACTGTTGACTCAGTTTGAATGTAGTTAATGTACTGAGGTTCGGCGTAAATTGTCTGAGCAGATGCCTGATCGTTAAAACACCATGCCTTTACTTCTTGAGTGGATGGGACGTAAGGAAGATTCAGCCCTGTAACAGTGATCGTCTGTTGACCTGATGCGGTAACACTCACAGCGCCTGCTGCACTCAACGCTGACTGTCTGTTCCCTCCGCCGCCAGGAGTGGTGATTTCCAGAGCCATACGCTGAGTAGCGTTTGCGTTTGCGTAAGCCACCTGCAGAATATTAATATTGTCCTTCATATTGATTCGTCCTGAAACAAGCGGTTGGCTTGCATTGTTTGTCCATCTGAGCCCAACCTTGCAGCGATGTATATCAATATCAACTGTAGCGGTAGCAGATGGTTGCACCTGAATAGCAGCACTATCCGTGCCAGAGGAGTCTGCGCCCAAAAAACCGGTTATTACACTGCCATTTTTAACAATATTGTTAAGGCCTGCCAGCATAATCCCAATCCCGCCGAGCTCTGGATCAAAGAACAAACTTCTCTGGATTTGAACCTGAAGAGTATTGTTCTCTCCAGCCAGGACAACATGAGTTCCTGAGAATCCTATTGTAGGGTTTGAACCACTTCGTGAAACGTTACTGAATCTTATTAGGCCATAATCACTGGCAAGTCTCCTTTCTTGGCTCGTCGCTATAAATTGGCCACTTTGAATGACTACACCAGGGGTATAGGATCCATATACATTAACCTCTGGAAGAAGCTGGCTCATGCTTATAGAGTGGATTTCCCATTGAGTGCCTTGCACCTGGCAGGTAGGACGGGCCCAAAGAGCGCAACTCACAGACTCAATGATGATGTTAACTGCGCGAAACAAAGCTGGGTACTTTGTGTAATCTCCTGAACCGAGTACCAGCCCCCAGCCTCCGTGATAGCCATAGCAATGCAACTGGAGTAAATCGGCTGACGCATTGAAGTGCATAGCCGCACATCGGCGAGTTGTATCCCAGAAGCTGGTCACCTGAGTGCCAACGCCAAAAGCGGGTAGCCCAGCCAAAATTCGATGATAGAGAGAGTCGGCATCATCAACAAACATGCAATCATTACCGCAGTTTTTTACGCATATGTCTGTGTTTGAGCTAACTGCAAATTGTCCTTTGTCTCTTGTCCAGTATGCTGGGTGTTGATTTGGCGATCCTGCGTAGTTGAGCTTAACATACCCTGTAGCTGGCGCATATTGAACCTCAAGCTCCTTAATTTCTATTCCTGCACCGGCAAACAGAACGCCATTGCCGGACATTTTAGACGGCGTACCAGCAAAGTTTTCATAGTTCCCATCAATGAACATTTTGCTGACTCCGCCCCCATAAGCTCCCAGGTCGGCGGGTGAGGCGTATGTTTCGAATCCTTCATCAACAATAACACCGGGAGCGTCCCACCCATCTGGTGCTTTGATAGTTGTTGCAGATACCCCCTGACCTTCAAAAAATACCAGTGGGCTTCTGCGGATATTGCACCCCCAGTATTTTTTTGCTGCGCATATTACTTTCCCCCCACCAATTGAAGCCACGTAGTCATTGGCAGCTTGCATCGCTGCAGACCAGTCGTTTGTAACATCAACTAAATTGCTCCACTGCTCCGGCGTTACCCAGTTGATAACGTCAGGCAACTTACCCTGAGGCTGGAGGCCAATCATTGACGCTCCTGCTGAAGACGCAAGCATGGTACGTAACGCGGAATCCCCAACGCTGATCCATGCCCCCTCATCAATCCCACCAGTAGATGAAGGAGTAGAACCAGCAGGCACAACTTTACCGGATGGAAGGAATGAACCATCCCACCGGTAGTATTCACCATCGGTTTCGTCTTTCAGAATCTGATTCGGGCTCGTTAACGTTGCACCGGCCTGGAATGTTCCAACTGGCACCCATCCATACTGCGCAATGGCCTGCTGCGCCAGCCAGCGCAGGCCTTCGATGGTGTAATGCTCGTTACCGAATCGGTCAACATATGTGTTAACCAGCGAGGTAACGAACTCGTCAATTTTCCCCGCGTTAAACTTAAGATCGCGTGGTGATTCGCTTGGGACAGGCAAATTGGTAGGTTGCGTAGCCATATTGATTCCATAAAAAAACCCGGCGCGGTGGCCGGGTTCGGTTGGTCGGGGACGGTTCTTATTGGTAGATGGCGTCGCTGTATTCCGCGACGGTCAGAGATACCGTGTTATCTGTGTTCGGTTTGATGCTGTTTACCGTCCATAGTTGGCTGTCCAGCTCCTCTACTGTCGCGATGATATAGCGCGACGGGAGCTGCACAGTGTCTCCGTTCCATATATTGAGCTGAATTTCTGGTATTGCCGCGGTGAAGCCGTACTTCGTGTCGCTACGGGCGGTGGCCGGATAGCGCAGAGTCGGGTTGCCCAGGCTGTCGGTTACAAGCACATACATATCCCCGGTAAACGTGATCGGCTCGCTGGTATCGAAGTTATTCCCGGCGCGGCCGGTGATGTAACCCTGCTGCTGGTTGCTGTCGTAGATATCCGCTATCTGCACGACGCTACCGACCTGGATTATCCCGTCCTCAAACACTTTGGCGTTCATCTTCACGCGCGAGTAGATCAGGCGTTTTGTTTCGCGCAGCGCGCGCTCCCGCGCCTGATACTCGTTACGAAATCCGACGATCTCCAGCTTGTTCGGGTTCTCAGCTTCCTGCTCGACGATAGCGCCGTTCACCACGCGGTAGTTGATGTACGTCTTGTTGTTTGTTGTCGGGTGAACATAGGACACCTGCACGCCGTCGTAGCCGCCTGGAAGAGTAGCTTCGTACGTCATTTTGTACTCGTCCGTCTTCATGTTGGCCCGGTTGAATACGGCATCCGGGTAATCAACTTTTTGGTCACGAGTAAACGTCAGCACGCCGTCATCCCAGTACGCCACCACCGACGCCGCATTGCAGATCGCCTGCACGCGGTCGCCCAAAGAGTCGTTCTCGTCGTCGAACGTGTAGTCGAAGTAGCCCAGACGCTCGTCAGGAAGGCTTTCAGCAATAGAGTACAGTCCGTACAGGTCAATGCTGCTTACCGGCTGCTCGCCCATAATCAGCCAGGTATGCGCCACCGCGTCAGCGAACGAGCGAGACGGTCGCAGCGTGTAATCCACTGTCTGCGTTTCAAGGTCGTACGTGATGGTGTGACGCGTCACCAGGGCGTTATATTTGCGCTCACGGCTACCCAGCGCGTTCTCTGTCGCCCTCACCTTCACCCGTACCAGCGTGTCGGTCGGGTGAACAACGTTCGTACGGATGTTGATGCTGTGGATCTCCTCGACCTTCAGCAGGGAAGCATCGCCGGAGTTATCCGTGCGCTGGAAGCTGACTGCGTATTTCCCGAAGCCGCCGGTCGGAGTGATTTTGTCAGTGCGGTAGAAGACTTCACTCGTCGACTGGTGAGGCGTGGTCTGCCGGTACGTAAAAGTCTGCTGCGTGCCCGGCACCTGGTTGTAGTCGTCGTCGATTTTCCAGATGACAACCTTCCAGTTCGTTTCTTTCTTCCCGCCAAGGCTGGACTGGGTATGCAGCCACAGTTGCGTAGACTCCACCGGAGAGAAGAACGGGCCTACCACCAGCGCCTCGTTATCGTTGAGGATGAATTTCGTGGTGTTTATCGTCGCGTTGGCCGGGATATCCTGTGGACCATCCAGCCGGTTCATCGTGAAGGTATACCAGCGAACCGGGTTAACCACCGCGCCGTCGTTTGTTTCAACAGCGGAAATAAGCGTGCCGGAGAATGTCGCATCAGTAGTGACACTGCCAGATGCGGTGTTGTACGTCACGTTTATCGTGAAGGTCACAGCATGCGGCAGTACGAGCCCCATGAAGTAATCGAACTCGGCCTGTTTAATGATTTTCATCGCAATCTGGCCGCCGGAATAAGCACCGCTGACCACGGTGTTAGCAGTGGCTGTTTCGATCGGGAAATCGCTGGCTTCGTTCTGCCCGGGCACCTCCTGCCCGTCGACATCATCAAACCCGTATCCCTCGACGATCTGCGGGATGACTTCGCCAGGCTCGAAGAACTGGAATTCAGCACCTGCAAGAGAGCCCAGGCTTGATTCTGAGTAGCGCACAGACTCGTAATCGTATTTGCCGATCCCGATGCACATCCACTCTGTAACGTACTTCAGGCCGCCGTCGGTAGATGTCTGGTGAACATATTCGAATACCGATTCCTGAATAAGGTCCGGGAATGAACGCACCTGGCCGTAGATGTCAGGCTTGGCTTTGTATACGCGAGCGGTATTTATCTGACCGGTCAGGCTATTGTTTGGTGAGTCGACGGTATTTCCGCCGTTGTTGGCGATAGCGGGCTTCGGCGCCAGGAACGAAAACACCTGACCCACCACCTTAAAGATCGGGCTGAGGATGTCGCCGACTATGCCCTTTGGCTGGTCGAATATCTGGATGTTGTCCAGTTCACTAAGTTCAAATGCCAGCTCGTCATCGTCGCTCAGCTTCACGCCATTGCGGACGATCAGTATATCGCGGTGAAAAGTGGCGTCATTGGCCGCCAGCCAGTCATAAAAAAGGGTGCCGTTTGGCACCCTGCAACGCAGCTTAGGCGTTCCTGGAAAATTCGATATCTCAACCAGCGCCATATTCGAAAAACTCCACTTTGGTGAATGCCCGCTGAATGACCAGCAACGAGTCCATGCGTACGCTTCCGTTCTCGCCGCGTGAATGCAGCGCCTGCCTGTTAAGCACCAGTCCAACGTGTGCCGGCTGCGCGCCGCGGTATCCAACGAATATCCCGCCCTCGACCGGCTTATCGGCCTGGTGCCAGAAGACGACGTCGCCCTGATAGCAGGTGAAGAAGTCGGCCCCGGCTTCGTAGTCCGGCGTCTGGTGAAGCTCAATCCCGAGAACGTGTCGGTAATACAGGACCACCAGCCCCCAGCAATCGACCTTATCGAAAGAACAGGCACGGTTAGCCCACGGCACGCCGATAACCCTTCTGACAAAATCAGAGGTACTGCAGGCCGGTGTATTCCGTTGGGTCATAAAGCCTTCCGATGTTGTTGTTCAGCGGGTTGGTGACAGAAAGGGTTACCGACGCTGAATCGGCGTCGATGTCCACCGTCTTGACGTAAAGCTGCCAGGACTTAATCGGCACCGACACATCGCCGCTGTCGAATATCTGCCGCGTGGCCGTGATGGCCGTCAGCCGTGCCGCCCCCTTCCACTTCTTCATCAGCGATTTGATGTCAGACGACAGCCGCCCTAACTTCACCGTCGCGTCGATCACCGGCGTGCCGCTCTGCTGGCTCTCTTCGATTTCAAAGCGCGCGGGCGTGTACTCCTGGCCGCCAAGCGTCTTCGGAAAGAACTGCTTATCGACAAGGCGGACATAGCCAAAGGAAGGATGGTAGAACGTGATGGTGTCGTAGAGGCCGCGCGTCGGGCGCTGCTGCTTATAAGCTCTGAAGGTAGGCATCACGGCACTCTCGGTAAAGATTCCGGGTCGCGCCCGTCAGGATAACCAGTAACAACGATATCCAGCCACGAATCCCAAGGCGGAGGCAGCTCAACAATGATGTCGTCGAATTCGTCGTCGGCGTTGTTGAGGTGGTTAGCGATAACGGTCCCCGTCCAGGTCACCACCCCGCCATCGATACTGGTTTGCACCGGCATCTGGGTGAAATGAAGCTCCTGGAGTTGCAGGCCACTGCCGCCCAGATTGATATTCATCCGGAACCAGTTCAGGCCCCGGTTGAGGTAGTTCGGGCTGCGTAGCCACTGTTGGAATGCTCTTTCCTCAGCCAGAGTGAAAATCCACGTAAGTGACCAGGTCACTTTCAGGTCGTCGGTTTGATTCTCGAAGATAGCTGGGCCGACCGCTGGCTGATCGGTCTGAAACCCGGTATCGAGAGTCATGTTTTTGCTGGCCTTCTGCGCCAGTGGCAGCCAGTCTGGGTAATCGATGATTGGCATCTAAACTCCAGGCATTAAAAAACCCGCCGAGGCGGGTTTGATTATTCAACTGACCGTGGACCAGATGGCGCATCGTAAACATTTATTTTTATGTCAACGATATCGCCATTATTGGTAAATTCCAGGTCCTCTCCAGCAGGAGCAATGCCTTTGATGATAGAGCCGTCCTTGAGAGTAAATACAAACTCTACTGCCCTGTTCGGATAAAGCTTATGAGGCTTGCCTTTCTCTGTTGGTATTGATTGCACATCGTTTGGCTCAATAACCACGCATATCTCCTTATAACTGACCTCGAGGTGTTCTTTTCGCAGTTGTATTACCAGTAATAGCCTGCGATATAGGACCTCCATTATTCAAGTCAGCAATAATGGCATCCACGGTTATTATACCATCTCCGTTATTAGTAGCCTGAGCGTCAAATGTGGCACTCGTCATATTCTGTACGTTGATTATGACGCTCACACCGCCGCCCGCAGCCATATCCTTGTTGCTTATTACCTTGCCGTTGTCACCCGGTATCATGTACTGCTTACCGGTACTGGCCTGGTAAATCTCCGGCTTCCCTCTCTCACCGACCTGATACATGCTTCCTGCTGACACTGGTCCGCCGTTGTACCTTGCGCCAGCCAAAGCCAGTCCTTGAGCAAGCCCAACGGTAGATGCAATACCAGCCATCGCAGGTGCTGAGTTTGCGCCAAAGGATGCCAGACTAGCCAGCGCTGCGGCTGGAGCCCATGCGGCCGCTGTCGTGGTAGCCATACCGACAGAAGCAGCGGTAGAAGCTGCGCCCAATGTCTGCCCGATAATGAAGTTTTTGAGAGCCTCAACCCCAACCTGGACTAGCGCATTGACCACGCTATTCAGCATCGTGTTCCCGAGTGATCGCATAGCATCCTGCGCTGACATCGTTCCGGTGATCAGCCCGGTTAACGCATTGGATGCATTACCTGAAAACGCATCCACCGCGCTTGTCAGCATTTCATAACCAAGACCTTGTTGACTGAGCAATTGCCACTGAGCGGCTGTCATCTGCTCATTGAACTGGTTTTCCTGCGCAGTCTTTAAGGCTAGGTACTGGGCATCGGTAGCTGCCTTTGCAGCAACGAACTGATCGTAATTTATTTTCCCTTTTTGGTAACTTTGCTGGAGTATCGCCTGTTCCTGCTGCTGATATTGCTGCATCAGGGCTAACTTCTGGTTATTTTCGTTCACCAGTTGCTGTACCGGGTCAACTTCGGCTCGGGCAGAAGCTACCGGATTGACTGTGGCCTGGGCGTTAATCTTGGCGAGGTTATTCTGGTGCTCGAGCGCCATTTTCTCCGTGGCAGCGTTATACTCATTGAGATCTATTTTCCCAGCGTTCAGTGCGGCCTTCAGATTTTGCATGGATTCGGCGTAGGATTTATTCTCCGCCTGCAAAGGCATTGCCTTAAGTGCTTCAGTAACCCCTTTGGCTGCCGCTGATGCATCCCATGCTTTTGCTGCATATTCACCGGCCTTTTTGATTTGCTCCTGGGTTGCAGAATTACCCAGTGACTGCTGAGCGCGTAATATGGCCTGTTCTCTGCTTAGCTCCTCCGTTGAATCAGCTGCCAATTCTGACTGCTGACGCAAATTTTCAAGCTTATTTGCAATTGATTCGGACTGCGCCTCAGTTTTCTTGCCAGTTTTATTGCTTTCCTTTCTTGCCTCGTTTACTCGGTACGTCTCCGCATATTCATCCTGAAGGGTCTTGATGCGTTTCGGATCCGTAACCCCAGCATCGGCAGCATCATACTGAGCTTGAAGTCTTGCTCTTGCCTCTCCTTCCAGTTTGGCTAGAGCCAGCCTGCGCTCGGAGTTTTTCACCAGCTTTGATGTTGCTGCATCGTCTCCGCTTGTTTCGGTCTTGAACCCTTGGTTGTTCTTAGCATCACTTGCTGCTTTAGCTCTGATGTGAGCAATTTCACCTTCTACCTGCTTTAACTGAACGGCGGCCTGCGCACGACGAGTCTGGAATACGGAGTCTGTCTCATACCAGCGCTGACCATCTTTAAGCTCGGAGTTTAATTCTTGCTGTAGCTTGATAAGCTTCGGCATTCTGGAAGAATCACCGACATTTTTATTGTAGTAATTAAGATTATCAGCAACACTTTGCATCAACCCCGCCAGGGTCGAGGTCAAGCCAATCGCCTGATTGATGTCGTTAATGGCGTTTTTAAATGCTACGTCCAGACTATTTTTCGCCCTGTCGATATTGACAGGCATCTTGTCGAATTCTTCGTTAACAGACTGGGATTGTTTTTGAATAGCGTTAAGGGCATCTTCAGCCGTTAACTTGCCCTCCAGCATTCTCTTGCGGAGATCACCAATCGATATTCCAAGTCCAGACGCAATCTGGCGAGCAAGCTCTGGCATTTGCTCAAGGATGGAGTTGAACTCTTCGGCTCGTACAGTGCCGCCGGCGATTGACTGCCCGAACTGGCGAAGTGCATTAGCCATTTCCTCAGAGGATGAACCGCCTATGGTGCCTATCTTTTGAAGCGTAGAAGTAAGAGCAAGGATCTGGGAGTTTGTTGCACCTGCGCTTTTTAATGCTGTGGTCAGTGATTCCCACAAACGCTCTGTTTCAGAAAGGCTGTTACCTGTTTGTGATGCAATAGCTGAAAGAGCTGACATAGTCTCTTTCGCTGTATCAATACTCGGACTGAGCCTGGTGATCCTGGCCTGCAAGGTAGCCATCTCATCACCAATCGCAATCAGCCTTTTGGCCGTCTCGATGGTGAAAGCTGCTGCAATCGCCACTCCTACTTTATTAAGCGCTCCCTCAAAGCGGCTAACCGACCCGGATGCTCGGTCGAAATTGGAGCCCATTTTATCAAGCCGATCGTTTACTTTACGCTGTGCCTCAATAAGCTCTGCTACGTCCATCTGGACTTGATAAACAATATTCCCAACCTGTTCGCTGTTGGCCATGCTTTTCTCCGGGCATAAAAAAACCCGCCGGAGCGGGTCATTCTCACTGACAGGCCTTTCGGCCTATGTAATCTGCTATTGAGCCTTCAACTATATTCGCCATTCTTGAATCAGATTTTGATGACTTCATCTGCTCAAGAGACTCACCCTCACCTAAATATTTCACGGTCCACGATGAGCAATCATAAAGGCGCTTTGTAAAAATGGTCCCGGAAGGTCCCACTCTTTTTGTGACTATGGTCGCCATACTTCCATTAATGTCTTTATCGAGGACTGTATAACTGGCTTTGGTATCGGTTGGAATTCTCATTTCTTCCGCCGCGACGACGCCAAAAGAAACCACTGCAAGCAATGCTAAAGTTAACTTCTTCATATCCATATTCCCCATTAGTAAAAGTTGAAACATCCTACCCCGGAACATCACAGTTGCAACGGAAAAGGATGATTTATTGTTCTCAGGGTATCGTTGTATAGAAGGTCGGTTACTTCTTTTTCGCATTCTCGCGTCGAACTGCCTGTTTAGCCAGATATTCGTCGGCGATGCTGTCGTACTCTTCGCGAGTGAACCCTTTCTGCTCAGGGTATTTCGCCGCTAGCAGCATCTGAAATTCGGTCATAGTTAGCTTGGACGCCTCATCACGACTCATGCCAAAGTGGCTACGCGCCGCGCTGATGTAGTCGAAGGCTTTAAATTCAGTGGTTCGCTCGCCTGTTTCGTGGCGCTGCAACTGGCGAACCTTCGCTTTGCCAACGATACCGTGCTGCATGAGGTGCTGAGCCAGCACGATGATGTCGTTCTTCGGCATCTTTCCAGGTCGGTATACAACGCAATGTCGCCACCCTTTCCATTCGCCGATCATGGACGTCAAGTCTTCATCGCAGCACGCCTGTAACACCTGCATGCACGTGGATAAAAGCTTCTCAGCGGCACGGTTGAAAGAGGGGGATAACCATTCAGGAAATCGTCCAAAAGTGCTCGCGCACGCTTCAGTGAGCTGAGAAACCTCAATGCCATGGATGATGGCGTACGCCTGCACAATCTCTTCCGGAGTGCCGATCCTCGTCATGGCCTCAAATGAAGGTCGGAGCAGGTAATCTTTTCCGCCTTCGCGACTGTCGCTGACGGAGATTTCGCCAATATCGGTTAAAACGGTCATAGGCATTCCAGTAAACGGTCATTATCAAGGGCAGCACGCCGCCCTTTTGAATGTCCGTTAGGTAACGGTAACCGTATGCACGGCCACAAAGTTTCCGTCTTCAGTGTTGATGATGATCTGCGCGCTGCCGGTGGCGACACGCGTCACGGTAACGGTGTTGCCTGAGGCGGTAGCCGTTGCTTTGGTCGCATCGGTAGTCGCTACAGTGAAGTCTTTGTTTGTTGCGCCGGTTGGTGCGATGTTCACCGTGAAAGTGCTGGTGCCGCCTGCCGTACCGGTGCTGGTTGTCGGAGTTACCGTTACGCCAGTCACTGCTACTGCGGTCAGTTCGTTAACTTCGATGGTACTCGCGTCGCCGACTTTGAACTCAGTTGAGAACGTTACGATATCGTTGGTTCCACCGTCAGAGCTCAGGGCATTAACGGTCATGTAGCCGACAAACTCAACCGGGCCGTAATCCATCCGCACCCAAATTCCTGGCTGCTTTTTCGCCTTAAGCTGTGCAGCAAAATACGTGATGAACTTTCCGATCCCGTACTGGTCAAGCTTGTCCTTTTTACGGACCTCACCTTCGAAACTAATCGTGAAATCGCTGTTGGTGATGATGGTTTCGACATAGCCGCCGCCGTCATCCGCATCAGATGTAACCGAGTTTGGGTTGAAGTCGAAGCCCTTTGATGTTCCAGCAGCCAGAGATTTCCACTCTGATTCTTCAGGTTTAACATCAGGGCAGCCGTCAGCGACCTCCAGCACGATCGCACCGCCGAACAGACGCTCGTTCGAGTTAGGGCAGTCAGCCATGTGAAACTCCTCTTTGACGTATAAAAGAAAACCCGCCGGAGCGGGTTATTTGGTTGGTAATGGCTAGTCGCCAAATGTGCAGGCAAATTGCAATCGGAAGACTATTCGCCCTTCTTCTGTGAGCACCGGCGCGGGAATTGCGCCCATGTTCTGGATGTAGCCGACACATTCGTCAGCCATGGGGTTGGCCTGGACATAATCAATGATTGACTGAGCCGCCGTTGCCGCCGCCTGGTTTTTGTCCTTTGCGCCAATCACATCGACCAGGACATAGTTATCGTTCCCGAGGTCATTTCTGATGGGGGTTCCGCCATTTGGTCTGAACACCATGATCGCTTTCGAAAGATCATTCGGGTCATTGAAACTAAGAAGCTGAACCAGGAAACCGGTAGTAAGACCGGCATCGCCAAACATGTTCCTGACTCGCTGATACATAGGAGGATTCATAGAGACATTTCCTTGGCGATCACAGCATCAATCTGTCGCTGCGTGTCTTCAAACCCTTTGGTTAAAAATTCCTTCCTGGCCGTCGCCCGGCGGAAGTTCTGAGGTACGCTTGGGTCATGGACATATGCAGCATAGTTAGCTGAATAACCCACCCGGCCCGTCACGCGATTGCCATTTACAGTGATCTCGCGGAACTGGCTATTGATGAGGGTGGATGTATCGATCGGGGTATAGAGCGCCGCTTGAGATCCGCCGATAATCAAAGCTGATTGCATCGCCCTGACGACCTTTTTCCCCTGAATATCACCAACCAGAGCATTAAGGTTTTTCTTAGCCTGGCTGATGCCCTTCACTTTGATGCCCATGGCTAAACTCCTGTCAGGATGGCGTAATCATCCGCCAGGCGGTCAAACGTATCGGCATAGCGAATAACCTGCCGCACCTCGTCGGCACCGGCCACAACCGGGTCAGCTGCGGTCGATACGCCAATCAGCAGGTAATCACCTGCGGCCGCCAGCGCGAACTCCGTCCAGACGGTATTCTTCACGACTATTTCGGCGCCCAGGCTGCCGATGCGCTTTGACAGGCCGCCTTCGTAATCGCACATGATTACTTCTGGTGCGGCGTACCCATTAATTGGATCGCCGTATTCGTCGGTTCCGCCGTTCTGCTTGCGCCAGATTGTGGCTTTTGCGGTATATGACCACGAAGCTACGCTGCTCAATTTTCTGCCCCATGCCTTACGGTGAACAAACCTGACGAAACCTCTGCAACCAAGCGGGCTTCCCATGCTTTGATGAATGAGTCAAATCTGCCAAGCGGCCTGGTCTTGCCCATGTAATGTATCTGGGCTCGAAACTTACCAGTTTGCTTGCACCACGTAACACCAGTCACTCCAGTGGTGTTATCTTTTCGCCTGCGAACATTTCGAGCATTTTCGCCATCGATACACTCTCGCAGGTTGCAAAGACGGTTATCAGTTTTGATGCCATTGATATGATCAATTCTGCCTTTGGGCCATTGCCCATGAGCATATAGCCATGCCAGACGGTGCAATCTGTAGTTCTTACCGAAGATTGTCATGTGAAGATAACCGCAACTATCAACACATTTACTAAGCGCATTCTCCTTAACGCCTCTTCGCCCTTTATTGCAGTTAATCAATCCCGTTTCGGCATCGTAAGTTATTAAACTTCTGAGAGTTTCAGCATTCATTAGTTTACTCATCCTCTCCATCTGATAACCTTTGCGCCGGAATTCCTTATCCGCTCGCAAAGAATGAACCACTCGCCGTCCGATTTCACATAGCCGGTAGTTTCCCGCCAGGTGTCGGTCACCACCCAGACGCGGGTGAGAGGCTTCGGCTTGCCTTCCGTCACTGATTTGTACTTCATCAGCAGCCTCCGACCACCATGAACAGGCCGACACTATTACCTGCGCTGATTGGCAACTCACTGGTGCAGCCGCTGGTGTCGAGCCGGGCCAACGAGTCGCGCAACCAGGTAATGCTGTCGTCGCCATATTCAAACGAGCGGGACGCGCCAGACGGCGCACCCTGCGATTTGATACGGCGAGCGCCGGACGACGTAGCCATAAGCGCGGCGGCGTACATCAGGATCAGCTTCGCGGTACAGTCGTCATAGCCCGCACCATCGAGACACGGGATAATCTTGTTCACCACGCAGAGGATCGGATCCAACAGCGCGCCCGGGATGGAGTAACCCAATTCACCGAGGAACGCCTGCACGTCTGCCGCTGTGATTGGGTCAGCCATGGTTATTTCGCCTTTTTCGATTTAGCGGTGGTGTCTGCCTGCTCTGCCTGCTCTGCCTGCTCTGCCTGCTCTGCCTGCTCTGCCTGCTCTGCCTGCTCTGCCTGCTCTGCCTGCTCTGCCTGCTCTGCCTGCTCTGCCTGCTCTGCCTGCTCTGCAGGTTTATCGTCAGCACCAGGTGTGGCAACTTCAAGCTCCTGCTCTTCAACTTCGCTAACGACCGATACGCGACCAGCGAAAGCTGGCGGCACATCAACCGCAACAAACTCATGACCAACCGGCAGTTGCTGGAATACGCCGTTAATCGTTCCCCAGCAACCAGCCTTCTCGACTTTTAACTTTTTCATGCTCTCTCCCGAAGAAAAGGGGCCGAAGCCCCTTAACCCTGTGCGTTGAACACTTTAGAGCGACCGTTGAAATCGCGCTTAATCTGCAGACCGACAGCACTCCAGACCAGAGTGTTGTAGTTGTCGAACGGATTCTGGCGCGGGATCATGAAGGTGCCCACCGGCGCTGCAATACGCGTCTTGATGTACTGCGAATTGCGCACGTACGCGATGAAGTGGTTACCCGTCAGCTTAAAGGTCTGGTTAACAGACTCGATACGGCCGTAGCGCAGGATGTACTCCAGCACGGTGCCTTCTTTGAAGCCGGCAGCGGAGGAATATGGTTTGCTCATGTTGCGCATGATGTCAGGCGACACCCACACCTTCACCTTCTCCTGCACGTAGTTATCGTCCAGGAGCTTAGCGAACGGGCCGGTGAAGAATGCGACCATCTCGTCAGGGGTGGCGGTGGTCAGGTCGATATTCAGACCGGACGCACTCAGATCCACCTGGTTGGTGTTGGCGTGGTTGGTGATGCCTGCGCCGACATACCCCTTCACCTTCACTTTCGCGTCACCAGACAGCATGTAGTCGGCCATATCCTCGCGGATGGCTGCAACGTGCGCTTCCTGGTCATCGGCCATTGCGTCAAGGTTTTCTGACTGCATGCCGTTCCACTCACGCCATTCACGGCTGTAGCCGGTGTTGAAGATCGGGATTGGGTCACCAGCTTCGTCGTAGATAACTTTATCCAGTTCTTCCGGAACGTGGCCCGTCAGTGTGCGATGAACCTTGCCCGCGTCACTGGAGACGCGGTAAAGCGCCGCTGTCTTGCCGATAGAGATCGGCGTACCGAGACCGAGCAGATCATCCAGCAGGCCGTTGCCTTCGTCATTACGGAAGACTCGGGTAGTGATGTTATCCACTTCACGCCAGTAGTCTTTGGAGATCAGCGCAGCCTGGTTAACTTCCAGTGCGCCGCCATACTGGGCGGAAATAGTGTTCTGGTTGATGTTGAAGGACTCACGCTGCATCAGCAGCTGATTCCACGCCTGCTTTACCTGGTTATATTCAGTAACCAGCTTTTTGTTGAATACGATCATGCTCATGCGGTTGCTTTCCCTGATTTGCGAACTTTCACGAGCTGAGCTTCTGCGCCAACGGTGATTTTTTCGCGTGAATAAAAGAGGACCTGGTCGGTGGCTGGTGTGGTCGACTTGGCCAGCGTGCCGTCACCGGCAGAAACCAGACCTTCGTTTTCCAGCAACACTTCGCCTGCTTTGACCAGCATGTGGTAATCCACATCGTCTTCGCACATGATGGCCGCGCCGGTATCACCTGCAGGAACCGAGTCGCGAATGTCACCACCGCCGATGTAGTTGTGCTGAAGAGCCAGGGCAACGCCTGCACCGCCAGCGACATTGTGAACTGCCAGTTTCCCAGTGCTGTCGAGCATCACCAGTGAGCCGGGTTTCACGGCCGCCGCCATGATTGCTTCAATGACCTGTGGGTCATTCTTACGGGCCGGGCCCGCGATTACCGTATGGAAACGAGGTGCGAGAGCCATTATTCAGGTGCCTCCATGTTAAGGATTTCACTCTGAGCGCCATTCCCCTGGAATGCAGGGTTCAGACCGGTGCTGGTCTGGCACTGTGAGTACAAGTCGTTCAGCGCGTCACCGGAAAGGGAGTTAACCGCTGCTTCGGTCATGAACGAGAATTTCGCTTTAACAGCGTCACGTTTGGTTTTCAGCTCGCTTTCAGCGTTCGCCTGCAGCTGAGTTTCCAGCTTGCTCAGCTTTTCGTTCAGCGGGGTGAGCGCCGCATTAACAGCCGCAGTGATCACATCAGAGTTAATCTGAGCCTGGCCCGGGTCTCCGCCGCCATCATTCTTCTGCATCTGCTGGTTGTAGGCATCCCAGACCTGATCGTCGGTCAGCCCCTCGGTTTTAACGCCTGCGGCATTGAGCGCGGCGATCATCTTCTCTTTCATCGGGTTTGTTTCTCCGTTGGTTTTGACTTCGTACTCAGTTGGTTTGCGCACGACTTCTACTGGATCGCCGACAAGCGTTACGACCTTGTCAGAGATTAGGTACTTCTGGTCGAAGAGCTTCGGCTTGGCGTTTTCGCCATCCTCTTCGTAAACGAAATGGTCAGGCCAGACGCTGACGACATAGCGCCACTTTTTGTCGTCCTGCTTGATAGCCATGCGCAGCGCCTGATAGATGTCGTCGAATGACATCTCTGAAGCGTTGCTGATGAAGAACTTCACTTTGTTCCACCAGCCATCTTTCATGCTGTTGGCTTCATCTATAAGGCTGGCATTTTCTACCTCACCCTCTTGTCCATCAGCATTCACGAACATGCCGACTCCCTCTTCCGGTGTTCCGGCGCCAGGCTCATCGAGTAGAATGGCTATATGGTCGAACTGCATATTGCGAGCAATCCAGGTGTACTTTTTACCTTTAGATTCACCTGCTTTT
This sequence comes from Enterobacter sp. 22466, assembly GCF_052044775.1. Classification (NCBI taxonomy): domain Bacteria; kingdom Pseudomonadati; phylum Pseudomonadota; class Gammaproteobacteria; order Enterobacterales; family Enterobacteriaceae; genus Enterobacter; species Enterobacter sp. 22466. The sequence goes on along the minus strand of NZ_JBQENX010000004.1, from coordinate 5,539 downwards.
TGCTCTTTGTTCAGCAATAGCCCGGTAGACAGATGAATAGGCTCGATATTTGTACCTGCGATCATCTGATCAAGACGACTAATCAGGCGCTGACCATCAGGCTTCGATTCTGCTACCGACTTGTTGACATAGACATCATGTACGGTCTCGCCGCCAGCCTTGCTGACGTTCTGAGCCCATGCCCCGGCGTAGTAATCGTTGACCGCCTGCGGGTCGTTGGCGCTGACGTATTTGCCGTTCACCATCGGGTGGCCGATCGGCATTAACTTGCGCTCCATCGTCTGGTAGCTGTTGTTAATCTCCTCCGCCGGGTACAGGCCGCCATTCATCACGATGTCATCGACGATCGGGACCGCACCACGAATGACGTAGTGTTCCTGGCCGTTGATGGTGGTCGTTGAGATGTTGGAGGCGTTGATGGCGAGGGATTTAACGTGGATGCTGGATAGCTTCACGTTACGTCCTCATTGGTGGATTTCAGGCATTAAAAAAGGCCGCCTGAGCGACCCTTTTTCAAACAATTGTACAACTACACGCGTAGAACACCGATTTCTAGCGTTTCATATCCGCCTTGCGACTCTAGACTGAGGGCTTCTAAGATAACTTTATAAGTGCTGGTACTAGAGTCGCTAATTAGAGAGATCTCAACCATTGCGTTCATACGCTTAATGAGTTCTGACATTTCATCACGGTCAAAATGATCATTTTCCTTCGAAATCGTCAGGTTCATTCTTCCTGCGGATTGAGGGGCGATATATTCAAAAATCGAAATTTTGCCAAGGATGATGGTTTGCTGCTGCCCATAGGTTACATGCACAACTGTGTTCTGATCGATCATAAAACCTCCTTTTAATAAGAGGTTAGAGATTATTCTGATTTACTGTACAGGCCAAGCTTTTCTTTCCTTAGCTAACTTATCCGCCAGCCCTTCATTGAAGATGCTGCCGTCGTCGTTGAGCAGCGCCGGAATCTGGCTGCAATAGCAGTTGTACCGGTTGCCGTTTTCAGCGTAGAAGTCCCTCACCTCTTCGGTGGTGTAGACCTTGCCATGACGGCTGGCGTGCCAGGTTCGCGTCGTCGGCTTGAGCGCTGACAGCCACAGCAGGCCGGTATTAAGCCCCAGCCGGTCAGCAGCCCAGTCCGTTTCATTCCACTGTGCCTGCCGCAGCGCACCGACCTGTTCAGTCTGAGCGATGGTCTTGGCCTTCGACATCGAAACGTCGAGACGCTTGCTGATGACGCTGGCCGTCTCGAGAGGATTCACCCCGCGCGCTACCGCATCGGTGATGATGTTGGTCAGGTCGCCGCGGGCGGTATCGCTGATGACCTTCCAGTCACTGAACGTTGTCAGCCTGGCCGCCGCCACCTGGTTAAGGTGACCGGGGCTGTTTAAAAGCTGCTGGAGCGTCGTCTGGCTGGCGTATATCTGCGACTGCTGCGAGAGGTTGTTGAATGCCTCCAGCGTGCCGCGCTGAGCTTCTGCGACGACGTAATCCATCGCCCACAGGTTCTGCTCGCCACCATCCAGCAGGTAATCATCGAGAATAGACTGCACCGCTTCCAGCAGGTCAGCCAGTTCCTGCGCCGACATGTCGTAGATGAACTTGCCGGCGTTGACCTGGTAGAGCCGCATGTCCGCGCCGTTGTCGTGGCAAAGGAAGTGCCAGTTATGGCTGTTACCCTCACGCTCTCGCCCGGTCAGGCGCTGGTCGAACAGAGCTTTCAGCGCCACCTTTATCGCGTAATACCGGTCCTCAATGTCTCGCTCCATCTTGCTGACAGACTTGCGCGACATAGTGGGGTCAACTTTCGACCGTGGTATTACCGGACTTTTCGGCTTCTGACTGAGGGTCGGCCAGAGGATCAGGCTTTGGTTTGTTGTCATCAGGCGGAACCTCATCATCAAGCTCAGGCAGTGGTTGCAGTTCGCCAGCAGCGCGTATTTCGTTCTCTTCGATAGCCGAACGACCGAAAGCATTCGTTGATTTCACAGCCACGTCCGCGAGCTTGTCCATGTTGGCAATCTTCTCTGCCTGGCTCGGCGCCAGTAGATCGGACCATCCCACTGTAACTTCTTCGCCGCTGGCTGGAGGAATGAAACCAAGCGTCCAGAAGCGGGTAACCACCTCAGTGATTACTTCGGTCAGGAAGCCATTGCGTCGGCTCATACGGGTTTTTGCCCAGTCCTTCGCATCTTCCGTGCTGGCCCTTTCTCCTGTCTGCATGCCCACCAGCACCTTCACCGGGATCGGCACTGTGGAGCAGAACTCATTGAGCGCAGTCCGCCATGTTGGCTCCGGGTCGGCAACTGCCACGGAAAGCACGCTGGTATCGCCCTCCTGCATGATGACGGCGCTATCTGTGCTGTCATTCAGGCGACGAACCTGGTCATCCATCCCTTCAGAGAGTTGCGCCTCGCTAACGCCCAGCGCTCTTGCCAGCTGCGCAAAACTTGTCTTGGCGCTGAAGTTAAAATTGAGCTGCCGACTGGCATTCTTCAGGAACCCCTCCGCCGCGCCGCCTGATACCTTCTCAAGATCCATCAGCTTGTTGAAGCCCTCTTCCAGCAGAGACTCGCCGGAATCCAGTCTTCCGTCATCTGAACCTTCCGCCAGGATGATGACGCGATCAGGATGAACGTTGATAATTCGCCCGGGCTGGCCACTGCGTTGCTGCTGAACCGGTATCTCGGTAAATGAGTACATGCTAACAGCACCGTAGTCCTCGCTGTTCTGGTCCTCGTTATAACTGACAGGGTCGAGCTGAGCCTCCCAGACCGGGATTAGCCTGACGAGCGCCCTTTCTTGGAGTCTGCCGACCATCGCCTTATCGACAGGTTCCCACCAGGGCTTACTGTCTTTAACCAGGATGAGCAGCGCTGAGTAACGGCCCACTAGGTTACGTTTGTCAGCGCCCTTAATCTGCTTCCAGCAGCGTTTAAGCAGCTTATTGACCCTCTTATCCCAGGGTGTCTGCTGTGTGGCATCCTTAGTCTGGTCGCCTTCGTAAACGTCCGGGTAATCCTCCCAGCAGCCATCAACCATGCGCGCCACTCCGGCGCCAGCGATGGCATTGCGGCGGTATGCCCGGTAAAAGTCATCGAAGCAGAGATCCTGCGGGTACCCAAACTCCTGATACAGGCGCTTACGCTTGGTATTACTGGTGCCATTGAACAGTGCGTTGACGTAACGCATCCGCTCGCGGTCGATGCTGGCATTCGTGGCGAGTTGTTTATTTTCGCATTCGTTCACGGTTTCCTCCGTCAGCGCGAGCGCACCAACATGCCGGTAATTTTCTGTGGTGAGTGCAGTACTCGGTAGCGGGTAGCATCCCAGTCGTGGTCTTCCTGTTGGGTATCTACGTCATCTGGATTTTTGCTGTCGCGAACCAGCACTGGTATGCGGCTAGTCCAGCCACGGCAATGCTCGAACACGTAAAAGGCAGGCTTCTCAGGGATTCCAGATTCCAGCTTCTTACCTTCAACTACAGCCTCAAGCATGTCGGCAAATACCGAGGCCCCGTTAACTCGTGAGCCTGGCTTCTTATTGGCTTCAAGCCATTCGACACCCTGATTTTCCATTTTCTGGCCGATCGACAACTCATCGTCACCGGTATTGAAAATGGCGCTATCAGCCGGGCCCGGGATAACTTCCGAGCATATTCCCGGAACAACGTTCAATTGGCCCTGCGTAACACCGTCTATTTGAATCTCTTCCGGCTCGTCGACGTCTTCGCCCACCAGCCGCTTGTCAATCCACGCCACGCCTTTCGCGACGTTGGTGGATGACATATTCAGGCCTTTGTTCAGCTCATCAGGCGGGCAGCCATACCATTCTCCGATCAGGATTAACGTCCCTGCCGGCGGGCAGAACTGCCGACCATCAGGCAGCTCGGCGGCAGTGCCATCAGCCTGAGCCCACCACAGATTAGAGAACGGCTTCGACTCACCCCAGTCATGGGAGCGGTCAACTGTCCAGCTATCCGGTATGCGGAATGGCTTAATGACGTGCAGCGATTCATTCCACAGGTGGTCGAATCGCCCGCCACTGGTCACATCCCAGGAGCCCTCTACCCACGCTTTGCGTCGGTTAGGGTCTTTGATGGCCATCAGGGTCGCGATGTACTGCGGGTCGAGGTACGGGTTTTCTTTAAACGAGCCGTGGATTGCCACGCGGGTCAGCGTGATTTCCTCTTCTCGCTCAGTTTGAGGGTTAAATACCATTTGCCGGTCGCGCTGCACGGTTCCGCGCGGCGCTGGCTCAATGAAGCGTTTCTTCACCCAGGTATGCCCGATGCCAAACGGGTTGGTCGTGCTGAACGTCTCCAGCGGGATCGGCCTCAGTAACTTGCCATTATCCAGCGGGTAGTTTTCCGGCCTGAACGATGAACGTCGGCAGGAGAACATCATTTCGTAGAATTCCGGTGACTGCTGTTTAGTCAGCTCGTTAAAGCCAATGAACGGGAATTCCTGCCCGTGGAAATCCCAGTAGTCGTCCGCCTCTTTGCCGAAGCGGAAGAGCAACTCCTCGCCAGTAGGCCATACCCATCGCAACTCGCTCGCAGATGACAGATAGCGTGCGCCGTCGTTGAACAGGCGAAACATACGCTTCGACTGAGTGATGATGTCGGCAAGGTTCTTATATTCGGTATCGAAGATGACGCCGCGCCAGAACGAGCCATAGCCCACTCCGACATTTCTCCGGAACCTGGCTAACTGCGCAGCGGTCTTTCCCGGGCCGCGAGTGCCTTCGAACAGGATCTCATTACACGGGCAACTCAGCGCGAGAGACTGCGACCCAGGCAGTGGCTTCCATACAGCTTTGTAATTCATCCACCGAGAACCCCGCCCTGTTGTTTTTGCGCTGCTGCTTCCCAGTCATCCACGCTGTCACTGGTTGGTACCAGCATGACGTTATGCGTTACCTCTTTCGTTTCCGCCTTATTCTCGATGCTGTACGCCTCACGCTCGAGGCCGATCAGCGTCTTCAGGCTGTCACTAAGGTCTTTCATGGATTTAACACGGGAAGGCAGGCTGATTATTTTGTGGTACAGATCATTGAGCTTATCCTGGCCCTTGTCATCCTCACGGCGCATCAGGTCACCGAGCATCTCAAGCGCGGCAACATCGCCACACTCACCCGCCAGCTCATCGAATAGCATGTTTGTCAGTTCGCGAGCCCGGCGGATGTCTCCCCGGTGCTCCATGCGTACCGTGGCAATCACCTCGGCAGTCGCCTCTATCAGTACGCGCTCGGTCAAAGTGCTTTCGTTGCGTACCTGTTTGCGTACCTCCTGTTTGCGTACCAGATCGTCAGCCTTTTGCTGAATCTTCGCATTGAGGTCACGCGACCAGTCGTCACGCTTGGCACGCTTACGGATAGCGCCTTCGCTGATACCGTGCTGTGATGCTATTTCTCGGAGGTGTTACCAACGGTGCAAAACTGATCCACCCCAGCGGTTGAAAATTGATCCAGGGGTTAATCTGCTCCTCTGAATACAGGGGAGCTTATGATCACTTTTGAGATTCGTATGGAAATTA